>JAEWQP010000018.1 GCA_023399155.1 Verrucomicrobiota bacterium | reverse complement strand
CGGTATCGCAGCCCTTTGTACCGGCCATTGTAGCATGCGTGAAGCCCAAGACATAAGGGGCATGATGATTTGACCTCATCCCCACCTTCCTCCGAGTTGACCCCGGCAGTCTCCTATGAGTCCCCGGCATTACCCGCTGGCAACATAGGACGAGGGTTGCGCTCGTTGCGGGACTTAACCCAACATCTCACGACACGAGCTGACGACAACCATGCACCACCTGTTCACGAGTGTCCAAAGAGTTGACCATTTCTGGCCCGTTCTCGTGTATGTCAAGCCTTGGTAAGGTTCTTCGCGTTGCATCGAATTAATCCGCATGCTCCGCCGCTTGTGCGGGCCCCCGTCAATTCCTTTGAGTTTTAGCCTTGCGGCCGTAGTCCTCAGGCGGCATACTTATCGCGTTAGCTTGGCCACTGAAGGGGTCGATTCCTCCAACAGCTAGTATGCACCGTTTAGGGCGTGGACTACAGGGGTATCTAATCCCTTTTGCTCCCCACGCTTTCGTGCCTGAGCGTCAGTAACTGTCCAGGAGGCTGCCTTCGCCATTGGTGTTCCTCACGATATCTACGCATTTCACTGCTACACCGTGAATTCCGCCTCCCTCTCCAGTACTCTAGCCGGATAGTTTCGGGCGCAATTTCGAGGTTAAGCCTCGAGCTTTCACACCCGACACACCCGGCCGCCTGCGCACCCTTTACGCCCAGTGAATCCGAACAACGCTTGCAGTCTCTGTATTACCGCGGCTGCTGGCACAGAGTTAGCCACTGCTTCCTCTCCGGGTTAAATCAGGTCGTCTGCTATTAACAAACGACGTTTTGTCCCCGGTGACAGGGGTTTACAATCCGAAGACCTTCGTCCCCCACGCGGCGTCGCACCATCAGGCTTTCGCCCATTGTGAATGATTCGAAACTGCTGCCACCCGTAGGTGTCTGGACCGTGTCTCAGTTCCAGTGTGGCTGATCATCCTCTCAGACCAGCTACCCGTCTTAGCCTTGGTGGGCCATTACCCCGCCAACTAGCTGATAGGCCGCGAGCTCCTCTCCTAGCGTCAGGTCTTGCGATCCCCGACTTTGATTGCTGCTCCATGCGAAGCAGGATCACATGCGGTATTAATTCGGCTTTCGCCGAGCTATTCCCCACTAAGAGGTAGATTGCTCACGTGTTACGCACCCGTTCGCCACTGAAGTTTAGATGTATTGCTACACCTAAACTCCCGTTCGACTTGCATGTCTTAACCACGCCGCCAGCGTTCGTTCTGAGCCAGGATCAAACTCTCCGAAAAATGAAGACTTTGATTTCCCTGACGATTCGCGGATCTACGCGATTCAGGAATTAACGATCTGGGTCACTTCTAATCGCACAACACAGATTTCAAAGAACCGAGTCCTCAACCGAGGAAAGGTTCAGATGAAGAACCTTTCGAAATCCTCGGTCAATGACTTTTCTAAAGAACTTTCGGTTTTTAGTCGCTTTGCGTTTTTCGCTGCGACCTTCCCACCGAGGAAAGATTTCGACTAAGGACCTTCGAGCGTCCTCGGTCAATACCTTTTTCTAAAGAACTTCTCTTTTTTGGACCGCCTCGCGTTTCCGTTGAGTCGATCCGTCAAAGAAGAGCCGGCGACAGTGCGATTCCGGTTTTGTGACGCAAGCGTTTTTCCGACGAAAATGCGAAGAATGCGTGGAATCTCTCAGGCCGTTGGGTATGAGGATGATACATTATTGGTCCAGGGCTCGGAGAGCTGAGTTGCGGCTCGCCTGCTCGGTGACGCCGAGGTGACCCGGCCGACCGCCGGCCAACGCGGCTGCGGTCGCGCCTGGCGGTGCTCCGCGCCGCGTAACCGGCCGGGAACTACACCCGCCACGCCTCCACCACCGGCGGCGCGCGACACGGTCTTGCCTCGACTGCCGGTTCCGGCGAAAGATGCCCGCCCATGTGTGCCGCCGTCACCCCTGCGTCGCGACATCAACCGCTCCGTGTCGCCCTGTCCATCGCCGGTTCCGATAGCGGCGCGGGAGCCGGCATCCAAGCCGACCTGCTCACGTTCGCTGCCCATGGCGTCTTTGGCACGACTGCGATCACCTGTCTGACGGCACAGAACCCCGGGGGCGTCACCGGAGTCCACGCCGCCCCCGGGTCCATCGTGCGCCAGCAGATCGAGGCCGTCTGCTCCTATTTCCCGGTTCGCGCGGCCAAGACGGGCATGCTCTTCAATGCCGACATCATCTCCTCGGTGTGTGACGCGCTCGAGGCGGATCCGATTCCCCTCGTCGTCGACCCTGTGATGGTGGCGACCAGCGGCGCGGTGCTGCTGCGCGAGGACGCGATCGCGGTGATGACCTCCCGGTTGTTTCCACTCGCCGTGCTCATCACACCCAATCTCGACGAAGGTGCCGTGCTCCTTGGCCGTAAACCGGAGGGACCCGGCGAACTGGCAGACGCGGCCCTGACCCTCGCCCATCGTTTCGGCACCCATGTGCTCTTGAAAGGCGGCCATCTGCGCGGCCGCCGTCTCGTGGATGTTCTGGCGGCGCCGGACGGGCGCGTGCGTGAGTACGGCGGACAGCGAATCCACGGGGTCAATACACACGGCAGCGGGTGCACGCTCTCCTCGGCGATCGCCGCGCGACTCGCCCTCGGCAGCGACCTCGCCCGGGCTGTCGCCCAGGGCAGGAACTACCTTCGGTCCGGCATGGTTCGACCGCTGCGGGTGGCGCGACGCCGCTTCATCGCGCACTAGACATCCGGGAGCCCGCACCCGTCTTCTGTCCGGAGCACGCACGCCATGGCCGTCCGCGATGAAGGTTATCGGGCCCCGATTCTCTGGCTGGTCCTCCCCTACGCCGCCGGGCTGCTTCTCCGGGCCGAGACATTCCGGGCCCAGACACCTGCCTGGACAATCGCCTGCCTGTTTCTCGCCGCGGGCGCGCTCGTGGCCGCGTGGAAGGGAACCGGGGTTCGCGGCAGAGCCCTATGGGCAGCCTGCACGATCGCAGCGGGCGTGATCCTCGGGGCGATACGGATGGGGCCAATCCTACGGGAGCCCGAGCGATGGCGCGTCCTGCCTCCCCGCGAGGTCTCGCTCGACGTGGAGGTGTTGCGGGTCTTTCCGACGAGTCTCCGGAAGGACGAAGCGTCCGCGCTGGTTCGCATCCGTGCGGCGGACCCGCTCGTCAGTGACCTTCGGGGCGCGCGCGCCTATCTCGCACAAGCGACGCGGCCCGATGGTTCGGAGCCGCTTCGATCGGAGGTTCTGCGTATCACGGGCGTGATCGAGTCGGTCCATCTCGACCGTCAAACCATCGGCATCGTCAGGCCGGGGCAAGGCGCCGACTCATTCCGTGATTACCTTGTCTCGAACGCCGTGTTCTTTCGCATCTCGCGGTGTCGCGTCGAGGAGGTGGTGGCTGGCCCGGGAGCCTGGCAGCGATGGAGCGCCCGACTGGGTTCGCGGTTCGACAAGATCCTGCGGGCGGGACTTCCCACACGCCATGACGCCTCCGGCGCTTACCTCGCGATGTTCCTCGGAAGGCGGGATGCCATGTCGGAAGACCAACAGCAGGATTATCTGCACACGGGTGCCATGCATCTTTTTGCCATCTCAGGACTGCATATCGCCGTCATTGCGGGTTGTCTGCATGGACTGTTACGTTTCCTCCCGCTCGCGCCCGTGGCTCGCGCGGTGCTGGGAATCGCCGTGCTGCTCGCCTTCGTCGAAGCGACGGGATCGACGCCATCCGCCAGACGCGCGCTGGTGATGGTGGCTCTCGTCTGGACGGGGGCCTCGCTGCGGCGCCCCTCGAACCCCATCGCCTCCATCGCGACCGCGGCTTTCGCCGTGCTTGTGATCGATCCGCTGGCACTTCGAAACCTGAGTTTCCAGTTCTCGTATTCCGTGGTGGCGATGCTCCTGTTGTATGCCGCGCCGCTGACAAACCGATGGCTGGCATGGTGGCATCCATGGGCGCACCTTCCCGACGATGCATGGCGCTGGTGGCACCGGCGGATCTTCTTCCTCGGGCGGGGCGCGATCATCATCACGTGCACGTCGTGGTCTGCGGCCCTGATCTCCACGCCGCTGACTGTCGCCCACTTCGGGATCGCCACGCCTGGCGCCGTGATCGCGAACCTCGTCCTGGTCCCGGTTTCCCTTTACTCGATCCTGTCCGGATTCTCGTCGCTTGTCTGCGGCCTCTGTGGGCTGACGTGGCTGAGCGTGCTGTTCAACCATGCGGGGGCGATGGTGCTTTCAGTCATGAATGCCTTTGCCCGCTCCGCCGCGGACTGGCCGGGGATGCACTTTGCGGGAACCTTTGCGGCATCGTGGATCGCTCCCGCGCTGGTCGCGGCAACGCTCGGCATCTGCCTCGTCGGTTACGCTCGACGATGGGCGCGCACGCCGGGAGGTTTTCTCCTGCCGCCCGCGTTCCTCATCCCCGCTCTCGTTTTCCTCGTGACCCGGCCCGACGCGCCGAAACAATCGCGCATCATGAAATCCGCCTACGAACTTGCGATGGAGCGTTTGCAGCGCGCCGACACATCGGCCGAGAAGCCACTTTCCCCGGAGCAGAAGGAACGCATGGCGGAGATCACCCGCGTCTATCAAGGGAAGCTCGCCGAGCGTGAGATCTTCCTGCAGCAGCGGCTCGCGGAAGTACAGGGTCGGGGCGAACTCGAAGAGGCCGAGAACATCCGAAAGCAGATCGCCAGTGAGCGAGCGCGGCTCGAGGAGGAGCGCGACGCCGAGAAGGAGCGCGTCCGGCGCTCGGGCTGAATGACCGAGGCCCTCCGGCACCCTGGGAATGGTGAGGTAATGCTCGGCGGGTTCGGCGCTCCGTCCGCGGTGGGCCGCGGTTCGGCCGAAGGCCGCACCCTCTCCTGGATCGGTTCTCCGATAGCCTCGCGAGACCGGCGTGAACGTTCGACCCTCGCGGCCGAAGCAGGGTGCGCTCTCCGGGCGCATCGCGGGGGCCAATCGACGTTTGCGGCTCAGAGTAATCGACCCACCCCAGAGTCAAACACGTGGGCCTGCCCGACACGCTCAGGAACCGGGCTCAGGATCGGCGCGGCTGCGCACCGGTGCACGTTCCCGGCGGTCAGCGCGACTTCGCAGCGTCGTCGCCCGACAGCGGCACCGTCGGCTGGGCGCTCTCCCCGGCCGGACTGTCTCCGGCGGAGACCACTGGAATGCCCTGCCGCTCGAGCGCGGCGCGCGGGTTGGCGAAGCGGTTGATCTCGGCGAGGTCGACCCTGGCTTCGCCACGGTGAACTGGCGCGCGGCGCAGGTCGGCGGCACGGGTGTGGCCGGCGCGATACCGAGTGAGGATCTTCTGGTAGCGGCCGGCCTCCAGTCGCGGCACGACCTGGGGAAGGTCCGCCGCGGGGCGCGATGAAAACTCCCGGGCCGCGGGCGTGGCACGGACCGTCCCCTTCTGCACGCGTTTCGGCCGGGTCTCTGCGACGTTGATGACGCGCGCAGACCCTGGCTGGACTGCTCCGCGCATGGGTGCGCGAACGGTGGGTATCCGTCGGTCCCCGACAACACCCGAGCCCGAAGGCGGAGTGGCACTGGGTCGCACGGCATCGCGCGTGGAAATTGGCGCTCGCTTTGAGGGATCCACGGGCTCGTTCGGATCAGGAAGTGCCATGGCTGATGACGCCGCGACGAGCACGGTGAGCAGAAGGAGTGGCGCGGGCATCTTGAACAGGGCGGTCAACACCTTGCATGCTGCCATCGCTGGCGCCCGGCGCAAGGCGGACTTCCGGGCGGGCGCTTCGCGTTCCGCGGCGTTTTCAGGCGGCCACGTGCCGCTCGATCGTGAGCTCCGGCGTGTCAAGGACCACCTCGACGCGTGTCATGCGATGCTCGAAGCGCGGGAAGAATGCGTCGCCATCGACCTGCCGTTTCACGCGGGTCAGGAGCAGCTCATCCCACCAGGCAAGTGTCAGGGCATAGATCTCCGCCCCACCGCAGATCCAGAGTTCGCGGTCTGCCGGGAGCAGGTTCTCGAGTTCCTGCAGATCGTGGCACACCTCGACTCCGGCCATCGAAAAATCCCTGCGGGTCAGCACGATGGTCCGCCGATGCGGAAGTGGCCGACCGATGGATTCGAATGTCCTGCGGCCCATGAGCAGCGTCTTGCCGCGCGTGCTCTGGCGGAACCACTTCATATCCTCGGGCAGGCTCCACGGAAGCGCGTTACCGGTGCCGATGGCGCGGTTCTCTGCCATCGCCACGATGGCGACGACGCGCATGCCGCGTGGCTTGGGAGGAAGGTCGGGAGGGTGCGCTTCCATGCAGGTTCGCCGTGAAACGACGCTAGACGGCGATCGGCGCCTTGATGGCGGGATGCGGATCGTAGCCGATGACTTCGAAATCCTCGTAGCGGAAGCCGAAGATGTCCTTCACCGCAGGATTCAGCCTCACGCGGGGAAGCGGCCGCGGGTCACGGGAGAGCTGCAGCCGCGCCTGCTCCAGATGGTTCGCGTAGAGATGCAGATCGCCGAAGGTGTGGACAAACTCCCCGGGCTTGAGACCGCAGACCTGCGCCACCATGAGGGTTAGCAGTGAATACGACGCGATGTTGAACGGCACGCCGAGAAACAGGTCCGCACTTCGCTGATACAACTGGCAGCTGAGTTCGCCCTCACTGACGAAGAACTGGAACAACGCGTGGCACGGCGGCAGAGCCATGCCCTCGATCTCACCGGGATTCCAGGCCGAGACGATGAGGCGGCGACTGTCGGGGTTTCGCTGGATCTGGGCGATGAGGTTCGAGATCTGGTCGACAGACCGCCCATCGGCCGCGCGCCAGTCGCGCCATTGGGCGCCGTAGACGCGCCCGAGGTTTCCGTCCCGGTCCGCCCACTCGTCCCAGATGGTGACGTTGTTTTCCTTGAGGTAGCGGGTGTTTGTCTCGCCCTTCAGAAACCACAGCAACTCATGGATGATCGATCGCAGGTGCAGCTTCTTCGTCGTCAGCAACGGGAAGGAGTCGCGCAGATCGAACCGCGCCTGCGCGCCAAAGACGGCGTACGTGCCGGTGCCGGTGCGATCGCCCTTGAAGCGTCCCTTCTCAAGGACAAGGCGCAGGAGGTGGTGGTACTGGTCCATCGGGAGCGGTTCCGACCTTGCGTTCCGCAAGAGGAAAAACAACGCCGAAACCGCGCGCGGCACTCATCGCGGCTCGCTCCTGGGCAGGCCGGTGCCAGGCTCCCTGGCACCATGAAATCCTACCGCAAGGAACTCTGGTTCGAGGCGCCGCAACGCCGGCAGCTGATCAACATCACGCCGCAAGTCGAGGCCGCCCTGGCGGAGAGCGGCGTTCGTGAGGGGCTCTGCCTCGTCAATGCCATGCACATCTCGGCCTCCGTGTTCATCAACGATGATGAGTCGGGGCTCCATGCCGACTTCGAGAAGTGGCTCGAAAAGCTCGCCCCGGAAAAGCCGCACAGCCACTACGCGCACAACCGCGGTGAGGACAATGCCGACGCCCACCTCAAGCGCACGATCATGGGCCGCGAGGTCGTCGTCGCCGTGACGGACGGGCGCCTCGACTTCGGCCCGTGGGAGCAGATCTTCTACGGTGAGTTCGACGGCATGCGCCGCAAACGCGCCCTGATCAAAATCATCGGCGAGTGACACGGCCGGCGGCCGCCGTCACTCGCCGACGAGAAACTGAGCACCAGCGTCGATCAGGAGACCGAGGCCCGCAGGCTCTTCTCCCACTCCTTGCGCTGCGCGATCGCCTCGGCCTTGGCACGGCGTTCGCCGAGCGCATCGATCGAGAAGTACCGCGTCTTGGACGCGCCGCCGGAGACGGGCGTCCCGGTCGCGACCCATACATCGTAGGACCAGACCTTCTTTCCACGGCGCACCTTGCGCACACCGCGGCGCACGCCGACGATGCCCGAGGTGTTGTTGGACTTCACCTGGAGGGCCTGCTCGTACGAGGACTTGGCCGGTCGCTTCTTGAGCTCGGCGTCGCGGCACTTGATCGCCGCAGCGAGCGCGCCCTTGCGGCCGCCGTGCTTGGAGTCGGAGAACAACCGCGTGAACGAGCCATCGGTCCGGATGATCCGCACCTGCCAGGCGTGCTGGCTGCGCGGTTTGTCCTGATCGATGCGAACAATACTACGAAGTGAACGAGCTTTCATGGACAACCGAGACAATGCACAGCATCCCGGTAAAGACAACCGGGAGTTTTCACCCCGGCCCAACTTCGGGCTGCAGCCCGATGCCTGACTAGGAGGTCGATGAGTGTTTTCCACACTCGCCTCGCGACAAAGCCTCAGCGCGGGCCCGCACATCTGCAAAGTGCAGAGGTCGGCGCCTTCCACACGGTCCCCCGCGGGATGGTGCAGGGTGACCCGGGCTCGCGACCACTCCAGACTGCTGTGCGCGGGAAGGGTCCGACTCCACTACGTTCTATCTGGTTTCCACACGGCTGTCCGTGCAGGCCCATTACGCGCGGTGCACGAGCACGGGCCGGACGATGCTCTGGGGCAATTCCCGGGATTGCACTCCGGCGGAAACTCCCCATCATCGGTGGCACCCCACCCAGTCATGCAAAAAAACGCCCTGGCCTGGTTCGAGATTCCCGCGGAGGATTTCGAGCGCGCACGACGGTTCTACAGCACGATTTTTGACTATGATATGCCCGTCATGCCGGCGGGGGAATCGACCCTCGGCATCCTGCCCTACGACAGCGCCAACGGCGGCATCGGCGGAGCGATCAACAAGAACGCCGCGGCCCGGCCGTCACCCCACGGAACACTCGTCTACTTGAGCGGTGGAGACGATCTCGCGCCGGTGCTGGCGCGCGTGGCGCGGGCCGGCGGCCGCGTCGTGATGCCGAAAACGATGGTCAGCCCCGAGATGGGCAACATCGCGCTCTTCGAGGATACCGAGGGAAATATCGTCGGCCTGCATTCGATGCGGTAAGCGCTGGCGTGGCGCCGCGCGTTCTTGACTCCGCGACATGGCGGGCCGTGTGAATGGGCAGGCAGGGAACGCTCCCACCGCGTCGTCCTGCCGTCCATAGCCATGAAAGTCACCTACTTCGTCGAAATCCTCTCCTCCTGGTGCCATTGGGCCGAGCCGGCCTGGGCCGAAGCAAAAAGTCGATACAGCGGGCGCGTGCAGTTTGACTGGCGCATCGCCCTGATGAATCCGGCGGACTTTCCCGTTTCCCGCCGGCAGTGCGAGTGGTTCTACCAGCGCAGCGGCGCGATAGTGCGCTCGCCCTACATGCTTAACGCCGGCTGGTTCGAGGCGTCGCGACAGGGAGACTACACGGCCCCGAACCTCGTCGCCGAGGCCGGTCGCGATTTCGGCGTGGAGGATGACCGTCTGCGCCTCGCCCTCACGCACGCCGCGATGCGGGAAGGTCGCCCGGTCGGTGACATGGCCGTGGCGGCGGAGGTCGGAGCCGCCGCCGTCGGCGTACGTCCTGGGGAATTGCGGGCCCGGGCCGAGTCCGGCGAAGTCCGCGCCAGGGTCGACGCCTCGACAAAGGTCTTTCACGCCCATCAGATCACCCAGCGCCCGTCGTGGATCCTTGAGAACGGCATCGGCGACAAGGTTGTGATCTCCGGTCTGTGGGTGGCCGGCCCGCTGATCGCCGCGATCGACGCGATGCTGGCCGACGCGGCCGCCTACGCCACGCACAAGGCCCATTTCGGCGCGCCGCCGACGGCTTGATCCTAGAAAAAAGAGCCGTCGAGCACTGGGATCACGGAGGATGGAGCCGCGCGCACAGAGCGTTGCCGAGGATTCGGCCGCGTCAGCTCATCACTTCGTCGGCAAATCAGTGAAGGCGTGGTCGTGGTTCCGCGAAGACTGCTCCGCGAGTTCCGTGATCGTCCTCCGCCTGCCAAGCCAGGGCTTCAGCGGAGGCTCGTGCCCTCGGTGACCTGATGCGAGTGTGGGAATCAAGGCGTGCCTGGCGTGCCGCCCGGATCGCCGCGCAGCCGCCGCGAGGCCAGGAAGGCGGGCGCCGCGCCCGGTCGCGCTCACACCCGTTGAAAGAGCACGATGCGGTTTGTATTCGTTCCGCGGGTATCGTTGGTGACGCCCCAGCAGTTCGAGGTCTTCGTGAAGTCCTGGTCGTTGATCAGCACGCAGGCGGGCCGCAGGCCGGCTGAGGCTCCAGCTGCGAGGGCGTGTTCCTCGAGGCGGACTGTGCCCTTGCGCACCTCGCCCACCTCGAACGCGATCCAGCCTCCCGGGCGCACGACGCGCTTTAGTTCCTGAAACACGCGCAGCATCGCGGCTTCCCAATCCTCGAGCTTGCGCAGCTGCCAGACGGGTACGCTCTTCGAATCGATCCCGCAAAACCAGCAGCGCAGCCAGTTGTCGGTGGTGTATTGCACGACGTCGAGGAAGGGCGGCGATGTCACCACCAAGTCGACCGAGGCATCCTCCAACTCGGGTGTCGCGTCGCTCGAACGCGTGAGCAGCACGGGCGCCCTTCGCCCGCGCTCCCCCAACGCCGCTCCGTCCGGGATCGCATCGCCCAGGAGTTGTTTCGACTTCTTGAGCAGCAGCGCACGCACGTCGCGGTACTCCGGCACCTGCTGGCGGTCGAGATTGATGCGGCGTTGCGACTCGATTGTCACCGCCTGGTTCGGCGGGAGTGTGTAGACCGAGAAAAACCCCTTGGAGTGGCCGGTGAGGCGGTTGAGCGCGACCATGCGCAGCCAACGATCGACGTGGTCGAGTTCGCCGCGCGCGTCGCGTTCGATGAAGTAGGCGCGCAGGGCCGTGAGTGCGCGGAGCGTCTCCGGATGATAGAAGACCTCAAGGTCGCTCCAGACCTCGCCCGACCATTCGAGCGCAAGACTCGCGAGCCGCGTCGCCACCGCATCGAGGTCCGGTGGCGCGAGCCGCGGACCGACCAGGGCCGCGCCGAGCGGACTGACGTCGCATCCGGCCACGCGCCGACCCATGAGTGCGCTCTCGAGCAGCGTGGTGCCTCGACCCATGAACGGATCGTAGACCCGGTCACCCTTGGCGGTGAGTCGCGACACGAAGAAACGGGGCAACGCCGGCTTGAAGCAGGCCCGGTAGGAAATCTCGTGCAGGGAATGGCCGTCGCGCTGCCTAGCGGTCCAGAACTCATTCACAAGCACCGGGACCATCGCACCGCCGGCGACACGCAGTTCGTCCATCGCGGTCTTCCGCCCGAATTCGGAGAATTGCAGCATCGCGTCGATCACACCGTCCGAGGCATCGCGACGCCCGCGGGCACGCGATTTCGTGGCGGCGCCGGGGCGCCGTGCGGTCGATCGGGCGGTCGCACGAGTGGTCATGGAAATGATGCGCGAGTCGCGACGACGCGAGTTCCCGCACGTCGATGATCAACGATGCGGCCGGCCGCAGGGCAAGGATACATCGTATCGCACCCTCCCAAGGCCGATGCGGTCATCACGTGGTTGTGCAGCCGTCCCTGACGGCGCCGGCTTCGGGTATCAGTCCGCAGCGAACGCAAGGTGTATTCCGCGATCGGCCCGTCCACTCGTCGGTTGCACGCCCGGGCGTGTCGCACATGGTCGATGCATGGCCGATCTGCCCGCCTCGATGAATCGTCGCTCGTTTCTCGCCGGAGTCTCGGCAGCCGGGGCCTTCCTCGTCACGCGACGCGTGGATGGCGCAGCGCCGGACGCCTCGGCCGGCGGGCCCGGTGGCGGACAGGTTCCGCGCGGTGCCTTCCGTTTCCTCGTCGTCAACGATCTCCATCACGCCGGGCCCGAATGCGATCCATTCTTCGAGCAACTAGTCGGCCAGATGCGCAGTCACCAAGATGTGGCCTTCTGCCTGATCGGCGGGGATCTCAGCGACAAGGGCCGCCCGGAAAGCTTCGCGGCCATCAAGCGCATTTTTGCCGGCCTCGGCACGCCCGTCCACACCGTCCCTGGCAACCATGACAACGACGAAGCCGGCGACACGAGCCTCTACACCGCGACATTTCCCGACGCACTCAACCACGCGTTCGAGCACCGCGGCTGGCAGTTCATCGGTCTGGATTCCACCGAAAGCTACAACTGGGGTGACACGCACATCAGCCCCGCGACGCTCGCCTTTCTGGACGACTGCGTGCCGGGGCTGGATCGCAAGGCACCGACCGTGGTCTTCACGCATTTCCCCCTGGCCGAAGACGTGCGCCTCGCTCCAGTCAACGCGCGGGCCGTCCTGGACCGGCTCGCGCCGCTGAACCTGCGCGCGGCGTTCTGCGGACACTATCACAGTCGGACCATCCGCCGCCACGGGGCCGCGCTGCTCGTGACCAACGTCTGTTGCGCGCGCGTGCGCTCGAACCACGACGGCACGCGGCCGGAGGGTTACCTGCTCTGCACCGCACACGCCGACGGTCGGTTGGTGCAGGAGTTTGTGGAGTTTCGCCCCGCGACGGAAAATCCCGCCGCGCCGCCGGGGATGGCCGGCTGACGGCGCATCCCCGCCACGCCTGCATCAACTTTTCCGCTACAAACGCCCGCGCACCAAGGTCTCATGACAACCCCATCGCCCTCGCCCACCGCTCTGATCACCGGCGCCAACCGGGGCATCGGCCTCGAAATCGCACGGCAGCTCGCCGAACGCGGATGTCACGTCGTCCTCACGGCGCGCGACCCGCGGAAGGGCCGCGAAGCGACCGAGCGAATCGCCGCGAGGCACCCCGGGGCGACCGTGTCGTTCCTGGTGCTCGACACCGCCGACAAGTCGTCCATCCGAGCCGCGGCCAACGAGTTTGCGCGGATCAGCGATCGCCTCGACATCCTCGTGAACAATGCCGCGGTCCTCCAGGACGAGGGGCTCACGATCCTCCAGGTGACGCCGGAGATGGCTGAGTCGACGCTGCGCACCAACCTGCTGGGCCCACTGCTGGTGGCGCAGACCTTCTGGCCGTTCCTGGCGCGTGCTCGGGGACGCATCATCAACCTCTCCAGCATGGCCGGCGCCCTCTCCATGCCGGCGGGCAACATTCCGATCTACGGAATCTCCAAGACGGCGTTGAACGGCCTCACGCAAAAACTCGCCGCGACGGGTGCGGAATCCGGGGTGCTCGCGTTCAGCATGTGTCCGGGTTGGGTCCGTACGGACATGGGCGGGCCCAATGCAGAGCGTCCGGTCGAACGGGGCGCGGAAACCGCCACGTGGCTCGCGCTCGATGCACCGCGCGAGTTGAGCGGCCGCTTCTTCCGCGATCGCCAGGAGATCGCCTGGTGACGGGATCGCGCCCCGGCGATTGCCGTCCCGCCGCGACGTCGTCCACGCCAGGACTCACGGGCACGGGGTGGGCCAGATCCCGGCGATCGAGCGCCTCGGCGGGGGAACCTCCGTCGCAGTCCGCGGCGAACGCCTGAGTCTGCCTCTTTCGAGGGACGAGGGCGCCAGCCGGAGGCGGTTTCCGCGAACGCGACGCGAATTCGGACACGAGTCCGTTCTTGAATCGCCGGCCGTTTCGCGGAGGATGGCGACGCACCGCGTTCCCACGGACGCGACACTCCAGGATTGCAGTCCAGCCATGAGCACCAGCACCCCATCCACCGACCGCCGGACTTTCGTGAAAACCCTTTCCGCCGCGGGCCTCGCCGCCCTCGGGTCCACCCTGACCCGCGGGGCCGCGTCCACGCCTCCCGGGGCACGCCGCGTCCGCTATGCGATTGTCGGGACAGGTCACCGCCACCGCATGTTTCGCGACGCGATCATCGGCGACTACCGCGAGCACGCGGAAGTGGTGGGACTCTGCGACACAAATCCCGGACGCCTCGCGCTCTCCGCGCGCATTGCCGCCCATGCGGGCGTGAAGGTGCCGACGTTTTCGGCCGCCGAGTTCGACCGCATGGTCCGGGAAACGAAACCGGACACCGTGATCGTCACCACCGTCGACGCGACGCACGATGACTACATCGTCCGCGCACTTGATCTCGGCTGCGACGTCATCACCGAAAAGCCGATGACAACCACCGCGGAGAAATGTCAGCGCATCCTCGACGCCCGGCAACGGTCGGGGAAGTCGGTGCGGGTCACGTTCAACTACCGGTATTCGCCGCCGCGCACGCAGGTGAAGGATCTCCTGATGAGCGGCGAAATCGGCGACATCCTGTCGGTCGATTTCCAGTGGTTGCTCAACACCACGCACGGGGCGGACTACTTCCGCCGCTGGCACGGGCACAAGCGGCACTCCGGAGGGCTGCTGGTGCACAAGTCCACGCACCACTTCGACCTGATGAACTGGTGGCTCTCGGCCCAGCCGGAGACCGTCGTCGCTGTGGGCAAGCGGGAGTTCTACACCCCGGCCACGGCGCGGCGCCTCGGGCTTGCGTCGCACCACGAACGTTGCCGCACCTGTCCGGAAAAGAATGCGTGCACCTTTTTCATGGATCTCGCGGCCGACGAGTCGCTCAAGGCGCTGTATCTGGAAAACGAGCACCACGATGGATACTTCCGCGATCGTTGCGTGTGGCGGCCGGATATCGACATCGAGGATACGATGAACGTGATCGTGAAATACGACACTGGCACGACACTCAGCTACTCGCTCAATGCCTTCAATTCCTGGGAAGGCTACATGATCGCGTTCAATGGCACGAAGGGCCGCCTCGAGCACTCGATCGTGGAGCAGGTCTACACCGCCGGAGCCAACCAGGTGCAGGGTGGCATCGCCGCGGGTGGCGTGAAGACCCGTGTGATCCCCCTGCGCGGACCCGCCCGCGACCACGAGCCGTGGACAGGCACCGGCGGACACGGCGGTGGCGACAAGGCGATGCTCGACGACATCTTCATCCCGGGTCATCCAGCCGACAAATACCTGCGCAGCTCGGATGAACGCGGCGGCGCGGCGTCGATCCTCGTGGGCGTGGCGGCGAACCGTTCGATCGAGTCCGGCCAGCCGGTGCAGGTTGCCACGCTGGTGCGGGGTTGGAAGCGCCCCGCGCTCACCGAAATGCCGACACGCGAGGATCCGATACCGATGCCGCCGCGCCAGGCGCCGATCAGCTGAGCGTCGCCCGCCGGTCCGACTTTCCGCCGAGCGGCGCCCCCCCCCCCCGAAACCGCCCGCGCGTCCGCAGCGCTGCACTGCCTTAAGCGCGGGGGCGGCGTTACAGAGTCGTTACCCGCGGACCGCGCCGCCTGCGCTATTCTTGGCAGCGCCATGAATACGCGACTCTTCCGCATCCTCCTTCCCGCCCTCTGCTGCCTGTCCCTGGCCGGCCTTACCACGAGGGCGCATGCCGCCGACCGCGACCGGTCGCCGGACCGCGCACCGACCGACAGTCGTCCGATCGTGCAGCTCGCGCTCCTGCTCGACACGAGCAACAGCATGGACGGCCTGATCGACCAGGCGCGCACGCGCCTGTGGCAGATCGTCAAGGATCTCTCGCGAGCCCGCCAGGATGGTCAGCGGGCCCGGCTCGAGGTCGCGGTCTACGAGTATGGCAACAACAGTCTGTCATCCGAATCCGGGTACATCCGTCAGGTGCTCGGGTTCACGGATGACCTGGATCGGATTTCCGCAGAGTTGTTCGCACTCCACACCAACGGCGGCGACGAATACTGCGGCGCCGTGATCGGCCGGGCCGTGTCGAACCTCGCCTGGAGTCGCCGTGCCCGCGATCTCAAGCTCATCTTCATCGCCGGCAACGAGCCTTTCACGCAGGGGTCCGTGGACTTTCGCGACGCGGTGCGCCGCGCGGTCTCGCATGGCATTGCGGTGAACACCGTCTTCTGCGGTCCGCGCGACGAAGGCATGCGCACGGGCTGGAAGGAGGGTGCGCTCCTCGCCGATGGCACCTTCGCCAGCATCGACCAGGATCGGCGGGCTCCAGTCATCGATTGTCCGCAGGATCGCGAACTGGCCCGGCTGAATGACGAGTTGAACGGCACCTACCTTGCCTACGGCAGGCAGCGCCGCGAACGCGCCGAGATGCAGGCGGCCCAGGATTCGCTGGCGCGCGCCGCCGCCCCCTCGGTCGCCGCCGAGCGCACCGTCACGAAGGCCACCCGGCTCTATCGCAACGCCTCGTGGGATCTCGTGGACGCAGTCGAGGAGGGGCAGGTCTCGCTCGAGGCTCTCGACGACGAGGAACTGCCGGAAGAACTGCGCGGCCTTTCCGCCGACGAGAAAGCCGCCAGGATCGCCACCAAAGCCGAGGTTCGCAAACGCACGCAGCAGCGCATCCACGACCTGGCCAGGGAACGCGAGGTGTACCTGGCGGCCGAACTCGCCAAGCTGCCCGCCGGCGACTCCGCGGCCCTCGATGAAGCCATCCTTCACTCCGTGCGTGCGCAGGCCGCGAAGCTCAGCTATTCGTTCGAGTGAACGCATGGGGCGTGATGAGGCTGAAGCAACGTGACCTGCACTGAAACGGAGGCACACTGCGCCGCACGCGCTGTATCCGCCTTTCCATCCCCGCCCACCCTCTCACCCTCACTCTCTCCGATGTCCAAAGCGCGCATCCTCGTGGTGGAAGATGATGAGCCGATCCGCCGTGGCATGGTCGACGCACTAACCTTCGATGGGCACGAGGTCCTCGAAGCGGGCGATGGCCATGCCGGCATGCGAACCGCGGTGCAGGGTGGATACGACCTGCTTCTGCTCGACCTCATCCTGCCCGGGCCGGGAGGACTGGACATCCTCGCTGAGGTTAAGCTCACGCGTCCGACCATGCCCGTCATCATCCTCTCCGCGAAGGGCGAGGAAGCCGACCGCGTGCGCGGACTGAAGCTCGGCGCCGACGACTATGTGGTGAAGCCGTTCAGCGTGAAGGAACTGCTCGCGCGCGTGGAGGCGGTGCTGCGGCGCTCGCCCGAGCGCCCGCGGGAGAAGACCACGGTGCGGGTGCCCGGTGGGGTGGCGGACTTCGGGCGTGCGGAGATCCGTTTCGACGACGGCACGCGCCACGAGCTGCCCGACCGCGAGTACGACCTGCTCCGTTACCTGGCGACCAACGCCGGTCGCGTGGTGTCGCGCAACGAAATCCTGGCGCGCGTGTGGCGCCTCGATCCCCAGTCCGTGGCGACGCGCGCCATCGACATGCAAATCGCGCGTCTGCGCGAGAAACTGCGCGACGATGCCGACGCTCCGCGCGTCCTGGTGACCGTCCGCGGCAAGGGCTACCTCTTCTCTCCGGAGGCGCGAAAAGGATGAACGGCATCGCTGTCAGCGGGGGCTTTTCCGCCTGCGTGACGCCCACCGGGCCGCAGAAGCGTCCCGAGCGCCTTCAGGTGGCCCCGAGGTTTCCCACGAGAGGCGCTGCACCATGAGGCGCCCGCTCGTGGTCTGGCTGGCGTTTGCCGCGTGTGCCCTCACCGGATTCGCCGTACTCGGCTGGTTCTCGCTCGAGATGGTGCGACTCGATCGCGGCGCGGCACAAGCGCGCGAGATCGCCGCACGCGAGGAAACCGTGCGCCTGGCGCTCTGGCGGATGGACTCGGCACTCGCTTCGGTTCACGGCCTGGAGGCAGCCCGTGCGCCCACCGACTATGCCCCCTTCGTCCGCGTGCCAAAGTCGTTCTCCGCCGAGTTCGAGCCGAACCCGACAGAAACCCTGCTCGTGCCGTCTCCACTTCTTGGATTCGCGCCGCCCTTCGTCCGCCTCCATGTGCAACTTGAGTCCTCCGGGAGCCTCACCTCCCCGCAGGTGCCGGAGGGACCCGCGCGACTCGCCGCGCTGCGGGCCGGACTCGCCCTTGGATCCCTCGAGCCGGCTTCCGTGCGGCTCGAACACTTGCGACAAGGCTCCGCCGCGTCCGCGCTCGTTGCCGCCCTGGAGTCGGAGAGCCCCGACAGCATGGCCGCATCCCAACTCTCCACCGATGCCGTGGCCGCACCTGCCGCGGGGGAACCCTCGCCGCCACTCGCGTCCGCCGATGCCGGCGAAAGCGCGGTCGCGCAACAACTCGCGCCGCAGGCGGAACGCCAGGCATTCGTGGAACTGCGGAAGAGCCAGGCTGAGCAACAACAGCGCGCCGGCCTCGCTGACGAAAACTATTACACGCTCAACCAGCCTCGGATGCAGCGGGCGCGAAAGGCGGAGCCTTCGAGCGCCGCAAGATCCGTGGCCCCGGCGATCTCACGCAGGGAATCCACGGAAGACACCGGGGAGGATGCCCCGTCCGAGGGCCGCGCGCTGGCGACAGCAGAAGCCTCGGTGCCGACGGCGGCGGATGCCTTTGCCGACGGCGAGGCGCGACCATCCACGGCCGTCGCGAAGGCGCGCCGCGATCACCAAACCGCCCTCCACGATGAGGGCGACCCGGTGATCGCAGCGGGGCCACTCCAGGTCACGTGGCTGGACGGCGAGTTGTTCCTGGTCCGCAGCGTGTGGGGCGGAAGCACCGTCCGCGCGCAGGCGGTCTGGCTCGACTGGCCCGAATTGCGGGCATGGCTGCTGGCCCGGATCTCGGATCTCCTGCCGGGGGCACAGCTCGAGCCCATTGCCGTGACTGCACCCTCCACGGCGGAAGATGCGGCGCGTCGGCTCGCGTTCCTGCCTGTACAGCTGCGCGCCGGCCCAACGACGGTCGCGGACGTGCCCGCGTGGTCGCCGCTGCGTTCATCGCTGGCCCTGGCGTGGTCGCTGGCGGCCGTCGGCGTGGCGGCGCTCGCTCTCCTGCTGGCCGGCACGCTCCGGCTGAGCGAGCGGCGGGGGGCATTCGTGTCGGCGGTCACGCACGAGCTGCGCACGCCGCTCACGACCTTCCGCATGTACACGGAGATGCTCTCCAGCGGCATGGTCCAGGAGGAGGCGCGGCGTCGCACCTATCTCGATACGCTGCGCAAGGAGGCCGAGCGCCTCTCCCATCTGGTGGAGAACGTGCTCAGCTATGCGCGGCTTGAACGCGGCCGCGCGAACCGGCGCATCGAGGAAACGACACCGGGCGACCTCTTCTCTCGAATCGAGGAACGCCTGCGGCAGCGCGCCGAGCAGGGCGGGCTGACTCTGGCTTTCACGTTTGAGCCCGGCACGGAGACGATGCCGCTGCACACGGACACGACGGCCGTCGAGCAGATCGTCTTCAACCTCGTCGACAACGCCGCCAAGTACGCGCGCCGCGCCGACGGAGCCGGCGCGATCGAGATCCAGATCGCCGAGGGAGCCCGCGGCCGGCTCGTGGTGCGCGTCAGCGACAACGGCCCGGGCATCACGGCCGGCGTGCGCAAGCGACTCTTCCGGCCGTTCAGCAAGTCCGCCTCCGAGGCGGCGCACAGCCAGCCCGGCGTGGGTCTGGGCCTGGCCCTGTCGAGGCGGCTGGCGCGCGATGAACTCCGCGGGGAACTCGCGCTGGAGCGAACCGGACCCGATGGCACGGTGTTCCGGCTCGAGCTGCCCTTGAAACGCCTCCGTTGACGCAAACGGAGCGCCGCCGCCGGGCGCGCACCTCCCTTCGCCGCGGCTCGGCCAGCGGCTCCGCCCCACCCGAAACCGGCATGCGGACAGGGCTCCGGATCCCTCCCGCCCGGCGCAGGCGGCCTACAGCGCCGCGGCTTCCTTCTCCAGTCTCGTCACGAACTCGTCGAGCTGTTCCACGACGGCCTGCACTGTCTCGCGCTTCGTGAGGTCGACGCCGGCCTTCTTGAGCTGCTCCATCGGGTAGTCGTCGCCGCCGCTGCGCAGCAGGGCGAGGTAGCGTTCCGTGGCCGCGGCCCGCGCCTCCGGCTCACCGCTCGTCATCGAGCGGAAGAGCTGCGCCGACGAGGCGAAGCAGGTGGCGTACTGATACACGTAATACGGCGTGCTGTAGAAATGCGGGATGCGCGCCCAGGTGTACTTGTAGGGCTCGTCGATCGTCACGGCGTCGCCGTAGTAGTCCTCGAGCAGCTTCTGGTAGATGGCGGAAAGCACGTCGGCCGTGATGGGCTCGCCTTTCTCGACGCGCCGGTGCGCCTGCAGCTCGAAGTCCGCGAAGAGCACCTGGGTGTAGAACGTGTTGAGGATGGCCTCGATGGAGCGCTGGAGCAGGAGGAAGCGTTCCCTCGGGTCGCTCGTCTCCGCCAGCATCTTCTCGAGCAGGAGGCGTTCGTTCGTGGTCGAGGCGACCTCCGCGACGAAGATCGTGTAGCCGGAAGTGACGAACGGCTGCGTCTCGTAGGAGAGCACCGTGTGCATGGCGTGCCCGGCCTCGTGCGCGAAGGTGAAGACGTCGTCGAGGGTGTCCGCGTAGTTTAGCAGCAAATACGGGCCGACGCCGTAGACGCCGGCGGAGTAGGCGCCGCTGCGCTTGCCGTCGTTTTCGAAGACGTCGACGCGTCCGCCGGAGACGAAGCGGGTCATCTTGGCGTGGTAGTCGGCCCCGAGGGGCCGGACCGAATCGAGCACGATCTCGCGCGCCTTCTTGTAAGGATAGACCTTGGAGCTCTCGACGATGGGCAGGAAGTTGTCGTAGATGTGGTAGGTCTCGAGGCCGAGGAGCTTCTTGCGCAGGCGCATGTAGCGCTGGACGGGCGCGGTTCCGGTGCGCACGGTCTCGACGAGCGTCTCGACGACCTCCGGCGGAATGGCGTTCGCATCGAGCGCGGCATCGAGGGTCGTGGCGTGGTTGCGGGCCTGCGCGAGGAACCAGCCGCGGTTGAGCACGCCGTTGTAGATCGCTGCGTAGGTGTTCTTGTTCGCCGTGAAGACGCCGTAGTGCGCCTGGAGCACTTTCGCTCGATCGGCCTGGTTGCGCAGGGTGCGCAGCGCGGCCTGGTAGGCTGCGGGGGAAACTTGGAGCGAGCTGCCGTCGCTGAGTTCAATCGTGGGAAACTGGACGTCCGACGTGGTCAACTCGGTGAAGACGTTGCCCGGTGTCGCGTTGAAGCGCGTGGCAAAGGACAGGAGCCGCTCGCCCTTCTCGTCGAGGACGTGCCTTTGCTGGCGGTACTCGTCGAGGATGGGGAACCGGTAGGTCTCGAGTGCGGGCGTGCTGGCGATCCACGAGCGCATGGTAGCCTCGGGGATGGCGAGGAGTTCGGGTGAGAACCACGCGGTGGCGGTGCCGAACTTTGCGAATAGCGCGCCGACGGCCTGGAATCGACCGGCCACGCCCTGGTCGCGGGTATCCGTGTCGCGCTGCAGCTGCGGGTAGCGATAGACGAGGTACTGGAGTTTGCCGATCTCGTCGGCGAGTTGGTAGGCGTGCAGGACAGCCTGCGGACCCTGCGCGAGCGTTCCCTTGAGCGCGGCGTAGGCATCCATCTTCACCTCCAGTTCCTTGATCGCAGCCTCCCAGGCCGTCCAATCCTGGAACATCGGCGTGAAATCCCAGCGAAACTCGGCCGGGATCTCGTCGCGCACGCGGGTGGCAGGCTTGGCGTGGAGGGGGCTCGAAGCGCTCATGGAACAGGCAAGGACGCCGGCGGTAAGGCCCGCCGGAAGGTGGATAACGTAGGAAAGCGGTCGCAACATGGCGTGAAGGAGCCAAGACTTCCCGGAAACGCCGGCTCCGACAAGCCGCGAGCACATGCCTTTTACGTGGGTTTCCGCCCAAGGTGCCCGGGGCCATGTCGATTTTTGTTCGCGGAGCTGTCCCCCGCTTTTACTGTCGTAGTTTTACGTGACGGAAGCTGACGCCACCATCGAGGTCGAACACCTGATCAAGCATTTCGGCCGCACGATTGCTGTGAACGACATCTCGTTCTCGGTCCGTCGCGGTGAGATCATCGGCTTTCTGGGTCCGAACGGTGCAGGCAAGAGCACGACGATGCGGATCCTCACCGGCTACCTGCCGGCCAACTCGGGCGTGGTGAAGATCTGCGGGCATTCGGTCGCAGCCTCGCCGCTGCTGACCAAGCGGCACATCGGCTACATGCCGGAGAACAACCCGTTGCCTGAGGACTTGCGCGTGCGCGAGTACCTCCAATGGCGCGCACGCATCAAGGACCTGCGCGGCCGCCGCCTGCGCGAGCGGCTCGATGAGGTGCTCGAGCAATGCGACCTGGCCCGCTCGCAGCGACGCATCATCGGCACGCTCTCCAAGGGTTTCCGCCAGCGCGTCGGCGTGGCCGACGCGATCCTGGCCGAACCGGACGTGATCATCATGGACGAGCCGACGATCGGCCTCGACCCGCACCAGATCATCATGATCCGCGATCTCATCGCGCGCCTGCGCGGCCGCATGAGCGTGATCATCTCCAGTCACATCCTGCCCGAGATCGAGGCCACGTGCGATCGGGTGCTGATCATCAACCATGGCCGTATCGTGGCCTCCGGCACGCCCGATGAGCTTCGAGCCGAGTTCATCGACCGGATGGCCTACGAGATCGAGGTGCACGGAGACTTTGCCGCCGTCGAGCGCGCCCTCGCTCCCCTGGGCGAGGACCGCCTCGTGGTGCGCGGCGAAGCGCCGCCCGATGCGGGGGGGTTCTACTGCGTGGCGGTTCAAACAGATGCGACTCGTGATTATGGCGAACGGATCCTCGCCCTGCTCGCCGCTGCGCCAGGCCTCCGCGTGCGCGCGCTCACGCGGCACCTCGCGACGCTCGAGGAGGTCTTCCTTGCGGCCACCCGCCGGAGCTGGGAAACCACCACCCCGCTCAAGGGCGACGCGCCGTCGCGCGCTCGTCCCGTGACACGTCCGGCCGCCTGACGGCGTCTCCTGCTGTATCCGTGAAACACTTCCTGACGCTTTTCCGCCACGAGCTGCGCGTGCTGATCATCACGCCGTCCACCTACATCGCGGCGGTGCTGTTCCTCGGGGTGATGGGTTTCTTCTTTCAGGAGCTGCTTGCCTCGTACGCGGCCGAGCCGTCCGATACGTCGCCGGCGGTCGGGTTTTTTCGGCTCTTCTTCTTCCCGGTGTTCTTCCTCACGCCGTTGCTGACCATGCGCAGCCTCGCGGAGGAGCGCCGGCTCGGCACCATCGAGACGCTCATGACCACACCGGTCACGTCGATCGAAGTGGTGCTGGCGAAGTTCTGGGCCGCCTACGCCTACTATCTGGCGATGTGGCTGAGCACACTGAGCTTTCACTACGTGCTCTACCGGTTCGCCGCCAACCCGATGGTGATCGATCCCGGTCCGCTCATCGGCGGCTACCTGTTCATCGCGCTGAGCGGCTTCATGTTCATCGCCACCGGCATCTTCGCCAGCGCGGTCACCCGCAGCCAGCTGGTGGCGGGATTGCTCGCGTTCTCGCTCACCATCATGCTCACGCTCGGGCTGCGCAAACTCGCGGACCTCGCCTTGTTCACCACGGAGCCCGGCGACATGGTCAACGCCGTCGTGGCGCATGTGCAGATCTTCCAGCACGCGGATGACTTCGTCTCGGGCGTCTTCGACAGCCGCGCCCCGGTGTTCTATGTCAGCGTGGCGGGCCTGATGCTCTTCATGAGCGTCCTTGCCCTCGACGCCCGCTCCGCCCGTTCCTGAGCCGCGCGCGATGAAAACCTGCGAATCCTTCGAGTCCAACCGCTGGATCTGGCGATTCAACATCGCCCTGCAGATCCTGCTGGTGGCCGCGGCGGTCGGGCTGGTCAACTACATCGGCATGCTCGTCTGGTTCCGCTATGACCTGACGCGCAACCGTGCCTTCTCCCTTTCGGCCGAGACGAAGGCCGAGGTGGCGAGCCTGTCCCAGGACATCTCGGTGGTCGTGACGCTGCTGCCCGACGAAAACGACGAACTCAGCGACAAGGCCTATCGCGACGTGCGGGGGATGTTGCGGGAATTTGAATACGCGGCCCGGGGCAACCCGCCGGGCCGCCGCGTCGAGGTCGAGTTTCTCAACATCTACCTGCAGCGCAATCGCGCGGAGGAGCTTGGCGTGGCCGACCTGCCCAACGCCATCGTCTTCCGTTCGGCGGGCCGGCGCCATGCCGTGTTCCTGAGCGACCTCTACACCGTCCGCGACAAACAGGTCCGGCAGTTCAAGGGAGAGAAGGTGTTTGCCTCGGCCATGCTCGAGGTGTCGAGCCGTTCCCGGCCCATCCTGTATTTTCTCACCGGGCACGGAGAGATGCAGCCCGACGACTTCAATCCGGCGCGCGGCGCCTCCGACCTCGACGCCCAGCTCACCACGCGTAATTTCGAGACACGCACGCTCAACCTCGCGGAGGCGCGGCGCGTGCCCGACGGCGACGACACCGCCATGGTGCTGGTCCTGTCACCCACTTCGCCGATCCTTCCGGCCGAGGAGGACGCGCTCCGTGATTACATGACGCGCCGTTCCGGGCGCATGCTCATCACGCTCGACCCGGGCCGCAACCACGGGCTCGACCGGCTGCTTGAGGACTGGGGCATACTCGCCGACGATGTGGTGGTCATCGAACAGAACCCGGCCTACCTCTACACCGGCGGCGACATTCTCGTCCGCGGCTTCAAGCCCGACCACCCGATCACGCAGCTGCTCGCGGAGTTCTCGCAGTCGGTTCTGTTTGGCCGCGCCCGCTCGGTGCGCGCCGATCCCGGCCGCTCCATCGACGACGCCTTGGAGGTGAGCAACCTGATGGCCACGTCGCAGGACCGCAGCTGGGGCGAAGCCGGCTACCGGCTGCCCGGCCCTCCGACTTTCGATCCCGCCCGCGACCTGCGGGGGCCGGTCGTCCTGGCCGCGACGTCCGAGCGCAAAGTGCGCGCCGTGACACTGCGCGGCGGACGCATGGTGGTATTCGGCGGCGGCGACTTCGTGACCAATAACCGCATCACGAAGGCGAGCAACTTCACGCTGCTGCTCAACGCACTCAACTGGGTGCTCGACACCAGCAGCCGGCTCGACATCCCCCCGCGCCCCGTGGAACAGCTCGAGCTCACCATGAGCCAACGGCAACTCTGGGTCGCGCGCGTCAGCATCCTCTTCGGACCCGCCCTCGGCGTCGCGTTGGTTGGATGCCTCGTCTATCTGGTCCGCCGCCACTGAGGCCCGCCGCGACCCTCCCCGCCCATGCGCACGAAAGCCACGCTCTTTCTCTTTGTCCTGGTCCTGAGCCTCGGCGCGGTCGCCTACTACATCCACAAGACGACGATCGAGAACCTGGTGATCGAGAACCAGAAACTCGTCTTCCCTGTGGAGATGGTGAACCTCGATTACCTGGAGATCGGCTTCACCGACCGGATGCCGCAGAACGTGGTCCTCCAGCGCCGTTCCGGCGGGTGGGAGCTGACCTCCCCGGTGCGCTGGCCGGCGAACTTCTTCGCCGTGAACCGCATCCTCACCCAGCTGCAGTACCTGGAAAAGGTGAACAGCTTCCCGATCGCATCGCTCGCCGACAACCGTCAGTCGCTCGCCGACTTCGGTCTGGATGCATCCGCACCCGTCGGCTGGATCGTGCTCGGGCGCGGCGAGACCCGCCGCACCGTGCGCCTCGGGCGCACGACCGAGACGAGCAACCGCATGTATCTGCTCCCTGAGGACAGCGACCGGATCTTTGTCGTGGATAATGCCATCCGCGAGACGCTCTCGCTGCGCGTCGACCAGCTGAGGAGCTCCGCGGTGTTCTCGCTCCAGGACTTCGAGGTCCGCTTTTGGAGCGTGCAACTCACCGAGCCGAGCACCGTCCGCGTCTACATCGCCCGCGACGGCGATTCCTGGAAGATCGAGACGCCGATCGAGGCGCGCGCCAATCCCGCCGCGGTGAAGACCCTGCTCGGGCAGATCACCGCGCTGCAGGTGCAGGACTTTGTGCCCCCCGAGCAGACGGATCTCAACCTCCTCGGACTCGCCTCACCCGACATCCGGCTGACACTCGAAGGCGCGGGCCGGCGCGACGCGCTGTTGCTCGGCGACCGTGTGCCCGGCGACGACTCCCCGCCGCATTACTACGCGAAGCTCGAGGACACGCCCGGCGAAAACCACGGCGCCGTCTTCACCATCGCCCTCGATCCCGCGCTGCTTGGCGCGTTGCGCAACGCGCAGCTCGGCCTGCGCGAGCGCCGCGTTCTCAACTTCGATCCAGCCGCCGTACAATCGCTGCGCATCAGCGACGCGAGCCAGCGGGAGGTCACGCTGCAGCGCCTGGAGAGCGGCGCCTGGCAGGTCTCGTCGCGCTTGCCCGAGCAGGGGCTCGTGACGATGCCGGGTGACGAACAGCGCATCCGCACCCTCGTGCGGGAGCTGACCGAGCTGAGTGTGATCCCCGAGCGGGGATTCGTGCGCGACGCAGCGCTGGGCGCCGATCTCGAGGCGTTCGGGCTGACCGGGGCGACCGCGTGGCAGATCGAGATCACGGATCGGCCCAACCACGGAACCGGCGAACCGCGCACGCAGCGGTTGCTGCTTGGACGAGCCACCGACGACCCCGGCCGCCCCGTGTTCGCCCGCATCGAGGGCCGCGGCTTCGTCTACCTCGTGGACCGCGCCGTCATCGATGAGTTGAGCACGCGCCCGATCGACTATCGCAGCCGGCAGGTTCTCACGCTCGGCCAAGGGCCGCACATCACCGGCCTCTCGCTCACCAACCTGGGGAGCAAGGAAGTAGTGTTCTCCGCCAGCATCGCCGCCGGGCAGACGTGGGACGAGGTGCTCGCGCAGGAGACGCCGGCCCGCCGCGCGGCCGTGCTCGCGCTGGTGCAGGTGCTTCCGCGCCTGCAGGCGCGATCGATCGAGAGCGCGGAGTTCACTGCGGTGATACCCGGCGATGCCGCCGGCCGCGCCTGGACCTGGCAGTTGCAGGCCACGATCACCACCGACACTGGGGCGATCGCACAGAATTCCCTGTATTCACTTTATATCGACACCTATGCCGGTGGCCGGGACCTGCTCGTCGGTGCACCGGATCCGGGGCTGGTGTTCCTCGCGGACCAGGACTTCATGGACGCGTTCATGCCGCTCGTGTTTCAGCGGCCGGCGCCCCCTTCCATCTCCGCGCCCGCACCCGCAAATGCACCGGGTGCCGAAAACTGACGCCTGCGGGCGCATCCCCGACTCCGAGCCGTGTCCGCAACCATGCCGTCACGTCGCCAGCGCGGCCCCGTCCGCTTCCTCACGCTGACGGTCCGGCACGCGCTGATCCACGCGCTCAACCTCGCGCTTTACGTCTTCATGGCTGTGCTCGGGCTCGTCGCGGGGCTGCTGATCTTCCTGCTCTCGCGCGACGACATCCCGCTCCCGGACGTCCTCCTGCGAAGGATCGAGTCGCGCCTCGCCGAGGTCGGAGTGGAGGCCTCGTTCTCGCGCGCCAGGCTCGACCTGCACGGCAACGTGCTGATCAACGAGCTGCGCCTGGAACCCTCGCGATTCCACGAACCCGTGCTCGAGGCCGACCTCGTCCTGCTGAATTTCGACGAGCTCTTCCTCGCCGCCGGGATGATCGAACTCACCTCGTTTCGCGCGGAAAACGTCAAGGTCTACTGTCCGTCGGCCCTTTCGCCGAGTGGCGCCCCCTTCCCGCTGGCGCGCGTATCGGGGGTTTCGCTCGAGCGGGCCGGTCGCGCGTGGCGTCTCAATGGTCTGCTCGCATCGGCCGGCACGGTGCATGTGACCCTGCATGGCACTGCCACGCCGCAGCCGCGGACCGGTGAAGACCGCGCGTCCTTCGATCCCCACAAGGTCGTCGATCACTTCGCACGGCTCGCGCCCGAGGTCGCACGCGTGCTCGAGCGATTGGAAAGTCTCACGGACGCGCGGGCCGACCTCGCGTTTCAGGTGGACAAGACCGGCGACGTGCGTGTGGCGCTTCGGGCGTCCGCGACCGCGTGGGCGCAAGCTGGCCTCGGCGCGGCCACCGATATCCGGCTTGCCACCGACCTGCTCTACACCCGGGGCCACCTCGTCCCGTTCGAGGTCCACGGGAGCGCGGCGCACGTCGAGCGCCCCGGCGCGGGCTCGGTGGACGGGCTCGCCTGGATCGCGCGCTGGGACCAGTTAAGCGACCTGAAGCGGCCGTTTCCGGCGAGCGTGACGCTCTCGGCCGCACGGCTGGAGCACCCCCGGGGAGTCGTGCTCGCGCCTTCCGCGAGCGCATTCGTGAGCGGCTTTCCGCGTATCGACGTGGTGGCGACACTCGGCCTGGCGGGGGAACCGCTGGAAGTGCGCTTCTCGGGCGACACGGCGGCCCGCAATGGCGAGATCGAGCTGCGGGGCCGCTTCGGTCGCGAGTGGCTGGATGAAGCCTCGCGCATCCAGGGCCGCGACCTCACCTACTACGCGGACATCGCCGAGCCGCCCGACTTCTGGGCCCGGGTGAGCCTGGCCGATGGCACCTGGTCGGGCGCGGAGTTCCGCGGACTCGCCGGGCCGATCACGGCGCGGGGCGTGCCGCTGGATCGCGCCCGCGTCCATGGTGTCGTCGACCCGGAGCGACTCACGATCGACCACCTCGAGATCGCCCGCGGGGACCAGGGAGGCATCGGGACCTACACCGACTGGCTTCGCACCCGGGAACACCGGCTGCTCCTGCGGGGAAGCATGCGTCCGCACCTGATCTCCCCGTGGTTCAGCGGCTGGTGGGAACGGTTCTGGGCGGATTTCACCTTTGACGGGCCGCCGCCGGAGTTCGACATCGATGTATCCGGCAATTGGAACATCCAGGGCAGCGACATCGTGCACGGCCGGGGGCGCGCGACGAATGGCACGATGAGCGGCATCGGCTACCTCTCGCTGGACACGCGATTCCTGGTCCGCATGGACCATTACGATCTCTACGACGCCACCCTGGTGCGTCCGGAAGGCCGCGCAACCGGCGAGGTGCAGTTGTTCTTCCGTCCGCCGCAGCGCGACGCAGCGCGCACGAGTTTTTCATTCGAGTCGACCGCCGACCTCGTGGAGCTGGCGGGCATCTTCGGGCCGGGCGGTGACGCGCTGCTCGAGCCGTACCGCTACACCGTGCCCCCGCGCACACGGGTCGCCGGCGTGGTGACCAACGACAACGGGGCATTTGACACGGTCCTGGACGTCGCGATCGAAAGTCCTGCGGAGTTCCGCTATTACGACTTTCCCGTTTCCTCCATCTCGACCGAGGTCCGGATCCACAACTCGCGTGTCGACATCCCGCGGCTCATCGCCGGCTACGCGGGCGGCACGCTCCGCGCGCGGGCCTCGGCTGACGGCGGCCTGCTCGCCGTCCACGCGTCGCTCGACAACGCCAGCTACGATGACGCCACGCGCATCTTCAACGACTTCCTCGACCGCCGTTCGCCGCCTTCGGCCGAGGAGCGCGACCCGGCAGGGCTGGCCGCCCAGCGGCCCGGCGGGCGGCTCAGCCTGGGCGTCGAGGCACGTGGACCGATCACCACATTCGACGCCTACGAGGGCACGGGATCGCTCCGGATATCCGAGGCCAACCTGGGAAGCATCCGCATCTTCGGGCTCCTCTCGGACCTCATGGGCAGCATCAACCCCAGGCTTGGATCGCTCCGCTTCAACGAGGCCAACAGCACATTCCACATCCAGCGCGACCGCGTGGCCTTTCCCGATCTGCGCATCACCGGGCGCACGGCTGCGCTCGAGACCGAGGGCACCTACTACATCAACAGCAGAAACCTGGACTTTCGCGCGCGCCTGTATCCGTTGGGTGAATCCGGCAACGCCATCACACAGCTGTTCGACTTCGTCCTCGGCCCGGTGTCGTACCTGCTCGAGATGCGCCTGACCGGAACGCTTCGCAAACCGAACTGGGCCCTGTCGCGCATTCCTTTCGCGCCCAAGCCAACGATCGACCCAGGGACTTCAAGTACACCCGCCGCACCGGCTCCGCCCGCCGCCGACATGTCCTCGCCGGGCGACGCCGCCTCAGCTGCCGAAGCCAGAGGCGATCGCGACTCGGCGCCAGCAGCCGCCGTTTCGTCGCCCGACAGCAGCGGATCCGCAGGATCTCCGCAGCCGTGACCGCCCGGCGGGATCGCGGGCGGCGACACGGGAACTCGGAGCCAGGCGGCGTTCCACCCTGCGCGGCCGGCGCGCCTTGCGCACCAAGTCTGCCGCGGGCTACGCTGGCGCCTTCGGCGCGCTACGGGTAGGCGACTTGGAAGCTTTCCGCCGCCTCGTCGCTTTCTCCACGGAACAGGTGAATATAGGCCCGAAACACGTGCGGGGGACGAAGAGGCCGGCCGGAGGTAAGCGACATCCCATCGTCGCTCTTCACCAGCACATACTGCTCGGGTGATCTCGAGGCGAACTGAACGCGGACGGAGGCACGATCAGCGTCGACCGCCACGGGCTTCTTGTCCGCGTCGTAGGTGCGCAACACGAGGTTCACGCCATCCATATCGATCTGGAGAAAACCGCCGTCAGCGCGCTCGACCACCACACCCTCGAGAACGATCTCGGAAGCTTCGGCGGACGCAACCGCCTCGACGGTCGCACCAGGACTGGTATCTCCCACATCCGAAGATCCCGACGCTCCGGCGGCCGACAGGGCAACGAGGGTAAGCCAGTTCATACCCCACCTCAACGGAGTCCGGTTTCGGTGGAAAAGCGCCGTTCCGGTATTTACCGGGGTTTGGCGGAGCAGGTCGGAATCAGGGGCGGTGTTCATGTTTTTTTGCCTGGGCTTTGAGTTGTTTCCAGCGGTCGAGGCGTCGGGCTATCTCGGCCTCTGCCCCCGTCGCCTTGGGTGTGTAGAGCGAGAGCGGATGCTCGAGGTAGTCCTGTCCGGAAATCGCCTCGGGAAATTCGTGGCTGTATGCGTAACCGCGGCCGTGACCGAGCCGCTTCGAGGCCTGTCCACCCTTGTCCCGGAGATGAATCGGCACTGCCTGGAGGGGCTGCTCACGCACGGCCTGCTGCGCGGCACCAAGGGCGAGTGTGGCGCTGTTGCTCTTGGGCGCGGTCGCGAGGTGGATCGTCGCGTGGGCGAGATGATGGGCGCATTCCGGCAGGCCGACGAAATCACAGGCCTGATGGGCCGCGATCGCCAAGGGCAACGCCTGCGGGTCGGCCAGACCGATATCCTCCGAGGCCAGGATCACCAGACGGCGCGCGATAAAACGCGGATCCTCGCCACCCTCGAGCATCTTGGCCATCCAGTAGAGGGCCGCGTCGGGATCGCCGCCGCGCACGCTCTTGATGAACGCGGAGATCGTGTCGTAGTGCTCGTCCTCATCGGCGTCGTACCGGATCCGACGCTCCTGCGCGAAGATCGCGAGATCCTCCGCCGTGACCGGAGCACCCTCCGGTAGGCTGAGTGCGATGACCTCAAGGGCGTTGAGGGCACGTCGGAGATCGCCGCCGCACACGACCGCCAGATCGACGAGCACCTTGCGCTCCGCGGTGTGGCCACGGGAGCCGAGACCGCGCTCAGGATCAGCCAGGGCCTGGACGAGGACACCGGCCACCGTCTCCGTATCCAAAGGATCGAGACGGAAGAGGTGGCTGCGGCTGAGCAGTGGCGGGTTGACGTAAAAACCGGGATTGTGCGTGGTGGCGCCGATCAGGCGGACATTGCCCTCCTCCACGTCCGGAAGAAGCAGGTCCTGCTGGGCCTTGTTGAATCGATGGATCTCATCGATGAAGAGGATCGTGCGCGCCTCGGGTCGGAAACGCGCGGTGGCGAGGATCTCGCGCAACTCCGCGACGTTGGACATCACGGCGTTGATGCGAACGAAACGAGAGCCTGTCTCACCGGCGATCGCCTCGGCGATGCTGGTCTTCCCGCACCCCGGCGGGCCGTAGAACATCAGGCTGCCGAAGCGGTCGTTTTCCACCAGGCGCGGGAGCAGGCTGCCGGGCTTGAGGATGTGCTTCTGGCCGACCACCTCGGCCAGCCGGCGTGGCCGCATGCGCGCCGCGAGGGGCTGATGGCGCGGCGTCGCGCCACCGGGCGCGGGTGCGGCACGGGTCGACTCCGCAGGCGCGTCGCCGCCGAAAAGGTCGCCTTGGCCGGACGAGGGCATGTGCTCGAACGCATGTCCGCGAAGCGCCGGAAGGTCGACTCCGTTCCGTGCGAGGCGCCGGCATGCGCGGGAAAGAAAAAGGCCCCGCGGCTGGAGCCGCGAGGCCTTCGGGAAATCGGGCGGACGCGAGCCGCCTAGTTCTTCTTCTTCTCGCTGGCGAAGACCGGAATCTCGACCAACGAGCTGGCGTCGACGCGGTTGGCGATGAGGCCGGCGGCCCGCTGAATCTCCATCTCGACGTTGCGGCGCTCGATCTTGGCGAGCTCGACAGCGCGAGCGAGGTCGAAGGCTTCGGCCTCGGCCTTGAGGCGCGCACGGCGCGTCTCGGCGAGCTTGGCTTCGACTTCGCCCTTCTGTTTCGCCTGGGCGTCGATCATGGCGCGAAGCTTGGCGGTGTCCTGGCGGACCTCCTCGTCCTTCGCGAACACCTTGGCCTCCTTCTCGGCGAGTTTCTTGGCCTCTTCCTCCGCCTTGATTTGCGCCTGCCGGAGATTTTCCTTCGCGGCTTCCTCCTTGAGGCGCTCCTTTTCGGCGGCCTTGGCTTGGGCCTCCTGTTCCTCGCGCTGCCTCTTCTCCACCATCGCGGCCTCGTCGGCCTTGTCGAATTGGATGAAGTAGGCGAGGAAAGCGGCGGCCAGGATGATCGGCCAGATCACGTAATGCTTGTTCATGGCGTAAACTCCTTGGGACTTATTTCTTGGCGGCGGCAGCGGCGGCGGCGGCCTTGGCCTGGTCGGACTCTTCGATCTTGTCGATCAGCTTGAGGAAGCGATCGCGGTTCTGGCGGGCGGCGTCGGTGTAGCCGATGACGAACTCACGTTCGGCCTCATGGGCGCGCTTCTGCTCGAGCGCGAGTTTGAGCAGGCGCTCCTCGTCGGCCAGCTCATCGCTGACGTCCTTGAGTTCGACCTTGAGCTGGCTGTTTTCCGTCTTGGCGCGCTCAAGGGCGAGGCGCTCCTCTTCACGACGGGCGTCAGCCGCTTCCTTGTCCGCCTTCTTCTGGGCCTGCTCGGCCCTGCGCTGTTCGATGAGGGCCTTGGCCTCCTCGACGGCCCGGATCCGAAGCTGGCGTTCTTCCTCAATCTTGGCTTGCCTGGCCTGCTCCGCGATGCGGACCTTCTCGGCCTCCCGCTCATCGTCAGCCTTGGAAAACTGGACGTAATAGAGCGAGAAGGCGACCAGCAGGATGACTGGGACTCCAAAATACCACTTGTTCATATTGGGTGTACGTTAAAGTTACTTCTTGCCTTTGCCGGCCGCGGCGGCGGCCTGCTTTTGCTCGCGATCGATCGCATCGCGCAGCGAGGTGGACAGGCCTTCGAACTCCTGCCTGGCCTGCGCGGTGTCCTCGAGCAGGGGCTTCGCTTTCTCGAGCAGCTTGAGTCCGTGATCGTAGCGGCGGAGTTCGAAGCAGATATAGGCACCGAACATGTAGAGCTTGCCGGGGTTGTCGACGTTGCCCGCAGCCAGGCCCTTCTCGATCGCGTCAAGGGCCTCCGCATACTTCTGCATTTCCCAATGCAGGTTGGTGATGGAGATGTAGTACTTGCCGGCCGAATCGGGGAACTCCTTGATCGCGCGCTGGTAGGTATCGATCGCCTTGAACTGCTGGAACGTTTGCTGGTAGGCGGCGGCGAGCAGCTCGTAGTTGTTGGGCTCCTTGTCGATGGTCCCGTCCTTGAGTCCTTTCTCGACGATCTCGACCACCTTGTCGAAGCGGCCCATGTTGTAATACAGGCCGACCTTGGAGAGGTAATCCTTCGGCGTGTTGAGAATGCCGATCTCCTGCGCCCGTTCGAGCGTGAGGATCGCGCGCAGGTGCTGGCTCGAGTTCACGTAGAGGGCGTAGAGCTGCTGCCAGTACTGCTTGTTCTTCGGCCATTTCGAGACGAGGATCTCGAAGACCTCCGAGGCGCGGTCCGTCTCATCGTTGAGCTGGTAGGCGATCGCGAGGAGCATGTAGAGCTGCTCGGACGGCGCCGGGAAGACGAGCATGCCTTTCTTGAGGACGTTCAGGGCCTTCTGCACGGCCTGCTTGTCGATACTGTTATCCTTCGCCTGGGCGCGCTGCAGGACGACGGAGCAGTAGAAGACAACGTTCTCGGTCCTCCACTTCTTGGCCGTGTTCAGCCACTGGAGCGCAAGCTCCTCGGCGCGGGCGGCGTTGCCGGCGATATTGTGCAGCTGGGCGAGCAGGAAGGTGAACTCAAGCAGGCGCTCCCCTTCGTGGTAGCCGAGGCGAAGCACGTTTTCCAGGAGCGGGACAGCTGCGGCGTAGTCGCTTCCGCCCTGCGTGTTTCTCTGCAGATAGACCTGGGCGAGGATGACGCTGGCCATCGCCGTATCGTAGGAATCCGGCTTGGCCTTGCTCAGCGCCTCGTTGAGGAGCGGAATGGCCTGTTCCCAATTCTTGGCTTCGATCAGGGGCCAGACCTTGTTGAAGATCTCCTGCGTTGTTTCCGTCAGCTGGCGCGGACGGTCCGTCTCGCTTTGGGCGGAAAGACGCGATGCCGGGCCGGCGAGGAGCGCGACGCCGAGGACAGCCAAACAGGCCCCACGGGCGATGCGGCGGATCATGGTAAGGTGATAATTCACGACTCGTGCGGGTTGTTAGTCGCTATCGCTCAATGTGAACGAGAGCGGTTGCCTCATCTTGGTATTGACCACCTTGCCACCCTTCTTGCCAGGGCTGAAGCGCCACTTGCGGATGGCCTGCAGCGCAGATTCCTCAAACTCCGGGCTTGAAGACTTGATCACGTAGGCGTCGCGCACGTTGCCAGAGGTGTCCACAATGAACCCGATGTCGACGCGGCCGGTCACGCCGGCTCGCTTCATCTCGTAGGGATACTGCGGCTGTGGCTGGAAGCGGGCCTGCGGGATCTGGTCGAGGTCCTTGATGTCGAAAAGATTCTCGATCCTTCCGGTGCCGATGTTGCGGTTGACGGGCACCGTGATGGCTCCCGCCGAGGTCGGCGTGCTGGGCGGCGGCGGCGGCGCCATGACCTGCTGGAACGGCGTATCGACCGTGACCAGCGAAGGCACGTCCTGCTGCATGGGCGGAGCGAACTCCGGGGGCGCCTCGTCGGACGAGTCGCCGGCCTCGGTGATCTCGGGCTCGGGCGGCTCGATTTCCGGCATCTCGATCAGCTCGACCTTGGCGGCCTCGACGACCACCTCTTCTCTGACGACTTCCTCCGCGACAAACCAACCGAACGGGTCGATGGCGGCCACGTGAATCGCGATGGAGGTGAACACTCCAATGATCAAATCTCGGTTCATGGTAGGTATCGGCCTCGCCGGTTAACGACCCGTCGGGCGCACGCGGGTCTCGATGGAGACCTTCTCGATCTTCGCGGCTTTGACGGCATCGAGCACCTCGATGGTCGGTCCATATTTGGCCCTCTCGTCACCGGCGATGAGCACCCGCGGATCCGCTTCCGTGCGGGCGTATTCATCGAGTCGGGACTGCAGAAGTTCCTTGGTGATGATTTCGCGATCCCAATAGAGCGTCCCCTGATCGGACACCTGGATGGTCACGACCGGAGGGGGTTCCTTGGTCGGGTCAGGCGGCACGGCCTTGGGCAGGTCGATCGTGATGGCGGCGATCCGGTTCAGCGAAAGCGTGAACAGGACGAAGGTGGCGAGGAGGAAGAAGATAACATCGATCAGCGGGATGATCTCGATGCGGGCCTTCTTCACTGCACTCTTTTTGATGACGGGCATGACGGGTGTTCCGTGTGCGTAGTGGCGTGATCAGGGAGCGGCGACCGAGTCGTTCGGCTTCACGCGAGTCTCGATCCAGACCTTCTCGAATCCGGCCTTGCGGACTTCGTCGAAGACATAGACCGCCTGGCTGAACGTCGCTTCCTCGTCGCCGTTGATCAAGATCTTGCCGTTGGGATCCTGCAGCTTGTACTGCTGGAGGTTGTTGATGAACTGCTGCAGGGTGACGTCGTCCTTGTCCCATGCCAGGGTACCTTGGGCGGTGACCGTGACCGTATGGGAGTTGGCCGGGTCGCGCGGCTGCGCGGTCCTGGTCTGCGGGAGCGGCACCGCCTGGCCCTCCGACTTGTTCAGCGAAAGCGTGAACAAGACGAACGTGGCCAGCAGGAAGAAGATCACGTCAATGAGAGGGATAATCTCAATGCGTGCCTTCTTGCCGGGTCCGCCTGAAGATGAGCCGTGCATGGCTTGAGCCTAGGTGGGGAAACCCCGTTCCTCAGACCGTGGGAGTTTCGCCTCTCTTGAGCACGACCTCGAGAGCGTTGGAGGCGTCCTCCACCTCGTGACGGGCCTGCTCGAGACGGGCGTTCAGATAATTGAAGGGCAGCAGACCGCAGATGGCGATGGCCAGACCGCACATCGTGGCGATGAGCGCCTCACCGACACCACCCGTGATCTTACCGGCGTTGGCGGCCACGTCGGATCCCTCACCGAGGGCGCCGAAGGTCGCCATCATGCCCGTGACGGTGCCGAGAAGACCGAGCAGCGGAGCGGCCGTGACGACGGTGTCGAGGATCGGAATGCCCTGCGAGAAGCGGGTGAGTTCGCGGTTCGAGGCGCGGATGTAGGCTTCGGCGAAGGAGTGGTGGCGCTCCTGGAGGGCCTCGACGATGACGCGGGCGAGGTAGTCCTGGCTGCCACGGCCCATCTCGATGGCGGCGTCGGGATTGCCAGCCTCGCAGGCGTGGATCATCTTTTCCACGAGTTCCGGATCGCGGCGGCGGCTCTCGCGGATGATGAACAGCACGCGCTCAACCGCGACTGTGAGACCAAGGAACGAGACCAGGAGAATCGGCCACATGATGGGCCCGCCGTGCTTGAAAAGCTGCATCGGCGTCAGGTTCATGAGCGTGAAGGCGAGGATAGCGGATTGCATGATGACTTGAGGTGAAGGTTAGGTTTAAGAAGGGAGCCGAAAAAAGTGGGTTCTCAGACGGGTTTCAGACACGGGACACACCGAAAACGCCGCAGCTTCGCCACGGGGCTTCGCTCGGGGAGCTGGGGGGTGGTGGGGACCGCAGAGGGCAGACAGAAATCTCGAACGGGAGCAGACAAGACGTTTACACTGTTCTATAATCCACGTTGGCCGCAAGCACGCTTTGCATAGGCGGAACCCTATCAGTGCAGTGGCTGTTCGACACGGCGGGCGCGCATATCAGAATACGCGACCACGGGAACCGGGGCGAATAGGTGGGAAAGCGAAAACAGATCGCCGGCAGCACTCAGGAGACTGAGCAATGACGACAACCCAGGGAAGTTCTTCGCAGAAAGACGGCGCACGACAGGCGACGCCGGGACTGCGACCTCGGCGGGGTTCAGGGTATTCGAGAGTGGTGGGAGCTTTTTTATGTTGGGGTCCTCGTTTGAGACGAGCGGGCGATAATCAGCGCAACCGATCGCCGGTCAATCCAAGTTGTCACGCATTTTTTGGCACATTCTTACCGGCTGACGTGTGAGCAGCGTGTTTATTAGACGAAAAACCGATCCATTAGGTTCCCCGTTTCGGTCCCCAGCCGTCCTTATACAGGATCCGGGCGCCTCGCGGACCAGGCGCACCGGAATACCCCGCAGGGGCCCACACAGGCCGCTCGAGAGCGTCACGGCAACGTGCCCCGGGCCATCGAGCCGAGCGCCCGCCCACGCGGCTTCTGACCGCACCCTCGAGCCCATAACCCTTGTTGGACGCGATGGCGCGGACGGACCCACGAATGATCCGCACCGCCGCGGCGCGCCGAGCGATCAGCCGCTGTGAATTCGCGGTTGCATCGAACCCGCCAACCTGAAACGTCGGCGGCTTTGCGGCCCGATGGTCACCTGTTCCAAGATCTACCATGACATCCCCTTCGCGCACCGGCAGCACCGGCACGCGGGGCATTGCGCGCTGGTCCACGGCCACAATTGGAGCTTTCGCTTCACGTTCGGCGCGCATGAGACCGATCCGAATGGGTTTGTCGTCGATTTTGGGAAAGTGCGGTTCATCCGCGCGTGGCTCGACGAGCAGTTTGATCACGCGTGCGTCTTCAACGCGGACGATCCCCTGCGCGAGGCGCTCGTGGCGGCCGCGCCCCAGGCCTACAAGGTGCGGGTGGTGGAGAGCTGTTCCTGCGAGGGACTTGCCGCCTACGTGTTTCGCGGCATCGACCCGCTGGTGAAGGCCGAGACGGGCGGGCGGGCTTTCCTGGTCGAGGTGGAGGTCTTTGAAGACTCCCGCAACAGCGCCCGATTCCGGCCGGATTGATCCTCTATCTGGCACACGCGTGTGCCATAGGTGCACACGGCCAAGGCAGTCGCTGGGGAACTCCGGCCGGCTTGCGGAGCCCGGCCAGTCGCCCGTTCCACCCTCGGTCGCTCTGGCAAAACGCCAGCCCACTTCGTGATACGCGCGTCCTCCCCCCCGTGGGCGGCGCCATGGCACGTTTTAAGCGGGAACCCAGCACACCACCATGGCCGCCAAATCCACAGACCCCGTCGAACCCGCGACTCCCCTGGACTGGGCGATGTCGTTTGCGCGGGGTTATCTGGAGCTGGGGATGCTGTCTCACGCCGAACGGGAGTTGAATGCACTTCCCGCGCATGTGCAGGACGCACCCGCCGTGATGTCCTTGCGCAGCCATGTGCTGGTCGCCCGCCGCCGCTGGCGCAGCGTGGTTGCGCACGCCCGCCGGGCCGTCCGCCTGTTTCCGGAAGCTGCCGAGTACTACGTGCACGCCGCCACCGCGTTCGACATGTTGGGCCGGCGCGACGAGGGGCGCCGCGTGTGGGAATCCGCCCCCGAGATCATCCGCACCAACGGTGTGCTTCATCTTCATGTCGCACGGTTCGAGGCCCGCCTCGGCAACGTCGATGCCGCCCGCGACCACCTCGCCTCGGCGCTCGATCTCGACCCGCAGCTCCGCTCCGTGGCGTCTCGCGACCCGCACCTGACTGCGGTGCTCGCCGCGCATTCGGAAAACTGAGCGCCCGGCCGCCCTCGTGCGTGGGCACCGCCGACGCCAGCCGCCCGGGCACACGGCAGCAAAAGCCGGGGCTTGAGCGCTTTACATGCGACTGAGGGAAAGCCGCAGAGGCATTAGAGAGTTTCGAAGAAAACTGCGGCTCCGCGGGGAAATCGCACCGGGGGATCTAATCTGTCGTCCCCGCGGATCCGATACACTGGCGCGTAACCCATGCAGTTCGCACCCCTCGACAAAGACGCCGAACCGCTTCCCCTTCGCTGGGGCCTCTCGTTCGTGCGCGGCTACCTCGACCTCGGCATGATCTCCGCAGCCGAGCGCGAACTGGCGCGGCTGAGCGTGCGCCACAGATGCTACGCCGACGTGATCGAGCTGCGCATCCGCGTCCTGCTCGCGCGGCATCGCTACGACAAGGCTGCATGGCTGGCCCGCAGCGCCGCCAAGGTCTATCCGGGCGTGGCCGAGTTCTATCTTTTCGCGTCGAGGGCCTACGAAGCGATGGGCCGGCCCGATCAGGCCAAGGAGGTCTGGATCTCCGCGCCCTCCCTCTTCCACGTGTCGGGGATCTATCACTACAACCTCGCGCGCTACGAGGCCAAGCTCGGCAATCCCGCCTCCGCCCGCCAGCACATCAAACTCGCGATCGAGCTCGATCCCGCGATGCAGGACCGCGCCGAGGCAGATCCCGGTCTCTGCGGACTGCTCGACGCCAAGGCGGTCGAGAACTGACCCGCGCCGTGCGCGCTTGCCAGTCCCGCGGCCCGGCGATGCCATCGCCGCATGGATTGGGAGTCGATTGACTGGGCTGCGCTGGAACGCCTGCGCGAGGTCTTCCTGGGTCGGCGTGGGGCGGCCGGCGCCGCCGGCCCGTACTGGACCCGGCCGGAAGAGCTCGCCTCATACGACTTCACGCTCGGCCGGCGGATCGCATGGAAATGGGCCGCGGTGCTCGAGCCGCTCTTCGGGCGGGGCTGGACGCCGCCCGCCCGGCAGCTCATCGACTGGGGCTGCGGCACGGGCATCGCCGCGCGCTCGCTCCTGGCCTACGCCCCGGATGCCGCGTTCGACGAGGTGGTGCTCTGGGATCACTCGCCCATGGCGACCACATTCGCCACCGAGGCCATCCAGGCGCGCCGGCCCGGCCAGGCGGTGCGCGTCGCCGACCCTGAACAGGCCGCGTGCGACGGGGCCTTCGTCCTTGTGGTCAGCCACGTCCTCAACGAACTCGACGCCGGCGGACGCGACGCCCTGCTCGCGCTCGCGCGGCGCGCGGCAGCCATGGTCTGGGTGGAGCCGGGCACGAGCGACGACAGCCGGGCGCTGATCGACATGCGCGAGGCGCTGCGGAAGGAATTCCACTGCTGGGCGCCCTGCCCGCACGATGCACGGTGTGGACTACTCGAGGCAGTCAACGCCACGCACTGGTGCCACCACTTCGCGCGTCCGCCGACCGAGGCGTTCACGGAAGCGGGCTGGGGCGAGTTCGGGCGCCGGCTCGGCATCGACCTGCGCGCCCTGCCCTACAGCTACCTCGTGCTCGACCGGCGCATGCCGCCGCGCTTGCCCGACGCCGCGCGCATCCTCGGCTCCCCGCGCGAAAGCTCAGCCGCCATGCGCATCCTGCGCTGCCGTGAGGAAGGCGTGTGCGAGGTCGAATTGACCAAGCGCGCCGCGCCCGACCTGTGGCGCACGCTCGCCAAGCGTCGCCACGACGGCCTCCTGCAATGGACGGAGGCCACCGGACGCATCACCGGATCGTCCCGACCGGACGCCTGACCAAACCAGAGCTCACCGCTCAACCCGATGGAGCGAACGTGTCCGCGTCTCCCCCGGCGGGATCCGGCGGTTGGGTCGGCGCAGCGGCCTTGCGCCGCCGGGCCACGGCTTCGCGCAGGAGAAACTCGACCTGGCTGTTCACGCTCCTCAGGTCCTGCTGCGCCCAGGTCTCGAGTTCGGCCCAAAGCTTCGGGTCGATGCGGAGAAGAAACGATTTGCGGTCGGGTGTGGCCATCGAGCGATTGGCGGACGCGGGAGCCGTCAGCGGTTTGCCCGGGTCATGATCGCCGCCCGGCGGAAAGTCGCCCCGACCGGGGCGACCGTCTCGTCAGGGTCGTGCGCATCCGATTCATGTAGGCCTAGCCCTGATACAACGTGCCGGTGTTGACCACCGGGTGCACCTCGGACTCGCCGCAGAGCACCACGAGCAGGTTGCTCACCATGGCCGCCTTGCGCTCCTCGTCGAGCGTCACGACCTTCTTGGCGGACAGCTCGTGCAGGGCCATCTCGACCATGCTCACCGCCCCGTGCACGATCTTCTGCCGCGCCGCGATCACGGCCTCCGCCTGCTGGCGCCGCAACATCGCCTGGGCGATCTCAGGCGCATAGGCGAGATGCGTGAGGCGTGCCTCCTCGACCACCACGCCGGCCTTGGACAGCCGTTCCTGCAATTCGACGCGCAGGGCAGCGCTCACGGCCTCTCCGGAGGAACGAAGCGTGATCTGCTCCGTGGTGCCGTCGTCGTCATCGTAGGCGTAACCCGTCGCCAGGTGCCGCACGGCCGACTCGCTCTGCACGCGCACGTAGTGCTCGTAGTTGTCGACGTCGAACGACGCCTGCGCCGTGTCCTCCACCCGCCAGACCACGACGGCCGCGATCTCGATCGGGTTTCCACGCTTGTCATTTACCTTCAGCTTCTCGCCGTTGAGATTGCGCGCGCGCAGCGAGAGCTTCACCCGCTTATTGAAGGGATTGGTCCAGAAGAAGCCGCTGTCCCGCACGGTGCCCTTGTAGGCGCCGAAGAGGATCAGCACTGCACCTTCGTTTGGCTGCAGGGTGAAAAACCCGTTCGCCAGGACGCAGGTGGAAATAAAGACGAGAACCGCGGCCACCGCGATCAGTGGCGAACGTGCGAAGATACCCAGGATAAACGCCGCGATGGACCCGAACATCATCAGCAGCGTGAGAACGAGCATGCCCCAGCCGGACGCCGCGCGCTCGCGGCGCTCCCGGTTGGCGGTCGAAGAAGGAGTTGTCGTCATAATTGGCCTCCAATCGATAGCCGAATGATATCACATTGACATCAATGCAAGCTGATTTCGTGCGAAAAGCACGATCGCGACGTCGGACCAAAGGCTCAGGCAACTGGCGAGGCGTTCCGAACCGCCGCCACGCCGCGGCAAACCCGGTCCCTCGGGGCGGGCGCAAGGATGACGCGGCGGGTGTCGAGGAGCCCCGCGAGCGAGCGACATTGCACAGGTTGGTCCTGCGGGCAGCCGCGCCCGGTTGGCGAAGGGTCATCGAACATGGGTCCCGCGAGCCGGTCGGAAACTGGGCCGCGCACAGGCAACCGCCATCGCGACTTGATGCGGCGGGCCGGCAGGATGAGCGTGAAGCATGCTCGACTCCCTCGCCGCCCGCCGTGCCCGCGTGGCCCGCGCCCTCCCGCTCGACCGCGAAATCGTGCTGATCGGCGCCGGCCGGCCCGTGCCGCTCCCCGAGAACACCGACCAGACGTACCCATTCTTCGCACACACGGAGTATCGCTACCTCGCCGGTCTCGAGTGCCCGGGAGCGGTGCTCGCCTATGACCCGCTCGAGGGGCCGGAGCGCGGGTGGAAGTCCTTCCTGCCCGAGATCAGCGAGGACGAACGGGTCTGGGAGGGGCGCCAGCCCTGGCCCGGCGGCGTGTCCCTGGCGGCACTCGAGGCCTGGCTGATCCTGCGCGCCAACCGTCCCGTGATCATGCTCGGGCAGCCGCTGGCTGGTCTGCCCTTTGATGCCGGGCGCACCGCGGCGGTGCGCGAGGCGGTGCTTCATGCGCGGCGGCCCAAGGATGCGGACGAGTTACGTCTCCTGCGCCGTGCCGCGGCGGCCACCGCCGCCGGGTATGCCGCCATCCTGCCGCATCTCCAGCCCGGTGCGACGGAGCGCTCTTTGCAGATCGAGTTGGAGGCCGCGTTCTTCCGCGGCGGCGCGTCGGCCACCGGGTACCAGACGATCGTCGGCACCGGGCCGAACTCGGCCGTGCTGCACTTCTCCCCCACCGGGCGCGCAGCGCGACGCGGCGAATTCGTGCTCATCGATGCCGGGGCCGCCGTCGACCGCTACGTGTGCGACGTCACCCGGACCTACGTGGCGGGCGAACCGTCGCCCTTCCAGCGCGACCTGCACCAGGTCGTGCTCGCCGCCGAGGAGCGCGCGATCGCACGCTGCCGGCCCGGCGCGGAGTGGCGCGACATCCACCGCGCCGCCGCGGTGGACCTCGTCTCGGGTCTTGTATCCATGGGCGTGATGCGCGGCGATCCAGAGTCGCTCGTGGCGCGCTGCGCGCACATCCTGTTCTTCCCCCACGGGCTCGGCCACCTCGTCGGGCTCGGCGTGCGCGACGCCAGCGGCATGGCGCCCGGGCGCACCCGCTCCAGCGATCCGGCCCTGCGCAACCTGCGTACCGACCTGCCGCTCGAGGCCGGCTATGTGATCACCGTCGAACCGGGGCTCTACTTCATCCCGCCGCTGTTGTGCGATCCGGCCCGGCGCGCCACGTTTCGCGATGCGGTGAACTGGGAACTCGTCGACCGGCACCTGGAAACCGGCGGCGTGCGCATCGAGGACAACCTCCTGATCACGGACGACGGGTACGAGGTGCTGACGGCGGCGATCCCGAAGACGCTGTAATCGGGCCAGAGGCTCCGGGCTCTGGGCAATCGGTGGACGGGCCGGCGGAGCTGGAGGTCAGCCCTCCCCCGCCGGCGCGTTCGCTCGTCCAGCGCCTGGGGCCACTCGGCTCAATCCAAGACGTACTGCCACTGGTGCTCACGGGCCGCGCGAGCGGCCTTGAGCCCGCCGAGCGACACGTAGCGCTGGTAGTCCTGCCCGGCGAGGCGCACCTTGGGGTTCTCATACCCATCGTTCATGAGCCGCTTCTGCAGCTCCGTATCGATTCCGCGGATCTGGCTACCGCCGCCGGTGATGATGATGTTCTGCAGGAGCTGTTCGATGGAGTCGCTGGCCGCCCGTGAAATCAACCGCTTGCACCCGTCGTAGACGCGATCGAGTAGCTGATTGCACGCGTTGCCGATGACGTCGCCCAGCTCGAGCGAGCGGGCCTTGCCGCCGATGATGACCTTCACGTCGATCGGCTTGCGGCTCTGGCCGACGTAGGCGTGCTGCTCCTTCACCTCGCGGATCTTGTGGCGCGAAAGTCCGCTCTCAGGGTAGCTCTGGTTGATCGATTCCAACATCGCCAGGTCGATCGAATCCCCTGCAAAGGCGAAGCTGATCTGATCGTCGGCCGTGGGGAAGTAGCCCTGCACGAGGCAGAGGTCGGTCGTGCCCGCGCCGATGTCGATGAAGAGCGAGTTGTTGACCGGGTCGACGTAGTTGGCCTGGCCGACACGGCCGTCGTCGCGAACGCCGAGTGCCGCGAGGAACGGCTCGGGCACGAGCAACACGCGGTCAAACACACCGGACACGGCGCGGCGGACATTGTCGCGCGCCTCCTGCGAGGCGTTGGCGGGCACGCCGATCACCGCGCGGATCTCGGAGTTGCCGGCCGCGTCGACGAGCCGGCGCATGTGCCGCATCAAATCACGCGTGGCATCCACGCTCGCGATCACGCCGTCGGCGAGCGGCTGCACGAGGTTGACATGAAGACGGTTCTTGAGCGCCTCCTCGCCGAAAACCACGTCGGCGTTGCCCGGGATGATGCCGTTGATGATGCCGGGCTTCACATAACCGACCAGGGTTGGAACGATCTTGGCCGTGGCGATGTCGGTCGACTCGGGGCTGCCTGAGATGAGGCAGCACTTGTTCGTGCCGAGATCGAGACCGAGAAGGATTGTCTTGCGATCGGCACGGCGGCCGGCCGCCGGAGGAAGGGGTTGACCCTGCGGTCGGCCCTGCGCGGCGTTCGGCGTCTGGGCATTGGCGGGGGCAATGGCTGATTCGGATGGAGTCATGGTGTGAGCAGTCGTTGCTGTGGTGGATTGGGCGTCCGCGCAAAAGGGCTGGCGGAAGCGCGTGGGTGAGTCGTGGAGGGGTCTTCGAGCGCTCGATCAACTGGCGGCGCGGGCCTTGCGCTCCTGGATGAGCATGCCCTCGAGCAGGTCGGCGATCGCCGGAGGATTGTCGGCTGCGCGGCGCGGACGTTCGGGCTCCTCCTGGAGGAGACGCGGGCCCGGCGCCGGCATGGCGTCCGCCGCAGGTGCCGCAAACCGGCCGGCCCGCCGCGTCACCAAATCACTGATCAGCACCGCCCGTTCGAAATCCGCCCTGTCCTCGGTCAACCAGGCGCGGACCGACGCATCATCGATCGACATCGGCTCGGCCGACTCTGCAAGCGCGGCCGGAACCTCCGCGGCCAGGATGGCATCGGCAGCCTCGTCGTCGCCATCCAAACGGCGCCAACAGGCGTGATACACGGCGGCGCGCACGCCGCTGCGGATGCGATCGTGAGTATGCGGGGACATCGGATTCGGTTTGCCGCTCTGCGACAGGGCGGTCCGGCCGAGGTTTCCCCAAAACTTCAGTCCGCCCGCATGAGGGGGCGGCGCCCCGATGCCGAATCCGGGATCGTCATCCCTTCAACCGCGCAAGGCGTTCGTGCATCCATGCACAACGGTCGGTGGTGATCCCGTCCACACCCGCCGCAGCCAGACGGCGCGCGGTGGAGATGCGGTTTACCGTCCAGACGTAAAGTCGCAGTCCTGCCGCATGAATGGCCCCGGTGACCTGGCTGTCGAGGCGCGGATGCGTTTCGAAATCGAGCGCCGCCGCGCCGCTCGCGCGCGCCAGCGACACCGCGGCGCTCAGGCCGCCACGCGCGCGCCACTGTCGCGCCGTGCGCAAGAGGCAGACTTGGTGGTCCGGAAGGACCCGAGCCATCGCTGCCACGGTCTCGGGAACGAAACTCATGAACACCAACGCCACCCCCGTCGGCGCGTGCTCGTCCACCACGCTGCGCAAGGCCGGCGCAATTTCCCCGCCGATCTTCGCCTCGACGAACAACGTCGCGCCCCGGGGGACGGTCGCAAGGACCTCGGCCAGGAGCGGCACACGCTCACCCGCCCACCGCGCATGTTTCCAGCGACCGACATCCGCTTCGCAAAGTTCACGCCATGTGGCCCGTGCCACAGCGAGGCGCATACGCCCGGTCCGCCGCAAGTCACCGTCGTGAATCACCACGACGCGTCCGTCCGCAGTGAGCCGCACATCGATCTCCACGGCGCGGCTCCCCCGTTCCCACGCAAGCCGGATGGCGCCCAGTGTGTTTTCAGGCGCATCCCTTGACTCCCCACGGTGTGCGATGAGCAGCGGAGCAGGAGGTGGTTTGATCATGCGACCGATCGAACCTCGCCGAACATGCGGCGGCGGGCAATTCTCAGCTTCCCTGCACTTTGCGTGCAAAGTCTGCAACCGCCGCGCCTGCCGGGGTGTTTACCGTGGGCAGGAGCGCAGGTGTAGCTCGCCACGAGTCTGCGCGACCCTGTAACTTCCACGATTTCGCCAGACGTCTTTAACCGGTCCCCTCATGTCGCTTCTATCCCGAATCTCCTGCGCGCTCGCCCTTGGGGCCGCTGTCGTATTCGCGGCGGGCTGCTCGAAGCAGGCCCCTGCCGCTGCGGCGGAAAACGCAGCCGCCCCGAAAGCCGCGGAGGACGCGAAGGCGTCCACGCCCAGCGACGCCGTTCCGGTCGAAATCGAAGTGGCCCGCACCGGTCCGGTGGCCGCCTTCCTCAGCTACAATTCCACCATCGAGGTCGAAACTGCGGTCGACATCTATCCCGAGGTGCCCGGACTCGTGGAGAAGCTCCTCGTCGAGGAGGGCGATCGCGTCAAGGCCGGCCAGCCGCTGCTCCAGCTTGAGCAGGTCGAACAGGTCGTCGAAGTCAAGGACAGCGAGGTCAACCTCGCGCGACTCGAATCGACGTTTCGCCGCTCGGAAGAGCTTTTCCAACGCGGGCTGATCAACCAGCAGGACTTCGAGACCCGCAAGTTCGATCTCGAACAGGCCCGGCTGCGCCTCGAGCGCGCGCGCATCCAACTCGATCAGGCGACCGTGCGCGCCCCGGTCGATGCCGTTGTCACGGAACGCTTCGTGCAGCCGGGCGCCCGCATCGCCATCGGCACGAAGCTTTTTGCGCTGATGTCGCTCGACGACATGATCGTCAAGGTGCACGTCCCCGGCCGCTATCTCGCCGCGGTGAGCGAGGCGCAGGAGGCGCGGCTTTCGTCCGATTTTCTCCCCGGCCGCTCGTTTGCGGGCTGGGTGAAGCGCATCAGCCCGGTTGTCGATCCCCGCAGCGGCACCTTCAAGGTCACCGTCGGCGTTCGGCCCGGCACGGAGGCCCCGCGGCCGGGCTTGTTCGTGAACGTGCGCATCATCACCGATCGCCGCGATGCGGCGGTGCTCGTGCCCAAGCGCGCCGTCGTCTATGAAGGAGGCGAACGGTACGTGTTCATCGTCCGCGAGGGGAAGGCCGCGCGGATCCGACTCGCCGCCGGCTATGAGGAGGGTGAGGCCGTGGAAGCCGTCGCCGAGGTCGCCGCAGGCGATCCGATCGTGATCCTCGGCCAGAATGCGTTGAAGGACCAGACACCCGTGCGCGTGGTCAACCTGCCGTCGGGTGCGGCAGCCATCCCGGCTGCCGCCGCCAACGAGACCGCGACCAAGGCTCCGGCGGGAAGCTGACCGGAGACCCGTCCCATGGAAACTCCCGCCCCGGCTCCGGCCGCCGCCCCTCGTCGCGCGGCGCGCTCCACCTTTGCCTTCACCACGCGCCGGCCCGTCGCGATCCTCATGGCCGTGATGGCCGTGTGTGTGTTCGGCTGGGTCTCCTACAAGCGGCTCTCATTGACCCTGATGCCCGACATCAGCTACCCGACGCTGACCGTTCGCACGGAGTATCCGGGAACCGCCCCCGAAGAGATCGAAAACCTGGTCTCACGCCCTCTGGAGCAGGAGCTCGGCGTGGTGCCGCGGCTGGTGCGCATCCATTCCATCTCCAAGGCGGGCCAGTCCGACGTGATCCTCGAGTTCGCCTGGAACGCCGACATGAACTCGGTGGCGCAGGACATCCGCGAGAAGGTGGATCGCGTGCAGCTGCCCGACGGCGCGGATCGCCCGCTGCTCCTCCGCTACGACCCCTCGCTGGACCCGATCCTGCGTTTCGGCCTGCACGGACCGCAGTCGCTCTACGAGCTGCGCTATCTCGCCGAACACGAGATCAAGCGCACGCTCGAGGCGCTGGACGGCGTCGCCGCCGTGAAGGTGAAGGGCGGCCTGGAGGAGGAGTACCAGGTCCGCGTCGACGAGCGCAAGCTCGGGCTCCTCGGACTCGATATCAACACACTGAATACGCGGCTGGCACAGGGCAACGTGAACCTCCCCGGCGGGAATCTGCACGAGGGGCAGACCGAATACCTCGTGCGCACGATGAATGAGTTCCGCACGCTCGACGAGATCGGCGGCCTGATCATCGCGCGCCAGCCGACCGGCGTGGACGTGCGGCTGCGCGACATCGCCGAGGTCACAGCCTCGCACAAGGAACTCGAGGTGCTGACGCGTGTGAACGGCCGCGAGAGCATCGAGATCGAGGTCTTCAAGGAAGCCGGAGCGAACGTGGTCGAGGTCGCCCGCCGCGTGCGCAACGCCATCTACGGGCTGGAGGAGCAGCGTGCCTTCGTCGCCAGGCAGCGGGCGGGAGCCAAGGCGTCGGGCGAAACCAAGGGTCAGGGCGACGCCTCCAGCCGCGAACGGCGCATGGCCGAGGCGCAGCAGCGCGCGCGGGAGGCCCAGTTGACCGACTACATCGAATACCGTCTGCCGGACGGTTCGGCGATCGACCTGCTCACCGACCAGTCCGTGTTCATCCAGCAGTCCATCGAGGAGGTGAAGGGCAACGCAATCGTCGGCGGCCTGATCGCGATCGCGGTGCTGTATCTGTTTCTTCGTAACATCCTTCACACGCTGATCATCGGCGTGACCATTCCCGTCTCGATCATCGCCACGTTCGCGCCGATGTACATGTGGGATGTCTCGCTGAACATCATCTCGCTGGGCGGTCTCGCCCTCGGCGTGGGCATGCTCGTCGACAACTCGATCGTCGTCCTGGAGAGCATCTTTCGCTGTCGTGAGGAGGGCGACGATCTGGTCCATGCGGTGATCCGCGGCACCGGCGAGGTCGGCGGGGCCGTGGTGGCCTCGACGCTCACGACGGTGGCGGTGTTTTTCCCGATCGTGTTCGTGGAGGGTGTGGCCGGCCAGATCTTCGGCGACATGGCGCTGACGGTCGTCTTCTCCCTCATGGCCTCTCTGGTCGTGGCGCTCTTCGTCATCCCCATGCTGGCTTCCCGCTCCGCGGATGCGCTGCGCCTCGAGGGTGCCGCCGTGGGATCGTTCCTGAAACTCGAGCCGCTGCCGGCCAGCGCCGGTATCAGGGCGCGCGTGTTGCACGCCGCCCGACTCGTGGTGGTCAGCGCGCTGCGCGTGGTGCTGGCCATGGCGGGAATCCTCGTCGTGCCGCTGCTCGCCGCGTTGACCGTGTTGGCCATCCTCGGCTGGCCCGTCTACAAGCCCGTCGAACGGTGGTTGTTTCGTGCGCGCCGTCCGTGGCTCGGCCGCATCGCCTCCTGGGCCGCCGGCCGGCCCGATGATTTCTGGGGACGCCGCGTCTGGCCGGCCATGGTCGCGGTCGATGCCCTCGCCGTCTTCCACAGTTCGATGCTGCGGTGGTCGGCCCGCTTCGGCGCCGCGCGAATTCGCGGGCGCCTCTGGCGCGGCGCGCTGCTGCCGGTCCTCCTCGTGGCCATGATCGGCCGGCTGCTTTTCGCGTGCTTCATCCGCGTGATCGGTTCGACGGTCTTCCTCCTGCTCATGGCAGCGGCGCTCGTGGTGCTCACGGCGATTCGCGTGGCCGCGATGATCGTCCAGCCGCTCGTGCAGCCGGCGCTGGGCGTCACAGGCGGGGTGATCGACCGGCTCCAGCGGTTGAACATGCGCGCACTCGACTGGTGTGCCGCCCGCGGATGGTCCGTCGTCCTGGGAAGCGCCGCGCTCTTCGCGGCGGTGATGGTCGCCGGGCTGCCCCGCCTCGGGAGCGAACTGATCCCCCAGGTGCACCAGGGTGAGTTCAATCTCGAGGTGACGATGCCGGTCGGGACACCGCTCGAGCGTACCGCCGAAGTGGTGACAGCAATCGAGCAGATCGCTCTGGCGCAGCCCGAGGTCGAGCGCGCGGCGACGCGCGTGGGGACCGACGAGGGCGCGGCGTCCTCGGCGGAGGAAGGCGAGCACACCGGCCAGGTCACCCTCCGGCTGAAGCCGGGCTCGACCCCGGATACCGAGGAGGCGCTGATCGCACGGATTCGCGCCGGGGCGCGCGATCTTCCGGAGATCAAGATGGAGGTCTCCTACCCTTCCCTGTTCACGTTCAAGGCGCCCATCGAGGTCGAGCTGCGCGGATACGATCTCACCACGCTGCGACGGCTGAGTCGCGAAATGGAGGGACGCCTGCGCGAGATTCCGGGGCTCGCCGACGTGCGCTCGACGCTGCAGGCCGGCAATCCGGAGCTGCAGATCGTCTACGATCGCGTGCGCCTCTCCGAGTTCGGGCTCACGCTGCGCGGCGTGGCCGACCTCGTCCGCAACAAGGTCCAGGGGCACGTCGCCACCGACTTCCGCCAGCGCGAGCGCCAGATCGATGTCCTGGTACGCCTCCAGGAGAAGGACAGGATGGGGCTGGATGAGCTGCGCAACCTCGTGGTCAACCCCGGCGGCGACGTCGCGATCCCGCTCGAAGCGGTGGCGACGATCTCGGTGGTGGAGGGCCCGAGTGAGATCCGGCGCGTGGACCAGCAACGCACGGCATTGATCACCGCCAACACGAACGGCCTCGACCTGGGCACGGCCTCGATCCTGATCCACGATGCGATCCGCCAGATGGAAATGCCGGCCGGATTTCACTGCGTGGTCGCCGGTCAGAACGAGGAGATGCAGACCTCGCTCAACAGCATGATGCTCGCGCTCGGGCTCGCGCTGTTCCTCGTCTACATCGTAATGGCGAGCCAGTTCGAGTCGCTGCTCCATCCGCTGATCATCATGTTCACGGTACCGCTGGCGCTGATCGGCGTGGTGCTCGTGCTGTGGATCGCCTCCATCCCCGTTAGCATCATTGTCTTCATCGGCTTGATCATGCTCGCGGGCATCGTGGTAAACAACGCGATCGTCCTGATCGACTTCATCAATACGCTGCGTGCCTCGGGCACGGAACTGCACGAGGCCGTCCGCCAGGCCGGCGCGGCGCGATTGCGTCCGATCCTCATGACGACGCTCACCACCGTGCTGGGCCTGCTTCCCATGGCACTCGGATTCGGCGAAGGCGCCGAGATCCGGGCGCCGATGGCGATCACGGTGATCGTCGGGTTGGCCACATCGACCGTCCTGACGTTGATCGTGATCCCCACCATCTACGAACTCGTGGAGCGCCGCCGTGAACCCGGCACCGCGACCGCACCGCGGCCGTCCCCATCCACGCCGTTGCCGCAGCCTTCAGCGGCAGCCGGTCAGCCCGCCCGATCCGCATGAGTGCCGAAGGCGAGCGCGGCGGCTGGCTTCCACGGCTGTCCGTCACCCGTCCGGTGACGGTGATGATGATCCTGTTCTCGATGCTGGTGGTGGGCGTGATCGCCTACATCCGCATCCCGATCGAGCTGTTCCCCGAAGGGTTCGAGGAGAAGTCGTTGATCGTGTTCGTCCCCGTCCCCAATGCCACGCCAAAGGACGTCGAGGAGACCGTCGCCCGCCCGATCGAGGAGATCATCGGCACCATCCCGCGCGTGCAGCGCGTGTTTTCCCGCGCCAACTCCGGCTCCTGCTTCGTGCGCGTGAGATTCCAGAACGGCGCCGACATGAAGGCGTCGTATGCGGAGCTTCGTGACCGCATGGATCGCGTCATGCCCGACATGCCGGACGAGGTGGAACGCATCTACGTGCGCCGCTTCGACGAGAACGACATCCCGATCATGTACATGACCCTGACGCTCCCTCCGGAGGTCACGGACCCGCAGTTCACGGTGGATACGGTCATCAAGCCGGTGCTGCAGCGCATCGAAGGTGTCGGTGCGGTCGAGGTGCAGGGTTTTCGCAGCAAGGATATCATCATCGAACTCGACCAGGACCTCGTGCGCGCGCACAACGTCGACGCCGCCGCGCTCGTGGCCGGCCTGCGCGGCCAGGACGAGAATGTGCCCGGCGGCTGGGTGATCGAAGGCGGCCGCAAGTTCTACGTGCGCTCGCTGGGCCGCTATGCAAGTCCCGAGGAGGTCAACGGCATCGTCGTCGACCCGCTGACCGGACTGCGCCTGGGCGACGTGGCGAAGGTCTCCTATCGCGCACCGCGCCAGGAATGGTCCTACACGATCGACGGCAAGCCGTCGCTCGGGATCGAGATCATCCGCGCCTCGGGCGGCAATATCGCGAACATCTCCACCGCCGTCCACGCCGCGCTAGCCGAGCTTCAGCATGAGCCCCAGCTTGGAAACCTGCAGACGGAGGTCTTCTGGGACCAGGGACAGCACGTGCGCGCCTCGATCGGCAACCTGCGCGACTCCGGGCTCTGGGGCGGGCTCTTCGCCGCCGTCATACTCTACAGTTTCCTGCGTGCGCCGCGCATGACGGCGATCATCACCCTGGCGATCCCGCTCTCGCTGCTCACCACCGTCGTCGTCCTCTACTTCATGGGATGGACCCTCAACATGGCCACGATGATGGGGCTCCTCCTCAGCGTGGGCATGGTCGTCGACAACTCGATCGTGATCGTCGAGAACATCTACCGTCGCCGGCAGGCCGGCTGCGAGGCCCGTCGCGCCTCGATCGAGGGCGCGGGCGAGGTCGGGCTCGCGGTCGTCATGGCCACGCTCACGACCGTCGTGGTCTTCCTCCCCCTGATTCTCATGGGGTCCGAGCAGGAGTTCACGTTTTGGATGCTTCGTATCGGGATTCCGGTGATCGTCGCGCTGCTCGCCTCGCTCTTCATCGCGCTGGTCTTCATCCCGCTCGCCGCGCTGCGGCTCACGCGCGGTCGCCATCATGAGGAGCTCCGGCCCATCGCCTGGGTGCGCGAGCGCTATCTCGCGGTGCTGCGCTTCGTCCTGCGCCGGCGCGTCGAAGGCGCCCTGATCGCGCTGATCGCGTTCGCCTCGATCGCGATTCCCCAGAGCCACATGATGCGCACGGAGGGCGGCGGCGACGACGGGGAGGACAATGTCTGGGTGATCTTCGACATGCCGACCGGCCAGCCGCTCGAGGAGGCGGGCGTGTTCTTCCGCCGCGTCGAGGAGAAGATCATGAGCAAGCGCGAGGCCTATGACGTCCGCCTGCTCGAGACCAGCTATCGTCGCGGGTTCGGTCGTATCCAGATCATACGCACGGAGGCGCCCCGTCTCGGCTGGTATGCCGTGACCTGGAACAACATCGCCGAGAAATTCGGCTGGAAGCGCGAGCGCATGGACCGGAAGGCGATCGAGGAGGACCTGAAGAAACTGATCGAGGTGCCGCCCGGGTTTGCGATGCGGCACTCATGGCGCGACCGCGAACAGGACGCCTCGGCCGTGGTCAACGTCTATGGCGACGACACCGACACGCTCGTGACCATCGCCCGCGAGGTCGAGCGGCGCATGACCGCCATCCCCGAGGTGATCGCCGTCGACACGGAACTGGAGCGCGGAGGCGACGAGTTGCAGGTGCGCCTGGATCGGGACCGCGTCCGCCGCCTGGGCCTGGCTCCCGAGATGGTCTCGTCGACGATCGCTGCGAACCTGCGCGGGATCAAGATCGGCGATTTCCATCCCGGCGACGGGCGCCAGATCGCGATCCGCATCCAGAGCGCCGACGACCGCGACAAGACGCTCAGCGACGTCCGCCAGATGAACTTCCGCACGATCGATGGCGTCGACGTGCCGCTCGAGTCCATCGCGGACCTCGAGGTCGTCCGCACGCTCGGCCAGATCCAGCGCGAGAACCGCCAGACGATGCTGCGCATCACCGCCAGCGCTCGCCAGGCGGACACAAAGGCGCTGTTTGAATCGGTCGACCGGGCCATGGCTGGACTCGAACTGCCCCGTGGCTACCGCTGGGACAAAGGGACGCGTTTTCGCAACATGCAGGAATCCGACGACGCCCAGGGCTTCGCCATGCTCATGGCCGTGAGCTTCGTCTTTTTCCTCATGGGCGTCCTCTTCGAGTCGTTCCTGCTCCCGCTTGCCGTGATCATCGCCATCCCCTTTGCGCTCCTCGGCGTCTACTGGACCCTCTACCTGACCGGCACGCCCTTCAACATCATGGCCGGAATCGGCGTCGTCATCCTCGTCGGCGTGGTCGTGAACAACGCGATTGTACTCATCGACCTGGTCAACCGGCTCCGCGCCGACGGCCGCGATCGCTTCGACGCGCTGGTGGAGGCGGCCCGGTACCGCTTCCGCCCGATCCTGATGACGACGCTGACCACGGCGTGCGGCCTCATTCCGATGGCGCTGGGCGACAGCAAGCTGATCGACCTCTCCTACACGCCGCTGGGCCGCGCGATGATGGGCGGCCTCATCTGCTCCACGGTCCTCACGCTGGTGGTGGTCCCTCTCTTCTACACGCTCCTCGACGACCTGCGCGGGCTGATCAGCCGCGTCGCCTCCAGCGTATTTGCCGGCAAGGGAAGCGCTCCCGTGCGCCTGGCCACAAAGTCCGGCACGGCCGGGCGTTGACTCGCGGGCTCCGTCGGCACCGATCGTCGCACCGGGGACGGCACCGGGGCGCACAACCGGAGGTGCGGCGCCGGTCGTCGCCTTGACGGAAGGACCGAATCCGCGGAACGGTTCCAGGACTCCCCGATTCATCGAACCAACCCGAAAACGACCGACATGAAGAAACTCATCTTGGCTGCAGCTGTGCTGGCGGGATCCGCCCTGGCCGCCCGCGCGGAATTCTATCTCGGCGCCTCGCTGACTTCGACCGCGAGCGACTTTGAGGCCGCCGCCGAAAACTTCGAGTCCGACGAACTCGGCTGGAAGGCCTACGCCGGCTGGGAGTTCCTCGATTTCCTCGGCGTGGAGGCTGGGTATCGCGACCTGGGCAATTTCAGCGAGGGCGAAGGCAGCACGAGCATTGATCTCGACCTGAAGGTGATCGACGCCGCCGCCCGCGTGAAGCTGCCGATAAGCGACATCTTCCAGCTGTATGGAAAGCTTGGCTACGCGAACATCGCGTGGGACGGGAAGGTCGACATCGAAAACGAGATCGAGAACTTCGACGAGGACGACTGGGAGCTGTTCTACGGCGTCGGGGTCCAGGTCAATCTGGGTCGCAACTTCGCGATCCGGGCTGAGTGGGAGATGTACGACGTCTCGGACGACCTCAGCACGCTGTCTGCCGGCGTCGTGTATCGCTTCTGACCGGGCCGGCGCCCGGCCTCACCGCCGGCACGGCGCCACGCACGAAACCGGCGGCGACTTCTGCGGTCCCGCCGGCGCTTTCATCAGGTCTCCTGGCGCAGCAGTTCCAATGGCGGCTGGTTGAGCAACCGCCGCCCGCTTATGGCGCCCACGAGCACGGTCAGCAGGCTCACACCGAGCCAAAGGGCGACAAGCGGCGCCACATCCGGGAGCGTGCGCGTCTCGAACACCCACCGGCCGAGCGCCCATGCGGCAAACCACGCCAGCACGCTGCCGGTGAGCGCGGCGATCGTGCCGAGCAGCCAGTACTCGGTCACCTGAATCCACGTGATCTGCCGCCGCGAGGCCCCCAGGGTGCGCAGGAGGACGCTCTCGCGCAGGCGCTGCAACCGTCCACTGGCCATCACGCCGAAAAGCACCACCACGCCGGTGCCGACGACGAACCATGCCATCAGTCGGAAGACAAGGCCCGCCTTGTCGATCACCGCGTTCACCGTCTGCAGGATCAGCGTGAGGTCGATCACCGAAACATTGGGGAAGCGCTCGAAGAGGATCCTCTGGAGCAATCCGGAAGCGGATGCGTCGGGCACATGCGTTGACATGATGATGAACTGCGGCGCGTCCTCGAGCACCCCCTCCGGAAACACGACGAAGAAGAACGGCCTGACCCGCCGTGTATCCACTTCGCGGAGCGACCCGACCACGCAGTCCACCGGCACGCCCTGGACGTCGAACACCAGGGGGTCGCCGACGCGCACGCCCAGATCGTTCGCAATGTCGATCTCGAGCGAGACCGGCACGGGGGACTGGCCGGATGCGACGGTCGCAGTGAGCGCGCCCGCGACCAGGCGCTCCGCGTCGTTCAGGCTGCTGCGGAAGGTCGATCGGTACTCGCGTTGCAGCACCCAACTCGGGATGCGCCGGTCCGCGTCGGCCATGATCTCCGCGACGCCCCGCCCCTTCACGGTGGCCAGGCGCATCGACACGACCGGGGCCTCGTCTATCACGTGCAGGCCCTGCTCCTCGATCGCCGCGCGCACCACCTCTCGCTGATCCGTCTGGATGTCGAACAGGATCATGTTGGACTGGCCGTCGGCCTGCGAGAGTTCGAGCTGTCCGACGAGGAGGCGCTGGGTGAGCACCATCACGGCGACCAGGCACGTGCCCAAGCCGAGGGCGACGACCAGCAGAAGGGTGCGGTTGTTCGGCCGGAAGAGATTCGCCACGCCCTGCCGCCAGATGTAGCTCGTCCGCCGCGCGGCGAGACGGCGCGCCAGCATCGCCAGGCCGCGGCCGATGAGTGCGAGCACGCCGAAAACCACGCCCGCTCCCAGGACGAAGGTGAGACCGTGCACTGCCCGAGCGGCCTGGCTGGCGGCCACGAGCGTCACCGCGGCAACGCTGATCGCGAGCACCGCAAGCGTCGCAGGGTCGCGCCACGATCCGCGCGGCGGCTCAATGGTCGAACGAATGGCCAGCAGCGGCGACACCCGCCGCACCGCCAGGAGTGGCAGCAAGGTGAGCGCAAGCGTCACGCCGACGCCGGCAGCCATCCCGCCCAACACCGCGCGCCAGCTGACGAGGAGTTCGATGTCCGGCGGAAGGAGCGCGCCGAGCAACCCCGGCAGCGCCGACTGCACCGCCAGCCCCAGGAGCACACCGGCCGCGGCCCCGACCAGGCCGAGCGCGGCTGCCTGCACGAGATAGATAAGGAACGTCTGCCGGGCGGTCGCGCCGATGCAGCGGAGCACCGCGATCGACGCGAGCTTCTGCCGCACGAACACGTGCACGCCGCTGGCGACCCCGACAGCCCCGAGGAGCAGCGCCACGAACGCGACCAGGCCGAGGAATCGCTCGAGGTTCCCGATCGTGCGCCCCAGCGCCGCCTCCCGGCCGCCGACGGTCTCGATGCGGACGCGCTCCCGGTCGAACGCGTCCTCGTGCTCCCGGCGGAAGGCTTCGGCATCCACACCGCCAGGGAGCATGAAGCTGGTTCGATACTGCACACGACTGCCGCGCCCGACGAGCTGCGTCTGCTCGAGGTAGTGCATCGGCAGATACACGCGAGGCGCGACGAGATTGAAACCCGGGGATTCGCCCGGGACCTTCACCAGCGCGCCGGCGATCTCGAACGTCTGCGTGCCGAGGCGAAGCTCGTCGCCGACCTTTGCCCCGAACTGGAGCATCAGGTTCTCCTCGACCAGCACAGCTCGGCGGGCGCGAAACTCGCGCGAGGCCGCCGCGGGTTTGGTCTCAAGCGCGCCGTAGAACGGGAAGGCGTCCTCGATCGCACGCACGCTCACCAGCCGCGACTGGCCGCTGGCGGGGAAGAGCACCATCGAGGAGAAGCCGATCTCGCGCGCCTGTTCCCCACCCAGGGTCGCCAGGGTGCGCTCGACCTCCTCGCTGAATGGCGCGCCCGACCGCACGACCATGTCGGCGCCGAGGAGCGCGGTCGATTGCTGGCGCACGGAATGGCGCAGACTGTGGCCCAGCGAAGCGATCGCCACCATCGCTGCCACGCCAAGCGAGATGGAGACGGCGTAGAGCAGGAGGCGGCGCCGCGAGGTTCGCGTGTCGCGCCAGGCCATGCGCAGGACAAAGCCGGCCATTCCACCGCGGGCGGCGGCCGCCCCGGCGCGATTCTCCTGATTGGATGGTTCCGCCATCGTATCCTCAGTTTCGCGACGTCTCCTCCACCACCACTCCGCCGCGCAAGCGGATCACGCGTCCGGTGCGCGCGGCCAGCTCGTGGTCATGGGTGACGAGCACGAGCGTCGTGCCCGCCTCGCGATTGAGGGCGAAGAGCAGATCGATGATCATCGCGGCGGTGTCCGCGTCGAGGTTGCCCGTGGGCTCGTCCGCGAAGAGGATCTTCGGGCGGTTGATGAACGCCCGGGCGAGTGCGACCCGCTGTTGCTCGCCGCCGGAAAGCTGCACCGGATAATGGTCGAGGCGATCACCGAGGCCGACGCGGGCGAGCAGCGCGGCTGCGTCGTCGTGCACGTGCCCGGCTCCACGCAGCTCGGCCGGCACCATGACGTTCTCGAGCGCGGTGAGTGTCGGCATGAGCTGGAAATTCTGGAAGACAAACCCGACGGCATCCCGCCGGACGCGAGCACGGGCATCCTCGTCGAGGGCCCCGAGGTCCACGCCGTCGAGCACGACCTCCCCGTGCGTCGCGCGATCGAGCCCCGCGCAGAGCCCGAGCAGCGTCGTTTTGCCACTCCCGGACGGCCCGACGATGGCCGCGGTGGCGCCCGCCTCGATGCTGAAGGAAACCTCGCGAAGCACCGTGAGCGGTCCGGCCGCCGAGGGGTAGGATTTGGTCAGGCGGTCGATTTTAAGGATGGTTGAACTGGCCATGCGGTGGTTTCCGAGGAAAATGGGTTTTGCCGAATTCACAATGTCACGCGTGCTTTCCATGACACTGCGAAACCTGGTCGGGGTTGCGCTATTCTTTGTCTATCCCGCCCTGCACGCGGCGGCCGCGCAACCGGCCGTCGTCTTCGTAGGCGACAGTCTCACAGCCGGCTACGGTCTCGACCCGCAGGAAGCCTATCCCGCCGTGATCGCCGAACGCATGCGCCAGGCCGGCCTGACGTTTGAGGTAGTCAATGCCGGCCTAAGCGGCGATACCACGGCCGCCGGGCTCCGGCGCACCGCCTGGGTGCTGCGCCGCCCCGTGGCTGTCTTCGTGCTCGCCCTCGGAGGCAACGACGGTCTTCGCGGCATCCCGCCTGAGGAAACCGAGCGCAATCTCCAGGCAATCATTGATGCAGTGCGTACGTCGCAACCGGGCGCCCGGATCGTCCTGACGGGCATGCAGTCGCCGCCGAACATGGGTCCCGAGTTCACCACGGCCTTTCGCGAGCTCTTTCCGCGCCTGGCCGAGCGCAATGGATTGCCGTTCGTGCCGTTCCTGCTGGAAGGCGTCGCCGGCGAACGCGATCTCAACCAACCCGACGGTATTCACCCCACTGCTGAAGGCCAGCAGCGCATCGCTGATGTCGTGTGGCCAATCCTCGAGCCCGTCTTGCGCGAGGCCGCGCAGACCGCCGCCGGTTGAGTCCACGGCACGCATGCATCTCGACATCTCCGTCCAAGCCCACGCCGCCGCCTTCCTGGGTCGCCGCGCCTGGGAGGTCCGCGACACTGCCACCCTGCTGGCCGACGCGCACCGCACCGCGTGGTCGTGCTACCGGCAGCGCACGCTCCTGCCGGGCAACGATGCGCTGACCCTGGAGGCGGAGGCATTCGGAGCCCGAGTCCGCCCCGATCCAGAGGGCGATGCGTGGACGGTCGAGGCGCCTCTCCTCGGATCGCTCGCGCAGGCCGCGGCGCTGCCCGCCATCGACGCCGGCGCCCCGGGGCTGACGGCGGTCCTTGGCGCGGTCGAGGAATTGCGCGCCACCACCTCGGCGCATGTCGCCGTACCCCTGGCCGGCCCGATCACGCTCGCGACGCAGCTGGTCGGTCACGAGACGCTCGTGCGCGAACTGCACGAGGATCCGTTCGGTTCGCGCGAGCATCTGCTGGCGATGGCGCGCAAGCTGCGCCCATGGATGGAGGCGCTCGCCGCCGCCGGCGCCGGGGTCGTCGTGTCCGACTCGTATTCATCCCACGACGACATCGAACCCGAGGTCTATTCGGGCCTGGTCGCGCCCGCGCTCGCCTGGCTCGTGAACGAAGCCGGGGTGCTCTGCGGCGAGCGGCCGGTGCTCGCCGTCACCGGGGACGTCACACCCGTGGCCTACAAGCTTTTCGCCGCCAACGCGGGCGTCGTGGTGTGCCCGCCGGAGGCCCGGCGCTCGAGGTTTTTCCCGTGCGCACGGGAGTTTCCCGGAATCACCGTGCGGCTGGATCTGCCGGCATCGCTTTGGAAGATCCGCGACTGGCATGAGGTCTGCCAGGAGATCGCGGCCGCACGCGCCGCAGCCCGGCATCATCCCAATACGATCCTCGGCACGGGGCCGCTTCCCGTCGACGCCTCCTCGGTGCTTGTCGTCGACGCCTCCCATTTCACCGCCAGCCTCGACGAGTGGGCCGAGGCCTGAGCCGCAACGATCCAGCACCGAATCCATAACCCATCGAATGCCTGGAAGGGTCCCAGGCGGCGCGTGTCCGCGGGATCGGCCGCGGCGGGACGGCGCTCGCGGGCCGGGGTCCGGAACCGTCGCGCAGCGTGCCCATAAACTGGGTACACCTGGCGGTCCCCGACGCACTTCAGGGCAGGCGCAGTTCCATCCCGATCTTGAGATCGCTCTCGTGCTTCATCCGGTCGCGGTTGGCCTGGTAGATGTCGCGCCACCGGACGTTGGTCCCGTAGAACTTCCGCGAGATGGACGAAAGCGTGTCCTTGGGCTGGACGATGTAGGTGCGGGCGCTGGTCGCGGCAGCCGGCGGGCCCGGGCGCTGCGGCGTCTGGCGGACCGTCTGCTGTGATGCGGGCTGCTGCTCGACAAGGACGGGGGGCTGGACGGGAAGATCCTCGGGCGGGAGTGGTTCGATCTCGGGTTGCGGAGTCGGCGGCGCGGCCCGTCTCTGCGGCGTGGACTGCGGCGGCGCCGCCTGCGCAGGTGCCTGCTGGGCGGCGCGTGCGGCCACGACGTTCGGATTCTGCATGGGCGCGACCGGCGGCGGTGAACCGGCGGCAACGCCCGCGCGCTCGAGTTGCATGCGCAGAGTCGCGTTATCCGTCTTGAGCTTTTCGATCATCTCCAGGAGGTCGAGCCGGTCGACCTCCGCGCTCATCGCGTTGCCCGGAAGGCCTTTGAGGCTCTCCTTCATCGCCGTCTCGATCATCTGCTTCACCATCGGGGCCTGCTGGCTGTTGGGCCGGAGCTGCAAGTAACGGCGGAAGTGATAGATCGCGGCGTACGGGTCTCCTAGGTGCGTGAGGTAGATGCGCCCGGCTTCAAAATGGGATTCGGGGGCATCGCCGTCGCGCTTGTCGACGACTTTCAGGAAGGCTTCCAGCGCGTGTTGATTCTGCTGGCTGCGCAGATGCTGCTGGCCGCGCCGGTACTGCGGCTCGTCCGTTTCCGGGAGATCGATGCGGCCCTGCGGGTCGCACCCGGTCAACAGAAGCAGGGCGAACAGGCCGGCCGCCGCCAACGACGTGCCGCGCCTTACACCACCGGCCACCATCCGGGAAAGGGATTGAGCAAACTTCATTTCGACTTAGTGCCTAGCTTCGGCCGATCACCGGCGAAGAGAAAAGCACATTCATGGACGCTGAGCAATCATCGCAGCTGGCCCGGGGACGCGAGTGTATCCTGATCGAGGCCCGCGCCCTCGAGGCCACGGCCGCCGCACTCGACGGCAAATTCGTGGCCGTCGTGGCCGCACTCAACGAAACGGTGGCGGCGGGTCGCAAGATCATCGCCGTGGGCCTGGGCAAGTCCGGCCACATCGCGGAAAAGCTCGTGGGCACCTTCAACAGCATCGGCGCTCCCGCGTGTTTCCTCGACCCGGTCAACGCCCTGCACGGCGACCTGGGCCTGTGCGCGGAGGGCGACTGCGCGCTGCTCCTGAGCAACAGCGGGACCACCGGGGAGCTCATGCACCTCGTGCCGCTGCTCAAACGCTTCGGGCTGCGCACGATCGCGCTGACCTCGCATGCCGACTCCGCGCTTTCCCGCGCCTGCGATCTCTCGCTCACCTACTGCGTGCCGGCCGAGGCCTGTCCGCTGCGGCTCGCGCCGACGGCGAGCACCACCGCTGCACTCGCCACCGGCGACGCGCTGGCGATGGTACTGCTCGAAAAACGCGGCTTCACGCGCGACGATTTCGCGCGTCTGCATCCTGCCGGCAATCTCGGTCGCTCGCTGTTGTTGCGCGTGTCCGATGTCATGCGCAGCGGCGAGCGGTTCGCCCGCCAGCCCGATACCTGCACCGTGCAGGAGGCGATCGTGGCCATGACACGTGCCAAGGCCGGATGCATCGCGTTGGTGGACTCGCGCGATGGGCGTCTCTCCGGCGTGTTCACCGACGGCGACTTCCGGCGTTGCGCACTGACCGGCTCGGATTTTTTGCAGAAGCCGGTCGCGCACTTCATGACGCGCAACCCGAAGGCCGTGCCCGCAGCCGCTCTCGTGGTCGAAGCCGTGCGCGTGTTTGAGTCGTCGAAGATCGACGATCTACTCGCGATCGATGACGACGGGCGGCCGGTCGGCGTGGTCGACGGGCAGGATCTGCCGCAGTTTCGCGTCGTCTAGGGACGCGACACTCAGGCACGGCCGCGAGATGAACTCGCGATACTCGCGATCCAGCGGACGCCCACGGCGCGGAGTCGCGGCTGACCGGCGGTTTGGCTTGCCTCACCACCAAACCCACTAGGCTACGAAGATCCATGTCCGCTCCGACAACCCGCCGCGCGCCGGCCTCGGCTGCGACGGCACGCCACCCGACCCAGCCGCCCTTGTGACCGGCGCCACCACGCAGCCACCCCGCTTCGCCGATCCGATGGCGATCTTCGGCTTGCTGAAGCCGCATTTTCGCGCGCTCGACGAGTTCCTGCACGGCCAGATAGAACAATTTGAGCCCGAAGTGCGCGAGATGGTGGCGTACTGCGTGGATACGAGCGGGAAACGCCTGCGGCCCGCGCTCGTTTTTTTCACCGGCTGGCGCGGTGACGGCATCGTCGCCGAGCCCCTGGTGCGCCTGGCGGCGGTGATCGAGATGGTCCATCTCGCGACGCTCGTGCACGACGATATCATGGACCGCGCCGAGTTGAGACGCGCGCGGCCCACGGCGTCGCGCCGGTTCGGGCCGGATACCGCCGTTCTGGTCGGCGATGCGCTCTTCTCGCAGGCGCTGCACATCGCCGCGACGTTTCCGACGACCGAGGTCTGCCGCCACGTGGCGCTATCCACCCGGCGCGTCTGTGCGGGCGAGATCATGCAGACTCTTGCCACCGCCGAAACGCACCGCGACGTGCACTATTATCGGCGCGTGATTGAGCTGAAGACGGCGGAGTTGTTCTTCGTGTCCTGTCGTCTCGGCGCCCACCTGAGCGGCGGCGGCGAGGGGTTTGAGAACGCTGCTGGCACGTACGGAAGACACCTTGGCACGGGTTATCAGATCTATGACGATCTCGCCGACTTCTTCGGCGAGGAAGGAAAGATCGGCAAGACCCTCGGCACGGATCTGGCCAGCGGCAAGGCGACCCTGCCCCTGCTGAACCTCCTCGAGCGCCTCGGCGCCGACGAGGCCGGCACCTTGCGCGCGATCATGGGCCGCGGCGATTACAGCCAGATCGGCCATTGGGTGGGCCGCATGCGCGAGCTCGGCGTGTTTGAATCCGTCCTCGCGGCCATCGAGACCGAGATCACGGCGGCCACCGCGGTCCTTGCGCCCTGGTCAGAGACGCCGGCGGGAGCCTTGCTGGGCCAGCTGGCAGGCCTGCTCGCCTACCAGGCGCGTTCTTTGCCTCGCGGGTGAGGGGGAGCCGCGCCGGAAACCCGAGATCCCGGTTGCCACCCCGCCTTTTTTCGTCAGTCTGTGACTCCCGATGAGCACCTCAAAAGCCCTCGGCAAAATACTGGCGCTCACCCCTGAGCGACAGGAGGAAGCCGACGCTGATTTGCGACTTGTTCGCCAAATCCAGGCGGGTGAGGTGGCTGCTTTCGACGCCTTGGTTCAGAAGTACCGGGAACGTATCTATGGGGTGATCTATAACCTGACCTCCAACCGGGAGGACGCCGCCGATCTCACCCAGGACACTTTCATCAAGGCGTTTCAGGCTCTCGCGCGGTTTCAGGGCACCTCGTCCTTCTTCAGCTGGATTTACCGCATCGCCATCAATGCCACGCTGAGCCACCTTCGCCGTCATAAGTTACGGCGCTTCTTCAGCTTGGAGAAGCTGGTGGAGGAGGACCACAGCGCCGAAGTCATCCAGTCCCTTGCCGTGGCGGCGGACTCCGATCGCGAGACGCTCACCAAGGAGCTTCAGGAAAAATTGAACGAAGCGTTCCAAAAACTGTCTTTCAAGCACCGGACAGTTGTGACGCTTTTCGAAATCGACCAGCTCAGCCATCAGGAGATCGCCGAAATCATGGATTGTTCCGTCGGCACCGTGCGATCTCGGCTGCATTACGCCAAGCAGCAGCTGCAGGCGTATCTTCAAGAATACATCCGGTAACAGTTCACCATGGGCGAGCCACGTCACACCGGGAAAAACCGCATCTCCATCGAGCAGCTAATCCAGCTGAAGCGTGCGGAGCGTCCACCCCCGTCGTTCTGGGAGGACTTCGACCGCGAGCTGCATCGCCGGCAACTGGCCGCGCTGGTGAACGTCGATCCTTGGTATCGTCGTGCCGGACGCGCGATGGCGGCATTCAGCCGACGGCTCGCGCCCGCCGGGGCCGGGGCCACTGCTCTCGCCCTGACTGTGCTGGCTCTCCTTCGCGTCGATCCGCTGCAGCGGATGGCTTCCGACGCCGATCGCGTCTCGCCGGAAGCTGAAGGCATGGTCATCCAGCTTCCCGAGGAGGCCATTTCGGTGTCTGCGATCACGGTGCCGACGGCACGGTCGCCGCTGGCCCGCGAAGAGTTCAGGGGGCACGTCCGTTCGGCGCCTCAGGAGTTTGCTGCCGCACTGCCGGCCCGCCGCTTCGTCACGGTTTCGGCGCCGGTGACAGTCTCGAGTAGCAGCGACACGTCGGCGATCTATTCCGCCCGCACACTCACAGCGGGGACCGTGCTGCGCTCCATGGGAGCTGCAGTGCCCGAAAGCCTGTAGCGCCGTCCATGCGCGCACTTCGAGGCGTCCATCGGACGATTGCCGCTTGGGCGGCGATCGCAATCAGTCTGTCTAGTCTTCGCGCCGATCCCCTTCCGGTAACCGAGGTATTCAGGAGCGCAGCGCCGGCCGTCGTCCGCGTTCAGGCTGCAATCCAAAGTGACACGCCCTCCGGGCGCGCCCCGACGCGGCTGATCTGCACGGGCGTCTTCATTTCCAAGACCGGACGCGTCCTCACCTTTGCCGGCGAACACAACGAGGTCGCGCGGGCCTCGCGCATCTGGATTGAGAAGGATGGGATCCCCTATCTGGCCCAGCTTGTGGGCTCGGATCCGCGGTCGAAGGTCGCGTTGCTGCAGGTCGTGAAGCTTCCCGCCGCATTCGGAGCCGTCGCCATCGAACCGGCCACTGAGCGGCCGGCGGTCGGCACGCCGGTGATCGCCGTCACCTCGCCGCTCTCGATTGAGGAACCCAGTCCGGCGCTGGGAATCCTCGCCGGCTACGAAAGCAACTTTGGGGAGAACGTGTTCCCCTGCTCCTACGTGCGCGTCACCATCCCGAGCGGCGACGCGGAGAGCGGCTCGCCCGTCCTGGATGCCACGGGGACGCTCGTGGGGATCTCGGTGGCCTCGCTGCCGCAGTACGGCTCGTCCTACCTTGTCCCGAGCCGTGCGCTCGCGAAGCTGATTGGCGAATTCGAGGCCCGGGGTCGCATGACCTACCCGACCCTGCCGATCGAGTGTGATGAACACGTGGATACGCGAAGCCTCGCCCGCCACGTGATGGTGAGCAAGGTGCTGCCGGAGAGCGCGGCCTCGCGCGCCGGGTTGCGGGTGGGCGACACGCTGCGACGAATCGATGGGGTGAACATCCGCCGGCTGCACGACTACCGCGACATGCTCTTTTTTGCAGAGCCCGGGCAGTTCCTGCAGCTCGAGATCGAGCGCGAGGGCCGGCTCGTCACCTTCCAGCTGATGGCGGAGCCCGAGGTCCTGGAATCCGCCCCCATCACCGCCCCGCCGCCGCTCACCACCTCCCCCCACCCGGCCACTCCGCCGCCCAATGGCGGCACGGCGCCCTGAACCCACGCGCACCGTGTCAGCCCCGTCCAGCGGCCTGCGTACGTATCAGGAAACGATCGAGCTGCGCACCGCCGGGCGCGGAATGACCGACATCTCCGAACGCGTGAGCACGATCGTCCGGCGCTCGGGCGTGACCACAGGCCTGGCCTCGGTGTTCTGCCAGCACACCAGTTGCAGCCTGCTTTTGATGGAGAACGCCGACCCCACGGCGCGCGATGATCTCGCAGCGTGGCTGGAACGGATCGCGCCGGACGGCGATCCACACTATCGGCACGATGCCGAGGGGCCCGACGACATGTCAGCTCACCTGCGGATGGCCATCACGCGCAGTCAGGAAACCGTGCCGATCGGCGGTGGACACCTGCTGCTGGGAACCTGGCAGGGGATCTTCCTGTGCGAGCATCGGACCGCGCCGCATCACCGGCGGCTGATCGTGACCGTGCTGGGCAACTGAAGCCGTTTCAGAGAAGTTGAGGCCGCGCGGGATGGTTGATCCGCGAGGCATCCGGCCGGGTTTTCGCGTGTCTGAAGGGCTCCGACAGTTCTGAAGCCGCTGTCGCGGGAGACCTCTCGCCCGCCAGCCCCGCATGCGCCGCCGGCCCAGCGGCGCATGCGGGGCTGGCGATGGGGATGGCAAAAAGAAAGCGGGGCAGCGCTTGCGCGCCGCCCCGCCCACACCTGGTTACGGGCTGCTGGAACCAAATGGATTACTTGCCGGCGACGGGCACATCGGCCTCGGTCACACCCGTGGCATTGAGCCACTTGCCGGAGAAGACTTCCTTGTAGTCGGCCCCCTCGGGCGAAAGCGTCTTCGCCGTGATGAAGACGATGAGGTTGCTGGCCACGGAAGTGCGGGACTTGGAACGGAACAGGCGTCCGAGGCCCGGGATGTCGCCCATCAGCGGAACCTTCGAGTGGCCGTTGCTCTCGCTCGTGCTGATCAAGCCGCCCAAGCCCATCGTGTACCCATCCTTGATGGCCACTTGGGTGGTTGTTTTCTTGATACGGATCACCGGGATCTCGGCCGCACTGGCACCGCCAAACTCCACATTCTCATCGGGGTTGAAGTCGCTGACCTCGGGATCGACCTTGAGGTTGATGAGACCGGCATTGTTCACCTGCGGGGTGACCTTGAGGATGATGCCGATGTCACGGTATTCAAAACCACTGATCTCATAGGTGCCACGCTCCTGATTGTAAGTGTAGCTTGGGATCGGATACTGGCGACCGACGGAGATCTGCGCCTCCTGGTTGTTGATGGTCACGATCGTCGGATTCGACACGATCTTGGCCTTCGTGTTGGTCTGGAGTGCACTCAACACCCAGGCAAACTGGCCCGACGAGAGCACCGCTCCGTATACATGCGAGGCATTCGTGACGGTGGAACCCGTGGCATCAACCATATCGAAGTCGATGTTGCGGCCGGCATTCGCCCCACCCTTGATCAGAAGGTCCGTTGGGTCGAGGCCCACACCATATCCAGCCAGTCCCCTCCAATCGACACCGAGGTTCGAAATATCGGAATCCGTAATCTCGACGAACTTGGCCTCGATCATCACCTGAGCGGTGGCCTTGTCCAGGCGCTTGATGATCTCGTCGACCTTCTCGAGGCGCTTCGGGCGCTCGGTGACGACGAGTGCGTTGCTGCGCACGTCCACCTGCACCTTGCCGCCTTTGGCCGCTTCCACCATCGACGTCACCGTCGGTGCAACGTCGCCAGCGCGAGCATAGTTGAGCAGGAAGATACGGGTCTCGGCCGGCTCGACATTGAGCGATTCGATGCTCACCACCTTGATGATGTTGCCGTCCGTCACGTATGTGTAGCCCACGGGGGTGAGGAGCACGTCGAAGATCTGCTTCCAGGTCACATCGCGGAGCTTGAGGGACGCGCGCCCCTGCAGGCCCTCGGGAATGACGAGGTTCAGCTCGAAGAGGTCGGCAATATTGCGCAGGATGGTGCGGATCTCCGCGTTCGGGAAGTCGACCGAAAGGGTCTCCTTTGAACTTCCGCCGGTCACACCGGCGACTGCGGTTTCACTTTCCGAGGGCACCGGGGCAGCCTCCGAAGCCGAAGTCGGCTCCGAAGCTTCCTGGGCCAGCAACGCGGGCGAGAGGCCAGCGAGCGTCAGAGCAACGGCGATGATTCTACGGTTCATATGCGTGTTCTATTGATGTGCCTTACTTGAATTCACGCCGCAGCTCCCGGTCATTGAGCCGCAGGGTGTATGAGTTACGTTCGATCGACACGACGGTCACCTGGACACCCAGGCCGTCGACTGTGACAGGAATGGATTCGCCCGCCTTGTAGCGGCGGTTGTTCTCAAGCAGCAGGTAGCGCTCGGCGCCGATCAACAGCGTACCCTGTGGGCGAATACTCTCGGCCGCGCGGGAAAGGAGAACCTCCGGCGCGATCTCGACGGGGGCGCTTTCCTTTTCCTTCTGTCGCCGATGGGTGGGGTAGAATGGATCCACCATTTCGGCGGTCAGGGCGTCAGAGTTCGCCGGAGCAAGCACGAGAAGTGCGGAGGCTTTCTCGAGGGCATCCTTACGCCGGGGAGTGGGCACTACCGCCTTTGGATTATCGGCCGCCTTGCGGGCATCCTGCGCCTCCGCGCAGGGCACAAGCACCAGCGCTGCGAGCGCGCAGACGTGGGCAATTCGTTCGAAGTTCATGGCCATGCGAGGAGTTCCAGATTGAGGGACACCGAGAGGGGCGTCGGTTCCTTCGACTCGGAAGCGCCGCGCTCAACACGCTGCACCGCGATGCTTCGCAGTCGGCAGAAATGGCGACCGTGCTCGAGTTCGTTCAGATAGGAGACGATCTGGTGAAAGCTCCCGCTCAACATCATGGAGTACCCGACGCCGGCCAGGACGGACCTCCCGGCACCATTCACGGGCTCGGCCGCCGTCTGCCGCAGGTCCGCGATCACCACGTGCGTGGTCACCTCAAGCTCATAGAAATATTTGAGGTTGTTCGCCAGCTCGGCGCCCTTGACGAGGCGCGACTCCAACTCGTCCACGCTGCGCTTCATCTCGGCGATGTCCGCAGGAAGCGCGCGACCGTGCGAGACGTTCTGCTCGACCTGACGAAGCTGCCGCTCCACGTCGCCGCTCTCGATCTCGAGCTCGGTCAGCATGTCCATACGCAGGTAGTAGCCGAAGAAGCAGACCAGAATGATAGCTGCACAAGTCGACGGCACCGGGAAGCGCCGGAGTTTCTCTAGTAGGTCCTGGAGAGTCATTGCCTGGCCCTCGCTGGTTTTCGCTCGTCCTTCTTATCACCCTGTTTCAGCTGGATCTCGAAGCTCATGCCCTGGTTGCCCGCATCGCGCATCAGACTCGTCAGAGAGATGTCCGGAAAGGTCTTCCCCAAGAATGGGTCGGAACGCAGCGCATCGAGGTATGCGGATGCGATCTGGCTCGCCGTCTCGGAGTCCTGCTTGATCGCTCCGCGCAGGACCAGCTGACTCTTCTCGTAGCTGACGCCTCGCAGCTCCACCAGATTGGGAAGGGAGCCGGCAATGGCGGAGAACATCTTCGTCCCGGAGAGGCGCGAGGTGACAAACTCCTGCGCCTCCTCGAACTTGCGCACGCCCTCCATGAACTGCTTGTTCTGGGCGAGAAGCCCGTCGTTCTGGGCCTTCAACTCCTCCATGCGCTGCTGCGCGGCGGACATCTTCGCCCTGTAGTCAAACGCCTGGTACTCGCGGTACCCCGAGGACATAAGGACCGCCGCCGCCACGGCGATGCAGCTCACGTTGATGAAGAACGTCGTCCGCACGACCTTCAGGTCGGGCAGCAACTGGGTGTTCCGGAAGTTCGGATGCCAGTTCGGCGAGAACACCGGCTGGTTGGATCGCTTAAGCTGCAGCTTCATTGGCGGAGGCCTTGTAGTCGCCCAGCAGGCACATGAGGCTTGTCCACACCGGCGGGAGGTCGTTCACCTGCACGCCCGGGGCGGGTTCGATGGCCATGGACTTGAGCCACGCCGCGTTATCGACGGTGTGCACCTTCATCCCGAGCACGTCGGCGAGGGTGCGCTGCAGCCAGCCGACCTTCGGAGGGAGAAGCGTGCAGGCGAGCTGATTGATCGACTGGCCCGTCTGCACTTCGTAGAAACCGATCGAGGCCTGGAGCTCGCGCAGCAGGCGCTTGGTCAGCTGCGGCCCCATGCCGGTGAAATCAAAGCTGTTCGAGAAGAAGAGCTTTCGCGCGGACTCCTCGTCCTTGAGCGCGAGCTCCTTCTGGACGAGCGGGATCATCGACGAGATGCCGAACGAGACCGAGCGGGCGATGTCCACGCCGTCGCGCGTGAGCACAAAGACCGAGGTCGAATCGGTGCCGATCTCCAGCAGGAGCAGCGGGACCTTGTTGTCGGTGAACCGAAGCTGGCTCATCAGGCCGCCGATCGTCGCGATCGTTCCGACCTCGAGGCGCTCGGGGAACAATCCGTATTCAAGAAGCTGATTCTGGAGCGCGATGATCTCGGCCGACGGCGCCCCGCAGATCAGGATCTCCTTGGGCACGGCAGCCAGGCTCGCGAGTTCGGCGCCCCCGCTCATCGAGATCGGCACGAGCACGTGGGCGGCGGCGTCGATCTTGAGCGTGTCGCTGACGTGCTGGGGCAGATAACTCTCGTCGCGGAGCCTGCGCGCCTCGATCGGGATGCGGGACACGATACGCCCGTTCGGATAGATGCCGCAGCAGGCCGTGGCATAGCCGTTGCCGCGCACGCCGGCGAGAGTGCGGATGGTCTCGGCCACGCTGGCCGTATCGCCGATCGGGATCTCGTGCAGTTCCTCGATGACGAACGGAGCGGTCATGCCACTCGTTCGAGCCACCAAGGCGACATCGCCCGTCAGGTCGAAGAAAAGACCTTTGGATTTGGAGCCAAACATCGGAACGCAGGGTGTGAGGTGTAAAGGCGACCACGTGCCGCCGGGGTGTTTATCGACCCCGGGCTCCTGCGGATTGAATTAACAATTGGGTAAAAGGCCCCGCGTCCGCCCGGGAGGCCCCCACCCCACCCGGGAAGCCCCTGAGGGATATTGAATAGCCCGTAAATCTCACGTGAGGCGCTGTAGCCGCGCGCCCCGCCCACGCCGCGACCGGAGGGCCGCGTCGCCGTGGGATGGGTACAAGAAAGCGCCACGACCCGGACCGCCGCTCGGGCGATGGATCGTGGCGCGAAAAAGGAAGACGGGCGGCGCGTGGGCCGCCGCCTGGTTCAGGCGCCTACTTCTGCCACGTGCGCTTCTTGTGGCGATTAGACTTCAAGCGCTTACGGCGCTTGTGCTTGGACATCTTGAGGCGGCGCTTCTTCTTGAGATTACCCATGTGAGATTGATAACCGGTTGATTAGGACTTTCACCCGCGGTGAGTGACAAGGAAAAACGTACCGGCGCCGCTGGAACCCCCGGCGCTCATGCGCGCTGGGCCAGCCGGCGGACGAGCGCGGCGAGGCTTTTCGGGCGCGGGGACTCGATTTCGACCGGACCCGCGGAGTCCTCGAAGTTGATCCGATGAAGGTGGAGGGCGACGCCCGCGTGCAGGGGCCGCTCGTCCTCTGTCCCGCGCCGGTAGCGGCGCTTGAGCGCCGACAGGTAGACCGCGCGGACACGGCCATAGAGCGCCTCGCCCGCAATGCGCAGGCCGGACTCCGCGGCGTGCACCCGAATCTGGTTCAGGCGATTCTCGGCCGTGACGGCGCGCCACAGGGCATGGCTCCCGAGCGATTGTAGGCGGGTGAAGGCGGTGCGGCAGCGTTTGCCCTCCCGGTGCGAGACGATGATTCGCGGCTGCGAGGCATGGCGCACGAGCGGAAGATCACACTCGAACTCCCCGGGGCCATCGACCGTCTCGGCCACAAGTTCCCCATGGAAGTGCCAGCGCCCCGAACCCAGCGCGGCGCGCATCCTGGCGGCCGCATCGGGGTCCGCGGCCAGCACAGCGACACCGGAGATCTCGGCATCCATAGCATGGATACGAGCACACCCGCCTATCCCGAGCGCCGCGAGCTGCGGCTTGCCCGCGGTCGCGGCCGCGTGGATCGCCCCGACGATGGATGGGGCGTCCTCGGGATGCAGCGTGTCGGGCGCCAGCAGCAGGCCTGCGGGCTTGTCGATCGCGAACCAACCCGTGCCGCGCGCCAGGATGTTCAGCCGGACCGGCTCCGGAGCCAGAACTCCCGGTGGAAAGGTGATCATGGTGCGCAGGGTGTCATTTCGGTGCCGCGAAAGCAAAGCGCCCCAGCTGTTCGGAACAGCCGGGGCGCAAAGCGAAGTCGGCGACGCGCTATTTCGCGGCAAGATACTTCGCGCAGATGCCCTTGTGGCGATCGGCGGAGTTCTTGTGCACGATGCCCTGCTTGGCGGCGCGATCGAGTGCCGAGACATAGACCTGCGCGGCCTTGCGCGTAGCCTCGGCGTCCGTCCCGGCCGCAGCCTTGTCCACGGCCTTTGCCAGCGTCTTCAGGCGGGTCTTCACCCGCTGGTTCTGCAGCTGGCGGCGGGTGTTCTTGCGGGCGTTCTTGATGGCGGACTTGGTGTTGGCCATGGCGTGAAAAGGGGTTGAAGAACCAGCAAGGCCCGCCCCCTGTCAAGGGAGAATTCCTCCTGCCCACGGACCTCGGCCGAGCTTTTGCCTTCAAGGCGTGCACGACGCGGGATAAGACCTGCACCTGCATGCCACGCGGGAGACGACGCGAACCAGACTCGGGTCAGGAGCGGCCCACGGGGTTGCGACTCATGCGCATGGCATGGTCCCAAGCCCTGCTTCTGCACTGGCCGATGCCGGTCAAGGCCCTCCGACGCGTCGTGCCCGAGGACCTCGAGATCGACACGTTTGACCGGCAGGCCTGGGTATCCATCCTGCCCTACCGCGTCCGAGGCGTGCGGCCCCTGATGGGGCCCTCGATTCCGTGGTTTTCGAGCTTCCTGCAGATCGACGTGCGCACGTATGTGCGTCATCAGGGGGAGCCGGGTGTCTATTTCTTTTCGCTGGACGCCTCCAATCCCGTTGCCGTCTGGCTCGCGCGCACGGTGTTCCGATTGCCCTACTTTCGCGCTGAGATGCAACTGCGCCGCAAGGGCGAGAGTTTCCGCTTCAGCAGCGCACGGTCACACCAAGGCGCACGCTCGGGTGATTTCCAGTGCGTCTGGACGCCTCGGGAACCGCTGGTGGCCGGAAACCGCGACGACTTCCTCGCCTTCCTCGGCGACCGCGATCGCCTCTTCGCCCCGCACGCCGGAAAGGTTCTCACTTGTTCGATCCGGCACGAGCCCTGGCCACTTCGGCGCGCACGCGTGGCCTCCCTGGAGACGACTCTTTTTGCCGCGGTCGATCTGCCCGAGCCCACCTGCCCGCCGATCGCCCATCATTGCGATGCGCTCGGGCTCGAAATCTGGCCGCTCCGAGATGTATCGGCCGACGAAGTCGCCGCCTGGTTTGACACCGCGGCGTCCCCGCGCGCCTGACCTCTCGGGCCGAGGACCGCGGCCTCATTCCCCCGTTGGCGGCACACGCGAACCGGCTCCCGGCAAATCCACGAGGTGCACGGCGAGCAGGAGGCCGCTCAGGAGGAGTCCGGGCCAGAGAACCAGCATCGGGTCCCGGAAGAGGTAGGCCTGATGCTGCCGCAACAGCACCCCGAGTTCCGCCTGATCAGGATCGCCTCCCAACCCCAAAAAACTCAACCCGCTCAACTCGAGGACGCTCACCGCGAAGATCAACCGCGCGAGAGCCCCGAGCTGCGGACGCAGGTTTGGCCACAGGGTGAAGACCAAGAGATGCCGCCATCCGGCACCGAGAGCTCGGCTCGCCAGGACGTGGGGCGCCGCGGCCTGTTCGATCCACAGCACCCGTACTTGCCGGAAGGCAAACGGCGCACTGCCGACCGCGCAGGCGAAGACCAGCGTCCAGGGCGACGCCGGCAGGAAGACGAGAAGCAGCATGCCCAGGAAAAGAACGGGAAGAGCCAACCCGGCCGCAGCCGTGCCGCGCACGAGCCGGCCCAGCCAGCGGGGCCCTCGCTGGTCCATCGCGAGAAGCGCGGCCGAAAAAAGCAGCGTCCCGAGCGTCGCCACCGCCGCCGAGGCAACGGTATTGCCCGAGCCGCGCCACGCGCGGCTGAACACGTCGCGGCCCAGCTGATCGACCCCCATCCAGTGCGCCATGGAACTGCCCTGGCGCACGACGTCCAGGAAGGCGGTCGCACGTGGATCGTGCGGAGTCCAGATCAGCCCGGCCAGCGCCCAAGTCACCCACGCGATGGCCAGCCATGCAGCCCAGCGGCGTCGGCTCATCGAGCCCTCCCTCCGTCCGGCCCCAGGCCGGCGGCCGTCGGGTTGACGACCCGCGCGAGCACATCCGCCGCCACGACCACCACGACGACAAGCAGCAGGACGAACAGGAGCACGTTCTGCACGACATAGAGATCGCGGTTGATGACCGCGTCGACCAGGTAGCGGCCGAGACCAGGCCAGGAAAATGCCATCTCCGTCAGGACTGCACCGCCCAACAGTGCGCCAAAGTTCGAGCCGATCACTGTGATGACGGGTGGACCGACGAGGCGCGCGACATGGCCCAGCCAGATCCGCGCCTGTCCCAAACCCCGCGCCCGCAGCGAAGCGACGAGCGTGGTGAGCCTCGGATCCCTCAAGCGCGCCCTAAGCACTCCCGAGACCTGCGCCGCTGGATAGAGCGAAAGGCACAGCGCCGGCAGCGCGAGATGGCGGAGCGCCGTGAGCAGTGCCCGCACATCGCCGGCAAGGACTGCATCGACGGTGAGCCAACCCGTCCGGGTCATCGGCGGAATCTGCGCCAGGTCAAACCGTCCCCCGCTCGGGAACCAGCCCAGCGCAAGACTGCCCACCATCAGGGACAGGAGCCCGATCCAAAACACCGGCACCGTCAGGCCCAGCGTGCCGAGCAAAACGGATACGCGGCGCAGCCAGCCGAGCCGAAACACCTCGGCCCCGGCCGCCGCGGCGAGGCCGAAGACGATGCCGATCGCAAGCGCGGCGACAGAGAGCTCGACCGTGGCGGGAAAGAACTCCGTGAAATCCTCCCGCACGGCACGTCCCGTGGTCAGGCTCGTGCCCCAATCGCCGGTCAAGAAACCGCGCTGAAACACCCACCATTGCACGACGAACGGGCGGTCGAGCCCCAGCCGCGCCCGTTCCTGCGCGACGCGCACCGGATCCGGAGTCTTCAGCCGCAGGCTCACCGGGTCTCCCGGCACGGCCCGCACCGCGAGGAATACCGCCAGCCCGGCGAGCGCGAACGCCGCCACCAACAGCGCCATTCTGCGCCCGGCACCGAGTGCCAGCACGCGCACGTGCCCGCTCCAACGGGGCGGTGCGGCAGCGGGATGCTCGGGGCTCGAGTGGGTCACGTCGACAGGTTGGGATGCCGCGCCCCGGCTTGGTCGAAAAGCTGCTGCCGCGCAATCACCTAGGCCCCAGAATTCGGAAAACGCCGCTTGTCTGCTCGCGCGAATCGACCATCCTGAGGTCTCCCCCAACCGCACGGATCCCAGGCATCGGGCGGATCCGGCGACACCCACCATCCGGTGCGCTCTGGTTGGCCACACTCCCGGCCGCGCCATCCGCGGCCATTCGGGGCCTGTTCGAACGATGAATCATCCGCGAGTGCAGGACGACACCCACGTGACCAAGGATGCCTCCTTGCCGGCGGCGACCACGCCGCTCGGGCCCGGACACGAACGCGTGCTGACGATGATCGCCTCCGGGGCGCCGCTTCGCGCCACGCTGCACGCGCTGCTCGAACTCGTCGAACTCGAGTGCCCGGACATGATCTCCTCGGTCCAACTCGTCGACGGCACCGGACGCCGCCTCATCCACGGGGCCGCCCCGAGCCTGGCGGATGACTTTGTCCGTGCGGCCGAGTCGATCCCGGTCGGCCCGGAGGGCGGACCGAGCGGTACAGCCGCCTGGCGACGCGAGAGCGTGGAGGTGCTCGATATCGCCGCCGACCCGGTGGCCGCCCTCGGGCGCGAACAGGCGCTCGCCCATGGCCTGCGCGCGTGCTGGGCCACGCCGATCCTGTGCGCCTCAGGCCGTCTCCTCGGCACGATGTGCGTGTTCTATCGCGTAAGCCGCGCCCCCGACGCGCGCCACCGTACCTGGGTATCATTCGCCGTGCGCACCGCCGCGATCGCGGTCGAACGCGCCTTCACGCTCGAACAGCTTCATCACGACAACGCCCTGCTCGAGACGACACAGGAGCGGGCCCATCTCGGCGTCTGGGAACTCAATCTCGACACGCAGCACGCGGTGTGGTCGCGCGAACTCTACCGTCTGCTCGGCCGCAACCCGGCCATGGGTCCGGCCGGATTGGAAGAGTTTCTTGAATACGTGCATTGGGATGACCGTCAAGCCGTGGTCGCGGCATTCGAACACCTCGCACACGATATCCGGCCGGCCAAGGTCGACTTCCGAAGCAATCCCGCGCGGGGTCCCGTGCGCTGCTTTGCCGCGACGATGCATCTCGCGCCGGCGGTCGACAGTGGCCGTCCCGTCGCGACGGTCACGGTCATGGACGTGACGGAGAGCCGGCGTTCCGAACAGGCCCTGCGCCAGAGCGAGGAACGTCTTCGGCTCGCCCTGCGGGCCTCGAACCAGGGCATTTTCGATTGGGACCTGCGGCGCGGTGTCGCCGAAGTGAGCCCGGAATACATCCACCTCCTCGATTTCGAGACCGCGGAGTTCAGGGAGACGACGAGCCGGTGGCTGGCATCGGTCCACCCCGACGATGCTTCCGAGGTCGCCGAGTTGCACGAGCACTGCCTTCGGGGAAAGAGTTCCGGCTTCGCGGTCGACTACCGCATCAAGATAGGCTCCGGCGCATGGAAATGGGTGCACATGATCGGCCAGGTCGTCGCACGCGATTCCGAGGGCCGCCCCGTGCGCATGCTCGGCACGCTCGCGGACATATCCGAGCGCAAGAAGATCGACCTCGCCCTCCGGCGAAGCGAGGAGCGCTACCGCCAACTCATCGAGCAGGCGCGCGACGCCGTGATCACGCTCGACCGGGAGGGACGCATCGAATCCGTCAACGCCGCCTTCGAGACGCTGACCGGCGGCACCCGCGCACCCTGGATCGGCCGTCATCTGCTCGACGTCATGCACGTGCCGGACCGGGAGCGCGTCGCCGCGGAGTTCGACAAGGCGCGCCAGGGCCGCATGCCCAGCCCGTTTGAAGTTCAGTGGGTTTCCGCCAGTGGCACCCAGGTGCCGGTCGAGCTCACGCTCACGCCCCGTGTCGAGAGCGGCGAGGTCTCCGGGTTGCTCGCCATCGGACGCGATATCACCGAACGCCGTCGGCTGGAGAGCGAATTGCGCCACAGCCAGCGGCTCGACTCGATCGGACATCTGGCCGGAGGCGTGGCCCACGACTTCAACAACATCCTCACGGTCATCCACGGGGCGGCCTCGATCCTGTGCGGCTCGCCCCACTTCCATCCCGCCCTCTCGCATGCGTTGCAGGACATCGAGCGCGCGGCCGAGCGCGGTGGTCACCTGACACGCCAGCTGCTCGCGTTCTCGCGACGCCAGGCGATGCAGCCGGTCGACCTCGACCTGAACCACGTCGTTTCCAATCTCGCGCGCCTGCTCGCCCGCGTCCTGGGCGACGACATCGCCCTGCGGCTCGATCTCGACGCCGTCTCGCCGACCATCCACGCCGACTCCGGGATGCTCGAGCAGGTCCTGGTCAATCTCGCCGTGAATGCGCGCGACGCGATGGAACGCGGCGGCGTGCTCGCGATCACGACGCGGCACGTGGACCTGGCGCCCGAGGAAGCGGCGCGGCACCCGGACGCCCGGCCCGGCCGGGCCGCGTGCCTGCTGGTCTCCGACTCCGGATGCGGCATCCCGCTCAAGGTCCTCCCGCACATCTTCGAGCCGTTCTTCACCACCAAGCCCGAAGGCAAGGGCACCGGTCTCGGGCTCGCGACCGTATTCGGCATCGTGAGACAGCACAGCGGCTGGATCGAGGTCGAGAGCGAGCCGGGCCGGGGCACGCTGTTCCGGGTGTATTTCCCGGAAGTGGGCGCGCCGGCCAAGGGCACCCGCGGTCCGCTGGAGACGCCGCCGCCCGAGCGCGGCAGCGAAACCATCCTCCTCGCCGAGGACGAGGCCTACGTCCGCTCGATGGTGCGCATCGCACTCGAGCGGCAGGGCTACCGCGTGATCCTGGCTGAAAACGGGCCCGCCGCCCTTGCGCGCTGGCGGGAGCACGCGGGTGAGATCGACCTGGTCCTCACCGACATCGTCATGCCCGACGGCATGACCGGCTACGATCTCGCGGACGCGCTGCGCAGCGAGCGACCCGATCTGCCCATCATCTTCAGCAGCGGCTATGACCCGGAAATGCTGGCGGGCCGACGCCGCCCCGACGCCTCGTCGACGTTCCTGCGCAAGCCCTACGACATCACCCGGCTCCTGCACGCCGTGCGCGGGTGCCTCGATCGGGTCGGATTGTGATCTCGATGGGTCCCCGCGCCCCCGCAGAAGACAGGGATGACACCGCATCGTTGATCGGTCATGCACGCGTCACTGCGCTGGTGAACGATCTGCCCGCGAAAGCCGGCTCTACGAGCGCGCAGTGAACCCCTTCCCAGTCGCTGGGCTGCTGCGACCCGTTTCGACTTCGGCGTTTACATTGCAGGATCGCCGCCCGGGGAGAACGGGAGACGTGCGAAAGATCAGGCAGTCGAGCGGCGTAAAATCCCTGTAAAATCCGGAAGTGGGCCCCCGCTCCGGTTGGTGCCGCAGGTTCCCGTCCGAAGGACAAAGTCGGCCCAAACGTCGTGTCAGCCATGGCGTTGCGTCCCTCCTGCTCGACCGCCCGCCGCGGTTGAGGCGGTCGGCGTGATGTCGCGCACGCGGGTCGACTCTCTCCATGCCGCGCCCAATCGCGTCCCGTCTGTGCCCGAACGCCCAGGCCGTTGCCCGTGCGACGGCTGTCGTCGCCCTTGTCCCAGGCATCTGGACGGTGTTGACGTGGATGAACGTCCATCCGTTCTCCGACGACGCGCTGCTCTCTCCGTTTTCGGTCCTCGCCTTCCCGGCGGCGGGATGGGCGCTCGCCCTCGTGCCGCGCCGTGCTCTCGATGCAGCGCAGGGGTGGCGTCGCTGGACGAGCGTGGGGCTGGCCGCATGCGTCGCGCTGGCCGGCCTCGCGGCCGTGCTCCTGCAGGCGCTCGCCGCGGCGGGCGTCGATTCCGCCTTCTCCGGCGCCGGGCCGGCCATGACGGTTGCGCTCGGCTTCACCGCCCTCGGCGTATCCGGAGTTCTCACACAGATGCGCAAGTCGCGCGACTGCATGTCGTGCCAGCTTTGCGCCCTCCTCGGCGCCCTGGCCGGGCTGCTGGGACTTCAGCGTCTGCTTTTCGGGCATGGCGCACTGTCGCCAGCCGGCGAGGCCACCATCACCTTCCTGGAGGCGGTCGGCTTGATCACGCTCGGGCTCGCGGGGTTCTTCCTCCGGCCCGACCGGGGCGTCGCCGCGGTGATCACGAGCCGGCTGATTGGTGGCGCGATGGCGCGGACCGTCCTGCCGCTGATCATCGGCGCCCCGCTCGCGATCGCCTGGCTCCACCTCAAGGGCGCGGAGGCGGGCCTGTTCAACCCGGAACCTGGGCTTCCCGTGTTCGCCGCCACCACGGTCGTGCTCGCGTTGATCGCAGTGTGGCGGACCGCCCGCTCGTTGAACCGCATGGATGTCGTGCGCACCGAGGCCGAGGCGGTGCTGCGCGAGACGACGAACGATCTGCAGTTCTCCAATGAGCAGTTGCAACGCAGCGAGGAGCGCCTCCGCCTCGCCGTCGAGGGCGCCGGCCTCGCAACATGGCACTGGAACCTGCTCTCCGGCACGTATTCGTGGTCTGAACACTTCCAGGTGCTGCACGGCTTTCCACCCCGCACCCGCGTGACGCGGGCGATGCTTGACGGTTCGATCCACCCGGACGATCGGGGGGCTCTCGCCGCCGCACTGAAACGCGCGATCGAGGAGGGCGGGGAGTTTCACTGCGAGTTCCGCGTCAGCTGGCCGGACACGTCGATCCACTGGCTGGCTTCGCGCGGCCGGGCTTTCCGCGGCGAGGGCGCCCGTACCCAGCGCGTCGAGGGCATCGCCATGGACGTCACGGCGCGCCGCCAGGCCGAACAGGAGCTGCGACTCGCCCGCGAGGAACTGGAGGCGGCACAGGCGCGGGCACGCCTCGGCAGCTGGACCCTCGACCTTCGCACCGGCCGGTTCGCATTCTCCAAGCAGGTCTACGCGCTGCTCAACCGCGATCCGCAGCTCGGGCCGGGTTCGTTCGAGGACTTCATCCAGTTCGTGCATCCCGACGACCGTGCCCGCGTGATCCAGGTCTACCAGGATCTCGGCCGGCTCGTCTGGCCGCGCCGGGGCGAGTTCCGCAGCAATCCCGAATTCGGCCCCGTGCGCTTCTTCTCCTCGGTCATCGAGACGGAGCGGTCAAGCGACGGCACTGCCACAATCGTCAGCGGGACGCTGCTCGACATCACCGAGCAGCGCGCCGCGGAGCTCGAGATCCGCTCGCTCAACGCGGATCTTGAGCAGCGCGTGGCCGAGCGGACCGCCGACGCCGTTGTCGCACGGGAACGGATACAGGCGGTGATGGACGCCGCCACCGCCGTCGCCATCATCGCCACCGATCTGCGCGGGACGATCACGGTCTTCAGCCGCGGAGCCGAGCGGATGCTCGGGTACTCGGCGGCCGAAATGGTGGGGCGCCACACGCCGCTCGTGCTCCACCGGGCCGATGAACTTCAGGCCGTCGGCCGCGAACTCGCAGGCCGCCTGGGCCGGACACCGGAGGGCTTCGAGGTGGTCGCGGAACTTGCCCAACTCGAGGATGCCGGGGAACGCGACTGGACCTATGTGCGTCGGGACGGGACCCACCTGACCGTCATGTTGGGACTCACCCCGCTGCACGAGCACGGCGTGCTCAGCGGCTACCTCAGCGTGGGCACGGACATCACCGAGCGAAAGGCGTTCATGGAGCGGCTCAACCTCCAGAGCACGGCGCTCGAGGCGGCCGATACCGCCGTTGTGATCACCGACCCGCAGGGGGCCATCCAGTGGGTCAATACGGCCTTCACGCGGCTCACCGGCTACTCGGCCGCCGAATCCCTCGGGCAGTCGACCCGGCTGCTTCGCTCCGGCGACCATGCGCCGGATTTCTACCGCGAACTCTGGAGCACGGTCGCACGCGGCGCCGTCTGGCGCGGTGAACTCGTGAACCGCCGCAAGGATGGCTCCACCTATGCGGAGGAGATGACGATCACCCCGGTGCGAAACGGCGGCGGCCCGATCACGCATTTCGTCGCGATCAAGCAGGATGTCTCCCGCCGGCGGGCCGCCCAGGAGGAACTCACGCGCGCAAAGGTCGCCGCCGAGGAGGCCACACGGGCGAAGAGCGACTTCCTCGCCGTCATGAGCCACGAGATACGCACGCCGGTCAACGGGGTGATCGGCATGACCAACCTGCTCCTCGACTCCAGCCTGGACGCCCGCCAGCGGCAGATCGCCCACACCGTCCACGCCAGCGCCGAGTCGCTCCTGTCGATCATCAACGACGTCCTCGATTTCTCGAAGGTCGAGGCGCGCAAGCTCGATTTCGAGATCCTCGATTTCAATCTCACCACCGTGCTCGAGGAGACGATCGAACTGCTCGCCTCACGCGCCCAGGCCAAGCACCTCGAACTGGTCGGCCTCATCGATCCCGCCACGCCGACGCTGCTGCGCGGGGATCCCGGCCGTCTCCGGCAGATCCTGACAAACCTGATCTCCAACGCGATCAAGTTCACCGAGTCCGGCGAAGTGGTGGTCCGCGTCAGCCCGGCGCAATCCGCAGCGGGTGCGGCGCGGCTCCGTTTCACCATTTCGGATACAGGAATCGGCATCGACGCCGAGGCGCAGAAGAAGCTCTTCCACGCGTTCACGCAGGCCGACAACTCCACCACGCGCCGGTTTGGCGGGACCGGCCTCGGCCTGGCCATCTGCCGGCAGCTTGTGGAGCTGATGGGCGGCCGGATCGGGGTGCGGAGCGCACCGGGCACCGGGTCGTGTTTTGAGTTCGAGGTCGATCTCGCGCGGCAGCCGTCGCCGCGGCCGCCGGTGCGCCAGGCGCCCGAGCGCGCACAAGGTTCCCGCGCGCTCATCGCGACAGCCAACCGCGCCCTCGCGGAACATGTATCCGGTTTGTTGTGCCAATGGCGGGTCGAAGCGTCGGCGGTGGACACGATCGACGCTGCCGTCGCGGCGCTCCAGGGCGACCCGTCCCGGCTGTTTTCGCTCGTGATCGCGGACTCGGCGCTGGACCGCGCGGATCCGTGCGCTCTGGTCCGGCGCCTGGCCGCGGCCACACCGGCTCCGGCCCTACCCGTGCTCCTGCTTACCACAGTCGCCCAGGCGCTCGACGCCGGCGCCCTGGCGAGCTGCGGGGCGGCAGGCGCCGTGAACAAACCGGTACGCCAGTCGGAGCTGTTCGATGCGCTCACGACGGCGCTCGGCGGGGTCAATGCCGTGGACGCGGACCCCGTGTTTCGCACGAGCCGGCAGACCGACGCACGCCGCTCGCGACTGAGGATCCTGCTCGCGGAGGACAATGTCACCAACCAACAGGTCGCCCTCGGCATCCTTGAGAAGATCGGGTGCCGCGCCGATGTGGTGGCCAATGGGTTGGAAGCGGTCGAGGCCGCCCAGCGCATCGCCTACGACGTCGTGCTGATGGATTGCATGATGCCGGAGATGGACGGCTTTGACGCGACTGCGGCCATTCGTGGGCTCGAGCGCCATGCGGGTTCCGCCCTGGCCGACCGCCCGCGATTGACGATCATCGCACTCACCGCCAATGCCATGCTTGGCGATCGCGAACGCTGCCTCGCCGCCGGCATGGACGACTACGTCAGCAAACCAATCCGACAATCCGAGCTCCGGCGGGCGCTTGATGCAGCGGTCACCGGCGCCACCACGCCCGAGTTCTCCCTCATCGAGGAGCCCGCCGCGTGTCCGCCGGCAGACGCAGGCGACATGCAGCCTCTGTCCGACGCGCCGCTGGACCTGAGCCGCCTCGAGAGCGTATTCTCCGGCGACACCGCGCGCATCCGACGGACCCTGGCGACGTTCCTCGAGCAATCCCAGGGATTGCACGTCGAGATTGCGGGCGCGGTCGCGAGGCAGGCTGCGCCGGACCTGCGCCACGCGGCGCACAAGTGGCGCGGCGGATGCGCCAACTGCGGCATCCTCGGACTCGTGCCGATCCTGGGCGCAGTGGAGCAACTCGGCCGGGAAGGCGACCTGACTGGCGCCCCCAGGCTTCTGCCACAGCTCGAAGCGGAATGGGCCCGGGTCCGGGCCGCGCTCCTCTCGTATCTCCACGCGATGGATACAACACCCTCCGGAGTGACCTCATGAAACCCCGCCCCTCCTCCGTGCCGCGCCACAGGCCGGCCCCGGACTCTTCAGAAAGCTCCTGATCCACTCATGAATACCATTCTCATCGTCGAGGACGACACGCTCATGGCCCGCGTCTATGTGGACAAATTCCGAAGCGTGGGCTTCGACGTCGACCTCGCCATGGATGGCGCGACGGCCATCGAACGCCTGCGATCCTCCCGACCGGACCTCGTCTTGCTCGACCTGATGCTCGGCGAAGTCAGCGGCGTCGAGGTCCTCAAGTTCGTCCGCGGGCAGGAGGCGACGCGTTCGCTGCCGGTCCTTGTCTTGTCGAATGCATTCATGGGCGATCTGGTCCAGGCGGCATGGAAGGCGGGCGCAAACAAATGCCTGGCCAAGTCGAACTGCTCGCCGAACAAGCTCGTCGAGGAGGCGCGGGCCATGGTGGCGGCGCACCCGGCCGACGAGAAGGCGCGCCCTGCGACTGAGGCGGTGATCAGGCCGGCGACGCCCGCCGCACCGCTCGATCTGCCTCCGGCCACGGGCGACGAACGGGTGCAGGAGTCGCTGCGGCGCGAGCTGGTGGAATCAATCCGCTATCGCCTGACCGAGGCGCGCCAGTCGCTCCACGACTGGGTGAAGAGCAACCAGGGGGTGGACTCGCCCCATCTCCAGGCCCTGTATTCATCTTCCCATTCGCTTGCGAACGCGGGCCTCGCGGGATTCTCGCGCCTCGCGCATCTCGCCGCCGCCCTCGAGGCGTTGCTCAAGGAGCTGCTGGGACACCCGCGGAAGTTCAACGCGTCCTCGATCCGCACGATCACGCAGGCGGTCGAGCTCACTCCCGCGCTGTTCCGCAACTCCGACGCGCCGCAGCAGGAAGTGTTCGCCACGCCGATGATCATGATTGTCGACGACGACGCCGTCTCCCGCGCGACGGTCTCCTCGGCGCTCGACCGGGCCCACCTTCGCGCCCTCCGGCTGGCCGATCCCACGGCGGCGCTCGCGCTGGCGGAGGAGAATCGCTTCGACCTCATCTTTCTGGACGTCGACATGCCGGGGCTCTCCGGCCTGCAGCTGTGCGAGAAGATCCACGCCACCGACACGAACCTCACCACGCCCATCGTGTTCGTCACCGGCATGACCGACTTCGAGACCCGCAGCCAGTCCACCGAAAAAGGCGCGGTCGACTTCATCGCGAAGCCGGTATGGCTGAACGAACTCGCGCTGAAAGCGATCTTCCACCTTCTCCGCGGCCGGATCCTCGCGGCGACCTGAAATTTGATCGGGTTCGCCCGGTGAAACCCGTCCTCCGGGCGGATCGCTGGCTCTGTGTGAGTGCGAATTGCGCCCCGGAGCCCGCGCTTCACCCACGCCGCGTCGCCTACGGGGCGTCGCCGGTCGCCCAGCCCACGCCGCCCAGCCGGAGGTTGCCATCCTTCTGTATTTGAAATCCGGTGACCTCGGCCCGCAGCACGACGATCGTCTCCCCGTGGACCAGGGGCAGGATGGGAAGGTCCCGCCGCCACAGCGCGATCACCTCCTCATAGATGGCCGCACGTGCGGCCGGATCCGTCTCCCGCCGGCCGGCGAGGAGGAGCCGGTCCATCTCAGGGTTGCGATAGTCCGAGTAGTTGGTGGCCGATCCCGCCTCGGCCGCCCAGCTCCCGAAGAACGTGCCCAGGAAGTTGTCGGGATCGGCATTGTCGCCGATCCATCCTATGATGCCACAGTCGAAATCAAAGTTGCGGAGCGCATCAAGGTGGGTCTTGAAATCGCGCGCCACGATCTCGACCCGCATGCCCACGGCCTCGAGCTGGGAGCGGATGAGCGAGGTGGCCTTGATGGGGTCGGGCATGAACGGCCGCGCCGCGGTCATGACCGAGAGCCTCACCGGCTCGCCGAATGCCTCGGGGTGGCGTCCGACGATCTCGCGCGCCCGGTCGGGATCGTGCGGGATCGCGTCGGGCCGCCGCGGATACCCGGCAAATCCCGGCGGCAGCGGACATTCGGCGGGTGCGCCCGCGCCGTCGAGCGCGACGGTGGCGAGCTGGGCCCGGTCGATCGCCAGGGCGAAGGCCAGCCGCACCTCCGGATCGCGATAGCGCTCGCGCCTGAGGTTGAACGCCAGGTAGCCGAGATTGAGCCCGGGTGCACGGTGGACCGTGAACCGCCCGTCGCCGGCCAGCGCGGCGAGTTCGGCGGGCTGGACGCCGTCCAGGCCGTGGAGACCGCCCGCCTTGAGCTCGAGAAGCCGTACCGCATTTTCCGGTACAACCTTCAGCGCCACCCGCCGGAAACCCGCGCCGTTGGCGGGATCCCAGTAGTCGGGGTTGGCCTCGAGCACGATCGCCTGGTTCGGCGACCAGCTGAGAAACCGGTAGGGACCCGTGCCGATGGGACGGCGCTGCATCGCCTCGCCCGCCGGGGAGTTTGGACTGATCAGATGCGCCGGAAAGATGGCGAGGGAGGAAAGCAGGCTGGCGTTGGGTTGCTTCAGCCGGAACTGAAGCGTCAGCGGTCCGGTCGCACGCACGTCGACGACGTCCTGGTAAAGCGACTGCCAGTACTCGAAGATCGCTCCAGGCGGGCGGCCCGGATGATCGGGCTGCATCTGGCGATGAAAACTCCACGCCGCCGCTTCCGCGGTCAGAGGCGTGCCGTCGTGGAACCGGACGCCGTCCCGCAAGGTGAAGGTGTAGGTGAGTCCGTCCGCCGAGATGTCCGGAAGCGCCGTCGCGAGACAGGGCTCGATCTCGAGTGTGCCACTGCGGAAGCGCACGAGCCCCTCGACGATCTGGCTCAGCGTGTTCACTGACTCGCCGTCGTCGACGTCGGCCGGATCGAGCCGCTGGGCGTCGCTGGCCCGCGCGAAGATGAAGACCTCGGGAACCTGCGTGCCCGCGCTGCGCGGCTTGCAGCCGAAGCCGCCGCAGACAAGAAGGCCGCCGGCCAACAGGACCAACGTGATCCGGAGCGGCGAAATCCACCGCCGGCACCGGGCGCTGGTTGACCGGCGAAGCGGAAACACACCCGCCCCGAAACCGTTCAAGGAGTCTCGGGCTTCCACGTGACGAGTGGCACGAGTTCGATGTCGGGATGGAGGCTGCGGCTGACCGGGCACTCGGTGACGATGGGTTCGAGGACGCCCTTTGGATCGGCGGAACGGGGGATCGCCATCTGCACGCGCACGGTGAGCCGCTCGATCCGGCGCGGACCTTGCGCGGTCATCTCCTTGTCGACCGTGGCCGTGGAGCCCTCGATCGCGATACCCTCCCGGCGGGCGACGATGCCCATGGTCGTGAGAATGCAGGTGCCGAGCGCGGTGGCCACGAGATCCGTGGGCGAGAACGCCTCGCCGCGCCCCTGGTTGTCGGCCGGGGCGTCCGTCTGCAGTCCAGCCTGCGAGGGAGCGTGCACGGCCTCACAATGGAGTTCCCCGTAGTAGGCGACCGAAATGCGTACCATGCGCCGCAGTGTGCGGCCACTCACGCGCGCGACAATCCCGATCAGAGCCGCCCTGCGACGATCAACCGACTCCGGGCGCAGCGCGATCCGGTCGCGCGGGTCAGTGGTAGTGCTCGTCGCGCACGGCCGTGAACATGCGCTGCGTGTCGGCAAGCAACGTGGCGATCGATCCGGCGGAGAGCCCGTTGGCGCGGACGAAGGGGTCCTGCCGCGGGACCGCGACCGGCCGCTCACTGACCGCGAGGAAGAAGCTGAGATCCAGGCCCGGGGGCAGCACGGCGGACACGAAATGCAGCGCCTGCACCAGCGGCTCCGAGGCGTCGGCCGATTCGAGACGGTCCTGGCCTTCGACCGCGAGCACGACCGGTTCCGGCAACTGCCACAAGCGCAGGAGGAGGGCGCCGGCTTCGGCGTACGTCACTCCGACGTTTTCCTTCTCCCAGGTCGCGAGCGGCAGGGAACCGTCCCAGAAAATACCACCGCCGAGACTGCGAAGCGTCTGGTTGATCGCGAGGCGACCAATGAAGCGCATGAGACCCGTGAGGTAGGCGTCGTCGACATCGAGCGCGCCCGTGAACTCGGCGAGGTTTTCCATGAAGAGCCCGTTGAACAGGCTCTCGGCCCAGAAGTCCTCGGCATCGATGCCGTAGTTGACGAGGTGCTGCTGCGTCATGGTCTGGGTGATCACGCGACCAAGCAGCCGGATGGTCTCGCCCGAGCCGATCTTCTGCACGGCCTCGTCGATGGCGGAGATGTGCAGGCCCGCTCCGTAGGCAGCGCTGTTGGCGCAACGCAGAACGTCCGCGGCCAACGCGGGATCCTGCTCGATGAGGACGGCGACATCGTGCACGTCCGAGTCCGGATCGCGCAGGAGTGAAAGCGCACGACTGAGCGTGCGCGGCGCAGGGTGAAGATCGCCGATCGTGGCGATGGACTCGAGGAAGAGCTCCCGTTGGGTGGGCATGGCGAAAGCGTCTGAAGCGGGCCCGGGAATCCGGGCGCTTGGGAATGGAATGGTGGCCGCGGGGCCGCGGTTTCTTCTACTTCGACGGAAAAGCGGCGGGCATGAAGGGTTCCCCCGAAATCCGCGCCCGCCGGTTCAAGCTTGCTCCTCGGGGCGTCCGTCTGCGCTGATGCCCGGTCGCACCATGGCGCGCCCCTCCGCGGTTTCGTCGATCTTCCGTGCCTGGGCTGCCCCGCTGGTGGCCCTGGCGTTGGTACTCCTGCTCGTCTTCAGCGGACTCACGGAGCGGATCGACCGCACGTGGTTCGACCTGCTGCAACGCCGTCTCGCGGCCCAGGCGCCCTTCCCGCCCGACACGGCGATCGTGCTGATCGACGAGCAATCCCTGCAGGCCATGGGCCGCGAATTCGGCATGCGCTGGCCCTGGCCGCGCAGCGCATTCGCCGGGCTCCTCGCCGGGCTGCACCGTGCCGGGGCCCGTCGCATCGTCATGGACATGATCTTCTTCGAGGAGTCCGACCGCGCCGACTTTGATCAACTGCTCGGGGCGGTCGGTGCCGGGATGACGGAAGTGACGCTCGGTGCCTCACGCAATCCGCGCAACGGCATCGTGCAACTGCCCGTGGTCTGGCCGCCCGCGTTCCGCGCCGAACACCCCATGCTCTTCGAGGGGCGGAGCCGCTGGGGTCTGGTCAACTCCCACCCCGATGAGGACGGCGTGATTCGTCGCTACCCGCGCAACAACTCTCTGGTTGAGGCCGCACTGCAACGCCCGCCCACAGACGAGCCGCCGACGCCCGCCTACCTGCGCTGGCGGGGCGGTCTGGAAACGCTGCGCGCGCGCGGCGTGCCCGTGATCCCTGCCGCGCCGTTTGCCGCCGCTGGATTGCAGATGATCGATCAGGCCTCCGAGGCCGCTCCCGATCTCGCGCCCGCGGCACTCGTTCGGGCGATCGATGCGCTGCCTGAACCCGAAGGCGAGATCTTCCGCCTCGTACGCGGTCGCACGGTCTTCGTGGGCCCCAATGCGAAGGCCGCCTTCGATGCCATCGCCACGCCGGTCGGCAGTCCCGAGCCCGGCGTGATCACGCACTGGACGGCGTATGCGAACTTTCTGGGGGGCGATTTCCTCACCGATACGGGTGCCCGCACGGGCTTCGTGGCGCTGATCCTGTGCGTCGCGCTGGTCGGGTTCTATGGCCGCCAAGGCACCGGCCTGGTGTCCCCGGGGATCGCTGCAGGCCTGCCTGTCGTGTTGTTCGTCGGAGGCAGCGCGGTGCTGTTCAACTTCGGCGTGTGGGTCGCTCCGGCTGTGCCGGCGCTGGGCAGCGTCGTGTCGTTCTCGGCCATCGCCGTGCAGAGCTTTCAGCTCGAACGCGCGCGCAAGCGCGAGATCCAGGGATGGTTCGGCACGTATGTGTCGCCCGCCGTAGTCAATCGGTTGATCCAGGACCCCGACTCGCTCAAGCTCGGGGGCGAGCGGCGCGAACTCACTGTGTTTTTCTCGGACCTCGCCGGGTTCACGACGCTCTCCGAGAAGATGCCGCCGGATCGCCTCGTGACGCTGGTCAACACGTTCCTGGAGCACCTGACCGAGTGCGTGATCAGCCAGGGCTGCTACCTCGACAAATACATCGGCGACTCGATCATGGCCGTGTTTGGCGCGCCCGAGGAACTCGACAACCACGCCCTCGCCGCCTGCCGGGCCGCACTGGAGAGCCAGCGCTGCCTCGCGCGCCTCAATGACCAGCTCGAGCGCGACCACGGCCTGCGCCTCGGCATGCGCATCGGAGTCAACACCGGCGAGATGATCGTCGGCAACGTCGGTTCAGCCAAGAAACGCAACTACACCGTGCTCGGCGACGCCGTGAACCTCGCCTCGCGCCTCGAGGGTGCCAACAAGGAGTTCGGGACGACCATCCTCCTCGGACCGCTCACGGCGGCGCGCGTGGCCGATGCGATGTTGACCCGACCGGTCGGACACATTCGCGTGAAGGGCAAGGAACAGGCCGTGACCGTGCATGAACTCATCGCGGAACTCGAGCGAGCGGATGAAAACACCCACCAGTTCGTGGCCTCCTACCTGGAGGGTTTCGAGGCGTTCTGCGCCCGCCGGTTCGGACGGGCCGTTCGGGCCATGGAAGAGGCTGTGTACTTGAGGCCTGACGACGTCCTTGCCACACGCTATCTCACGGAAGCCCGCCGGTGGGCGAACTCACCGCCCCCTGCGGACTGGGAACCGACACTGAAACTGGAGACCAAATGAACACGCACCGCCTCATACGCCAGGGTGCCAGAGGGAGCCTGCTCGCCCTCGCGCTTCTGGCCGGGGTCGCCGCCTACGAAAAGGGCGACACCGCATTCTCGAAGCGCAACGAAACAAATCTCCTCGCCGAGCCCAAGCCGCTCGCCGAAGCGACCGGCTCGGTGGGGTTCGCCGAGTCCCTGAAGATCGAAGAGGTCCGCGGACCCTGGTTGCGTGTGAAGTCCAAGAAGGCGGCTGGATGGGTCTTCCAGGGCAACGTGGCCACCGACAAGCCGACGCTCGCGCCGGCTGCGGGATTGACCACCGTGTCCGCCAGCGAGACCGACACCGTGGCCGCCGGCCGCGGGATCGCGCCGGCAGCCGAGGCATTCGCCGAGCGTCACGGCGCCGGTGCCGCCCAGGCCGACCTCGAGTGGCTCGACGCCGCCTCCGACAAGGTCGACGGCGAGGCGGTCGAGACATTCCTTCGCGACAACCAACTCGGAGAATACCGCCCATGAAGTCGCGATCCCTCTCCCTCGCCCTCGCCGCGGCCGTCCTCCTCGCGCTCGCCGCCGCCTCCGTGCACGCCGGGTTTCCCGGGCTCGACCAGCTCGGCGACAAGCTGAAGAAGGTCGAGGACACCGGCAAGAAGGTCGGCAAGGTCGCCAAGGGCGCCACAGGACTCTCCCTCGAGGAGGAAATCTCCATCGGCGATGCGGTCGCCGTCGAGATCGTCTCACGGTTCGGCGGGCTCTGGCGCGATGAGGCCGCGACGCTCCGCGTCAACCTGATGGGCCGGGCACTGGGCCGCTACTCACACCGCCAGGATCTCGTCTGGCGGTTCGGGCTCCTCAACTCCGACCAGGTCAACGCCTTCTCGGCTCCCGGCGGCCGCGTCTTCATCACCCGTGGCCTCTACCAGCTCGCCACCACCGACGACGCGCTCGCCGGCATCCTGGCCCACGAGATCATCCACATCGACCGGCGCCACGCCCTCCGGGCGATTGCGCGCGGGGAGTTGCTGACCGGAGTCTCGGAGATCGTGGCCGACAACAATGCGGATTTCGCGAAATTCGACGAGGCGATCGGCGACGTCACCAAGCAGCTCCTGGAGACAGGCTACGATTCAAATTCTGAATACGACGCCGACAAGCATGGGCGCGCCCTGGCCGCGGTCACGGGATACGCGCCGGGCGGCCTGCGCACCGCCCTCGAGGTCCTCAAGGCCTCCGGGGCCGGTGAACACGAGGCGACATTCTCGACACATCCTCCGCTCGACAAGCGCCTGGAGAAGCTGCCCAAGGACACGCCACGCCCGTCACCGACCTCCTGACGCCGCGCCATGAGCGAGTTCATTGCCGGCACGGAGGAAGCCGCGCTCGCCCTCGGGACCGCGGGCCTGGTGTACGTGGCGTTGATCGTCGTCGCCAAGCTGCTGCAGCGGCGGCACGGCGTGCGCTTCCGCTGGGTGTACCACGGATTCGCGCTCGCGTTCGGGCTGCTCATCGGGATCCGCCTCGCCGTGGCGCCCGGCGAATGGCGGGATGGGGCCCTCGCGCACCTGCTCGGCGCCACGCTGCTGCTTGGCGCCTTTCCACTCGCCACGCTGGCCAATCATTTCCTGTGGAAACGTCGGGCCTCCAAGGGTTCGGTTTCATCCGCTCCCCGGCTGCTCTCCGATGCCACCAGCCTTGCGTTCTTCGTCGCGATGCTGCTGGTCGTGCTCCAGTTCGTCTACGGGCAGGAGGTGCCCGGGCTGCTCGCGGGCTCCGGCGTGGCCGCGATCGTGCTCGGCCTCGCCATGCAGGACCTGCTCGCCAACACCATCGCGGGCATCGCGCTCTTCATCGAGAAGCCCTTCAAGACCGGCGACTGGCTCCTCATCGATGGACGAGAGGCCCGAGTGGTGGAGGTGACGTGGCGCTCCGTCCGCCTGCTCACCGACGAGGACGTGTTTGTCGACGTTCCCAACTCCAAGGTCGTCCAGGAATCGATCGTCAACTTCCACGAACCCAACGCCGTTCACGCGGTCAAGACCACCATCGGCCTGCACTACGACGTGCCGCCCGCCCGCGCCCTCGAAGTACTCCGCGCCGCCGCCGCCTCGGTAAGGAACACCTGCCCCGAGCCGCCCCCGCACATCGAGGTGATGGAGCTGGGCGACAACGCCGTCGTCTACGAGGTGGAGGTCTCGATCGACGACCACGGCAACTCCCGCCAGGTGCTCAGCGACCTGCGCGTGAACCTCTGGTATGCCGTGCGCCGCGCCGGCATGGAAATCCCCTACCCGCAGCTCACCATCCACCGGGCCCGCCCCGCGGACACCCACGCCGAAGCCCGTGCCGCCGCCGTCCGGGTGCTCGGCGGCCACCCCGTATTCGGATTTCTCACACCGACACAGGTCGAGTCCCTCGTCGCCCGCAGCCCCGCGGTGCTCTTCGCGCCATCCGAGCGGCTCACGGTGCAGGGCCAACCCGGCGGCTCGATGTTTCTGCTCACGGCCGGCGAGGTCGATGTGCTGATCGACAAGGAGGGCACCTGCACCACGGTGGCGACCCTGCGGGCCGGGGACTGCCTGGGCGAGATGTCCGTGCTCACCGGCGCCAGCCGGACCGCGACGACCGTGGCCCGCACCGAGGTCGAGGCGATCGAGATCAGCAAGCCGGCCTTCGCCGAACTCATCCAGGACAACCCGGAGATCCTTGCCCGCCTCGGCGACCTGCTGGCCCAGCGGCAACTGGCCAACGAAAAACTCCCGGGTCCCGACGCGAGTGCCGCCCGGATCGAGCAGGTCCGGAGCAGCATGCTCCAGAAGATCCGCGGATTCTTCCAGCTCGGCGACTGAGCCGGGACCGCGGCGATGCGCGGCGGACTTGCATCCCGCGCGGCCTGGTGCACACTGGTTGCTTGTGTTCTTTGACTGGTGCTCAAGGCCCAGTCCCCGTGCGTGAGCAAGCAACGTGCAACGATGCCCGAGTCCGGGCACTCGTCGCTCGACGCTCGTCACTCGTCACTTTCCGGGGGTGTTCTGGATTCGACCTTGCGCCCGCGTGCATCGTGGCATGCAGGGGGTGATGACTTCCCCTTAACCCGTCATCAAAAAACAAACGCCAACAACGAAGAACTGGCTCTCGCTGCTTAATTAAACGGCAGTGACGTTCCCACCCCGACGCCTGCTAGGGGATGGGAGCGACGACAGCAGGCATAGCCGCGCGAGGTATCTCTGGTCTCGCGGCCGTATCTTCAACCAGGGGTTGGCCGGCGCTTAAGCGCGCGCTTTCGCGTAACGTCGGCGAGATAAAAGAGGCGCTAAGCATGTAGAGGCGGTGCGCAAAGGTACAAGGGACGCGGGTTCAATTCCCGCCACCTCCACCATTTGAATACGTTTCAGAGAAGGCGCTTACGTTATCGTAAGCGCCTTTTTGTTGGATCACCAAGGCTCCTGGAGCCACCCCCACGCCCCATCGCTTCTACGGCTTCGGCTCGGCAAACAGCACCTGATCCGCCAGAGGACCGTAGATGGGCTGGAAGGCGACACGCGGGAGGTCCCCAGATATCGTCGCCTCCAGAAACGGCTCTCCTTCGTGGCCCCGGAAAGTCTCCGTGCAGGTTATGATCTCAGAATCGACCAGCCGGCCCGCATCGCCCTCGAAGGCAAACGTGACAGGCCGGCCGCCGAGGAACTTCAGACGCATCTCGATGCCATAGACGAGACTGGGGACGTCGAGCGTTTGGAGCGTTCGCCCCCCTGGAAGGTGGGCATTGAACTCCGACCAGAAGTCTGTCCTCAGCTGCTCCGCGATTCCCGGCGGAAGGGCCACATCCACGATCCTGACCCCGGCCTCTGGAGCCGATACTTTAGAGAAGGCCGCGAACTGATTCAGAACGGTCGCTTCGGTCTTCAGGCAGATCCCCGTCAGCGCAGCGAGCTGCTCTGAGCTGAGTTCCACCCCGACTTTGCGCATCTCTTGGACGAAGCCATCGCCTAGAAAGGGCGGCCGCAGCGAGGCGACCACATCGGTGGCGACGGCTGGTTTCGCCGTCGGCGTCGATTCGTCATGTTGGGAAGGCGGATCACTGATGGCGCGAAGAGGCGCTTCCATGTGGCTTAACTGGCCAGGTCCATCGACCCGCCGGGACTCCTGCGGCGCGGGATGTTCCGGCCAGAAATAGACGACAAGCGCAATCACGGCGCTCGCGCCGCCGACCGAAGCGATTCGGTTCCCACGCATCGCAAGCCATTCTCGTCCGCAGGCACGGTCGCGCTCAAACGCAAACCGAGGACGCGCGGACGGAGGGGACAATCGACTATCATTGCCAGCCGTCCTGTCATCCGGGCGCGCGATACACTGGGCGTCGAATTGGCCGCACGGTAGGCCGAGCGCCGCGGGTTTGCACAGTGCATGGACGAAGCCATGGCGCCACCGCCTTCGGCAGGGCCGCCGGCGCGAACACGCCACCACCCAACGCGGCTATGCCGCGAACTCGCGACTGCCGGAACCCGTTGCACTGTGGGTCGGCCCGCGCACGGCATACTCGCTGCGGCGGGCCGCGCGATGGTCTTCGCTTTTGCGATCTTCGTCTCCGCCTTCCTGCTCTTTCAGGTGCAGTTCATCGTCGGGAAGCACCTCCTGCCGTGGTTTGGCGGGTCGCCCGCCGTGTGGAGCGCGTGTCAGGTGTTTTTCCAGGGCATACTGCTTGCCGGGTATGCCTACGCGCACGCGCTCGTGCGCTGGGCCGCTCCGCGCCAGCAGGCGGTCATCCACGGGGCCATGCTCGCCGTCGCCTGCCTCTGGCTGCTGGCTCTCGCCCTCACGGGCGGGGTTCCCCTGCTGCCGGGCCGGCAGTTTGAACCCGCGCCCGACGGCGATCCGGTGTTCCAGTTGCTCGTTGCGCTGGGCGCAAGTGTTGCGCTGCCGTTTCTCGTGCTCGCTGCCAACGCACCCCTGCTCCAGAGCTGGCACGCGCGGGCCGGGCTGGCCCTCGATCGCACCTACCGGCTCTATGCGCTCTCCAACGCGGGTTCGCTCGCCGGTCTCGTCACCTACCCGTTCGGGTTCGAAGTCGTATTCGATCTTCCAGCACAGGCTTGGCTGTGGAGCGGACTGTTCCTGGCGTTTGCACTCGGCTGCGGCTTCCTGGCCGTGCGCACGGCCCGCAGCCCCGGGCCCGCCATGCCGGTCGCCACCGGGGGCGCAAACGCGGAAGCCGAACCGCGCACCTGGCGCCGGGCGCCTCCCCTCGGGACCCTTCTGCTCTGGGCTCTGCTCCCGTTCGCCGCGTCGCTCATGCTCGTCGCGACCACCAACCAGCTCTGCCAGGATGTGGCGGTGGTGCCGTTCCTGTGGATGGTCCCGCTCGCGCTCTATCTGATCACGTTCATCGTGAGCTTCGAACGTCCGCACTGGTACTCGCGCGGGCTGATCGCGCCCACCGCTCTCGTCACGGTCGGTGCCATCTACGCGGCCGCGAACACGGTGAGCGTCCCGGTCGGCGTGCAACTGGCCGTGCTCGGCCTTTTTCTGTTTCTGTTCTGCCAGCTCTGCCATGGCGAACTCGCGCGCCTGCGCCCGGGGCGGGCTCACCTCACGCTCTACTATCTGGTCATCGCCACGGGAGGGGCGCTCGGGGCCGCCGCCGTGAGCCTGCTGGCGCCGGCGATCTTCTCAGATTTCTGGGAGTTCAATCTTGGGACCGCCCTCGGCTGGATGATCTTCGCCGCCGCGTGGTCGCGTGACCGGCGTTCGACGTTCTTCCGGGGAGCGCCGATCCACTATGCGGTCTTTGTCGCGCTCGTTCTCTTCGCCGTCTTCGCGGCGGGCTTGAGTCTCTCACCGCTCGGAAACCGGCTGCGGGCGATCGATGAACAGGACGCCGTGCTCTGGTTTGCGGGAATGCTTGCGATCAACGTCGCGCTGTTCGCGTGTCTACTGACGTGGCGCGCGGCGGTGGCGCAGTGGCCGGGCTGGTCGCGCCTGTTCGTCGGCGCCACCTGCCTCGCACTCGCCGGCTCGGTCTACCTGGCCTGGCGCGACACCACCGCCGGACACATCGTCGTCGGCCGAAACTTCTACGGCGTGGTGCGGCTCCGGCTCTTTGCCAATTCTGACAACCAAAAGGTGCTGCAGCTGACACACGGGAACATCAATCACGGCATGCAACTGCGGGAGGAGGGCCTGGAGATGACCCCGACCACCTACTACGCACCTCGCAGCGGCGTCGGGCTGGCGATCCACGCCCTGCGCGAGCACAGGCCCGGTGAACCGCTCCGCATCGGCGTGCTCGGCCTCGGCACGGGCACGCTCGCCGCCTACGCGCAGCCCGGCGACCATGTTCGCTTCTACGAGATCAATCCGCTCGTCGTGATGCTCTCGCGATCGGACCCGGCGGTGTTCACCTTCGTGGAAGGCAGCCAGGGTGAGGTCTCGCTCGCCTTCGGCGATGCGCGCCTGAGCCTCGAGTCGGAACTCGCCCATGGCGGATCCGGCGAGTTCGACCTCCTCGCCGTCGACGTGTTCTCGAGCGACGCCATCCCCGTCCACCTCATGACACTGGAAGCCTTCGAGACGTATGCCGCTCACCTGCGAGGACCCAACGCCGTGCTCGCCATCCACACCTCGAATCGGTTCCTCGATCTCAAGCCCGTGGTGCACGCACTCGCGCGACGGCTCGGCTTCGATGGGCTCGACGTCCAGGATCTCGGCGCCGATCCCGGCGCATCGCCCTCGACCTGGATCCTGCTCTCCCGAGACGCCGGCATGCTCAGCCGGATCGACACGGCAACCGACTACGCCTTCCCGCTGGACGGTCGTGAAGTGCTTTTCACCGATCGCTACAGCAACCTCCTCAGCATCCTTGGACGCTGAGCGGCGCGCCGCCGCACGGGAAGGATTGGATACTGAAAACCGCGGCGGTCGCGTTGACTTCCGCACAAACCGGATTCCGTTTGACCCTCAGCAGTAGGGGTTCGGACCCCGTCGGCCCGCAGGGTCGGCGGGGTCATTTTTTGCGGGGTCCCCCGCTGCGTCACCACCGATCGGCTACGGGGCGGCCGGCTTGACCTCGCTCAGCCACCACGCGCCGTTCTTGTTGATCATCCGCGCGCGGATGGCATCGCCCTTCTTGACCGCGTCCAACGCAGCGGCGTCGACGCGGAACATCATGGTCATCGCCTTCATCACGCCGGGGATCTCCTCGTGCCGGACCAGGATCGACCCCTTGTCCGCCATGACATCCACGACCACGCCTTTGAGCGCATGCCCGGCCGGCTCGGCCATGTCGTGGCCGGCATGGCAGCAGCAGATCTCCTTGCCCTCGCAGCAGGCGCAGCCGCAGTTCTTCTTCTCGTCGGCGGCACGCAGCGAGGCGGTAAGGAGGAACGCGGAGGCAAGGATCAGAGCGGCGGTTTTCATGGAGGAAACGTAGTCGGGTTTCGCGCCGGTGCCAGTCCGGGGTCGCAAGTCTCCCCGGCCGGGTGACGTCTCGCCCGGCCTCAAGCCTCGGCGAAACGCCGCAGGGCGCGCTCCGAGCCGAAGAGCACCATGACGTCGCCCTCCTGGATGGCGAAGTCGGGCCCCGGCACGCCGACCACGGTCACGCGGCCCTTGGCGTCGCGGCGCTTCACGGTGATCAGGTTGATCTCGTAGTTGCCGCGCAAATTCAGCTCCTTCATCGTCCGCCCGATCGCACGCGCAGGCGGGAGCATCTCGTGAACATTAAAGCCCTCGGCGACCTCGTAGGCGCCGGTCACGCCGTGGATCGCGAGGCGCGCCGCGACCTGCCCGGCGGCCACGCGCTCGGGCACGAGGATCTCCGTCACCCCCAGGGCCGCGAGGAGCTGCTCGTGCGTTTCCGAGGCGGCGCGGCAGATGAGGCGCTTGGGCTTGAGCGCGATCAGATGCGCCGTCGCGAGCATGGCGCTGCGAAAGTCATCACCGATCGTGACCACCACCGCGTCGAGTTCGCCGATCGGCAGCCGCTCGAGCACATCGCGCGCCGTCACGTCCATCACGGCGGCAAAGGCGGCGTCGTTTTTCACGGCGTCCACGCACGACTCGCGCTTGTCGACGGCGAGGACCTCCACGCCGGTTTCCGCCAACTCGCGCACGAGGTGGCTGCCAAAGGTTCCGAGACCAACAACGCCGATTTTCATCCTGGATATCGCAGAAGAGTTAACCACGCACGAACACGCGTTGGCACTGATAAACGGCAGAACGTGACGCGTTCACCCAAGTCCCGCGTGAGCGGCGGGTCGTGGCCGGGCCCTATCTCCCTGAGCACCCGTGGGCAAGAAGGGTTCAACTGCGACTCCTGGGCTCGTGCCGTTTGCACCGATTGACGATCATGCCACGATCACGCCCTCCTCGGGCAGGCGGAAGGGTGCACCGGTCTCGCGACGTCGCACGAAGGCGAAGAAGACGTAGAGCACGCCGATGCGGCCCACGAACATCGCGAGGACGAGCAGGAGTTTTCCGACAGGTCCGAATTGTGGGACAATCCCGCGGCTCATGCCGACCGTCGACGCGGCGCTCACGGTCTCAAAGACGATATCGGACAGCGCGAAACGCGGCTCGGCCATCGCCAGGAGCACCGAGATCAGCGTGATGAATACGACCGCGAGCACGATGATGGCCAGGGCACGCGATATCGACTCCTCGGCGATCCGGCGGCCGAAGGCCTCGGCATCGGGGCGGCCGGTGACGATGCGGCGCGCGTTGAGCAGCGCGACAGCGAAGGTCGTGGTCTTGATCCCGCCTGCCGTGCTGCCCGGGCATCCGCCGATGAACATGAGGATGATCATCACCAGCACTGAGCCGGGGCTGAGCGCCTCGACCGGGCTGATGTTGAAGCCTGCCGTGCGCGAGGCGACGGAGTGGAAAAATGCCGCGATGATGGTATCGCCGCCACGGTCAACATCACCCCGCCCGTATTCAGCCAGCCAGAATCCGAGCGCACCGGACACGATGAGAGCGAGCGAGGTCACCCATGCCAGGCGCGCGTGGAGCGAGAGCACGGCGCGCCGCTGCCGCCAACCCAACCCGCGGGCGGTCCGCGCACCCAGCCAGATCGTGGTGGCGTAGAAGACCGGGAAACCGAGCCCGCCGGCGAACACCAGGCTCATGATGATGACCTGGACCGACTCGTTGCCGCGGACGACCGGGTCATACAAGCCCCCGGACCAGATCGAGAACCCGGCGTTGCAGAAGGCGGAGACGCTGTGAAACACCGCGGGGAACCAGCCGCCGGCGCGCGGATCGTCCACGTGGGCCAGTGCCTGATGGAGCGCGATCGCCCCGGCCGCCTCGAAGGCAAAGGTCATGAGGAGGATCAGCGGCAGGGTTCGCCCGATGCGGCCGATGTTTTCCTCGTTGATGAGGTCCTGCAGCAGAACGCGGCCGCGCAACGACATCGCGCCGAACATCGCAGCCAGGAACGTGGTCAACGTCATGACGCCCAGCCCGCCGACCTGGATGAGCAGCAGCAGGATGACCCGCCCGGTCGGGGAGAACGTGGCTTCGACATCGACCACGGTAAGCCCTGTCACGCACACCGCGCTCGTGCTCATGAACAGCGCATCCAGCCAGCTGATACCGTCGACCGTGGCCCGCGGCATCTTGAGCAGCAGCGTGCCCACGACCGCGAGCAACCCGAATGTCACGATCATCACCGCGCCCGGCGAGACCCGTCGTTCGGCAAAGATATCCTGCAGCCGGACAAAGCGAAGCCCCAGGTCGAGCAGCAGCGGGACCTGGGTGGCTGCGACGAGCAGGAAGGTCAGTTCGGCGACCGCGACGCCCGGGAGCAGCTCCTGCAGGTTGGTCAGTGTGGCCCGAAAGCGCACGGCCATGAAGGCTCCCAGGAGCGCGATGATCAACTCGGGCCAGCGGCGTCGCAGCCACACGCGGGGCGATGGCGCCACCGCGAGGCGCCCGAACTCGCTGACGGCATAGCAGGCGAGAACCGTCCGGGAGATCACCTCCATCCAGGGGAGGAAGGCCGCCTCGTGTTCCCACCCGGCGACCCGCACGATGAGCCCGAGCGCCGCGACGCCGCAGCACGCGAGCAGCGTGCGAAAAAACAAATCCCAGCGCGCCTTCGACGTTCGAGAACCGACGTGCTCCACGATTGCGTCAAGTCTGCGGCTCGCCACGCCCGCGTCGAGAAGGTCCTGCAAACGTTTCGCAGCGCGAGGAGGCCGGCTGAGCCGGCCCGCATCCGCCGGCACACGAGCGAATGTGTCTGGATGGTATCGCGTGTCCGGACACCGGGCGGAGGCGCCCCTCAGGCGCCCCGCAACTCCTGCGCACGGAAGAACTGTCCCCCCGCGGCGTCGTCGGGTAACAGCACGGGAACGAGTGCGCCGGGCAGCACTGTTTCCGGGGCGTGTTCGCCATTGGGACCGCCCAGGTCGGTGCGCAACCAACCCGGATCGAGTCGCGAGACGATCACGCCGGAGTCCTTCAGCTCCGCGGCAAGGTCGTCGGTGAACTTGTCCACCGCCCACTTCGAGGCGCCGTAGGCGGCGAGCTGCGGGGTCTTGTCGATGCCGGAGGTGACATTGACGATGCGGCCCCAGCCGCGCTCGCGCATCGCGGGCGCGAGTCGCGCCGTGAGCCGCACCAGCGCAAAGACGTTCACCTGAAACGACACCTGCCAGTCCGCGAGCGCCTGGAGCCCGACCTGCTCCCGCCACGGGCACATGACGGCCGCATTGTTGTAGAGGATGTCCACACCGCCGGCGGCGATGACACGATCGGCGAGCGATTCCACCTGCGCAGGATCGGCGAGTTCCGCGGCGAATGCGCGTGCCTCACCGCCTGCCGCACGGATCTCCTCCAGGGTCCGCGAGCACGCGGCCTCGCTGCGGCCATGCACGAAAACGTGCGCGCCTTCACGCGCGAGCGCCCCAGCGACCAGGCGGCCGATGCCGCGACTTGAACCGGTGACGAGCGCGGTGCGCCCGGAGAGACTGCCTGAAGCCATGGGAGAGGAAAACCGGAGCGGAGGTCCGCGGACAACCCGCCGCGGATTCTTACCGTAGACCCCGAGACACGTGGGAGCGTGTCAGCCTGGACTCCTCCACTGGCCATCGAGGACAGGCCTGCGATGCGTCCGGCCTCGCGGGTCTCCATCAACCGAGCACGTAGCGCAGGTCCTCGAGGTTGAGCACGCTCGCGAGGCTCTCCTCCTGGACCACCGCGCGCGCCAGCTCGGACTTTGCCTTCTGCAGCAGGCGGATCTTCTCCTCGACCGTATCCTTGGCGAGGAGACGATACGCGATCACCTGGCTGGCCTGGCCGATGCGGTGCGTACGATCGATCGCCTGCGCCTCGACCGCCGGATTCCACCAGGGATCAAAGAGCACGACGTAACTTGCGGCGGTGAGGTTGAGCCCGGCGCCGGCTGCCTTGAGGGAAAGGAGAAACACCCGCTCGTCCGGCGAATTCTGGAAGCGGTCGACGAGTTCCTGCCGGTTCTCCGTCTGCCCTGTGATGGTGAGGTAACGGATCTCGCGCGCCGTGAGCTCCGGCTGAAGGAGTTGAAGCATCGAGACAAACTGCGAGAAGATGAGCACCTTGTGCCCCTCCTGGAGGATCGGCTCGAGCTGGTCGATCAGAGCCCCCACCTTCGCGCTGTCTCCCGGCGAAGTCGAGGCGCCGAGCAAGCGCGGGTCGCAACAGATCTGGCGCAGCCGCAGCAAGGATTGGAGGATGCTGAAGCGCAGCCCGTCGAACTCCCGCGCCGTTTTCGCCTGCAGGAGCATCTGACGCGCGCGTTTGATCTCAGCGTCGTAGAGCCGCCGCTGCGCCGGCTCCAGCTCGACGACGAGGTCTTCCTCAATGCGCGGCGGCAGGTCCGCCGCGACCTGGGCCTTGGTGCGCCGCAGCATGAAGTGCCGCACGCGCCGGGCCAGCCGCGCGCGGGCGAGCGGATCGGTCTTGTCGTTGTAGGTGCGCCTAAATGACGTCTGCCCGCCCAGCAGCCCCGGCATGGCGAATGCGAACAGACTCCAAAGATCGAGCACGCGGTTTTCGATCGGCGTGCCGGTGAGCACGAGCCGGTGCATCGCTCTTAGCTCGCGCGCCACCTGCGCGGTCTGCGACTGGGGGTTCTTGATGTTCTGCCCCTCGTCGAGGATGACCGCATCCCACTCCACAGGGCGGAGCACACCCGCCGCGAGCCGGAGTTGCGCATAGTTGATCACGGTGAGGTTCGCATCCGTCAGTTCCGACCGCGCACGATACGCGGCCACGCTTAGCGATGGGGCGAATCGCCGCGCCTCGTTCTCCCAGTTCGTCACCACACTCTTGGGACACACCACGAGGACGCGCAGCGGCCTGGCCGCCACATCGCGCCGGCCGTCGAGCCACAGCAGCCACGCCAGCGCCTGCACGGTCTTGCCCAGGCCCATGTCGTCGGCCAGCAGGCCGCCCAGGCGGTTGCTGGCGAGATGGGCAAGAAAGTGAAAACCCTCGCGCTGATACGGCCGCAACTCGGCACTCAGGCCGGGAGGGACGGCAGGCGGCTCGACGGCCCGCAGCGACGCCGCACGATCGCGCGCACGCGCCGCGTGCTCCTCAGGTAGCAGGCCGGCGATGCGCTCGTCCGCCAGCTGCAAGGCGTGGAAGCGCTGCCGGCCCCCGCCCTTCTCGAGGATCTCCGCATCGAGCCCGAGTTCCTCGAGCCGGGCGCGCTGCTCATCCTCGATCTCGACCTCCAGCCGCCGCCAGCCCTTGCCTTTCAACAACACGAAACCACCGCGCGCCTTCAGCAACAACGCGATCTCCGCCTCAGTCAGCGTAGCGTCCTCGGCGCGGAGGACGAGTTTGAGATCAAACCAGTCGATACCGGTGCCACCCTCATCCGATGCAGCGACTTCGATCTCGAAGCGTCCGCGGTCGGGTGGACGGACGAGCCCGGCGAGGCGTGGATCGCACTCAAGGTCGGCACCGGCCGCGCGGACGGTCCCGGCCCAATTCGAGAAATCGGCGGGAAACGACTTTGTGACCGCGCGAGTCCACGCCCGCGAGGGCCCCGCCCACCCCAAACGCAGCTCGTTGAGCAGCGGTATCACCGCGTCGGCACGCCCCAGGTCGAAGTCCCAGATCCGGTTGCCGGCGCGCGGCAGCGCGCTGGTGCCCTTGCCCGCCATCGATGTCCACGCCTGGCCGTTCCACCGCTTCGCGACCAGTCCGTCCGCGGAACGCGCCAGCAGCTCGACCTGCAGCACGGAAACGCCACGGCCGGATCCCTCCGCCCCCTCATCGGCCAGTTCGCACCGGAAGCATGGCGCCAGGGTGACGACCTCCACCCGCGGCAGTTCCAGATCCGCGGGGGCCACCACGCCCGCACGCCGCAGGTGGCGCACCGCGGAGACCGCGGCCAGCGCCTCGCGCGGGATCACGGCCCCGGACGTCGGAACCCCTGGAACGTAAGGCGGAAACTGATACACTGACCGTCCGTGGAGCCCGAGCCGGGAGCGGCCGGCCAGCTCCACCAAGTCGCGCGGGACCGCGGAGCCGTCCGCCAGGGTGACAGCGAACTCCACGTCGTCCGGCCGCCCGGGCGCGCGCCGCGCCGTCCAGACCAGCGCGACGCGCTCCGCATCGTAAGCCTCGCCTTGATTGTTGACGAACGCGGCGCGCAGCGAATCGCTGGCCAGCATCCAGGCGACCAGGTCCCCCGTCGATTCATCGTCGAGCTTGAGCGTCTGCGGCTCAGCGCCGGTCTTCCACCCGTAGTAGCCATGTGGATTCGGCCGGTAGCGGCGCAGCTGGACCTCCTGGAGGATCGCGAGCGTCGCGGGCGGCACGGAGGCGGGGCTGTTCTCCAGCGCGGCGAACCACTGCTGCACCATTCCGCCCTTGGCGGCGCGCCACGGTTCGTTCGGCCCGCTTCTGTATTCCCAAATCAACTTCGGTGAGGCGAGCCGCAGCCGCACCTCCGGGATGGCGACGTCCGGCGCCCCCGTCCCCGGCGGCCGTGGCGGCTGCGAGAAGAGCTGCGTCCAATGCGCGATGTGCCGCTTTCGCTCGCGTTCTTCGATTCTGGCCCGGACGCTGGCGGTGTCCGTGACCGGCTTCATCAAGGGCGGGAGCGGACGATTGGCGCGCTCGGCGTAGAACGCGAGGTGTTGCCAGAGTTCCAGCGGCGACGTCAGGGGTTGTTCCCATTCGCCACGAATCGCCGGGTTCGGATCGTAAAAGAGACCCGCGCTGCGATCGGCGAGGCTTACGTCGGCCAGTTCCTGCGCGTAGATGGTGCCATGGGAGCGGTGGCGCATCCAAAGCTGTTCGAGCTTCCTGACGAATCCCGTCTCGGCCTTGGTCAGTGGTCGTCCATGCCGCTGTTCCAGCAGCGCGATCAGCTCGGCCGCGGGGCCGGAAATCCCGGCGGGCGAGGCGCAGGTCGCGTCCGCCGCGGTGATTGGCCCGCTCCCCTGGAGATCGAGAAGATGACGCGCCGCCGCGTAGGCATGCTTGCAGTCGATCCCGACCGGGCACGTGCACGAACATGCCCAGCCCACGCGAGGCTCATGGATCCACGTGACCTGGTAGGTCTGCGAACCCAGCACGTGTGCCTCGAATCCCGCTACTCCGGGCTCCTCGTCCGTGAGTTCCCTCGGCCACACGTCCCGCACCGCACCCCGTCGACAATACTGCTCGCCGCGCGAACGGGCGGGCCACTCGAACGCGTTGATTGCCGCGCGCAGAGCGTCCCTTTCGTTCGGAGCGAGTTCGAGGCCGTTCGCCATCACCTCGGATTGGTCAGGCCGGGGATGCTCGCGTCAAGACCCGAGACCGGCCGCGCGCCCGTCGCGCAGGTCGCGACGGAGCGATGCGGGTGTCAGGTGCCGCCGAAGCCCGCGGCACAGGCGGCCGGGCAGGTTGTGGATTGCGCGCTGACGAGCGTGCCGGAAGCAAGGTCGTGCTCCATCCGACGGAGCGATACGGCTGCTTCAGTCCACCTTCTCGTCGAGAAACGCGATCAGTTCGGCCTCGGTGATCCGCTTCTGCTCGAGCGTGTCGCGGTCGCGGATCGTGAAGGTGCCGTCCTTCTCCACCGTGTCGAAGTCGATGGTGACGCACCAGGGCGTGCCGATCTCGTCCTGGCGGCGGTAGCGGCGTCCGATCGCTCCGGCCTCGTCGTAGAACACGTTCCAGCGGCGCTTGAGGCGCTTGTAGAGCTGCTGCGCGCGCTCCACGAGCTGCGGCTTGTTCTTGAGCAGCGGGAACACGCCGACCTTGTAGGGCGCGACGCGGGGATGCAGGCGCAGCACGGTGCGTTTCTCCCCCTCCACGACGTCCTCGTAGTAGGCGCTGACGAGCACGGCCAGGAGTATCCGGTCCACACCGACAGCCGGCTCGATGACGTGCGGCACGAACTTCTGCTTCGTCGCCTCGTCAAACATCTCCATCGGCTTGCCGGAGAACTTGGCGTGCTGCTTGAGGTCGTAGTCGCTGCGCGCGGCGATGCCCCAGAGCTCCTGCACGCCGAACGGGTACCTGAACATGATGTCCACCGTGCGCCGCGAGTAGAAGGAGAGTTTCTCCTTCGGGTGCTCGTGCAGCGAGAGCTGTTCGCGTGGGATGCCGATGGATACGAGCCAGTCCTGGCACCACTGCAGCCACGACTCGTGGCAGGCGAACCAATCGGCGTCGGGATGGATGAAGTATTCCATCTCCATCTGCTCGAATTCGCGCGAGCGGAAGATGAAGTTGCGCGGCGTGATCTCGTTGCGGAACGACTTCCCGATCTGCGCGATGCCGAAGGGCAGCTTCACGCGGCCCGTGTCGACCACGCTCTTGAAGTCCACGAACATGCCCTGCGCCGTCTCCGGCCGCAGGTAGGCGATCGACGAGGCGTCCGCCAGCGCGCCGACGTGCGTGGAGAACATGAGGTTGAAGGCGCGCGGCGGCGTGAGGCTGCCGGGTTCGCCGGTGGCGGGCGACGGAATGAGCGGGATCTCCTCCGCCTGCGCCTCGGTGATGTCCTTGCAGACAACGGGGGCGAGCGCACCGCGGATGGCCTTCTTGCGCTTCAGCTCCTCGGCCTTCTTCTGCAGTTCGCCAGCGGTGTCGTCGCCCTCGAGGGCCGAGACGTACGCGACCGTGGAGGTCGTGCCGTCCTCGGCCGTCACCACCACGGGCGAGAAGAAGAGCTGGTCGGCGCGGTAGCGGTTCTTCGAGACCTTGCAGTCGACCATGGGGTCGGTGAAGCCCTCGACGTGGCCGGAGGCCTCCCAGACCTTCGGGTGCATGATGATCGAGGTCTCGAGGCCGACGACATCGTCGCGGCGGTGCACCATGTCCGCCCACCAGGCGTTGCGGATGTTGCGTTTGATCTCGGCGCCGAGCGGACCGTAGTCGAAGAAACCGTTCAGGCCCCCGTAGATCTCGGAGGAGGGAAAGATGATGCCGCGTCGCTTGGCGAGCGAGACGATCATTTCCATGTCGGGTGCCTTGGAGGCTCCGGTGTCGGCCGCGGACGTGGCAGGTGCGCCGCCGGTGGATGCTGGTTTCTCGGACATAAGAGGCCGAGAAATGCCTGCCGGCAGCCGCCCGGTCAATGCCGGAGCCAGCCCGCACAGCCCCCCGCCGCCAGACCGCCCGCACGCAGGCCTTGCCGGGCACCGGTCGACTTCGATCCCCTCACCGCTGCGGACCGATCACTCGGCCGCCGGCAGGTCGTCGGCGTCGCGGGATTGAACGTAGCGGCGCACGGTGCGGCGGTCGCAATCGAGCCGGCGCGCAGCCTCCTCGAGCGATCCGGCCTCCGCGAACACCTGGCGGCAATACCCCTGCAGGAGCTGGTCGAGTGTAAGCCTTCCGGCCTGCGCGGCGCGGATCCAGTTTCCGCCGGCCGTCCCGCCGGCGCCGCCGAGTGCCGGCTTGTAGGAACCATGCACGATGTAGTTGCGCACGCATTGCTCGAGCTCGCGCACGTTGCCGGGCCAGGCATACGAGCGCCCCAGTTCGCGGGTGATCCAGGCCACGACCTCGTCGGAAAGCGCCGGACCTTCGGCGGGGCCCGCCTGCGCCGTACAGATGTGAGCCACGAGACAGCGCAGCTCGTCGGCGTTGCCCGCCAGCAGTTCGCGCAGGGGCGGCGTCTCGACGCGATCGGCGCAGAGCCGGAAATAGAAGTCCTCGCGAAAGCGCCCGGCGTGGATCTCGGCGGCAAGATCGCGGTTGGTCGCGGCGACGATGCGCCCCTCGAAGCGACGCCGCTCCGTGTCGCCGAGACGGTTGAACTCGCGCGTCTGCAGGACGCGCAGCAGCTTCACCTGGATCTCCGGGGCGGTCTCGCCGATCTCGTCGAGGAACACCGTTCCGTGCGCACCGCAGGTCTCGAAGTAGCCGTCGCGATCGGCAAGCGCCCCTGTGAAAGCGCCGCGGCGGTGCCCGAAGAGTTCGGACTCGATCAGCGTCGGCGAAAGAGCCGAGAGGTTCAGCGGATGAAACGACGCCGCGAAGTCGGCGGCAAAGCGGCGTTCGCGGGGATCGAACGGGATGAACCGGGAGAGACCGATGGCGCGCGCGACCAGCTCCTTGCCCGAACCGCTCGGCCCGGTGACGAGGGTGGTGATGTCGCCCATGCGCCCGTAAAGACTTCTTCGATACCGGCGCATGTCGTGCGTGAAGATCGACTGCCAGAGTCGCGCGCGCAGGCCGACCATCGCCTCCGATCCGCCATGGATGAAGGCAAATGTGTGCACCCATGCCCGCCTCACCTGGAAGTAGAAGGCAAAGTCGAGCGCCACCGTCTCCGGCGTCACGCTGCCCAACGCTGGTCCGCCGAGGAGGCGATCCAGGTCCCGGCGGCAGCGCTCAAAGAGGGTGCCCACCGTCGAGCGTGATCGCGTCTCCGAAGCATGGATACCACTCGAGTCGCAGCCCAGGATCGCCTCACTGCCGGGGAGCGCCGAGGCGATGAGGTGATCGAATCCGCCTGCATGGCGATGGAAGACCACGAAGTGCACCAGCCCCTCATAGACCTCGCGTTCAAGCCCCCCGATCGCCGTGCGCCGCTCCAGGCGCGCGGCGACCGCCTCGACCAACGCCTCCGCGCGCTCCAGCAGGCGCCCGAGGTTGCCCTCCAGCCGGTGCAGGGCCTGCCCCGGCAGGAGAAATCGATCCGGCGCGACATAGTGCTCGGCGAGCACACGCTTCTCCAGACCCAGCCGGGCCTCGGAAAATGGATTGGAAAACGTGATCTCCGCCAGCGCCTCAGCGATCGGGCGCTCCTCCACCGTGAACAAGCCAGCAGCCATGGTGGCGTTATTTGTCGGCAACCCAGGCACTAAATGCCAGCCACAAAGCGTGCCGCCTGGCAAAACGCACGAGCGTAACATGCTAAACACGTTCGTGCTCATCAGCTTGCGCACATGCATTCCCGGGTGTGGCACTCCCTCTGCAATGCCCGGGGGCATGAAGCTCCACCCTGCCCGCCGCCTCGCCTCAAATGTTCGCGCCGCCCTTGTGGTGGTCGCCTTTACTGCCGCCGCCGCGGTGGGATTCGCCACCGCCCAGCGCACTGACGCCCACCGCCCCCGGCCGCTGCGCGAACCCGCCACCGCGCTCAGCGCCCCATGCACGCATGGCGAACTTCTGGTGGCGCCGTGCGGAGCGCCCATGAGCAGGTCCGCTTTTTCGACGCGTTTCTGAGGACGAATTTGCGCCATGAACCGCCCTCGCCCGCTCGCTCGCGCCGCCGCATGGCTCGCGCTCTCGGTCGGACTGTTTTCGCCCGCGTTCGCGTGCGACCGCTGCCGCACCACGACGGCGAACGCACCGGGGCCCATCGACACGGCCACGCTCCTGCGCGAACTCGACCAGCGCGCGGCGGCCGCCGCAAACGCCCGACCAAGCGTCGCCTTTCCCGCCCGGATCGGCATCGCCCGCCTCGAGTCGGGCCGGGTCACCGCGATGCCGCCCGAGGAATGGGAGGCGTGGAGGAGACTCGGCCAGCAGACGGGCCCTGACGTCGCCGTCTTCTCGCCCGTATCCGCGCTGGTGGCACAGTCACTGACACCCACGCCGCTTTCGCGGACGCCGCACGACGCGATCTCGCACCTGCGCCTTGCCGCGGCGCGCGAGCAGCTCGACCTCGTCCTGCTCTACGACGTGACCATTGACCACACGCTCGATCGGACGGAAGCGACGCTCCTGGACGCCACGATTGTCGGTGCGTGGCTCTTTCCCACGCACCGCTCGCACGCGACCGCACACGCCTCCGGCACGTTGATCGACGTGCGCAGCGGTCTGGGCTACGGCTCGGCCCTTGGCCAGGCGCGCGATGTCTGCAGCGCCACGCTGCTCGGCTCGCAGGACAAGCTCCACGAGCAGCGGATCCGGGTCGCGCGCAAGGCGGTCGCCGAGCTCGCCCCGGAAATGGGGCGGCTCCTCGGGCATGTGTCGCGCACGACGGCGGGCAATACGCGCGAGGCGCGATCCCGCGCCGCCCACAGCCGTGTCGAGGATACCCCGGCTGCGACGGCGCATCCGGCTCGCGGCGCGGCGGCGACCGACGCGCCGTCGAATCCGCCAGTCGAGGTGGACGATGGATTCTGGACCGGGCGTTGACCCGGCCCCGCGCACGTTTCGGGCTTAGGACTCGAGAATGCGCCGGAGCGCCTCGAGGTATCGGGAACGCGTGCCCGTGATGACCTCGGCCGGGAGACGCGGCCCGGGAGGCTGCTGATTCCAGTCCTTGAGCGTGAGCAGGTAGTCGCGCACGAACTGCTTGTCGTAGCTGGCGGGCGAGCCGCCGAGTTTCCAGGTCGCCGCCTCCCAGAAGCGCGATGAGTCGGGCGTGAGCACCTCGTCGATCAGGTGCAGGACACCCTTGTCGTCGTACCCAAATTCGAACTTCGTATCGGCGAGAATGATACCGGCACGCCTGGCGCGCTCGTGCCCGGTCTTGTAGATCTCGAGGGTGAGCCTTCGCGTCTCCTCGTAGGTCGCATCGCCCACGAGGCGGCGCGCGCCCGCCTCGTCGAGCGGCATATCGTGGCCCTCCGTGGCCTTGGTCGTCGGCGTGAAGATCGGCTCCGGCAGCTGCTGCGCCTCCTGGAGGCCGGGGGGCAGCTTGTGGCCGCAGACGGTCCCGTCCTTCCTGTAGGAGGACCAGCCACTCCCGGCCAGGTAGCCGCGCGCCACACACTCCATGGTGAGCGGCTTGAGTTTCTTCACCACCATGCTGCGCAGGTGCAGCTCCGGTGCGAGCTTGAGCTCGTCGGCCATGATCCGCTCCTGGTCGGGCAGGAGGTGATCCGCCACCAGGCCCTTGGTCTGCTCAAACCAGAACCGGCTGATCTGCGTCAGGACGATACCCTTGCCGGGCACGCCGTCGGGCAGCACGACGTCGAATGCGGAGATGCGGTCGCTGGCGACGAGCAAGAGGCGGTCGCCGAGGTCAAAGATTTCCCGAACCTTCCCTGATCCAACGCGCGGATACCCGACCATCGAGGCATCGATCCTGGTGAGGGCTTCGCGCGGCATGCGGGCGCTGATTTCCGGATAGGTCAACATGGAGGTGAGTCGATGAGGTTGAGTGGGCCGGCGCCGGGCACCGGCTGGCGCGGAACAAATCGGGGCCGCTTTGACGCTGTCAACGCCCGTCCGTTGCCGGCGAGCGATTGGCCCCGCGCCGCATCGTCAGGTCGTCGAGCAGCTCGCCGAGGCGGGCCGGCTCGGTCACGGGCAGCTCGCACGAGAAATCGCGGCAGACATAGGCGGTGGCACGCCCTTCGACGGGACTCATCCCGCGGATCGCCGGCAGGCGCCGTTCCAGCCACTTCTGCCCCTCGGCGCCGTCGGCAACGAGAAGCACCAGGCCGGGGAGATGACGGCGCCGCACCTCGCGGAGCAGGGCCAGCAGGGCGGGGCTCTCCCGGTCGCCGGCGAGCACGACCTGCCGGTGCGGCTGAAGCCAATCGGCCAGCCCGGCCAGCATAAGCGGCAGGGCCTGCGGCGCGCGTTCCCACGTGCCGGCAAACGCCCGCATCGTCGCGGCGGCGCGCTCCAGCCTTTTCTCGTCGCCCAACATCCGGCCGACCCGGATCAGATTGAGGGTCGCGAGCGAACTCGGCGAGGGCTCCGCGCCATCGTGGTCCTCCTTCATCCTCACCAGCACGCTGGCATCGCGATCGGAGGAGGAGAAATAGCCGCCCGCCGCCCCGTCCCAGAACAGCTGGTCCTGGAGTTCCTGCATGTCGATCGCCCACTTGAGCCAGCGGATCTCCAAGGTGGCGTCGTAGAGGTCGAGAAACGCCTGCACGAGGCAGGCGTGGTCCTCGGCGAACGCCGGGCCGCTCTTTCGTCCGGCGCACCATCCGCGGTGAAGCACGCCCGCGATCCCGTCCCAGACGATGTGCAGGATGTATTCAGCGGCTCGCGACGCCGTGGCGGCGTAGGCGGGCTCGTCAAGCACCTGCGCCGCGCGTGCAAAAGCCGAGATCATCAGGCCGTTCCAGGCCGCGAGGACCTTCTGGTCGCGGTGGGGCCGCGGCCTCTGGTTGCGGCGCTCGAGCAGGATGGTACGCGCTTCGTCAAGCACCTGGGCCACGCGTGCCGGCGGCAGGCCCGCCTCCCGGGCGGTCTCCTCGACGGAGCGGCGTCCCAGGAGGATGTTCCGGCCCTGCAGTTCCTCATGGGGATCGGCGCCTTCCGGGATGTTCCCGCCCTCGGACGCGCTGTGATGGATGGAAAACACGGCCGCGCGCTCCGCGCCGAGCGCCTCACGCAGTTCGGCCGGGGTCCAGACGTAGAAAGCGCCCTCCCCGTGTTCGTCGACATCCTGGGCGCGCCGGCTGTCGGCGTCCTCTGCCGAGAAGAAGCCGCCGCGCGGCGACGTCAGGTCGCGCATGACGTACTCGAGCGTGCGCCGCGCGGCGTGTGCGAGGCTCTCGTCGCGGGAGATCTGATACCCCTCGAGGAGCGCGAAAACGATCTGCGCCTGGTCGTAGAGCATCTTCTCGAAGTGCGGCACGTGCCACGTCCGATCCACGGCGTAGCGATGGAAGCCGCCGCCGAGCTGGTCGTGCATGCCTCCCGCGGCCATGTGTCTGAGGGTCGCGAGGAGCATCGACGCGGCCTCCGCCGCGCGGGCGCCGTCGCCCGCCTCGCGCGAGGCCGCGTGCACCCGGCCGAGGAAGGCGAGCACAGCCGGCCGCGGAAACTTCGGTGCCCCGCCGAACCCGCCCCATTCCGGGTCGAACGTGTCACGAAAAGAGTGATACGCGGCGTCGATCGCTTCGGGTCGCAACGTGTCGGCAGACCCCGCACCGGCTAAGTCGCCGGCCGTCCCGCCCCCGAACTGCCGCAGCACCTGGACGGCGTGGCTGCCCTGCTCGAGCACCCGCTGCCGGTCCTCGCGCCAGATCCGCGCCAGCGCGTGGAGCATGCTCGCGAAGCCGGGCCGGCCCCAGCGGTCGTCCGGCGGGAAATAGGTGCCACCGTAAAACGGCTGCAGTTCGGGCGTGAGCCAGACGCTCATCGGCCAGCCGCCCTGCCCGGTGGTCGCCTGGACAAATGTCATGTAGACGCGGTCGACATCCGGCCGCTCCTCGCGGTCGACCTTGATCGCGACAAAATGCTCGTTGAGCAGTGCCGCGATCTCCGGGTTCTCGAACGACTCGTGTGCCATGACGTGACACCAGTGGCAGGTCGAGTAGCCGACCGACAGGAAGATGGGCTTGTCCTCGGCCCGCGCGCGCGCGAATGCCTCCTCGCCCCACGGGTGCCAGTCGACCGGATTGTCGGCGTGCTGCAGCAGATACGGCGAAGTTTCCTGCTCCAGACGGTTGAAGGGGGATTCGTCGGCCATCACGGCGCACCATAAGCAACCGACGCGGCTCGTCCAACGGCAACTTCACGCACATGCGGGAAGACACGTGGGGAGACCCCCTCGAAAAGCCTGATGACCGCTCCAGTAATCACCGCAATGCGGGCTTTGGAGATGGGCATCGCGTCCCTGATGCGTTTGCTCGGGGGATGGGGTCCGCCTCTGCGGGCGGTACTGCTTGCGATTCGCCCCTCCATCCACAACATCGATCCGCTTGTATCCGCGGTTCCGGTTACACCCATCCCCGAAACATGAAACTCCCGTCTCTAGCCACCACGACCGCCCTCGCCCTCCTCGCGGCAGTACCGACGCTGCCGGCCGCACTCACGGGCGATGGCGATGACACCCTGCCCGCCGGCGCCATCGGCACCGGGCTCGCCGCCGGCCAGCCCAAGTTCCTCGGCGGCGTCCACAGCACCGCCCAGATCACCAACTTCATCGACTATTGGAACCAGGTGACGCCGGAAAACGCCGGCAAATGGGGCAGCGTGGAGGCGACGCGCGACGTCATGACGTGGACGCAGCTGGACGCGGCCTACGACTTCGCCAAGGCGAACGGCCTGCCGTTCCGCTTCCATGTCCTCCTCTGGGGCAACCAGCAGCCGGCGTGGATCGCCACCCTTCCCGCCAACGAGCAACTGGAGGAGATCGAGGAATGGTTCGCCGCGGTGGCGGCACGGTATCCGGATATCGATTACGTCGAGGTCGTCAACGAGCCGATTCGCGATGCGCCCGACGGGCTACCCGGCAACTTCGACGCTCCCGGCTCGGTCGATCCCAACGACGGCAATTACATGAACGCCCTCGGCGGCTCCGGTGATTCCGGCTGGGACTGGGTGATCAACGCCTTTCGGCTCGCCCGCGAGGCCTTCCCGAATGCGTCGTTGGTGCTGAATGAATACAGCATCGTGAACGATCCGACCACGCTCAACCGCTACATCGGCATCATCAACCTTCTGAAGGCCGAGGGCCTCGTCGACATCGTCTCCGAGCAGGCCCACGGCTTCACGGTCAATACGATGCAGGCCGCGACCCTCACGGCCAACCTCAACACCCTCGCCGCGACCGGGCTGCCCATCATGATCACGGAGATGGACATCGACGGCGCCGATGCCACCACGGCCAACGACGCCACCCAGCTCGATCGCTACCAGCGCCTGTTCCCCGCCCTCTGGGAGCACCCGGCCATCATGGGCATCACGACCTGGGGCTATCGCCCCGGCATGTGGCGCCCCAATGGTGTCCTCGCGCTCACCGATGGCACCGAGCGCTCGGCGCTCGCGTGGTTGCGCACGTATGTGGAGGCATCGAACCCGCCCTTGCGCCCGACCTTCATGCGTTCCCCGCGCAGCGTGGCCCGGAACGCTGGGCAAGGCGCGACTTTTGCCGCCGTCGTGAGTGGCAACCCCGAGCCCACGCTGCAATGGCAGCGCTCGGCCAACGGCACCGACTGGACCAACCTGGCGAACGACAGCACCTTCAGCGGCGTCACCACGGACACCCTGACCATCGCGGCAACCTCGGCGGCAATAAACGGGCATCGGTTCCGTCTTCTCGGTACCAACGCGTCCGCTCCTTCCGGACTTTCCACCTATGCGGCCACGCTCACGGTGAACGACACCCCGGTGATCAGCGTGCAGCCCACGGCGACGACCTCGACGGCGGGCGGACAGACGAAGCTGACGGTCACAGCCGGCGGAACCGGGCTGACGTATCAGTGGCGGCTGGACGGTGTGGACATCGCCGGAGCGACCGGCGCGGAGTACACCATCCCGAGCACGCAGGTGTTTCACGGCGGCAGCTACACCGTCGTGGTGACCAACGCCAACGGCTCGGCCACCAGCGAGGCCGCGGTGGTCACGGTCAACCCGGCGCCCGACTCCAACGCGCGCCTGATGAACCTGTCCACGCGCGCCCTGGACCTGACCGGCGGCAACGCGCTCATTCCCGGGTTCGTCATCAGCGGCACGGGCACCAAGCGCATGCTCATCCGCGCCGTCGGCCCGGGCATGTATGACACCTTCGAATTGGAGGACCGCCTGGTCGACTCGCAGCTGTTCCTGCGCGATGAAAGCAATCCCGGGGAGATCCTCGCCTCCAACGACGACTGGGGCACGGCCTCGA
>JAEWQP010000001.1 GCA_023399155.1 Verrucomicrobiota bacterium | reverse complement strand
AACGTCCGGATTGCGAAACGCGCAGCCTCGACATTTCGGAGGCCGTGGTGTCACGAATCGAGACGTGTCCGCGTATCGGCTGTTTGATGAGGGTCGTCCCTTGGCGCCTTGGCGTCTTTGCGCGATTCAACTGCGGTGAGCTCGACGATGGAATCGTGGAGAGGAGAGTGTGTCGGATGTCTCGCGTTTCCCCGCGCCCAACTCCTGAGGAGAGGCTCGCGCCCGGCCGCGGTGCGGCCTCAAGACGCCAAGGCGCAAAGGTTCGGGATCAATATAAACGAGGACGAACCGGACGGCGCGAAACCCATCCTCCGGTAGGATGCGGGCGAACGTCTGAAGTGCCTAAAGGCGGGGCGCTGACTTTGCGGAGGCCGTGGTGTCACGAGTCGAGACGTGTCCGTGTATCGGCTGTTTGATAAGGGTCGTCCCTTGGCGCCTTGGCGTCTTTGCGCGATTCAACTGCGGTGAGTTCGACGCCAGATCGGATGTCTCGCGCCTCTCCGCGACGAACGCTGGAACACCTTCCGCGGCGGTTGTGAAGTCCTCAAGGATAGCTGTCGGGGACGCCCGGGCCCGACGGCGAGTTGCTCGGACTCGAGCTCGATTCCGGTCCGGTCCAGGGGGCGGTCGACGGCGCGGTTGGACCGGTTGGCGCTGTCTGCGGGTCGGTTAGCGGCGCTTCACGAACTGCCCCCTGGTCCTGCATGCTCGTGCAGCCGACAGCAGCGAGCCACGCGATCGTCGCAATGCCAGCCACGATCCTTAGTGTGGACGACCGAAGCGTTGGCCGTGGATTGGAATTGAAGTTCATGTGGGCATCCCCCGCACCTCGCTTGCCACGGCTTCAGCGAAATGCGTCGCCCCGGACGGCCGATGGGTTTGGTTGTGTGTGCCGCGGAGGGAGTCCGTTTTGCAGACTGCCCAGCCTGCGGGCGGCCCCAGTGCTTTTGGCATGAGCGCGACGTTCCGGGACCGGGCCGCCACACGGTGGGCGCGTCGACGACGTCACCCCGCCCGGGTGCGGCGGTGCGAGCTTCTGCGGGCTCACGTCGGGATCGCATCGATCCATCGCGGCGGTCCCGGGAATCTGGAACCGCGGGTGGCGCAGCGGACGAATCACACTACGATGCACCCGTGTCTGTGTTTGCATCCTGGCGACTCTTCCATCCGGTTCTACTCTTGCCGCTTGTGCTCATGGCTTCATCGCCCGCCCATGCCCATCCCGCGAACGACATGGCGATGCGTGCCTCGGCGTTTCTTCAGGCGCTGACGCCGGAGCAGCGGACCGCCGCGGTGGTGCCGTTTTCGTCCGGCGAACGCGAGGACTGGCACTACGTGCCTCGACGGCGGGCCGGGCTCGCCCTGGGTGACATGACACCGGCGCAGCAGGGCCTTGCCTGGGCCATGGTGGCGTCGGCCCTGAGCGAGCGCGGCTTGCAGAAGACACAGGCAATCGTCACGCTCGAGGACGTGCTCGCCGAGGTGGAAGGCGGCACCTCTTCGTTCCGCGATCCGACCCGTTATCACCTGCTTATCGCCGGCACGCCCGAGGCACACGGCACCTGGGGCTGGCGCTTCGAAGGACACCACCTTTCGCTCAACATCACGGTCGTAGACGGACAGGCTTTTGCGACAACACCGTCGTTCTTCGGGGCGAATCCCGCGGAGGTCCGCGCGGGTCCGCGCCGTGGCGAGCGGATCCTGGCCGACGAGGAGGACATCGCGCGTGAGTTCGTGCGCTCGCTCGATGCACGCCAGCGCATCGCGGCGGTCATCGCTCGGACGGCGCCGCGTGAGATCCTCACCGGCGCGGCGGGGCGCGTGGACCCGCTGACGCCGACGGGCATCGCCGCCACGGCCCTGGAACCGGCTCAACGCGACCTGCTCATGCGCCTGGTCCGCACGTATGTGGAGCGTCACCGGGCCGAACTCGCGCGGCGCGATCTGGAGAAGATCCACGCCGCGGGCGAAGACCGTATCCATTTTGCATGGGCGGGTGAGGGCGAACGCGGCGCGGGCCACTATTATCGCGTGCAGGGTCCGACGTTTCTGCTCGAATACGACAACACGCAGAATGGCGCCAACCACATCCACACCGTGTGGCGCGACTTCGAGGGCGACTTCGGCCGCGACCTCCTGCGCGAGCATCTTGAACACGATCACCGGAATGGTGCGCCGTGAAGGTGTATCGATCCTGAGGGGCAACTGCCGATGCCCATTGACCGACGTTTCGCGCCCGGGTGCAGTTCCTGATCCATGCGCGACCCGCAACTGGCGTCGGCCAGGAGCTTGCGAACGCCGACGACGCACGGCAGCGGCTTCGCGACAACGGCCGGCTTGGCCTCGAGATCAAGGGCCCGCGGCGAGGTTGTGAGATTCAGTCCATGATTCGCGCTACGGGGTTGCCGACGCGCCGTGCCCGCGAAGCCTCGCGGGCGTGACATCCACGCTGCCCTTCCGCCCTGTGCTCATCGCCTTGCTTGTCGTGGCGATCTGGGGCTCGAATTTCGTCGCGATCAAACTGGCACTCGTCGACCTGCCGCCGCTGCTGTTGTGCGCGATACGATTTGTTTTCGTTTCGCTGCCGCTCGTGTTTTTTCTGCCCAGGCCGGCGGTGACCTGGCGGCAATTGTGCACCTACGGGTTCACCATGTTCGCGCTTCAGTTCGCGTTCATGTTTCTCGGCATGCGGCTCGGGATGCCCGCGGGCCTGGCCTCGCTGGTGCTGCAGTTTCAGGTCTTCGTCTCGCTCGGCCTTTCGGCTGCGATCCTGCGTGAGCGCGTGGCGCCGGTGCAGGTGTTCGGCACCCTTGTCGCTGCGGCCGGATTTGTCCTGGTCGGCATGCACACCGGTGGCGAGGTGACCGTGGCGGGATTCGTCTGCGTGCTGCTGGCGGCCGTGTCGTGGGCTTTTGGGAACATCACCTCGCGCCAGCTTGGCCGGGTGAACCCGCTTGCGCTCGTCGCGTGGGGTGGACTCGTCGTGCCCGTGCCGATGGCGATCGCCTCGCTCGCCATCGAGGGGCCCGCGACCATCGTCGCCAGCGTGATGCACGCAGGTGCGGGCGCCTGGCTCAGTGTCGCCTATACCGTGTATTTGTCGACGCTCGTGGCCTACACGCTCTGGAGCTGGCTGCTGGCGCGGTATCCGGCCTCGAGCGTGACGCCGTTTACCCTGCTCGTCCCGGTGTTCGGCATGTGTTCGGCCTCGGTCTGGCTCCGCGAACCGCTTCCTGGTTGGAAGATTGGCGCGTTTGTATTCGTCATCAGCGGACTGATTCTCTGCGTCTTCGGACCTCGTCTGCGGCTGCCGCGTGCCGCCCCGGCCTCCGCGGCAGTCGAGTGACGCGGGGCCATCATGCTCCAGCCACTATGCCGCAGGCATCGCCGCGGCGCGCCGAGTGCCACGGAGGGTCGATATTTCGCGGTCCGGCGCTCGATTTTCTGTCACCGGGGCTGGTCATCCGGGCACTTCGACTTCACCATGACCCGACCGATCGATGCCATGCCCACAGTAGCGACGAGCAGTGATGCCGAACTGGTGGCGGCCAGTCTCGACGGCGATCGCGAGGCGTTCGCTCGGATCGTCGAGCGCTACCAGCGGCTCCTGTGTTCGCTCGCGTATTCGGCCACCGGGCGCCTGAGCGAGAGCGAGGATGTTGCCCAGGAGACCTTTCTCACGGCCTGGCGGGAGCTTCGCAACCTTCGCGAGCCCGAGAAGTTGCGGCCATGGCTCTGTGGTATCCTGCGGAACAAGGCCAGCCGCTTGCGCCGCCGGGAAGGACGCGAACCGGTGCGCGAGGCGGATGCCCTGGAAGTTGCCGGTGAGATTGAGTCCGGCGACAAGCCTGTGACCACCCGCGCCATGGACAGCGAGGAACAGCAGATCCTGTGGCACGCGCTCGAGCAGGTCCCCGAAACCTATCGCGAGCCGCTCGTGCTCTTCTACCGGGAACACTGCTCGATCGAACACGTCGCGGACGCGCTCGATCTCACGGAGGATGCCGTCAAGCAGCGCCTCTCGCGCGGGCGCAGGATCCTGCAGGAGCGGGTGCTCTCGTTTGTGGAAGGAGCGCTCGTGCGGAGCACGCCCGGGCGTGCGTTCACGCTCGGCGTGATTGCGGCGATGCCCGCGATTCTTCCGACCCCTGCCAAGGCGGCGGGTCTGGGGGCTGTAGCTGCGCATGCCGGAACGCTGGTCAAGAGCACGACGATCGCGGCGTTGGTGGCCTCGATCTCCGGCGTGGTCACGGCGATCATGGGGCTGCGCATGAACCTCGATCAGTCCCGGACACCCCGCGAGCGTCGGGCGGTGGTGAAGACGACGCTGGTGACGTTCTTCGGTGCGCTCGCGTTCCTGTTCGTGATCTGGGGCCTGCGCGCCGCGGCGTTTCGCTGGTGGGATGCGCGCGCCCTCTTTGCTATCGTGACGCAGGTGCTGGTCTGCGCCTCGATCGTCGCATGGCCGGTTGTCGTGGTTCGCATGCTCAGCCATTTCCGCCGGCTGCGGTCGTCCGAACGGCGCGAGCATCCGGAGTGTTTTCGCGACGCGCGCGATCAGATCGGCTCAACCAACTCGGTCTACCGCAGTCGCGCCGCGCTCTTCGGACTGCCGCTCGTGCACTTCAGGTTCTCCACACCGGACGAAGGCGAGCGGCCGGTGTTTGGCTGGATCGCCGGTGGAGACCGCGCGTACGGCCTGCTCTTCGCCTGGGGAGGCATCGCCGTCGCCCCGGTTTCGGTCGGACTGGTTTCGGTCGGCCTTCTTTCTGTCGGTTCACTGGGTATCGGTATCGTCGGTCTGGGTACGGTCGGGGTGGGCTTCATCTCCCTTGGCTGCCTTGCCGTGGGCGTGAAAGCCTACGCGTGGCTTTCGACCTTGGCATGGTCGACCGCGGCGGGAGGCGGCTTCGGCATCGCCCGGACGGCCGCCGTGGCGCCAGTCGCCTTTGCCGAGCACGCCAACACGCAGACGGCCTTCGAACTCCTCTCCAGTCCGCATGCGCACGAATCTCACATCGTGCTCCTCATGGTGATCGCCGTGCTTTCCCTGGTCCCGTCGGGGTACTACGCGAAGGCCGTGCGACGCCGGATGGGACGGAGGGTCGGCAAGGAGTCGTGAGGCGTTGGGACGCGATCGCCCGTGCCGGCGGACGACGGCTCGCCTGCGTCGGGCGCTCGTGCGGCGGAGCGCCGGTCGCGCGCCAGTCGGGTTGATCGAAGGTCTGGGATCCTTTGCGGGACGCTGCGGTGCGGATCCAATCCGGGCGGCTCGCGGCGGAAAACGAGTGCCTCTGGTGCCTGGGCCAGTCATCGTTCGCGCATGAGCAACACCACGCCCGATCGTTCCACTCTGGGAACACTCTACGATTCCGACGTGTTTCGCATGGCCTGCCGCCAGTTCGACCTCGCAGCGGACGCGATCGCGATGCCCGAGGACACGCGTCTCCGGACCAAGTATCCGAAGCGCTGCCTCACCGTGATCTTCCCGATCCGGCGCGATGATGGATCGGTCGAGATGTACGAGGGCTACCGCGTGCAGCACCACCTTTCTCTTGGACCGACGAAGGGTGGCCTGCGTTTTCACCCGAAGGTGAACATCGGCGAGGTCGCGGCCCTGGCGATGTGGATGAGCTGGAAATGTGCGCTCGTCGGTCTGCCCTACGGCGGGGCCAAGGGCGGCGTTGCCGTCGACCCGATGCGGCTCTCGCCGCGCGAACTCGAGAACCTTTCGCGACGCTACATGCAGGAGATGATTCCGTTCGTCGGCCCGAACGTGGATGTGATGGCGCCGGACGTCGGCACAAACGAGCAGGTCATGGCCTGGATGATGGACACGTATTCGATCCAGACTGGATCCGCGGTGCCGGCCATCGTCACGGGCAAGCCGATCTCGGTTGGCGGCTCGGAGGGCCGTCGCGAAGCCACGGGGCGCGGCGTGGCCTACCTCGTGCGCGCGTATCTCGAGGACTTCGGTATCAAGCCTGCGGATGCGTCTGTCGTGGTGCAGGGGTTTGGCAACGTCGGCACGGAGGCCGCGCTCGGCATGGTGGATTACGGCGCGAAGGTCATCGCCATCAGTGATGTGTCCGGCGGCTATCACAATCCGGCCGGCATCGACGTCGGGGCGGCCATCGAACACGTGCGCGTGCATCGGACGCTCGAAGGCTGGCGGGGAGGCGACCCGATATCCAATGAGGCACTCCTTGAATTGCAGTGCACGGTGCTGATCCCTGCAGCGCTCGAGCGCGTCGTGACCGAGCACAACGCCCCGCGTCTGCAGTGCCGCATCCTCGCCGAGGCGGCCAACGGTCCCACCACCAACGCGGCCGATGTCATCATCGAGAACCGCGGCGACATCGAGGTCATCCCCGACATCCTCTGCAACAGCGGCGGCGTGATCGTCTCCTATTTCGAGTGGGTGCAGGATCTGCAGAGCACGTACTGGACGCGCAAGGAAGTCCTGCAGAAACTCGGAGAGATCCTCGACCGCGCCCGCGTGCAGGTGGAGGACCAGCGCCGCCGCGTCGGCGGCAGCCGGCGACTGGCCGCGCTCACCCTCGGGATCGGCCGGGTGGGTGAGGCGAAGCGGGCCCGCGGATTGTTTCCCTGAGCCCCGCTGCTTCCGTGCTGGTCCAGGCGACGCAGGTGCTGCTGAGCTGCGTCGTCGGAACAGCCCTACTTCCAGGAAGTCGTCGTGGAATCGGCGAGCGGTCCAAGGCGATTGCCCGCCGCCCATTTCGCGCTCGGCGAGTGCGTGGCTGGCGCGCCCATGCGATCCGAGAACTGCGATCCCCTCTGAGCGGGGGCAGGGGAGCGCGCGAGAAAGGCGGCCGGATTTGCGTGGCTGCGTTCCCCGGCCAGCGCGTGGACGCCGCGCACCTCGGCGAGGAGCTCGTGGACCAGCGTCTTCATCGATTCGGCCTGCGAGTTCAGCTCCTCCGCGGAACTCGCCGTCTCCTCGGCATTCGCGGCTGTTGACTGCGTCACGCCGTCCATTTGTGAGATCGCCGTGTTGAGTTGCCCGATTCCGGTGCTTTGCTCGCCGGAGGCGCGCGCGATTTCCGCGACGAGTTCGTCCACCTGGCGGGCTTTCTCGGCGATCGTCTCGAGGCTTTCGGCGACTCGTGCGCTGATCCCGACGCCTGACTCGCTCTTGCGGATCGAATCCTCGATCTTCTCGGCCGTCTCCCGTGCGGCGGCTGCGCTCCGCTGTGCAAGGTTGCGAACCTCCTCGGCAACCACGGCGAAACCCATGCCGGCGTCGCCTGCCCGGGCTGCCTCGACGGCGGCGTTCAAGGCGAGGATGTTGGTCTGAAATGCGATCTCATCGATCGTCTTGATGATTTTGCCGATGTTGTCGCCCGAGGCTTTGATCTCCTTCATGGCGGACGCCATCGTGCGCATGTGCTCGACGCCAGCTTCCGCGGCGGCGCGGGTCTGCTCGGTCAGATCCTTGGCTTTCCCGGCATTGGCGGCGTTGCCCTGGGTCATGCCCGACATTTCCTCCAGGGAGGCACTGGTCTCCTCGAGCGACGCCGCCTGACGCGAGGCCCCGTCCGCGAGGGATTGACTCGATCCGGCGACCTGACTGGCGGCGGAGGCCACCTCGACGGCGCCCTGGTTCAATCCGTCGGAGATCCGGACCAGGCGGCGGCTCGTGGCCATGACGACTGCCACGAGCAAGCCCGCACCGATAAGGATCGCGACGGTGAGGCCGATGGCGAGCCAGAGTTGGGCGGCGGCAATGGCGGCATCGTAGGCCTGCTCGCGTGAGACCATGAGAGTCGTCTCGGCGTCGCGAAGCTCCTTGAGGCTTGCGCGCATCCGGTCCATCCCCGCCTTGCCCTGAGCCTGGTTGAAGAGCGCCTGGAAGTCGGCCTCGGCCAGCTCACCGGCGACCACGGCGCGACGGCCATTGAGTTCGCTGGCGACCGGGCCCCTGAACCATGCGTCCTTGAGCTGACCGAGTGCGGCGAGTCGGCTGACTTGGACCGGATTATCCGCGACGAGGGCCTGAGCCTCCTGGATGAGGGGGCCAAAACGAGAGTCGCCGCTCTCCAGCGGTTCGAGAAAGTCCGCCTTGCCCGCCACCGCGAATCCGCGCGCTCCCGTCTCGATGTCGACGAGCGCACTGAGAATCTGGTCGAGCTTGTCGGTGACCTCGATCGTGTGCTGCGTCCACTTCTGGGTCTCGACCACCGTCCTGAGCTGCCGGGTGCTCATGTATCCAGATAATCCGACAATCGAGAACGAGAGAGTGATGGAGAGGATGATCCTCTTTGTGAGGGAAAGGGCCTGGAAGCGCATGGTGGAGGATGAACCGGGCGCGGGTGACTTCTTCAATGCAGGCGTCACGTCTTTCGAACGCCTCCGGAAGACACGGGCACGCGCGGAGTCTCGAATATCGGCGATGCCTGTGCTGCCTTGACGTTTCCTTGACCCTAGGGAGGAAGCCGCATCGCCCCGTGCTCCGGGTCGGAAGCTTGTCCGGTCGAGCCGATGAGTGGACGGAGTCGCCTTCGCAGATGCGCCGATCGTCGACGCAATCGGCTTCGCCGCGGCTCGGCCAGAGACCTCGCCCTACCCGAAACCGGTTTCCGAATAGCCTCTAGCGGGCATCGCCCACACTCGTGTAAGCATCGACGCGGACGCGTGGGCGGTGCCGCGGTACCAGCCATTTGGAGTCGGCGACCAGTGTGCCGGATCGCGGCGTCTTCACCATGACCGCCTAGATCTCGCTAAGGGGCGCGGACAGAATCATCCCGAGCGGCGATTGCACGCGCGCAGGGGATGACGCCTGGGTCGCTGGGAAATGCAGCGTCCCAGGGCGTGACTACCTGGTTCCGTTGTCTCGTCAGCCCTGGGCCTCGAGGAACTTGTTCACCTCGAGCCAATGCATGAAGACGGGGAACCAGCCGTTGGCGGTGTTGCCCGGGTAGCCGAGGCCGAAACCGTGGCCGCCATTCTGGTAGAGGTGAAACTCGACCGGAATCTTTGCCTCGTACCAGGACTTGATCACCCCGAACTCGCCGCGGAAGAGGAAGTCGTCGCTGGCGATCGCCGCGAACATCGGCGGCGCATCCTTGGGCACCTCGACCGCACCCATGCCGCCGTAGATCGGCCCGATGAACGCGAGCTTCATCGTCTTCGAATTGAGCGTGCAATGCATCGTCAGACCGGCGCCGGCAGAGAAACCGATCATGCCGATGCGGTTGGTATCGACGCCCCATTCTTGAGCGCGCGCGATGATCATCGCGTAGGCGGCTTCAGCATCGGCGAGTTGGTTCGAGAGGTCCCAACGCGGCATCGGCGGCCGTGCTTCGCCCTCTGCGGGGCGCGCCGAATCAGCGGCGGCGGAGAAGGTCCGGTTCATGGACTCCTTGAACCCATCGAGCGACTCGGGAGTCGGCATGAGCCGGTATTTGAGCACGAAGGCGGCGACTCCCCGGTCGGCCAGTGCCTGCGCGACTTTCCAGCCCTCGTTGTTCATCGAGAGCCAACGGAAGCCGCCGCCCGGCGTCACGATCACGGCGGCACCGGTCGCCTTGGCCGGATCAGGCAGGAAGGGCGTCAGCGTGGCTGTGGAAATGTTCCGCGCCATGGGCTCGCCCCATTGGCGGAACCAGGTCTCCGGCGCGGGCTGGTTCTCCACGCCGCCTGTCCCAAGCGGGATGGCATTGGGCTCGGCCGGTGCCTCGAGCGGGTAGATCGTGCCGTCCTGGGCCATGGCCGACGCCGCGAGCGCGAGCAGCGAGGCCAGAGCGGCCGTTCTGAATAGTTTCCGATTTCGATGGGTCGTGGTCATTGGGGTTGTCGAAGGGGTGAGCGTGTCGTTTCTGGTGCCGGCGGGGTCCCCGCTCATCGTGGAAGGCGCCGCGGACTCAACGGTGTGCGCTGCGAAGCGCCCGGGCGCAAACGACTCCACACTTTACCGTGTAGTGAAAATCGCTCACGTGAGCCCGGCGCGCGGGTGCTCGAGCATGCCGGTTCGCCGACGGGTCCCGGACGCGTGCGCCGTGCGACGGCGTCCCCAGGCGACGAATACGGGCGCGGTGGCCGTCAGCGCAGGAGACGGAAGCCTTCCTCCACCGCGGCCGAGACGCGGGCCGAGACTTCCTCGAACGTGCCGCGGCCGTCGATCGTCTGCACGCCGCGCAGTTTGCGATAGCGCTCGATCACCGGGAGGGTCTTGGTCTCGTGGTCGCTGAGGCGCTTCACGATCTTCGGAAGCGCGCTGTCATACGGCATGGCCCGGGCGGTCTTGGACCGGGCATCGAGACGCGAGATCAACTCGAGGGTGGGCAGCTCGATCTCGAGGATCATGTTGAGGGCCGAGCCGTGTTTGCGCAGGAGTCCGTCGAGGATGTAGGACTGGACGAGCGTCCGCGGGTAGCCCTTGAAAATGTAGCCTTTGGCGGTCTCGCGGGTCTGCTCGAGCTTCTGTTCGATGAGTCGGATGACGATCTCATCGGGAACGAGTTCGCCGTTCTCGTAGAGTTGCTGGACGCGACGGCCGAGTTCGCTGCCTTTCTTGATCTCCTCCTCGAGCATCCGACCGGTGGCGACGAACTCGAGGCCGTATTTCTCGGCCAGCGCGAGGCTCTGCGAGCCGCGGCCGGAGCCCGGGTAACCGAAGACGACGATGTTCAGGAGGCGTTTGCGCAGTTCGCGCGAGACGATCGACTGGATCGATTCGCCAACGTCCTCGACGGGCCGGTTGCCGTCGATTTCGTGGCAGAGTCCCCGTTCGCGGTAGAACTGGAGCACGGGGAGGGTTTTCTCGCGGTATTCGCGCAGGCGATTGCGGATCACGGCCTCGTTGTCATCGGAACGGCCCGAGGTGCGACCGCGATCGAGGAGGCGGCGCACGGATTCCTCCTCGGACACCTCGAGGCTGACGAGCGCGTGCAGCGAGGTGTTGAGGTTGAGCATGAGCCCCTCGAGGATATAGGCCTGCACGTAAGTGCGGGGAAAGCCGTCGAAGAGAAATCCGCCGACGCCGGGATTGCCAGTGATGGTCTTCTCGATGATCTGGACGATGATCTCATCCGAAACGAGGCCGCCGGAGGCGATGATCTCCTGGGCATCGAGGCCGAGCCGGGTCCCCTCGCGAATCTCTTTGCGGAGGAGTTCCCCGGTGGAAATGTAGAACAGATTGTAGCGGCGGATGAGGGCTTCGGACTGCGTGCCTTTTCCGGCGCCGGGCGGACCAAACAAAGCGAGGTTGAGCATGGGGAGGGTAAGAAAGGTTTCGCCCCAAGGAACCTCGCGACGCGCGGGTAAGCAATTCGGAAGCGACGCATGTAAAAAACGAGATTGAGTCGCGAGAGCATTGACACTGAGTCTCATTATCACCATCGCAAGCGGCGTTATGTCATGGCGTGCAGGGTTCATCGTGGCTCATCGCTGGCTCGGCCTCCTGGCCGGGCTGGTTGTGGGATTCGTGGCCCTGACGGGAGCAGGCTACGCCTTCGAAGCACAGCTGCGCCGGGCCTGGGGCGAATCGATTGAGCTGCGCGGCGTCGATTCACGCGTGGCGCCTTCGCGGATCCTCGAAAGTGCCCAAGCCGTGCATCCCGGGGCGTCGCTCCTGTGGATGATGTGGCCGGTGCGACTCGATGAACCGGTCTGGGTCAAGGTGCGCCGTCCCCACGGTGGCGACGCTTCGGTGATGGTCGATCCATACTCCGGCGCGTACTTGGCCGAGGCGACACGCTGGCGGCGGGCCTTTGATGTCCTTCTGGACCTGCATCGGACGCTGGGCCTGGGTGAGCCGGGCAAGAAGGTCGTGGGGTGTGCCGCCCTCGTTGTGGTGATCCTGGTGGGCACCGGGGTGGTGATCGCCCTGCCGCGCACGCTGCGGCGCTGGGGAAGGCACTTGTTGATCCCGCGTCAATCCCGCGGCGCAGCAGGCGCCTACGCGTGGCACCGCATGCTGGGCTGGTGGGTGGCGCCAGTCATCACCCTTTCGGCGCTGACCGGACTGGTCTGGGCGTTCGACTGGACGCGCGGGCTGCTCGACGTGTTGACCCGATCGGCCGCACTGCCGCCGCCTCCCGCCGTCGCGGTCGCGGCCGGAGAGCCTCCACTCGGCATCGACGCGGTGCTTGCGCAAGGCCGGGCACTCGCGGGCGACGCGGTCCACGTGCGCCTCTACGCGCCGCGTCCCGGTGGAGCCTGGCGTGTCGAGTGGATGCCGCCCGACAGCCGGTTCATCAGCCAGCGATCGCGTAGTTATTTTCATCCGACGACGGGCGAGCTCCTGCAGCACATTCCGTTTGCGGAAAACTCCCGCGGCGAGCGGTTGAGCCGGTTCGCCTATCCCGTGCACACGGGACTGATCCTGGGTTGGCCCACGCAGTTCGTCATGTTCAGCGGCGCGCTTGGGCTGGCAGCACTCGCCGGCACGGGCGCGTGGCTCTTCATGGCCCGTCGCCGCAGCACCCGGACGCAGGAGCTCGCTCCCGCCACCTCCGGCCGAATTCCAACCTGAAACGACTCCCATCATGACCCCCCGACTTAGAATCGCCTGCCAGGCCGCCTTATGCGCGTTCGTCGTCGCCGCCCTCCATGCCGACGATGCCCTTGAATCCGCCGACGACTCCGAGGTGCTCCTCGACGACTACATCGTCACCGCGGCCACCCGCACCGAGAAGGCCGCGAGTTCGCTGCCGGTCACGACCACGATCGTCGAGCAGGACGATCTCCAGCGACAACTCGCGTTGTCCGGGGATCCAATGCAGGCGCTGGCGAATGTCCTCCCGAGTTTCTCGCCGAGCCGCCAGAAGATGACCGGATACGGCGAGAGCTTCCGCGGCCGCAGCCCGCTGATCCTCGTCGACGGTGTGCCGCAGTCGAACCCGCTGCGCGACAGCAGCCGCGAGGGCTACACGGTGGACGTGTCCGCGGTGGAACGGATCGAGGTGGTGCACGGTGCCTCGGCCGCCCAGGGCATGGGCGCCACCGGCGGCATCATCAACATCGTCACCAAGAGCGCGCCGGCGGACAACGGCGTGCGGCAGTCGCTGGAGGTGTCAGGGACGTCATCGGACGAGTTCACTGCCAAGGGGCTGGGCGGCAAGGCCGCCTATTCGCTGGGCTGGCGCGACGGGGCGTGGTCATTTGTCGGCTCCGCCAGCTACGAGTGGCGCGGCATGGCCTACGACGGCGATGGCAATCTCGTCGGCGTCGACAACACCCAGGGCGATACGATGAACTCGCAGGCGGTCGACGTGTTTGCCAAGGTCGGCTATGCGCTGACGCCGGCGCGGCACCTGCAGCTCATGGTCAATCGCTTCCGAATGGAGCAGGACCTGGGGTATGTCTCGGTCGCGGGCGACCACGCCGCGGGCGTTCCCACCCTCTCGGTCGAGGGCGCGACGCCCGGTGACCCGGCCCGCAATGACGTCCTGACCGCGGCCGTGACGTATTCAGATACTGAATTCGCCCAGGGCAGCCTCACGATCGACGCGTTCCGGCAGGATTTTTCCGCGACCTTCGGCGGCGGGACCTTCGCGACCTTCATCCAGGACGGCGTGCGCATCTTCGACCAGTCGCAGAACAACTCGCTCAAGCACGGGGTGAAGGTCACGTGGGCACGGACCTTCGAGTCCGCGGGCAACCTGGGCGTGGTCACGGGAGTGGATGTGCTCAATGACCGGACCGACCAGGTGCTCGCTCAGACCGGGCGCTTCTGGGTTCCGGAGACGACGTTCCAGGGTTGGTCGCCCTATCTGCAGCTGGAGAAGCCGTTCGGCCGGCTCAGTCTTCATGGTGGTATTCGCCACGAGATCGCGCGCCTGGAGGTCGGCGACTTCGAGACGCTGGAGTTCTACGGGAGCCAGCAGGTGGCGGGAGGTTCGCCGCGCTTCGAGGAGCCGCTTTTCAATCTCGGAGGCGTCTTCAAGCTGGGAGGCTCGTGGCGCCTGTTTGGCGGATACTCGCAGGGCTTCAGCATGCCGGACGTCGGACGCGTGCTGCGCGCGATCAACGTGCCGGGCCAGGATGTCGCGTCGTTTCTCGGCCTCGAACCCGTGGTGACCGACAACTACGAACTGGGCGTGAAATGGTTCGGCCGGCGTGCCCGGGCCAGCCTCAGCACCTACGTGTCCACATCCGCGCTGGGCAGCCGGCTGGAGGCCGACGCCGACGGCATCTATTCCGTCGTGCGCGAACGCACCGAGATCGTGGGCGCGGAACTGCAGGGTTCGTTCAGCATCACCGCGCGCGACGCGATCGGCGGGTATGTGTCGATCGGCGAAGGAAAATCCGACCGCGACGGCGACGGCGACGTGGACACGCGGCTGGCCGGGGTGAACATCTCTCCGGCCAAGCTCGCGCTGAACTGGCGCCGCGACTGGTCCGACACGTGGAGCACCTACGTGCAGCTCCTGACCTACTTCGATCGTGACGATCCGCTGGGGCGACCCCAGTATGACTTCGATGGGTACACGACGCTCGACCTTGTGGTCTCGCGGCGCGTGGCCAACGGCGTGCTGACACTCGGCGTCCAGAACCTGCTCGACCGGCAGTACATCAGCTACTACTCGCAGACCACCGGGAATAACCTGACAAACTTCGCCGGCACCGGGCGGAGCCTGCTCGCGAAGTACCGGATGGAGTTCTAGGGTTTGACTGCGTGGTGATTCGCCAGCGCTTCCGGACGGGCCAAAATCACGGCCCGGCGCGGGGCTCATCCAGGGCTTCACTGGTGGTGGCCGCGCTGCTGACATGGATGGTGTAGACGCCCGGGTGCAGCGTGCCTACGAGGGCTGCGATCCCGCTCCCGGGCTCAAGGGCGTCGCGCCTGCTGGGCGAGGGTGAAGCTACTGCTTCTCCTCGATCATGCGGCGCGCTGCGGCCGCGTCACGGGCGATGACCTTGCGAGTGCCGAGGTTGGTCGTGACAGCGAAAAGCTTGGAGTCGCCGACGAGTTTCACGAACGACACGCTCTTCACGATCTCCGTGGCCGCGGCTGCTTCCTGTGCCGTCGGTTTCTCGCCCAGCGGCGAGAGACTGGCCTCGAACACGAGCGCTCCGCCGCCGGCGTACTTGAGATCGAGGTCGAACTCCAGCAGTTCGGCCCAGGAGTTGATGATATGAAACGAGCCCTCGCCGGTTTCCTTGTTCCAGGTGAAACCGTTGACGACGATCTGGTGACCGATGTCGCCGCCGCTCCACGGACGCTGGGCGAGAAAATCCGCGGGCAGTGCCATCTCGACCTCGCGGGGCAGGGCTGCGAGCAGCGGCCGACCGCGCCGCAACTCCGAACGCGCCCACTCGAACTGTCCCACCCCGGGGGGCGCCCTGTGCGCCACGGGCAACGTCTTGAAACCCGTCATGATCGACTGGAGACCGTCGCGATACTTCGCGTTCGTCCACGGGTGGTCGTGTGGCGTGTCATTGATGATCTTGAAGATGTCCGCGAGTTCAGTGTAGTAGCCGGCGATATCCAGCCAGTGGGCCCGGGCGTAGATCATGCACGTGGCGCCGATCTGGTCGCGGGGTGCGCTGGGCGCGCAGAGCTGAACCGTCTCCAGTTGTCCTTCGGTCCTGGATACCTCGATGGTTTTCTTCGGGCCGGACAACGGATCGGTGCTCTCGACGACCACGACGCTGGATTTGCCGACGGCGAGCGGCTTCTCGCGGGCGAGGCGGGTGAGAAACGCCAGGTCCTGCGGGGCGAGTGATTCCAGCGGGACCACCGTCTTCTTGCCATCGGCGAGCACGACGGCGGCGAAGGCCTCGTCGACGCGCGCTTTCTGGGCGCCTTGGAAGTGCGGGCTGACCGGCGGTTCGGCGGGCGTGGCGCGCGAGGCGGTCTGTGCGGATACTCCGGTGTCCTCACGGCTGGCGGGATCCTTCCGGCCGCAGCCGGTGCCGACCAGGATGAATGGCACGAGGAGGACCAGGATGTGGGTGGGGCGCAAACGCGGGCGGGTGCGGAGGCAGGCGCCCGCACCGGTCCAGCAGGGTTCGGTGGACATCCCTTTCTCATCGGCCACAGCCGGCGGGAGTTGAACCTGTCGAGGCGTGCGAAGGAGGATCGGCTGCGACGCTGCGAGGTCTCGTGGCCCAGGAGCCGGTTGGCGGCGCTGTGCAGCCGATCGCAGGCGACCGCCGACCGCCTCGGTCCCGATGGCTCGCATGCCGACGCCACTCGCGACCTGCGGTTGTGGAGATCGGCGCTAACGCCACTCGTGGCGTGGATAGCGGCGGGAGAGGGCGGGCTTGATTTCCGGGTACGTCTCGCGCCAGAAGCGCGTGAGATCGTCGGTCACCTGGATCGGCCGGTGATTCGGCGCGAGGATCTCCATGCGCAGCGGCAGGCGTCCCTGCGCGATGACAATGTTCTTCTCCACGCCGAAAAGTTCCTGGATGCGCGCGGAGATCGTGGCTCCGCCGTCGCGCGTGTAGCTGATCCTCGCCCTGCGGCCGTTCGGCATGTCGAGCCGCTCCGGCAGCATGCGGTCGAGCGCGGCGAGTTGTTCCGGCGAGAGCCAGTCCTTGAGCGTGCGCCAGAGGTCGCGCTCGCGCACCTCGCGGAAACTCCGCGCCCCGTGCACGAGCTGCTCGAGGATGGTCGGCTTGTCCTCGGGCGTGATCGGAGTCACGGCGTATTCAGGAAACAACTGCGCCAGCAGGTTGACGCGAGCGATCCAGTGGTCGACCGCCTCGTCCCACTGGGGAAGCGGACAGCGGCCGGCGAGAATCTCCTGCACGAGGATCCGCGTGGCGGCGTCGGTCGGGACCTCGCCGGCCTCCCGGTCCTCGAGCACGAGGTCGCGAAACACCTTGCGACGGCGGACCATCACGCGCCTGGCCTGGGTGTCGAGCAGGGCGGTGTCCTCGATGCGCAGCGAGCCGGGAAACATCTCATCCAGCAGGGCCTCGTCGATCGCGGTGCAAAGGCTGAGGATGGTCGTGACCTCGCCTCCGCGTCCGCCGATCTCGCTGATCTCGGCGGCGACGATGAGCGACGCCTTCTGCACGACGCTCTCGCGTGCGAGCATGCCGCGGCGCCCGTGCACCAGCTCGCAGCGCAGCGTGCCGGCGTCGAGGCGCCGGGCGACCTGATCGGCGAAGCCGGCAAGCACGCAGCGCACGATCGCCTCGCGGTGATCGGAGGGTAGGTCCGGAGAACCCGTCCTACCGGCGCCGGTGGCGGCGTGCTCGGCGAGGTCGAGAAACTGCCGCGCCAAAGGCCGCACCAGGCGCGCACCCTGCGCGTGGATGCCGAGCCTGCGGCAGGCGTCGACGTCGAACGCGCGCTCCTCGGCGAAACGCAGTGCCGCGAGCGCGACGAAGAAGTCGGATTGAGTCTCCTCACCGAGCGCGGCCTCGCGGGCTTCGTCCATCTCGCGACCGGTGCTGCGCAGCAGGATCGACCGGCCCTGGGTGAGCGCGGCGATCAGCGCGACATCGGGAACACAGCCGAGCCGGCCGGCCTCGACCAGCATGCGGGCGTAACGCGGGTGCGCGGGGAACGCCAGCATGCGCCGTCCCACCTCGGTGATCGCACCGTTCGCGGGGTCGAGAGCGCCGAGGTCGCGCAGGAGGAGCTCGGCCCGGGCGAGCGCCCTGGGGTCGGGAGGCTCGAGCCAGGGGAAATTGACTGCATCGACGATGTCGGCCGCCTTGAGTGTCAGCAGCACCTCCGCGAGATCGCGCCGCTTGATCTCGGGCAGCTCGGCAGCGGGGCGGTGCTGGTGCTCGCGTTCCGTCCAGAGTCGCAGGCAGACGCCGGGGGCGGTGCGCCCGGCACGGCCCGCGCGCTGCTCGGCCGAGGCCTGGCTGATCTTCTCGATGAGGAGCGTGTCGATGCCGCGGTGCGGGTCGAAGCGCGCGATGCGCGCGAGGCCGGCATCGACCACGAGGCGCACGCCGGGAATGGTGAGCGAGGTCTCGGCGACATTGGTGGCGACGATGATCTTGCGGCGTTCCGAGTCGGCCACGGTGCGATCCTGTTCGGCGGGCGCGAGTTCCCCGTGCAGCGGGAGAATCTCGAAATCGCGCGCGCCGAGACGGTGGCGCAGCGCCTCGCAGGTGCGCGCGATCTCGTAGGCGCCGGGCATGAAGACGAGCGCGTCGCCTTCCACGCCGTCCGCGAGCGCGCGCTCGGCCATCGCGGCGGCGACCTCCCAGGGCGGGGTTTTCTCGAAATCGACCGGTTTCTCGAGATGGCGGACGTCGACCGGGTGGGTGCGTCCCTGCGAGACGACCTCGGCGCACGGCTGGAGATAGGCCTTCAGCCGCTCGGTTTCGAGCGTGGCGGACATCACGATGATCCGCAGGTCCGGGCGCGTGGAGCGCTGCAGCTGGAGGGCGCGGCCGAGCGTGATGTCACCGTAGAGGTGTCGCTCGTGGAACTCGTCGAACACGACCACCGACACACCGCGTAGTTGAGGATCGGTGACCATCTGGCGCAGCAGGATGCCCTCGGTCACGAAGCGGATGACGGTGCGCGAGGACACCCGTGACTCCAGCCGTACCTGATAGCCGACCTCGGCGCCCAGGGGCACCCGCATCTCCTCGGCCACGCGGCGAGCGAGCATGCGGGCGGCGATCCGTCGTGGCTGGAGCACGACAACCTGTCCGTCGCCCAGGAGGCCTGCGCGCGCCAGCATCTGCGGGATCTGCGTCGATTTTCCCGAGCCGGTCGGCGCCTGGACGACCAGGCGGCCGTGCGCCCGCACGGCATCGAGCAGCGCCTGCTCGACGTCGTAGATGGGAAGCGTGTGCGGATCCTTCGACATGAGCCGTCGAGACAATCGAACGGGTCGGGGTCGGGGAAGCGGAAACGCCACTGTCGCACCGAAGGCGCAGGACGCGTCGGCCGATCCGCAGGCGGGCGGGATCGGCCGGGGAATTACGGGCTCTCGGGCCGGCCGAACTCCACCAGGACGGCGCAAAGGTCGTCGCTGAAGGACGGTTTGCCTGCGAAGCGTCGCACCTCGTGGGCCGCCTGGGACAGGGTCACGTCGGGAGTCGCGGCTGCGTGCTCGTCCAGCACGGAACAGAGGCGTTCGCTGCCGAATTCGTCGCCCTCGGCATCGCTCTCTTCCGTCCATCCGTCCGTATAGAACAGGATGCGATCGCCGGCGTCGAACGAGCGATGCTCCGGCATATAGGCTGCGCCGCGGATGAGTCCGAGGGCGGGGCCGCACTCCAGGCTGCACATCGCGCCGGTGGCTTTTCCGGACTCGCGAAAGAGCGGCCAGGCGTGGCCCGCGCTGGATACGGTGATGCGCGACTCGTCGAGGTCCACGACCGCGTACAGCGCCGTCACGAAACGCGGCAGCGGCGGGCGGTCGAGCAGGGTGCAGAGACGCTCGTTGAGCCGTGCGAGCATCTTTTCCGGCGACAGTTCGTCCGCCTTCACGTCCGTGATGAGCCCGCGGATCAACGTGGTCACGAGCGCGGCTTTCACGCCGTGGCCCATCACGTCGCAGAGCAGCATGCCGAAGCGCCGGCGCGTGATGGGGATGAGTTGGAAGAAGTCGCCGGCGAGATGAACGGACGCCTCATAATGAAACGCGATGCGCGGGGCGAGTGCGCCGGTGGAATCGAGCTGCTCGCGCACGCTCACGAGGCTGGAGGTCATCAGCTCGGTCTGGAGTTCTCGCGCGAGGGCGAGCTCGGCTTCGACCTGGCGGTTCTTCTCCTCAAGCTGATGCTGCACGCGGATCGCGCGCGCCTCGGCCTCCTTTTGCGCCGTGATGTCCGCGGCCATGCCGACAAGGCCCTGCACTTCGCCCTCGCCGTCGCGCAGCGGGACCTTGGACAGGAGCATCCAGCGCTTGTCGCCGAGCGGGCTGGCGTCGAAGTCCTCGCGGTTGAGGATCTCGGTGCCCTTGTCGATCACGAGGCGGTCGTCTGCGCCATAGGGACCGGTGCGCTCATCCTCCACGAGGTCGCCCAGGCGTTTGCCCTCGACCGAGGTGGAGTCATTCAATCCGAGGGCGCGGCGATACGCCTCATTGGTCAGCGTGATGCGACCGTCGCGATCCTTGACGAAGATGCGGCAGGGCAGGATCTCGATCATCGTCTGGAGCAGCCGGTGCTGCGACTCGAGCGACTCGCGCGCCTCCTTCATCTCGGAGACGTCGCGGGAGATCCCGAACGTGCCGATGATCGAGCCATCCTGGCCGACGAGCGGGAGTTTCGACGTGAGCACCCACCGGCGCTTGCCTCCGACCACGTACGATTTCTCCTCCTTGCCCACGATACCGACGCCGGTGCGCACGATCTCGCGCTCGTCGTGATCCTTGGCGCGGGCGAGTTCCTCCGGGAAGAAGTCGTAATCGGTCTTGCCGATCGCCTCCTCGGGAGACTTGAGCCCGAAATGCTGCGCGAGCGCGCGACTCAGGCAGAAGAAACGCCCCTCGCGGTCCTTGAAGTAAATGCTGTCCGGCAGGCTTTCCATCAGCCGCTCAAAGAACAGGCGCACCATTCTATCATCCGTGGAGGGCATGGGAGCAGGAATGCGGTAAGGTATGCGGGGCGACTGCCTCGTCGAATGAAAAGGCGGCTATTCTCGCGGGCCGTCCACTCGCGGGAAACCAGAAGCATCCGACGTGCCGCGTGCGACTCTCGGATGGACGTCACGCCGGGATGAATAATGCCCTTGCGCGGCCGCGGGTGCACGATGGACTCGCGGGCTTTTTCGCATGGAGCCCACCGCGAACACGCCCGATTCCGAGCACGTGCTGCGCCTCGCGCAGGAACTGAACCTTAAGGTGTTTCAGGTGGCGGCGACAGCCGCCCTGATCGCCGGCGGCGCGACCGTCCCGTTCATCGCCCGCTACCGCAAGGAGGCGACGGGGAGCCTGGACGAGGTGCAGGTGACCGCCATCCGCGACCGCCTCGAGCAGCTCAGGCAGCTCGACGATCGCCGCGCCTCGATCACCGCCTCGCTCAAGGAGCGCAACCTGCTCACGCCCGCGCTGGAGGCGGCGGTCGCCGGAGCGGATACGCTCACGCGGCTCGAGGACATCTACGCGCCGTTCCGGCCGAGGAAGCGCACGCGTGCCACCATCGCGCGCGAGAAGGGGCTCGCCCCGCTCGCCGAGCTGCTCCTCGCGCAGGATCCGGCCGTCGACGCCCAGGCGGCGGCCGCCGCGTACGCCGGTGTTGAATACGCCACCGACGCCGGAAAGGCCGTGATCGCCGACGCCGCCGAGGCGCTGGCCGGCGCCCGCGACATCGTGGCCGAGCAGGTGAGCGACGACGCCGCCGTGCGCGAACGCCTGCGCCTGCTCTACCGGGCCGGCGCCGTGATCTCCTCGAAGGTGCTCGCCGGCAAGGAGGCGGAGGGCGCGAAGTTCAAGGACTACTTTGACTGGAGCGAGCCGCTGGCCAAGGCGCCCTCGCACCGCATCCTCGCCATGCGCCGGGGCGAGAAGGAGGAGTTCATCTACATGCGCATCCAGCTGCCCGACGAGCAGCCGGCGCTCACCGAGCTGTCCTCGCTGTATGTGCGGGGCGACGCCGCCAACTCCTGCTCGGCACAGGTGCGCCTCGCGCTGGTGGACGCCTTCAAGCGGCTGCTCGCGCCGGCCATGGAGACGGAGATGCGCCTCGAGTCGAAAAAGCGCGCGGACGAGGCGGCGATCAAGGTCTTCACCGAGAACCTGCGGCAGCTCCTTCTGGCCGCACCCCTCGGGCAGAAGAATGTCCTCGCGATCGACCCGGGCTTTCGCACCGGCTGCAAGGTCGTGCTCCTCGACCGCCAGGGCAAGCTGCTGCACAACGACGTGCTCTATCCCGACCGCCACGAGGTGGAGGCGAAGGAAAAACTCGTCGGGTTCGTGAAACACTTCCAGGTTGAGGCGGTGGCGATCGGCAATGGCACCGCCGGCCGGGAAACCGAGGCGTTTGTGCGCGGAGTCGGGCTGCCGCCAGCTGTGTCGGTCGTCATGGTCAACGAGTCCGGCGCCTCGATCTACTCGGCCAGCGAGGTCGCACGCGAGGAGTTTCCCGACCACGATCTCACGGTGCGCGGCGCCGTCTCCATCGGCCGGCGGCTCATGGACCCGCTCGCCGAACTGGTGAAGCTCGACCCGAAATCGATCGGCGTCGGCCAGTACCAGCACGATGTCGACCAGACCGCACTCAAGCGCTCGCTCGACGACACCGTGGTGTCGTGCGTGAACGGCGTGGGCGTGGAGCTGAACACGGCTTCGAAGCAGCTGCTCAGTGCCGTGTCCGGCCTGAACACGTCGACTGCCGCCGCGATCGTCGCCCGGCGCAACGCGCAGGGGCCGTTCAAGTCGCGCAAGGAACTCCTCGAGGTGCCGCGCCTCGGGCCCAAGGCCTTTGAGCAGGCGGCAGGGTTCCTGCGTATCCATGGCGCGGAGCATCCGCTCGACGCCTCGGCTGTGCATCCGGAGAGCTATGCCATCGTCGAGCGGATGGCCGCCGACCTCGGCGTGACCATCGCCGACCTGATGCGCGACGGCAGCCTGCGCGCGCGGATCAAGCCCGAGAACTACGTCAGCGACACGGTGGGCCTTCCCACGCTCAGGGACATCCTGGCCGAGCTGGCCAAGCCCGGACGCGATCCGCGCGAGCGCTTTGAGACGTTTTCGTTCACGGAAGGCGTGCACAAGCCCACCGATCTCAAGCCGGGCATGAAGCTCCCGGGCATCGTGACCAACGTCACGGCATTTGGTGCGTTCGTGGACGTCGGCGTCCATCAGGACGGCCTCGTGCACGTGTCGCAGCTCGCGGATACGTTCGTGAAGGATCCCGCCACGGTGGTGAAGCCGCAGCAGAAGGTGATGGTGACGGTGGTCGAGGTCGACCTGGCGCGGAACCGCATCGCGCTCTCGATGCGCAGCAAACCGCAGATCGGGGGCCAGGGATCGGGCGGGAGCGGAAGCCCGGGCGCCTCGGCGAACGGTCCGCGTTCGCCCGTTCAGCCGCGTCCTGGCGAACGACGCAACCCGCCGCCGCCCCAGACGCTCAACGGCGACTGGTTCTCGCAGGCGCTGCAGAAGAAGAAGTGAGAAGAAGCTGTAAGCTGTAAGCGGTAAGCTGTAAGCGGTAAGTGATAGGCGGGAAGCGCTCACTGCGCTCCACCGACGCGCGTCGCTGCGGGTGCCATGCCGGTCACTTTCCGACCCGGACTCGCTTACGACAACCACAGCCGCTCCGCTTGGTGCTCACCGAATGAAGCTTACCGCTTAAAGCTTACCGCCTAAAGCCTAGAGCTTCCATCCGCTTACTGCTTGCGGCGGGGCGTGGGTTTTGCGGCGATGGTTTGTCCGCGTGCGGCTGACGACTCCCCCAGGTCTCTGCAGCGCCGCGGCGGTATCAACTTTTCTCTGCTATCCCACCATGAGTCTGTTCATCGGCATCGATTCCGGCACCCAGTCCACTAAAGCGGTCGTTCTCGACCTCGAGCAAAAGAAGGTCATCGCGGAGGCACGTGCCCCGCATGCGCTGATCGACGGCCTTCCCGTCGGCCACATGGAACAGCACCCGCAGGAGTGGGCGGCTGCGCTCGATGCGGTGATCATGGAGGTCGTGGCCAAGGTCGACGCCGCGCGGGTGCGCGGTATCGGTGTGTCCGGCCAGCAGCACGGTTTTGTCCCGCTCGATGCGGACGGCGAGGTCATCCGTCCGGCCAAGCTCTGGTGCGACACCAGCACGGTCAAGGAGTGCGAGTTGCTGACGAAGAAAGTCGGCGGTCCGAAGGCCGCGATCCGCAAGGCCGGCCTCCTCTTCCTTCCGGGCTTCACGGCCCCGAAGATCCTCTGGCTCAAGCGCAATGAGCCGCACAACTACCGCCGCCTGCGCCACGTGCTCCTGCCGCACGACTATCTCAACTTCCACCTCACCGGAAACTACTTCATGGAGCACGGCGACGCCTCCGGCACCGCGCTCATGGACGTGCGCAAGCGCACGTGGTCCAAGCCGGTGATCAATGCGATCGACAAGAACCTCGCGGACTGGCTTCCGGCGCTCTCCGGCTCCGAGCAGGCCGCGGGCACGCTCCGCCCGGAGCTCGCGCGCAAGTATGGACTTTCCCCCGACGTGATCGTCAGCGCCGGCGGCGGCGACAACATGATGGGCGCGATCGGCACGGGCAACGTCACGCCCGGCGTGGTCACCGCGAGCTTCGGCACGAGCGGCACGATCTACGCCTTCGCGAACAAGCCCGTGGTCGACCCCGAGGGTGAGATCGCGGCCTTCTGCTCCTCGACGGGCGGCTGGATGCCGCTGCTGTGCACGATGAACGTCACCACCGTCACCGAGCAGCTGCGCGCCCTCTTCGGCATGGACCACGCGGCGCTCACCACCGCGGTGGCCGGCGCCCCTGCCGGCGCGGGCGGGTTGCTGCTCCTCCCGTATCTCGCCGGAGAGCGCACGCCGAACGTCCCCGCCGGCTCAGGCGTGTTCCTCGGCCTGAACAACAAGACCTTCAACCCCGCGCACATGGCCCGCGCCGCCATGGAAGGCGTGACGATGGGCATGAACTATGGTCTGCGCCGCCTCGCCCAGCTCGGCGTGAAGGCGAAGGAGATCCGCGTCACGGGCGGCGGAGCCAAGTCCGGCGTCTGGCGCCAGATCATGGCGGACATCTTTGGCGTGCCTGTCGTGGCCATGGTCGAGGACGAGGGTGCGGCACTCGGCGGCGCCCTCCAGGCGGCTTGGTGCTGCTCCGTGCGCGAGGGAAAGAAGGCGAAGATCGCCGACTTCACCACCGGCGTCGTGGCTGTGAACGAGTCGAGCCGCTGCGTGCCGAACAAGGCCAACGTCGCGCACTACCGCAAGCTGCAGGCGCTGCAGGACGAGCTGAGCACGACGCTTCGCCCGGTCTTCACGAAGCAGCGCGCGCTGGCGTGAGGGATGGGAAGCGGTAAGCGATAAGCTTTAAGCGATAAGCGGTAGGCGGTCAGCGAAAGGCGGTGTTTCGGCCGCGTGTTGGCCGCAAAGAGTCGCAAAAGGCGCAAAGGGCAGAGATGTCCTTCTGGGCCTTTTTGCGGCGACACATTCAGAAGGAGCCGCTCAGGTCCTCACCTCGTGGATGAATCGGCGAAACCGTGATGCGGGTCCTGCCGAGACGGCTCGGCGGTTTCCATGATCGTCGTCTGCCTGGGGCCGGATGCAGGGGACGAGATCAGGAAGAGAGGAAATGTCCTCCTGCGCCTTTTGCGCCTTCTTGCGGCAACATTCGTCTGTCGCCTGAGGACGGGTCCCGCATCCAGCTTTCGCCTACCGCTTTAAGCTTACCGCCTACCGCTTATCGCTCGCCTCCTAATCCCCCAGGTTCGTGCCAACGCTGCGGGCGGCACGGATCCAGGAGTGATCGAGCGGCACGGTCTTGAGATGCTTGGCGACCTTCTCGATCGGGACCGGCCGCGTGCCGCCGTCGGTCGAGGCGACCATCACACCGAAGGTGCCCGCGGCGATGAGGTCGACCGCGGCTGTGCCCAGGCGCGTGGCGAGGAGGCGGTCCGCATACGAAGGCGTGCCGCCGCGCTGGACGTATCCGAGAATGGTGACGCGCGATTCCAGCCCGGTGGACTCCTCGATCTGCCGCGCGAGTCGCAGCGTGTTGCCCGCATGTGCGTTCTCCAGGGAATCGAGCGTTTCCTGCGCTTTCTTGCGCTCAGTCTCCGTGTCCGCCTTCTTGCGCGCGGCCAGCGCGGCGCCAAAAGCCCGTGTGTCCTCGGCCGTGCGGGCGCCCTCGGCGACGGCGACGATGCTGAACGACGTGCCGTGCCGCACACGGCGTTTGATCGCCGCCGCGATGGATTCCACGTCGTAGGGGATCTCGGGAATCAGGATCACGTCGGCGCCTCCCGCCACGCCGGCACCGAGTGCGAGCCAGCCCGCCTTGTGACCCATGATCTCGGCCACGATGATGCGATGGTGGCTGTGCGCGGTGGAGTGCAGGCGGTCGATTGTCTCGGTCGCGATGTTCAGCGCCGTGTCGAAGCCGATGGTCGAGTCGGTGTGCGCGACATCGTTGTCGATTGTCTTGGGCAGCGTGACGACGTTGAGGCCCTTCTGCACGAGGCGCAGCGCGTTCTTGTGCGTGCCGCCGCCGCCGATGCAGACGAGTGCGTCGAGCCGGTGGCGCTTGTAGGTGGCGACGATCTGGGACCGCAAGTCGCGGATGCCCTCCGGTGTTTCCGCGCGGTGGGGCTTGAGCCGGCTCGTGCCAAGGACGGTGCCGCCGTGCGTGAGGATTCCCGCCAGCGCGCCCTTCTTCAGCGGGATGACCTTGTCGTCGATCAGACCCTGGAAACCGTCGCGGAAGCCGAGGACTTCCCAGCCGTAGGTCCCAATTGCGGCCTTGCCGACGGCGCGGATCGCCGCATTAAGCCCGGGGCTATCCCCGCCGGCCGTGAGAATGCCAATCCGCTTCTTCGAGCGTTTCGTGGAGGGCGAAGCCATGCGCGTGATCAAAGCACCTCACGCGAGGTTTGACAGGCCGAAAACAGGAAAGGGCCCTTCCCGCGGTTCTCCCAATGGATCGGGCCCCCTCTGTCTCATCGTTCTCGTTCTCTTAATCTTTCTCTTTCTCTCCGTCAGCCCGAGTCCGATCGCGAGGCTAAGCGAGCGGCCGAGTTTCGGCCGGATGGGAGAAAGAGAAAGAGTAAGAGAAAGAGTAAGAGAAAGATTTGGGGCGGATCTCTGACCTCGGTCCGCGGTTCTTCTCCTTCTTCTCCTCGTTCTCGTTCTCGTAATCGTTCTCGTTCTCCTCCTCGTCCCAAAGGCATCAGCCGGAAGCCCGACGGAGCTACGCGGCGTAAGCGGTCGGACGACGGCGGGGTGGGAGAAAGAGAAAGAGTAAGAGAAAGATTTGGGGCGGATCTGACCTCGGTCACCGGCTCTTCTTCTCCTCGTTCTTGTTCTCGTAATCGTTCTCGTTCTCCTCCTCGTCCCGAAGGCATCAGCCGGAAGCCCGACGGAGCTACGCGGCGTCAGCGGTCGGACGACGGCGGGGGTGGGAGAAAGAGAAAGAGTAAGAGTAAGAGAAAGATTTTGGGGCGGAACGGCCAGGGCCTCCGGACTCAGGCTCGGGCGGTTGCCTTGCCGTCGGCGGGGGGAGGCGAGGGCGGCTGGCTGTCGGGTGCGCGGTACTGACTGCGCCAGTAGCGCATCGGGATTGCGCCCAGGAGCATCACGATCACCTGCGTGGTCATGAAGGCGAAGAGGTAGTAGGCCCCGCTCTTCGTGAAGCCGTAGTTGTGGAGGCCGACGCCGAGGAGGTTCGTGCCGAAGAACGACCATGACGTCACGATATTGCCAAAGACGGCCATGACCATCATGCCGCGTTCGCGGATGTAGCCACCCCATCGGGAGTGAAGGATGATCGCGCACCAGAGCACGATGAGCGCGGCGCCGTTTTCCTTCGGATCCCAACCCCAGAAACGGCCCCACGACTGGTCGGCCCAGATGCCGCCGAGCACGGTGCCGATGAAGCTCAGCAGCGTGGCGAAGCAGATCACGCCGTAGGCGATGCCGTTGAGCACGCGGGCGACGTCCCGGGTGATCAGTCGCGTGAATACACCGAGGATGATGAATACCAGCCCGATCGCGCCGGCGACGTAGGTCGCGGAATAGCCGAGCACGATCGTCGGGACGTGGACGGAGAGCCAGAAGTTGTTGTCCAGCACGGCCACCATCATCTCCATGGTGTCGTTGCCGAAGCCGAGGTGGTGCGCGACCAACAGGGTGATGAAACCCACGATCGCGGCCGAGACCGCGCCGATGCCGTTGCGGAACCACGCTTCCACGGCGATGCCGATGACGGCCGCACCCCAGCCGACGAAGACGGCGGCGGAATAGAGGTTGGTCACGGGCGGGCGCCCCTCGAGGAACATCCGGAACGCCAGGCCCGACGTGTGGACGGCGAGCGCGAGCACGCCGAGCAGGAGCGCGGTGCGCCCGGCGACCGTCGGCCCCAGCCACGTCATGATGCCGCCGATCGGGCCGCGGCCCGCGCCGGCGGCGGCGGCCACCCACGTGCTGATGGCAAGCAGGCCCACGAGGACGTAGAGGACCATCGCCCGGTAGAAGGGCTGGTACTTGTTGAAGAACGCCTCGCGGTCGGCCTTGCCCTGTTCCGGTGCGAATCCCGCGTCCGTGATCCACTGGGTCAGACCGGTGAGCGTCTCGTTGAATGTTGCGATGTCCTGCGAGCGGTAGGCGGTGCCGAGCCGCGCATAAGCGGCGACCACGGGGTGGATCACACCGGTGGAGGAGGCGTGCACGAGGCTCGTGCCGGCCGTCTCCCATTCGTCGCGCTTGCTGCGCTCGAGGTCGGGAGGCACCGGCCGGAAATGCGCGATCTCGCCGAAATCCCGGAAGCGCGCCGCGAAACCGATGAACGCGTTGAAGGCCTTCTGATCAAACGTCGCCCCGGTATCGCGCGCATTCATCGCCGCCACACCCGGCTCGATTGATTGCTGGTAGGCGACCAGCTCGCTGGAGAAGTCCGGCGAGTCCTCGATCTGGACCGAGTTCTTCAGCCGCTGGAAGACGACAAGCTTGCGGTAGAGGTCGAGGATGTGGTCCTGGAAACGGCTGCGCTTCTGCGGCTCGAGCGAGTCGGCCAGCTGGGCCTGCCGGTCGATCTCGGCGAAGTGCGGCCGGAGCTGGTTGAAGGAAAACGTGTGCTGGCCCTGCTTCTGCTCCCAGCCGAACAGGCCGAGCACGTCCGGGTCGTGGATGAGGAAGGCCTTGCGCTCGTCCGCGCGCCGCGGATCGAACAGCGTCTCGCCCAGCCACTTGACGGCGGGGATGCCGGTGCGGCCCTCGCGCAATTCCTGCTTGCCGCGGATCGAGAGCAGCGAGGTGCGCGCCACCGTGTCCAGCGGCTGGATACGGCCGTTGACGAGGACGGGCAGCCGCCCGAATTCCTGCCAGTGCGTCTCGGCCGCGCGGTCGGTGCGCAGGACGGACGCGGCGATGAACAGCGCGGCGAGGGCGGTGACGATCCAGGGAATATGGCGTTTCATGGCGTGGGGGACGCGAAGGACGCGGCTTTCTTGGGACGTTTGAGGAACGAGGACAGGCCGATCCCGAACTGGATCATCAGCCCGAGGAACACGAGGATGCAGGAGATGTAGGGCAGGTGCCGGCTGGGATTGCGCACGACCTGCAGGATCGTGGTGCTATCGCCCTCGTAGCCCTGCTGGAAGAAGGTGAGCCCGGCGTAGCGCAGGGGGTAGTTCATGTAGATCAGCACCTCGCGATCCTCGCCGCGCGCCGGATCGGAAAGATGGACGAGGCTCGAGAAGTTGCGCGCCCGGGTGGTGCCGGGATAGACGTCGTGCCGGAAATCGATCAGCCGAAGGCTGAAGTCCTTGTAGAAACGCCGCTGGCGCATCTCAACGATGTAGGGACGCCCCTCATACGCAAAGCTCTGCGGCTGCGCGAAGGCGTTGGATACCATCCAGGTGCCGAGCGAACCCGTCGGGCCCGACAGTTCGATCCAGGTGACGGCGCGGTCGCGCTCGTCGTCGCGCGAGACGCGCGGCATCTCCTGCGCGAACAGCCCCGCGCCGACGCCCTGGGTGGCGAGGATGGCGCCCGGCGGCAGCGTCTGCCCGGTGCGGCTGAGGATGCGGCTGTTGGCAAAATAGCCCAGGACCTTCACCTGCAGTGTGCTCTGGGGCACCCCGTGGATGGAGCCGGCCTTGAGCGCCGATTCGGGGATCGCGATGGTCTTGTCCAGCCTCGGATCACTCCGGTCGGTGATCGCGATCTCGTTCTCCCGGTAGGCCTCCGAGAAGTTGCGCGTCTCGCCCTCACTCATGCGCATCGCGCTCTCGCGCGCATAGACCGCGGTGAAAAGCTCGCCGAGCAGGAGCGTGATCAGCCCGACGTGCGTGAGCAGGATTCCCGATTTCTTCGCGCTCAACTTGAAGCGGTAGAAATGCGAGGTGAGCAGGTTGATCATCAGGATCGTGCCGATGGTGAACCCACCGGGCAGGGGCACGTGGATGATCGTTCCGGGCACGCGCCAGATGGCGACAAAGCTCCGGAAATACATGTCGAGCACCTGATTGATCCCGTACTCCACCTGCGCGAGCGTGCCGACGAAGATCAGGATCATGCCGAACGCGAGGCACGTGATCGTCAGCTTGAGCGAGGTGAGGACGCGGATGAGGTGGTCGAAGAGCGACTTGGAAGTCTCGGCCATGGGAGGAAAGGAGGGAATGGGATGCCGCTCAGTGGGCGTGACCGTCCTCGAGGTGGAACGACTGGAGGAAATGGATGAACGCGTCGCGCTGACTGGCGACGAGCGCGGTCTCCCCGGTCATCTTGAAGAAGAAGGTCGAGTCCGGCATCTTCAGGATCGCCGCGAGCATGCGCGCACGGTGCCCGCCGTCGATCATCGGCTGGGCGCTCTCGATGTCGGCCACGACGAACTCCATCCCATGCTGGCCGATGACACGCTGCGTCGAGCTGGCGAACTCCGCCTCGGTCAGCGGCCCGAGCCCGAGCTGGCCCCGCCAGCGGTTGATGTTGGCGAAGTCGCCGCCCACCGTGCCGGGAAAATTCGTCACCGACACGTCGGCCGGCGGCACGCCGTTGCCCGGCACCTGGAAGCTGGCGAGGCGGAACTGCGACGCACCCTGCGCCTGCCATCCCGGAGGTGCCTCGAAGGTAAAGCCCGCAGGCGGGCTGGGCGGCGGCGCGATGCCGGTCGGATCCATGCCAGCGCCGGGCATGCCCAGAGGGGGCGCGCCCGCCACGCCGGCATGCGGATCGCCGGATGCGGCCTGACCCATCGGCGGGGCGCCGGGAATGCCGGCGTGCGGGTCAGCCGCGGGCGCATTGGTGGAGGCGGCCGCCGGTGTACTCGGGGTGACTGCGCGGATCGAGGCGACGAGCTTCTGAAAGTTCTCCCGCTGCGAGGTCGCGACGGCGTCGGGCCCCATCAGTTTGAAAAACCATGCCTTGCCGTGGAGCGGGACGATCGCGCCGGTGATGCGGGTCAACACCGCCGGTGGAGGCGGCCCGCCCATCGTGTTGGATGAGGGCTTGGGTGTGCCGGCAAAATCGACCAGCCAGGCGGCCTGGCCCGCGATCTCCGTGCGGGTCGCGGTGGATTCGAGCGCGTCGTCTGCGACCGGCTCGAGGCCGACCTGATTGCGCCAGCGGTTGATGTTGGCCAGGAGGCCGCCGGCGGCGTCCGGGAAGGAGAAAACGGATACGTCCGCGAGTTCGCCGTCCGGACTGGTGAAGGCGTAGCTGGCGAGCCGCATCTCGGAGGCCGGACGCTCGACCCAGTCGGCGGGCTTGGTCCATTCGAGCGCGGGACCGGCGGCGGCCGCGGCCATCATCGGGCCGGGCTGGCCGGCGGCACGGGCAGGCGGCGGCGTGTTCTCACGCGGCACCACCCGGTACTCGGCCGATTGCTCCCGGCAACCGGAGACCGCGAGCGTGAGGAGGATGAGGAGGACGGGGGCGGGGAGCGCGCCTGGCAGACGAACAGGTCGGATCATGGATGCCGCGGATGTTTCTTGCTCGGCGCGAAAACGCAAGTTGCACCGGTCGGGTTCAGGAATCCCCTTGATGCAAATCATGTCCGGGGTGAGTCGTTGCGGGATGTCCATGCGCGGCCGACCGATCGAAGTCGTGAATCGCTACACGGGCGCCGTGGAGATCGAGCAGATCTACGGCGACCGCTGGCTGCGCTGGACCTACGATACCGCGGGCGGACAGCTCGCGCTGGCGCTCGTGGTGCGGCGTCTGTTCTTCTCCCGCTGGTTTGGCTGGCGCATGAGCCGGCCGGCCAGCCGCAGCCGGATCGTGCCGTTTATTCGCGACTACCAGCTGGATACGGCGGAGTTCGCCGAACCGGTGGACAGCTACCGCTCGTTCAATGAGTTCTTCTCGCGCCGGCTGCGGCCCGGTGCCCGACCCGTGCTGGCGGGCCCGGACGAGGCGGCATTTCCGGCCGACGCCCGGCATCTCGGGATTGCCGACGTCTCGGCGGCCGGCCAGTTCTACGCCAAAGGCCAGCGGTTCGACCTCGCCCAGCTCGTGGCCGATCCGGTGCTCGCCGGGCGCTTCGCGGGCGGCGCGATGGTGATCTCGAGGCTGTGTCCGGTCGACTACCACCGGTTCCACTTCCCGGTGAGCGGCGAGGCGGGCGTCCCGGCGTTCGTGTCGGGCCCGCTTTTTTCGGTGAGCCCGATCGCGCTGCGTCGACGCCTTGACTACCTGGCCGAGAACAAGCGAGCCATCACGCTGATCGAGACCGGGGCGTTTGGAGGCGTGCTCGTGGTCGAGATCGGCGCCACCTGCGTCGGCACCATCGTCCACACGGCCGGTGCGGGGGCGGTGCGCTGCGGAGACGAGAAGGGGTATTTCCGATTTGGCGGCTCGTGCGTGATCACCCTCTTCGAGCGCGGGCGCGCGCAGTTGGCGGATGACCTCCTCGCCGCCGCCCGGGACGGCCGCGAACTCTACGCGCGTGTCGGCGACCGCATGGCCGCACGCCAAGCGTAGATCGGTGCAACCCTGACCCTGTCCATCGGGGCGGACCGTCGCCATCGCGCTTGTGTATCAACTCCGCCCATGGCAGGATCGCGCCGTGGCAGAGCCTCTCATGATTTTGATCGCGGATGACGAGCCGCTGATCCGCCAAGTTTTGCGAACCTTGCTCGTGAGCGCGGGCTTTCGGGTGCAGGAGGCCGCCTCGGGCGAGCAGGCCCTCGCCGTCATTCGCGAGGACAGGCCGTCGTTGATCATTTCCGATATCAACATGCCCGGAAACGACGACCTGGAATTTGTCCGGTCCGTTTCCACCATGCTCCCTGGATTGCCCGTCATCCTGCTCACCGCTTACCCGAGCGTGGAGACGGCGGTCGAGTCCGTGAACCTCAACGTCGTCGCCTATTTGGTGAAGCCGCCCGACGCATCCAAGGTGCTGGACGCGGTGCGCCACGCGATCGGCACCTACGAGGCGCGCGAATCCGTGCGGCGGAGTCTCACCCGGCTCAAGTCGTGGACCCACGATCTCGAGCAGGTCGAGCGTCTGATGGCCGGCGTGCGCTCGGGGACGGGGGGCGACGAGAGTGCGGCCGGCGCGTATCTCGAGGTGACGTTGCGGCACCTGATGTCCTCGGTGGTCGAGTTTCGCGATGTTGTTTCCGCGCTCGCGTCGGCGCCAACCGGCGCCGAGTCGGTTCGCGCGCTCGAGCTGTCCAAGGCCGTGCAGGAAACGGTCGAGGTGCTCGAGAAGACCAAGCGGGTCTTCAAGTCGAAGGACCTCGGCGAACTGCGCCAGAAGCTCGAGGCCGTGCTCGCCGCCGCGTCCCGCTAACCCGTAAGGTATCGTTGATGCGTCTGGATGCGTCGCAGGCTTGATCTTCTGCGCCGATTGTCCTTAAGTGCAGTCTGTAGGCTCCGTTAGACGGGGCATCCGGTTCGCGGCTCGGCCGCGGGCGGCTTTCCAGGACGGGACTTGGGCCCGTCATCGAAGGCACGGGGATTATCTGCATTCGCGATGCAGACAATCCCCGTGCCTTTCGTTTTTTCCGGGATTGCCGACCGCGACGAACTGAGAGCCGACGCTCTTTGCCAATCCTGCTTTTCCTTTTCTCCGCGCACACGGCGTCGGCCTCGGCCAGCGCCAGTCCTACTCTCCCACCTCCCAGCAGTTGAGGACGGTGCCGTGTCGCGGGTAAACAATTGCGTGTCGGTGCACATGAGGGGTGCTGTGCCGACACGCGGGTTTGTGGCTCCGGAACCGGGGTGGTCGACGCTCAGTCGCTCGTGTAAGCGAGGGTGAGTGAAGGCCACCCCGGTCATTTTTTTTGGGGTGTCAGTTTCCATACGCCCCCCCAATCGTTCTCTTTCTCTTACTCTTTCTCTTTCTCCCTCCGTTCCCGTCCACTCCCTCCGTTCACGTCCACCTCCCGACGGTCACGTCCACCCAACGACCTCCGTCTCCCTCTGCACGACAGCGCACCACGCGAGCGACTAAAGTCAGCGGGGAACAAGTCCTGGGATGCGCGGCGGCCGTTAGCCAACCCGGCTCAACTGCGGGCTTGTCTCGGTCCTTTCGGGCGCACCATGGTCATCGCGCGTTCTCGCGTGCGCCCGGGTGGTGGAATGGCAGACACGAGGGTCTTAGAAGCCCTTGCCGAAAGGTGTGCAGGTTCGAGTCCTGTCCCGGGCACTCCCGCGGATCAGCCCTGGTTCAAGAGTTCCAGGTGCCGCGTGAAGACGGCATCGAGCAGACTGTGGTAGTCGTCGCGTCGCTGATGAAGCAGGTCGAGGATCGCGTCGCGGAACGGACGTCCCCGGCTCGTCAATCCATTGAGGAGAATCGCGCCGCACGTCGTCTCGAGCAGCTGCTGCCCGGCCGCTGTATCCAGAAAAGTCTTCTCCGGGTGGGCGCTCGCGGCCGGGCGGAACAGGCGTTCCACCGCCGCCTGCGTCGTGGTGACCAGATGCGGCACGCGCTCCGACTCGAATCGCGGGCGCGCGAAGCACACGATCTCGCGGAAGAGATCGGGCGCGACACGGGAGACCAGGCGCATCGCCGCGAGAAAGCTCGCGGAGGCCGTCTTCACGTGCAGGCGCTCCCCGCAGGCGCGGGCGATCCCGGGAAACACGGCGAACTTCGCGTCACCATGGTGGATGCTGACCTTGTAGGGCCCGAGATGGCGCGCGATCGCCGCGTGCACGCGCAGGCCTCGCGCGCACGCCTCCGCGTCGCCCGCATGTTCCACCGCCGGCTCGAGCGTCGCGTCCCAGCGCAGCGCCAATGCCGTCACGGGCATGGCGCGGCGGCGCATCTCCAGCGCGATGAAGAGGTGCTCCTCCGGCGTGGCGGGGGCCGCGCACTCGACGAGCGCGAGCTCAAGGTCGAACGGTGCATGACGTGATGCCGTGGATACATGCCGGGCGAGCCGCTGGGCGTGATGCAGCGCGCGGGCGAACTTGACCGCGGCCCGCGCCAGCGCGTCGAGGTCCGGCGCGACATGGATATCGGAGTCGAACTCAAATCGCCGGCCGGCCAGCGACGGGACGCAGTCGGCCGGCAGCACGCCCTCCTTGCCAAGCCCGGCGAGTTCCTCCGCCAGGCCGTCCGCATCGAGGGAGTCGGCGCGATTCTCCACGAAGGCGGACGGATCGAGCGTGAACCACGTCGCGCCGGCGGCGGCCATCATGTCGATGTCCGTCTCCGTCTTCACCGTATGGGCGTCGGCACCCCATGCGCGGGAGAAATGGGCCTCGGCGACGGCGCGGCTCACCGCGGCCAGGCGGTCGGCGGGGCGGGTTCCGGCCCGGGCGAGTTCGCGCGGCGCGAGTTGCGCGAGAACCGGCGCGATGGAAAAGCGGCGGGCGGCGGCGAGGTGCCCGGGGGTGGCGAGGCCGAGCCGATCGCCAAAGCCGAAGGATCGCTGCAAGCCGAGCGGCACGGGCGCCGGCGATGGAGCGGGCGGGGGAGGCGGCGGAGCCGGACGGGTGGGACGAAAAAGGGGCACGCAGGAGAAGAGGCGGAATGCGCTGGACATCCAACACGTGTTGGTAGATATGTGGGGGCCGTGACCCCGGAGCAGCCCCAAGGCCCGATTGCTTCGACCACCGCGCTTGCGCGGCACCTGGGATTGTCCCGTTGGACCATCTCCCGCGTGCTCAATGGACACCCCGAGGTCAAGCCCGAGACGTCGCAGCGCGTCCGCGAGGCGATGATCCAGCTGGGTTTTGTGCCCAGCCCGGTGGGCCGGGCGCTGCGCGGCGGACGCACCGGCATGGTGGGTGTTTGTTTCCAGGCGCTGGGTTCGCCCATCGTCGCGCGCAAGATCGCCGTGCTGCAGCGCGTGCTTCGCGCCGGCGGCTTTCGCGCGCTCTTCGAACTCACCGACGGGCATCCCGAGATCGAACTCGAGGTGGTGCGCCACTTCATCGCCATGAAGCTCGACGGCCTGGTGCTGGTCGGCGGCATGACGGTGGAGAACGAGGCGGCGATCAGGGCGATGCTCGCCCAGCACCACACGCCCGTGGTCCTGATCGATCCGGCTCGTGAATACGCGCTGCCGACGGTCGAGGTCGACCGCGAGCACGGCATCCGGCTCGCGCTCGAGCACCTGCTCGATCTCGGCCACGAGCGCTTTGCGCTCCTCGGGATCGACGAGCACGTCGCCTATGGCCAGGCGCGCTGGCAGGGCATCCGACGCGTCGCCCAGGTGCGGGGAATGTCGCTCGAGGGACAGTTCATCACCGTCACCGAGCAGGAGCCCGAGCAGCTCGATTTCGCCTACGGCCGCCGGCTTGCCGAGCGCTATCTCCAGCTGCCGAACCGGCCGCGCGCCGTGCTGGCGCTCAACGACCAGGTGGCGATCGGCGCGATGACGCGCCTGCAGCAGGGCGGATTCATCGTGCCCCGCGACGTTTCGATGGTAGGCTTCGACAACCTCGAGGTTGCCGCCCATGTCAACCCGCGCCTCACCACCATCGACCAGCAGGTCGACGACATCATGACCCACGCCGTCGAGCTGCTCACCAGCCGCACGCCCCCTGCCGGCCCGCGGGTGATCAAGCCCGCGCTCATCGTCGGCGAGTCGACCGGCCCCGCCTCCTGACCGCATATCCATTTACCCACGACATCCATGATCCGTGTCCTTCTGACCACCACGTCGTTCCAAGACACCCCGGGCGAACACCACGCCCTGCTCGACAGCGCCGGTTTCGAGATCGTCCGCGAGCGCGGCCCGCTGCCCGAGTCCCGGATGCTCGAGATCGCCGGTTCCTTCGACGCCTTCATCTGCGGCGACGACATGATCACGGCCGCCGTGCTCGACAAGTCGATGCCCCGCCTGAAGGTGATCAGCAAATACGGCATCGGCGTCGACAAGATCGACGTCAAGGGCGCGACGGCCCGCGGCATCCCGGTCCTCTTCACCCCCGGCGTCAACCACACGACCGTGGCCGAGCACACGTTCATGCTCCTGCTCGCGCTCGAGAAGAACTTCGCCCTCGCGATCGACGCCACCCGCAAGGGCGAGTGGAAGCGCAAGACCGGCCACGAGGTCCTGGGCAAGACGATCGGCATCATCGGCCTCGGACGCATCGGCAAGGAGGTCGCGATCCGCGCCCGTGCCTTCGGCATGGAACCCGTCGGCTTCGATGTCTACTGGGATGAGGCGTTCGCGAAGGCACACGGCGTGCGCCGCGCCGCGACGCTGGACGAGGTCTTCGCCTGCGCCGACTACATCTCGCTGCACACGAACCTGACGCCCGAGACGCGCAACATGATCAACGCCGCCGCCTTCGCGAAGATGAAGAAGGGCGTGCTCATCCTCAACTGCGCCCGTGGTGAGATCGTGAATACGGCCGACATGGTCGAGGCTCTGGGATCCGGCCGGGTCGGCGGCTACGGCACCGACGTGCTCGATGAGGAGCCGCCGCGCAAGGATCACCCGCTGCTGGCGTTGCCGAACTGCCTGGTGACGCCGCACGTCGGCTCGCGCACCTATGAGTCCGTGGTCCGCCAGGCCACGACCTCGGTGAAAAACCTGCTCCTCGCGCTCAAGGGCGAGAAGCCCATCGCGCAGGTCAACCCGGAGGTGGCGGTCAGGAAGGGCTGAAGAACTGAAGGGCTGAATGGCTGGATGACCCCAGCCGCGGCCCTCCGGTGCTCCAAGCGCCCATTCCGGCAGCGTTCGTCACGGCGGTTTCTCCCTGCACTTTCAGCCCTTCAGCCTTTCAGTTTTTCAGCCTTTCCCGTCATGCCCGAGACCTATTTCGTCGTTTCCGAGACCGAGCACAACGCGCTCATCCAGGCTGCGTATCAGCACCGTGGATTCCACGCCGACGAGGCGGGGGAGGGCGCGCGCTTCTGCGCCGAGGCTTCCCGCCACGGCATCCGCACGCACAACGGCATCAAGGCCCTGCACCTCGACCACCTCTTCGGCTCCGGCTCGAAGGGCTGCGTGCCCGGCGCGCAGATCGAGGAGAAGCCCTCGCGCTTCGCCGCTGCGAAGATCTGGAACGCCAATCGCAAGCTCGGGCAGTCCACCGCCTACCGCGCCATGGCCGAGGCGATCCGCCTCGCCGACCAGTACGGCGTCGGACAGGTCTCGGTCGACAACGCCTTCCACTACCTCTGGGGCGGCGGTTACGTGATGGACGCCGCGCGCCGCGGCTACATCGCCTACACCAACTGTACCGCCGCGCTGGCCGAGGTGGTGCCGTTCGGCGGGAAGTTTCCCACCCTCGGCACGAATCCGCACTCCTGGGGCTTTCCCACGACCGAGGCGGTGGGATATCCGATCGTGATCGACTGGGCCACGTCGGTTGTCGCCATGGGACGGGTACAGCAGCTCGCCCGGGAGGGCAAACAGCTGCCGCCCGACGCCGCGGTGGACGGGCAGGGCGCGCCCACGACCGATCCGGCCAAGGCGAAATACCTCCTGCCGTTCGGCGCACACAAGGGCTACGGACTCTCGCTCATCAACGAACTCGTCGCCGGCTTCATCGGCGGCTCGCTGCCGACCATCCGCAACCGCTGGGACCAGGCCCAGGGCGACAAGGGCACGTGCTGCTTCTTCTTCCAGGTGATCCATCCCGACGCACTGAGCGCCGGCGCCTTTGCCAAGGGCCGCGGCCAGAGCGAGAACGTCAAGGCCGTGATCGGCGACGTCCTCGGCCACGGCAACGAGACGTGCATGCTTCCGGGCCAGCTCGAGGCGGGCTGGGCCCGGCACACCGCAGCCGCCGGCGGACTGCTGTTCACGAAGGCGGAACTCGATGCCTTCGACGAGATCGCCCGCGAATGCGGTCGCACGCCCTGGGACCGTGCCGCATTCAAGGCTTACACCGTCTGAGAAAAACCCCACTATCTCCACTTCATCCCCATCATGACACCTCCGGACTATCTCAATTCCCTCTTCAATCTCAGCGGCAAGGTCGTCGTCATCATCGGCGGCACGGGCGAGCTGTGCGGCGCGATGGCCGAGGGCCTGGCCGGAGCCGGCGCGGAGGTCGTGCTGGTCGGGCGCAATCCCGACAAGGCCGCCGCGCGCCTCGAGAAGATCAAGGCCGCGGGTGGCAAGGGATGGTTCGCCGCCTACGAGGTGACCAGCCGCGCCAATCTCGAGAAGCTGCGCGACGAGGTCATCGCCCGCTCGGGCCGGATCGACATCCTGGTCAACGGCGCCGGCGTGAACTCGCCCACGCCGTTCCTCGACATCCCGGAGGAGGAGTATGACCGCATCGTCAATGTCAACGTGAAGGCGGTCTTCCTGTCCTGCCAGGTGTTCGGGAAGTATCTCGTCGAGCGCGGCCAGGGCGGCTCGATCATCAATGTCGGCTCGATGTCCGGCCTCACGCCCCTGTCGCGCGTGTTCACCTATTCGTTGACCAAGGCGGCTGTCCACAACCTGAGCAAGAACCTGGCGCGCGAGTGGGCATCGAAGAACGTGCGGGTCAACATCATCGTCCCCGGCTTTTTCCCGGCCGAGCAGAACCGCAAGGTCCTCACGCCCGACCGTGTCGCCAGTATCATGGGACACACGCCCGCCAAGCGCTTTGGCGAGGCGAAGGAACTCATCGGCGCGACGCTCCTCCTCGCGAGCGACACCGCCGGCTCGTTCATCACCGGCGAGGAGCTTGTCGTCGACGGCGGCTACGCCTCGATGACGATCTGAACCGGACCGACTCCCGCGGCGAAGGTTGGGGGTGCGACCTCCGCCTTCACCCGGCGGTCGGCGCCGGGCCGGCGGCCGGTTTGCACCTCTGCGAAACTTAAGCACCGGAGGTGAACCCGTATTCACACGGGTGTTCACGGAGCCCCGGCGCCCATCCGGCCTCGTGGAGCACGCGATGCCGAAGCGATCCCGGACGTTGTGCGACACGCGAAGGCTCGGCCCGACGCGTGATCCATCGCGCGCGACTCAGGAAAGGGTGATCTCGATCAGGTTTCCGTCGGGGTCCTCGATCACGCTTTCGTAGTAGCCGTCGCCAGTCCAGCGCGGCTCGCCGCGGACGGTGACGCCCAGGGCGCGCAGCCGTTCAGTGAGAGCCCGCACCTCGGCCTCGCCGCCCACGGATACGGCAAAATGGGCCAGGCCATGCGTCTCCGCTTCCGGACGCGGCTCGATCGCCGTGCGTTGCATCAGTTCCAGGCGCGCACCCTCGGGAAAACTGAGGAAGTAAGACGCAAAGCCCTTCCTCGGGTTCTCGTAGCGCGGCCCGGCCGTGCAACCGAAGTGGGCGCAATAGAAGGCGCGCAGGCGTTCGATGTCCGGCGACCAGAGCGCGAGATGCTCGATCTTCATGTCGTCATTGATCCGTCCATCGTCGGCTGCCGCGAACTCGCGCACGCCACGGCGCGCTCCGGGAGCGCGGGTCCCGCGGCGTCGGTTTCATGCGCCCACTTTCAAGGCGCCGCGATCTAGCATCACGGCCGCGCGCCCGGCTCGTCGGGAATCAGGACGTGATCGCCCCCTTGATCTGCGCCAGCAGCGATGATTCGCGCTGGTGGGTGCCATCCTCGGCGGCGAGGTCGGTGCATTTCGAGACGGCGAAGCGGCGCGCCTCCTTCGATTCGAGGCGCGCGGCGGCCCGTTCGATGAACTCCTTGAGCGTGGTGGCATCGCTTCGCGCCGCCCGCGCCGAGGCGATCGACCGCGGTTCGTATCCAGAAAACGAGAGCTTCGTATCCCAGCCGATGGTCGCGACGACCTTCGACACGTAGTCCGTCTCCTTGCCGCCGATATGCGCATCGGCATAGATGCACAGGTGCAGGAGATCGACGATGGCCTCACGCTCGGTCTGGGTGAACTTGGGCGCTGACTTGCTGGTGGTCATAAGGGGTGGCTTCGAATGCCGGGAATGAAGACCGGAGATCGCGGAGCTGACGACCGAAAAGGATGAACCGGGAGCCCTCGCTCAAGGCGCCTGCTGAGACCGCAGAGTCCCACAAGGGGCTTTCGAAGCTGCGGCCTGTCGGCAGAGCGCTCAGGGCCCGCGGAGCCGACCGCACAAGTGGCCGGGCGGGGTCTGATCGAGCGAGATCGGGAGACGCGCCCCACCATCGCGTGCTGCATGGGCCCCGACCGAGTTGTCGCGCCGGCGGCGTCCCACGCTCTACCGAAAACCCTGCTCCTCCTGCGCGTGAAAGCCCGGTGCGGGCGCTTTCGTGCGGTCAGTCAGCAGGGCGGCGATGCCGAAGATGACCACTTGCGACATCGCCGCAGCGAGGAGCATCCACGGATAGATGGCGAGCCCCACGTCCTCCACGGCTTCGGGACCGCGCGTCAGGCCGAGGTAGACGCCATAGGCCACCGCGGCGAAGAACATCGAGCCGAACCAGGCCAGCACGACCATGATCTGCATGAACAGGGGTTTCCACCCCTTCGCGCGGAGCATCTTGCCCATCTTCGAGCAGAGAAAGAAAAGTGCGACGATCTCGAGCATGAGTTTGATCCTGAAACCGGAATTGAACCACTTAGCCACTCTGTTCCTCACCGAAAGCCGCCGAACCAAAGCCGCGCACCCTCCTGATTACGCCGGAACGTGTTTGGTCCCGGCGCGTGCAGCTTCCGCGCAGCTGCCCAACTTCGTTCATCGTCGTGTCAGGCTCTTCGGCGACGCCTTGAGAGGGAGTGCGCCGACGGTGCCTAGGATTGCGGCGCGTGGGCGGTGAAGGTCGAGGACGGCTTGGCGTAAAACAACGACTTCACCTCGTCCTGGGTGAGCAGGATGAGCGTGAACACGCCGAGCACCGTGCCGAACGGGATGAACAGGCATTCGATGCCGCCCATCACCAGGCAGAAGGTGTATCGCGTCCGCGTCTGGAGAGAACGTCCGGCAAAGAGCACACAGGCGGAAAACGCGAGTCCCGCGACGATCATCAGTGCGGGAATGGCGATCAGGATCCAGGTGAACAGCAGGTGGCTGGCCGGCTGGCCGGTGGGTGAGAAGTTCCCGGGCGAGACAAGCATCGCGATCCCGAGCGCGAGATGGATCACCGGAAGAAACGAGAACACCGCGGCGAGTCCGCCGACGACGTAGTGGAAGATGGCAAGCAGTCGCAGTTGTTCGTCTCGGTTTGTCATGGGTGAGGAGCGGATTGGCGGACTTGGGTGGCGCTGCGAAGCATCGTCGTCGTCGAATCAGGCCGAAACTCAACCACCGCGCTCGAGGGGTTGGGCGCGATGAGCGGCGCGCGGCTACAACTTCACATCCAGCCGAAATCGCCCGGCATGTGAAGTCCGGAGTGACCGGCGTCCTCGGGGCCGCGTCTCCGCTGCCGCCCGCGATCTGCGCCTGCCTGCCGACCCCCAATTGCGATGTGGCGAACCTGCGGCCGTCGGTCATCGGGGCATCCAAGATTGACGAGACGCAAGCCTTCAGGGATTGCGCAGAACGGCGTGGCGCCTGAACGTGGGGCGTCCCATGCAGAACTTCGTGCTCGTCGCCCTCGGGTCGGCTCTTGGAGGTGTGTTGCGGTTTCTCATCACCGGGTGGGTCAGTGTCCGCGTGGCCTCGACGTTTCCCTGGGGCACGATGACGGTGAACGTCGCGGGCAGCGCATTGATCGGGCTGCTGGCGGGTCTTGGGGACTCGCAGCGCTTCGGACTCCCACCGGAGGCGCGCGCGTTTCTCATGATCGGCCTGCTCGGCGGATTCACCACGTTCTCGAGCTTCAGCCTGGAGACACTGCGCCTGCTCCACGATGGGGCGTGGGCCCGGGCGGCGGGAAACATCGGCCTGAGCGTGCTGCTTTGTCTCGCCGGAGTTGTCCTCGGCTATCGCCTCGCGCGGCAAATGGGGTAGTGTCGGCGCCGGAGGTGCATGATGCAGACGATCGAGAAGGCACAACTGCTGCGGGTGATCGTGGGCGAAAGCGACCGGCTCGGCGGCGTGCCGTTGTATGAGGCGATCGTCCTGCGGGCGCGCGAACTCGGGCTCGCGGGTGCCACCGTGGTTCGCGCCTCCATGGGCTACGGCGCGAGCAGCCACCTCCACACCACCAAGGTGCTGCGGCTTTCGATCGACCTGCCGATGGTCATCGAGATCGTCGATCGTCCGGAAAAGATCGAATCGCTGCTGCCCTTCATCGACGAAAACGTGCGGGGCGGCCTGGTGACGATCGAGGACCTGCGCGTGCTGCACTACCGCGGCACAAAAACGGACTCCGGTTGACCGCACCGCGGCCGGGACACGCGGTCGGAGGCTTCCCCGCTCCCGGCAGCCCTACGAGCCAGCCCTGGATCGGCTTCGCCTCCAGCGGCGTGCGAACCAGTCGAGGCCGAGGCACCCCAGCAGCACCAGGTCGCGGGTGACGAGCCAGGCGTAGTTCGTGCCGCCGTCGGCCTGCGTCCCGCCGAAGCAGCCGCAGGCGATGTCGATCCCGCGTATCCAGGAAATCACGATGGCGGCGAGGAACGCGAGCAGCATCGCGGCGGCGAGGAGCCGGGCGCCGTGGCGCTGGCGGTGGGTGACGAGCGCGGCGCCGGTCACGATCTCCAGCCACGGGAGATACGCGGCGATCCAGTAGGCGGCAGCCTCCGGCACGAGCTGGTAGGTCCAGATGTCCTGGATGAAGGCAGCCGGGTGCACGGCCTTGATCGTGCCCGCGCCGATCAGAGCGAAGCCGACGATCGCGCACGCCACGTAGGCGCCGGCACTGATCAGGGTGTCGCGTGCGTCGCGCTCCATGCCTCCCAGCCTCCGTGCAGGTAGTAGACGTCCGTGAATCCCGCCTCGCGCAGGCGCTGCGCGACCTCGCGGCTGCGCGCGCACGCCGTGGAATCGCAGTAAACCACGATGGCCTGGCCGGGCTCCCAGACGGCGACGATGCCGCCAAGCGACTCGCTGAACGCGGATTCGTCGAACGCGATCGCTCCGGGGATGTGTCCGCGCGCGATCGCCTCGGCTTCGCGGATGTCGACCCAGAGCACGGGCACCGACCAGGCCGCCATCTCAGCGGCGCGAACGGCGTCGGCCGGCAGGCCCGCGCGGACGCGGTCGGCCAGTTCAGGATGAAAGCCGACGGCGATCGCCGCGGGCAGCGCAGCGACGAGCGCGAGCAGCACGCCTTCCCGGAGCGCGATCACTGGCCGGGCGCGGATCCGGCCGCGCGCCCCCGGGCGGCCGGCGTCCCGCGAATCAGCGCGTAGACTGTCACGGGACGTGTCTCGCCGGAGGCGGTCTGCAGGCTCACCACGATCGCGCCGTTGAGTGGCGTGTCAGTGGACTCGGGCGTGATCGTGATGGCGACCCGGTCGGATGCATCCTCCACGGGCGTGGCGCCTGCGGTGAAGACCGCGTGCCTCGATACCACGGAGCCGAGTGTGAGAATATCGGGCCGCAGCAGGCGCAGCTCGATGGACTTGGCGGTCGCGGGATCGCCGCGGTTCCACACGACGAAGTAGGGGGAAACCTCGAACAGCTTCGGAATCTGCACCCGCAGCATCAGCGTCGTGGTCGAGGCGGCGGGCGCGGCCGTCGCCACGATGATCGCCTTTTCCTGGGTTCCGACACGATCGCCGAGCGTGAACACGGCCCGGATCGTGCCTGATTCGCCCGGCGCGTACGTACGTTTGTCCAGCTCAGGAACGGTGCATCCGCACGTCGAGTGCACCTCCGCGATGGTCACGGGCTCGGCCGTGGTATTCGTGAAGACAAAGGCGGCCTGGACGGATTCCGCGAGCGGTGGCGCATCGATCGAGACCTCGGTGGCCTCCCATCGCAGCACGGCGGCCTGGGCGACGGCGGGCAGGATGGCGAAAGCCGCCATCGCGAGCAGGGCAGGCAGGCGGCGCGGGAAAGGGCGAATCACGCCGCGGATGTGGCGGAAAAGCCCTGGATTGGCAACTCCGGTTGATGTTTAGGCCGGCTCAGCGAGCGGCTTGGCATTCGTGCCAACATCTGACACACCACGTGCAGCCAACCAGATCTCTGAGCGCAGGCATTGTCCGGCATGACTGTCCATGGCGGCGGTGGTTGTTTTCAGACTCCCCATGCAAACCCTGCCGCGACCTTCCGCGTCGTCGATGGCTGGAGCCCATGCTCCAGCTTCAGCGCGTGCACACCGTCTGCGCGACGGTGTGAGCATCGCCATTGTCGCGGCGATCGCGCTGGCCGTATCCGGACTGATCACCGCGTTGGCTTGGGCGCACCGCGAAGGCGTGTATCAGCGCGGACTTTCCGAGGCGGTGCGGGAGATCGAGCACAACCTGGCGCGGCAGGCCGGCGGCGTTCAGGCGTTCGTCGAGACCGTGGCTGCTTTCGTCGAGTCGAGCACGCACGTCAGCAAGGCGGAGTTCGACTCGTTCATGATGCGCACGGCAGGGCTGTGGCCGGGTCTCGTGGCGGTGGAATGGCAGGCCTGGGTGCCGGAGGACCGGCTGGCCGCCTTCGAGAGGACGATGCGGCAGGAGCACGCTGAGTATGCGGTTTTTGAGTACGACGCGACCGGCGGCCGGATGCCGGTGGGCTCGCGCGACGTTCATCTCCCGGTGGTCCATGCCTACAGTCCGGGCGGCATGGCTGAGGAACCGGGATTCGACCTCGCCGCAAATCGGGAGTGGCTGGAGTACAAGCTCGCCGCCGTCGACACCACGGAGGCGATGGCGTCGCCGCCGTTTGGCATCGTGGGCCGGGGTGGGCGCGGCCTGGGCGAGGGATTCGCGGTGAACGACGTGGTCCTCATACCGGGAGCGGCGCCGGTCCGCGAGCGCATCCGCGGGTTCGTCTCGGCGGTCTTTGCGTTCCGTCCGATGATCGATGCCGCGATGTCCGGCACGCGTATCCACAAACTCCACGTCTCCGTGCGGGACCTTGCGGCGGATATGCCGGTGTATTTCAGCTGGACGGAAGGCGGTTCGAGCCGGGCGGCCCTGGAGGATCTTCGCGCCACGTCGGTGATCGAGGTCGTCGGACGCCGGTGGGAGATCCTGGTCGAGCCGAATCCGGAACTCTTTACCGGCGTGGTTCTGGGCCTGCCCTGGCTCGTTCTCACGGCCGGACTGCTGACCACGGTCGCGATCGTCCTGGCCATGGTCTGGAGGCAGCGCATCCAACTCGAACGGGAGCGGGAGGCGGCCGGCCGGCTGGAGATCGAGCGGCGGTTCCGCGATGTCGTCGACCGGATGTCCGGCGCAGTCTTCGTGCTCCGCGGGGACGCGGACGGGGGCGGACTACGGATCGTTGAGATCAACGCGGCGGCCTGCGGCCTCGCGGGATGCCCGTGCGAGACGGCGGCGGGACGCGAGTTCTCCGAGGTGCTCCCGGGGGCGGCCGCGGCAGGCCTGCTCGAGGCCCTCGAACGCGTGCGGCAGGGTGGGGAGCCGCAGCAGCTCGAGTTGGTGGAACTCGTCCGGGACGGCGAGACGCGGCACGTCAGCGCGATCGTGTTCCGCGTCGGCCGCACCGGGGAGATCTGTGCCGTCCTGCACGACCTCACCCCGCTCAAGGCGGTGGAAAGCGCGCTGCGTGAGGCGCGCGACGAGCTCGAGCTCGCGCTTGATGTCTCGCGCGTCGGCCTGTGGTCCATGGATGTCGCGACCCGGCGCGTGCGACTGGATTCCCGGTGCTTGCGCCTGTTCGGCACGGGGGACGATGTCGCCGAGGAGTCCGTACTCGCCGCGCGGGTACATCCGGAGGACATGAAGGTCGTGCACGAGGAGATGGAGCGTGCGGTGCGCGAGATGCGCGCCTACGAGGTGGAGTACCGCTACACGCTCCCCGACGGGACGCTGCGCTACCTGTGCTCGCGCGGCCGGCCGGTGCGCGGGAGCGGCACGGCCAAGATCGTCGGCTGCAGCTGGGATGTTACCGAGCGGCGGCGCATGGAGGAGCACCTGCGGCGCACGCAGCGTCTCGAGAGTCTGGGTACACTCGCCGGCGGCGTGGCCCACGACCTCAACAACGCCCTGGCGCCCGTGACCATGGGCCTCGACCTGCTGCGGCGCAGGCTGTCCGACGATCCCGAGGCCGCCGAGTCCATCAAGCTCATGCAGGCCAGCGTGCGGCGTGCCTCCGCGATCGTGCGCCAGCTCATCGCCTTCAAGCGCGGCGCCGGCGACAACAGGCCGCAGGCGCCGGCCCATCCCAAGCGGATCCTCGAGGTCCTGGGAACGACGCTGGTGGAGACCCTGCCCAAGGAGATATCGATCCTCATCGAGCCGGCCTCGCTGGACCTGCCGCGCGTCGTGGCCGACGAGCGCGAGGCCCACCAGGTCCTGCTCAACCTGTGCGTGAACGCGCGCGACGCGATGCCGCGGGGCGGCCGGCTCGTCGTGACCTGCGAGGGCCTGGAAGTCGGACCGGCCAACCATGAGCACTATCCCGAGCTGCGCGCCGGGAATCACGTGGTGTTTTCCATCGCCGACAACGGCACCGGCATTCCAGCCGGGATCCGCGATCGCGTCTTCGACCCGTTCTTCACCACCAAGGAGGTGGGCAAGGGCTCGGGGCTCGGGCTGTCGACCGCCCTGGGCATCGTGAAGGCGCATCGCGGGACGATCCAGTTCGAGAGCCGCGAAGGCACGGGAACCACCTTCCGTGTCATCTTGCCCGCGCTCTCCGACGACGAGCCGGTCAGGATTCTGCCGGCGGTGCCGCCCAAGCCCCCGGGCGAGGCGGCTGCTCGCGTTCCCTGCCTGCTTCTGGTCGATGACGAGGCGCAGGTCCGAGAACTCTCGCGCCGCGCGCTCGAGCAATCCGGCTTCAAGGTGATCACCGCGGGCAACGGCCGCGAGGCGGTCGAGCGATTTGCTGAAAAGGTGCAGTCGATCGACGCCGTCGTCATGGACCTGCTCATGCCCGTGATGAATGGCGCGGCCGCCACGGCGGCAATCAAACGCATCCGGCCCGACGTGCCGATCGTCGGGGCGAGTGGGTTCGCCACCGATGCCCTGGTCGATGAGGCCAAGCGGGCGGGAATCTCCACCTTCCTGCCCAAGCCATTCACCGTGAATGTGCTGGTCGAGGCCGTGCGCGCCGCCATGGCGGCCAAGCGAAATCCCTAGAACCTGTCATGCTCTCGCGAAGACGACTTCGCAGGCAGGGCGCGCTGGTTCGGCAAAGACTGATCGGTGAACGCCATGATCATCGTCTTTGCCCGCCAAGCCGAAGCCTCGGCGGAGGCTGATGCCCTCGGTGAGCGGATCCAACGGAGGCAATCCGGCGAACACCGTCTTCGCTGAGCCCCGGCTCGGTAAGCCCGCCCACCGAAGTCGTGGCGAAGGTGGAGGCTCGCCCTACCGGAAACGGGTTCCGGACAGACTCACATCTAGATCTTTTCGATGATCGCGTCGACCAGCCCGTATTCGATCGCTTCGGTCGCCGTGAGGTAGAAATCGCGGTCCGTATCCTTGAGGATCTTCTCGAGCGGCTGGCCGCTGGCGTCGGCCAGGATGCGGTTCAACTCGTCGCGCAGGCGTTCCATTTCCTTCGCCTGGATGTTGATGTCGATGGCGGGCGCCACCATGCGGCCGCTGATCAGCGGTTGATGGATGAGCACGCGTGCGTGCGGGTAGATGAAGCGGTTGCCCTTCTTCGCCGCGCTCAGCAGGATCGAACCCATGCTGGCGGCCATGCCCGTCACCACCACCGTGATGGGCGAGGTGATCAGCTTCATCGTATCGAAGATGGCCATGCCCGAGGTGATCGAGCCTCCGGGGCTGTCGATGTAGAAGGTGATCGGCTTGCCCGGGTCGGTTGCCTCGAGATAGAGAAATTTCTCCACCAGGTCCTGCGCAGACTCGGCGCTGACTTCGCCCCAGAGAAAGACCTTCCGCTGCTCGAGGAACTTGCGCTGGAGCAAGGCCTGCACGCTGGAGGGCTGCTTGGAGGAATCGTTGTCGCACTCGGCCATCATGCGGCTGGCTTGGTTCATGTTAGCGAACAGTGGATGCGCGTTTTTCGATGCCGCAAGAGCCGAATGCAGCGTGAGTGGACCGGGATACTTGCCTCCCCGGGCGCGTCGTAGTACTTTTGTCCCGTCACATCAACGTCGGCGCGTAACCCGGACCGCTTGTCCTTCCCCCGAGGCCGAGCCTTCCCTGGAAGGGATTTCCCATGAAGACGGAGACGACAGATGTCCTGATCGCCGGAGGCGGACCGGTCGGGCTGACCGCGGCCCTGTGTCTGCAGGCGCAAGGCGTGCAGGCGATCGTGCTCGAAGCCAAGCCCCAGGGCGTGACGCACAGCTACGCGCTGGCGCTGCACCCGCACTCGCTCGACCTGCTGGAAAGCATCGGGGTGCTCGACGAGGCGCTCGAAGGCGCGTTGCGCGTGCCGCGCCTCGTGTTTCAAGCCAGCGGTCGCCGCATCGCGACCCTCGCGGTGGCGGGGCAGGGGGCGCGCCACCCGTATCTCGCCGTCGTCGGGCAGGACCGGATCGAGGGCGTGCTGGTGCGTGCGCTCGAGGCGCGCGGCGTGCCCGTGCGCTGGCTGCACCGGCTGGCGCGGTTCGAGGCGCGTGACGATGGCGTCACCGCCGAGGCGGATGAATTGGAAGAGCGCGTCATCGGCTATGCGACCGCCCGGTTGGACTGGATGGTGCGTCGGACGCAGGCAATCACGGCCCGCTACCTGATCGGCGCCGATGGCCATGGGTCCCTGGTGCGGCGGCAGCTGGGAATCGACTTTCCAGAGGTGGCTGCCTCGGAGCATTACGCCGTGTTCGAGTTTCAGGTGCGTGGCGCGTTGCCCGACGAGGTCGTGGTCGTGCTGCATCCCGACGGCGTGGCGGCGCTCTGGCCGCTTCCCGGTGGACGAGCGCGCTGGAGTTTCGCCGTGCACCCGCGTCTCGTTCAAGGCATCGGGCGCGACAAGGACCACGAGCCGGTGCAGATCTTCGGCCCAGGGGTGTTCCCCGCGCTGGACGAGCAGTTGTTCGAGCGGTTGCTGGCCGAGCGCGCGCCGTGGTTCACGGCGGGCATCGAACGCGTGTATTGGCGCATGTTGGTGCGGTTCGAGCGGCGGCTGGCGGACTCGTTCGGACACGGGCGCACCTGGCTCGCAGGCGATGCGGCGCACCTCACGGGACCTGTGGGAATTCAGAGCATGAATGTCGGCTTGCGCGAGGCCCAGGCGCTCTCTCGCGCGATCGCCCAGGAGCATCGTGGCGCCGAGCGTGCGCTGGATCGCTATCGCGTGGACGCGCGGGAGGAGTGGAAACATTTGCTCGGACTCACCGGCGGCATCGCGGTGGGACCCGGCGCCCCGCGTGAAGTGGCGGGCGCCGTGACCCAGGTCATCTCGGCTCTGCCGGGCTCGGGAGGTGCGCTGACGGAAATGGCGGCCGGCCTGGGCCTCACCCTTCGGGCGTGAGTCGCCGCGTGCTGCGCGTCGGCGACGGTCGGTTCAAGGTCAGCTCAAGCTAGATCAGCCCGAGCTTCATCTTCCCTTCCTCGCTGATCATCCCCTGATTCCAGGCCGGCTCCCAAACGAGATTCACCTCGGCATCGTCGACACCGGGCACGAGCAGGAGCTTGTTCTTCGCGTCTTCCGCGATGGCCGGCCCCATGCCGCAACCCGGTGCGGTGAGCGTCATCTGCATCGTGACTTTGTAGCCGCCCGTTTCGGGCTTCGGCTGCACATCGAGGGAATAGACGAGGCCGAGATCGACGATGTTCACCGGGATCTCGGGATCGTAGACATTGCGCAGCTGGGACCAGAGGCGTTCTTCGGGCGGTGGACCGTCGGCGGTTTCCTTCGCCGTTGCCTCCGCGTCTGCCGGCGAGGTCGCGAGTGCGGCAAGGTCGTCGCCGAGCGCGTCGGCATTTTCGCCTGCAATGCGCGCGAGGCCTGCGTCGCACATCACCGTGTAGCTTCCCCCCAGCGTCTGCGTGATGGTCACGATCGAGCCTTTCGGCAGGACGATCGTGCCGCCATTTGGAATCTGGACGGCGGGGGTGTCGCGCGTGAGGGTGCGGTCTTTTGATGCGTACATGATGACGAAGTCGGATTCGGTAGCCGCGTTCGGCGCGTTCGTCCAGCGAGTGTCCGAAAAATCCCTGGGCCGGACACGGAAAAGGCCGCTCGCCGATTGGTGTCACACCACTGGGACAGACCCTCGGTAGTGGCGCACAAGTGTGACAACCTGACCTTCCTGGCACGGCCTGGGTTTCGGCGGGAAACGCCTTATTATGCGTATAACTGATTCGCTATCAACGCAAACGGGAAAATACGGCGGCGGTGGTACCCTCGCTGCTGAAACGCGGGCATGAGTCGTGTATTAGGAATCGACCTCGGAACCACCAACTCGTGCATGGCTGTGATGGAAGGCGGCGAGCCCGTCGTCATCCCCAATGCCGAGGGCGCGCGCACCACTCCGTCCGTCGTGGCCTTCACCAAGACCGGCGAACGCCTGGTCGGGCAGGCCGCCAAGCGGCAGGCCGTGACGAACCCGCGCAACACCATTTTCTCCGCCAAGCGCCTGATCGGCCGCAAATACAGCGAAGTCCGTGAGGAGGCGGCCAACATGCCGTTCAAGGTCATCGAGGCCAAGAACAGCGACGCCTGGATCGAGGTCCAGGTCGGCGACAAGCCCCAGCAGTTCTCGCCGCAACAGATCTCGTCGTTCGTCCTCGCGAAGCTCAAGGCCGACGCGGAGAAGTACCTGGGCGAGACGATCACGCAGGCCGTGATCACCGTGCCCGCCTATTTCAACGACTCGCAGCGCCAGGCCACCAAGGACGCCGGCAAGATCGCGGGCCTGGAGGTGCTTCGTATCATCAACGAACCTACGGCCGCCTCGCTGGCCTACGGCCTCGACAAGAAGAAGGACGAGAAGATCGCCGTCTTCGACCTCGGCGGCGGCACGTTCGACGTCTCGATCCTCGAGATCGGCGACGGCGTCTTCGAGGTGAAGGCCACCAACGGCGACACCCACCTCGGTGGCGACAACTGGGACGAGGCCATCATCAACTGGCTGGTCGAGGACTTCAAACGCGAGAACGGCGTGGACCTCCGCAAGGACCCGATGGCGCTCCAGCGCCTCAAGGAGGAGGCCGAGAAGGCCAAGATCGCGCTGTCATCCGCCCAGTCCTACGACATCAACCTTCCGTTCATCACCGCCGACGCATCGGGCCCGAAGCACCTCACCGTGCAGCTCACCCGTGCGAAGATGGAGCAGATCTGCGACCACCTCTTCGAGCGCTGCGTGCAGCCGTTCAAGAACTGCATGAAGGACTCCGAGCTGACGTCCTCGCAGATCGACGAGCTCGTGCTCGTGGGCGGCATGACCCGCATGCCCAAGGTCGTGGAGATCGCCCGCCAGCTCGGCGGCAAGCCGCCGCACCAGGGCGTGAACCCCGACGAGGTCGTCGCCATCGGCGCCGGTATCCAGGGCGCCGTGCTCAAGGGCGAGGTGCGCGACGTGCTCCTGCTCGACGTCACACCGCTCACGCTCGGCATCGAGACGGCCGGCGCCGTATCCACGCCGATGATTCCGCGCAACACCACCATCCCGACGAAGAAGTCGCAGGTCTTCTCGACCTACGGCGACAACCAGCCGTCCGTGGAGATCAAGGTGCTGCAGGGCGAGCGCCCGATGGCGCGCGACAACAAGGTGCTCGGCACCTTCCACCTCGACGGCATCCCGCCCGCGCCGCGCGGCACCCCGCAGATCGAGGTGACCTTCGACATCGACGCCAACGGCATCCTCAATGTATCCGCCAAGGACCTCGGCACCGGTCGCGACCAGAAGATCACGATCACCGGTTCGTCCGGCCTGTCCAAGGACGAGGTGGAGCGCATGACCCGCGAGGCCGAGGCGCACGCCGAGGAGGACAAGAAGCAGCGCGAGTCGGTCGAGACCCGCAACCAGCTCGACAGCGCGATCTACCAGATCGAGAAGCTCGTCAAGGACGCGGGAGACAAGCTCCCCGCCGACAAGAAGAGCAGGATCGAGTCCGCCGCGGCGGAGGCCAGGAAGGACCTTGAGAGCGGCGACGTCGCCCGCATGAAGGCGGCGATGGAGAACCTCCAGAAGGTCGGCGCCGAGCTCTATGCCGAGGCGCAGAAGGCCGGAGCGACCGAGGGCGCCCCGGAGGGCGGGCCCGGCGAGGCCTCGTCCGCCGGCGCCGCCGGCGCCGGACGTCCCGAGCCGAAGAAGGCCGACGTGGTCGATGCCGACTTCGAGGTCGTCGACGACGACAACGCCAAGAAGTAATCTCCGCCTGCGCGCGCGTCGCCTTTTTCGGCCGATGCGCGCGCGGCATTTGCACAGATCCTCACACCAACCATCCAAACCCATAATATGAGCGTTAAGATCAAACCAATCGGTGATCGCGTCCTCGTTAAGCATATCGAGGAAAAGGAGCAGACTCGCGGAGGGATCATCATTCCCGATGCGGCCAAGGAAAAGCCCACGGAGGCCGAGGTCATCGCCCTGGGCACCGGCAAGAAGGATGAGAACGGCAAGGTCCAGGCCTTCGAGGTGAAGGTCGGCGACCGCGTGCTCATCAGCAAGTACGGCGGCACCGAGGTGAAGCTCGAGGAGCAGAAGTACGTGCTCGTGCGTGAGGATGACATCCTCGGCGTGATCGGCTGATCCCGAACACGACCCGGCACATCAACCAACAATATTCAAAGAACGAATACACATGCCCGCCAAACAACTCATTTTTGACGAGACCGCGCGCCAGAAGATCCTCAAGGGTGTCGAGCTGCTCGCCAAGGCCGTCACCGTCACGCTCGGACCGAAAGGCCGCAATGTCGTCATCGACAAGAAATTCGGCTCGCCGACCGTCACCAAGGACGGCGTCACCGTCGCCAAGGAGATCGAGCTCCCGGATCCCTACGAGAACATGGGCGCCCAGATGGTGAAGGAGGTCGCTTCCAAGACTTCCGACAACGCCGGCGACGGCACCACCACCGCGACCGTGCTCGCCGAGGCCATCTATCGCGAAGGCCTCAAGAACGTGACCGCCGGCTCCAACCCGGTCTACCTGAAGCGCGGCATCGACAAGGCCGTCGAGGCCGTCGTCGCCCAGCTGCACAAGATCTCCAAGAAGGTCGACTCCCGTGAGGAGATCCGCCAGGTCGCCGCCGTGTCGGCCAACTGGGACTTCGAGATCGCCGACAAGATCGCCGACGCCATGGACAAGGTCGGCAAGGACGGCACGATCACGGTCGAAGAGGCCAAGTCGATCGAGACCTCGCTCGACGTCGTCGAAGGCATGCAGTTCGACAAGGGCTACCAGAGCCCGTACTTCTCGACCAACGCCGAGACGATGGAAGCCGTGCTCGAGGATCCCTACATCCTCATTCACGAGAAGAAGATCACGTCGCTCAACGACCTGCTCCCGCTCCTCCAGCAGGTGGCCAAGACGGGCAAGGCCCTCCTGATCATCTCCGAGGAGGTCGAGGGTGAGGCCCTCGCCGCGCTCGTGGTGAACAAGATCCGTGGCACGCTCAACGCCTGCGCCGTCAAGGCCCCGGGCTTCGGCGACCGCCGCAAGGCCATGCTCGAGGACATCGCGATCCTCACCGGTGCCAAGTGCATCACCGAGGACCTCGGCTTCAAGCTCGAGAACGTCCAGATCTCCGACCTCGGCCGCGCCAAGCGCGTGACGATCGACAAGGAGAACACGACGATCGTGGAAGGTGCCGGCTCCGGCGCCGACATCCAGGGCCGCGTGAAGCAGATCCGTCGTCAGATCGACGAGACGACCTCCGACTACGACCGCGAGAAGCTCCAGGAGCGCCTGGCCAAGCTGGCCGGCGGTGTGGCCGTCATCAACGTCGGCGCCGCAACCGAGCCCGACATGAAGGAGAAGAAGGCCCGCGTCGAGGACGCCCTCCACGCCACCCGCGCTGCGGTGGAAGAGGGTATCGTCGCCGGCGGTGGTGTGGCGCTCATCCGCTGCATCAATGCGATCGACTCGCTCAAGGTGGAGGGTGACGAGAAGATCGGCGCCGCCATCGTGCGCAAGGCGATCGAGTTCCCGCTCCGTCACCTCTGCCGCAACGCCGGCATCGAGGGTTCGGTCGTCGTCCAGGAAGTGTTCAAGGGCAAGGGCAACGAGGGCTACAACGTGGCCACCGACAAGTACGAGGACCTCGTCAAGGCCGGCGTGGTTGACCCGACCAAGGTCACCCGCACCGCCCTGCAGAACGCGGCCTCGATCGCCGGCCTGCTCCTCACCACCGAGTGCATGATCACCGAGATCCCCGAGAAGAAGGAAGCGCATGCTCCGGGCGGTGGCGGCGGCGGCATGGGTGGCATGGGCGGCATGGACTACTAAGTCCACCGTTCTGCGTCCTGGATTCCCGAATACCGATTCACTCACGAGCGGCGCGCCCGAAAGGCGCGCCGCTTTTCTTTGGGCGATTGCCCCGCGCCCGGAAGGCAACGACGAAGACGGCGGACGGCGGGTTGGGGGCGAGACGAGCGCGAACGGGAGTTCAGCTTCGGAGTGAAACGAACGGCAAGACCCATGGGCGGAGGCGCTCCTTCGCCCTGGTGCAGATCGGCGCACCGCAGGTGGGGCGCGAGACGACCAAGCCGCTCCTGCGCGACTCGGACGACCGGTACGTCACCCGATTGGGTGAACTCGAGGTGCTCGGCTACGAGGACGAGCCGGCGCCCCTGTCGGCACCCGCGTCGGCGGAGTAGTGGCGGAGGCTTCGCAGGAGCGTGCCGGCCGATCCGCGTGGGATGGTTTTGCGCTAAATTGCTTTTCCATTGCCTCGCACCGCGGGTGCCGGCTTAACCGGACCGCTGCGGCAGGGCGCGCCCTGCACCACGGCACGATCGATTCTCCCCGCGATCCGCCGGCGACCTGACCCGACGCATTTCCGCACGCCTCTCCACCCCATCCATACATCGCCGCATCGCTACCGCCATGCCTGCTACCTTCAGTTTCTCGCCCCTCGATCTTGGGATCTTCATCGCGTTCATTGTCGCGGTCATTTCGCTCGGCCTGCTCAAGAGCCGTGGCGAGGGCAGGGACTCGGAGTCCTACTTTCTCGCCGGTCGCGGACTGAAATGGTGGCTGATCGGCGTGTCGCTCATCGCGGCCAACATCTCCTCCGAGCAGTTCGTCGGCATGTCCGGCTCCGCGGCCGACTACATGGGCATGGCGATCGCGAGCTATGAATGGATGGCGGCGATCACGCTGGTGGTGGTGGCGTTCGCGTTCCTCCCGTATTTCCTGAGGACCGGCATCTTCACGATGCCGCAGTTTCTCGACCAGCGCTACGGCACGACGACCCGGGCCATCATGGCGTTCATGACGATGGTGCTGCTCGTCTTCGTGTCACTCACCGGCGTGATCTACGCCGGCGGACTGACCATGAGTGAACTGTTCGCGGGGCATTCCTTTCTAGGATTCAGCCTCACGGGTTGGTGCTGGATCATCGGCATGATGGCCGCCGTGTACATCGCGGCGGGCGGGCTCAATGCCTCGGCCTGGGCGGACCTCATCCAGGGCATCGCCCTCATTCTGGGCGGCGCCATCATCGCCTATTTCGCCCTCGACAGGATGGGTGCCACGCCGGTCGCCGAGTTGACCGCGGGTTCGGCCAATCCGAGGGACGTCGCGGATACCGCCAGCGGCCTGGCCAAGCTCGTGGCCCTCAATCCCGACAAGCTCTCGATGATCCTGCCGCGGGAGGACAAGAACATCCCGTGGACGGCGCTGCTCCTCGGATTGTGGATCCCGAACTTCTATTACTGGGGGCTGAATCAGTACATCACGCAGCGCGTGCTTGGCTCGGCTTCGCTCCGTCAGGGCCAGAAGGGCATCGTGTTCGCCGCGGCGATGAAGCTGATCATCCCGTTCGTCATCGTCGTTCCGGGAATCCTTGCCTTCAACCTCTTCAGCAAGGACCTGGCGGAGATCGACCAGCGCAAGAACGCGGCGGAGTGGGCGGCCTATGCTGAACAGGTCGGCCAGCCGGACTCGAAGGTGTACTTTGAGGTGGGGCACCAGTGGACGCGCCTCAACGAGGCGAGCGCCGCGGCCGTGCAGGCCCACAATCTCGCCGTGCTGGAGGCGCATGGCGGCAAGGTGGACGACCTCAAGGGTCACGCGCTTTCCGGAAGTGACCGCGCCGTGCTGCTCGAACGCCTCGACAGGATCAAGGGCCTCGAGCGGCATGCGATCCTGGGCTACAAGTACGACGCCGCCCTCAACCTGCTGATCAAGAATCTCCTTCCCGAAGGCAGCGGCCTGCGCGGCTTCGTCATCGCGGCGCTGCTGGGCGCGATCGTGAGTTCGCTCGCCGCCATCCTCAATGCGGCCTCGACCATCTTCACGATGGACGTGTTTCAGCGCTACCTGTCGCCGGATGCCTCGCAACGCGGTTTGGTGAAGGCGGGTCGCATCGCGGTCGGGGTGTTCGCCGTGATCGGCTGTCTGATGGCCCCCAACCTCGACAAGTTCGGCAGCATCTTCAAATACATCCAGCAGTTCCAGGGCTACGCCTCTCCGGGCATCCTGGCGGTGTTCGTCTTTGGTATCCTGAATCGCCGCGGGCCGGGGATCTGCGGCGTGGTCGGTCTGGTGCTCAATCCGATCCTCTACTTCTGCCTGGATCGGTTCACCGAGATCGCCTTCCTCGACGCCATGGCGGTGTGCTTCTTCACCGTGCTGCTCGTGATGTGGCTGATCGCGGTCGCCAAACCACTGCCGCAGCCGATCGAGTTCAAGGTCAACTCACGCCTCGACCTCACGGCCTCGGCCGGCGCGAAGACCGCCGGAATCGTCGTCGTCGTGGCAACGTTGATACTTTACGTGATCTTCAGCCCGCTGGGCCTCGCGCGCTGAGCGGGGAGGGCATGCCGGGTGTGCAGCCGGGAGCGTCGCATCTCGGCCGCGCGGCGTCCTGCGTGCGGTTCGGCATGAACCACTGAGGCCACAGAGCACACAGAGAGAGGCAGGAAGAGACGGTTGGCGCGCGCCTTCGCGGGGAGGGCGCGCTCCCCAGGCGCGCCACGAAGGCCATCTGGCGTGCGCAGCACGTTCGGAGAAGCTGCTCCACCTTGAGGCACCGCGCGACGAGGATCACGATAGGTTCCAGAGCGAGAAGCCTTGGCGATGGAGTTCCAGTCGGGCGGATTTCGCCGACTTCCAGCGTTCAAACCGCCTCCTTGATAGAGGTCAGTGCTCGGTGCCCTCTGTGTCCTCTGTGGTTCAACTCCGACTCAGAACCCGAACGGCGTGAGATCAAAGTCCGCCACGCCTTCGGACGCCGCATTTGCCGCCGCCAGCGGCAGCGCGAAGCGCACCGCTTCCTCGAGCGAATCTCCGCGCCCAAAGAGCGCGTGGAGGATGCCCGCATGCAGGACATCGCCGCTGCCGGTCGGCGAGACCTCCTCGATCAGGGGCGGCATGATGCTTGTGGCGCGGCGCGTATCACGATCCCACAGCCACACTGGCCGCGCCCCGTCCGTGATCACCCAGCGCTCGGCAGCGCGCTCGCCCGCACTCCGGGACAGCGTCTCCGCCATCCGCTCTTCTGTGAATTCCGCCTGCGCAACGCCAAGCAGCCCGGCGAACTCCTTCCGGTTGATCTTCACCAGGGCGGCGGGCAGCGTTGCGAGCCCGGCGAGGGGCGGGCCGTACGTGTCGATGGCGAGCGGGCCGCGATCCGGCCAGCGGGTGATCGCCTCGCGCAGGGGCGCCCAGGCGTCGTCGCGCCACGCGGGGATGCTGCCGCCGACCGCCAGGATGGTCCCGGGCTCCTGCGTATCCAGGTAGCGGGCACAGGCAAGGATCGCGCGCGGATCGATGATGTTCTCCATCCCGAGAAACGTGGTTTCCGCGCGGCCCGGCGCGCGCACGACCGCGCCCGAGCGGGTCTCGTGCGGCGTGACAAACGGCTCGGTCAGCACGCCGTGCTTGCGCAGCCAGCCCGCGCAACGCTCGCCCGTGGATCCGCCCGGAAAGTAGAGTGCGATCGAGTCCATGCCCAGGCGCGTGAGCATGCGCGTGACGTTGATGCCCTTGCCCCCGACCTGGAAGGACTCAGCTCGCGCCCGCTGCGTGGCGCCCTCCGCCCAGGCGTCGAACGTGTAGGTGGTCTCCGCGAGGAGATTGGCGGTGAGCGTGAGGATGCGGGGCATGGAGGAGAAGTAGCAGGTGCTGATAAGCGGGTAGCGAGTTGAAAAGGGGAGTTCAGACGGGGTGCTCGGGCACGGTTGGCTGGCACGCTCGCAGCCCGCTACTTTGCGCGCTGCTTCGTGAACACGTAGTTGAGCATAAAGGACATTCCCAGGAGTGCGAAGGCCTGGCGGTAGGACCGCATCGCACCCACGACCTGGCTCAACGGCGAGGATTTCGGTTCCGCGACCTTGAGCAGCACGAGACCCGAGAGGAGCACGAGGATGTGGTGCGCGATCGACATGGCATGGTAGCCGTCGAGCTTGTCGACCCCGCGACTCCAGAGATGATCGAGCACCAGGCCGCCGATGATCGGCGCCACGGCCGCGGCGAGAGAGGTCACGGCGACGTTGATGCTGATCGCGGCGGTCTTGGCCTCCGGCGGCACGAGCTTGAGCAGGAGATTGAACGAACCAAGCAGGTACCCGGCGGAGAAAATCCCGCCCGCGGCATAGACGAACTTGATCATCCATGCGTTGTCCGGTGTGAGGAACGCCCAAAGAAATCCAGGCACCATCCACGCGACCAGCGCGACGTTCATGGCAGGCCGGTTGCCGTGGCGGTCCATGAACTGGCCCCAGGCGGGAAGCGCCATCGCACCGGTGACATTGAAGATCACGGTGAGCATGCTCACCTGCGCCACGTTCATCCCGATGCTGTCATAAAGAAATACGTTGAAAAACGGGCCGAACAGATTGGCGAGGAGACCGAACGCGGCCCCGAAGGCATAGAGCCAGAGCAGAGGACGGTTTTTCAGGATCAGTCGCACCTGGGTCCGATAGTCGAGGCCGGCCTCGCGCGTGACGGTGGGACTGGTGGCGAGAATCCGATACTGGGCGAGAATCGAAAACATGCGGAGAAACACCGATGCAGCGATCACCGCCTGGAAGCCGAGCACGGGTGTGATGACATTCAGCTGGGTGAGCGCTTCGCCCGCCGCGAGCAGAAAGACGATCGTCGAGATCTGCAGGAACCGGTTGCGTCGGCCGAAGTATTTTCCGCGCAGGCGATCCGGCACCCATTCCTGGACCCACGAGGTCCACGACACGCCGACGACCGAATGGAAGAGCGCCGACAGGGCGAAGAGCCAGAACAACCAGCGGCTCGCGCGCTCCACGTCGTCCGTGGGGATGTGGGGCAGCGCGAACCCGAGCCCGATCCACACCGCGAGGTGCAGCCAGGATATCGAGAGCGCGATCGCCTTCTGCGACCACGCGCGTGTGAGGAAGGGGAGCACGAACAGCTGCACGACGTTGCACCAGTAGGGGAGCGAAACGATCAAACCAAACATCGTCTCACCGAGGTGGAATGTCTGCGAGAGCAGCATCGCGACGATGAAGTTGCCCGGCTGCGTCATGAACACGATCGGCATGGCAACGAGGCCTTCACCGGTGCACAGGGCGATGTTGCGGCGCAAGGTGGAGGCGCGTCGCGGGCCGGTTGGCTGGGCTTCCGACACTGGAACAAGTGGCGTGTCGCGGTTCATGCCGGACGCACATTCCGAAGATGTGGGAAAAACTCAACGGAAGCGCTTATGCCGGCGAGCGGCATGCGGTCCACAGGGCATGACATTCACCTGACAAACTCTTACCCGATCATGACGACAAATGCCCCGGTCTCCGGGTAGTATGGGCCCGAGAAGGGGCCGCCACTGGATTCGCCGGGCGTTACACAGTCGTTGCACAACCGAGTCCGGTGGCGAGCTATACTTCTTGTGCTCACCATGACCGCGAATCTCCTGAGGATGGGGCCAGGTTTCCGACCGGGCCCCGACGACCCCGCCTTCGTCTGCGATCCGGCCCGTCCGGACGCCGTGGCGTGGGCGGAGGCAACGCCTCGCCCTTCCTCAGCGGATCTGCATCATGAATTCCCTCGAACCTCGTCGTGCTTGACTCGATCGCCATGAAGACAACCCGATGCCTCGTCGTCCTATTCCCGCTGCTTGTCGCTGCCATGCTTCAGGCCAGGCCCCGCGATGCGGAGTGGAGGTCGGTGGAGGAGGCCATGCATCAGGGCCTGCCAAAGACGGCGATCGAGCACCTCGACGCCATCATACCCGCCGCGGTCGCCGACGGCGCCCACGCTGAGGCGATCAAGGCCATCGGGCGCAAGATCGCGCTCGAGGGCACGGTCCAGGGCAACAAACCCGAGGAGAAGATCGTGCGGATGCAGGCGGAGGTCGACAGGGCGACCCCGGAGATGAAGCCCCTGATGGAGGCCGTGCTCGCGCGGTGGTACTGGCACTATTTCCAGCACAACCGCTGGCGTTTCCTCCAGCGCACGCAGACGGCCGAGCCGCCGGGCGACGATATCCAGACCTGGGATCTCTCGCGCATCCTGCGCGAGATCGACCGCCACTTCACCGCGGCGCTTGCGAACGACGAGCTCCTCAAGGCGACTCCAGTCGCTGAATACGACGAGGTGCTCGAGCGCGGCAGCGTGCCCGACGCCTACCGGCCCACGTTGTTCGATTTCGTCGCGCACGAGGCACTGGAGTTCTATCAGGCCGGCGAACAAGGCGCGGTGCAGGCGGAGGATCCCTTCCAGATCGAGGCGGACGGACCGATCTTTGCCGGGGCCTTCGACTTCATGACGTGGCAGCTGCCGCCGATCCCCGAGCCGTCGCCACTCGAGAAGGCGGTGCGCCTCTACCAGCGGTTGCTCGCCTTCCACCGCGACGACGCGGATCGTTCCGCCTTTCTCGACGTCGATCTCGCCCGGCTCGCGTTCGGCGGCAATGTGGCGGTCGGCGAGACCGCCCGCGAGCGGTACCAGGCCGCGCTCGAGCGGTTCATCGAGGGCACGGCCGATCACGAGAGCATGGCCCGGGCGATCGCCGCGCTCGCAAGCCGCGTTCACAGCGACGGCGATCCGGCCCGAGCCCATGCGCTCGCCCGGCGCGGGCTGGGCGCCTTCCCGGACAGCGCGGGCGGCGCCGAATGCTTCAACCTGATCCAGCAGATCGAGGCGCGGAGCGCCCGGATCGACACCGAGGCGGTCTGGAACGCGCCCTGGCCGACGATCAACGTGACGTATCGGAACGTGACGCGGGCTCATTTTCGCGCCGTGCCGTACGATTTCGACGAATACGTCCGGCGCTCACGCTGGGGCTGGGGTGGCGCGGACGAGAACCTCCGCCGGGAGCTGATGGACGCGCCACCCGCGCTGTCGTGGACCGTGGACCTGCCGCCGACGCCGGACTTCCAGGAACGCACCGAGCGGCTGCCGGCGCCGGAGACGCTCAAGCCGGGGTTCTACTTCATCATCGCGAGCCATGATGAGACATTCGGAAGCGAGCGCGACCATGTGAGCCTGGTGAGCGTCTGGGTGAGCGAGCTCGCGCTCGTCACCCAGCAACGGTCCGACGGGCAGCCGCAGCGTGGTCTGGTGGTGCGCGCCGCATCGGGCGAGCCGGTCTCCGACGCGGTAGTGCGCTTGTGGCGACGGGATCGCGAGGGCTGGTTCAAGCCGGCGGGGTCGACGAGGACCGACCGCGACGGCCGGTTTGAGATCGGGCTTCGCGATCGGGAGATCATCGTGCTCGCTGAACAGAGTGGCCAGGCCGTATCCAGCGCCCGGCCGTTCTACAGCCACAGCGGGTTCAACCGGGAACGCGCTGAAACGCAAACGGTGTTCTTCACCGATCGCGCGCTCTACCGTCCCGGCCAGACAATCTACTACAAGGGCATTTCGGTCCGCATGGAACGCTCGGCGGGCCGCTACAGCTGTCTCGCCGGGTATCCGGTGAATGTCGTGTTCCGCGATCCTAACGGCCAGGAGATCGCCCGGGCCACGCACACGACGAATGACTACGGCTCGTTCCAGGGCGTGTTCACGGCGCCTCGCGACCGCGTCTCCGGGCGCATGATGCTCGAGGCGGAGGGCTACCCGGGGAATACGTCGATCAGCGTCGAGGAATACAAGCGTCCGAAATTCCTGGTCGACCTCGCGCCGCCGACCGAGGCGGCCAAGCTGGGCGAGGGAGTGCGTCTCGTCGGCACGGCCACGGCCTACAGCGGTGCGGCCATCGGCGGAGCCAAGGTGACGTGGCGCGTGCAGCGCGGTGTCGAACTGCCGCCCTGGTGCTGGTGGTGGCAGCCGCCCGCCGTGCAGGCGATCGCCCACGGCACGGCGACGACCCAGGACGATGGCACGTTCTCCATCGAGTTCACTGCGGCGCCCGACCGGTCGGTGCCGGCCGGGAACGAACCGGTGTTTTCCTTTGCCGTCCATGCGGACGTCATCGACACGACGGGCGAGACGCGCTCCGACGACCGTACCTTGCGTGTTGGATACACGGCACTGCAGGCATCGATCTCCGCGGCCGACTGGCAGACGATCGACAGGCCGGTGGAGCTCTCGATCGCGACGCAGTCGCTCGACGGCGAACCACAAGCGGCGGACGGGCACTTCAGCATTCACGCGCTCGTCCAGCCCGCGGCCGTCGTGCGCCCACGGCTGGAGCAACCCAGGTACTGGGCCGCTGGACGCGGGGATGAGCCTCCCGCGGATCCCGCAAATCCGGAAACGTGGGAACTTGGGGCACAGGTGCTCCGACGCGAGTTTGCGACCGATGCAGAGGGTGGGGCGACGGTTCAGGCGTCGCTCGAGGCCGGCGTCTACCGGGTGACGGTTGAGACGGAGGACCGCTTCGGCCGCGCGGTGACCGCGCGTCGCACCGTGCGCGTCGTCGATCCGGCCGCTTCGAACCTGGCGATCACGATTCCCAACTACGTCGAGTCGCCTGCGTGGAGCGTTGAGCCGGGCGAGACGTTCACCGTGCTGTGGGGAACGGGATACGAAGCCGGACGTGCCTTCTTCGAACTGGAGTGCAATGGACGCCTGCTGCGCAGCGGGTGGACCGAGGTCGGGCGCACTCAAGCCGCCCTCGAGCAGGCGATCACGGAGGACATGCGTGGTGGCGTGACCTTGCGGATCACCTTTGTCCGCGAGAACCGCGCCTACTTCACGCAGCGCGTCATCGAGGTGCCTTGGTCGAACAAGGCACTGACGCTCAAGTGGGAGCGCTTTCGCTCGAAGCTGCTCCCGGGAGCCGAGGAAACCTGGACGGCCACGGTGAGGGGACCCGACGCGCAGGCGGCTGTGGCAGAGATCGTGGCGGGACTCTACGACGCTTCGCTCGACCAGTTCCTCCCGCACCGGTGGCCGGGACTGGATCATGTATTCAGAACCGAATACGCGCTGGTGCACCCGCAGTTTCACAACGAACGACGGGACTTCCAGAACCTCCGCTACGGCTGGCACGTCAGCACCCGTGGCGTAAACTGGGTCTACCGGCATTTCCCGGTGGATCTGGTGGAGAACCTGTTTGGCTACGGCATGACTTCGCGGGGCACGCTGTTCGGATACGGCCAAGCGGCTGGTGACCAGATTGTGCTTTCCCCGTTTGAGATCTCCACAGAGAACGAAGACGGCTATGTGGCGAGCCAAACACTGGCGGGCGCCCGGCTCCGTACTGACTTGAGAGAGATGGCGTCGGCCGCCTCAGTGGTTACGCCGCAGTTCCTCAAGGATGTGGGGGCCACTTCGAACGATGGGCTGCTCCAGTATACGGCGAGCACGGAGGTCGGCGGCGTGCCCGCCCCCGATCTTTCCCAAATCACCGCCCGCCGGAACCTCAACGAAACCGCCTTCTTCTTCCCGCAGCTGATCAGCGATCAGGACGGCGTGGTGAAGCTCCAGTTCACCATGCCCGAGGCCTTGACGGAGTGGCGTTTCCTCGGGTTTGCGCACGACAAACAGCTGCGCTCGGGCCGGCTCAGCGGTATGACGCTCACGGCCAAGGACATCATGGTGCAGCCGAATCCGCCGCGTTTTGTGCGCGAGGGCGACACGATCGAGTTCACGGTGAAGGTGAGCAACCAGTCCGACACGCCGCAATCGGGCCGCGTGAACCTGACGTTCGCCGACGCATCCACGCTCGAGAGCGTGGATGCGCAGCTCGGCAACCGCGGCGGGGAGCAGGCCTTCGACATCCCGGCGAAGCAGTCGCGCACGCTCGCGTGGCGCATTTCCGTGCCGGATGGGACGGGTTTTCTCACCTACAAGGCCGTCGGCGCGAGTGCGACCGCGAGCGACGGCGAGGAGGGGTTTATGCCCGTACTCAGCCGTCGGATACTGGTGACCGAGTCGCTTCCCCTGCCGGTGCGCGGCGCGGGCACGAAATCATTCGAGTTTCGAAAGCTCCTGGATTCCGGCGCCTCCGACACCCTGCGGCATCAGGCGCTGACCGTGCAGATGGTGTCGCAGCCTGCCTGGTACGCCGTGATGGCGCTGCCGTATTTGATGGAGTTTCCCTATGAGTGCAGCGAACAGGTGTTCAACCAGCTCTACGCGAATGCCCTGGCGCGCCACATCGCCGGCTCCGATCCGAAGATCCGGCGGGTCTTCGACCTCTGGAGGAATACCGCGGCGCTCGAGAGCCCGTTGCAGAAGAACGAGGACCTCAAGTCGGTGCTGCTCGAGGAGACGCCGTGGCTGCGCCAGGCCGCGGACGAGAGCGAGGCCCGGCGCAATGTCGGACTCCTCTTCGACGGGAACCGCCTTGAGAGCGAAACGGAGCGGACGATGGCAAAGCTGGCCGAGCAGCAGCTCAGCGATGGTCTCTGGCCGTGGTTCCCCGGCGGCCGGCCGAGCGAGTTCATTTCACTCTACATCGTGACGGGTTTTGGGCGCATGCGGCATCTGGGCGTGACCATCGATGTCGAACCGGCCGTGCGCGCGCTGCAGGCGCTCGATGCGTGGATGGATCGCCGCTACCGCGAGATCCTGCGCGGTCCGGATCCGGAACGGTATGTGCCGACGCACCTGGATGCGTTCTACCTCTACGGGCGCAGCTTCTTCCTCAAGGACCAGCCCGTGAACGATGCCCACACGGAGGCGGTGACCTTCTTCCGGAAACAGTCGCGCCAGTTCTGGCTCAAGCTCGAGTGCCGCCTGTGTCAGGGACATCTCGCGCTGGCCTTGCAGCGGTTCGGGGACACAGAGACGCCCCGGGCAATCATGCGCTCGATCAAGGAGCGCAGCGTCACCGATGCGGAGATGGGTATGTTCTGGCGCGACCTCGAGTTGAGCTGGTGGTGGTTCCGGGCACCGATCGAGACGCAGGCTGTCATGATCGAGGCGTTTGCCGAGGTGATGCAGGACGACCAGGCTGTGGAGGACTGCAAGGTCTGGCTCTTGAAGCAGAAGCAGACGCAGGACTGGAAGACGACCAAGGCCACGGCCGACGCCGTCTATGCGCTCCTGCTTCGGGGCAGAAATCTGCTCGCAAGCGATGCGCTCGTCGAAGTCTCACTCGGCGGCGAGGCGATCAAGCCGGAGAAGGTCGAGGTCGGCACCGGATTCTACGAGCAACGATTCGGCCGCGGAGAGATCGAACCGCGGATGGGCGAGATCACCGTGCGCAAGGTCGACGAGGGCGTGAGCTGGGGCAGCGTGCACTGGCAGTACCTCGAGGACATGGCGAAGGTCACGCCGCACGAGGACACGCCGCTGCGGCTGAAGAAGACGCTGTACGTGAAGGAGAACTCGTCGAAAGGGCCGGTCCTGAAGCCGGTGAAGGGCGCGTTGGCTGTCGGCGACGAACTCGTTGTGCGTATCGAGCTGCGCACCGACCGCGACATGGAATACGTGCACCTCAAGGACCAGCGCGGCAGCGGCACCGAACCGGTGAACGTCCTGAGCCGCTACCGTTTCCAGGACGGCCTGGCCTACTACGAAAGCACGCGGGACACCGCGAGCCACTTCTTCATCGATTACCTGCCGAAGGGCGTCTACGTATTCGAATACTCCACACGCGTTCAGCTCAAGGGCGCCTACCAGTCGGGCATCGCCGAGATCCAGTGCATGTACGCACCGGAGTTCAACAGCCACTCGGAAAGCTTCACTCTGGAGGTCCGGTAGCTGCGCCGCGGGTGATCGATCCGTTCCGGCTCTGCTCCTTGGTGCCCACGGTGGCCACTTCGGATGCGGAGCCGGCATTTTGTGTCGGTGGATCGGCAGGCACACCGCAGGCAGGGACGGTGTTCGACCCCATGGCGCCAGTCACCGACCGGGCGTAGCATCATTCGCGCGTACCGCGCCCGCGGCAGCCTGCGCAACGAGTGGACGGCTGGCGAAGAGACGCGCACGTGAAGCAATCATGGCCCTGATCTTTGAACGAATTCAAACCGAAGGTATCGCGGAGCTTTCCTATCTGATCGGCGACGATTCCGCAGGCGTGGCTGCGGTGATCGATCCGCGGGCGGACGTGGATTGCTACCTCGAACTCGCCCGCGAGAAACAGGTCGCGATCACGCACATCTTCGAAACCCACATCCATGCCGATCTCGTCAGCGGGGCGCGCGAACTCGCTGCGCGGCTCGAGTCCGCGAAGATCTTCGTCAGCCACGAAGGCGGGGCTCGCTATGACTTCGATCACGAGCCGATTCGTGATGGCGACACCTTTGAGTTCGGCTCTGCCCTGATCACGGTGCGACACACGCCCGGGCACACGCCGGAACACGTCGCCTACCTGGTCGCGGACAAGGACCATCCTGATGCGCCCTGGGGCGTGCTCTCGGGGGATTCGTTGTTTGTCAGTTCGGCAGGGCGGCCCGACCTACTCGGAACCGCCCAGGCGAAGAAGCTCGCGAAGCAACTCTTTCGCACCCTGCGGAAGGTCTACTTGAAGCTCGATGACGGGGTCATCGTGTACCCGGGGCACGGTGCCGGTTCGCCGTGTGGTGCCGACATCGGTGATCGGCTCAGCAGCACGATCGGGTATGAGCGACGCTTCAACGAATTCCTGCAGTTCGACCAGGTGAAGCCTTTCACCGACTATGCGCTCTCCACCGCCCCGCCCACGCCGACCTACTATCCCCGGATGAAGAAGGTGAACGCGAAGGGCCCGGAGGTTCTTGGCAACCTGCCCGGCGTGCGCGGGCTGCCCCCGAGTTCGTTCAGGGAGGCGATCAGGAAGAAGGACCATGTGTTGATCGACACTCGCACGATGCTGGCCTTTGGCGGCGGCCACATCCGCGGGGCACTCAGTATCGGCGGCAAGCCGATGCTCTCGATCTGGGCCGGCTGGCTGCTCGATCCGAAGAAACCCATTCTCCTGGTCCTCGAGTCCGACGAGCAGCTCGATGAGATCGTCCGCTATTTTGTCCGCACCGGTTATACCCGGTTCGCCGGCTACCTCGTCGGAGGCATGACGGCGTGGAACAACGCCGGTCTGCCGTTGGAATCGGTCGGGCAGATGACGGTGCATGAAGTCAAACGCGAGGGCAAGAGGCTGCAGCTGCTCGATGTGCGCTCACCGGATGAATGGAACAGCGGCCACATGCCGCATGCCCGCCACGCCTTCCTCGGCGAATTGCGCGAGCAGCTCGGCAAACTCGACCGGGACAGGCCGACCGCGGTGTATTGTGACAGTGGTTACCGGGCGAGCATCGCGGCCAGCATCCTGCAGCAGGCGGGATTCTCCTGTGTCTGCAATATCCCGGGGAGCTGGCAGGCATGGCAGGAGGCGGGCTTTCCTGTCGAAGGAAACCGGAACAAGGAGACGAAATGAGGAAGGCACTCCAGCGCGTCGCCCTCCTGGGCGCTTCGGGCCTGTGGCCGCTCTCCGCGGCGATCGCGGCGGAACCGGGTGTGAACGCGCTCGACTATCCCGGCCCCGCCTGGTCGCCCTACGTGGTCGGCGCGGGCATTGGCGTGCTCTCGTGGCTGACCTTCTACTTCTCGGACAAGCCGATCGGAGCCTCGTCGTTCTACGCGCAGGTCGCGGGCTTTCTCGGCAAAGCCGTGGCGCCCCGCCACACGAGGTCGCTCGCCTATTTCAAGGACAACCCGCCGCGCGTGAGTTGGGGATTTGCCTTTGTGATGGCCATCGTCGCGGGCGGTGCGATTGCAGCGCTGACGGGCGGGGAGTTTGCCAACGAATGGGTGCCGCCGATGTGGGAGGACCGGTTCGGTGAGAGTGTGGCCTTGCGTGCGGCGATCGGATTTTGCGGCGGCCTGCTCATGGCCTTTGGCGCCCGCATGGCGAGCGGATGCACCAGCGGCCACGGCATCAGTGGCACGCTGCAACTCAACGTCGCCTCCTGGATCGCGGTGATCTGCTTCTTCATCGGCGGCATCGCGGTCGCGATGCCGCTCTTTCTCCTCTAAGGAACCATGAGCGACGCTGGCAAACATCCATCACCCTCAGCCGGGCAGTCGGAGTCGCCGGTGGCCGCGGCGCCACAGGTGGCGACCGGTGTCCTCTTTGGCCTGATCTTTGGCTTTCTGCTGCAGAAGGGCGGCGTGGGAAAATTCAACGTCCTCCTGGGTCAACTCCTGCTCCAGGACTTCACGGTCGTGAAGGTCATGCTGACCGCGATCGTGGTGGGCATGATCGGCATCTTCGCGCTGCATCACTTCGGCAAGGCAAAGCTGCACCTCAAGCCCACGCGGGTCGGCGCCAACATCGTCGGCGGGTTGCTGTTTGGCGCGGGTTTCGCCCTGCTGGGTTACTGCCCCGGCACGGTCGCCGCAGCCCTGGGACAGGGCAGCTGGGACGCGCTTTTCGGCATGGCCGGCCTGGTCGCCGGTTCCTGGATATTTGCCGAGATGTCCGGCTGGAGCAAGCGGACGGTCGAGACATGGGGTGATCTCGGCAAAGTGATGCTGCCCGACCTGCTGCATGTTCCGCGGCGCGCGTTTGCCATCATCCTGGCGGTAGCGCTTACCACCATCCTCATGGTCCTGGAGCGGTTCACCGTCCGCTAGTGCAAGACACTCCCACGGCGGCTTTCATCACGACTCGCGGTGTATCGGAAAAGGACACACGCGATCGCTGCGAGTGGGACGTGCAGGCTGTCGAGGCCATCGCGCGATGGTGCGCCGCCCGATCGTTCTTGAACGTGGATCTTCATCGTGCGGTGACCGCCGATTGATCCCGAGAGGCCGGCATGAGAAGCGATGACGATCCTGCTGTGAGCCTGCAGCCAGCCAGGCAGTCCTGGTTGAAGCAACGGATTCCAGCCCTGGTCTGGCTCGTGCACTACGAGCGCAAGGACCTGCCGGGCGATGCCCTCGGGGGCGTGATCGTGGCGACCCTGCTCATTCCCCAGGCCATGGCCTACGCGCTGCTGGCCGGTCTGCCCCCGCAGGTCGGATTGTATGCCAGCCTCGTGCCGCTCGCCGTCTATGCGCTGCTCGGCAGCAGCCGGTACCTGTCGGTCGGCCCGTCAGCGCTGTTATCGCTGCTCATCGTCACGCAGGTCGCCGCGTGGGCGGAGCCCGGTTCGCCACGTTACCTCGCGTTTGCCATGGCCACCGCGCTTCTCGCGGGTGCGATGCAGGTCGCGATGGGCGCCGCGCGGCTGGGGGTCGTCACGAATTTCCTGAGCCAGCCGGTGCTCTCCGGCTTCACGAGCGCTGCGGCGTGTCTCATCGCATTGAACCAGGTGAAACACCTGCTCGGCGTCGAGCTTCCACGGACCGACCATCTGCATGAACTGCTGGCGGACCTGGCCGGGGCGATGCCGCAGACTCGCTGGCCCACGGTCGCGATCAGCGGCGCGAGCGTGTTGCTGCTGCTCGCGTTTCGTTACGTTCTGCCGCCGGTCCTCGCGCGATGGAAAGGTCTCCCCCCGATCCTGGCGCAATCGCTGCCGAAGATCGGTCCGATTGTCGTGGTGCTGGTCGGTACGGCAACGGTTGCCGCTTTTCAGCTCGGGGGAGGCAACGGAGTGAACATCATCGGGGAGATTCCGGGAGGGTTGCCCCGCTTCGCGCTTCCCGCACTCGATGCCTCCGAGTTCCTCACGCTGATTCCGCTCGCGTTTGCGGTGAGTTTCATCGGCTTTCTCGAGAACATTTCCGTCGCAAAGTCGCTCGCGGCCAAGCGTCGGGAGAAAGTGGATTCAAACCAGGAACTCATCGCTCTCGGCGCCGGCAATCTCGCAGCCGGGGTCACTGGCGGTTATCCGGTCAGCGGCTCCTTCGCACGTTCGATGGTCAACTTCTCGGCCGGCGCAAACACCGGTCTCGCATCACTCATCGCGGTGGGGGTGGTCGGCATGGCCGCGCTCTTCTTGATGCCGCTCTTCCATCATCTGCCCCAGGCCGTGCTGGCCGCCATCATCGTCGTCGCGGTCACTGGCTTGATGGACTTCGCCATGCCGCGCCGGCTCTGGCGTTACAACAAGGCGGACGCCGCCGCGTTGATCCTCACCTTCGTCGCCGTGCTCGCAGTCGGGGTCACGACGGGCATCCTCGTCGGGATCGCCTCGACGATCGTCCTCCATCTCTGGCGCACGAGCCGGCCGCACATGGCCGTCGTCGGCCGGGTGCCGGACACCGGGCACTTCCGCAACGTCCGGCGGCACGACGTGCAAACCCTCCCGCACGTCCTCATGCTTCGGATCGACGAGAGCCTTTACTTTGCCAACGCGAAGTACATCGAGGACTTCGTGCTCTCTGCCGCGGCCGAGCGCCCGCGGTTGCGGCACCTCGTGCTGATCTGCAATGCGATCAACTTCATTGATGCCAGCGCCCTGGAGACGCTCACCAGCATACTCAACCGGCTGCACGACGCCGGTATCCAGCTGCACCTGACCGAGGTGAAGGGGCCGGTCATGGACCGGCTGGCGTGCACCGAGTTTCTTGAGCAGCTCGGACCCGAACGTGTGTTCCTGACCACGCAGGGGGCCTACGAGAAGCTCGAGTCCGAGCCCCCTCCAGCGACGTCCGGCACCGGCCTACCCGGGAAGCATCTCGCGAATGCGACCGATTGAACAAGGGACGTCGAGCTGGCCGGGATCACAACGCGGCGCTGAACCCAGGAAGAGCAGTTGAGCACAGAGATCACGGAGGAACGCTGGTGGCTTCGCGGCGTGGACTCGCTGCGTTTTGCCATCGCCAGCGAGCCCGGCGCCGGGAGGCTGGTGACGTGGGGCGCATGCTGCCAACCGGGAAAGTCAGCGGGACCGACACCGTCGCCATCGCGCGCGATCTGTTGGGACGACAGCTCGTCATCCGGGACGGCTCCGGCGTGCGCATGTTCCGGATACTCGAGACCGAGGCGTATGACGGCCCCGACGACAAGGCCTGCCATGCCAGCCGGGGGCGCACCGCGCGGACAGGCGTCCTGTTCGGGCCGCCCGGGCACTGGTATGTCTATCTGTGTTACGGCATCCACGAGATGCTGAACCTCGTCACCGGACCCGAGGGATACCCCGCGGCCGTGCTGATCCGCGGTGTCTCTGGATTCGTGGGACCCGGACGCGTCACCAAGGGACTTGGCATCGACCGGCGTTTCAACACCCGGCCGGCCACGCGTGAGACGGATTTGTGGATCGAGGATGACGGCTACGTCGTGCCACCGCATGAGGTCGTTGCCGGACCGCGCGTGGGCGTCGATTACGCGGGACCGGAGTGGGCTGCAAAGCCGTGGCGGTTTGTGCACCGGCCGGGGGCGGGCGCACAGGCGAGAGGCGATAGGCGACGGCTCTCAGGACCATCCACGCAGCGGATACGCGCGCGCGGCTAGGGCTTCGTTGGCTCGCTGGCAAAGCTCTCCTCCACCAGCGAGGCCACGATCGTGCCGGCCTTGGTCTTCATGTCGAGGCGCACGATCTGCGGCCGCTCTCCCCGCGAGATGTAGAACTTCATCGCGCCGCCCTTCTTGAAGAAGCCCTTGAGTTCGCCCACCTGCGTGGGTTCGAGCACGATCGTGTTGAAGCGACCGGCTGGTGTCTTGATCTCATCCTCCTCGAGCGCGGTGACCTCGAGCGTGTAGAACTCGTCGGCAAACGAGCAGATGACCGTGCGTTTCTCCCCGACTTTCATGTCCCAGGTGCGCGCTTGCATCATCGTCACCATGAGGTCGAACACCGGCTGGTCGGGGAGCTCGGCCGTGCCGCTGCGCTTCGGGCGCACGTGGTCGGTGTGCTGCACGATGCCCTTTTCGTAATCGAAGATCGTGGTCTGGCGGGTGGTGCGCTTTCGCTCCCTGCCTTCGGTCGTGATGATCAGGGGTCGAGCGTTGACGGCATCGATCAGGGACTCGGAGTAATTGCGCAGGGGAAAGAACGTCTCCACCATGCCGCGGGACGTGGTGGAGACCTTCACACGAATGCGCGGACCATCCGGGAACTCTTCGCGGACGGTCTCAAAGCGGGTTTCACCGGCGTTGGAGATCAACCCGTAGCTGAGGCGAAGCACGACGGTTTCGCCCGGGCGCAGAAAGGAGGCGGCGTGCGCGGGCGCCGAGTCATCGGATGACGCATTCCCGGACGCCTCCGCGGCCCGCGACACGAGTGGAGACGCGGCGAGCGTGGCGAGGGCGAGGCCCAGACAGGTAAAACAGCGCATGGAAAACGGGTGGGGCGTGATGATGCCTTCTGGGAGTCTCGGCCGGCCATCCGGGTTCCCGCCAGAAGAAACAGGCGGACGATGTCGAGCCGTGCGTGGGCTCGCATGTTCGCCGTTGGGAGCTGAGCGCGTAAGTATCTGGATTCCAGTTGAAAGGGAAGCGGGTCTGCGCCAGCGCCGGCATGCCGCTCCTCAAGGCCTCGGGTGAAACTCCAAGCCCAGATCCAGCTGGTTTGCGCGACCGAGCGCCCAGGCCTCCACGCCTCGCTCGCGCAGATCGCGCGCGAACTCCGCGGCGAAGCCATGCACGGTGTAGACGAGTCGCGGCTGAACCGCCTCGACGAACCGAAGGAGGTCCTTGTAATCGGCATGGTCGGAGAGCGGAAACGCTGCATCGTAGCGATGCTTCGGCATGGTCCACGGATCGATCGCCCATCCGGAGATCATGGCCGAGCGGCGCCGGGGGACGCTCCGCACTTCGGGTGAGCGGTCGATTTGGGGCGGACCGATCACGACATGGCCCGCGGCCTCGGCCGGGACGAAGGCGCGGTGAGGCGGGAACGCGACGCCGCACGCCTCGTAGATCGCGGTCATCCGGGCCGTCTGCGCATGGAGCATGATCGGCAGCCCGGAACCCTGCAGGCGCGCGAGCACCTCCTGGCTCTTGCCGAGGCTGTAGCAGAAGAGGAAGGGAACGGCGCGCTCCGCGATCGCCTGGCGGCAGAAGGCGACGATGTCGCGTGCCACATCGTCGGCCGGGGGGAAGCGATAGCGGGGTTTGCCAAAGGTCGTCTCCATGATCAGCACGTCCGCACGGGGCGTGGCGCATGGTTCTGTGGATACGCCCGGCCGGAGCTTGAAGTCTCCCGTGTAGAGCAGGCGCCCGTGTTCGCTTTCGGCCAGCCACTGAGCCGAGCCGAGGATGTGGCCCGCCGGATGGAGCGTCACGCGCGTGCCGGCGTCCAGCGGCCACGGCTCGCCATACGGCAGCACGATGGACTCGCGGCGACCGGGAATGCGGGCGGCGAGCAGCTGGGCTGTGGGGGCGGTGCAGAGAACCGTGCGGTGCCGCGCCACGTGATCGCTATGGGCATGCGACACGAAGCTGCACGTGGTTCGCCGCGACGCATCAAGGTGCCAGCCGATCTGCGGAAGGAACATGCCGCCGCCGCTCGCGGTTTCGACGATCCAGGACATGGAGGACGGTCAGCGGGTGGGTTGCGGCAGAGGGTGAACCACAGAGGACACAGAGGGCGCGGAGAAAGACGGACAGCCTGCAGGCGTGAAGAGGCTCAGGATTAGGACCACCACGGATTTGGCAATCGTTCACGGACTCCACCGCGGAAGGTGCTGGGGACCATGGGCATGGTGCGGCGGGGCAAGGCTTCAGCTGGTCGCCGCGAGCCTGGATTCCGCAAGAGTGGAGTCACACGGGATGCACCCGCGGACGCCGGTGTCGGCGGAGGAGTGCGACTGCCGTTCCTGAAGTGGACGGATTCCGGCGCCGCCGCGTGGCTCAGACCAGCTGGCGGAAATACTTGCGTTTGGCGAGACGCCAGGCTGTGACGAGGAACGCAGTCAACGGGATGGCGAGCACCATGCCCAGGATTCCCTCGAGTGCGGTGCCCCAGAAGAAGATGGCGATGATGATGGTGACCGGATGAAGACCGGTTTGGCGGCCCATGATCCGCGGCGTCAGCACGTAGCCCTCGATCATCTGCACCAGGATGAAGACGCCCAGGCAAAGCGCGAGGGTGAGGAAGCCGCCGCTATTCTGAAAATAGGCCATCGGCAGCACGATGCTCAGGCCCAGGATCGTGCCGAGATAGGGCACGACGTTGAGGAGCCCGATCGCCAGGCCGAGCACGATGCCGAACTGGAGACCCACGACCGAGAACCCGATCGCGAGCAGCACGCCCATGATCATCCCGATCACGAGCTGCCCGCGAAAGAAGGCCACCACGATGCTGATGAACTCCCGGACGAGAAACACCACGTCGAGCCGGGTCTCGTCCTTGAGGAACGGCAGGTTGTCCTGCAGCGAATGCGTCGGTTCTTCATCGGACTGGAGAAAGAAGAACAGATAGACGGGAACAATCGCGAGATTGGCGACGAACCCGGCCATGCCGACCACCGTGCCGCCGGCGGACTTGAGGTTGGGGAGGATGGCCATCGCCACCAGGCGAACCTGGGCGACGGCGCCCTCGATGACCTGGCGCAGGGTATCGTTGGCCATCGCGCGCTGGTAGAGTTCGCTCCAGTCCGGATACTGCTCGTGGAATGCGGCGACCGCGCGCGCCCAGAGCTCGGGCGCCGAATTGATGAAATCGACAGCCTGCCGCACGAGTGAGGGGACGAACGTCAGAAGCACGCCGGTGAGCGCGACCGTCACCACCAAGTAGAGCACGATCGTGCTGATCGAGCGCGGAAGCCTCAGGCGACGCTCGAACAGGCCCACGACCGGACGCAGGATCATCGCGAGAATACCTGCGGCGGCGAGCGGCCAGATCACCGACGAGAACGTGCCGATGAGGCGGCCGAGCACCGCCACCAGTATCACGAGCAGGGCACCGGAGGCCATGAAGGCTCCGAGCCCGAGGGCGAAGCCGATCACGCGTTTCTGAGCCGGCGAAAGGAAAGGGGCCGCAGGGTCGATCATGTGGGCTCGAAAGCGGGTTGTGCCACAGGCCCGGCACGCTCCGCGAGTCTAATCAGAATCCGGCGAACGGGTCGGAACGAGCGGCGAGAGACGAGTGCCAGGCGGCGCTGCCTGAGGCAGGCCTCGGAGGTGCATTCCGCGCCACCATCGCACGCCCATCGCTCAGCGCCTCGTGACCGTCGCGCAGGTCGCGCGCGGCCTACGCGATATGGCTGTCGTCGGTGATTCCCAAGTGGGCCTGAACGTCCGGGCGTTCGTGCAGTTCGTCCAGGAACTCTTCGACGCTGAAATCGCTGACGATGAAATCGTCGAACTCAAACGTGGGCGTCAGTGACTGCCCGCTGACCTCGACCATGCGCTGCAGGTGATTGAAGTCGCGGTCCACATCGCGGATCTCGAGCGAGACACCGTGACTGGAGAAAAACGCCATCGCTTCGCGGCACCAAGGACAACCGCGACGAACGTACAGGATCGGGTCGCCTCTCATGGAGACGAGTCTATCGGTGCATGCCCGCCTCACAAGAGGTTTCACCCCGGCCGCCGCCAAAAAAAGGCTGTGGATTTTTGGTCGTGGCATTTGACAATCGCCGGTGTGCGGCCCGCGGCAGGGCGGGCTCGTGGACGCGCGCGGCGAATGTTCGTCGCGGCGTACCTGGGAATGCCTGCGAGAACTTGGGAAACGAGAGTGATCACGACGACCACGGGGCTGCATTGGAGTTTTGACCCCGGCCCGGTAAGGGACATGCTTTGATCGCGTCGCCATGCCCGTCAGCACGACTCAATCCCCGCGCCAGGAACCGGTGAAGCAGTTCTCTGTATTCACCGAGAACAAGGTGGGACGGCTGAACGAGGTCGTGAACCTCCTGCGCACGCAGAACATCCACGTGATGGCAATCACCACGATGGAGACGACCGACAGTGCGATCGTCCGCGTGATCGTCGACGACCCGGATGGCGCGGCGCGGGCGTTTCGTGACGCCGGTTTCGCATTCAACCTGAGTGAGCTGCTCGTTGTCGAGTTGCGGACCGAGGCGGACCTTTCCGCGGTGCTCGCCATCCTCCTCGCGGCGGAGATCAACATCCACTACATCTACCCGTTCATCTTTCGCCCGCAGGAGAAAGCGGCGCTCGCCTTGAACGTCGAGGATATGGAACTCGCCGCGCGCGCGCTGCAGGACCGCGGCTTCCGCGTGTTGTTGCAGACGGATATATCGAGGTAGGCGAGGCCGATTCGCACTCGCGGCGGGTTCGGAAAACCCGCCCTGCCCAGGAGACACCGCGCAGCGAGGTGCTTAGCGCTTAAGGCGTCTCACTGCCCGGTCTCAGTCACCAGCCGGCAGCCGTCCACCGCGATGCGGCCGCTGACGATCGTGTAGTGCACGCGGCCCCGCATCTCCTTCCCGAGCCAGGGCGAGTTGGCGGACTTGCTTTGCAGGGCGGCCCCGTCGACGGTCCAGGCCTCATCGGGGTGAAACACGCAGATGTCCGCGGCGGCACCGGGCGCAAGCGTGCCCGCCGGCAGCTTGACGATTCCCGCCGGCCTGCAGGTCATGAGCGCGAGCACATCGGCCAGAGGCATGCCCTCCTGCCGGTGGAGCACCTCGAGCGCGACGGGCAGTGCTGTCTCCAAGCCGATGATACCAAACGGCGCGTAGTCGAACTCCTTGTCCTTCTCGTAATTCGTGTGCGGCGCGTGGTCGGTGGCGATGCAGTCGATCGTGCCGTCCTTCAGGCCCTCGATGATCGTGCGGCGGTCGGTCTCCGTCCGCAGGGGCGGGTTCATCTTGAAACTCGTGTCGTAGCCGATCACCGCCTCGTCGGTGAGCGCGATGTGGTGGGGCGTGGCCTCGCAGGTGACGTTCACCTTGCGCTGCTTGGCGCGACGGACGATCTCGACCGAGGACCCGGAGCTGATGTGCTGGAGATGGATGTGCGCGCCGGTGAGGTTGGAAAGGATCACATTGCGCGAGACGATGATGTCCTCCGCCGCGGCCGGCCATCCGCGCAACCCGAGGCGCAGCGAGACCTGTCCCTCGTGCATCACCGCCCCCTTGGTCAGCGCCTCGTCCTGGCAGTGATCCATCACGGGCAGGCCGAACATGTGGGCATACTCCACGGCACGGCGCATGAGCTCGTTGTTCTGGACGCACATGCCGTCATCCGTGATCGCGACGACTCCCGCGCGCTTGAGCGAACCGATGCCCGCGAGCGCCTCGCCCTTCATGCCGACGGTGATGCAGCCCGTCGGGTAGACGTGCACCACGGCCTCGCGCTCGATCGCATCGACGATGTACTGGATCGTGCCCGCATTGTCGGCCGGCGGCGAGGTGTTGGGCATGCACACGATCGTGGTGAACCCGCCGGCGGCGGCCGCGAAGGAGCCGGTCTGGATCGTCTCCTTGTGCGTCTGGCCGGGCTCGCGCAGGTGCACGTGGATGTCGACCAGGCCGGGGCAGACAACGAGGCCGGAGGCATCGATCACGCGCGCAGCGGATTTCTGCTCATCGCTCAAGGAGCCGACGATGTGTCCATCGACCGAATACACGTCGCCGGTCGCATCGCGGCCGGCCGCCGGGTCGATCACGCGACCGTTCTTGATCCAGAGAATGTCAGGCATGGACGGAGAGGCTGAAGGACTGAAAGGCTGAGGGGCTGAAGGTCGGTGGCTGTGAAAGCCGTCACTCCGGGCTGGCGTGCGCTTCCTCGGTGGCCTGGAGCACGGCGGTGGGCGAACCGCCGGCGCAGAGGTAGAGGACGGCCATGCGCACCGCGATCCCGTTGGTCACCTGGTCGAGAATCACCGAGCGCGAGGAGTCCGCGAGGTCGGAGTCGATCTCCACCCCGCGATTGATCGGGCCCGGGTGCATGATGATGGCGTTCGGATGCAGCCAGGAAGCGCGGGTCTTGTTCAACCCGAACATGCTGGTGTACTCGCCCAGCGAGGGAAAATGGCTGGAGGTCTGGCGTTCGTGCTGGATGCGCAGGAGCATCACAACTTCCGCGTCGGCGAGCGCGCTGCGCAGGTCGTGCGAGACCTTCACGCCGAACTCCGTGAGCTGGTGGGGCACAAGGGTCGCCGGTCCGGCGAGCGTGACCTCGGCGCCCAGCTTCGAGAGCGCCCAGATGTTGGATCGCGCCACACGCGAGAACAGGATGTCTCCCAGGATCGTGATGCGGCGGCCCTTGAGGCTGCCGAGGTGCTCGCGCATCGTGTAGACGTCGAGCATCGCCTGGGTGGGATGCTCGTGGGCTCCGTCGCCCGCATTCACCACGGGGATGTCGAGCCGTCGCGCGAGGTAGCCGGGCGATCCGGCGGCGGAATGCCGGATGACGATCATGTCGGCGCGCAATGCCTGGATGTTCTGCGCGGTGTCGCGCAGGGTCTCGCCCTTGGTCGTGCTGCTCGCGTTCATATCGAGCGAGATCACATCGGCGCTCAGGCGCTTGGCGGCCGTCTCGAAGGCCACGCGCGTGCGCGTGCTCGGCTCGAGAAAGAGGTTCACCACCGTCTTGCCGCGGAGGGCGGGCAGCTTCTTGTGCGAGCGGCCCAACGTGCGCTTGAAGGCGGCGGCCACGGAGAGCACCTGCTCAATCTCGTCGACCGAGAGGTCCTCGATCGCGATGAAATCCTTGCGTGTCCAGCTCATGGATGGCGGCGGGTATCGGGGCGGGTGATGGTGATGATGTCGGCCGACGGATCGGCGGGATCGAGGCGAACGCGAACGCGTTCCTCCGGCGCGGTGGCTTCATGCGCGCCGACGTGGTCGGCGGCTATGGGCAGGCGGTGGTTGCCCCGGTCGACCAACACGGCCAGCTCCACGCGGGTGGGGCGTCCGAGCGAGAATACCTCCTCGAGGGCCGCGCGCACGGTTCGCCCGGAAAAAAGGACGTCGTCCACGAGGATCACGGTCGCGCCCTCGATGTCGGTCGGGATGTGCGTCTCCTCGACATCCTTGGGAATCGGGTGGCGGCCGATGTCATCGCGATGAAAGGTGATGTTCAACACCCCGTGCTCGACGGGATGCCCGTTCGCGGCGGCAAGTTCATGGGCGAGCCGCTGGCAGACGGGGATCCCACCGTTGGCGATGCCCAGGAGCACGAGATTCGGGGTGGAGCGGTGGCGCCGCGCGATCGAGTCGACCAGACGCGCGAAAGCCGCCGAGACATCGGCGGCATGGAGGGTTTTCCGTGTGCTCACGGGCGGGAATAGTGCGGCGGATGGACTTTGGCGGTAAAGCGCAATCCGGAGAAGTGACGAACTACGAATGGCGCGTGACGCGTGACGGAGATTTCGACGAGGGACCATCGAGCTTCTGCGGGCCCTGCGGCGGCAGACTCGGGAACTCGTCACTCCACACGCGTTACTTCAACCAATCCGCCAGGTCGCGATCGCTCTCGATCACCGTCCCGAATCGGTACTCCGGCGCGAGCAGGTTCTGGTATCCCGGCAGCGCAAAGCGGCGGCAATGCAGGAGCACCTTGGCGCGTTGGCCGGGGGCGCGAACGAGGCGGCCGAGAGCCTGGTTCACTTTGACCATGCCGGGTATCTGGTAGACCTCGCGAAACGCGGTGTCGCGGTCGGGCGCGCGCGAGGCGGCGAGGCGCGCGCGTTGCACGGCATTCACTTCCGGGAGCGCCGGGCCCACGACGACGGCGCGGCGAACCCGCCCGCCCAGGAGATCGATGCCCTCGGCAAAGGTGCCGCCGAGCACGAGAAGGATGATGTCGGCGAGAAGCAGCGACTCCTCGAGGAAGGCGCGTTGCGCCGGCAGATCGATGCCGCGCGGCTGCGTCGCGCAGCGCAGCTCCGGCCGAAGGGTCCGAAGCCTTTCGGCGATGCGCGCGGCGTAGGCGAACGAAGGGAAAAACGCCACGACCGGGGCCGGGTCGGCCGGGTCCTTCAGGTCGGCCACGGTGCGCGCCGTGGTCGACTCGTGCCGCGCTCGTTGTTCATAACGTGTGTCCACCCTAACATCCACCGCGACGTCATAGGCGAGATCGCGCCAAGGCGTCGGGGCGACGAGGTGTGCGGGCGGCGGCTCGAGATGGGCGAGCCCGCAGGAACGCACGAACGCGTCGATCGGCGAGAGCGTGGCGGAGAGAAACACGACGTGTCCGAAGTCGTGCAGCGTTTCGCCGATGGCGGTGGATGCGTCGATGCAGGTGAAGCGCACCACGCCGCGTGCCGGAGACCACAGGAGCTCGGGCTGGCTGCGGCTGCCCGATTCAGCCGACGCGTGCAGCCCGGCCGCCTGGAAGATGGTCTCGGTCACCGCCGGACCCAGCGCCGGCAGATCGAGTGCAGCGGACTGCATCCCGGTGGCGACCGCGCCGAGAAGATCGTGCAGGTCGCCGGCGGTTTCGGGTGGAAGCTCTTCGGCCGGTTCGATCCGCGCCAGGAACAGCGCAAGGTGCTCCCACGCGGACGTCAGCGCGGCGGGCGCGCCGGTCGCGTCGAGCGCGGCGAGCACGGCGCGTGCGGCTTCGTGCCGGAGTTCGCTTGAGTAGGCATCAGCCACGCGCGACGGCAGGTTGTGGGCCTCGTCGATGACGAGCAGCGTCTGCGCCGGCTCGAACCCGGGAAGCTCGCCGAGGAAACCGCGATTGGCTGGAGCGAAGATGTAGTTGTAGTCGGCGATCCAGATATCCGCGAAGGGCAGGGACGCCCGGGTGATCTCGTAGGGACAGAGCGAGACGGCGCGACCGGCCTCACGCAGCGACTCCAGATCGCGCGGCACGGCGGGATCCTGCCCAAAGCGCTGCAGGCCGCTCGTGGCCCAGCGCACGTCCTGCCCCTCGAGGTGAGGGCAGACCTCGCGCACGCAATGGAAGACCTCGTGGATGCAGTGCTCGGCCTTGCTCCGGATCTGCCACCAGCTCGCGCCCGGCGGAGAGCCCACCATCTCGCGTAGTTGGCGGACCACTTCGAGCTGTCCCGTCGATTTGCCCGTGAGATAGATCACGCGCGTGAGCTGACCGGAGGCCAGCGTCTGCAGGGCATACTCCAGCGTGCAGCCGGTCTTGCCGTAGCCGGTCGGCGCCTCGAACAGGACGACGGGCGAACGTGAGGCGGCGGCACGGAGGTCGGCCAGGATGGTTTCCTGCCCCGGACGCGGCGTGGCGAAAGCGGGGGCGAATCGCAGGGTCCGCAGGCGTTCCAGGCCGCGCCGGCGGGTCTCCGCGAATTCGCACAATTCGGCCAGTCGCGCGTCGAAAAGTGCATGCGCCTCATCCGCGTCCTGCGGGATGATCTGCGTGATCCCCGTCGCCGGCTCCACGAACACCAGTTCGCCCGCCAGGACTCCCACGGGCCCGGTGGTATCCCGGTGGAGGCACTGGTAGACGGCGAGCTGCCGGAAGTAGTCGCTGTAGTGGGCGCGCAACGACGCGGCGTCGACCGGGAGCGGCTGCATCACGGTCTTGACCTCCCGCACGATGCTGCGTGCGTCGCGCACGACCACCTGGTCGACGCGTCCGGTCAGGGTCACGCGCCACCCGCGCCAGGGCACCACCGCCTCGATCGGGATCTCAAAGCGCGCGGTGGGATCGGCTCCGGCCACCTGTTCGCGCAGCGTCTCGTGCCAGACCTGCCCGAGTTGCGCGCGCCACAGATCCATCCGCCCGTAGCCGGCGGCCGACGGTCCGGTGGTGAACTCGGCAAACTCCCTCGCATTGAGGGCGATCGTCCGGTCGGCGATGGAAACGTGCATGGGCGTCGGGAAGAATGAAATGGGAGAGGAAGCCCCCGTCCGAAATCTTTCTCTTTCTCTTAATCTTTCTCTTTCTCCCGACCTTCACCTTCGACCCCCGCACCGCCGGGCTCCGACTGCGCGATGGCGAAGAGTGGATTACGTTCGGTTCTGGAAGATGAAATCGTGCTCCTGGTCGAGGTAGTCCTCAAGCAGGCGCGTGATGTGACGCAGGTCGGGCTCGCTGGCGGTCTGTGCGCTCGCGGGCTGACGCAATGCCGACTCGGCTGTCGCCTGGTCTGTCGCGCGCAGGGTGCGCAGCCACGCTTCGCGCACGGGATAGCCCTCGTCGCGGGCGAGGAGGAAAAGGCTCTTGAAGTAGACGGCGTCGGGACGCGTGCCGGTTTCCCAGGCGTCCAGCGCGCGCTCCAGCAGAGCGCCCACCGCGGCGCGGCTGTCGTCGTGGATCGGCGTGCGGGCCAGGAGCCGCGCGAAACGGCAGGCAAACGTCAGCGCCTCGTAGGATGTGCCGAGTCCGGCGCGTCGCCGAAGCAGCATCGCCTCACGAATGAACCATGTGCGTCCCTGGTTGCGGGTTTCGAGCACGGCGCGGACAAGATCAAACAGATCGAGCGGCGGCGCGCCCGCGGCCGGCCGGGTGCTTTGCCGCTGCATGCACTCGAGCCGGCCCTCGCTGGTTGAGAACACGGTGAGGCGCATCCAGCTTTCCGCGCCCGGATTCCGGTCGAGCACGGTGAACTCGGTGGCAAGCGTCGGAACAGGCACGGCGGCAGGACGGGAGCGGCAGCGTCAGACACCGGGCTGCGCCGGAGGGATCGCCGGCTCAGTCGCCGGAAGGGCCGTCGAGGGCGCAGCAGCTGCCGCCGGAGGCCAGGGCGGGGTCACCGCACCGCCCGAGACGATGAGTTTCATGCCCTCACCGATGGTCATATCCATCTCGATCAGGTCGTCCCGTGGCACCATCAGGAGGAAACCGCTGGTCGGGTTCGGCGTGGTCGGGACGAACACATTCCAGACCTCGCGGCTCGTGCGGGCCTGCGCCTCGCCACCGGTGCGGCTCGTCAGGAAGCCGATGGCGTAAAGCCCCGGCCGGGGGAATTGCACCAGCACGACTTTCTGGAAGACGGCGCGGTTTTGCGACGAAAACGTCTCCACGATCTGCTTCACCGAGTGGTAGATCGCCCCGATGAGCGGCACGCGGTGCATGAGCCGCTCGGTCTGCAGAAACATCACCCGGGCCGCGACGTAGCGCGTGAGGTAGCCCAGAAGCGTGATCTGGCCGAAGGCCACCAACATCGCGGCGAGGTTCCAGGCGAAGAGGACTGCGCCTCCGTAGGCCATCCCCTCGACGTTCAGCATGCTGTGGGGAAGGAAAAAGAGGAAGAACTCGCGAAAGTTGCCGCCGATCTTGTCGACCAACCAGTTGAGCACGAAAGCGGTGACCAGGATCGGCGAGAGCGCAATGAGCCCGGCAAAGAAGGCGGCCCGGATGGATTTGAGCGCGGATTCGCGCGTTACTGGCATGGGCATGGGATCTGCGACTGAAGCGGAAATGTCACGTCGAGAAAAGGTCCAACGCTCCCGTGCGGCAGCCGATTATCAGCTTGGCTAACCCGACCCAAAAAAAAGGGTTTGCACGACAGCACCCAGAACATATCCACTGGCCCCTTTTGATGCAGCTGCACGGCCCCAAAAGAGTGTACACGCAGGACTCACTGGAGTTCTGGTTCAACAAGCTCGAGCTGGAGTGGGACGGTTACTTTGCCTCCGAGCACCTTGAGGCGGGTCGCGAGCTGTATCGCAATGGCGGGATTCGCGAGGTGGGACTGACCGCGGCCGACGCCATCATTCACTGCCGCGTCGACAAGAAGGACGAGTATTCGGTCCTGGAGTGGGGGCCTTCCGGCCTGATCGTCCGCTCCTCCAGCGCCAACGAGGCGCTCGCGCAGACGATCGCCGTGGCCGGCCTGCACGAGATCGAGGAGCTCGTGGCCGACGAGATCCCGATGCTCCCGCTCGAAACGCCGCCGGCTTCCGCCTCTGCGGCGGGTGCGAATGGCGCGGCGACGAACGGACGTGCCCCGGCCCACGCTCCCAATGGTCATGCCTCCGAGCCGGGCCCGGCGACCGCCGAAAGCCGGCCCGTGGCACGCGACGGCGGTCTGGCGGCGGCCAAAGCGGGTGCGCCCGCGCCGGCCAAACGCACGACGGGCGGCAACGGCAATGGCGCGGCCGGCCCGCGCCGCGATCTCCTGCTCAAGCTCACCGTCACCTCGGCGGGCCTCCTTTGCGAACCCTGGTGGAGCGAGGGCGGCAAGGCGCGCGACCCCGCCCACCATCCTGCGCCCAAGTCGGCGAACGGCGCCGCCAGTGTCCCGCTGAGCGGGAAGACGGCTCTCTCGCCGGCCGGTCAGGGCAACGGCCACAGCGCGCCCACGCCGTCCGCCGCCGAGCGGATGAAGCTGATTTCGCTCACCGCGCTGGCCCGCAAGTCCCACTTCCGCTTCCATCCCGAACTCGGCGCCTACGTGCTCGAACAGCTCGCCGAGATCCCGCACTTCCTCAAGGGCACGCTCCCGCTCTGGGCGAAATCGTTCCGGATCGAACAGGATCCGTCCGTCGCGAAGCTCGCGGCCGGGGTGCAGACCGTGCGGCTGGAGGCGCGTGTGCGCCGCGGCTCAGGCAATGCGATCGACCTCGAGTGGATCTTCCGAACCGGCGAGCAGATGATCAACGCCGCCCAGGTGAAGACGATCACCGAGGCGCACGGCGGCCCGGTGATCCTCCCCGAGGTCGGGCTGGTCGCACTCGCTCCCGAGAGCCTCAAGAGCCTGCGCCAGTGGACGGATGCCACGGCGACGTTCAAACAGGGCCGGATTCCCGCCTACCTGCTGTTTTCCCTCTTCAATGACCGGCGCTTCGAACTGAACGTCTCGCCCGAACTCGAGCAATGGCGTCAGGGCCTGCTCGGCGCGATGCCCGGTTCCTACGACCTTCCCGCGTTCCTCCGTCCGTATCAGCGGCGTGGAGTCGAGTGGCTCGCGCACCTCGCCGACCACGGCTGCCACGGCCTGCTCGCCGACGAGATGGGCCTGGGCAAGACCATCCAGATCGTCGCGCTCATGCTGGCGCGTCCCGTGCAGGGCAAGTCCCACCTCGTGGTCTGCCCGGCCAGCGTCGTCCCGGTCTGGCAGGAGGAACTGCGCCGCTTCGCGCCGGACATCCCCGTGTTCGTGCTGAAAAACGGCGTCGACTTCGCCCACGAGAAGCGCGCCGGCGTGTGGCTCGCGAGCTACGCGCAGCTGCGCAACCATCGTGCGCTGCTCGACGACCACGAGTTCGGCTACGCGATCCTCGACGAGGGCCAGTTCATCAAGAACCCGGACGCGAAAGTCACCAACACCTGCTTCGCGATCCAGGGGCGCCATCGTATCGTGCTCACGGGCACGCCGCTGGAGAACCGTCAGCTGGACCTGTGGTCGATTTTCCACTACCTGCTCCCGGGTCTGTTCGGTACGCGCACGGACTTCGAGACCGCGCTGCTCAACGAGCGCGACGCCACGATGGACAAGCTGCGCCGGCAGCTGGAGCCGTTCATCCTGCGCCGCACCAAGGCGCAGGTGGCGACCGAACTCCCGCCCAAGGTCGAGGTCGACGTGCTCTGCCCGCTGACCGACCTGCAGCGCGCCGAGTACGCGCGCGTGTGCCGCGAGGGACTCGACCGCCTGGGCGACGACATCAACCGCGCCATGCGTGAGAAGGCCTTCGGCTTCCTCAGCCTCCTCACGCGGCTGCGTCAGATCTGCTGCGATCCGGATCTGCTCCCGTGGCTGAACGCCGACCCGGCCGCCAGCGGCAAGCTGATGATCCTGGTCGAACGCCTCGCGGAGGTGATCAGCAACGGCCACAAGGTCGTGATCTTTTCGCAGTTCGTCATGTTCCTGCGCCGTGTGCAGGAGGTGCTCGTGGAGCAGTTCCCCGACGTGCCGCGGTTCGAACTCACGGGGGCCACGCTCGACCGGCAGAAGCCTGTCCAGGATTTCCAGCAGTGTGATCGCGCCGCGTTCATGCTCGTCAGCCTCAAGGCCGCGGGCACCGGGATCACCCTCCATTCCGCCGACTACGTGTTCCTTCTCGACCCGTGGTGGAATCCCTCGGTCGAGGAACAGGCGATCGATCGCGTGCACCGCATCGGCCAGACGCGCACGGTGTTCGTCTATCGTATGGTCACGCAGGGTACGATCGAGGAGCGGATCACTGCGCTCAAGGCGGAGAAGAAGCAGCTCTTCCGCCGGATCATCGAGGGTGTGAGTGGCGATGTCGACCTGGGCGAGCACTTCAAGTCGCTCCACCAGTTGATCGAACTCGCGGCGGAAACGGGCGAGTACTCCGAGACGATCGACGCCACGCCGATCTGAGTTCCCACACCGTTGCTCCGCCCGTGCGCTGGAGCAGTGTCAGTGGCGATGCGAGGGCTCCCTGTCGCGTCGATCGCCGGCGTTTTTACAGGGGCCGTGGCCGTTCCCACTCATCACCTCGTGGGTGAATCCGAGAAGGCGCGACCGCGGTTGCCAACTCGCACCTCGCCACAGCCATCACACGGACAGCGGCTTGCCGTCGCTGATCGAGCCGAGGGGTTGGGGATTGAAGAAATCCTCCATCCGCCAGCGCAGCGTCAGGAGGTGGTAGCCGGTGTGCACGGGTGACAGGTCCGAGTAGCAGGCGGTGAGGATCGATCCATCGCGACAGACGACGGTGGACGGGTAGCCGCAATCCTTCGCATCGCCGAACTGATAGATGACGGCGGGCGCGCTCCAGGTGGCGCCGCCGTCCTTGCTCAGCCGGGCGCCGATGCCCATGAGACCACGGTTGCGGATCCCATAGGTCAGCAAGATGCGATCGGCGCCCAGGTCGGTGAGGTCCCCCGGATGTTGCATCGGCAGCGTGACGATGCCGTGCGGGATCCAGTCGCGACCCGTACTGGACGACCGAAACAACTCGAGATGATGGTCCCGGTGGGTGCGCACGACGGCGAGGAGACCGGCCGCGCCACGATCGATCGCCACAGCCTCATTGGTGTCGCCATCGCCGATCTGCACGGCACCACCCCACGATTCGCCGTTGTTGTCGCTGAAGAGCATCCAGGTACGGCTCGGGTTTCCGTGCCCCTCGCTCCGGTAGACGGTGGCGGCGAGTCGGCCGTCCGTCAGCGCGAGAACCCGCCCGTGTGGGATACAGATGCGGCCGGGCACGTCGACCGCGGTGCGCGTGTTGACATCCCACCGGGAGTTCACGCCGCGCAGCGTCGAGCACCAGAACGGTTCGAGGCCGACCATGGCACCCTCGCGCAGGGTGTGCCCGGTGGAGAGCACCACACAGAGCCCCTCGTGGTTGAGCCCGGCCGCGAGATGCGCACGATTGCCTCCGGGCAGATGCGGGGCCGGGACGCCAAGCTGCGACCAGCTCACGCCGTCGTCATCACTCACCCGCGCGACAAGGTCGCCCTCGCTTGTGCCGTGGTCCGGCCGGCTGTAGTGCACCACGCCGAGCCGCGCGTCGCCGAGTCGCAGCAGAACCGGCCAGGCACACGCATCACGGGCCACGAGCGTCGCTTCCACCATCCCGCCATCCCATCGCAGGTACGACGCGGGAACAATGGCAAAGGTCACCGGCGAGGCGCTGGACAGCGCGGCGCCGACTGCGCAAGCGGATGGCCGTTGACGACAATCCGGTCCGGTTGCCGGACTCGTGCCCGGCAGGTCGTTCCCGGCTCAGGGCGTCGTGCCGGCGGTCTCCGACTCGCCGCGCAGGCGTTCGGCCTCGGCCCGAGCGGAGCGCTCCCGTGCTTCGTACTCGGCCAGCTGCTTGGCCTTGCGGACGGAATCTTCCTGCTCCTTGCGCAGGCGGGCGAGTTCGGCCTCGGCCGACTCGGCGCGCTGCCGTGCGGCGATCAGCTCGGGATCCTCGATCCTGGCGCCCGCGGCGATGAGGCGCCGGCGCTCCGCTTCGGCGGCTTCGCGTTCCGCCTGGGCGCGCTGTTGGGCACGCATACGCGCGGCCTCAGCTTCAGCCTGGCGCCGCTCCTCGGTCTCGCGCTGGTCGGCCGAGTTGCCCATCGCGCCACCAACGGCCGCACCGGCCGCGGCGCCGATCGCGGCACCGGCCCCGGTCTCGCCGGATTGGTGTCCGATGACGGCGCCGAGGATGGCCCCGCCGACGGCGCCCACGGCGGCGCCGGTCCGCGTGTGTTCACCGGCGTTCTGACAGCCGGCGAGCCCGGCGACAGAAAGCGCGATCAGGAGGGACTGGGAGGTCTTGGTCCAGGTATTCATGGATCGTTGTGAAGGCGTCACCTATGACGCCGCGTGTTCGACCCCGATTCAACTTTTTGCGTTCCCTAAGGTCGCCCCGCATCAGTGCGCATCGCGTCCCCGCGGGCGGCGGCCGGTTCGGCCCGTCGCCGACCGCCGAGGCCCCTTGTCCGGCGAGCCCTTGATGCTCAGATCGATACGAGCATCCAGATCGTCGCCGCCCTCAGCTCCGCCGGGACGGGAAATCGTCGCTCCATACCCGCGGAACAGCGCCAGCATCGGCAGGTTGTCCTTGCGCACGCGACCCCAGACCGAAGTGAGCTGGCGCTTCCGTGCCACGGCCAGGAGCGCATCCATCAGCGCCGAAGCCATGCCGCAGCGGCGTTTGGTCTCGCGCACGACGAACGCGACTTCGGCCGACTTGCCATCCGGGTCGAGGTAGTAGCGCCCCACCGCGTGGATGATCTCACGAGGGCCCTGCGTCTCGAAGACGGCCAGGGCGAGGTCGCGCGCCTGGTCCACGTTGACAAGATCGTAGGCGCGTTCGCGCGGCATGCGGGTCACGGCATAGCCGTAGCGCATCTGGATCGTCTCGAGTGTATGCGAGTAGAAAAACTCCTGCAGCCGCCGGATGTCGGACGGATGGAGCGGACGCAGCAGGTAGCCGCCATCGGCGAGCGTCAGGCGTTGCGACTCGAGATCGCCGAGGTCGCGCACCGGGCGGGGCGAACTGCGCTGGTAGGAGGGGAGCAGGCCGGATTGAAGCGCGCCCTGGAGAAGTTCGTCGCGGAATTTTGGATGCGCGATCTGGATCAACTCGAGCGCGCGTTCGCGCAGGCTGCGTCCCCGGAGGGTCGCGACGCCGTACTCGGTGACGATCGAATGCACATCGCCGCGCGACGTCACCACCCCCGCGCCCTCGCGCAGGTGGGGGACGATGCGCGAGGCACTTCCGTCGGCCGTGGTGGAGGGGAGGGCGATGATCGGCCGGCCGCCGCGGCTCATCGTGGCGCCGCGGATGAAATCCACCTGGCCGCCCAGTCCGCTGTGAAACCCGTGGCCGAGCGGATCGGCGACGACCTGCCCGGAGAGGTCGACCTCGAGCGCGCAGGTCACCGAGACCATCCGGTCGTTGCGCGCGATCACCAGCGGGTTGTTCACGTACTCGGTCGGATGGAACTCCACGTGCGGATTGTCGTTCACGTGGTCGTAGAGGTCGGTGCCGCCGAGGCAGAAGCTCGTGATCGTCTTGCCGGGATGCAGGCTCTTGCGACGGTTGTTGATCGCGCCGCTGCGCAGCAGCGCGAGGTAGCCGTCGCCGAGCATCTCGGTGTGCACCCCGAGGTCCTTGTGGCCGGCGAGCGCCGCGAGGACCGCCTCCGGAAGCGCGCCGATGCCGACGCGAAGGGTGCTGCCGTCCTGGATCAACTGCGCGACATAGCGCCCGATCGTCGCGTACTCCGGTGCGGCGGGCGCGGTGGGCACGGTCACGAGCGGTTCGTCACAGGGGAGGAACGCATCGATGCGGTCGACGTGGATGAAGCTCTGGCCGTGCGTGCGCGGCATGCGGGGATTGAGCTGTGCGATCACGAGGCGCGCGGCGCGGCAGGCGGCGGCCACCACGTCGACGCTCACACCCAGCGAACAGTATCCGTGCGCGTCGGGCGGCGTGACCTGCACGAGCGCCGCGTCCAGCGGCAGCACGCCGTCGAGAAAGAGCCCGGGAATCTCCGAGAGAAAACACGGCGTGTAGTCTGCGCGCCCTTCGCGCATGGCGGCGTGAAGCGCCGGGCCGTGGACAAACGAGTTCACCACAAACGTATCCGCCACGGCATGATCGAGCCACGGCGTCGGGCCCGCGGTGTGCACGTGGATCAGCTCGATGTCCTTGAGCGTCGGGGCCGCGGCAACGAGGGATCGCATGAGGGCGTGCGGACAGCCCGCGCCCGAGCCGATGAACACGCGGCTGCCCGGGCGGATGAGCCTTTCCCAGTCCTGAGGCTTCAGCTCAATCATCCTAAGAAGAGCAGTTAGGCACCGAGATCATGGAGGATCGTGCCGCGGGCACCGAGCGTTGCAGAGGTTTCGGCCGCTTCAGCTCATCACCTCGTGGTGAATCGGTGAAGGCGTGATCTCGGTTCTGCAAAGACCGCTCGGTGAACTCCATGGTCGTCCTCGGTGTCCTCTGTGGCCTGATTCAAGTGAGAAATCAGGATCATGCGCTGGTCTCAGTGTGGCGGAATCCGCGGCGATTGTCGCTAGAAACTTCGTCAACTGCGACGCCGGTCCACGGGAGCCGCGTCTGAGAGACGCAGCGAAAGGCACGCGACTCGGCGGCGGAAATGAACACCGTCAGCCGCGCTTGGTTACGCGGCCACCCACTCAGCGGCGCACGGGCACGGCGGCGCTCGCACGGGGCAGGCGCTCGCGATAGTCGGACGGCGATTGGCCGGTGATGCGCTTGAACACGCGGTTGAACTGTGAGAGCGACTGGAAACCGACTTCGAAGGCGACCTCGCTCACGCGCACATGCGGGTTGAGCAGAAGCTGCTTGGCTCGCTCGACGCGGACGCGCCCGAGATACTCGGTGAACGTGAGGCCGGTCGCCTTCTTGAACATCTTGCAGAAATAGAACGTGCTCGTGTTCACGGCACGCGCGACGGCGGCGAGGGAGATGTCCTCCGACTGGTTGCGCTCGATGTAGTCCTTCGCGCGCGTGATCATCGGGTTCTCGGTGTTCTCCTCGCGGACCAGCACCTGGTTGCTGATCATGCTGAGGTGGTCGGCGAACACCTTGAGGAGGCGGATCATCGCGCCGTACTGCTCGTTCGAGATGACTTTGGACGCAAAATAGGCGTCGCGCAGTTTCTTCACGTCGAACTCGATGCCCCAGCGAATCAGCTGCTGCGCGGTGCGGTCGAACTCCTCGTCGTTCGGCTCCTCGGTGAGCACCTGTCCGGTGCGGAGAAAACCGACGAGGCTTTCGCCGAGGCGGACGGGAACGGCCGTGTCGCAGAAGCCGGCGAAGCATTTCATCGTCACGGGATCGATGCTCCCCGCGCCCTTCTCATTCAGCTTGCCCTGGACCTCGAGGCAGGCTGCGCACGTCTTGCTCGCGTCGGACATCGCGTGGCAGAACGGGCTCTCATTCACGTCCCCGTTCATGGGAAGACCCCACGTTTCGGGTGGGGTCAGGGCGAAGGGGAGGCCAGTGGCGCTTCGAAAGGCTTGCTCGTAATCCTTGAAGATCTTGGAGCGGGTAAGTTTTTCGACCAGAACTTTGCCGGAGTTGTCCACGGTGCCGCAACGGTTACCCGTCTCCTCCCCGATCTTCAAGTGGGTTCGTGCATGGATTGTCACCTAAGGTAACGCTGAATTAGCAGATGTATCCAGGGTGTCGGCTCAGGCGCGCGAGCTTAGCTGGAGAGGTAGGGCGAGGCCTCTGGCCGAGCCGCGGTGGAAAACGGCCCCCGGCGCACGGCTCGGCCAGTGGCCTCGCCCGACCTTCGGAGCGCCCTGGGTTGCGCGGCGGCATGGGAACGGAGCGGCTGCGTTCATCAGCCTCCCAGCCCATCCGACCTTCGGCCCTTGCTACCGCACTCCGGTCGAGAACCGCCGCGCGTGCTCGCGCATTTCGCGATCAATCAGCAGCTTGAAGACGCCCTCGAGCGCGGCGCGCAGGTTCTCGCGCTGGTCGGCGGAGTAGAGGACGCAAAAGGACGGATCGCCTTCGATGAAATCGCCCAGCACGTCGCGACCGGTCAGGAACAGTTCCATGTACTGGTCGGCAGAGAGCGTGGTGTCCGCATTGACGTCGCAGAGGAACGAATCGTGCGCGGCTACGTGCGGGTCATTCAGCTCAAACTTCAGCATGCGCACCACCTCGTCGAATGCCCGGAAGATGAGCATGTACGGGAAGGGTGATTGCGCCGGCAGAGGCGATCCGATGTTCTCCTTAAGGGCGAACTTCCACCGGGTCACGAGCCGGAATTTCCTCTTTTGGAGGAAACGCAGCATTTGCCGTCTCATCTGCTGCAAGTATGGCTCCTCCGGTTCGGCCCAACTATGCAGGCCTTGTTCAAAAATCTGCAGGTGTTGACCCGAGGGGCCGTCGCTCCCGGGTGGGAGCGCAGGTGCGGCATGGGTCGCGGGTCCGGGTGCATGATGTCGCTGAGGTCGCGGCGGACTCGGTCAGATTTTCCAGATCTGAAGGACCTTCAGATAGTTTGCGCGCTCGTAGGCCGCGGGGTCCGGGCAGTGGCGCAGGCTCATGTTGCCCTTCATCTGCGCGATCGACTCGAACTCATGTTGCTCCATCCAGAACTTCAGGCCGTCGAGCAAGGTCTGGATGTGTTTCGGGCCGAAGTGGAGCAGGGATGAAACCACCTGGACAGCGTCGGCGCCGGCCATGACGGACTTCACCACGTCGACGGCACGGTGTACGCCACCGCTGCAGGCGAGCGAGCAGCGGACGTTGCCGTGGAGAATCCCGAGCCAGCGCAGGCGAAGGCGCAACTCCGACGAGTTGGACAGCTCCAGCTTGGGCACGGTCTCCAGGTTGTCCGGATCGATGTCGGGCTGGTAGAACCGGTTGAAGAGCACCAGGCCGTGTGCGCCCAGCGCGTCCACCTGCGTCGCGAAGTGGGCGAGCGAGGAGTAGTACGGCGAGAGCTTCACCGCGACCGGGATCTTGATCGCATTGCGCACGGCGCGGAGGACATCGAGCGTGCGGGACTCCACCTCGTCGCCCGACTCCGCCGGATCCGTGGCGATGTAATAGAGGTTGAGTTCGAGCGCGTCGGCCCCCGCCTGTTCGATCAGCCGGGCCTGCTCGATCCATCCGCCGATGCGCGTGCCGTTGAGCGACGCGATCACGGGAACTTTCACCGCCTCCTTGATCGAGCGGATGCGCTCGAGGTACTTGTCCGGCCCGAGGTGATAGTCCTCCTGGTTGGGGAAGAACGAGGTCGCCTCGGCGATCGATTCGGAGAGCGCCGCCTCATGCTGGAATGCGGCCTCCTGATCGCGGATGAGCTGCTCCTCGAAGAGCGAGTGCATCACGATGGCGGCCGAACCGGCGTCCTCGAGTCGACGCACGGTATCCAGATTATCGATCATGGGCGACGCGCCCGGCATGATCGGGTGGGGCAGCTTCAGGCCGAGGTAACTAGTCTCGAGGTTCATGGTATGCGGACTTGGACGGTTCGATTCCTGGGGTGGAGCGGGCTCTCCGAGCCCGCCGCGTGTATCGATTGGCGCACGCGGCGGTTTCGGAGAAACCGCCCGCCCTTGGGGTTCGGCACCGGGACGTTCATGTCAGACTGCGGGCTCGATCGTGGACTCAGGAGGCCGGCGCGGCGGGAGCGTCGCCGTTGGTGGCGCCGTTCGCGGCGTTGGGCGAGGTGACCTTCATGGCGGCGAGCTGCGCGTAGGCGTCGAAGCGCGCCTTGGCGATGATCTCCGAGTGGTCGGCGTAGGCCTTGGCCTGCTCGGGGTGCATCTTCTCGAGCGTGCGGAAGCGGAGCTCGTTCTGGCGGTACTTGGCCAGCGAGGTCTTCGGCGCGCCCGAGTCGAGCACGAGCGGGTTCTCACCCGAGTCGAACCGGCGCGGGTCGTAGCGGTAGAGCGGCCAGTGACCGGAGTCGACGGCGAGCTTCTGCTGCTCGGCACCCTGCGCGAGGTTGAAGCCGTGGGCGATGCAGTGCGAGTAGGCGATGATGAGCGAGGGGCCGTTGTAGCTCTCGGCTTCGCGGATGGCGTTGAGCGTGTGCGAGTCGCGCGCGCCCATGGCGATGCGTGCCACGTAGACGTTGCGATACGTCATCGCGATCATGCCGAGGTCCTTCTTCGGGGCCTCCTTGCCGCCCATCGAGAACTTCGCGGTCGCGCCCAGCGGCGTCGACTTCGACTTCTGGCCTCCAGTGTTTGAATACACCTCGGTGTCGAGCACCAGGATGTTCACGTTGCGGCCGAGCGTGAGCACGTGGTCGAGGCCGCCGAAGCCGATGTCGTAGGCCCAGCCGTCGCCGCCGAAGATCCACAGGCTCTTCGGCACGAGGTGGTCGGCGATCTCGAGGAGCTCCGGTACGACCGGGTCCTTGATCGAGCCGAGGCGCACCTTCAGTTCCTTCACCTGGGCGCGGCAGACGGCGATCGCCGCCTCGTCGGCCGGAGCGTCGAGGAACAGTCCCTTGACGAAGTCGTCACCGAGCTGCGGGGCGAGCCGGGTCACGAGGGCCCGGGCGCGGTCGCGCAGCCAGTCCAGCGCGTAGCGCAGGCCGGCGCCGAACTCGGCGTTGTCCTCGAAGAGCGAGTTCGACCAGGCCGGTCCGCGGCCGTCGCGATTGGTCGTGTAGGGCGTGGTCGGCAGGTTGCCGCCGTAGATCGACGAGCAGCCCGTCGCGTTGGCGATGACCGCGCGGTCGCCGAAGAGCTGGGTGACGAGCTTGATGTAGGGCGTCTCACCGCAGCCGGCGCAGGCGCCGGAGTATTCGAACAGCGGCTCGAGGAACTGCGACGCCTTCACCTCCGAGCTCTTGACCGTGGTGCGGTCGGCCTCGGCGATGTTGAGGAAGAAGTCGTAGTTGGCACGCTCGGCTGCGCGCAGCGGAGCCTGGGCCTCCATGTTGATCGCCTTGTGCTTCGGGTCGCTCTTGGACTTGGCCGGGCAGACGTTCACGCAGAGCGAGCAGCCCGTGCAGTCCTCGGCCGCAACCTGGAGCGTGTATCCGCAGCCCGGATTCTCGCGCGACTTGAAGTCCGTCGACTTGAACGTCTCCGGGGCGCCCGCGAGCGCGGCCTTCGGGTAGAACTTGGCGCGGATCGCGGCGTGGGGGCAGATCAGCACGCACTTGTTGCACTGGATGCAGATCGAGGCATCCCAGACCGGAATCTCGGAGGCGAGATTGCGCTTTTCCCATCGGGCCGTGGCGACCGGCCAGGTGCCGTCGACCGGGAAGGCCGAGACGGGCAGGAGGTCGCCCTTGCCGCGTGCCATCGTGCCGATGACGCGCTGGACGAAATCCGGGGCCGCGGGCGAAACCACCGGCGGGCGGGGCAGGCCGGCGTCGCCGTCGACCGGGATCGGCACTTCGAACATGCCGGCGAGCGAGGCGTCGACCGCCTCGAAGTTTTTCTTCACCACCTCGGCGCCCTTCTTGCCGTAGGTCTTCTCGATCGACTTCTTGATCTGGTCGATCGCCTCCCTGGCCGGCAGCACGCCGGAGAGGGCGAAGAAGCACACCTGCATCACCGTGTTGATGCGGCTGCCCATGCCGGCCTTGCGGGCGACCTCGAGGGCATCGATGGCGTAGAACTTGAGCTTCTTGGCCCGGATCGTCTCCTGGACCTCCTTGGGGAGGCGGGCCCAGAGCGTATCGACGGAACCGGGAGCGTTGAGCAGGAACACCGCGCCGGGCGCGGCGTAGTCGAGCACATCATAGCTCTCGAGGAACGTGAACAGGTGGCAGCCGACGAACTCGGCGTTGCGGATCAGGTAGGGCGCGCGGATCGGCTTGGGGCCGAAGCGCAGGTGGGAGATCGTGATCGCGCCGGACTTCTTCGAGTCATACACGAAGTAGCCCTGGGCGTTGAGATCGGTCTCCTCGCCGATGATCTTGATGGAGTTCTTGTTCGCACCGACGGTGCCGTCGGAGCCGAGGCCGAAGAACACGGCGCGGCGCACCTCGGCGGGCTCGATGTCGAACTCGGGATCGAAGGGCAGGGAGATGCCGTTGACGTCGTCGTTGATGCCGACTGTGAAACGGCGGAGCGGCTTCTGCTTCTGGAGTTCCTTCAGCACCGACATCACCATCGCCGGCGTAAACTCCTTCGAGCCCAGGCCGTAACGGCCGTTGATGATCGTGAGCGCGCCCTTGACCGGGAGGATGCCCTCCACGCGGGCTTCCTCGATCGCGGTGACCACGTCGAGGTAGAGCGGCTCACCGGGCGCGCCCGGTTCCTTCGTGCGGTCGAGCACGGCGATCGACTTGGTGGTCGCGGGCAGCGACTGGACGAAATCCTTGATTGAGAACGGTCGGAAGAGGCGGACCTTGATCACGCCCACCTTCTCGCCGCGGGCGGCGGCCCAGTTCACGGTATCGGCGACTGTCTCGGCGCCGGAGCCCATGACGATGATCACGCGCTCGGCGTCGGGCGCACCTTCGTAGTCAAAGAGCTTGTACGTGCGGCCGGTGAGCTTGGCGAAGCGCTCCATCTCCTCGGCCACGATCTGCGGGGTGACCTCGGTGAAGTGGTTGGCGGACTCGCGCGCCTGGAAGAACACGTCGGGATTCTGCGCGGTGCCGCGGAGCACGGGCTTGTCCGGGGTGAGCCGGCGCTGGCGGAAGGCCATGAGGGCCTCCTCGTTGATCATCGCGCGCAGGGTCTCGTCGGCGATCGGGGTGATCTTGTTGACCTCGTGGGAGGTGCGGAAGCCGTCGAAGAAGTGGATGAACGGGATGCGGCTGCGCAGCGTCGCGGCCTGGGCGATGGCGGCAAAGTCCTGCGCTTCCTGCACGCAGTTCGAGGCGAGCATCGCCCAGCCGGTCTGGCGGCACGCCATCACGTCGCCGTGGTCACCGAAGATCGAGAGCGCATGCGTCGCGAGCGTGCGGGCGGTGACGTGCACCACGCACGGCGTGAGCTCGCCGGCGATCTTGTAGAAGTTCGGGATCATCAGCAGGAGGCCCTGCGATGCGGTGAACGTGCCGGTGAGCGCGCCACCCTGGAGCGAACCATGGAGGAGACCGGCGGCGCCGCCCTCCGACTGCATCTCAACCACCTGCGGGACATCACCCCAGAGATTCTTCCTGCCCTGCGAGGACCACTCGTCGCAGAATTCCGCCATCGGGGAGGACGGCGTGATCGGATAGATGGCGAAGACCTCGTTCAGTCGGTAGGCGACCGAAGCAACGGCCTCGTTGGCGTCGAGGGTGATGGGGGACAGGGCGTTATCTTTCACGGCAATAAAACGTGGTGTTGAGGTGGGCTGGGGTGCACCCGAAGGACGGGCGCACTATGCCAGCGGCCTGCCGGACACGCTTCGCATGGGTTGGCGACAGATGCGCGAGGGTTGCGGGGCGACGCTGGACCGCTATTCATCGGGAGACGCGTGCTCGCGTCGATGTCTGTACGCGATTCGTCCCCGGTGCGCTCTGGGATCTCGGCGATCCGGGGTGCTGGCTTCGTTGGGTGGAGTATCCGCTGTGGCGACTTTCGCCTCCCACTCGCAGATGTGCATTTCGACGAGGGGTCCGGGTGATTCGGCTCGTCCGATGCGCTGTCGATGGTCCTCGAGCCAACTCGAGGACCTTGACGGATCGGCTGCGGCGTGTGGATGCGCAAGGCGGAATCGTTGAATGTGCTGCCCCGGCCCGGCGTCGAAGCGGGCTGTGAAGATGCGTATACGCACGAGGCGCGGACGCTCCGGCACGAGCAAAGGCTTGAGCCCGGACGTCCGGGCGCGCAGCGTTGTCACGCCCCGGCGGCCCTCCTCGAGCGGCGGCCGGAGCGGTTCTTCGTGCTCGGCCGTGTTTCGGTGCGCTGTCTGCTCGTGCCGCACGGCCGGTGTGCGCCCCCCCTCCGGGCGAAAGGTCGGTTCTACCACCGCCTCCCGCCACCGCCATCACCCAAGAGCCACCCAGTCTTGACCTATGACGACGACAACATCCCCCGCCCGCGGCCGCTGGCTGCCGTTCCTCGCCGCGTTCCTCACCCTCGGCTTCCTCGCTCACGCCGAACCCTCGGTTGAGTCAACCCTCCTCGCACCGGCCAACGCGATCTCCGTGCACGTCGCGAGCAACGGCCGCGTATCCGCGGTCGTCCGTCAGGGCAGCCGGATGGTGGTCACGATCGACGGCGAGGCCGGTCCGCGTTTCGATAGCCTCCTCGCCGCCACGGGCAACCCCATGCTGGGGCGTCAGCGGTTTCCCGCGCTCACCGGGCAGGATGCGCTCGACCATCCCGTGATGTTCAGCGCCGACGGCGCCCGCTACGGCTACATCGGCCTGCAGGGTGAGGAGTACGTCGTCATCATCGACGGCAAGGAAGTGCACCGCGCACCGTACTACGCGCGCGCCATCGACGGCAGCCCGCAGACGATCCGCTTTTCACCCCAGGGAAAGCACGTCTGGTTCGTCGCCACCCACGACCCCGACGGCCAGCCGAGCGGCGCCTACCACGTGTTCATGGATGGGCGCCGACTTCCGGAACGCATCCTTGGCGGATCCTTTGCGGCGCCAGCGTTCAGCCCCGACGAGAAACGCCACGCCGTGGCCACGTTCACCGACCCCAAGAACGACCGCGGCCGCCTCATGATCGACGGCCAGGTCGCCTCGTATTTCGGCGTGATGCCGCGATTCCTGCCCAACGGCAAACTGCTCGCCTTCGCCGAGCGCGACGGCCTGCCCGTCCTCCTGCTCGACGGCAAGGTGCTCAATACCGATGTGGCGATCCGACGCGCGACGATCTCCGCGGACAACCGCATCGCCGCGGTGACGAGCGAGGGCGTCTGGCTCGACGGAAAGATCCTGCCCGACACCGCGGGCGCGCAGGAACTGATGTTCAGCCCGAACGGAAAACGCCTCGCCATCAAGGGATCGAGCGGCACCGGCCAGGACTGGCTGTGGCTCGATGGCAAACGCAGCCAGAACTACCAGGCCATCCAGCCCATCGGGCTCGCGACCGAGCGCGTCTACGCGGGCTTTTCGGCCGACTCCTCCGTCTGCATCGCCGTCGCGTTCAGCGGCGGCCTCGAGTTCCCGCTGGTGAACGGCCTGGAATCCGACGGCTACAAGAACGTGGACGATCCCGTGTTCGCGCCCAAGGGGTCGCGCTACGGCTATCAGGTCACGTTCGAAAACGGGCAATCCGGCGTGGTGGTCGACGGCAGGATGTTCACCTCCCCGGAGTGGCGCGTGGGCAATGCCAACGCGCGACCCGCGGTGGTGCCGGAGTCGCTGCAGTTCAGCGCTGACGGCGCGCACAGCGCATTCGTCGTCGGCGGACGCGAACCCGTGGTCTATCTTGATGGCGAGCCCATGGCCTTGACGGGCGACCTGATCCCCAGCCAGTGGTACGCGCCCGGATACAACGGCACCGGGCCGTTCGGCGACGCGACCCGGATCGTGTTCAGCGAGACGGGAACGCGCTTCGCGCTCCCGACACGGCCAAAGGGCAAATACGAGCCGCATGTGCTCGTCGACGGACATGTGCTTTGGACCACGGAGTCCGCACGGTTCCTGGGCCGGACGTTTACCCCGGATGGCAAACACTTCGTCTGGGTCAATCTTGAGAAACCCAGGACCGCCGCGAAGGGCATGGACATGTGTGTCTACGTGAATGGTCGGGAGGCGCTGCGGGTCCCGCCCCACGCCCTCAATGCTGAACTGCAGAAGTATCTCGGGTGGACGCATCGGGGTGCGGACGGAAAGTTTCATCTGCTCTCGATCGACGACGAGGGGATCAAGCGGCACACGGTCACGCCGTCAGCCGACTTCGACCTCGACGCGGCCATCGCGGCGGGCCCGGCGGCTTCGGCCGAAGGCAGCGCCGACATCGCGCGCGCGACGGAGCCCGCCGCTGCCGTCCAGGTCACGGCCACCGCAGTCACGGCCCAGCCGATACGTGCAACGACCGCGACCCCGCTCACGGGCGCCGCTCCCGTCGAGCCCTTAACCTGGACGCAGCTCGTGCGCAAGCGCGAGGCCTGGCCCGCCCAGGCCAAGCTCGGCCGCGAGTTGCGCTTCGCCGACGGTGCCGTTGTCCGCGCGGGTAGCCCCATCGCCGTCATCGAACTGAAGCCGAAGGAGGTCGTCGCCAGTGCCAGCCGCGGCGCGATCACGTTCTCCGTCGAACCCGAGGCCACGGACGTGCTCGATGTCGCCAACACGGCCTGGGCGGGCCTCACGCCGGAGCAGCGTGAGCTGACCTACGCGAAGCTCGCCCGCTCGCCCGAGTTCTGGCCCTACGAGATCAAGCTCACCGTGCCGATCGAGCTCCCCGGGGCCCCCAGCCAGCGGCCCGGCAGCCCCGTGCTGTTGCTCGGTTACGAACGCAACCAGCTGCTCGTACGTATCCCGAAAGTGAATATCGGGTTCAACATCGAGCCCGCGAACACCGATCTCTTCGCGCGGGCCCGCGACCTGCTCGCCGATCAGCGCGGTGCGCGCGGCCGCCTGCTGGAGGAGTTTGCCGCGGCACGGCCCGTCGATCCCGCGACGCAGCGACCGGCGAAGCTCGATCTCAACGCCCGCCCCAAGTATGTCGTCATGTACATGGGTGCGGGATGGTGCCCTCCGTGCAAGGTCTTCGCGCCGAAGCTGGTCAAGACGATCGCCGACAGGCGGCCCGCGGCGGGGGAGGTGACGTTCCTCTTCCTCTCCGGGGACAAGACCCCGGCCGCCGCCCGCGAGTATGCCGCCGGCCTCGGGATCGACTGGCCGATGCTGACGTTCACCAGCCGCGACCAACTCCCCGCCTTCCAGGGCCTCTTCGGCGACAGCATCCCGCAGCTCGTCGTCACCGACCGGCACGGCACGGTCGTGATCGACAGCGCCAAGGTCGGCCAGGATCGCGCCCTCGCTCTGCTCTCGGAACTCCTATAGGCGCCAGGTGTATCCGAGCTGTTTATACCCCGGCATCGTGGCTTGGGCTGCGCGCGGGCCGTTCGAGGGAGGTGCCGACTCCGGAACTCATGCGTAGGGCAGGGGAAACCGCGCGCAAAGGGCGAGCACCTTGGACTTTGCGGCCGCCCGGGCCTCCTCGCTTTCGGGAGCGCGCAGAACCGTATCGATCGCGTCGGCGATCGTGTCCATCTCGGCCTCGCGCATGCCGCGCGTGGTCACGGCCGGCGTCCCAAGCCGCACTCCGCTGGCCTGGAACGGGCTGCGCGTCTCAAACGGCACTGTGTTCTTGTTCGTGGTGATGTTCGCAAGGTCGAGCGCCTCCTGGGCCTTCTTGGCCGTGAGGTCCGGCAGGTTCTGGCGCAGGTCGACGAGCATGAGGTGATTGTCGGTGCCGCCGGAGACGATCTTGTAGCCGCGTTTTGCCATCGCCTCGGCGAGCGCCCGGGCGTTGGCCACGACCTGCTTCTGATACCCGACAAAATCCGGTTTCATCGCCTCGAGGAAGCACACGGCCTTGGCCGCGATCACGTGCATGAGCGGGCCGCCCTGGCCGCCGGGGAACATGGCCGAGTCGAGTGCCTTGGCGTGCTGCGCGCGGCAGAGGATCAGGCCGCCGCGCGGGCCGCGCAGCGTCTTGTGGGTCGTGGTCGTGACAAAGTCGGCGTGCGGCACGGGCGAGGGGTGGACGCCTGCGGCGACGAGGCCCGCGATGTGGGCGATGTCGGCGAAGAGGAGCGCGCCGACGCTGCGGGCGATCTCGCCCATGCGCGCGAAGTCGATCGTGCGAGAGTACGCGCTGGCGCCCACGGTGATCATCTTCGGCTTCTCGCGCTGCGCCAAGGCGGCGAGTTCATCGTAGTCGATCAGGCCGGTGTCCTCGCGCACGCCGTATTGCACGAACTGGTACAACTTGCCGGAGAAGTTCGCCGGATTGCCGTGGGTGAGGTGTCCACCGTGGGAAAGATTCATGCCCAGGAGCTTGTCGCCGGGCTGGAGCATGGCGGTGTAGACCGCGAAGTTCGCCTGCGATCCGGAGTGGGGCTGGACGTTGGCGTGCTCGGCCCCGAAGAGTTTCTTCGCCCGCTCGATCGCGAGGTTCTCGACCTGGTCGACGAACTCGCAGCCGCCGTACCAGCGCTTGGCAGGATAGCCCTCGGCGTACTTGTTGGTCAGGACACTGCCCTGCGCTTCCATGACCGCGGGGAGGGTGAAGTTCTCCGACGCGATGAGTTCGATGTGCGTCTGCTGACGCTTGAGTTCACGTCCGATCGCGGCGCTGATCTCGGGATCGACCTGCGCGAGCGGTCCGGCATTGAGGAAGGAAGTGGCGGCTTGGGCGTTGGACATGGATCGAAGAAAAGCGATGCGCTAGCGAGGACCGGCGGGACAGGCGAGTCCACAGTGATCGTGCCGACGAAGTTCGCGGTTGCCGCGGCGGGCGAGCCGTTTCTGCGATACCGTGGCGTTTGAGAAGAGCGCAGGCGCCGCGGTCGGCGGAGGCGGTGAGTTGCGCTCCGCGGGCGTCAGCGGAGCGGTGTTTCAGCCTTCGCCCGGGCCCGGCTCCGCTGCAGGTTCGATCACGAGCGTGCGGAGAAACGCCACGAGGGAGGGGATCGCCTCGACCATCGAATCGCGGCTCGCCTCGTAGGCGCTGAGATTCATGCCGAAAGGATCCGGGATATCCGGCTCCATACCCGGCATCAGTTCGCGCATCAGATGCAAATGCTGCGGCAGCGGATCGAAGTCCATCTCCAGCATCGCGCGGTGCGACTCGGTCATGCAGAACACCGCCAGCGCCTGGTTGAGCATCTCCTGGGTCACGCGCTGGCTGCGATGATCCGCGAGCAGGATGCCGACCTTTCGCAGGGCCTGGACCGCGTTGGCGGCGGCGGGATAGCCGGACATCGCTGACACGCCGGCGGAGATCACGGGCAGCGACTTCAACGGTTCCGCCTCCGCGGCGAGGGCATGTCGAAGCAGCGCAGCGGCCATGGGGCTGCGACAAGTATTCGCCGTGCAGACGAACAGGACATGGCCGGGATGTTCGGTCATCGTGGCGGAAGGCGCGCGACTGTCGACCGAGACGCGGAGCGAGTCAATCGAAGGATGCGCAACGACTTCGGGCACCGTCACGCGCCCCATGTCGATTTGCGAAAACAAAGAACGCGCGACCGGAAGGCCGCGCGTTCAGAAGAAGCGGATTCGGTCGCTGCGGTGACTTCAGGCCTTCCGGCGACGCGCGACCAGCCCCAGTACGCCGAGACCCAGGCCCAGGAGCGCGACCGTGCTGGAGGTGTCGGGAACTGTGGTGATCGTGCCATGCATGCCCACGTTGGAGATCCCGTATTTAGCCGGAGCGTAAAGCCTGATGCTCGTGTGCACCGTCGCGTCGAAGGCCGCCACGTTGGTGGCAAACCAAGTCGACTTGCCGGCCTTGAGCCAGAGCGACGAAAGGTCGAACACCGTCCCGGGCGACCAGGTGATGATCGCGAGAAGAGCGTCACCGCCCTTCTTGAAATTTCCCCACTCTGTGGAGAACAGATCGGCTTGGGGTCCCTCTTCCGCGTCCCCGAAATTCTGCTTGTAGAAATCGTCGCTTCCCTTGCCTGACCACGCGCCGGACGCCCACGTGGAATCGAAGGAAGAGCTGCCGCCAACGGTGAAGGCAACGGCGAACGCTTGGAGGGATGAAGCGAGCAAAGCCGTGATGACGAGAGCTGGCTTCAGTGAGTTCTTAATGGAGAGCATAGAAGAATGACTAGCCAGCTACAGCGGAAGTTATACCACCGGTCCTGCACTTTGCATGACGAGAATGCAAGGCGCATGATGACAGCGAGATGCGGCTGATTTCGGTCCGCAGCCGCATGGCATCAAAAGGACACGCAACGTAATCTCTTCCGACATCTCGGACCGGTGTGCGGAGTCGTCTTGTTATGTTAGTTGTTAGCAATCAGCGAATAACGAGTCTGAATGCGAATCGTCGGTTTCCCGACGGCGCGCGAAGGTCACAACCATGCGAGGCTCACGGGCCGGACCGCAGCACGTCGAACGCGACGACGGCATTCACGCCTCGCTGGAGGATGCGGTCGATTGCCGGTGGCGCGACCTCGGCGGACTTGTCGTCGGCCGCTGTTCCCTGCGTCGCGCGACGCGGTGCGCGCGTCCGCCCATGGCGCTCGAGCAGCGCGGCTTCGTCGAAGCGCGATTTGTCGACCGTGGGATCCAGCAACTCCGGCAATGCGGTGTCTTCGAAGAACGCGGCGTAGGCGGCGCGATCATCGGCGGCGCTCACCTCGACCTCGAGCGCAGGCTGCACGCCGCGGCCGAGGATCGACACACTGGGAGCGGGTCGGAACTCGCCGGAAATCACCTGAACGCCCGCCATTCCGGCTGGCGTCTCGAACCAGCCGGTGTCGCCTGCGGTGGCTGTTCCCGTGAGCAGCGCGTCGCCGCGCATTTGGAGCGCGGCGAGAACGGCTTCAACCGGACCGCGCGTGCCGCCGTTTACCAGGACCACGGTGAGTTGCTCGGGTGCGCGCGTGGCCGCCGGCTCGAGGATGATGGGCCCGGCGCCTCGCACGGGTGACGGCAGATCCAGCGTGCTGCGGGCGAGAAGCTGTCCCAGCCGCCGGGCCTCCGGTGGCCCGGAGACCGTGAAGCGGAGGTCGAGCACCAGACGCGGCGTGGCGAGCGCGGCCTCCACCGCCGGCAGGTCGCGCTCCAGGTCGAGCACCCGCAGGTAGACCGATCGCGAATCGAGGGCGACGGGACCGGGGGCATTGCCTCCGGGCGCCGCGGATGTATCCGGATTTCCGACACGCACCAGCAGCGGGTGTTCGGCGGCCAGCTGGCGCCAGCCCGGGAGGTCGGCGGGCGCCGATGCACCGGCGGGGAAGTACTCCGGTGGCAGCCCGGCGGCGTCGGCCCCGCCGGGCGTGCAGCACGCGGCGAGGACGAGCAGGGCCAGGCACAGCGTCGACCTGGGGTTCATCCGTGTCCGGCGTCGCGCCGCAGCTGCTTGGCGCCGATGTCGCGGCGCAGGTATTTCGACGCGAACTGGACGCGGTCGCACAGCGCGTAGGCGCGCCGCGTGGCCTCCGCCAGGGTCGGCCCGAGGGCCGTCGCCCCGAACACGCGTCCACCGTGCGTCAGCACGCGACCGTCGGCGTCGCGCCGGGTGCCGGCATGGAAGAGAAACTCATCCTGCGGGAACGAGCCCGGCAGCGTGACGACATCACCTTTTGGATACGCGCCCGGATAGCCGTTCGCGGCCAGCACCACGCATGTCGCGAAGCCCGGCTTGACCTTCAGCGCGATCCCGCCGAGCCGGCCCGTGGCCGAGGCGTGCATCAGCGCGATCGGGTCGGTCTCGAGGCGCGGGAGCAGCACCTGCGTCTCGGGGTCGCCGAAGCGCGTGTTGAACTCGAGGACCTTGGGACCGTCGCGTGTCACCATGATCCCGATATACAGCGTGCCGCGAAACTCGATGCCCTCGGCCGCGATCGCATCGACGCTCGGGCGGCAGATCTCGCGGTCGATCCGTGCCATGAGCGCGTCGTCGACGAGTTCGGCGGGCGAGTAGGCGCCCATGCCTCCGGTGTTCGGGCCGGTGTCATTTTCGCCCGCGCGCTTGTGGTCCTGGCTGGTGGGCAGCACGACGTAGTCGCGGCCGGACACAACGAGGTGAATCGAGGTTTCCTCGCCCAAGAGGCATTCCTCGATGAGCACCTGCGAACCGCTGGAGCCGAAGAGCTTGTCCTCGAGCATCGAGCGCACGGCGGCCTCCGCCTCGGCGAGGTCCATGGCGACGACCACGCCTTTGCCGGCCGCGAGCCCGTCGGCCTTGATCACGACCGGCATGGCGCTGGTCTGCAGGTACTCGAGGGCGGGCTGCAGTTGGTCAAACTCGGCGGCGAGCGCGGTCGGTATGCGGTTCTTGAGCAGGAGGCGCTTGGTGAAGATCTTGCTCGCTTCGAGCCGTGCGCCGGCGGCCTTGGGCCCGTAGGCGGGGATGCCGGCCTCGGCCAGCGCGTCGACGAGTCCGAGGGAGAGCGGCACCTCGGGACCGACGATGACGAAGTTCACCTGCTCGCGTCGGGCGAGCGCGACCAACCCGGCGATGTCCTCCACGGCGATCGATTCGCACCGGCAATCCAGCGCCATCCCGCCGTTGCCGGGCGCGGCGATGACGGAGCGCACGAGCGGCGAGCCGAGTGCCGACTTCACGAGCACATGTTCACGACCGCCGCTGCCGACGACCAGGACGTTGAGCGATTTTTCCGGGACCATGGGAGGAGAAAGGCTGAAGGACTGAAGGGCTGAAAGGCTGAAGGCGGGAGAGCGGATCGCGGGGCTGGTGACGCCCGTGTCCGTTTCCTCACGTGATCTGCAGGGCCCGGCGGTAGAAGGCGATCACCTCGTCGACGTTGCCGGAGAAGAGGACATAGTCGGCCATCCACGCGGGAGCGCGCTTGGTCCGGATCATGAGGTCGAACTGCTGCTCGAGGTCCTTCCAGAACGAGTTGTGGAAAAACACATACGGCGTCCGCGGGCGGATGCCGAGCTTGAGATTGCACAGCTCGATGCCGGTCTCCTCGAGCGTGCCGACGCCGCCCATCGAGAAGATGCAAAAATCCGCGACCTGAAACCATTTCTGGCGGTTGTGGCGCGAGTTCTCGGTGAAGCTGTTGAAGAAATCGACGCCGGTGTTCGGCGGCTGCGCCTCGAGTTCGAGGAACGACGCGCCGGTGAGGCAGTTCTTCTCGTGGGCGGCGGCATTGGCCAGGCCCATGACGCCACCGCCCCCGCCGGTCAGCACCGCCACGTTCGGGCCGAAGAAACCGGTCATGCGCACCACGAGGTCCTGGATGGCGCGGGCGTTGCCGTCCTCCATCGACGCGGCGCTGCCGTAGAAGGCGAGGATGGTCGAGCTGAGGAAGCGTTTCACGTCCTCCTCGCGCACGAAGAACCCGTGCTCCTTGCGATAGACGTGCACGTAGAGGTCGCCGAGATTCTCGTTCATCCAGTAGACGTCGATGCCGAGCTGCTGGTAGACATCGAGGCGTGCGTGGGCGTCGGAGGAGAGGAAGAACGGGTTGAGCCGCGAGGCCCTCCGGAAGACGAGGCGCCGCAGCGTCACGCGCGTCATGCGCGCGAGAATCTCGATGTGCTCGAAGAGATTCGGGAAGTACTCGATGACCAGCGTGTCGGAGCCGCGCGTGGCGTGGCTGAGCGCCTGCGCGACGGTGAGGTAGCCCCACGGCTCGTTCTTCAGGCCGCGCGCCAGGCTGTCCTTGATGCTGCCGTCGAAGCTGATGCACACGCACGGGTTCTCGGCGCGCGCGCTCTGCCCGCGCAGGGAGATGCCGGTGGTGGGCTTGGCCTTCGCGTCGGAGATCTTGGGGTTGGAGGCGAGCAGTTCGTAGGCCTGGCCCAGGTCGGCACGCACCGTCTTGCGGCGCTCCCGGATCGCCTCGCGCTCGGCCGTGTCGTCAGGACCGGCTCGATACACGTCGACGGAGACCATCGGGTTGACCACGACCTCGTCGCTCGTGTTGTAGATCTCGAGCATGACGTTCGTGCCGAATGTCTTCACCGGGTCGAGGAGCACGGCGCCGGAGTGCAGGCCGAAGTTGCCCGCCCCGCGGTTGAGCACGACATAGTGGTTCTGCAGATACATCGAGCAGCTCGTCAGGATGCCGGCGTGGGGCCCGATGGACGTGAGCTCGGTCGCCTCGCGCACCTGGACCTTGTCGAGGAACGTGCGGGGCAGGTCGCCGCGCAGCAGGCGCTCGAGATCGGCGGCGCTGAGCGACGGCGGCAGGGTGTACTTCACGCGATGCGGCGTGAGAAACACGTGGCCGAAGCGGTCGATCGAGACGGAGCTCGGGAGCTTGAGGAGGTTCTCGCGCAGGGCCTGCCAGATCTCCGTGGCGGTGAGCTTGTTCTGCTCGGGCGCGAAGAAGAGGCGGCCGGCCGCGATGCCCCGCTGCATCAGCGCGCGAAAGCACGGCGCGCTGGGGTAGGTCGTGTCGTAGACGAACGCCTCGGCCTGGAGCAGGAGCGTGTCCTTCTCGAGCACCGGAGGATTGGGCGCGAAGATCTCGATGCCGATTCGTGCGACGGTCGAGCGTTCGCTGAATTGCAGGTGGGCGCGGTGGGCGCGGGCGAATTCAAGCTCGCGCTTGTCGCGGAGCTTGAAGGCGATGGTCAGCTGCACGCTGGTCTCGGATTTTTCGCGCGTGGAGACCACGGTGCCGTCGGAGCTGATCCAGAAGTTTTCGGGCTTCATCAGGGAGGAATGGGGCGGTGAGGACACTGCGGGCGGGAGAGTGAAGGCAACTCGCGGCGGAGCGCGGGCGTATCCCGAAGCGCAGGAGCGCGTTATCGAAAGTCCCTTTCGTGCTTTGACAAAAGAAATCGGTCCCGCTGCGCTGGGCGTTTCCGCCGGAAACAATCCCTCCCGGCGGGGGTCCACAGCACCTCGCCCTTCATTCCATGACCATTTGCCGCTTCATCGTCGCCGCTGGCTTGTGCGCCGCACTGCCCGCGATTTCCCACGCCCAGGCCATGTCGGCGCCCGAAGAATCACCGGCGCCGGCGCGCCCGGCGGCTCCCCCGGTCTCGACCAACGAGATGCTCGAGGTCTATGGCTGGTTCCTCGGCCAGCAATTCGAGTGCTACGCGCTCGGACTGAGCGAGCCCGAGATGCAGGCGATCGCACGCGGCATCGCGCTGGCGGCGCAGGGCAAGCGCCCGGCCGTCGAACTCGCGACCGTGGGCCCGGCGCTGCAGCAGTTCCTCGCCTCCCGGCCCGAGGCCGTCGCGAAGAAGCGGCTGGCGGACAGCCTGGCGGAGCAGGAAGCCTTCTTTGCCGAACTCGACAAGAAGGGCGCCGTGAAGAAGACGGATTCCGGCCTGCGTTACGAAGAACTCGCGCCCGGCTCGGGTCCGAAGCCCGGCCCGACCGACGAGGTGCGCGTGCACTACCGCGGCACCTTCGCCGACGGCACGGTCTTTGACAGCTCGATGGAGCGGGGACAGCCCGTGAATTTCCCGGTCAATCGCGTGATCCCGGGCTGGAGCGAGGGCGTCCAGCTCATGAACGTCGGGAGCAAGATGAAGTTCTATGTTCCCGGAAACCTCGCCTACGGGGAGCAGGGCAACGACTCCATCCCGCCCGGCAAGATGCTGATCTTCGAGGTGGAGCTGATCTCGACCGCGCCGCAGGCCCCGCAGCTTCCCTCCGAGGGACTGCCGACGCTGGCGCCGTGAGTTGGCGCGAGTGAGCGACACAGGTTTTTCGGCGGCCCGCTGCCTGCGGGCCGCCTTTTTTGTCCCGGTCCGCGGTGACAAATCCGCGCCGGCGGGAGTTGGATATTGCCTGCCTCCGGTGCTGATGCCTATCCAGCACGCGGCCGATTCTCCGCACCGCGGTGGGAAGGCCCTGCCTTCGTGAAGATCGCCCTGGTCACAGAAACCTTCCCACCCGAGGTCAACGGCGTGGCGATGACGCTGCAACGCCTCGCCGAGGGCGTGGCACGCCTCGGCGATGACATCACTGTCGTGCGTCCGCGGCAGGCCGCCGACCGGAATGCGCCCGCCGCGGAGCGCGCCTACCGCGAAGTGCTCGTGCCGGGGCTGCCCCTGCCACGCTACGCGGGTCTCATGATCGGCTGGCCGGTGATGGGGAAACTCGTGCGCCTGTGGGGCCGCGAGCGTCCCGACGTGGTCCATGTGGCGACGGAGGGCCCGCTGGGCTGGGCCGCGCTCGGCGCCACGGCCCGGCTTGGAATCCCGACCAGCTCCAGCTTCCACACCAATTTTCACCAGTACGGGCAGCACTACGGTTACGGCGCGTTCCTGCACGTGGCCTTCGCCTACCTGCGCAGCTTTCACAACGAGACCGCGGTCACGATGGTGCCGACGCGCCAGATGCGCGACGAGCTTCGCGCGGAGGGATTCTGGGAGGCCGCCGTTGTATCGCGCGGCGTGGATACGGAGCTCTTCTCGCCGCAGCGCCGCTCGCGGGAGCTTCGCCGCGGGTGGGGCGCGGGGGACGGGGATCCCGTCTTTGTCCACGTGGGGCGTGTGGCCCGCGAAAAGAACATCGAGCTCGCCGTGTCGAGCTTCCTCGCCGCCCGGGCGGACCACCCGAACGCGCGCTTCGTGATCGTCGGCGACGGTCCGGAACGTCCGAGGCTGGAGGCGATGTACCCGGAATTCCACTTCGCGGGCATGCAGCGCGGCGAGGCGCTTGCGGCGCACTATGCCTCGGGCGACATCTTCCTCTTCCCGAGCGTCACGGAGACCTTCGGCAATGTCGTGACCGAGGCGCTCGGCAGCGGCCTCGTGGTGGTCACCTACGATTATGCGGCCGGCCGCGAGCACATCCGGCACGGCGTCAACGGCATCCTGGCCCGGTTCGACGATCCCGGAGCGTTCCTGGCGGCGACGGTGGCCGTCGCCGCCAGGCCCGGCGACTGGCCGGCCCTGCGCGCGGCGGCGCGGGAGACGGCGCTGGGGGTGACGTGGAACGCCATCATCGGCCGGTTCCACGACACGCTGGCGGCCGTCGCGGCGGGTCCGCACCGGTGCACCTGCGTATGAGCGATGTGGATGCAGCGCGGGTGTCGATACGCGCGCTCAGGAGCGTGTTCATCGTCAACCCCGTGTCCGGCCGCCCCGGCACCCGCGCGAGACGCCGGGCACGGCTCGAGGCGTTCCTGACGCGCCACCAGCTCGACGCGCAGGTCCTCGTCTCGCTGCGGCCCGGCCATGCGGTCGAGCTCGCGCGCTCGGCGGTGGAGGAGGGGGCCGGCCTCGTGGTCTCCGTCGGCGGCGACGGGACGATCAACGAGGTCGCGTCGATGCTCGTGGGGCGCGAGGCGCATTTCGCGATCATTCCCTGTGGCTCGGGCAACGGACTGGCGCGCGACCTCGCCATACCCCGCGGGTTCGACCAGGCGCTCGACCTGTTGCTCGATGCGCGTGTGCGCGTGATCGACAGCGGGACGGTGAACGGACTGCCCTTTTTCAATGTCGCCGGGTTCGGCTTCGACGCCGTGGTGGGCGAGCGATTCAACCGATGCAGCGGCACGCGCGGGCTGGCCTCGTACCTCCGTATCGGGCTTGCGGCGCTGGTCACCACGCCGACGGAGCCGCTGGTCATCGAGCCCGAGGGCGGGCCCTCCGAGCGCATGCCCTCCTTCATGACGGCGATCGCGAACTCGACCCAGTATGGCAACAACGCCCGCATCGCGCCGCGGGCGAGCCTCGACGACGGGAAACTCGATGTCGTGGTCGTGCAGTCGCGCAACCTGTTTCGGGCGGTCTGGCTCGGGCTCCGCGCCTTTGCCGGAACCATCGACCGCGCCAACGGCGTGCGAACGTTGCGGGCGCCGGCATTCATCCTCCGCCGCACCGCTGCCGCCCCGATCCATGTCGACGGCGAGGTGCACGTCTGTCCGCCAACGATCGAGGTGCGGGTCGTGCCGCGGTCCTTGCGCGTGCTCGTGCCACCGCCCTGAACCGGACAGATGCCGTCGGCGACGGTGGAGCGCGACCTCCGGGCGCGCTTTTCACTCTCGCCTAACCAACCGCCCGCCCGTGCTGCCGTGCAGTGGCTGCGGCAGCCGAGGCAGTCGGGTTCCACCGGTTGGTGCCTGGGATTCCGCGCGGAATCCACGTCAATGGAAGGAGTCCGGTTGAGCACGAGGCGCGGAATCGCGCAGCGGTCGCACTACGCGCGCAGGACGGCCAACACGACCGGCGCACGCGGCGAACGATCAGGAGCGCGCTGCCAGCGCACTTGCCAGCGGTCCGGATCAAGGCCCGCGGCCCACTGCTCTACGGCGCCCAGCTCGGCCACTCCGCCCGGGTGTCGCACGGGGATGACCGCCACGAGCACGCCCTGTGGGCGGAGGAACGGGAGCGCGGCGGTGAAGGCTGCGATCGTTCCCGCCGGGGTGGTGGCCACGGGAGAATCCGAGCCGGGAAGCCGGCCGAGACTGGCAACGATGGCACCGACCCGACCGCGCCAGGATCCGGGCACGTGCGCCTCAAGTTCTGCATGATCGGCGCAGCGCACCTCCACGTCCGCGTCCGGCGTCGCGCGCGAGAGCCGGCGGGATGCTGACTGTATCGCATGTTCCTGGATGTCGAGACCCAGGACGGCTCCATCGGCGCCGACGGCCTGCGCGAGCGCGAGCGTGTCGCCGCCATGGCCCACCGTGAGGTCGATCGCCAGATCGCCCGGCGCGAGCTGGCGCAGCACGGCCTGCCGGGCAACATCCACGGCATGCCACCGCGTTGCATCAGCAGGCCGCGCGGGCGGCGCGAATCTCTGCGGATCGACCTCCGGCGGCAGCGGAGCGCCGCTCACCAGGTGCTCGGCCATGAGGCGCGCGAGCCACGGGCCGATCGCGTAGCCCTGCGAGCCGAATCCATTGAACACGTGGAGGCGCGGGTCGTCGCCGGTTCGCCCCACGAACGGCTTTGTATCCATGGTCACAGCACGAACCCCGGCACGATGCGCGAGGATCTCCCAGGGTTGGGTCACGTGGGCCTGCAGAAATGCCTCCAGCTCGGCACGACCCGCGATGGTCGGGATGCACGAGGCATCGCCCGGGACCTTGGTGCCCCCACACGACCAGAGGCCTTCGCCGAGCGGAGCGAGATGATGGCCGCAGACGAAGGCGGCCGATGGGGATTGGCCGGCGATGCGCACGAGCAGGGATTCTCCATGGACAGGGCGGAGCGGCAGCGCATCGGCCGGCCCGGCACCCAGAGCCCCGGCGCCAGCCGCCAGCACCACACGCCCGGCCCGGACGCCGGCGGCGGGCCACTCGATTGCGGATCCATCGCCCACCGCGAGCTGTTCGCACCGCTGCTCGACAAGGGCGTCCGCCGCGCGGAGTTCCGCACGCAGCCGCGCCACGATGCCGCACACGTCGACCGATGCCGCGCCGTGCACCACGACCGCCCCCAACGGTGTCCCCCGCCAGCCGTCGGGAACTGCATCGCAGGGACGCAGCGCAAACCCCGCCTCCTCGATCGCCGCGGCACGCCGTTCGAGAAAGCGCCGTTCCTCGTCGCTCGCGAAGGCGCGGATCACCTCGCACCTGCGAGCCAGCGAGTGACCCGCCTCGACCGACAGCTCATCGTAGGTTTCGCGGGCGCACGCGAAGACCTCCTGAGCGCGCCACGCCAGCGTGCAGCGCCGGCCGCGAACCGGGTTAAGCAGGCCGACCGCCGCTTCGCTTGCGCCGGACCCGGCCGGATCGTGCGCCACGACCACGCGCTGGCCGCGCCGCCGCAGCTCGCGCGCGAGCAGGAGCCCGGCGATCCCGGCCCCCACGACCAATGTGTCCACGCTGCGCTGCGACATGGCCGGCGTTGTGGCGGATCAGCGCGCGCGAATCATCACAATTCGCTCCACCGTGGCGGTGCCGCGGTCCAGGATTGGCCCGACCTTCATGGAACGACAACCGAGCCTGCGCACACCCCGTCTTTTGCTGCGGCCCTACGAGGATGCCGACGCACCCGCCGTGCAGCGGCTCGCCGGTGATCCGCTCGTGGCGGACACCACGCTCACCATCCCGCATCCGTATCCCGACGGGGTCGCGGAGATGTGGATCGCGACGCACGAGGCGGCCTGGGAGCACGGACGTGGCGCGGTCTTTGCCGTCACGCTGCGCGGGGGGAGCGAACTCGTGGGCACGGTCGGCCTGACCGTCCGCCCGGAGCAGCGCTCGGCGGAACTCGGCTACTGGATCGGGCGTCCGTTCTGGAATATCGGATACGGCACGGAGGCGGCGCGCGCGATCGTCGACTTCGGCTTCACCGTGCTGCCGGTCGATCGCATCCACGCCCACCACTTCGAGCGCAATGCCGCCTCCGGACGGGTGATGCAGAAGATCGGCATGGTCGAGGTGTTCTTCCGTCCGAGGGCGCTGGAGAAGCGCGGTACGTGGGAGGATGTACGCGGCTACGCGATCTCGCGCGTCCAGTGGGACGCGCTGCGGCCGCGCGCCGGGTGAAGACGGCGCGGTCGGACGCCCCTTGGTTTCGGACAGTCCTGCTGCTTTTCTCGTGAGTCAGGCCTCCGCGTCGGGCAGCATCCGGTCATGCGAAAGCCGCTTCTGCCGGGAATCCTGCGCGTGGTCACGTGCCTGGTTGTCGTCGTCCTCTCTACCGCGCCCGGACTCCAGGCGCTTGAGGCGGAGTCGCGCGAGCGGCTGTTGATCACGGACGCATGGCGGTTTCATCGCGGCGACGCTCCCGATGCGGCGGTTGCGCTCGCCTACGAGAACCTGCGCGAGTGGGTCCTGCCCACGGGGGCTGACTTGATCAACGCCGGCGCGCCCGTGCCGCAGCGTCCCGCGGGTGCGGAGCCCGGCACGCGCGTGTCGTTCGTGCAGCCCTCGTTCGACGACAGCAGCTGGCGCGTGCTCGACCTCCCGCATGATTGGGGGATCGAGGGACCGTTCATGCAGGACCGCCCCGGCGACACCGGGAAGCTGCCCTGGCACGGGGTCGGGTGGTACCGCAAAGTCCTGCCCATATCCGCCGCCGACAGCGGCCGGCGCATCACGCTCGAGATCGACGGCGCCATGGCCTACTCGGCGGTCTGGCTCAACGGCCGGTTCGTCGGCGGCTGGCCATATGGCTACACCTCCTACCAGCTCGACCTCACGCCGTATGTGAATTTTGGAGGCAGCAATGTCCTGGCCGTCCGGCTCGATAATCCGGATGATTCGTCGCGCTGGTATCCCGGGAGCGGGCTATACCGCAACGTCTGGCTTCTGAAAACCGCGCCCGTGCACGTCGCACCGTGGGGCGTCACGGTCACAACGCCGCTCGTCTCGGCCTCGGAGGCGGTGGTGAAGGTCGATGTGCAGGTGCGCAATGCCGGCGGCCGGGCCGCGGCCCTCGCTCTGACCACGGCGATCCACGAGCTCGGCGAAGACGACACCCCGGTGTCCCAGCCGGTGGCGACTTCGGCACGCGTGGAACTCGAGATCGACCCGGCGCGCGCCACGGAGGCGATGCGCACACATCTTGTGCGGATCCGCGAGCCGCGATTGTGGGACCTGACCGCGCCGCATCGTTACGTCGCGGTGACCACAGTGGAGCAGGGCGGGGCGGTGATTGACCGCGTCGAGACGCGGTTCGGCATCCGCACGATCCGCTACGATGCGAGCGAGGGCTTCTTTCTCAACGGTCGCAAGGTCCAGTTCCAGGGAGTGTGCATGCACCACGACCTCGGCGCCCTGGGTGCCGCGATCAACGTCCGGGCGATCGAGCGGCAGATCGAGATCCTGCAATCGATGGGATGCAACGCCATCCGCACCAGCCACAACCCGCCGGCGCCGGAGTTTCTCGAGGCCTGCGACCGGCTCGGCATGCTCGTGATGGACGAGGCCTTCGACGCCTGGCGCCGCGGCAAGAAGGAGCGTCCCGGCAGCGCGCAGGCCGACGGACCGACGCGCTTTCTCGACTACGCGAGCGTGTTCGACGACTGGCACGAGCGCGACCTGCGGGCGCTGGTGCGCCGCGATCGCAATCACCCGAGCGTGGTCATGTGGAGCATCGGCAACGAGGTCATCGAACTCCATTACAACGACGGCTGGCGCCTGGCCGCGTGGCTCGCCGGCATCGTGCGCGAGGAGGACCGCACGCGCCCGACGGCGATCGGATCCAACAGCCGCACGGCGCCGTTCTTCGGCTTCCAGACCGCGGTCGACCTGATCGGGTTCAACTACAAACCCGAGCTGTATGCACCGTTTCACGACGCGCATCCCGACATCCCGGTCTGGGGCAGCGAGACGTCGTCGTGCATCAGCTCGCGCGGGGAGTATTTCTTTCCGGTGAGCGACAACAAGGACGAGGGCCGCGCCGATTTCCAGGTGAGTTCCTACGACCTGTATGCGCCGCCGTGGGCGTTTCCTCCCGACGTGGAGTTTCGCGGCATCGACGAGAACCCGTTCGTCTTCGGCGAGTTTGTCTGGACCGGATTTGACTACCTGGGCGAGCCCACGCCCTACAACGCCGATGTCACCAACCTGCTCAATTACTCCGACCCCGTGGAGCGCGCGCGGGCGTCGAGCGAGCTTGCGCGACTCGGCCGCATCCGCGTGCCCTCGCGCAGCAGCTACTTCGGCATCATCGACCTCGCCGGCTTCCCGAAGGACCGCTTCTTCCTCTATCAGGCGCGGTGGCGTCCGGACTTTCCCATGGCGCACATCCTCCCGCATTGGAACTGGCCGGAGCGCGAAGGGCAGGTCACGCCCGTGCACGTGTACAGCTCGGGCGACGAGGCCGAGTTGTTCGTCAATGGTGTGTCGCAGGGGCGGAAAACACGCGGTGCCTTCGAGTATCGGTTTCGCTGGGACGAGGTCGTCTACGCGCCCGGCGAAGTGAAGGTGCTGACCTGGAAACGCGGAGAGCCGTGGGCCGAGAGCGTGGTGCGCACGACAGGACCGGCGGCGCGGCTTCTGATGACGCCGGATCGCCATGCGATCCGCGCCGACGGCCGGGATTTGTCGTTTATCACGGTCACCGTGGCCGACCGCGACGGGCAGTTGGTGCCGCGCTCGAAAAATGAGATCCAGTTCTCGATCGCGGGACCGGGCGAGATCGTTGCGGTCGACAACGGCGACGCCACGAGCCTGGAGCCGTTTCAGGCGAGCGAGCGCAAGGCCTACAACGGCCTCGCCCTCGTCATCGTGCGCGCCAAGCGCGGTGCAACCGGTGCGTTTACCGTGCGGGCCGAGTCGCCGGGACTCGAGCCCTGCGAGGCGGTCGTGCACGGGCGCTGAGGAACAGCGGGTCAGGACGAGACAGTTGCCGCAGTCGGGTCTTCGTCCCGGGCAAGCCTTTCCAGGCTAATGACTTCGGCATGATTCCGGATCGTGTGCCGGCAGGTGCACGAACACCCGGGCCGTCAACGAATCGGTGACGCGGGTGATTTGAATAATCCCGCCACATCCTGCGTCCCAAGAAGCGAAACCAAACTCGGAGGTTCTATGAACAAGATGATCTTCGCTTCTCTCTCACTCGTGGCCGCAGCGCTCATCGGTTCCCCGATCCGGGCCGAAGCCGGCCACCGGCACCATCATCGTGACGGCGAGGTCATCGCCGCGATCGGCGGGTTCGTGGGTGGAGTGATCGTCGGGAGCATGCTCGACAACGATCCCGCCCCGGCGCCGTCCGTATCCGTTTCCTACGGTCGCGAGTACCGCGGCCATCGTCACGGGCACTGGGAGATGCGCAAGGTGCGCGTGTGGGTGCCCGGCCACTGGGCCTACGTCGAGCGCGACCACGGCCGCGCGCGGCGCGTGTGGGTGGAAGGCTACTACGAAGTGCGGCGGGAACGCGTCTGGGTCGCACACCGCCGCTACCACCACTGCGACTGAGGCCGGGGCATGCTCAAGCTTCTCTGAAATCGACAACGTTCCTAAAACCCGGTTGTAACTCCCCCACGCCATGAACTGCCGCGCCGCCGAACGCCTGATGTCCGCCGAACGCGACGGCACGCTTTCTCCGACGGAGCGTGTCGCGCTCGAGGCGCATGTGGCCGGCTGTGCCTCCTGCCACCAGGCTCGTGAGGCGATCGCTGCGGCCGCGGCTTCATGGCGTGCCCGGGATGCCCGGATCGCCACACCGGACGTGGAGCGTGCGTGGCATGCGATTCGTCGCCAGATGCGCGCGGACGAGGCTGCCCCGAAGTCCACCGCGGCCCGTTGGTGGATGCGGGCCCTTTGGACAGGTATTCCGGCTGTTGGCGCCGCGGCGCTGGCACTCGTGGTATGGTCGCGCGGGCGGCTCCCCGTCGTTGATCCGGAGACGGCCGCCGCCTCCTGGGCGCAATTCGTCGAAGTGGACGGCGGCTCATCGACGCCCACCGTGATGATTGACGAGGCCAGTGGCTGGGTCGTGGTCTGGGCGGGCGAATTCGACGGCACGCAGTCCTGAATCGTCCGCTCGCCGGCCGGCCGCCGGCAGATTTGGATCGCCCGCAACCTCGCGCGTGCGTCGCACCACGCGGCAGAGAGCCCCAGGGGCTACGTCGTGGAAGGTCGTATGACCCCTCGCGCCCGAGGGGTCTTTCCCTCCGAGGCGGTCCCTCGCTGGCGGACCGCCCGCCTGGGCAAAACCGGCGAGGTTTTACGGATTGTCTTTTGTCTGACCGCGTTTTTTGTCCGGGCGCAAATGCCCAAAAAGGACTGGCTCGAAGGAGTGAAGGATGCCTACGACGTCGTCGTCATCGGCAGCGGTCTGGCCGGCCTGACCGGTGCCAACTGCCTGGCGAAGTGCGGCCGGTCCGTGCTCCTCCTTGAGCATCACTACCAGTTCGGCGGCCTCGCGACCTGGTTCAAGCGGCCCGGCGGCCACATCTTCGACATCTCGCTGCACGGGTTCCCGATCGGGATGGTGAAGTCGTGCCGCAAGTACTGGACCAAGGAGATCGCCGACTCGATCGTGCAGCTCAAGGGCGTGCGCTTCGTCAACCCGCAGTTCAACATCAGCACCACCTTCGACCGTGCGGATTTCACGCGCATCCTCACCGAGGAGTTCAAGGTGCCGGCCGAGCGGGTGGAGGCGTTCTACACGCACCTGCGCGGGATGAATTTCTACGACAACGACACGCGCACGACGCGGCAGTTGTTCGAGGAGTTCTTCCCCGGCCGCGACGACGTCGTGCGCCTCCTCATGGAGCCGATCGCCTACGCCAACGGCTCCACGTGGAACGACCCCGCCATCACCTACGGGATCGTATTCTCCAACTTCATGAGCAAGGGCGTGTTCACGTTCCGCGGCGGCACGGACCTTCTCATCAGGCAGATGTCGGAGGAACTCGTTCGCAACGGGGTGGACATGCGCAAGTGCGCGCTGGTCGAGAAGATCCTGGTCGACGAGGTCGACGGCGTGAAACAGGTCACCGGCGTGGTCGTTAACGGCCGGACCATCCGCTGCAAGGCCGTGCTCTCCAACTCCGCCATCAAGGGCACCGCGCTCGGGCTGATCGGCCGCGAGCATCTGCCGGCGAGCTATGTCGCCGAACTCGACACGGTCCGCATCAACACCAGCTCCTGCCAGGTCTATTTCGGTATTCGGAAAGGTGAGACGATTCCGCACGTCGGCGACCTCATCTTCACCTCGAAGGCGGAGAAGTTCTCGTCCGAGGAGTTGATCGACGTGCACACGCGAAGCCGGACCTTCTCGTTCTACTATCCGGATACGCGTCCCGGCTCCGACCGCTACACGGTCGTGTGCTCGCTCAACGCACGCCACGAGGACTGGAAGAACATGCCCGAGGCCGAGTATGAGAAGCACAAGCAGCGCCTGATCGACGAATCACTCGACGCGCTCGAGGAGTTCGTGCCCGGCATCCGCGGCAAGGTCGACCACATGGAGGCGGCGACGCCGCGCACGATCGAGCACTTCACGCGGCACCCCTCCTCCTTCGGCACGAAGTTCGAGGGCCTGCGCTGCTCCATGGAGCTGCCCAACAATCTGCCCGGGGCCTACCACGCCGGCTCCGTCGGGATCATCATGTCCGGCTGGCTCGGCTCGATGAACTACGGCGTCATCGTCGCGAACAACATCGACAAACACCTCTTCGAGAAACAGCGGCGGACCGCAGCGACGGTTCCCTGAGTGGAACCACAGAGGGCACAGAGGACACAGAGCGATGAAGTCCAGTGACGAGCGACGAGTGACGAGTGACCCGCGTCGACTGGGTCTGAGTCATCGTCTCCCTCCGTGTCTCCGCGTCTCCGTGGCCGCTTTTATCCCGCCTTCTCTGTGACCTCTGTGTCCTCTGTGGTTCAAACCCAACTCCTTCCATCGTGAGCGACATCACCCAATACCTTCCGCATCGTCCGCCCTTTCTCTTTGCCGACGAGATCGTCGCGGAGACCGACGACTCCGTCACCACGCGCCTGCGGGTGCGGCCGGAGTTTGAGTTCTTCAAGGGACACTATCCCGGGAACCCGATCATGCCCGGTGTGCTCATTTCCGAGGCCGTGTTCCAGGCCGGATCGATCCTCATGACCAAGCTGATGCAGCGCGCGGGCGCAGCCGACCGGGGCGGCACTCCGGTCCTGGTCCGGATCGAGAATGCGCGCTTCCGCTCGGTCGTTCGGCCGGGTGATGAGCTGACCATCACAGCCAGACTCAAGTCGCGCGAATCCGCCTTCACCTTCATGAGCGGCTCGGTCAAGTGCGGCGACCGGCGCGTGATGAACGTGGATTTCTGCGTCGCCAATGCGACGGCCGATGGCACGACTGGCTGAACGCATGACGCACGATCGTGACATGGCTGCCCAGGTAGGGCGCGCTCTCCAAGCGCGCCGCGCTCGTTGCATCGTGTTCGCGGCGCGGTCTGAGACCACGCCCTACCGGGAACACGAGATCGCCGAAGTCTCCACCAGACGCTGAGCGCATGAGCACCTTCCTCGCCCTCGAAGGGAAAACGATTGTCGTCACCGGCCTGGCCAACCGCAAGAGCGTGGCTTGGGCGGTCGCCAGGACACTGGAGGAGCAGGGCGCGCGCGTGGTCTTCAGCGTGCGTTCGGAAAAGCGGCGTCAGACCGTGATGCCATTCATCGGCGAGCGACCGGTGTTCATCTGCGACGTGGAGGAGGAGGGCGCGGCCGAGCGTCTGGCCGGCCAGGTCGCGGCCGCGGGGTTCGGGCCGATTCACGGCCTGGTTCACTCCATCGCGTTCGCGAATTTCTCGGAAGGCTTCAAGGCCTTCCACGAGACAAAGCGGCAGGACTTTCTCCAGGCCACGGCGATCTCAGCCTTCTCGCTCGTGGAACTGGCACGCGCCTTCAAGCCCTACTTCGCACCCGACGCGTCCGTCGTCACGATCGGCATCTCCTCCCTTGTCGTCACGCCGGACAACTACGGCTACATGGGCCCGATCAAGGCTGCGCTGGACTCGGCGAATCGCTTCCTCGCGAAATCGTTCAGTGCCGACACGCAGGTGCGGTTCAACATCGTCGGGTCCGGCCCGCTCAAGACCAGCGCCTCCGCCGGCATCCCCGGGTATCTCGAGAGTTACCTCTACGCCGAGAAGCTGACCTTCCGTAGGCGTGCCCTGGAGACACAGGAGGTGGCGAATGCGGTCGTGTTCCTGCTCAGCCCGCGTTCGAGCGGCTTCAACGGCGCCACGCTGGCGATCGACGCCGGCCTCGGCCTGAACTATTTCGACAAGGAAATCATCCGGCTCGCCATGCGGCCGGAACGTCCTGGGCGGAATTCCGAGGCAGGGACATAGCCGCGGAATGCGCGAGAAGCAGAGCCTTTCTTTTTGCGCCTACTGCGCCTCTTTACGGCCATCTGCCTGATCCATGAAGTTCCAGAACGTCGTCATTGAATCGCTCGCCTACGAGCTCCCGCCCGAGGTGTGGCCGTCGGCCGCGATCGAGGAGAAACTCGCGCCCCTTTACGAGCGCCTGAAGCTGCCGACGGGTCGCCTCGAGTTGATGACGGGGATCCGTGAGCGGCGCTTCTGGCCGCGCGCCATGCGTGCGTCCGAGGCGAGTGCGATGGCAGGACGGCGGGCTCTGGCTGCCAGCGCGATCAAGCCGGAGCAGGTCGAGGTTCTTGTCCACGCAGCCGTCTGCCGCGACATGCTCGAACCCGCGACCGCGAGCTTTGTGCATGACGCGCTCGGACTCGCGCCGACAGTCCAGGTCTTTGATCTTTCGAATGCGTGTCTTGGTTTTCTGAATGCGCTCACACTGCTCGGTGGCATGATCGAGAGCGGCCAGATCCAGTGCGGACTCGTCACCGTGGGCGAGGACGGACGGCCGCTCGTGGAGCAGACGATCCAGGCGATGCTCGCCGGTGACCACACGCGCCACTCGATCAAGCCTTTCTTCGCCAACCTGACGATCGGAAGCGCCGCGGTGGCGGCAGTGGTTTGCCACCGTTCGCTCGCGCCGCACGGGCATCGCCTGCTCGGAGGCGTGGGCCGCGCCGCGACACAGCACAGCCACCTGTGCCAGGGCGATCGCGCCGGGGCGCATGGGCTCGCAATGCAGACGGATTCGGAGCAGCTGCTCGTCGCCGGTGTGCAACTCGCGAAGGAAACGTGGGACGCGTTCAAGGTGGAGACCGGCTGGACCGAGGCCACGCCGGCGCGGTTCATCTGCCACCAGGTGGGCACCATGCACCGGCGCGCGCTCTATGAGGCGCTCGGGCTCGATCTTGCCCGCGATTTCTCCACCTTTGACGCTCTCGGCAATACCGGCAGCGCGGCGGCGCCGATCACGCTGGCGCGAGCGGTCGAGGCCGGCGCCGTGAAGGGCGGCGATCCGGTTGCCATCCTCGGCATTGGCAGCGGCATCAACTGCCTCATGCTCGCGCTGGAGTGGTGAGCGAGACTGTGAAGACGTCAATGAACGTTGACTGCGAAAGACCCAGGGTAGGGCGTGCCGAGCGAAGCGACAGCTTGGCCCCGCTGCCGGCGAGCTGCGGCTCGGCCGGAGGCCTCGCCCTGCCTCGAGGCACGGCAGGGCAGTCCCTGCCAACCTCAGCCATCCCTGTCGCTGGTGCCGCTTCGTGATCGCCACCGTGTCGAATCCAACCTCCGACCCCGCCGCCTCGGTTCTTCCACCCGCCGTGCGCGAGCTGTATCCATTTGCTCCGCACACATTCGTGCTGCCGGGCGGCCGGCGGATGCGCTACCTGGACGAGGGACCGCGGGGGGCGCCGGTCGTCGTCATGGTCCACGGCAACCCGTCGTGGTCGTTTCTTTACCGGTCGCTCGTGCTCGCGCTGCGCGATCGCTACCGCTGCATCGTGCCGGACCACCTGGGCTGCGGACTTTCCGACAAGCCGCAGGACGTTGACTACCACCTCGGCGCGCACATCGAGAATCTCGGCCGGCTCGTCGATCACCTGGGCATCGCCCGGGCGCACCTGGCCGTCCATGACTGGGGCGGACCCATTGGTCTGGGCATGGCGCGTCGCCGCCCGGGATTCATCGATCGTCTCATCGTGTTCAATACGGGGGCGTTTCCGTCGACGCATATTCCCAGGCGGATCGCGCTGTGCCGTCTGCCGTGGATCGGAGCGCTGCTCGTGCGCGGGCTCAATGGTTTTTCCGGCGCAGCGGTGCGCATGGCGGTGGAGAAGCCGCTCACGCCCGGCGCACGCGAGGCCTACCTCTGGCCGCACCGCACATGGGCGGATCGTGTCGCGGTGCGCGAATTCGTGCGCGACATTCCCCTCGGGCCCGGGCACCGCACGCAGGCCGAAATTGAAGCGATTGCCGGAAGCCTCGACGCCGTGCAGGAACGCCCCGCCCTGATCGTGTGGGGCGGCAAGGACTGGTGCTTCGACGACGTGTTTCTCGACGAGTTCCGACGCCGCCTGCCTGCAGCGAAAGTCGTGCGCCTGGCCGACGCCGGCCATTGGGTGCTCGAGGACGAGCCTGGGACCGTCGCGCGCGAGGTGTCGGCGTTTCTCGGGGCGTGAGGGCGGACGGGGTCTCCTGCGGGGCCGCGATGAATGCCTGGTCGTCGCCACCGTCCGGCCGGACATCTCGCCCTGCCGCCAACTCCGAAGAGAGCAGTAGGACACAGAGGTCGCTGAGCTGAGCAGAATGCCGAGGGCACGGAGAGCAGCCACGGATTCGGCGGCTTCGGCTCATCACCTCGTGCCGAAGCCGAGCGAAGGTCGGTGAACTCTGTGACCTGATCCAAGTGAGCAAATCAGGCCAAAGACTCACCGCGGCAGCAGGCGGAGCTTGTACTGCAGGGCGCGGCGGCTGATGCCCAGGATCTCGGCGGCTTCGGCACGGTTGCTCGTGACGTGCGCCAGGGTCTCCCGGATCGCGCGCGACTCGATCTCGGCGAGTGACATGCCGCGGGTGACGGTGAAGAGCGCGTCGGACGATGCGACGGAGTCAACGGGTGCGGGTGCGGGGGCGTGGCGCGCGTCGAGCGTCGTCTCGCGCGCGGTCACCACGAGTCGCTCCATCAGGTTGCGCAGTTCCCGGACGTTGCCCGGCCAGGTGTGCGCGGCGAGCGCCTTGAGGAATGCTTCCGTGGGTTTCTTCGGGCGGCGGTTGTGCCGGGCGGAGAAGTGGCGGTTGAAGGCGTCGACAAGGGTGGGGATGTCGCCGGTGCGCTCGCGCAGCGGCGGGAGACAAAGCTCGACCACGTTGAGCCGGTAGAGCAGGTCCTCGCGGAATCGGCCGGCGCGCACGAGGTCATCCAGCGAGCGGTGCGATGCGGCGATGATGCGCGCGTCCGCGCGCTTCGGGCGGATGCTGCCCACGGGGCGAAACACGCCATCCTCTAGCACGCGCAGGAGGTCGCCCTGGCCCTTCACGCTGAGGTCGCCGATCTCGTCGAGGAAAAGCGTGCCGTGGGCGGCGGTCTCGAAGGCGCCGGGGCGGTCATAGATCGCGCCGGTAAAGGCGCCGCGCACATGCCCAAAGAACTCGGATTCGATGAGCGTATCCGTGAGTCCGGCACAGTTGAGCGCCACGAACGGGCCCTCGTGCCGGGCGCTCTTCTCGTGGAGCGCGCGCGCCACCAGTTCCTTGCCGGTGCCGCTCTCGCCGGAAATGAGCACGGGAACCATCGCGCTCGCCACCTGCTCGACCATGTCAGCCACAGCCTGCATCGCCGCGCTGGCGCCAACGAATGTGTTCGGCTCCGACTGACGCCGCAGGCTGCGGCGCAGTTGCGGATCGGAGGCGACGAGCGCCTGGCGTTCCAGCGCCTTTTTCACCGCCTCCATCAGAAGAGGCGGTTCGACGGGCTTGGGCAGGTAGTCGACCGCGCCGCGCTGGATCGCGCGGACCGCCTCGTGGATCGTGCCGCCGAGGCCGCAGAAGAGGCACTCCGTATCCGGCGACGCGGTACGGATTCGCTCCATGAAGGGGAGGGGGTCGACCTTGGTGGCGTCGAAGCCCTTCACCACCAGGTTGATCGCCTGGCTGGCGACGAAGCGTTCCACGTGCGCCTGCGTGGACGCGGGCAGGACGCGAAATCCGGCATCTTCGAGATGCGAGGTGAGGACGGCCAGGTCCGCGGGCGAGCGGTCGAGCACGGCGATGGTGATGTTGGCGGGATTCATGGCGGAAAGCGCATGCAAATCCTGCACAGATGATGCAGCCTATGCACACACTAATCCGGTCGCTCCGATGCACCGCGGAAGTGCCGCGCAGGACAAAATCAAGCGTTTGCTGCTGTCGTTCAATGGTTTGCAAGCGTGCGTGCTCGAACTGGCAGGGAAGCTGCCCTTATCCTGCCATGATCAATCGTGAATTTGTCGAGCAGCTCCGGGCGCTCAATGCTGCGGACGCCGAGCTGCGGCACAACGGGCTGACGCCCTCGCGGCGTGAGGCGATTCAGCGCAAGGTCCAGGAGTTGCGCTCGCATCTTCCGACCGCGCTGCTGGGTCACCACGACCGGATGGCGCGCCAGGGGCGCGAGAGCGTGGCCCAGGTGATGGGTTCGTCCTGCGGAGCGTGTCACCTCAAGCTCCCGGTGGGACAACTGGCGGAGCTGCACCAGCCTGGCCGCATCGGGGTGTGCCCGCATTGCGGCGTCTTCATCTTCAATCCCGCCGCCGCGCCCGCGGAGTCGCAGGCCTGAGGCGAGAGCCGATGAGTCCATCGCGTTTTCCCACGTTGAGGCTGCCGGCGGTGTTTGCCGACTGTTCGGCAATCCAGTGCAGGCGCGATCTGCTCGCGGGGCTCAACGTCATGACGCTGGCCTTCCCGCTGTCGATGGCCTTTGCCATCGCCTCGGGGGCGACTCCGGAGCAGGGCTTGTGGACCGCGATCATCGGAGGCGCTGTTGTGGCGATTTTCGGGGGTTCGCGCGTCCAGATCGCCGGCCCGACGGGCGCGTTCGTGATCATCAACTACAGCCTGCTGCAGGGCCACGGGCTGGGAGGCCTGCTCCTGTGCACGTTCATGGCCGGGGCGATGCTCTGCGTGATGGGCCTCGCCAAGGTGGGCTCGATCATCCGCTTCATCCCGTATCCAGTAAACCGAGCGTTCACCAAGGGTATCGCGGTGTTGATCATGAGTTCGCAGATCAAGGCCTTCCTTGGACTCGAGGTCGGAGCGATGCCGGTCGACTTCGTGGGAAAACTCCAGGTGCTCGCGGGCAACCTCGGTGCCGTGCATGGGCCGACGCTTGCGTTGGCGGCTGCATCGGTCGCGCTTATCGCGCTCTGGCCGCAGAAGCTTTCGCGTGTCGTGCCCGGGCCGATGGTCGGCCTCGTCGTGGCGACGGTCGTCGTCTCATTGTTCGACCTGCACGGGCGGTTCGGCGTCGCGACGATCGGCTCGGAGTTCGGTGCGTTCTCCAGCGCGTTGCCGGCGTTCCAGATGCCTGTGCCAGGCTGGTCTCTCGTGCGCGACCTCGTCCAGCCCGCGTTCACCATCGCGATGCTTGTGGCGATGCAGGCCCTGCTCTGCGCGGTGGTGACCGACGGCCTGCTCGACCAGAGGCACGATTCCAACCGCGAACTGGTTGGCCAGGGGCTCGCCAACATGATCGGGCCGCTCTTCGGCTGTGTGCCGGCAACAGGTGCGGTCGCGCGTTCAGTGGTGAACGTGCGCTCGGGGGCGCGGACGCCGGTCGCCGCGCTCGCACACTCCGCGTTTCTGCTCGTGCTGCTGGTGGCCGCGGCGCCTCTGATCGTTCATGTCCCGCTGGCCGCGCTCAGCGCCGTGCTCGCGGTGGCGTCGTGGCGGATGATTTCCTGGGGCGAATTTCTGCGCCTTGGACGCTGGCCGTTGAGCGACTCGTCCGTCTTCGTCGCGACGTTTGCCCTTACCGTCCTGACCAACCTGACGCTCGCGGTGGAGGTCGGCGTGGTGCTCGCGGCGCTCCTGATGGTGAAGCGGATCTCCGAGACGTCGCAGATCACCGCGGTCGACGAGTCCAGCGAGACCGAAGGGTCCCAGCATTCGCTCGTCGGGAAGGAAGTGCCCGAGGGCGTACTGATTTTCCGTGTGTTCGGCGCGTTTTTCTTCGGCGTCGTGGACAAGCTGGACGACGAGCTCAAGCGCGCGAAACGCGAACCCGACATCCTGATCCTGCGGGTGCGCAAGGTCCTCGCCATCGACGCCACGGGCCTGCAGGCACTGGAGGATCTGCACGCCAAGCTTCGCTCGAAGGGCAAGCACCTCATCCTCAGCGCGCCGCACACGCAGCCGCTCGCGGTGATGGAAAACGCCGGTTTCATCGAACGCGTGGGACGGGAGAACGTGTGCCCGCACATCACGGCGGCCCTGGCCCGCGCGCGAGAGATACTCGGCTTGCCTCCGGTGAGCGAGCCGCGGGAGCCCCACGAGATCATCGCGACGCAACGCCAGGAACTCGAGGCCGCCCGGCGCGAGCTCCGCGAGGCGCTGCAACGTGCCGACCGCATCCTCGACAAGAACGCGAGCCCGGCTCCGGGCTCGCCCCTCAGCCCACGGTGATCCGCCGCACGCCCACGCACGCGCCTCGGGTGGCCCGCCCCGTTTCGGTGGCGGGCGGGCGCCGCGCGTGGTCGGGTGGCCTCGCGGCGGTGACTGGAAGATCCACGCGTCGGGCCGATTGCGGCGGGGGAGGTAGGGTGCGATGATCGCGTCGTCCGGCATGTCCGTGGCCGTCGTCCTGCTCGCAGCGGGTGTGCTGCTGGCGCCCCTGCGCCGGGCGTGGCTTGGTGTGACCGTGGCGGGATTGCTGGGCCAGTTCGCCGCGGCCGCGGCCGTGCTCGCCGGTGTGGGACCCTGGCACGGGAGCAGTGTATTCAGGGTGTGCGGACAACCGCTGCACCTCGAACTCGATGCGCTGAGCGCGATGTTCCTGGCGCTGACCGCGGTCGTGGGCGGTGCCGGCGCGGTCTACGCCTCGGGCTATTGGGGCGACCGCGCGCACCCGAGATCCGCGCGGGCTGGCCGGCGCTGGTGGAGCACGCTGCTCCTGGCGATCGGCACCGTCCTGGTCGTCCGCAATGGCGTGCATTTTCTCATCGCCTGGGAGGTGTTCACCGTGGCGGCGTTTTTCCTCGTCACGCTGGACCGCAATCGCGGCGAGGTGCGTCGGGCTGGTTGGCTTTATCTCGCCGCCGCGCATGTGGCCGCCCTCGCGCTCTTCGCCTTCTTCGCATTGCTTGCCGATCGGTCGGGGTCGTGGGAACTCGGCCCCATGCGCGATCGTGCCGGGCTCGCGCCACTGTTCTGGCTCGCGCTGGTGGGGTTCGGCCTGAAGGCCGGCGTGTTTCCACTCCATGTCTGGCTCCCGTCAGCGCATGCGAACGCCCCCAGTCACGTGTCTGCCATGCTCTCGGGTGTGACGATCAAGATGGGGATCTATGGCCTGGTGCGGTTCACGGGATGGCTGCCAGTGCCCGCCTCGGCCGGCTGGGTGGTGGTGGCGCTTGGCGTCGTGAGTGCCGTCCTGGGCGTCGCCTTCGCGCTGGGCCAGCACGATCTGAAACGTCTGCTCGCTTACCATAGCGTGGAGAATATCGGGATCATCCTGATCGGTTTTGGGTTTGGATTGATTGCGGTCGATCGCGGGCAACCGGCATGGGGCGGGGTGGCCATGGCCGGGGGACTGCTGCACGTGTGGAATCACGGGCTGTTCAAGGCGCTGCTCTTTCTTGGTGCCGGCTCGGTGGTGCACGCGACGGGCACGCGCGAGATGAGCCGGCTCGGCGGCCTTTGGCGCACGATGCCCTGGACGGCCTCGCTCTTCGCTCTCGGCGCCGCGGCGATCACGGGCCTTCCGCCGCTCAACGGATTCGTGAGCGAATGGTTGGTCTACCTCGGCCTCTTCGATACCGTGACCTCGGGCTCATCTGCGGCATCGGTCGCGGTTCTGGCGGCCATCCTGCTCGGCGTGACCGGCGCGCTGGCGCTCGCCTGTTTCGTGAAGGTCTGCGGCGTCGTTTTCCTCGGCGCCCCGCGAACCGCGGCTGCGGAGCACGCGCACGAATGCGGGCCTGGCATGCGTGGTGCGATGCTTGTCCTGGCCGCGGGTTGCGTGGCGATCGGGCTGGCGCCGACCGTATTCTGGCCGGCCGTCGCCCATGCGGTGACGGCGTGGCGTCCGGATGTGGCCGCGGTGCCGATGCCGCTCGCACTCCACCGGCTGGCGGTCGCCCACGCGGTGATCGCGGTGCTTGGCGGGTTTGCCGCATGGGCGCTCTGGCGCAAGGTCCGGAACGCCGGCCTCTCCCGCGCGGTGTCATGGGATTGCGGCTACGCCGTGCCCACCGCCCGGATGCAGTACACCGCCGGATCGTTTGCGGCCACGCTGGTGGAATGGTTTGCCTGGATCCTGCGTCCACACGAGCACCGCGACATGGATGAATCCATTCTTCCCCGGCAGGCGCATCACTCGACCCACACGCCGGAAACGGTGCTGGAGCACGGGATCGGGCCGCTGGCTGCGATGGTGATGCGGTTTTCCCATGCCGTGCGCCGCCTGCAGCACGGGCGGGTGCAGGCTTACGTCCTCTATCTTGTGGCCGGCATCGCGGTCCTGGGCCTCCTCGCCTTCGCGCCCCGCTCCATCCCGTGAACGCCTCGCTTCGCCATCCATCCTCCCGCGGCCGCAGGCCGCCACCCGCATGTATCTGAATCTCATCCAGATCGCTGAATCATTCGGTGTTTCGGAGAAGGTCGTGGACGACTGGATCCGCAATGAAGGTCTTCCGCACACCCTGGATCGCGGGCGTCTCCTGTTCGACCGGTCGCAGGTGACGCAATGGGCCGCGAACCGGGGGCTGGCGGCGCGCGTGGGGTTTCTCGCGCCGGAAACCCCGGCGCTCAGCGGCACGGCACGCCTCGAACCGTTGCTGCGTGCCGGGGGCATCTGGCGCGACGTTGACTCCAACGTGGTTACCGACGTTTTTGTCCGTTCCGTCGACTCGCTTCCCGGGCTGAGTCTTCCGGTCAGGCACTTGCTTGGCCAGCGGCTGCGGGCACGGGGTGGCATCACGTGGGCGCCGGTGGGCGGTGGATTTGCTCTGCCGCATCCGGCGACACGCATCGCGCTCGGCCGCGATGCCGGAATAATCGCCCTGGTGATGCTGCGCGACGCGCTCGCGATGGACGAGCCGCCGCCGGACGGGGATCCGGTCCGGTGGCTGTTGTTCTTCATCGCCCCATCGCCGCGCGCTCACCTGGATTTGCTGGGGCGTCTGAGTCGCATGCTCACGCGCGGGCCCCTGCGCAAACTGATCGCCGGTGGTGGGAGCGACGACGAGATCCTGGCGGCGGTCGCGGCCGCCGACACAGGCGCGGCGGGTGCGCCGGGGGTGCGCGCATGATCGTGGGCCCATGCTTGATCGCGGCGCTGGGGGGGCTTCTCGGCAGCCTCGCGTGTGCGCGTCGCTGCTCGCGGGCCTGGCTTGGGCTGACGATGACCGCCGCGCTCGCGGCGCTCGGGGCCGCGGGTTTCGTGCTCGCCGGTGGTGAAGGGTGGCTGTGGCGGAGTGCGGTAGCCATCGGCGGCGAGTACATTCTCCTCCGGCTCGATGCCGTGAGCGCGGTCTTTCTTGCGCTCATCGCGGTCGTCGGCGGCGCCGGCGCGTGCTATTCGCGTGGATACTGGAGCGATCGCGAGCGGCCCGCTTCCGCGGGTCGCGGCCGATTCTGGTGGAGCGCCCTCATGCTGAGCATGGGGTGCGTGGTGCTCGCCTCCAACGGGCTGCATTTTCTCATCGGATGGGAGCTGTTCGCGGTGTGCGCCTATTTCCTCGTCACGCTGGACAGCAAACCCCGAGCGGTGCGCCGGGCCGGCTGGCTGTACCTGGCGGCATCGCATGCCGGAACAGTCTGCCTCTTCGCCTTCTTTGCGCTGGTCGCGCAACGCGTCGGTGGGTGGGAGTTGGGACCGATGCGCGATCGCGTCGAACTCGCGCCGTTGTTCTGGATCGCGCTCGTCGGGTTTGGCGTGAAGGCGGGCGTGTTTCCCCTCCACGTCTGGCTGCCATCGGCCCATGCGAGCGCGCCAAGTCACGTCTCCGCCATCCTCTCCGGCGTCGCGATCAAGATGGGCGTCTACGGCCTGGTGCGCTTCACCGGGTGGCTGCCGGTGCCTTCCGCGGCAGGCTGGGTGGTGATGGGGCTCGGGGTGGTGAGTGCGGTGCTTGGCATCGCATTCGCGCTGGCGCAGGACGACCTCAAGCGGCTGCTGGCCTACTGTTCCGTCGAAAATGTCGGCGTGATCCTGATCGGACTCGGCGGCGCCCTTCTTGGCGTGGCGCACGGCGAGGCTGGTGCCGGGTGGGGACGGCTCGCCCTGGCCGGGGCCCTGCTGCATGTGTGGAATCACGGGGCATTCAAGGCGCTGCTCTTCTTCTCCGCAGGCTCGGTGCTCCATGCCACGGGTACGCGCGAGATGAGCCGGCTCGGCGGACTCTGGCGCGCGATGCCATGGACGACCGGGTGCTTTGCACTCGGCGCCGTTGCCGTGTGCGGATTGCCGCCGCTGAACGGATTCGTGAGCGAGTGGCTGATCTATCTCGGCTTGCTCGATGCGGTGACAACCGGCGGGTCGGCGGCCGGGGCGGCCATGCCTGCCGTCATCCTGCTGGGGGTGGCCGGGGCGCTGGCCCTTGCCACATTCATCAAGGCCGGCACCGTGGTCTTCATGGGCGCCGCGCGGACGCGCCGGGCCGACGATGCCCACGAATGCGGTCCGATCATGCGCGCTCCGATGGTGGCGCTCGCCGGGGTGTGCGTGCTCCTCGCCTTCGCCCCCGGGGTCCTCGCCGCGATGCTCGGCCGCGTCACGACGGCGTGGCATCCCGGCTGGGCGACGGGCGCGCCCGATGCACCGCTGGCCACGCTTGGCGCCACCACGTGCGCGACTGCCGTGTTCGCGCTGGCGGGGGTGGCCGCGCTGTCGTTCCAGGTCCGCCGCAAGGGCGTGAGTCGAACCGGGACCTGGGATTGCGGCTACGCGCAACCGTCCGCGCGGATGCAGTACACCGGCGGTTCGCTCGGTGACCTGGCCGCGCGATGGTTTTTCTGGATACTCAAGCCGCAGCGGCGGCTGCGACGCCCGCGCGGGACGCTCCCCGCGGACGCCATCGTCGTCGAGCGGCATCCTGAGACCGTGCTCGACCTTGTGCTCGGGCCGGCAGCGACCGGAGTCCTGCGCGTGTCCACCGCGGTGCGGCGTCTGCAGCACGGGCGCCTCCAGTCCTACCTCGTCTATCTCCTCGCGGGCATCCTCGTGCTCGCGCTCCTCGTCCTGCTTGGAGGCCGCTCATGAACCCGATTCTCGAAACGGTGCTTCGTCTTGTCGTGCTGCTCGGCCTGGCTCCGCTCCTGCCCGGCCTCATCAACAAAGTGAAGGCGTGGGTCGCCGGCCGGCGCGGACCGCCCGTGCTGCAACTCTACTATGATCTGGCGCGGCTCTGGCGGAAGGGCGTGGTCATGAGTCATCTGGCCTCGCCGGGTTTCATCGCCGGGCCCGCGGTGGCCTGGGTCGCGGTCGTGCTCGCCATCGTCCTGCTGCCGGTCGGGCCGGTGCACGCGCCGTATGCGTTTCGTGGCGACGTCATCCTGGTGATCTACCTGCTGGCGCTCGCGCGCTTCGGCACGACCTGGGCGGCGATGGAGACGGGCTCGGCTTTCGAGGGCATGGGCGTGGCGCGCGAAGTCAGCTTCGCCGTGATCGCGGAGGCGGCGATCATCGCGGCGGTGCTCTCGCTCGCGGTCCAGACGGGCAGTGTTTCCCTCGCCACCATGCTGGCTCCGTCGCCTGGACCCGGGGCGGTGCTGCTCGCGGCCGGGCTTTTCATCGTGCTGCTGGCCGAGAACTGCCGCGTGCCGTTCGACGACCCGAACACGCACCTCGAACTCACCATGATCCACGAGGTGATGGCGCTCGACCACAGCGGTCCGCCCCTGGCCGTGATCCTTCATGGTGCGGCCGTGAAGCTGCTGTTCTTCGCGCTGCTGCTGACGCAGGCGGTGCTTCCGCTCGAGGGGCTCGGCGCCCCGGTGGCGATCGGCGTGCTGGCGGCGGGTGTGCTGGTGGTGACGATCGGGGTCGGCCTGGTCGAATCGCTGCTGGCGCGGTTCGCGTTCCGCAACGTGCCGCTGCTTCTCACCACCGCCTTCCTGATGTGTCTCTTCGCCCTGCTCCTGGCGTGGAAGGGAGGTGTCGCGTGACCTCGACCCTCAACGTGCTCGTCGGTCTCGCCATGGGCCTGAACCTTGTGGCTCTCGGCAGCAGCCGCCTGCCGGGCCTGATCCGCGCGGTGGCGCTGCAGGGCGCGGTCCTCGGCATCATGCCCGTGCTTATGCATGAGATGGACTGGCGCGTGACGTTGGTGGGTGTGGCCACCGTGGCGGGCAAGGGCCTGGTCATCCCGGCGCTGCTGCGCCGGGCCATGCGTGCCGCAAACATCGAGCGCGAGATCGACCCGTTCATCGGGTTCGTGCCCTCGCTGCTGCTGGGCGCGGGCGGCACCATCGCGGCGGTGGCGCTGGCCCAGGCCCTGCCGCTTCTTCCGGAGCACACCGGGACGCTGCTCGTGCCGGGTTCGCTGGCTTCCGTGCTCACCGGATTCGTCCTTCTGATCGGGCGGACCAAGGCGATCTCGCAGGTTTGCGGCTATCTCATCCTGGAGAACGGCATCTTCCTGTTTGGTCTTCTGCTCATCGAGACGACCCCGCTGCTCGTGGAAGCGGGTATCCTCCTCGACCTCACCGTGGGCGTGTTCGTGATCGGCATCATTGTCGACCGGATACAGCGCGCCTTCGACACCCTCGACACGCGGAAGCTCACCGCACTGCGCGAATGAAAGAAAACCTCCTCATCCTCGTGCCGATGGCGGCGGCCGCGATGGCCGTCGTGTGGCGGGGCGACCGCTCGCGTCCGTGGCTGCTGCCGGTCACCGGTGGAGTTCACACCGTGCTGAGCTTCTGGCTGCTCTTCGCGCCCCCGGTCGTCTCCGACGCGGCGTGGCTCGGCTTCGATCCGCTCGCGCGTGCCGTGCTTCCGGCGATGTCGCTGCTGTTCCTGTGTTGTGGCGTCTACGGCGTGCGGTATCTCGCGGTTCGCCACGAACGGCCCAACCGCGTGTTCGTCGCCTGCCTGCTCGCCGTGCTCGGGCTCCTGAGCGCCGCGCATCAGGCGCGCCATCTCGGCCTGCTCTGGATCGCGACGGAAGGCGTGACGCTCGCCGCGGTCCCGCTGCTGCACTTCAACGGCACGCCGCGCGCCTTTGAAGCGACGTGGAAATACCTGCTCGTCGGCGGCACCGGCATCGCGCTCTCGCTGCTGGGGTCCTTCTGCCTCGGCTACGCCTCGTTGCACGGAGGCGGTACGGGCGACCTGACGTTCGTCGGACTCGCGGCCCAGGGCCCGGGGCTCTCGCGCTCCTGGGTATTGACAGCCTGGGTGCTCCTCCTGGCCGGATACGGCACGAAGATGGGCCTGGCGCCGATGCACACGTGGAAGCCGGATGCCTACGGCGAGGCGCCCGCGATCGTCGGTGCCGTGCTGGCCGGCGGCGTGACCACGGTGGCGTTCGTCGCCCTGCTGCGGATCCGCTCCGTCGTGGCGGCGGCCGGCGAGGGGGCGATGGTGGATCGCACGTTGCTGGCGATCGGGCTTTTCTCGATGCTGGTGGCGGCGTTGTTCCTCCTCGGGACGCGCGACTTCAAGCGCATGCTGGCGTATTCAAGTGTCGAACACATGGGCATCCTGGCGGTGGGCGCTGCGCTCGGCGGCGCCGGCGTGTGGGCTGCGATCTTCCACGTCTGGAACAACAGCCTCACGAAGGGCGCGCTCTTCCTCAGCGCCGGCAACATCCGCCGCGCGGCGGGCGCCCGGACGATGGACGAGGTGGGCGGCATGGCGTCGGTCACACCACGGTCCGCCGCGATCTTTGTGACCGGCATGTTCGCGGTCACCGCCTGTCCGCCATTTGGCCCGTTCTTCAGCGAACTGCGCATCCTACGGGCAGCCTTTGCCACGGGGCAGGGGTGGGCGGCGGCGGTGTTTCTCGGCTGCCTGCTTTTCGCCTTCTTCGGCCTGACGCGCGTCGTGTTCGGGATCGTTGACGGCCGGCCGCGCACGGCGATGCGGCGGGTGAACCAGCGATTCCCCGAGACGGCGGGTGTCATCCTCCCAGCGGTTGCGCTGCTCGGGTTCTCCCTCTGGCTGGGAGTCGCCACGCCGACGGTCCTGCAAACTGCCTGGGATGCGGCCGTGGCCCAGCTCCTCTCGACCCCATGAGCGCCTCCACACCCTTCACCCTTCTGGCCAACGCCGCGAGCGTGCCGCTTGCCGAGGTCGCCGAGCTGCCGGTGGCCGCGCTGGTCGACGCCGCCGCCGCGGAGCTTGCGCGCGGCGGTCGCCTGAGCGCGTGGTTCGGCGTGCCGGACGCGCGTGGCGTGCGCCTGGTCGCGGTCGTTGCCTTTGACGCCGATAACACCCTTGCGGTGGCGCGCAGCGAGGCGTTCCAGGGGCGTTTCCCGTCGCTCACCGTCCGGCACACGCAGGCGCATCTCTTCGAGCGCGAGATCTGGGAGCAACACGGCGTCACGCCCGTGGGCCATCCCTGGCTCAAGCCGGTGCGACGCGGGACCGGGGACGCCCCGGCCAACGGCGAATTCTTCCGTGTGGCCGGTCGCGAGGTGCACGAGGTGGCCGTGGGCCCGGTGCATGCGGGCATCATCGAACCGGGACATTTTCGCTTTCAATGTGCCGGCGAGGAGGTCCTGCACCTCGAGATCGCCCTCGGCTATCAGCATCGCGGGATCGAGAGGGCGCTCGTGGGCGGTCCCACGCGCGCGACCATGGCGCAGATGGAGACGATCGCCGGCGACACGACGATCGCGCACGCCACGGCTTACGCGACGGTCCTGGAATCCCTGGCCGGAACCGAGGCGCCGTTGCGCGCGCAGTGGATCCGGGCCCTCGCGCTCGAACTCGAGCGGCTGGCCAATCACACGGGGGACATGGGTGCTCTCGCCAATGACGTCGCCTTCCTGCCGACCTCGTCGGCGTGCGGCAGGATCCGGGGCGATTTCCTCAACATCACGGCGCTCGTCTGCGGCAATCGTTTCGGCCGCGCGCTCGTACGGCCGGGCGGGGTGCGTCTCGATCTCGATGACGCGCGATTGGCGCAGCTGGGCGAGCGACTGCAGGCGGCGATGGCCGACGTGACCCGGGCCACTGCCTGGCTCTGGGATGCAGCCGCGGTGCGTGCCCGGTTTGAGAATACAGGCACCGTCACGCCGGCGCAGGCCTCGGAGATCGGGCTGGTGGGGCCGGCCGGGCGCGCGTGCGGCCTGGTGCGCGACGTCCGCTACGATCACCCGGCGGGCTGGCATCGGTTCGCCCAGGCGCCGGTGGCGGTGTGGCCGGGAGGCGATGTCTTCGCGCGCGCGCGGGTGCGCGACCTGGAGATCCAGCGTTCCGGTCAGTTCCTGCACGAGCAACTCGCCGCCGCGCCGGAGGGGCCGCTGATGGAACCGCTGCCGGCGAGCGCGCCCGAGTCACTCGCGGTGGCGCTGGTCGAGGGGTGGCGTGGTGAGGTCTGTCATGTCGCGCTGACCGACGCGTTCGGCCGCTTCGCCCATTACAAGATCATCGATCCGTCGTTCCACAACTGGACCGGCCTCGCGCTCGCGCTGCGGGGCACGGCCGTATCGGATTTTCCCATCTGCAACAAGAGTTTCAACCTCTCGTACTGCGGCTTCGATCTCTAGCGCCGCGCCCGCCATGTTCGTCTTCGACACCCTTCTTCATCGCGTGAAACGTGGCTGCGAGACCATCGCCTATCCGGCGGGGCCCGCACCCGCGCTGCCCGACCGCCATGGCGGCGCGCTCCGGCTCGACGCGGCCCGGTGCACCGCGGATTGTGAGGCCTGCGTGCAGGTGTGCCCGACGGAGGCGATCACGCGTGCACCCGGCCGTCCCGCCTCGCTCGATCTCGGCCGCTGCATCTTCTGCTCGGCGTGCGTGGAGACGTGCCCGGCCGGCGCGATCACGCAAACCCGTGATCATCGGCTCGCGGTCCGCCGCCGCGAGGACCTCGTGCTGGGCGACCCGGGGCGCGAGCAGGTGAGGCTGGCCGGGGCGCTCGATGAAAAACTCCGGCGCCTCCTCGGGCGGTCGCTTCGGCTGCGCCAGGTCAGCGCCGGCGGGTGCAACGCCTGCGAGGCGGACACGAACGTGCTCGGCACCATCGGCTGGGACCTCGGCCGCTTCGGTATCCAGTTCGTGGCGTCACCGCGGCATGCGGACGGCGTGCTCATCACCGGACCGGTGTCGAAGAACATGGAGCTCGCGTTGAAGAAGACGTGGGAGGCGGTCCCGGGCCCGAAGATCGCGATCGCGGTGGGCGCGTGCGCGATCGCGGGCGGACCCTTTGTTGGTCATCCCGAGGTGAACAACGGTGCGGATCAGGTCATCCCGATCGACCTCTACATTCCCGGGTGTCCGCCGCATCCTCTCACCATCCTGGACGGGCTCCTGCGTATACTCGACCGGCTCGGCGCGGCGAAATAGCCGTCTCGCGCGGAAGCCGGGCGTTTTGCGGCCCGGCGATTGCCTTGGCGTCACTCGAGCCCGGGGCGTTTCTTCGGGACCGTGACGGCGGCGATCAAGCCGACGAGGAGGGATTGCACAAGCATGCGGGAAAAGACGAAGCGTGCCCAGAGGAACGGCGTGGCGAGCTTGAGGTGTTCCTCGGCAGTCCTGGCGGTCGCGGCGGGATCGGCTCCAGGCAGCTGGGCTTCCACTGCGGCGCGGTGCTGGATCTGGTTTTCCACGAGATCGGGCGCGATCACGCCGGCATGGAGCCATGCCAGCGCTCCCATCGTCACGGAAAACACCAGCCCGATCGCGAGCGCGAGGCCGAAGGCCTCGGCGAAGCGGATGCGGCCGCCCAGCGCGACGTTGCGCCATGACGTGATGCCCAGGACGACGGTGGCGATCGGGATCACCATCAGCCCGAGCGCGGTCCAGCGACCGATGTCCGCGTGCTCGGTCTGGAGGCCGAGTGCGTACTCGGCCATCATCCAACCGCCACCGATGAGTCCGGCAAGACCTCCGTACCGCAACGTATGCCATGCGAAGCTCGCGGGGTTCGCGGGCGGGCGACTGGGCTGCGTGTCATCCATCATGGGTCGGGACTAGAGCGAACGCCCTCCGGGACGACAATGGCAATGCGTACGTGCACGGCCTTGCGGCCAAGAGACTTGCGGGGGCGGGGGGAACGCGACTCACTGAGCCCGCTCCAATCATGTTCCATACTTGCCGCGTTTTCACCGAGTCGTCCGGGTGGGCCGCCTTCGGGCGTGAGGCGCGGAAACGCGTGGCGGCAGGTGCGGCCTCCGGCGATCGGCTGGCTGGCGGATGCCCATGATCACCGCAAGTCGAGTTGAGACGCGCGCGGCACCCGTGGTCCCGGCGCGCAATCCCGGCCCCTCGCTGGGTTTTCGCACCATGCGTTTGTTGGACCGGGCGCTTCCCGAGCGCGTCTACCGGCCGCTGCGCATGGCCGGCACCTGGGTCACGCTGGCGTGCATGCCGGGCCAGCGCCGGCACTCGCGCGACTACCTGCGGATCGTGCTCGATCGCGAGCCGGGCTGGCGCGATGTGTTCCGGCACTTCGACGCCTTCGGCGAGACGCTGATGCTCAAGCTGCGCGTCACCAACGGGCGCGACCATTCCTGCCGGTTCGCGCCGGGTGGCGGCGGCTTCGCGCAATGGATGGAGGAGGGGTTTCCCGTCCTGCTCGGCACCTTTCACGTCGGCGTATCCGATCTCCTGGGATTCCTTCTCGGCGGGAAAAAGAAGCGGCTCGTGCACCTCGTGCGCCTGCGGGTGGACAACGCACACGACACCGAGGCGCTGTTGCGGCGCTTCGGCGACCAGGTGAAGATCGTCTGGATCAACGAACCCGCCGACATGCTCTTCGCGCTCAAGGAGGCGGCCGCCACGCCGGGTGCCATCGGGCTGCAATGCGACCGCGCGGAGTTCTCGTCGCGCGTCGAGTACTTTGACTTTCTCGGCGCACGCCGCGCCTTCCCGTTCACCATCTATCATCTCGCGCGCGTCTTTCAGCGGCCGGTGGTGCTGACGGTCGGCCTGCGCGAGACGGAGGACACCTCGGTGCTGCACGATTCGCCGGTGTTCTGGCCGGAGGCCGGCGAGCCCGCGGAACGCGCGCAGGCGCGCGCGCGCGAGCATTTCCAGGCCTTCCTCACCCGGCTCGAGGGGCTGCTCCGGGCCAACCCGTGGGTCTGGTTCAACTACACCGCGCTCCCGGAGGGGCCGGGGTCGTGAAGCGCCTCTATTACGCCGTCGTCTACTACGGCTCCTGGCTCGTCTTCGGCGTGGTGGGCCTGGCCCTGAACCTCCTCTCGCTCGTCGCGCTCGCGCTGCCCCTGCGCCGGCGCCTGGAGCCCGTGGCTAGAAAATGGATACAGTGCGCCTGCGATTTCTGGTTTCGCGGCATGCATGCGGCCGGGATCCTGCGGGTGACCTGGGTGGGCTTCGAGCGCCCGCTTCCGCCCGGCACGGTCATCGTGGCGAATCATCCCACGCTCATCGATGCGATCCTCATCATGGCCCGGGTCGAGAACCTGATCTGCATCTTCAAGCCGCGGCTGATGCGCAACCCGGCCATCGGCCCCGTGGCACTTCTCGCGGGCTACGTGGCCGCGGACGGCGGCGTGGGTCTGATCCGCAGCGCGTCGGCCGCCGTGGCCGCGGGACGCTCGTTGCTCGTCTTTCCCGAGGGCACGCGCACCGCGCCCGGCACCGCACTTGGCCCGCTCAAGGCCGGGTATGCGCTCATCGCGCGGCGGGCGCGGGCCCCCATCCAGTTCGTCCGCATCCGGGCCACGCCCGGGCTGACGGCACGCGGGCGCCCCTGGTGGAAGCTGCCCGAGCAGCTGCCGCTGTTTGCCCATGTCGAGGTGGACCGGCTCTGGACGCCTGCGGAACAGGGCGATGCGACCGCCATGACGGAGGGGCTGCGCACCCGCATGCTTGAATCCCTGTGCCCGTGATCCCTTCGCGCACGCATCTCGTCCTGATCCCAAGCTACAATTCGGGGCCCCTGCTGCTGGAGACGGTGCGTGGGGCGCTCGCGCACTGGGAACCGGTGTGGGTGGTGGTGGACGCGAGCACCGACGGCAGCGAAGCGGCGCTAGCGGAGCTGGCGCGGACGCACCCCGGGCTGCGCGTGCTCGTGCGTCGGCGCAACGGCGGCAAGGGCGCGGCAGTCCTTACCGGTGCCCAGGCCGCGCTCGCCGACGGCTTCTCGCACGCGCTCGTGATGGACGCCGACGGGCAGCATCCTGCGGATCGGATCGGCGCGTTCATGGCGGCGTCGCAGGACGATCCGGCCGCCCTCGTGCTGGGCCGCCCGATCTTCGGCCCGGAGGCACCGCAGATCCGGCTGCAGGGGCGCAAGCTGAGCATCGGCATGGCACACCTCCAGACCCTCGGGGGCGGGATCGACGATCCGCTCTTTGGCTTTCGCGTCTATCCGCTCGCGCCGCTTCTGCACGAGATGATGCAGGGCCGCGGCGGCCGTCGCTACGATTTCGATCCCGAACTGGCCGTGCGCCTGTTCTGGGCCGGCGTGCCCACGCTCAATCTCCCGGCGGCCTGCCGCTATCGACCGGCCTCCGAGGGGGGCGTCTCACATTTTCACTACGTTCGCGACAACGTGCGCATGGTGTGGCTGCACCTGCGGCTCGTCACTGCGCTCCTGGTGCGGCACTGGCCGGCGGCGCGGCGGGCGCAGCGCGCGCGGCGGGCGCGCGATGTATTGGAGGGACGGTGACGCGGAGGGTGGAAAGGGGGCAGGAAAACGGGAAAGGGAACGATTTCTCTAGCTGGGCGGGGGGAGGGCGGCTGAGCAGGCGACGGCCTCGCGGACGAATTCGTCCACCACGGACTCGGTGGTTTCCCAGGAGCACATCAAACGGTAGCCGCGCTCGCCGATGAAGTTGTAGAACTTCCAGCCGCGTGCGAGCAGGGCATCGGCGAGTGGCCTCGGCATCTCGATGAAGACACCGTTGGCTTCGACCGGGGCGATGAGTTGCACGCCGGGAAGCTTCTCGAGTTCGCTCGCGAGCCGCCGCGCCATCGTATTGGCCCGGGCGGCGTGCCGGAGCCAGGCGCCGCCTTCCAGCAGACCGACCCAGGGGGCGGCGAGGAACCGCATCTTCGAGCAGAGCTGGCCGGCCTGCTTGCAGCGGTATTCGAACTCGCGTGCGAACTCGCGGCGGAAGAACACGACCGCGTCACCCACGGCCATGCCGTTTTTCGTGCCGCCGAGGCTGAGGACATCCACGCCGGCCTGCCACGTGAGGGCCTTCGGGGAAAGACCGAGTGACGCCACGGCGTTGGCGAAACGGGCGCCATCCATGTGCACGGCGAGATCGCGCCGCCGCGCGACCTCGGCGAGCGCGGCGACTTCGGCGGGCGTGTAGACCGTGCCGAGTTCCGTCGCCTGCGTCAGCGTGATCACCCGCGGTTTCGGGAAGTGCAGGTCGGAGCGCCGGGTCACCACGGCCTCGACCTCGGCAGGGTCGAGTTTGCCGTGCGCGCCGCCGGCGAGCAGCAGCTTCGTCCCGTTCGAAAAGAACTCCGGTGCGCCGCACTCATCGCGCTCGACGTGCGCCTGGTCGTGGCAGATCACGCTGTGGTAGCTCTGGCAAAGCGAGGCGAGCGAGAGCGAGTTGGCGGCCGTGCCGTTGAAGACGAAGAACACCTCGCAATCGGTCTCGAACGTGGCGCGGATCATGTCCGCCGCGCGCGTCGTCCAGGAGTCGTCCCCATAGGAGGGCACCCGTCCCGTGTTGGCGGCGTCCATGGCCGCCCAGGCTTCCGGGCAGATGCCCGACGTGTTGTCGCTCGCGTAATCGTATCGCATGGAAGAATACCGGCGCTTGTCCCGGCCGGAAGACGGGCGAGTATCCGGGTGGCGCGGCGTGACGCGACGCGTTTCTTTCGCCTGCGGAAGCGCAGCGCGGCCACGCGGCCGGAGGTCGCGTTGGAGGGCACATGTGGCCCGGATCCTCCCGGATATAACAGCATCTTAACGCGGAGTTCGCCCGGGCTTTTTACGCGCGGCTTCCACTCCGTGAAAAAGCCTAGGTAGTTCCCCGAAAATGCACCGGGAACGTCGAGTTTTTCCGAGACATCCGTAATCCTGGCGTGTCGAGAGCCGATAGAGGGGCAGGTCCCAACTCATGTCGTTTCCCAATGCCGTATTCGCCCTGCTGAGCGATCAGACGGGCCTGATTCTGCTGATCCGTCGTCGAGGTTCGCTCCTGTGGAGCCTGCCCGGTGGCGATTTGCGCGGCCCGTGCCAGATCGACGAAATGCTGACGACCTATTGTCAGCGCCAGGTCGGCGTGTCGCCCGCGTTTGCCTGCCGCTTCATCGAGTTCACGCTTGGTGGCAAGCGGATCGCCTTCGGCGTCGACCAGATCCCGAAGGCGCGCGCCGCCGCGCGCGGCCGCGTCGAAGCTGTACAGTGGGTGCAGCCAACTGTGCTGCCCGCGCAGATCGATCCGTCCGTGCGCATGGCCGTCGCGCTGATCCAGCAGGAGCAGGACCTGCAGCGCCGGGCCGAGGCCCAGGCGCGGCTGCACACGCAATCGCTGCTGCATCCGTCCCTCTGAGGCCGGCGCTCAGGCCGCCAGGCCGGCCGCGAGGGCGAGCGCGCTCTTCGCGCGATTGAGGATGTAGAGATGATACCCGGGCGCGCCGCGCTCGAGGAGTTCGCGCACCTGGTGGATCGCCCACTCGAGACCGACGAATTCGACGGCGTCGGCGGAATCGCCCGCAACCTCGAGTCGGCGGGCGAGCTTTTCCGGCAACCGCGAACCGCACAGGTTGGTCATGCGCTGCGCCTGCTTGAGCGAGAGGACCGGCATGATCCCGGGCACGATCGGCAGCGTGATGCCGTGGAGGTGGCAGCGGTCGACGAAACGGTGGTAGATGTCGTTCTCGAAAAAGAGCTGGGTCGTGATGAACGAAGCGCCGGCGTCGACCTTGCGCTTGAGATTGTCGATGTCGCTGAGCGCACTCGGGGCTTCGGGGTGTTTTTCCGGATAACCGCCGGCGCCCAGGCAGAGGTCGGGCAGATCCTGGTGCAGGACCGCGATCAGGTCGGCGCCGAACCGCAGGCCGTCCCGGAAGGCGGTGGCGGGCTCCACGCCCTTGGGAACGTCGCCGCGCAGGGCCATGATGTTGCGGATACCAGCGCGGAAATGCGTGCGCGCGATGGCCAGAACCTCCTCGCGCGTGTGGTTGACGCAGGTGAGGTGGGGCATCACAGCGAAGCCGAACTCCTCGCGCAGAATCGCACTGACCTGCGCCGTGCGCTCGCGGGTGCTGCCGCCGGCGCCGTACGTCACCGAAACGAAGGCGGGATCGATCGAGCGCAGCGCCGACGCGGTCTGCCGCAGCGACTCAACCCCGGCGTCATCCTTGGGCGGGAAGAACTCGAGTGAGCGGAGTGGACGCCCGCTCGCCAGGAGCGTGTCGATGCGCGGATCGGTCGTTGGCATGCATCAAGATATTCGTATATGATGATATGAAGTAAAGGACTTTGTGGCCCCGCGAGGAGACGTCGGGCCCTTTACATGAGGGGCCGCGGGCCGATCCCGCGGAAAGGGCCGCGTGCGCGTGCGGTGCCGGGGCATGGGCTTTTTTGGGCTGAGGGCAGGCGACGCATCGCTCGTCCCGGGCCGACCGGATCGCGTGCGGCCCCGCCGTCGTCCAGGGCAGAGGTGGAGTCGCGCCCCGGTTGCTTCGACCGTGGACGCTCCAGCTCAGGCGGTGCCCCGTTTGGCGGGGACGGCTTCGATCGCGCCATCGCGCTCGACTTTGAGCCGGAGCTGGCCGCAGGCGGCGGCGATGTCGTGGCCCTTCTCGCGCCGAATGGTGGCGGAGACGCCCCGCGCCTGGAGCAGATCGAGAAAGCGATCCTGACGCGTGAGACTCGGGCGCTTCCAGGGCAGGCCCTCGACCGTGTTGTAGGGGATGAGGTTGACGTGCGCGTGCACGTCGAGCGCCAGCATGGCGAGACTCTCGGCCTGCTCGAGTGCATCATTGACCCCGTCGATGAGAATGAACTCAAACGTGATCATGCGGCCGTGCTTTTCCACGAAGGTGCGGGCCGCGGGGATCAACTGCGCGAGCGGATACTTCCGGTTGATCGGCATGATCTGCTCGCGAACCGGGTCCGTCGCGCCGTGGAGGCTGATCGCCAGGCGTATCCCGAGCGGTTCCTCGGCCAGCTTGAGAATCTGCGGTACGAGCCCGGATGTCGACACGGTGATGCGCCGTGCACCGAAGCCGAGGCCCCACGGCGCGTTGACGATCGTGAGCGCACGAATCAGCGCGTCGTAGTTGGCGAGTGGTTCGCCCATGCCCATGACCACGATGTTGTCGAAGGACGCCAGTTCCGCCCGGGCGCGCGGTGTACGCGCGTCCTCGCGGTGGCAGACCTGCAGGAGCTGGGCGACGATCTCGCCCGGCGATAGGTCGCGTTTCCAGCCGGCGAGCCCCGAGGCGCAGAAACGGCAGCCGTAGGCGCAGCCGACCTGGGTGGAGATGCAGATGGTCTTGCGCGAATGGTCCTGGCCGACGCCCTCCTGCGGCGCGCGAATGATCACGGTTTCGATCAACGCGCGATCGTGGAGCTCGAGCAGGAGCTTGTCGGTCACATCGGAGGAATCCTTGGCGAGGAGAAACCGTGCCGGCTGGATGTCGTAGGTTTCGGCGAGCCATGCCCGCAGGTCGCGCGGCAGGGAGGTCATCTCCTCCCAGGTGCGCACGCGTTTCTTGTACACCCACTCGAGGATCTGGCGGGCGCGGTAGCCGGGTTGCCCATGAGCGCCCAGGGTCGCCGTGAGCGACTCGAGGGTCTCGCCGTGGATGGCCGGGCGTGGGGAGGAGTCGGGCATGGAAGCCGCCATGAGTATGGCGGAAATGCGCGACGGCAAGGCGCGTGTCGCGCGCGGCGGGGACGGGGCGCGCCCTTCGGCGTTGCGTCGCGGGGAGCGTTCTTCAGAACCGGGCGGTTGCGCTTGCAGCCGCAGCAGTCTCCACGACCGCGTGAACCTTCTCCATCGCTACCTTTTCCGCGAACTCACCTTCGCCGCCCTCGCCGCCGTCGTGCTCTTCGGCGTGGTGTTGCTCGCCGGCAACGCGATGAAGGACCTGCTCACGCTGATTGCGGACGGGCGCCTCTCGCTAGGCCGCGGCCTCGGCCTGGCGGCCATGCTCGGGCCCTTCGTCGTGACCTATGCGCTGCCGATGGGCGTGGTCACGGCCATCCTGCTCACGCTGGGCCGGATCTCCGCCCAGAACGAGATCACCGCGATGCGCACCGCCGGGATCGGCCTGACGCGGATCGGCACGCCGGTGCTGCTGCTCGCGATCATCGGCGTGGTGGTCTCTCTGTTGGTAAACTTTGAATACGGCCCGCGCGCCAAGGGGGAGTACCGTCGGCTCGTTTCCGAGCTCGGCCAGAGCGATCCGCTCAGTTTGGTCGTGCCGCGGCAGTTCATCCGCGGCTTCCACGGGTTCGTCATCTACGTCGATCGCAAGGAGGGCGACGAGTTGCACGACGTCTGGGTGTGGAAGCTCGGCAAGGCCCGCGAGCTCGAGTTCATCGGCCACGGCGAGCGCGGCGTGGTGACCTACCGCGAGGACGAGAACCAGCTGCTGCTCGAGCTGCGCAACGGCTGGCTGCACCCGGAGCCGCTCGACCTCAAAGGCTCGTTCCTTCCCAATCCCGGCGGGCAGGTCGTGCCGATCGGCATCCCGCTGGCCGAGCTGTTCAAGCGGAAGGCGTTTCAGAAGAAGCCGTCGATGCTCACCTTCAAGGAACTGGTGGAGGAACGGCAGCGACTGCGCGACAGTCAGGTGCCCGGCGAACAGCGGCGCCTGCGCGACATCGAGATGACCATCCACGAAAATGCCGCGCTCGCGTTTTCCGTGCTTTCGCTCGCGCTTGTCGGCGTGCCGCTCGGCATCCAGACGCGTCGCGCGGAAACCTCGGCCAACCTGGGCATGGCCCTGCTCCTGACGATGGTCTACTATTCGCTTCTGATCGCGGCCAGCTGGATGAAAGACACACCGGACTTCCACGCCGAGTACCTGCTCTGGCTGCCCAACTTCGCCTTCCAGGCCCTCGGCGGCTGGATGTGGTGGCGGCTCGGCCGGAACTAGAACGCGTCATGCACTCGCGAAGGCGACTTCGCAGGTCGGGCGCGCTCCGGGCGCGCCGAGTAGGCCCACGCGTGCGGGGCATGCGGCGGCGCGAGACCGTATCCGGATCAGCGGGATCGTGCCGGCCAGCCTGAGCTGCGGGCGAGGCCCTCGACGAGAAAGCGCAGCTTGGCACGGCGCGTCTGGCGGGGCATGCCGCGGTCGCGGCAAACGGAGCGGATGGCGGCCCAGTGCAGTTGGCGATGCGTGTCGCCCGTCATGCTGCTCCGGGGGGTGGTGGGGGCGGAGACAAGACTCGTGGACATGGTAGAGCGGCAGAACGGCAGGAAACCCCGATGCGTTGAGCGATCACCGCAGGTCTCATGCGTGTTTTACCCAGTCCGCCGCTGGGCGATTTGCACGCCTTGGTCATGGCTGTGGTGCTTTGCATTCGCGCCGGGCGACGATTCTGGCACGAACCCGCGTGTATGCCGCACCTGTGCAGATTTACCCACGCGGGATGGAGATTGGCCGCCAGCGCGTTTGCCGCGCTTGCACTCGCCGCCGCGGCACAAGCCGATGCGACGGCGCCCGCGCAGGCGGCGCCGGTAGGGTCGGACCATTCATCGGTGCAGACCGATCCCGGTGCGCCGCAAACGCAGGCGCCCGACCTGGGCATCTCGGCCAATGAGCCGGTCTATTTTTCCCTGGGCTTCAACGATACGCTCAACGCGCGTTTCCAGATCAGCTTGAAATTCCGTCCCTTCGGGCCGACGAACGACTCGATCGGAGGCAAATACCCCTGGAACGACCTGTATCTCGCCTACACGCAGACTTCGGTGTGGGATCTCGAGTCGGAGTCGAAGCCGTTCTACGACACCTCATATCGTCCCGGGGTCTTTTGGCAGCGGCGCGATCTGGGCGTGGTCTTCGGCGGCAGGACGAGCCTGCGCGGAGGCGTGGAGCACGAGTCGAACGGAAAGGCCGGCGGCGAAAGCCGGAGCATCAACGTCCTTTTCGTCAGGCCTTCATGGTGGTGGACGCTGGGGGACCGTTGGTCCGTCGCCTTCAGCCCCAAGGCCTACACCTACATCGAGAAGTCGGAGAACACGGACATCGCCGAGTTCCGCGGTTACGTCGACTGGCAGTTTGCCGTCGAGCATGAGAGAGGCCTGCGCCTCGCCACGACGGTGCGCGTGGGAACATCCCGGCACAGCAGCGTGCTCGTGGACGCCTCGTATCCGTTCGCGGACATCCCGCCGCTGCGGGCCATCGGCCTGCAGCACGGGTATTTGCATCTTCAATACTTCGAGGGCTACGGCGAGACGATCCTCTCCTACAACGACCGGATGCCCTGGCAGGTGAGGGTGGGGCTGATGCTCGTCCGCTGAGTGGGAGGGACAATGCGGACGGCCCGCTCGGAGGAGCGGGCCGTCACACGAGGCGGGCAGGGCGGGGAACTCCCGTCAGCCGGCCGCGAGGAGGTTCTTCATCTTTTCCTGGAAGTCCTTGCGCTTGGCCTCGAACTGCTCGATGCGCTTGGCCAGATCGGCGGTTTCCGCGTCCAATCCCGCTTTTTCGGTGTCGAGCTGGATGCGCTGCTTCTGCAGTGCCGCCGTGTCGGCCTTGAGCTTGGAGGACTCGGTCGCGAGCTTGGCTTCCGCCTCGGCGAAGAGCGCCTGCTGTTCCGAGATGAGCTGCTTCTCGAGCTCGAGTTCCGAGCGCTCCTTTGCGAAGGCCGCCTTTTCCTTGTCGAGAGTCTGACGCGCCGTCGCGGCTGCAGCCTGCGCGGCCTTGAGTTCTTCGGCGGCCTGCCTGGTCTTCGCCTGGTCCTCGGCGAGCTTCTTGCGCTCGGCCTCGACCTTGGCTGCGAGGTCGCTGGCGGCCTTCTCGCGGTCGGCCACAGCCTTTTCCTTCTTGCCGATCTGCGAGTCGAACGTCGCCTTCTCGGCGGCGAATGCCTCGGACTCGGCCTGGTACTGTGACTGCGTCTTGGCGAAAGCCTTCTTCTGCTGCTCGAAGACGGCGCGCTCCGACTCGAAGGCCTCGAGTTCGGCGGCGTTCTGATCGCTGAGCTTGGCGATCTCGTCGCCCGCCTTCTTGAGATCCTGCTCGACCTTGCGGGCCTTGGCCCGCTCGGTCGTGAGTTCGGATTCCATCTCGGCGAGCTGCAACTCGAGCTTCTGGGCCAGGCTCGCAGCCTCGCTGAGCCTGGCCTTTTCGGCACGGAGCTTTTCCGCCTCCGTCCTGAGCGCGATGAGTTCCTTTTCGAGGGTGGCGGCCTTGTCCTTGAACGGCGCGGCGGCCTTGAGGTCGGCCTCGAGCTTCTTCGCCCGGGCCTGCTCGGCCATCAGGCCGCTCTCCAGCTCGGCGAGCTGTGTCTCCTGCTTCTGTAGCGAGGCGGAGACGTCGGCGAGCCTGGCCTTGTCGGCGCGGAGCTTCTCCGCCTCGGCCTTGAGCGTGGTGAGTTCCTTCTCGAGGGCGGCGGCCTTGTCCCTGAAAGGCGCGGCGCTCTTGAGGTCGGCCTCGAGTTTCTTCGCCCGGGCCTGTTCGGTCGTGAGCTCGCTCTCCATCTCGGCGAGCTGGACCTCCAGTTTCTGCGCATTGTTGGAAACCTCGGTGAGGCGCGCGCGATCGGCTCGGAGCTTTTCGGCCTCGGCCTTGAGCGCGTCGAACTCCGTCTCGAGCTTGATCGCCTTTTCCTTGAACGGGGCGGCGTTCTTGAGGTCCGTATCCAGTTTCTTGGACTTGCTGCGCTCGGCCGCGAGCTCGGTCTCCATGTCGGCCAGCTGCGCCTCCTGCTTCTGCACGGTGGCGTTGGCTTCGTTCAGCTTCGACTTGTCGGCGCGGAGCTTGTCGGCCTCGGCCCGGAGTGCCGCGAGTTCCTTTTCCGCGGCGGCGGCCTTGTCCTTGAAGGGCGCGGCGAGCTTGAGATCCTGGTCGAGCTTCATCGCGCGGCTGCGCTCGGTCGTCAGCTCGGCTTCCATCTCGGCGAGTTGGACCTCCTGTTTCTGGAGGGTGCTGTTCGCCTCGGTGAGTTTCTTCTGGTCGGCGCGGAGCTTGTCGGCCTCGGCCTTGAGCGCGGCGACCTCCTTCTCGAGGGCACCGGCCCGTTCGCGCACGGCGCCCGCGGCGGTGAGTTCCTCGGTGAGCTTCTTGATCTTCTCGCCGGCCTGGGCGAGGCCGTCCTGGGCCTTCGCCTCGCGCTCGACGAGCGCCTTCAGCTTTTCCTCGCTGGTGGCGCGGGCGCGGGTGATCGCTTCCTTCTCGCGCTCGAGCGACTGCCGCAGCGAACGCTCGGTCTCGAGCGACGCTTCCGTCTCGGCCGTGGCCTCGGTGGCGGCCTTGGTGGCCTCCGCCAGCTCGGCCTTGGCGACTTCGAGCGCGGACTGGAGCGAAGCGCGCTCGGCCTCGGCCTTGCGCAGGGCCTCGGCCTGCTGCCGTGTGAGGACCTTCTTCTGCTGCTCGAGCGTGGCACGCTCGGTGGCGAGCTGGGCGGCGGCCGCGGCGGAGGCGCGCGCGCTCTCGGCGGCCATGATCTGCAACTGTTCCTCGAGGCTCTTGACGCGGGCGCGCTCGGTCTCGACCTCGACCTCGAGCTCGGCGAGGCGCGTCTCGTTCTCGGCGCTGGCCGTCCCGGCGGAGGCGGTGCTGGCGCGGACGGACTCGAGTTCCTTCTTCAGGCGCGCGACCTCGCCCTCGGTGCGCTTCAGCTCGGACTGGGCGCGGCTGATGGCGCTGGCATGCGTGGCCTTCTCGCGCTCGAGTGCGTGCCGCGCGGACTCGGCGGCGAGGCGGGCGGACTCGGTTTCGGCGTCGCCGTCGACGCGGGACGAAAGCTCGGCGTCCTTCTCCGCCAGCTGTGACTCCAGAGTCTTGATACGCGACTTGAGCTCCTCGGCCGACTTGGACTCGGCCGCGCCGGCCTTCGAGGCCTGCTCGAGTTTGCGCGCACGGGCCCGCTCGGAGGTGAGTTCCACCTCGATCTCGGCGAGCTGCTGTTCGAGCTGGGCCTTGGCCGACTCGGCCTCGGTGAGGCGGGCGCGTTCGGCACGGAGGTTTTCCACCTCCTTCTTGAGCGTGGCGAGTTCCTTGTCGACCTGGGCGGCGCGCTCCTTGGCTCCGCCCTTGCCGGCGGGGGCCTTGGCGAGCTGGTCGCGGGCGGACTGCAGTTCGGCGGTGCGCTCCTCGAGCTGCTGGCGCAGGGCGTCGAGTTCGGCGGCACTGGCGGAGCCGCCGGTCGATGGGGCTTCGGTGGCCTCGAGGAGCGTGCGCAACTCGCTCCAGCGTGTGCGATTCTTGGCCTCCTTGGGGTCGCGCAGCGTGTCGGGAAGATGGGCCTCGAGGCGCTCGACCAGCGTGCGGACATCCAGCGGCGGCTGGAACACGTCGCGCACGCCGAAACGCATGGCGGAGACCACGTCGGTGAGGTTCAGCTCGCGCGAGATGAGGAACAGGTGGGTGTGCGCCTGCTGCTTGCGGAGGGTCTCGACGTAGGAAATGAGGTCGGCCTCGCAGTCGCGGTGATCGAGCACGAGGATGTCGAAGCGTTCCGCCTTGAGGGCCGCGTTGATCGCCGCCTCGCCATCAAAGCTCCGCCAATAGATGCCGCTCGTCTCCACGATCGCAGTACGGGCGCGGCTGTCGCGCGTGAGCCTCTTGATGAAGAGTAGTTTTGATTGGGTTTTCATGCTCCGAGCGTCACCCTTTCCGGGGTGAAGACTCCACCTTGTGGGTAATCGGCTTATTTACCCACGCCTTGGGTCAAATTTTGTTTAGAAAAGCGGAGTTGAGGGTGGATGAGCAGGTTGCGCAGTTCCCGGGGAGGGTCCGCCGGCGGGAGGTAAGGGGGAAGTCCTCGGGCGGTCCGGTCAATATTCCCATGGGGTTTGTCTCTGATCGGATTCGTTGGTATTTCGTTAAGTCGAATAGGGAGAAACCGTAATAAGTCATGTGAGTCCGGCCCCAGACCGGGCTCAGCCGAAGAAGCTTATTTTATCGTCCCAATCGAACTGCCCCTCGCGACATCATGGCATCCGCAAGCGACAAGACGTGTTTCGTAGAACTCAACGACCACTCGCTGGTTGCAGCGAGAACGTCGTCCACCGGCGCGCCGGTGACGGTCGAGCACATGGAGGAAGTGCGCATCGACAATAAAGCGACGGTCGGCGATGTCGTCGGCACGGTTTTCCCCGAGACGAAGTCCGGCACGGCTCGCGTGATCTGCACGATCCGACCCTCCCGCCGGTTCTTTCACCTGGCCACGCCCGACGAGGCGAAGAAACACGCCTCGGCCGCGGCCCTGAAGCCGTTTGTGGCCCAGCCCCCGTTCGCGGAGTATGGTGCGTCGGACGTCGCGGCCGTGCTCGCCGACAGCGGCGGACTGCTCGACGGCAAGGGAGCCCGCTGGCTCCTCGCCGGTGCCCCGCAGGATGAGGTCACCGCCACCCTCGGCACGCTGCGCGAGCTCAAGCTCGACCCGGTGCGCGTGGAGTCGGCCACGCTCTCACTGCTCGGCGCCTGCCAGATGGCCGCGGGCATGGCGAAGGACAACGGCCCGGTGCTCGTCTGGGAGGTTGGGGAGAAGTCCTCGGACCTGTTCATGGTCGGCGCCGAGGGCGTCCAGGCCGCGCGCCGCATCGGCTACGGCTTCGACGCGATCGTCGATGCGATCGCCACCGAGATCAACCTGAAGTTCAAGGCGTCGGCCGCGAAGCTCTTCTTCAACGATCTCTACGATTTTTCCGAATCCGGTCCGAAGATCGGCGCGCGCATGGCCTCGCAGCTGCAGGCTGATGTATCCGCGCTGGCACTTCAGAGCGGCCGCCAGCCCGTGCAGTTCATCTGCGCCGGCCTCCCCGCCAGGCAGCAGTGGTTCTCCGAGAACGTCGCCAAGGGCCTCAACCTCGCCCCGTGGCAGCCCGACCTGGCCGCGTGGTGCGCGAAGGCCGGCGTGAAGTTCGCCTCCGGCGCGCCCGAGGGGATCTCACCCGCGTGGTTCGGCCTGCTCGGCACGATCGGTGCCTTCCGCACGGACAAACCCGAGCACGATGTCATCTGGCACCCGGTGCTCCATCGCTTCGGTCCGGCTCCCGTCGAGACGAAGGAGGAGAAACCGGCTCCCGCGCCGGCGGCTCCCGTCGCTGCCGCCAAACCCGCGACACCGACGCCAGCCCCGGCCGCAGCTCCAGTCGCCAAGCCCGCTCCCGCGCCGACGCCCGCCCCGAAGGCCGCCGCGCCCGTGGCCACCCCGGTGAAGAAGGACGAGAAGCCTGCGCCGGCCCCCGCCAAGCCCGCGCCCGCGCCGGTTCCGGTCAAGAAGGACGAGAAACCCGCGGCAACTCCCGCCAAGGCGGCCACGCCGGCACCGGCAAAGCCCGCGGCCGGGTCGTCCGCGCCCAGGAAATCATTCTTCGCGTCGCCGGCCGGCATCGGCTTGGCGGCTGCTCTCGTCCTCGCCATCGGCGGAGGCGGGTTCATGTATACGCAGATGCAGAAGGCGGCCGAACAGGCCGAGGCCGATCGCGTCGCCGCCGAGGTTCGCGCCAAGGCCGATGCCGAGGCTCTGCGCCAGGCCCAGCTCAAGGCTGAGGCTGAGGCCGAAGCCCGTCGCAAGGCCGAAGCCGACGCCATGGCTGCCGCCGAGGCGGCCCGCCGCCAGTCCGAGGAGGATGCGCGACGCCTGCAGTCCGAGACCCAGCGCCTGCTCAATGCGCGCGGCTCCATCCGCATCGTGACCGCGCCCGCGGGTGCCACGGTTTCCCTTGAAAACATGACGCCGCGCGAGACGCCGGCCACCTTTGAGGACATGCGCCTCGGCAAGTATGCCGCGGAGATCTCGATGGCCGGGTACGAGCCCGTGACGCTCCAGGTCGAAGTGGCCGAGGACCAGACGGTCGATCCCGGCGTCGTTCGCCTCGTGCGTCAGACCGGCACGCTCGAACTGGCGACCGATCCGGCCGGAGTGAACTTCGAGGTGCGCCCCAGCGCCGAACGTTTCGGCGCGAATGTGAAACAAGGCGAAACACCTGCAGCGCTGGATGCCCTTCCCACCGGCGAATACGTCGTGACCCTCTCGCGTGAAGGCTGGCAGAGCCATACCGAGACCGTGCTGGTCGAACGCAACCGCGTGACGAAGGTGAGCCGCAACTTCGCCGGCGGCGCGATCAATGTGACCAGCCTGCCGCAGGGCGCGAACGTGGTCATGAACGGCAATGTGGTCGGCGTGACGCCGCTCACGATCAAGAATGTGCCGGTCGGTGCGGTCTCGCTCCAGGTGCAGCTCGCCGACCATCATCCCAAGACGCTCACCGGCACGATCGAGGCCAACAAGCCGCTGGATCTCAACGCCGCCCTTGAGCCGATCGAGCGCATCGCCCGCCCGAGCGAACTCGACGAGCGTCCGCTCCCGGTCAAGACCGTGCAGCCCGCGATCAGCGATCCGAGCCGTTTCCGCGACAAGTTCGTGATGATCTCGGTGGTCGTCGACAAGGACGGCACGCCGCGCGACATCAAGGTCGAGAAATCAAACGACGAGGAGTACGCCGTGCTCTGCGTCGAGGCGATCGCGCAGTGGCGGTTCACGCCCGGCCTGATCCGCGGCCAGCCGGTGAAGGCCCGCGTGACGGTTCCGTTCTCGGCGCGCTGAGACAGCTTTTGCATCCGATTCCAGCCGGGCGGTCCCTTGGGGCCGCCCGGTCTGTTTGCGTGGGTCGCCGACGGTGAGCCGTCGCCTCCGCCCGTCGTGAAGGGAAGGCGCCGCCTCCGGGGTTGCACCCCACGCCAGCGTGCGGGCGGCGTCCGATCGATCCTGCTTGCTGCACCTCCGGGCTTATTCAGCCTCCACGTATCCAACCATGGCACCACAGGTCGTTTCCTTCCACTACACGCTCCGCGACGAATCCGGCCAGGTCCTCGATGCCTCCAATCAGGATCAGCCGATCACCTACCTGGAAGGCTCCGGGGCGATCATCGACGGTCTCGAAATGGCGCTGAAATCCTTCACGCCCGGCCAGAAGCGGGTGGTGTCGATCGCGCCCGAGAAGGCCTACGGCCAGCATGACCCGTCGCAGATCCGCACGGTCGAGCGCAAGCAACTGCCCGTGGACGAGCTCAATATCGGTGACATGTTCCAGACGGGTCCCGATCGGCAGGCGCCTGTGGTGCGTGTGGTCGCCATCGAAGGCGACAAGGTCAGGCTCGATGCCAATCACCCGCTGGCCGGCCAGCGCCTGATCTTCGAGGTGGAGGTCACGGAGAAACGCGCGGCCACGCCCGAGGAGATCGATCACGGGCACGTCCACGGCCCCGGCGGTCACCACCATCACCATTCCTGAGCAGGTTCGACAGGTTGGCGGAGCTGAAGCGCGGCCACCCGCCTTCGCGCGTCAGGCTGACGGTCACGGCCGGGCGCGCGTTTTCAGGGCGTCCGTGCGGCGTGACTACGCCGTGCCCAGTGGGCGTGGGTGCGCACCGGCGTGCATTCGCTCCCTGTAGCTGAACCGCGTCCTCGCGCCCATGGCCCGCCGATCCGCTGCTCGTTCGCTTCCGCGTTCGTTTCGTCGGACCCGGCTGTTCGTCCTGGCGAATCTGGTCGTCTGGATCGGGATCGTCGGGTGGTACGTTGCGCAACCGCCGGAGCGCCGCGCGGATGTCGAGCGCCTCGCGCGCAATGCCTTCATTCGCGACAAGGAAGTCTCCGCCTTCGATGTCGCGTGGGACCTGTGGCAGCTCTACCGGCTCGACAGTGCGGTGTCCGCGACGGCTCCGGGCGATCGGACCCATGTCTATGGTGGTGCGCCGCGGGGGCGACAACCGGTGCGCGTGCTCGTGAATTCCGGATACGTCGTCGGCTACAGCGATGACCACGGCGTGCCGCTCTGGGCGGCGTATCGCGTGCGTGACGACGAGTTTGGCGAGGCGCCGCCGCGCCCCGGGACGTTCTCCGTCGACCGCCGCACGTCAGCGCGCATCGACCCCGCCGACTACGCGCGCAGCGGCTTTGACCGCGGGCACCTCGCGCCCAGTCACGCCATCGCGCTGCATCATGGTCGTCGCGCGCAGGAGGAGACGTTTCTCATGTCCAATATCGTGCCGCAGCGGCACGCCCTGAACAGCGGGCCATGGCGCGATCTCGAGCGCCGTATCGCGCGCAACTACCCCGCGCGCTTCGGCGAGGTGTGGGTGCTGGTCGGCCCGATCCTGGGCGAGAGGCCGGCGCGGCTGCGCGGTCGGGTCGCCGTGCCGGAGGCGTTTTTCGCGGTGATCGTGGACGAGGTGGAAGGCCGCGTGCGCGCCCAAGCGTTCGTCTTTCCCCAAGGAGCGACGGCGGATGCCTCGCCCGCCGGATTTCGCGCGAGCATCGACGAGATCGAGCGCCGTACCGGCCTCGATGTATTGCACGAGTTGCCGGACCCGGCGGAGGCGACTCTCGAGGCCACCATCACCTCGCGATGGTGGTGAGCCACCGGTGGTGTGGCGTGCGAAGCAGCGGATCGATCGGGACCGCGCCCGCTGGGCTCCATCTTTCGATGTGGTGCGGGTTTCTCAAGCGACGGCAGCCAGCGGCAGGAGTCCGCGGCCGTAGTCCACCGGCCTGCTCACGAGCCCGCGCGCGTGAAGTCCGACCAGGAGATCTCCGCGCGACGTCCGAACTTGGTCATGCTCGCGGAGGCGCTACCGACCGGATCGACGCCCGCCGGCCCATCGCTCGCGGCACGGGGATGGACTTCGAATTCCATCGCCAGGCGTGTCACCCGGGCCAGGCCGAAGGCGATCCGCATCTCGCGCGTCAAGCCGACCTCGAGGCGGCGGATGCTGTGGGTCTCGCGATCGATCTGCACACGTGCGGCGATGGTCTCAAACGGGACGAAGAAGCTCGCATCCTCGCGCAGAGGCACGTCGAGCGTCACGGTGTTCCGATCCTGCGCGTGCACGCGCACGCCCTCGAAATCGATGTAGTGAATCGGATCGGACAGGCGCTTGCGCGGCTTGCTGTTCTTGCGCGCATCGAAGGAACGCTGCTCCGCCGCCGTGGGCTCGCGTCCGTCGATGGAGACAAGCTGCCAGCGATGTGAGTCCGGCTGCGTGGGGTCGAAGCGTTCGACGCGCACCTCGGTCACGTGCTTGCCCCGATACTCGCGCACGTGCTGCACGAAGGACCATCGGTCGAAGTCGGCCCTCCACTGCGCGACAGCCCGGGTCAGGAGTTCGCGGGATTCGTCCGCACCCGCAGACGGGACGAGCGCCAATAGCACGAGGAGGAGCGGAAGGAGAGGGCGAACCATGCGTCCGTGCCAAGGGACCAGCTCGTATCCAAGAGTCAATCGCGCGTGCCTCTCCGAGGTTCCCTAAGGTGAACGCCCCGCCTCCCGTCGCGATGCTCCAGGGGCTGTCAGCCGGCTCGCGTGACGGCCTTCGCCCGGCCAACGCGGCGCGGCGCGGCGGCCGATAGCTCCGCTCGCGCCTGCCTCAGTCGCGAACAGTGCTGCAGGAGGCCGTCGGCGCCGGCGGCCTGGAAGGCGGCCACAGCCGCGTCGAACTCCAGAGTGGCCGATTCGTTGTCCCCGAGGATACGGAGTGTGTCGGCGAGGCGGCACCGCGTCTGGGCGGCGGCCAGCGGCGCTTCGACCGCGATCCATCCACGGAGGGCATTGCGAAAATGCCTGAGCGCCTCCGCGTGATCAGACTCGGCGGCCGCGACTTCGCCGCGTGCGCGGTCGGTCAGGGCCTGCAAGGCCGGCGTGGCCGCGAGATGCGGATGGCGATCGAGTTCGCCCAGGGCGCGCCGCGCCTCCTCGAGCCGCCCGGCTGACGCGGCGATGATTGCGTAATGGCCGAGCACTTGACCGCGGCGGGCCCGCGCCGACCAGCCGCCCTCGGCAAGAAGACGAGCGAGTAGCGTGGCCGCCCCCTCGGTGTCGCCTGAGGCGTGGCGCACCATGGCGAGGCCAAACTGCGATTCCCACCCCAGCTCGGTCGCGCGCACAAACGCCTGGCGTGCCTCCTCAAAGCGGCCCCGGGCCAGCAGCACGTCGCCGAGCACGAGCCACGCATCGCCTTCCGCCCACGGCGAAAACCGCGCGAGCAGGTCGATGGTCGTGCGCACCTCGCGCTCGGCCTCGCCCAGGTCGCCGCGCACCGTGAGGACTTCCGCACGATGCAGGCGACACAGGCCCGGGTAGGCGGCGGTGCCCCGGCCGCTGGACCAGCGCGTGAACTGCTCGGTCCACTTGCCGGCGCGGTGCCAGTCGGATTGGGTCATGCATCCGTAGATGACGCCGCAGTAGACGAGGCCGCCCGCCCACGGACTGAGCCCGCTCGCGACCACCGAGACCGCGGCCTCGTCGAGCATCGCCATGCCGTCCTGGATATGGCCGAGGTAAAGACGCGCCTCGCCGACGTGCACGAGCGCAAGTGTTTCGAGGTCGGCGTCGCCGTAGCGCGCGCCGACTTCCCGGGCGTGCCCGGCGAGTTCCAGGCAGCGCTCAAGCTCGGCCTGAAGGAGAGCCAGTCGCGCACCGAGGAGATGGAGGTAGCCGTGCTCCCGGCAGGGAGGCTCGTCCTCGAGCAGGCGCGAGGCCCTCCGGAGCCAGCCGGTGGCCACGACGAGTTCCCGCCATTCCAGGCGAAGTTGGCCGAGCAGGATCGCCACCCAGGCGGCGCGGCGTTTGTCACCGCGAACCGAATACGCTGCGATGGCGCGCTCCAGCGGCTCGGCCGCGTCGTGCGGGCGCCCGGCGCATTGGGCAGCATGCGCCCAGAGCTGCAGGTCGGCGGCGGTGAGCCCCTCGACATCGTCCACGCAGGCGAGCCTCTCGATCGCGCGGTCCCAGTCGCCGCTCGTGTAGGCGGCGTGCGCCTCCGCGAGGGCCTCGGTCGAACCGCCCGCAGGGGCCGCCCCGGCGACCTCCGGAGCCTGCGCACGGGCGGCATCGTCCGCGCACAACCGGTAGCCCTGGCGCGGGAAGGTGCGGATCGCCCCCGGCGCGCCCGCACCGGCCAGGGCGGATCGCGCAAGACTCACCGCCCGCTGGAGTGATCCGTCGGTGACGATCACCCCCGGCCACACCGACTCGAGCAACTCGTCCTTGGGCACGACCCGCGCGGTGTGACGCGCCAGATAGACAAGGAGGTCAAAGACCCGCGGCTGCAGCGACACCACCCGCACACCCGTGCGCAATTCGCGGGTGTTTTCATCGATCTCGAAGGTGGGAAAGCGATGAACCATGACAGGGCGGGGACCCCAGCAGGTTTACTGATGAGGGTTAGATAAGGGATTAATCAGCCCACGGAAAGGACTTTGACGCGAGGGATTTCGTAGGATCCCGGGCCATCCGGACACCGCGGCGACCGCGCCCCGGCCGGCACAATCCATCCGCCACCTCGCCATGAACACGTATGTGATCCTCCGCCGCTCGGGCTGGTCCGCCACGCACGAGATGGAGAAAGCCGCCGGCATCTGCGCCCGGGTCAACACGCGCGACATGCCCGACCGCGTGCGCTGGCTTCGCTCCTATGTCATCCGCGAAGCCGACGGGCGCTTCGGCACCGCCTGTGTCTACCAGGCAGTCGACGTCGAGACCGTACGCGAGCATGCCCGGCGCGCCGGGCTGCCGTGCGATGCGATCCTGCCGGTCCTCGATACGATCGTGATGCACGACGAGCCGCTGCCCGCGGCCTGACCCGTACCCGTATGACGACGCCTTCCATTGACGGGTTCGTTGAGTCGACGGCCAAGCCGCAGCTCGATGCTCGGCGCTCGCGACGCAACCGGGCCGGACGCGAAGAGGAAAACCTTCCACCGCTTTGTCACCTGAGCACCTGGGGACCATGGCGCGCGCCCGAGTTGACCCGCCTGGGCACCCGGGCGCGGCCTGGTCCTACGTGTCCAGCTTACATCCAACCACCGGGCGACACTTGCCCGGCATACTAGCCACACACCTATGAAAACACCACATGCCTCCATGCCCCTTCAGGTTTCGGAAGACTCGCTCGCGAGCTTTCGCCGCACCATGCGCGGTCCCGTCATCACACCGCAGGATGACGCCTACGAGCCGGTCCGTGCGGTCTACAATGGGATGATCAACAAGCATCCCGCCATCATCGCGCGCTGCGTCGACGTCGCCGACGTTGTGGCGGCGGTCAACTTCGGTCGCGCCCAGCGGCTGCTCGTCGCCGTGCGCGGCGGCGGTCACAACGGCCCGGGGCTCGGCACCTGTGACGGCGGCCTGGTGATCGACCTGTCGCTGATGAAAAGCGTACGCGTCGATCCAGCCAACAGAACGGTGCGCGTGGATCCCGGGTGCACTTCGGGCGACGTCGACCACGCCACCAGCGCCTTCGGGCTGGCCGTACCCTTCGGGCTGGTGGCCTCGACGGGTGTCGCGGGGTTGACGCTCGGCGGCGGCATCGGCCATCTCACCCGCAGGCACGGGCTCACGATCGACAACCTGCTGGAGGTCGATGTCGTGCTCGCAAACGGCATCGTCATCACGGCGAATGCGACACAGCACACCGACCTGTTCTGGGCCGTGCGCGGTGGCGGCGGTAACTTCGGCGTGGTGACGAGCTTCCTCTTCCGCGCCCATCCGGTCAGCCGCGTCTACGGCGGGCCGATCTTCTGGGATGCGAGGCATGCCCGCCAGGTGATGGCGGCCTACCGCGATTTTCTCCCGGAGGCGCCGCTCGAGCTGGGGACATTCCTGGGACTCAAGACCGTGCCGTCGACCGCGCCCTTCCCCGAGGAACACTGGGGCAGGCGCGCGTGCGCCGTGGTTTCCTGCTACAACGGCACGGTCGCCGAGGGCGAGGCGGTGATGGCGCGTCTCACGCGCGCGTTGCCGGCCCCGATGTTCAACTGGATGCAGGAGCATCCCTTCGCGGTGCTGCAGTCGCTCTTTGATCCGATGCTGCCCAAGGGCCTGCAGTGGTATTGGAAGGGCGATTTCGTCCGCACGCTCACGGATGAGGCGATCGAGACGCACATCGCGCAGGCGGCGAAGGCCCCGAGCGAGCTGTCGCTCATGCACCTGTATCCAATCAATGGAGCCGTTCATCGGGTGGCCGCGGACGAGACACCCTGGCCGGTGCGCGATGCCACCTGGGCCATGGTGATCGCCGGAATCGATCCGGATCCCGCCAAGGCTGGGGACCTCAGGGCCTGGGGCCGCGCCTACTGGCAGGCCGTTCGTCCCCACAACATGCAGAGCACGTATGTGAACTTCATGATGGGCGACGAGTCCGAGGATCGGGTGCAGGCGACCTACGGTCCCAATTACGCGAGGCTGTCGGCGATCAAGGCGGTCTACGATCCGCACAACCTCTTCCGGGTGAACCAGAACATCCGGCCGGCGGGCGCAACCGGGGAGGGCGGGCTCGCCGCCTGAGCGGGACGCATGCAACCCGCGCAGGTGGAGCGCGCCGTCAGGGCGCGTTGTCCGCTCCCGCGGAACCATCGACCCGCCCGGCCGCCTGTGCCGTCAGCTTCGGTGGGCCCTGGGGACTGCCGCCAGTCACAGCGTCCCCGGGTGCTCACTCGTGCCTACCAACTCATGGGAAGCGGCGCGCTCATGCGCTCAATGCGGCTTGCTCAGGCCAAGGCGCTTCATCATCGAAACGAGGGTGGTCGGCTTGACGCGCAGCAGTGCCGCGGCGCCGTCTGTGCCATAGATCTTGCCGCCGGAGCGACGCAGTGCCGCGGCCACAATCTCCCGCTCCCGCACGACGAGTTCGTCCAGCGATGGCATGGCGTCGGGATCCTCCGGCGCCGGTCCGGCCGGGCGTTCCCTCGCGTCGGCGCCATCGGGCGCGCGCTGGGGAAGGTCGAACGCCAGGCGCCCGTCGCGCGAGAGGATGACCGCGCGCTCGATGACGTTCTGCAACTCGCGCACATTTCCCGGCCAGTCGTAGTGCTCGAGATCGTACAGGTTGCCGCGTGTCAGGCGCGGCACCGGCAGGGCGAGCCTCAGCGCGGCGTCACGCGTGAAGGCCTCGGCCAGCGGACGGACGTCCTCGAGGCGCTCGCGCAGCGGCGGCACGTCGATCGGGAAGACGCTGAGCCGGTAGTAGAGATCGAGCCGGAAACGCCCGGCGCGCGCCTCGGCGAGCAGGTCGCGGTTGGTCGCGGCGATGATGCGCACGTCGACGGTGCGCGTGCGCTCGTCGCCCAACCGCTCGAACTGGCCTTCCTGGAGCACGCGCAGGAGCTTGCCCTGGAGATCGAGCGGGATCTCGCCCACCTCGTCGAGAAACAGCGTGCCGCGATCGGCCAGTTCGAAGCGCCCCACGCGGTCGCGCACGGCGCTGGTGAAGGCGCCGCGGACATGGCCGAAAAACTCGCTCTCGAACAGTTCCTTCGGGATCGACGCGCAGTTCACGCGCACGAGCGGGCGTCCCTTGCGCTCGCTGCGATCGTGGATCGCGTGCGCCACGAGTTCCTTGCCCGTGCCGGACTCGCCCAGGATCAGGACCGTGGCTTCCGTCGGCGCGACGGTCGCGATCTGGGAGATGACCTTCCGCAGCGCCGGGCTGTCGCCGATGATCGAACCGAACTCCCGGCGCACCTCCTCCTGCAGGACCTCGTTCTCGAGTTCGAGCGTCTTGAGCTGATGGATACAACTCATCGCCAGGATGGTGCCGGCCACCTCGCCCGACTGGTTGCGGTAGGGCGTGGAGCGCAGGTAGACCCAGCCCATGTGCCCATCCTTGCGGCGAAGCTCCACCTCGGCGCATTCGGAGCACTCCTGGTCGGCCGAGAGGCGGCGCGGCTCGCCGTTGAAGAGCACACGAAAGATGTCCGCGCCCAGGATCTCGTCGGGCCGGAAGCCCGTGATGTCCGACACCATGCCGTTGGCATAGAAGATCCGGTTGTCGGGGTCGGTGATGACGACACCTTCCGCGAGACTCTCGAGCACGGTGCGGTAGAAGGAGTCGCGACTCTCAAAGCCCGTGCGCGTGAGCAGCGGGGTGGTGTCCGGTTCCGGGATGTCCGGGGAGGGCGGGGGAGGACGGTCCGTTTGTATGGCTGGGCTGGACATGTCCGCAGACGAGGTACGGTTTCGCCCCCGCCGCAACCACGAGAATTCGTTTTCGGCGCAACGTTTCCTCGTCGTCACCGAAAAACCGTTGCGCCCGCCGGCGTCGCCACCCGTGCAACCACTTTCTGGATGCGCGTGATCCGCAGCGGTTTAGCGCGGGCGCAGAATTCTTTTCCGGGCAGTGGCATGCCGCGAGCAAAGCCCCGGTCGTTCAGATCCTGCCGCCTCGCGGCGGCCCAATCCAGCCCACCAACCCATGATGTCCCTTCTCACACGTCACACGCCGCTCCCTCGCGGTTTTGTGCGCCGAAGCCGTCCAATCCACACGGCTTCGTTCGTCAGCATTGCGGGGCGAACCCGCATTGACGCGATCGCATCGCGGTCCGTTCGACCCCAATCCACGCCACACACCCGTTACTTCACGCCGTTCCCCCGCGGCGTTCGTTAAGGAGCCCACCTATGAACCGCAAGATCTGGATACCATCCATCACCCTCCTGCTCGTCGTGCTCGGCGCCGGTGCTTCACTGGCTGCCTGGCGCAAGTCAGCGGACGAGCGCGACCGCGCGGCGGCCGCGCAACAACCGGAACCCGCCGAGGTGGTCGCTGCCGCCGTGGCCATGCCGCGCGAATACCGCCGCGCCACGACGTCGATCGGCACAGTGCTCGCGCTGCGCTCGGTGACGCTGCGCAATGAGCTCGCCGGCACGGTCCGCGAGGTGCGCCTGGCGCCCGGCGCCATCGTCGAAAAAGGCGATCTGCTCGTCGCGCTCGATGTATCAGTCGAGGAGGCTGAACTCCGCGCGCTCGAGGCGCAGGCCGAACTCGCCGCAACGTCGCTGCGGCGCGTGGAACGACTCGCCCGCGACCGCGCCGCGCCCGAGGCGGACGTGGAGCGCGCGGTCGCCGAGCGCGACGTGACGCTCGCGCGCATCGGGAGCGCGAAGGCCGTGATCGAGCGCAAGACGATCCGTGCACCGTTTCGCGCCCGCGTCGGCCTCGCCGACATTCATCCCGGGCAGTTTCTCGAGGCCGGCACACAGCTGACGTCGCTCCAGGGCGTCGACGATGCGGTGCACGTGGACTTCACGGTCGCGCAGCACGTGGCGGCCGACCTGAAGCGCGACGATGAGGTGACCGTGGTCGCACGCACCGGCGGCGAACCCATGACGGCGCGCGTGGTCGCGATCGACGCCCGCGTTGATCCGGCCACGCGCAATGCCGCGGTGCGCGCACGCATCGAGGATGCGAGCGCCGCGCCGGCGCCCGGCGCTTCGGTGCGCGTGCGCGTTCCGACCGGTCCGGAGCAGTCCCTGGTGGCGGTGCCGGCCAGTGCATTGCGCCGTGGTCCCGCGGGCGACCAGGTGTTCGTGATCGAGGCCGATGCCGAGGGCCGTCAGCGCGCGCACGCCCGTCGTGTTCGCGCCGGTACCGCCGATGGGGACGAGGTGCTGATCCACGAGGGACTCGCCGCCGGTGAGCGCGTCGCCGCCGCCGGTTCGTTCAAGCTCCGCGAGTCCGTGCTCGTCGCCGTCGCCGGACCCGGCGAACTGGCGGCGCGCAGCGGTCCGTAAGCGCCCGTCATCCGCCCAGCCAACCCACTCGGAGCCCGCGCCATGCGCAAATTCACGGATACCTTCATACGCCACCCCGTTCTCGCGGTGGTGGTCAATCTCGTCGTCGTCCTTGTCGGCTGGCGGGCGTTGTCCTCGCTGCCCGTCCAGCAATACCCGCAGATCGAGAGTTCCTCGGTCATCATCACGACGATCTACACCGGGGCCAGCGCCGAGACGGTGCGTGGCTTTCTCACCACGCCGATCGAGCGGTCCGTCTCCGCCATCAGCGGCGTTGACCATATCGAGTCGACCAGCCGCGCCGGCATCAGCACGGTGACGGTGCGCCTCAAGCTCAACCACAGCAGCACCGCGGCGCTCGCGGAGGTGACTGCCCGGCTGCAGCAGGTGCGCTCGGAACTCCCGGCCGAGGCCGAGCCCCCGATGGTGGAGGTGCAGCGGGCCGACCGGCCCTACGGCACGTTCTACCTGAGCTTCGCGTCGAGCGAGCGCAGCGTGCCGGAGATCACCGACTGGCTCGCGCGCACGCTGCAGCCGCAGCTGTCGACGCTCGCGGGCGTGCAGCGGGTCACGATCGAGGGCGGCCGCCAGATCGCGATGCGCGTCTGGATCGATCCCGACCGCCTCGCCGCGGTGAACCTCTCGCCCGGCGATGTCCACGCGGCGTTGCGGCGCAACAACTACCTCGCCGCGGTCGGACAGACGAAGGGCAACCTCGTCCAGGTGAACCTGCTCGCCAACACCGACCTGCGCACGGTGGAGGAGTTTTCCGACCTGATCGTGGCCGACCGCGGCGGCGCCATCGTGCGACTGAGCGACGTGGCGGGCGTGGAACTCGGCGCCGAGGAGGCCGACATGATCGCCAAGCGCAACAGCACGGAGGGTGTCTACCTCGGCATCTGGCCGCTTGTCGGCTCGAACGAACTCGACGTGGCCGCGGCGCTCCGCGCCGAGATGGACCGCATCCGGCCGACGCTGCCCAAGGATATCGACATGCGCCTGGTCTGGGACGGCACGCTCTTCATGCGCGACGCGCTGGAGGAGATCTCGAAGACGCTCGTCGAGACGATCCTGATCGTCGGCTTCGCGGTCTTCCTGTTCATGGGCTCGCTGCGCACCGCGCTCGTGCCGCTCGTGGCCATGCCCGTGTCGCTCATCGGCGCCGCGCTCGTGATGTATCTGCTCGGGTTCAGCCTGAACCTGCTCACGATCCTCGCCATCGTGCTCTCGGTCGGCCTCGTGGTGGACGATGCGATCGTGGTGGTGGAGAATGTCGAACGCCACGTGCGCCTCGGCAAGTCACGTGTCGACGCCGCCATCGCCGGCACACGCGAGCTCGTCGGACCGATCATCGCGATGACGATCACGCTTGCGACGGTCTACACGCCGATTGCGTTCCAGGGCGGGCTCACCGGGTCGCTCTTTCGCGAGTTTGCCATCACACTGGCCGCGGCCGTCGTCGTGTCGGGCCTGGTCGCGGTGACGCTCTCTCCGGTGATGAGCTCGCGCTTCGTCCACCCGCAGGGTCGCGAAGGGCGCCTCACGGCCTTGATCAACCGCGGTTTCGAACGAGTCAGCGGCGCCTACGCGCGGCTGCTCGACTCCGCGCTGCGGATACGCTGGGCGATCGTGGCCGCATCTGTCCTCATGATGCTCGCGGCCTGGCCCCTCTATACGATGTCGCGCAAGGAGCTGGCGCCGGTCGAGGACCAGAGTCACATCAGCCTGTTCTTCGAGGCGGCTCCGGACTCGACCCTGGCGGCGACGCACACGCATACGCTCGACGTGGTGGACGCGACGACCGCCTTCCCCGAGGCCGAGTTCATGTGGTCGCTCACGTCGTCCTGGGGCGGCTTCGGCGGCATGGTGGCGAAATACTGGAAGGACCGCGACCGCTCGACCGAGGAGATGTACGGCGAGGTCTACGGGGCGGTGTCGCAGGTTCCCGGCCTGCGGGTGTTCCCGCGCCTGGATCCGCCGCTGCCGACGCCCGGGCAGTACGACGTGGAGTTGATCATGAAGGGCGATGCACCTCCCGAGCAGATGCTCGAGATCACGCAGGCCGTGCTGCAGGCGGGCTGGGCCAGCGGCAAGTTCCTCTACGTGGATACAGACCTGAAGATCGACCTGCCCCAGGCCCGCGTGGTCCTCGACCGCGAACGCGTGGCCGATCTCGGGCTCGACCTGGCCGGGGTGGGGCAGGAACTCGGCACGCTGCTCGGCGGCGCCTATGTGAACCGCTTCAATTACCACGACCGCAGCTACAAGGTGATCCCGCAGGTGGGCGACAGCGACCGGGCTTCGGTCGGTCCGCTGCTCGACCTCAAGATCAAGACGCCGGACGGAGAACTCGTGCCGGTCTCGACCTTTACGCAGATCGAGACAAGCACGGCGCCGCGCTCGCTAAATCGCTTCCAGCAGCGCAACGCCGTGCGCGTGTTCGGCGGCGTGCAGCCGGGCGTCACGAAGGAGGAGGCGCTCCGCGTGCTTGAGGACGCGGCGCGTGCAGCCGGCGGGCCGCTTGTGGCGCTCGACCATGCCGGCGAGTCGCGACAGATCCGCCATGAGGGCTCGACGCTCACCGGCACGCTCGGCCTCGCCGTGGTGCTGATCTACCTGGTGCTGGCGGCGCAGTTCCACAGCTTCCGCGATCCGCTCATCGTGCTCTTCGGCTCGGTGCCGCTCGCGATCTCCGGCGCTCTGGTCTTCAGCTTCATCGACCTGACGACGATCAACATCTACTCGCAGGTCGGCCTGATCACGCTGGTGGGACTGATTGCCAAGAACGGTATCCTCATCGTGGAGTTTGCCAACACGCTGCAGGAGCGCGGCCTGGCGAGGATGGCGGCGCTGCGCGAGGCGTCACTCACGCGCTTGCGGCCGGTGTTGATGACCTCGGCGGCGACGGTGCTGGGACACTTCCCTCTCGTGATCGTCAGCGGTCCGGGCGCGGAAGCCCGCAACAGCATCGGCATCGTGCTCGTCGCGGGCATGTTGATCGGCACGCTGTTCACGCTGTTTGTCGTGCCGGTATTCTACTCACTGATCGCGACGCAGCATCGACCGGTGCCGGTTCCGGCGGCCACAAGGGCTTCGATCCCCGTCGGAGGAATCGTTCGCACAGCGGGGGACCTCGCATGAAAACGATACGCAACGTGTGGATACTGACTGCATCGGCTGGTGTCGTGCTTCTGGCCGGCTGCCGCTCGGTCGGACCCGATTATCAGGCGCCTGCGGCCACCGTGCCGGAGACGTGGACCGAGGGCGGGCTGGCTGCCTTTGCCGGCGGCGCGGATCGCGATCCGGGCTGGTGGCGCGCGCTTGAGGATCCTGTCCTCGACGGCTTGATACGACGTGCGGTCGAGCAGGGCCCGGATCGCCGTGAAGCCATGGCACGGCTGCGGGAGGCACGCGCGCTCCGCGGCGTGGCCGGTGCCGACCGGTTTCCGACGCTGGACGCGACCGCCGGTTTCCGGCGGGCCGACGAGAGCGACTTCACGCCGTTCGGCGCCCAGCAGCCGGGGGAGACGAACCTCTACGCGGCGGGGCTCGATGCGACGTGGGAACTTGACCTCTGGGGACGCGTGCGCCGCGCGGTCGAAGCCGCCGATGCGGAACTCGGCGCGGCCACGGAGGACGCGCGCGGGGTTTTCCTCGCCGTCACCGCGGAGACTGCGCTCAACTACGTCGAGTTGCGGGCCTTTCAGCGTCGGGTGGAGATCGCGCGCATGAACGTGGACCTCCAGGAACAGACGCTCGACCTGGTGCGAGCCCGCTACGACGCGGGCTTCGTCAGCGCGCGTGACCTCGCCCAGGCATCGACGAACGTGTCTGTGACCCGGTCGCGTGTGCCGGCGTTCGAGGCGGGGGAACGCGCGGCCGCGAATCGGCTCGCGGTCCTTCTCGGTCTTGCCCCGGGTTCGCTCGCCGGCGAGATCGATGCCGGCCGGTCAATCCCGGTGCCGCCGCTGGCCGCGGCGGTCGGCGTGCCGGCGGACGTGGTGCGCAATCGCCCGGACATCCGCCGGGCCGAGCGCGCACTCGCGGCGGAGCACGCGCGGATAGGTGTCGCCGTGGGCGATCTCTACCCGCGCCTCGTGCTCGATGGATCGATTGGCGTGGCCGCGGGCGACGAGTCCGACCTCTTCCGTTCGGGCAGCGAGGTTTTCGGGATCGGTCCATCGGTGCGGTGGAACCTCTTCGATTCGGGACGCCTCCGGCGGCGTATCCAGGCGCAGGATGCACGCGTCGAGCAGGCGCTCGTGCGCTGGGAGCGCGCCGTGCTCACGGGGCTCGAGGAGACGGAGAACGCGATGTCGTCGTTCGTGCGCGAGCAGAGCCGGCGTCAGGAACTGCTCGAGGGTGCGGTTCAGGCGCGGCGTGCTGTCGAACTCGCACGCATCGAGTACCGGGAAGGCCAGTCGGACTTTCAGACCGTGCTCGATTCCGAGCGTGCGCTTGCCGAACTCGAGGACGAACTCGCCCGCACCGATGCTGCGATCGCGACGCAGTTCGTCGTGTTGCACAAGGCCCTGGGGAGCGAATGAGCGGGGCCGTGATCCGTTGGTCCGGCCCCGCTGTCACATGAAGCCCCGGTGGCACCAGCGATCAGTGCCGCGCGCGGGACCCGGCGGTCCCGCGCGCGGGCTGGAGCGGAGGTTGGGGACCGGGCCGGCTCGGCGGCTGCCCCCCGTCCCGACTGCGCGCGAACGGGTTCGTCGCATCAGTGACCGGTTTCGCGATCGCGCAATCGGGGATGCGCGATGACGAGTAGCCTGAGGTGAAAGGATCGCCGCGGCGCGTCGAGACCGGGCGCGGGCGTACTGGAGGCTAGGGGCGTCGCAAAGCGGCGGGATCTGTCGTCGATGGACCCGGCCTCACAGTGTGCCGATGAACCCGTGCAGCGCCGTGAGATCGCTGTCCTCCAGCCCCGCGTCCTTCCACGAGCGATCGATCTCGAGGGCTGCGCGGAAACGGCGCTTCGCCTCCTCCAGGTCGCCGAGGAGCGAGTGATAGCACGCGAGGTTGTAGTGGAGCACGCCGCACGTGCGGTGGCAGGATTCGGCCTCGAGTAGGACGTCGCGAGCCGCCTCCACCTGCTGCAACTCGCGCAGTGCAAACGCCCAGGATATCCAGCCGTGCGGATCATTTGCACAGGCGCCTGCGAGGGCGCGGCCGGTGTCGGCCATGGCGCGCCAGTCCTTGGTTAACGAATACAGATCGCAGAAGGCCGCGAGGATCTCGGGCCGTTCACGATCCTTTGGCTCGACGAGCGACAACTCCTCCTCCGCCTCGGCGCTCATGCCGAGTTGAAGAAACCCGCCGGCATACTGCACCCGGCGCTCCCATGGGATTCCGCTCATGGCGGAGCAGCTTTCCGGTGCGACGAGCCGCTGTCCATCACGACCGGCGGTATCGAGCCGGTCCGGTGCGGAATCTCGAGCGGTGCCAAGCCCGCGGTGGACGGAGGCGGGGATCAACCTACGGCATTTCCCGCAGTCGCACTCCTCCGGGGGTGCTCACTTCGGAGTCCGCGGCGATGCGTCCTGCGCGCCATGCGCTAAGGTCGGGATGTCGCTGTCCGATCACGTGGTGTTGCCGTGATGATGCCGTCTTTAGCACGCCCATGATTCCCGCCGGTCAGAACTCCAAGTGGATGGTGCGTTTTTTCCTCCGCCGGGATTTCTCCTGGGAAGCCGGGTTCGTCGAGCGCGCGCGGGTGCCGATCTCGCGGCGCGAGTACGAGGACCTCGAGGCGCGCCTGCGCGAGGGCGGCCGACGCGCACGTGCGATCGGGGAGATGCGCGCGGAGATGGCCGCCTACGTGCCCCCGCGGTTCATGGGTTATCTCTACGCGATCGTGCCCGGCACGTGCGAGGCTTCTCCGCTTATCACCGACGGCGAGCGCATGCATCACGTCCCGCATAACGGCCTGTGGACCGGGATGGAGGAGAAGGTCAACCGTGTCCTCTGCGTGCGCCGCGATCGCTGGCCGCTGATCAAGCCGGAGTCGCTGCGCGATCCCACGCGCGAGACCATTTTCCCAAAGCACTTCGTCCTGCACGACACCGAGCGAGGCGAGGCCGGGCTCTACTTGTGGACCGAGCGATTCGACTATCTGCGGGCGCCGCTGTCCTGGCGCGACTTCGAGGCCTGAGAGGTCCGGGGAGGCGGGCATGCGTTTTCGGCGCCGGTGGAGCCTATCAACCGTGCTGGACCTCGATTCGCGCGTCGATGCACGGGCGCGTCGTGAGGCACTTGACCTCCACCGGGTGAATCGGGTCGAATGACAGCTCTGGTTCGATGGACAAGCGCACCACCATGGCCGATATCGCACGCCGGGCCGGCGTGCATGTGACAACTGTCTCGCTAGCGCTGCGCAATCACCCGCGCCTGCCGCCGGCGACGCGGGAGCGTATCCAGGCGCTCGCGGCGGAGATGCACTATCGCCCCGACCCGGCGATCGCGTCGCTCGTCGCCTATCGGCACGCCATCGCCCACCGCAGCGCCCCGCAGCCGCTTGGCTATATCACGGGCTGGGATACCCAGTGGGGCTGGCGCGAACGCGACGCGCACGACGCCTTCTACGAGGGGGCCAAGGCGCGTGCCCTGCAGCTCGGATTCGAGTTGCAGCATTTCTGGCTGCGCGCGCCGGAGATGACGGACAAGCGCATGGTGCAGATCCTCGACACGCGCGGGATCAACGGGTTGATCTTCGCCTCCCACAGCGCACAACTGTCCCGGCCGCTCGAGTTTGACTGGGATATCTTCAGCGCGGTCCAGATCGATTTTCTCCCGGCCCAGCCGGTGCTGCACCGCGTGTCCAACGACCAGCGCGGTATCGTGCAGCTGGCGATGCGCCGAACCGCCGCGCTTGGCTACCGGCGCATCGGGCTGGTCCTTCCCACATGGTGGGACGACGGGGTCCAATACGCGTGGTCGGCCGGTTATCTCGCCGACCGCGAGGCGGTGCCCGGGCTGGAACCGATGCCGATTCTCAGGTATCCATGGCCTGAGGACAGCCCGCAGTTGTCCACCGGCGAGCCTGGTGTGCCCGCCGATGTGCTCGCGCCCTGGTTGCGTGAGCATCGGCCCGACGTGATCCTCAGCCACGGTCCGCTCGTGCTGGATGCGCTGGAGTCGCTCGGGAGGCGCATCCCCGGCGACGTGGCGTTTGTCGATCTCATGCTGACGCGGGCCGACGGAAACCATGCCGGCGTGCGCCACAACAGCGGGCGCGTGGGCGAGCTTGCGGTCGAGATCCTCTCCGGTCAGCTGCAGCATCACGTCTTCGGCGTGCCGCCGCTGCCAACGGTCACGCTCGTCGAGGGCACCTGGTTCGATGGCAGCTCACTGCCCTCGAGGGTGGGGAAGACCGCCACCGCCCACGCCTGAGGTCGAAGCGGTCGGCTGGCGCCGGTGGCGTGCGAGTTCCCGAGCGCGATCTCCGCGCTCGTCGCTTCATCACTCCGCCCGTTTGCCCGCACCATCGGACCCGGCGCGCGCTGCAGCCGCTGCGCCCACGTAGGGCGCGACCGATTACACGTGTGTTTGCCGCGCCACGCGGCCGAGGACGTTGGTTCAAGCGGCCACGGATCCAGGGAACCGGCTCTGAGGTCGCGCGCCACACCGAGGTGCATCGCCAAGGCTGAACGGGAATGCGCTGGGACACGACCGGACTTGCGGATGCATCGGCGGCCCCGACGCGAGTCGGGGGACGACGTGCGCGAGGGCGCTTGCGTTCGCGCGCTGCATGACGCGGGGCGGCGCGTCCTTGCAGTTTGCGCCACGCGCGCGAAGCCCGCCTGCGGCGAGGTGGTTACCTGTCAGGAGCTTCCGCGCCGACGGTACCGGGTCAGCTGAACCCGGGCAAACCTCGTCGCCCATGCAAACACCTTCGCCCTCCTTTCCCGAGGCGCCAGTCGGCGGCCCGGCACTTTGTGAATCGTCCACGGGACTGTCCCCTCGGGAGCGATTCGTGGCCGTCCGGCGTTTCTCCGAGGCGCTGGTGGAGCCGCTGGAGCCGGAGGACTGCGTCGTCCAAACGATGGTGGATGTCAGCCCGGCGAAGTGGCATCTCGCCCACACCAGCTGGTTCTTCGACACGTTCATCCTGCAGCCGCACCTGCCTGGCTTCCGGCCCCTGGCCGAGCAATACGCGTATCTATTCAATTCCTACTACAACGCCGCCGGGCCGATGCACTGCCGCGACCGTCGCGGCTACATCTCGCGACCGACCGTGCGCGAGACGATGGAGTACCGGCGCTATGTCGACGAGCACATGCTGCGGCTGCTCGAGCGGCTTGAATCCGAGCCGTCGGAGCATCTCTCCGCCCTGCTCGAGGTCGGGATCAACCATGAGCAGCAGCACCAGGAGCTGATGGTCACCGACATCAAGCACGTGTTCGCCCAGAATCCGCTGCATCCGATCTACCGGAGCCTGCGCACGCCGCACGGGCTCGGGGTGGGGCCGGTGCGCTGGGTCGAGTTCGAGGAGGGCGTCCGCTGGATCGGACACGCTCCAGAGCACGGCTTTTCCTTCGACAACGAAGGCCCGCGGCACCGCGAGTTCGTCGGTCGCTTCGCCCTGGCCGATCGCTTGGTGACCAATGGCGAGTACCGGGCGTTCATCGACGACGGCGGGTATTCCCGGCCCGAGCTGTGGCTCTCGCTCGGATGGATGACGGTGCGGCAGGAGGGCTGGAAGGCGCCCTTGTATTGGGAGAAGGCCGACACGGAATGGCGGCACTACACGCTTGCGGGACCCCATGCCGTCATCGACGACGAGCCGGTCTGCCACGTCAGTTACTTCGAGGCCGATGCCTACGCGCGCTGGGCGGGTGCACGCCTGCCGACGGAGGCGGAATGGGAGCTGGCCGCTGCCGACGCGCCGATCTCCGGCAACTTCGCCGACGACGGCTTCTTCCAGCCTGTGCCGCTTGGCACCACCGATTTATGGGATAACGCCCACGCCATCCACCAGCTTTTCGGGGACGTGTGGGAGTGGACGCGCAGCCCCTACGCTCCGTACCCCGGATACGCACCGGTCGAGGGGGCGCTTGGCGAGTACAACGGCAAGTTCATGTGCAACCAGATGACGCTGCGGGGCGGTTCCTGCGCCACGTCGCGGTCGCACATTCGCCGAACCTACCGCAATTTCTTCGCGCCGGAGAAACGCTGGCAGTTCTCCGGAATCCGCCTCGCGCGCGACATCGCATGAGCCCCGCGGAGACACTCGTCCGCGGGCGGCAGCGCGCAGTCTCGCCTGAGCGCCGCGAGTTCCAGCGCGATCTCGTCGCCGGCATGCGGCGGCGCGACAAATCGATCCCGAGCAAGTACCTTTATGACGCGCGCGGTTCGCAGCTGTTTGAGGAGATCTGCCAGCTGCCCGAATACTATCCCACGCGCACCGAGGTGCAGATCATGAGCGAGCGAATCGGGGAGATCGCCCGGTTCGCAGGACCGGATTGTGCCGTGATCGAACTCGGCAGCGGGAGCAGCACGAAGACGCGCCTCCTGCTCGACCACTTCACCTCGATCGCCGCCTACGTGCCGGTCGACATCTCCGCATCAGCCCTCGAGCAGGCCGCCGCCGCGCTGGCGGAGAGCTACCCAGAGCTCGCGGTGGTTCGCGTCTGCCGCGATTTCACCGGGGTGGGGTGGCGGATTCCCCAGCTGGCGGAGACGGCGCGGCGGCGCGTGTTCTTCTTTCCCGGATCGACCATCGGCAACTTCACGCCATCGGAGGCTTCGGCGTTTCTGCGCCACCTGCGCATGTATTGCCGGCGCGGTGACGCGTTGCTGGTCGGTGCCGACCTGGTGAAGGATGTGAGCATCCTCGAGGCGGCCTACAACGACAGCGCCGGGGTGACCGCCGCCTTCAACCGTAACGTGCTCGAGCGCGCGAATCGCGAGCTGGGCACGGATTTCCAGGCCGGAGCCTTCGAACACCTCGCGTGGTTCAACCCCGAACAGTCGCGGATCGAGATGCGCCTGGTCAGCCCGCGCGCGCAGACCGTGCGCCTTGGCGGGAGTATCCTGGCGTGCTTCCGGCCGGGCGAATGGATCACCACCGAGTACTCGCACAAGTTCGAGGTCGACACATTCGCGCAGCTGCTGCGCGGCGCCGGCTTCGCGCCGGTTCACGTGTGGACCGATCGCCAGGCGCTGTTCAGCATACACGCCGCCGAGGCGGAGTGACGGCGCGCGTGGGTCGATCGCTACGCAGCACGTCGTCGTGGCTGCGTCGAAGGGGGCCGTGGCTCCGTCGAACCTCGCCATGGATGCTCGCCGCGGTGGGCCGCAAAGAGGCGCAGAAGACGCAAGGGTGACCTGTGCATTCTGCGACTCTTTGCGGATATCGACCGCTCCGTCGCCGACGCGGGGGGACACGCGGGTGGGCCAGAGCACTCGTCCAACCTCCATACGGTCTGTGCCCTCCGTGTCCTCTGTGGTTCAAATCCGAGTGCGCGAGACGCCCGGGGTTTAGCGCCGGGCGTCGCGGGCCTCGTCTTGGATCTCCTCGCCAGCACTCTCAAGATCACGGCCGATACCTTCGGTCGTGCTGCATCCCGCGAGGGTGAGGCCGGCGATAAAGAGAGCGATAACAAGGGCAATGGCAGGTTTGTTTTTCATGGCGACACGCCTTCGCAGGTGCGATGCCGGCCATGGCGTTGGTCGCGTAACTCGCGTCGCTGCCGAATATTGCGGCGATCTGCGGTCGGGGGTGAATCGCGGCTTCGACGAGCGTTGTGCATCGAGCCTTCGGCGCGGTCCTGCAGTTTGCAGCTGCGATCGCGCCCCGCGGTGGTTGGCCGCGCGCCGATCCGATTCCGTCGCTACAGAACGAAGCGCTCGGAATCGATTTTTCCGTCTTTCACTGTGTAGACGCAGAGCTCTGTCACGTCCATGCGACCCTTGTCCTTCATCGTGGCGTCCAGGCGCATGGTGCAGGCGAACGAGCTGCCGGCGACGAGCGGTTCGGACACCCACGTGCCATGCATCGTTTCGACCATGGCGGAGAACTTCCGGCCTTTCTCGAGGATGGCGGCGAGCCCGCGCGTCTCCTGCTCGAAATCCGGAGTGGCATAGGGCTCGAGGCTGACTGCGTTCTCGGCATAGAGTTCGCGCTGGGCTTGCTCGTATTTGGCCTCCCGGCAAAGGGCGACCAGGCGTTCGGCGATTTGCTTGGTTGTCATGGTTGTATTGAGGGAATGGATGTCGCAGGCTCGCATTCAAGCGTCTCGTGGCAGGACTACGCTTTGAAGAGCTTACGGGCGGGGCAGGCGATGGATTTGCTGTAGGCCGGCTAGGCGGCGGACCCAGGCTGAGTGCACGGGTGCGGTGGCGCCGGGCTGCGGTCGTCGCGGCGCTCAGGAGTCGCCGTGCGGCGGTGTCGCCTCCGGCACGAGGCGGACGAGGCGATCGGGAATGTTGAAGAGGATGTAGAGGAAGCCGTCAGGACCCGTCGCCACATCGCGCACGCGGCCCATCCCGTGGAGAATCACCTCCTCGTGCACGACACGACCCTCGACGATCTCGAGCCTGCGAAGCTCCTCCCGGACGAGGCTCGTCATGAAGTAGTGGTGACGCCAGCGCGGGAACGCATCGCCCGTGTAGACGTGCAGGGCGCAGACGCCGAGGGAGGGCGTCCAGTACATCGCAGGCTGTTGCATGCCGTCGGCCTGTGTGTGTTCGCTGATGATCGTCCCGTCGTAGTTCGTGCCATGGGTGATCCGCGGCCAGCCGTAGTTGGCGCCGCGAGCGATGTGATTGAGCTCGTCGCCTCCGCGCGGCCCGTGTTCCGTCGACCAGAGTTCACCGGTGAGCGGGTGTAGTGTGAGCCCCTGGGGATTCCGATGGCCGAGAGTCCAGACGGTGGAAAGCGCGTCATCGCGGCCGGCAAACGGGTTGTCCTCGGGGACCTGACCATCCTCCCGGATGCGGTGGATCTTGCCATTGGGTCGCCCGAGGTCCTGGGCGTCCTCGGGGAAATCACGGTCGCCCACCGAGAAATACAGGTGACCGGCGCCATCGAGCACCAGGCGGCTCCCGAACTGCGCACCGCCGGGCCGCAGCCGGCCGGGAGCAGTCGAAAAGAGCATCTCGCGATCGACCCACGCGCCGTCGCGAATGCGCCCGCGCTCCACGGCGAGCATCCCCTCGTCCCCCGAGGGAGAATGTGAATACGTGAGGTAGATCCAGCCGTTGCGAGCGTAGTCCGGGTGAACGGCGACATCGAGGAGTCCGCCCTGTCCGACGTGCCAGACATCGGGTGTCCCGGAGATCGGTGGCCGGAGTCCGTCCGGGCCGACGACGCGCAGGCGTCCCTCCTTCTCCGTGATGAGCATTGACCCATCGGGAAGGAAGTCGATCGCCCAGGGTGTCTCGAGTGCATCGGTCAGCGGTTCGACCCGGAACGCGTGCAGCTCCGTCAGGGTGGAAGCATCGGTCACGGGCGACGGCGGATCCATGCGAATCGAGCCGGCGCCGGTGATCTGCTCCCGAAGGAAGAGGATGAGCTCGCGCAGGTCGTCGTCGGAAAGGGCGTGCCCCATGGGCGGCATCCCGATCTCGGCACGTCCGTCGCGGATGGTTGTCGCGATCGACTCGTCATCGCCGCCGAAGCGCCACTGGTCGGTGATCAGGCTTGAGCCGAGTCCGCCCTGAAGATCCAGGCCGTGGCAGCCCGCGCAGAGCGAACGGTAGAGCCCGGCGCCGTGCTGCGATGGCGCGGCGATGTCCTCGTGAGAACCGGACGTATGGTCGACCGCAGCGGAGAGCGGCACGTAGGTCGCTCCGAGAGCGAGTACAAGTGTCCAACGGCTAGCGCGGCGCAGCTGTTTCCCGATGCCATGGATAGGTGGGATGCCGGATGCCGCTCCACGGGATGTGTGGCGAGGCCGGCGGGTCGGGGAAGCTTGCGCGTGCATGATGTGCGGTGTGAATACGTTGCTACGAGACCGCAGAAGATCGTCCGGGTTTCACGGGTGACGTGCCGCGATCGCTGCAGGCTTCGTGCCGGGCACTTGGGTGGTCCGAGGGGGCGTATTGGCCGGGGAACTCCAGCATCCTCGAGCGCGTTGCCGGCTCGAGGGCGCCGACATTTCGGCCGGCGAACCGCCAGCCGATGGACGTCCGGCATCCGGGACGTGCCGGGGCCATTGTCGACGGCGTACCGCCGGCCCGGTCAGGAACAGCCGGGTCTGCCTGGAACGAGTCGCGGATCAGCGTAGAAACCGGGACCGGCTGGTGAGCGTCTCCGCTCTGTCAGTTCCAAATCCCCCCGAAACCATGTCTCTGTTCACCCCCGCCGCACGTGCGGCGCTCGCACTGACGGTTGTCTCGACCGTTCCGTTCCACATGCCCCTCTCGGCCGAAATGAAACCCATTGGTATCTTTGACCACCACCAGGATGTCGGCGAGCCGCGGCTCGCCGGCGATGCGGTCTACGATGAGACCAACCAGGTCTACACCGTGTCGGCGGCGGGCGCGAACATGTGGGGAAACACCGACCAGTTCCACTTCCTCTGGAAGAAGATCGACGGCGACTTCATCGTGCAGGCGACGGTCCGGTTCGTCGGCGAGGGGGTCAACAGCCACCGCAAGCTCGGCATCATCGCGCGGGACAGCCTTGAGGCCGGCTCACCGTACGCTGACGCCTGCGTCCACGGCGACACCCTGACCTCGCTGCAGTACCGGCTCGGCGCCAACGACGTGACGCACCAGGCTGTCGTCTCCTCGTTTCATCCCACGGACATCCAGCTCGAGCGTCGCGGAAACACCTTCATGTTCTCCTCGGCCGTATCCGGCGAGCATTACAAATCCGTCGTGCAGGATGTGCCGCTTGGTGCCGCAGCCCATGTGGGATTGTTCCTGTGCTCGCACGAGGAGGATGTGGTTGAACGGGCCGTCTTCAGCAACGTGCGCGTCATCATCCCGGCGCCGGAGGGATTCACGCCTTACCGCGACTACATCGGCAGCCATCTCGAGGTGATGGACGTGGCGACGGGACACCGACGCATCGTGCACAGCGAGCCGGGCTCGATCCAGGCGCCGAACTGGACGCGCGATGACAAGCTCATCTACAACAGCGCGGCGGGTGTCATGTACACCTTCGACCTGGCGACAGCCCAAGTGGCGGAACTGAACACCGGACCGTTCCGGCAGAACAACAACGACCACGTGCTTTCGTTTGACGGCACCATGCTCGCGCTCAGCAACTACGCGGGCGAGCCCCGGCGCTCGACGGCGTTCATCCTGCCGGTGACGGGCTCCGACGCGCCGGTCCAGATATCGTCTCCGGAGCGTGGACACACGTACCTTCACGGCTGGTCGCCGGATGGGAAGGCGCTGATCTTCACGGGCGCGCGGCACGGCGAGACGGGCGACTTTCGCAACCTGTGGTCGATCGACATCGAAACCCGGGAGGAAACGCCGCTCACGCCGCCGGGCACGCTTGACGATGGCGCGGAGTTCACGCCGGGCGGCGAGTTCATCTATTTCAACTCCGTGCGCACCGGCACGATGAAGATCTGGCGGATGCGGCCGGACGGCAGCCATCCCGAGCAGGTCACGTTCGACGAATACAACGACTGGTTCCCGCACATCTCGCCGGACGGAAAGTGGATCATCTACTTGAGCTACCCGAAGGAAATTGATCCCTGGTCGCACCCGTTCTACCAGCATTGCACGCTCAAGCTCATGCCGGCCGCGGGCGGCGTGCCGCGCGTCATCGCATACTTCTACGGCGGTCAGGGATCGATCAACACGCCGAGCTGGTCGCCCGACAGCACGCGGATCGCGTTCGTCTCGAACTCCAGGCTCTGAGCCGTGTCTGATCCGCGCACGCACTCCGCGCCGTCGCCCCGGAGCAGGGCGGGCGCGGGCGAGGCTTGGTTCCGAAGAGTGGGGGGATCGCGCTGCTTGAAGGCGCTCGGGGCCGGTCAGTCCTCCTTGCGCGTCGACACCTCGATGACGTCGTGCGGCGCGGCCTCCTTCATGCCGGCCATCGTGACGCGGACGTAGCGGGCGAGGGCGCGATGCTCGGCGAGGTTCTTTGCGCCGAGGTAGCCCATGCCCGACTGGACGCCGCCGATCAGGTCGGCGAGGACGTTGTCGACCGAGCCGGAGACCTCCTTGAGGGCCTCGATGCCCTCGGCCGTGAGCTTGCGCGTCGTGTCGGTCTTGTCCTGACCGTAACGGGCCGCTGAGCCGGACTTCATCGCGCTGAGGCTGCCCATGCCGCGGTACTGCTTGTAGAGCTTGCCGCGGATTTCCATGATCTCGCCCGGTGCCTCGCGGCAGCCGGCGAGCAGGCCGCCGAGGATGACGGCGTCGCTGAGCGTGAGCGCCTTCACGATGTCGCCGGACTTCACGATGCCGCCGTCGGCGATGAGCCGGGTGCCGGTGCGCTGCGCGGTGCGCGAGGCGACGTAGAGCGCGGTGAGCTGCGGGATGCCCACGCCGGCCACCATGCGGGTGGTGCAGATCGAGCCGGGCCCCTGGCCGATCTTGACCGCATCGGCGCCGCAGCCGGCGAGGAACTCCACGCCTTCGCCGCTCGTCACGTTGCCCGCGATGATCGTGAGGGCCGGGAAAGCGCCGCGGATGAGCTTCACGATCTCGCCCACACCCGCGGTATGTCCGTGGGCGGTGGATACAGCGATGGCATCGACGGATTCGTCGGTGAGCGCGCCGACATGGCCGACGATGCGATCGCGGTCAAGCGTGCCGTCCGGCCGGCGCAAGGGCGACACGGCGGCGCCGACCACGAGGCGGAACGACGCGTCGCGGCTGGGTTTGCGGCGGGCCTTCGACTCGCTCAGGATCTTCTCGATGTCGGAGATCGTGATGAGCCCGCGCAGCCGGTCCTCGTCGTCGACGATGAGCATCTTGGTGATGCCGACGTTCTCGCTGAAGAACTTCTCCGCCTGCTTGATCGGATCCAGTGCCATGTTGCGCACGTTGACTGTAAGGAGCGTCTTGCGCGGCGTCATCGCCTCCGTCACGGCGCGCCTGCGGTAGACCTCCTTCACCGCGCTGCCGGTGAGCAGGCCGGACAGGCGGCCCTCGCCGTCGACGACGGGGAAGGAGCGGAACTCGAATTTCTTCTGCTCGATCATCTCGAGCACGTCGCCCACGTGCATGTCGGGCCGCACCGTGATCGGGTCCTGGATGAGGCCGTGGATGTGGTGCTTCACGCGCGCCACCTCGCGGATCTGGTCCTCGAGCGTCATGTTGTAGTGGATCACACCCATGCCGCCGTTGAGCGCCATCGCGATGGCCATGCGCGATTCGGTCACTGTGTCCATGTCGCTGGACAGGATGGGCACCTGGAGGCGCAGCGCGTCGGAGAGGCTCGTCGAGATATCCGCGTCCTTCGGCAGGATGCTGGAGAAGTTCGTCGCGAGCGAAACGTCGTCGTAGGTGAGGGCGGAACCCCGGTGGGCGCGGAAGAAATCCGCCGCCGGGAGATAGAAGAGGCCGTCCTCGGACTCGTGGCGGGCAACTGACTCGGTCGTCATATTGCCGTACGACCGTGGACCCCGTTTTTTCGAAATGCAAGCGGCGAACTTCGCGGGCACACGGGGGCGCGGCCGCCGGTGTCGCCGCCCGCTGGGCGGGGCCCGACCGGGCGAACCTTTGGGTTTGCGAAGCCGGGGGTCTTGGCGCCTCGTGTGGCGGCGCGCAGCGCCATGCATGAAATTGACGGACCTAAATCGCTACGGCGGCGTCGGAGCCAACTGTCATCTCGTCGAACTCGGCGCGGCGCGCATCCTCATTGATTGCGGCCTGCACCCGAAACGCTCGGGCCGCGACGCCACGCCGTCGCTGGCCCTGCTCGAGCAGCGTCCGCCGGATCTCGTGATCGTCACCCATTGTCATCTCGATCACCTGGGTTCGCTGCCGCTCGTTGTGCGCCAGTGCCCGGGGGTGCCCGTGCTCATGTCGGTGCCGAGCCAGCAACTCGCCGAGCGGCTGATGCGCAATTCCGTCAACGTCATGAAGCGCGAGCGCGAGGAGAAGAACGCGCTGGATCTCCCGCTTTATTCCATGGCGGAGGTCGACGCCACGATGGCGCGGGTCGTGCCGATGTTGTTCGGACAACCGCGCAAGCTCTCGGTCGGCCATGACGACGTCGAGATCACCTTTCATCCCGCCGGCCACGTGCCCGGGGCGGCGGGTGTGCATCTCGCGCACAAGCATCGCCACTATTTCTTCACGGGAGACGTCCAGTTCGACGACCAGAAGCTGCTGGGCGGCGCGCGATTTCCCTCGCGACACTTCGACGTCGTGGTGACCGAGACCACGCGCGGCCGGACCGAACGCGATCCCAGTCGGGACCGCGTCAACGAAGCCGCGCGGCTCATCCGGACCATCGACCACGTGCTGGGGCGCGGCGGCTCGGTGCTCATCCCTGTATTCGCGCTGGGCCGGATGCAGGAGATCTTTCTCATGCTGCACGAGGCGCGGCTGACGCGGAAGCTTCCGCCTTCGCCGGTGTTTGCCGCCGGTCTGGGCATGGACCTCGGCGACATGATGGACGAGGTCGCGAAGAAGACCGGGCTGTGCAACTTCACGCGCTCCGTCGTCAAGGAGCTCAAGGTCAAACCGCCGCCGCGCAGGCTCACGCCGGGCCGTGAACCGCCCGAGAAGGGCATCTACGTGCTCAGCAGCGGCATGCTGGTGGAAAACACCCCGTCGTATGCCATGGCCGCCTCGCTGCTGGGTCACGCGGGCAATGCCATCTGTTTCGTTGGCTATAGCGACCCGGAAACCCCGGGCGGACAGCTCCTCGCCGCGCGCAAGGGCGACACCTTCGTCTTCGAGGCCCTGCAGTTCCAGACGCCGGTGCGGTGCTCGATCGAACGCTTTGAACTCACCGGCCATGCGGATCGCGACGAGTTGCTGGAGTTCGCGCTGCATTGCGAGCCACGGCAGATCGTGTTGACCCACGGTGACCCGCCTGCGCGCGCCTGGTTTGCCGAGCAGATTGCGGAGAAGGAACCCAAGATTCGCGTCCTGGATCCCGTTCCCGGCCAGACCTACGAACTGTAGGTCGGCACCGCGCGCGGCGCCCGTTCGACCGTCCCGGCGCTGCACGAAACCGTTGGCGCCACCGTTCTCGTTCCTTAGCTCCGCACCGCGGGCGTGGCATCTGCGCGGTTCTCCAGATCACAGAGTTCACAGAGAAGACATAGAGCGCACAGGGAATCCGCACCCCAAGGCGCGCAGGGCGCGATTCAATCGAGCCCGATTTCTCAGGTCGTCGAAGGACGTCTTCGTGGGGGAGGAGCCCACTCCTGACGAAGTGCGCGAGCCCCAATAAAGCGGCCAGGATCGGCGACTGCATCACGTGAAGGATTGGCTTGCTCAAAGGCCGAGGGCCGCCCCGGGGGCCCTTCACGTCGGAAGTGGAGGAACAAAGGGCTGCATCGTGGCGGCAGGGCGGTAGGTTGGACCCGCGCCCGGGAACAGAGCGCCGCGCTGCATGGCAGTTGCACCGCGAATGGATTTCGATTCGCTGTTCGCCTCTCCCTCGCCGCTGGCCACGCCGGCGGCCGTCCCTCCGCCGCATGCGCCACCTCCGACTCCTTGCCTTCGTTCCCGTCCTGATTGCCGCGCTCGTTGCCTGCACCGCGCCGGCCTCGAAGAACCCGCCGTCCGCGACTCCCGCAGCGACCCCGGCTCCCACTTCGACGAGCGCCGTGACCACGAGCGCCGCGCCGCTGCCGCCGATCCCCCCGCGCCCTCAGGCCCCGAACGACGAGTCCAGCTACCGTCGCCTCGTGCTCGAGAACGGCATGAAGGTGATCCTTCTTTCCGATCCGAAGCTGAACAAATCCTCGGCCTCGTTGGTCGTCGGCGCCGGGAGCCTGAACGACCCGATGGAACGCCAGGGCCTCGCGCACTTCCTCGAGCACATGCTCTTCCTCGGGACGGAAAAGTATCCGGATGAGGCGGAATATGGAAACTACCTCAAGACCAATGGCGGCTACAGCAACGCCTACACCTCGCGCAGTCACACCAACTACCATTTTGAGATTCGGCACGAAGCCTTCGAGGGCGCGATCGACCGTTTTTCCCAGTTCTTCATCGCGCCGCTGTTCACCCCCGAGTTCACCGAGCGCGAGATCAACGCGGTCAACTCGGAGAACCAGAAGAACCTCGAGAACGACATGTGGCGCCAGTACCAGCTGGCCAATTCGCTCTACCGCCCGGAACACCCGGCAAACCGCTTCAGCACCGGCAGCCGCGAGACGCTCGGCGGCGTGACGCGCGAGGAACTGCTCGGCTTCTACCACCGCTTCTATTCATCCGACCAGATGACGCTCGCGCTCACCGGTCGCGCGAGCCTCGACGAACTCGAGGCCTGGGCGCGCCGGTATTTTTCGCCGGTGGTGGACCGCAACCTGCCGACGCAGCGCTACCCATCCGACCTGCTGGCGCCGAAGGAGGCGCTGCGGCTGGTGCGGGTCGAGCCGGTCAAGGACCTGAAGGAATTGGTTTTGTGGATACCGATCCCGGGTTTCTTCGACCTCTGGCCCTCCAAGCCCGAGCGGCTGATCAGCACCATCCTCGGCTACGAAGGCGAGGGGAGTGTGCTCTCCGCGCTCAAGGACGAGGGCCTTGCGACCGGCCTGAGCGCCTTCGTCTGGGACGAGACGGCGGAGTATGGCCTGCTACCGGTCTCGATCTCGCTCACCCCGGCGGGCCAGGAGAAATACCAGCGCGTGCTGGAGATCTTCTTCGCCGGCGTTGCCACCATGCGCCGCGCGGGCTTCCCCTCCACCGTATTCCGGGAGCGCGCGATCATGGCCGGCCTCGACGAGCTCTACGCCGACCAGGGGGAGGGCGCGGGCCGCGCGGTCAACCTTGCCAACCAGGCGCACACCTATCCGCTGGAGATCGCCGAGCGCGAGCCTTTCCTCTGGCTGAAGGAGGACCCGGCGGCCTACCAGGCACTTCTTGAGCACATCCGCCCGCAGAACACGATCGCCATGCTCGTCGCCAAGGGCGTGGAGACGGACCGCACGGAGAAGTATTACGGCACCAACTACAGCTACACCGAGGTGACGGGCCCGGCCTTCGCGGCCCTGGTGAATCCGCCCGCCGTGCCGGCCGTCCATCTGCCGGAGGCGAATCCGTTCGTGCCCACGCGCGCGACGCTGCTCGATGTCGCGGGCGAGGTGAAGGAGCCGGCGCGCCTGCTCGAGGAACCCGGCTTGAGCCTCTACTTCCTGCCCGACGCCGAGTTTCGGCGTCCCATGGTGGCCCAGGTCTATCGGTTCCGGCTGCCGCGCGACATCGCGTCGGTCGAGACGGCGACCCTCCTGCGCTTCTATGAGGCGTGCGTGAACGAGGCGCTCAACGAGGTCGCCTACACTGCGGCGGTGGCCGGACTGAGGTTCAATCTCGGGGCCTCCCTCGAGGGCGTGGTGGTCAGCATCGACGGCTATGATGAATCGGCGCCGCGCCTGCTCGACGTCGTGGCGAAGAGTCTCGTGGACTTCGAGCTATCCGAGGAGCGCTTCGAGGCGTTGAAGGAAAGGATCGTGCGCGAACTCTCGAATTTCCCACGGGCCGATGCCTGGCAGATCCTGGCCGAGACACGGCGCGCGGTGGTGCGCGAGTTTCACTACCGGCCGGACGAACAGCTCGAGCCCGCGCGGGCCGTCACGCTGGCGCAGGTGCGTGAATTTGCCTCGCGGCTTTACTCGCGCGGCCGCGTCGAGGCGCTGATCCATGGCAATGTGACTGCCGACGAGGCGGTGCGTGCCACGCGTCAACTGGTTGCCGCGCTGCAACCGGCCCCGATCTCTGCGGAGGAGGCGCTGCGCCGTCGCCTGCTGGCCATTCCCGCCGGAAGCGATGTGCTCACCTCCGAGAAGCTGGTCGTGAACAACTCCGCTTTCCGTCAGGAGTACATGCTGGGCGCCGCCACGCCCGAGACGCGCGCGGCCACGATGATGCTCGCCAACCTCATCGGCGAGCCGTTCTACAGCGAGCTGCGCACGCGACAGCAGCTGGGCTACATCGTCTTCGGTGGGGCGGGCGAGGAGGAGAAGACCTGCTTCGCCTACTTCATCGTGCAGTCGGGCGACCACCCGGCTGACGTCGTGCGCGAGCGCGCGGAAGCGTTCATCACCGGAATTCCCGAGTTGCTGCCGGGGTTGAGCCAGGAGGCGTGGGACATGCTGGTGGGGGGCGTGCGTTCCGAACTGGAGGCGAAGGACAAGAGTATCGCGGAACGTGCGGCACGCTATTTCGGGCTCGCCTATGATTACGACGGCGACTGGGACCGCCGCGAGGAGACCCTGGCGGCGCTGCTGCGACTCGACAAGGAGCGGTTGACCGCGATCCTGGCGGCGGCGCTGGCACCGGAGTCCCGAACGGTGCGGACGTTCCTCGGGTTCTCGCGCGATCACGAGCCCGCCCAGCCGATCGAACCGTCGTTTGAGGACCGCTCGACCTGGAAGAAGGGACAGACTTTCGAGTGAACGAGGCGCGTGCCGGCAGGGATGAACCCCCGCCCCGGCGCGAGTCCGGGCACCTGCGGGAGGACGCCGCCGAACCGGCGGCGCCCGGCGCAGCCGCCGTCCCGGCACACGTTGTCTTTCACGGCGTGGGCAAGCGCTTCGGAGACGGCCCGGCCGTGCTGGAGGATGTTGACTTTAGCGCGGCATCCGGGTCGTTCGTCGCCCTCATCGGGCCGAGCGGCTGCGGCAAGTCCACGCTGCTCCGCATCATCGCCGGCCTGAGCGCGGCGAGCGCCGGCGAGGTGCTCGTGGACGGTCGCCAGCCGGTGCGGGGGCAGACCGACATCGCCTTCATCTTCCAGGAGCCGACGCTGCTGCCGTGGCTCCCGGTGCAGGCCAACATCGAAGTGCCGCTTCGGATACGCGGCGTGCCGCGGGCCGAGCGCGCGGCGCGCGCGGCCGACATGCTCCGGCTTGTTCGCCTCGAGCATGTGCGCGGGCACTACCCGCGCGAACTTTCCGGAGGCATGAAAATGCGGGTCTCCGTCGCCCGCGCGCTGGTGCAGTCGCCGCGGCTGCTCCTGATGGACGAGCCTTTCGGTGCGCTCGACGAGATCACGCGGCATCACCTCAACGAGGAACTGCTGGACATGCGCGAGGCGGAGCGCTGGACGGCGTTTTTCGTGACGCATTCCGTGGCTGAGGCGGTTTTCCTTTCCGATCGCATCCTCATCATGGGGGCGCGACCGGGGCGGATCGTGGCGGACGTCGCCGTACCGCTTGCCCGCCCGCGCGGACCGGAGCTGCGGACGCAGCCGGAGTTTCACCGGATCGTCGCGCATGTCGCGGGCATCCTGCGTGCCGGTGAGCGCGCGGAGGTGGGTGCATGAACGAGCGGGGCATGCGGATCTGGCTCCCGGTCGTGGGCGGCGCGGCGTTGCTGGCGGCGTGGTATGCACTGCGCCACCTGTTCGGCGTGCCGGGCTGGCTGCTGCCGGTGCCGCACGAGATCGTCGACGCGCTGGGCCGCGAGCGCGGCCTCATAGGCGCCGCCGCGTGGCAGACCACGCAGAGCGCGCTCCTCGGATTCCTGGCCGCCGCACTGGGCGGGTTGACGTGTGCGATCGTGCTCGCGAGCAGCCGGCCCGTCAGGCTCGCCATCTACCCGTACCTGCTGATCCTGCAGATGACCCCGGTCATCGTCCTCGCGCCATTCATCGTGCTCTGGGCGGGGCGGGGCACGGGCAGCATCGTCATCGTGACCTTTATCGTGAGCTTCTTTCCGGTCGTGGTGAACACCACCCACGGCATGGTCTCGACTGACCGCAACCTGGTGGAACTCTTCGATGTGTGCAATGCGAGCGCACTGCAGCGGATTTTCCTGCTGCAGCTTCCGTTTGCCACGCCGTTCTACTTCGCCGGGCTGCGGATCGCTGCGACGCTCGCGCCGATCGGCGCGATTTTCGCCGAGTACGTCACAGGCTCGGTCGCGGGTGGGACCGGCGGGCTGGGCTTCCTGGCTTCGGTCTTCAATCAGCGGCAGATGCGCGCGGAACTTCTCGCGGTGGCGCTCACGAGTTGCGTTCTCGGCTTTGTCTTTCTCACGGTGATCTCCGTCTTCAACCAACTCCTCCTGCGCCGTTGGCACGCCTCGGTTACGACGGACGGGTAGGGCGCTGTCTCCGCCGTCGCTGCGGCATGTCGTCATTCGAGGTTCGCGGCGGCTCGGAGGGAGCGGCCTTTGTATCTCCGGCTCGCCTTTTCCAACTATCCATGTCCTCCCTTCCTCCCAAATCGAGCTTCGTCCGTCTCATCGTGATGCCGGTGCTTACGATGGTCGCCGTCGGTCTGGCCGGCTGCGGCCGCAAGGACGCGCCCGGTGCTGCGCCAGATGGTCTGGAACACGTGCGCCTGCACCTCGACTGGCACCCACAAACTGAATACGGTGGCTACTATCAGGCGCTGGAGCGCGGATTCTACCGCGAGGCGGGCCTGGGCGTGGAGATCATCCCCGGCGGGCCGGGCGTGCCGTTCAAGGACATCGTCGCACTCGAGCGGGCCGAGATCGGCTGCACGGATGGCAACGACGTGATCGTCGCCATTTCGCGGGGTGTTCCGCTTGTGATCGTCGCGGCCGAGATGCAGCGCAACCCGCAGGGCATCCTCTTCCATCAGGAGCATCCGCTGACCGAGTTTAGCGCGCTCGATGGACGCACGTTCATGGCCGGACCCGGCACGGCGTGGGTCGATTATTTGCGGCGGCAATTCGGAGTTTCCTTCGACCTGCTGCCGCTGACGGCAGACCTGACCAGTTTCCTCGCCGACAAGACGATGGTGCGACAGTGCTTCGTCACGCAGGAACCGTTCTTCGCGCGGCAGCGGGGCGCGTCCGTGGGCACGCTGCTCCTGGCTGACTCCGGGTATGCGCCGTATCGCGTGATCTTCACCAGCCGGGAGTATCTCGCGCGCAAGCCCGAGGTCGTGCGTGCCTTTGTGGCCGCGACCATTCGCGGCTTTGACGATCTGGTGGACGGCGATCCGGCGCCGGCATTTGCCGCGCTGCAGAAGGCGAACGTGCTGATGACTCCCGAGGTCATGGCCTTTTCACTCGACGCCATGAAGCGCATGGGGCTCGTGCAGGGCGACCCGGCGCGCGGGGAGCGAACCGGACAGCTTACGCGGGAGCGTATCCGCCACCAGATCGAGACGCTCCAAGCGCTGGGGCAGCTGGGAAGGCCGGTGGCGGTGGAGGACGTGCTCGCACCCGGTTTCGCGCCTGAATAGGGCGTTCGAAAATTGTATCGCCTTGCCGCCGCCGTTGCGCCGGTCTTGCGGTTTTGCGATTCATGTCCAGCGCGATGCGACCCCTGTCAGTGAACACCTTCTGCGCAAGAGAGCGCGGGCGTGCGCGGCCAGACGCGGCCGCGGTGCGCCGGGCTGGAAATGGCCCCGTGGCCGGCGCTTCCTGTCGATGAGCGGCGACGTCAGCCCGGGCCGCGCGTGGCTCTCCGCTCTCGCCGGTCGCCGATGGGAGCCGATGCTGATCTTTTTTCTGCTGGCGACTCTCCTCCTCGCGGCGACAGGACCGGCGATGCTCGCCGGCAACGCCCACGAAGTCGGGGACGGAGCCGTGAACGCACTGGCCATCCGCGACTCGATGGAGGGCGTGCGCGTGCACGGCAATTATTCGCGCTGGGGATTCTTCCATCCAGGTCCGGCGTTCTTCTACTGGCAGGGGGCGGCGGAGTGGCTGTTGTCCGAGCGCACGCGACTCGCGGCTTCGCCGATGGCGGCGCACCACGTCGGCATGCTGGTGTTGCAGGCGGCGCTGCTGGCGTTGGCGCTGGCGCAGTGCCCGTCGTTCACGCGTCGTGCGGTCTTCATCCCGCTCGCGTGCGCCGTTGCCGCGGTGCATCTCGCGTGGGTCAACCTCTACGAGCCGTTCGGCGCGCTCCTGAGTACCTGGCCGCCGCACCTCTTGTTGGCGCCGTTCGCGCTGTTCACGCTCGCGGCCGGCCGACTCGGCTCGGGCGAGCTCAAAGCCCTGCCGTGGACCATCCTGGGAGGCAGCCTCCTTGTCCATGGCCACGCGGCGCACGCGCTGTTCGTGCTGCCGATGTTCGGGATCGCGGCCGCTCTCTGGGCGCGGGTAACGCGGCGGACGCCCTGGCGAACCGCCGAAGACCGGTCGGCGCTCCTGCTCGCGGCGGGCATCCTGGCGGTGTTCCTCGTGCCGATCGCGGTCGATCTCGCGGCCGGTGCCGACAGCAACACCGCGGCCATCTTGCAGCAGCTTGGCGCACCCTCGGGATCGCGACGGACCTGGTACAAGGCGGCGCTGTATGTCCTCTCGTTCTACGGGTACATGAGCAACCAGGAGCAGGTCATCCAGACACTCTCCGATGCCACGGCGGCGGAATTTCGCCGGGCATTTCTCCCGCTTGCGGCGTGGGCGCTGATCCATGGCTTTCTCATCTACACCTGGGTCCGTCGGCGCAGGGATGTGGAGTTTCGCGCCATCCGAAGCGGTATCGCGCTCGTTCTGGCCGGCATCGCGCTGACTTTCGTCTGGGCGAAAATCCAGCAGGGAGTCCTCCACAATTTCAATACGTTCTACATCCATGGCCTGATGCTCGCGGCGGCGTGGCTCGCGCTCGGGGCCGGGCTGCGGCGGGTGCCGGCGTCGCGACGCGTGGCGGTCGTTGCCGCGTGGGCGGTGCTGGCGGTCGCGGCGCTCGTCACGCGTGGCCGCTTCGTGCGGGAATTGGAACGCATGCCGGCGTATCGCGCGGAGTTCGAGGCGGCAGCGGAGCGCGCGAAGGCATCCGGCCCCGTGCTGCTCTCCTATTCGGCCAACGATTGGCCCGACATCGCGGGGCTCTTTCTCGCCATGAAGCGTGCGGGCATCGAGGCCCGGGTGGGCGGGGAGTGGGCCTTCATGTTCGGCTCGCGACATACGGTGGATCTCGACTTCGCGCCGGACTCGGTTTGGTACATTCGCCCGGTTGCAGTCAGTCCGGGAGAGTTCACGTTCCTATCGCGCTATGGGATCTCGACGGAGGTGCCGCTGCTCGAGGCCCCCGTTGAAACGGTCGGGGAGGACGGGCAGCCCTTCGAGCCGCTCTTCGTGGTCGGCGTGGTCGACGGTCGGGACGAACTAAGCCCCCAGGCGCACGGCATGACCACCGACCGGCTTGCCTGGATCCGGTGGCGGATGCCGCCGGCCTCGGCGCCGGTGCGCGTGGAACTCGAGATGGACCTGCGGGAGCGGCCTGGGGGCGACATCCCCCTGCGCGTGGCCGTGAGCACGCCCCGCCGGAGCCTGGCCGAAACGGTGGTCACCGGGCCCACGCGGGTCGGGTTCGAACTCCAGGCGGACGACTTCTCCCCCGGGGGCGTGGTCGACATCCGTATTCATATTCCCGATGCCTGGCAGCCGCGCGCACTCGGTGCTTCGGGGGACTATCGATGGTTCGGCCTCGAGCTGACGCGCATGGTCGTGCGGAGGACGCAATGAACGACCCCGGCGCACAGGCTGCCATTTCATCCGGCGAGAGCTTTCCGCGATTCGCGCGCCTGGCGTGCATCGCGGCGCTGCTTGTCTATGGGATCTTCATCGCCTGGCAGTATCCGCCCGTCGCGGCGGGCGCGGATGCGGGCGGGTATTTCTTCAGCGCGCGCCTGTTGCAGGAGGGAGAGCTGAGCGCGCCGCTGCGTCAGGTGGAGGAGATGCCGGCCGGCACCTGGCGCGGGCTGCAGCCTCTCGGCGCGATCGGCGCCGACGATTCGGACCGACTCAAGCCGGCCTACCCGCCGGGACTTCCGGTGCATTTCGCTCTTGTGGGCGCGATTTTCGGCATGGAGTGGGGTGCCACGATCGTCGCAGCGCTTGCAGCCTGTGCGTGCGTCTACCTCACGTTTATGCTCCTGCGCTGGATGGGCGTGTCGCCCTTGCTTGCGGTGACCGGTGCGGCTGCGCTGGCGCTTTCGCCTCAGTTCGTCTTCTCCTCCATCTCGCCCATGAGCGACACGGTCGCGACGGCGTGGGTGCTGCTCGCGGCCTATGCGGCGCTCCGCATGCGCTCGCGCTGGGGGTGGGGCATCGTGTGCGGGGCCGCCATTGGCGTGGCGGTGGCGGTTCGCCCGTCAAATGCCGTGATCGTGCCGGCGCTCTGTGTCCTCGGCGCGAGCTGGCGGGGACTGGCGTCGGCGGCGGCGGCGGGTGCGCCTTTTGCCGCGGCGCTGGCATGGTACCAACGGACTCAATACGGAAGTCCGATGGGAACCGGGTACGGGGACGTGGGTTCCCTCTTCACCGGCGCGCACCTCGGGCCGAACCTGCTGCACTACGGCGAATGGGTGCCGAAGCTGCTTCCAGTCGGCTGCCTGGCGCTGCTGGTGATCTGGCAACCGTGGCGGCGGATGGGGCGCGTCGTCGCCGGCCTGTGGCTTTGGGTCGTCGCGGTATTCGGATTTTACGCACTCTATCAGCATACGCACGACGCCTGGTGGTTTCTCCGCTTCGTGCTTCCGGCCTTTCCCGCTCTGATCGCGCTCGCGATGCTTGCCGTCGATCGTCTGTGCCGCGACTGGCGGCCGCGCCTGGGCTCCGTCACGATCGAGGGACGCGTGGCTGTCGCCGCTGTCGCGATCCTGGTCTCCGCGATCGATTTCGTGCAGGTCGCCCGGGCGCACTACATCCTCCTGACGAAGTCGTACCACGAGCCCTATCGCAACATCGCGACCTGGGTGAACCAGCACCTGCCGACGGACGCAGTCGTGCTCGCGATGCAGACTAGCATGACGCTCTACCACTACACACAGTTCCCGGTGGTGCGGTGGGACGTGGTGACGCCGGAGCACTTCGCCCAGCTTCGTGAAGGCATCCGCGCGAGCCGCCGGCCGCTCTATGCGGTCCTGTTCCGGTTCGAGGCCGAGGATCCGCGTTGGCTGGAGCGCCCTGCAGCCTGGCGCAAGATCGCCGAGGTCAACGAAGTGGGCGTCTGGCAGTTCGACCCCGACGCACCGGACACGGTTTCGGCTCCACCGGCATTTTGACGCACGCTTGCGCGTTCGGAGGGCGTGAGTGCGGAAAATCCGTTCACAAAAAGAAAACGAGGTGAACCGCGGGCCTCACCACGTCTTGATGGGGACTCACCAGAGCGCCATCGCACGCAGGCGCTCGGCGTAGAGCGAGCCGATCCGCGCCGGCGAGAAGTCGCGCCTGATCGTCGCCGCGGCGGCGGCGCCGATGCGCCCACGCAGCGCGCCATCCGCCACCAGGCGCTGCATGTGCCAGGCCGCGTGTTCGACGTCGGGATCGGCCCAGCGCTGGCCCTTCGTGTAGGGTCCGTGGTTCTCCGTCAGCTCGACGAGCGATGCCCGCACCGGGCAGCCGTTTTCGCTGGTGACGAACTCGGCGGTGGCGGACCAATCGGTGGAGACAACCGGCTTGCCGAGGAACATGCACTCGGCGACGGAGAGCCCGAAACCTTCGGAACGATGGAGTGACACGAAGGCGTCGCACGTCGCCTGAAGCAGCGTGATCGAGTCGCGCGGAAGCGTCTCCGCAATGACCGTGCAGCCGTCGAGATCGGCAACCTCGGCGCGCAGCGCGGCGAGGTCGCGTTCATTGCCGGTGACGCCGTGCACCTTCATCACCAGGCCGACTTCGCGACGCCCATGGGCGCCGAAGGCGTGGCGAAAGGCGCGGAGCACGGCGCGCGGATTCTTTCGTTCGGCGTAACTGTTCAGATCGTAGGCGAAAAGGAAGAGGAAGCGGTCGTCCGGCAGGCCGAGCGTGGCACGTGCCCCGGAGAGGGTGGGCACGGCGAGGTGGATCGCGTGCGGCATGGCGAAGACGGGGACGGGCGACTTGGCCGCGATCGCGTCGCGCGCAAAACGCGAGGGCGCCCAGACTTCGTCGACGTGGGCGAAGTAACGCACCCAGCCGTCGGGAAACTCCGGGAGTTCCCAGGCCCAGTAGCCGATCGTGTGTTTCCCGCGGCTGAAGGTCGGGCCGTGGTGATGGTCGATGTCGCGCGTCTGCGGGGCATCGACATGGATGACGTTCACCGGGTAGGGATTCGCCTCCTGGAGCCGGTCGTCGAATGCGTGCTCGGCCTGGGCGGCCTTGCAATAGAGTTTGAGCGGGACGAGTGCGTGCGGAATGTTCGCGGCGGCTGTCGCGCGGGCGGCGCAGCGCACCGACTCGCCGACGCCGAGCGCGGCATTGAACCAGCCGACCAGGTTGAGCCCGACGTTCGCATGCCGCGTGATAAACTGGATGTCGAAGGCCGAGGCGCTGGCGTTGAAGTCGGCGATCGTCTCCTCGCCCGCGGCGATGCGGCGGATGCGCAGCCGCTTGTTGCGCGGCTGCAGGCGGTAGGGCTGCCAGCGGCGGGCGAATCGCGCGCCGGCGAAGACGCGGCCGAGGTAGGCGCGCATGTTCGCGGCGAATACGCCGACGAGGCGCAGCTCGATGCGGACCGGTGCGGTCCGGGCGGCTGGCGGGAGTGGCAGGCGCCAGGTGAAGGGGCCTTCGGGCGGGAGCAGCCGGCCGAGCGAGCGCCGGCCGACACGCACGTCGAGTCCGACCGGTCCGGAGGCCTCCGGAGCCCCGCCGGCGGGGCGGAGCTCGCCTTCCACGACGAGCGTATCCGCATCAAGGGCACAGGGCAGGTGGATGGTCGCTGATTCGCGAATCCACATCGACTCCGAGCACTCGGCGCTCAGAAAAAGGCCCGACCAGTGAAAACCGGTGCCCAGGGGGCTTCGCATCGTGCCTGGCGAGAGGGGCTTCATGGCGCAACCTTCATGGGGCCGAACATCGCGAGCCAGCGGGCTTCCTCGCGGTCGATGTTTTGCGTGACGATGTCGCGTGCATGCTGGGAGGGACCCGGGAGAACTCCCAGGATCCGTGACACGGCGGCGAAGAGCAATGCATGATCGAAGGTGCGCGGCTCGTGCCAGTGTTCGTACAGGTAGACATGGGGCCAGAAGCGTGCGCCATCGGCGATGAGCTGGTCGCGCCATTTGCGGCAAAGCCGGCGGCTGTTCTGCTCATCGTGGAGCTTGCGGCCGGGCGAGGCGCTGACGTGGTGCAGCACCTTGCTGCGGTGGGCCACGCGAACCGCGAGCCCGGCCCGGCGCAGCCGGTAGCACAGATCGACGTCTTCACCGCCATTGGTGAAACCCTCGTCGAAACCGCCGAGCTCCAGGAAGCGCGTGCGTTCCACCACGCAACAGGCGCCCGTCACGGCGGGACGTTTCGCGTACGCGGACGTAAGAAGTAGCCGCCCACGACGATGGTCGAGATGCTCCGGACGGCCTTTGGGATCAATAACGAGGCCGGCGTGATCGAGGGCTCCGGTGGCGGCGCGGTATTGAAGATTACCGACGATCCCGGTGTCGCGAAAGCGGCGGAACGCCGCGAGCATCGGCTCGAGCCAGCCGCGGCGAAAGACGAGGTCGCTGTTGACCAGCGCAAGGAACCGCCCGCGCGCAGCTTGAGCGCCCCGGTTGTTGGCCTGGGCGTACCCGAGGTTGACTTCATTGAGGATTACGATGTGGGGTGGCGTGGGAAGGGTTCGCAGCCAGTCCCGCGTGCCGTCGGTGCTCCCGTCGTCGATCAGGATGATCTCGTGCTCCAATCCGGCCGGCAGGCTGGAGCGCAACGACGCCAGGCAAGGCTGCGTCAGGTCGAGCCGGTTGAACAGAGGGATGATGAACGAGATCTCCACGGTCAGGCGCGTGGAGAGTGAACCGCAAAGGCGCGGGTGAGGGGAAGTCTGAACCGGGAAGGCACGCCGGGCACTGACGGGTCGGGCCGAGGCACCGGTCGAGCGCGAACGGCGGCAGCGCTTGATTCGAGCCCGTCGACCCTCGCGCTCGGCACGCCTGCGGCGACACCTGTCGTGTTCGCATGGGCGTGTGCCAGCCTCAGGGCCCGCCGAAGCCCCCGGCTCAGGCGGCCGGGCGGGTTGGAGAATGTGCGAGAGCGGAAAGCGCGCACGGCGATCGCGCTCCACCCCAGTGGTGCCTGAGTTCGGCTGAGAGCTTGTCGGCGCGCGTACCGCGTCTAAAACGTCTGCGAATCGAGGATCCGCCGCAGATAGAGGCCGTAGGTGGACTTGCCGATCGAGCCGATGACCCTCTCGAGTCCGGCGCGGTCGATCCAGCCCTGACGGAAGGCGATCTCCTCGATGCAGGCGATCTTGAGACCCTGGCGGCTCTCGATCACATGGACGAAGTTCGCCGCGTCGAGCAGTGATTCATGCGTACCGGTGTCGAGCCACGCCGTGCCGCGGCCGAGGATCTCGACCTTGAGCTGGCCGGCCTCGAGATAGCGCAGGTTCAGGTCGGTGATCTCGAGTTCTCCGCGCTTGGAGGGCTTGAGCGCTCGCGCGTGCTGGACCACGGTATTGTCGTAGAAGTAGAGGCCGGGCACCGCGTAGTTGGATTTCGGTTGCGCGGGTTTCTCCTCGAGCGAGATGGCGCGACCGTCGGCGTCGAACTCCACGACGCCGTAGGAGCGGGCATCGGCCACGTGGTAACCGAAGATCGTCGCACCGGCGGAGCGGGACGTCGCCGCCTTGAGCGTCTTCACCATGTCGTGGCCGTAGAACATGTTGTCGCCGAGGACGAGCGAGGCGTGCGAGTCGCCGAGAAAATCGGCGCCGATGAGAAACGCCTGCGCCAGACCCTCGGGCTTGGGCTGGGCGGCGTATTCGAAGCGCACGCCGATCTGGGAGCCGTCGCCGAGGAGATCCCGGAACATCGGCAGGTGCTGCGGGGTGGAGATGATCAGGATCTCCCGGATGCCGGCCAGCATCAGGATCGAGAGCGGGTAATAGATCATCGGCTTGTCGTAGACCGGCATCAGCTGTTTACTGATCGGTATGGTCAACGGGTGAAGCCGGGTGCCGGAGCCACCAGCCAGGATGATGCCGCGGCGTGGCATCATCCTGGCTGGTGGCGAGGCGAGAGGCGAGGGGCGAGAGGCGAGAGAGTCAGACATGAGGTGATCGGGCGTTAATGAGGCCGCGGAGCATTTTTGCGCACTCTTCGGCGAGTTGATCGAGTTCGGTGAATTCTGCCTGTGCGAGTAAGCCGATCCGGTGGGCGAGATCCAGCTGTGAGCGAAGCTCGGCGATCGAGCCTTTGGCGATGTAGAGAAACCGGACCGAGTCTTTGTCAGTGTCCCGCTCATCGCCCTCGGCGATGTTGCTCGAAACACTGACCGCAGCGCGTCGCATCTGATCTACGAGTGCGCGTTCGCGGGCGAAGGCCGATCCGCCCGTGGCACGGTAGGTGTGCACGGCAAGTTCCTGGGCTCTTTGCCAGACGAGCAAGCTCTTGAAACCGCCACGGCTCATCTTCTCTCGCCTCTAGCCTTTCGTCCCTAGCCTCCCACGCGCGTAGCGCGTGGCGGTGATATCGTTGCACCAGTCGCGGTGAACCAGATACCAGTCGACGGTCTTGGCGAGGCCGGATTCGAACGACTCGTTCGGCTTCCAGCCGAGTTCGCGCTGGAGCTTGTCGCAGTTGATGGCGTAGCGGCGGTCGTGGCCGGGGCGGTCGGCGACAAAGGTGATCTGTGAGGCGTAGCTCGCGCCATCGGAGCGCGGTGACTTGGCGTCGAGCAGCGAGCAGATGCGCTGCACCACCTCGAGGTTCGGTCGCTCGTTCAGGCCGCCGACGTTGTAGGTTTCGCCGACGCGACCGCGCCGCAGCACGAGCCAGATGGCGGCGGCGTGGTCCTCGACGTAGAGCCAGTCGCGGATCTGCTGGCCATCGCCGTAGACGGGCAGCGGCTTCTGGTCGAGCGCGTTGAGGATGACCAGGGGGATCAGCTTCTCCGGAAAATGAAATGGCCCGTAGTTGTTCGAGCAATTCGTTGTCAGCGTCGGGAGCTTGAATGTGTGCTGGTAGGCGCGCACGAGGTGGTCGCTGGCGGCCTTGGAGGCGGCATAGGGCGAGTTCGGCGCAAACGGCGTCTCCTCCGTGAACGCCGGATCCGTCGGTGAAAGCGTGCCGTAGACCTCGTCGGTGGATACGTGCAGGAACCGGAATGCGCTCTTGCGCGGCTCGGGGAGGGCGGCCCAGTGGCGCTTGGTCGCGTTGAGCAGGCGCAGCGTGCCGACGACGTTGGTCTGCACGAACGGCTCGGGTGAATCGATCGAGCGGTCGACGTGCGACTCGGCGGCGAAGTTCACGATGGCGTCGATGTCGTGCGCGGCGAGGAGTTCGCCCACCAGCTGCTCATCGCCGATATCGCCCTGAACGAACACGTAGCGCGGATCGGCGGCGAGGTCGGCGAGGTTGGCCGGGTTGCCGGCATAGGTGAGCTTGTCGAGGTTGACGAGTTTCGTGAGCGGCGAACCGGCCTCCGTGAGCCGCTGGCGCACGAAGTTCGAGCCGATGAAACCGCAACCGCCGGTGACGAGGATGTTCATGGAGAAAGAGGAAGGAGGCTAGAGGCGAGGGGCTAGGGGCGAGGGAAAGCCGCGTTGAGCGGCTACTTTTCGAGCACGAGATCGAGGCAATGCTTCCAATCCGGAAGCCTGAGGCCGAAGACGCGTTCGAGCTTCTCGCATGACATCACCGAGTAGGCGGGACGCTTCGTAGTCGTGGGATATTCGGAGGATGGAATGGGCTGCACCTCGCGGCACTTTCGCTCGGACTCGGGCATGGCGGCGATGATCGCACTGGCGAACCCGTGCCAGCTCGTGTGGCCGGATGAAGCAAGGTGATACACGCCGCTGCGTTCGGCGATCGTATCCGGTGTTTGCATCTGGGCGAGGGCGAGGGCCGTGGTCTCCGCGATCATGCGCGACCAGGTCGGGCTGCCGACCTGATCGCCGACGATGCGGAGCGACTCTCGTTCGCGGGCGAGGCGCTGCATCGTCAGCATGAAGTTTGCGCCCCGTGCCCCATAGACCCAGCAGAGGCGGAAGATCAGGTGGTCGCAGCCGGCCTGCTGGATCGCCTCGTCGCCTGCGAGCTTGGTGCGACCATAGGCGCTGAGCGGGCCCGTGGGGTCGGTCTCGACATAGGGCGTCGTCTTGTCGCCAGCGTAGACGTAATCGGTGGAGTAGTGGACGAGCAGGGCCCCGAGCTTCTTCGCCTCCGCGGCCATGAGCGATGGCGCGTGGGCATTGATCGCCATCGCGAGGGTGGTCTCGGTCTCAGCCTTGTCCACGGCTGTGTAGGCGGCGGCATTGATGATCACCTGCGGCCGCGCGGTCGCGATAACCGACCGGAGCGACTCGGGTTTGGTGAAGTCGACGTCGGGATAATCGACGCACGTGAGTTCGCATAGGGGTGCGAGCGTGCGTCGGAGTTCCCAGCCAACCTGGCCGACTTTGCCGAAGAGAAGTATGCGGGGGAGGGACATGGGTGCGGGGGCGAGAGGCGAGAGGCGAGTGGCGAGTGGTGGATACGGGGGAACGCTAGTAGAGCCACGCCGAGGGTATGTCGGCGAGGAGCGGTGCCGCCGCGTCGCGTTTGGAGAGGATCGGGTCCGTCACCGGCCAGGTGATACCGAGCGCCGGATCATCCCAGCGGATACCGCGCTCGTCGGACGGCGAATAGGTGGCGGTGCACTTGTAGTGGAAAAGCGCGGTCTCGCTCGTGACGACGAAGCCGTGGGCGAAACCGGCGGGCACGAAAAACTGCCGCTTGTTCTCGGCCGAGAGCGTCACGCCGACCCATTTGCCGAACGTCGGCGAACCGCGGCGCAGATCGACGGCGACGTCCCAGACTTCGCCCTGCCAGACCGAGACAAGTTTCCCCTGGGGATTTGGGTTCTGGAAATGCAGGCCGCGCAGCGTGCCGCGACGGGAGAGCGAGAAATTATCCTGGACGAACTCGTGATCGAGCCCGGCGGCGCGGTAGCGCGCCCGACTCCAGGATTCGACGAAGAAGCCGCGGGCGTCGCCGAAAACATCGGGCTCAACGATCACGGGTCCCTGGATTTCACACGAAAGAATGTTCATGCGCAGGCGGGCGTGCGGAGGGGGTTATGACGAGGTTCCCCTAGGTTTCGTCCGGTAGTCACCCCGGCTGAAATACTTTTCCAACCACACGTACATGCAGATGAAGAAGTAACGGCTCCCCATCTCCTTGATCTTCAGCTTGGCGACGCCGGTGCGGCGGTTGCGCCAGGTGATGGGCATGGTCGTCCAGGAGAACCCGCGGACGATGGCCTTGAGGGGAATCTCGACAGTCAGGTTGAAGTGAGGCGAGAGAAGCGGCCGGCAGCCGTCGATCACGACCTTGCGGTAGGCCTTGAAGGCGTTGGTCGTGTCGTTCAACCCGTGGCGGAACAACACGCGGATGAACGCGTTCGCCAGGCGGTTGACCATGAGCTTCACGCGCGGGTAGTCGATCACGCCGCCGCCTTTCATGAAGCGGCTGCCGAACACGCAGTCCCAGCCGTCCTGGAGGAGCTTCCAGTAGCGCACGACGTCGTGGCTGTCGTCAGACTCATCCGCCATCATGATCACGACGGCGTCGCCCCGCATGTGGTCGAGCCCGTGGATGATGGCGCGGCCAAAGCCGTGCAGACCGGTGTTCTGGACGGGTGCCAGTTCGGGAATGCGGGCTTTGAGTTCGTTGAGAATCGGCCAGGTGCGATCGGAGCTGCCGTCGTCGACCACGACGATCTCGTGGGGGATTTCGTTGAGCCGCAGCTCGAGGTGCAGGTGTTCGACAGTCGCGGCGATGCACCCTTCCTCGTCACGCGCGGGCATGACGACGGAGAGCAGCTTGAGCGCGGGCTGGCCGGCGGGAGGTGCTGAATCGTGAGAACTCACAGGGGCGAGGAAAGATCGAGCCACCCGGGATGGCGCTGTGCGTGCTCGGCGATCTCGGACATGATCGCGTCCACGGTGCGGGTCGGCGCCCAATTCCACAGGCGGCGCGCCTCGCTCGAATCGAGCACCATCCAGGGGATGTCGAAGGACCGTGGCGCCGGATCGGACGTGACCGTCTGCTCGCCGAACCGGCCGGCACACCAGGCGCTGATCTGGCGGAGGGAACGGGCGGAGGACGCGCCGCCGGAGACATTGATGACGCGCTGGGCGGGCGGTGTGGTCGCCTCGATCTGCGAGAGAAGGAGCGGCGCGAGGTCCAGGGGATGCAGGCAATCGCGCACCTGATGGCCCATCCCGTCGAATCCGATGTAGCGCAACGGGCGGCCGCTCCTCCAGCTGTGTATCCAGTAGGCGAATATCCCCTGGTCGGGCCGGCCGAACTGGCCGGCGCCGGCGAGGACGCCGCAGCGGTTCACGTAGGCGGGGAACCCGAAGGTGTGCGAGTACTCGAGTGCAAGAGCCTCGCTCGCGAGCTTGGTGGCGCCGTAGAGCGAGACCGGTGCCGCAGTGGGAAACTGCTCGGTCACGCCGGCTGCGGAAACCCCGGCCGGCAGCGACGCGGCGGGATCGGGTGCGAAGGCATTGTCGCGCACGACGACCGGGAGGGCGGCGAGTGGGGCGATCGAGTAGACGCGGCTCGTGCTCAGGAGCGTGAAGCCGGCCCGATGCTGCCGGCAGAACTCCAGCATGTTCACCGTGCCCGCGAGGTTGTGCTCGACCAGTTGCCGGCTGCTGGTGCGACCATCGACCCCGGCCAGGACACTGGGATTGGCCGCACAATCGATCACCCAGTCGACGGACGGGAGCGCCTCAAAGTCGCTCGCAGCGCGAACGTCGGCGTGCACGAGCCGCACACCGCGGCGCTTGAGGTCGTCGACATTGGTCTGGCTGCCCGGCCGGATGAAGTTGTCCATCCCGATCAGCGCGAGCCCGGGGCGCAGGTCGAGCAGCGCCCGGGCGAGGGTCGAGCCCGCGAAACCGCAGGCGCCGGTGAGGAGGATCTTCATGGTGGCGGGAGGCGGGGGCGCCGGTCAGCCGACGCGATCCCCCGGTAATTCCATGGATTTGAACGGGCATCCCTGGCAATGAGGATCCCCCTCGGGCTGGAACATGGCGCGCCGGAGTTGTACGAAGCGATCGCCCATGAAGAACTGGAGGAGGTTTTCTCCCTGCCCAAGCGTACCGAGCACCTGGTGGTGCCATGGGCATGGCAGGACTTCGTGCTGATCGCGGATGAACACCTCGGTGAACGGGCGCAGGCAGTAGACGCCCTGGAAAAACTCCGCCATCGAGGGCCAGCGCTTGGTCGTCGGGGATTCCCGCTGCGCCAGTTGCGGCGGAGTGGCGTCCGCGTCGGGCACGAACCGGTCCATGGCGGCGCGAAACTCGTCCAGCGAGCACGGGGGCTCGTCCGATCCCGGCGACCACGCCTGCGGCGTCTCCAGCGGGGGAGGCAGGTAGACCGCGAGGCCGGCGCGCGCAGCCGCTTCGGCGATCGCCGCGCGATAGTGATTAAAGCGTGCCGGTTGCCGCGAGAGCTGCTCGTCGTGCAGCCGGAACCGATCGTAGCCCTCGACCAGATGGCGGAAATCGATTTGCGCGATGCCGAGCTCGCGAGCCAGGTCGACGAAGGACGGCGCCTCGTGGATGTTGCGCGCCATCATCACAAAGTTCACCCCGAGCACGGGAAAACGCGAACCCGCCTGGTCGCGCAGCGCGGCGAGCCGCCTGATGTTGTGCAGCACGCGCTCGAAGTCGGCGCCGCGCCGGATCGCCTCGAGCGTCTCGCGCGTGCAGGCATCGAAGGAGAAGAGGACCTCGTCCACCTGCTGTTCCACGATCAGGCGCGCGGTTTGGGCCGTGAGCAGGGTGGCATTTGTGCAGAACCGGATGGCGACATGCGGCGCGATGCGGCGGAGCAGGCGCAGGATGTCACCAAAATGTCGTGACATCAGCGGCTCGTCGGCGCACGAGAGCATGACCTCGTGCACGTGATTCGCAAGGGGGGCAAACCACGTCTCGAACTGCTCGGGAGTCACCGATCGTGCAGGGCGGCGGAAGATGTCGTCCACCGAGTAGTGGCACATCACGCACCGGAGGTTGCACTTGTTGACGATGTCCAGCCGCAGTGTCAGGGCGCGCTGGCCGGCGAGCGCGATGCGCACGCGCGTCTCGACATCATGGGCGCGCCGCGACGCCTCCAGAACGGAAGGCGGCGGATCCGCGGGCGCCAGGGCGCCGGCCTGAACGCCCTGCGGCGTGCGGGCCTGGAGGTCCGCCGGGATCGTACGCCAGGTCCCGTCCGGAACCGAGAACCACCAGCGCGCCGCGCCTGGTGGCAAGACGCCGGGTCCGGCGGGGATCCAGCCGAAAAACCCGCTGTGCCCGGCCGCCGGGTTATCCGGAAACGCGGCCGCGAGGTCATCACGGCGATGTCCGAACCAGAGCGGCTCGGCAGAACCGGGCCCGGTCTCGAGGACGATCGACCTAGCTCCGACATCTTCGGATACCCACCAACCGCGAAGCACCCAGCCCGGCTCCGCGATGGCCGGGGCGAGATCGTCGATGCAGACGTAGTCCGGACGCGTCACGCAGGAAGGGGGAAGGGGGCGCGAGAGTCAGGCGCCCGACGGACGTTTCCTCCAGGCAGCGACGATCTCGGCGATGGTCTGTTCGAGCGACACGGTGATGTCCCAGGCCGGGTAGTGGGCGCGCATCTTGCGCAGGTCGCTATAATAGCAGATGTGGTCGCCGATGCGATTCTGGTCGACGTAGGTGTGGGCCTGCGCGCGTCCGGTGAGGCGCTCGGTGAGCGTGAACGCCTCCAGGATGGAGCATGAGTTGGCCTTGCCGCCGCCGAGATTGTAGACCTCGCCGCGGCGCGGCGTGTCGATGAAGGCGTGGATGAACCGGGCGACATCCTGCGAGTGGATGTTGTCGCGCACCTGCTTGCCCTTGTAACCAAAAACCCGGTACTCGCGGCCCTCGAGGTTGCATTTCACCAGGTAGCTCAGGAAGCCGTGCAGTTCCACGCCGCTGTGGTTGGGCCCGGTGAGGCAGCCGCCGCGCAGGCAGCACGTGGGCATGTCAAAGTAGCGCCCGTACTCCTGCACCATGACGTCGGCCGCGACCTTGGACGCGCCGAACAGCGAATGCTTGGACTGGTCGATGGAAAACGTCTCGGAGATCCCGTGCTCGTAGGCGGGATCTGCGTAGTCCCAGCGCGTTTCGAGTTCGGCCAGCGCGATCCGGTTCGGGGCGTCGCCGTAGACCTTGTTCGTGGACATGTGCACGAACGGCGACTCCGGGCACGCCTGGCGCGCGGCCTCGAGGAGGTTGAGCGTGCCCACGGCGTTGGTGTCGAAGTCGTCGAACGGGATCGCAGCCGCCCGGTCGTGCGAGGGTTGAGCCGCGGTGTGCACGATGGCTGTGGGCTTGAGTTCGCGCAGCAGGGCAAGCACGCCGGACCGATCACGGATGTCGAGCTCGTGGTGGTGAAACCCCGACAGGCTTTGCTCGAGGCGCCGCTGGTTCCACCGCGTGTCGCCGGAAGGGCCGAAGAAGACGGCGCGCTGGTTGTTGTCCACGCCGTGGATGGCCCAGCCGAGCCTGGAAAAATGGCAGCACACTTCCGAGCCGATCAGGCCGGAGGAGCCGGTCACGAGGAGCGTCTTGCCCATGGTTGCCCCGAGACAATCGCCCGCCGGGCGGCGCGCCAAGGGAAAAGGATGTTCCTTTCCGGGTTCCCGGGACTTCACAAGCCGCTGGCGATCAGGAGCATGTCAGCTCGTCGGCCGCGTCGGCCCTGCGGCTGGCGGCGGGCGCACCGGTCGACGCCAAGCCCAGCCCAGCGACGCGACCGCCAGCAACAGACCCGCACCCGCGGCAAACGTCGCGGCGCGCAGAGGCGCAGGTGCGAAGACGAACCGGACCCGGTGGGTGCCAGGACCCGGCACGCGCACGCCCTTGAACGCGTGGTTCACGCGCAGGACTTCCGTCGGCTGCCCGTCGAGTTCGGCCCGAAACCGCGCGGGCAGCCAGGTTTCCATGAGGACCACGACCCCGGCGGCTGGCGCGTCGATCGTGAACGCTGTCTCGTTGCTCCCAAGCGTGTAGTCGCGCCCCGCCACGATCCGGTCTTCGGATACGTGGCCGGGCGCGGGTTCGGTCCGTGCGAGGTCGGCCGGGGCCATCATGGCGAAGGGTCGTCCGTCGCCCTGGAGCAACCGGTCGACCACCGCCTCGGGCCCATCGCCGGTCTCGATCCGATCGGTGAAGAACGCGCGGGGCCAGGCTGTCGGGCTTTCAAAGAGCGTGAGTTCCTCCGCCCCGAGCGGTCGGAGCCAGGACGGAACGTCGGGCGACTCCGGGCAACTCACGAAGTAACGCACATTGAGCAGGTCGAGCATGCGCCGCCGCGGCTCGAGATCGGCGCGACCGGATTCGAAGTACCAAGCATCGTGTCGGGCGAGGCCGCCGGTCTCGACGAGTTCGCGATAACTGCGACTGACGAGTGCGTCCGGCCCATTGGGGCCCTCCAGGCCAAACACCGCGGTGAATCCCGGGAAGAGGTGGCCGTTGAGGCCAAGGACGCGCGCCGGCTCCTGGATCGTTCGCTGCTGGAGGTCACGCAGCACCGGCGAGAGTTCCGCCAGGTCGGCCCGGGGCGCCGGGCTCACGAAATAGTCGGATTGGCCCACCTCGGGCAACTGACCGTGCCGGCCCAGCACCGGGATGAGGGAGGCCGCCAATAGGAGCACGCCGGCGATGCGGCGATCCCCGGACGACCGCATCCACGACGTGGCGAGCGCCAGCCCCGCGATGCCGGCCAGCGTGGCGGCCACGCAGAGCAGGAAGAAACCATGACTGGCCGCGGGTTCGTGGGACGGCAGGCTTGCCACATCACGCATCTGTCCCCAGCTCCCGGGTACGTTGCTGAGATGGACCGCCACGAGCGCGAGCATCAGTGCACCGACGATGCCCAGCGCCCAGCGTCGTTCTTTGTGCGTGGCGCTCTCCAGCGCGGCGAACCCTTGGGCGGCGAGGGGGACGAGCAACGGGATCGCGACGCAGAGAAACGTGTAGCCGACGTGTCCGACGTTCGCCAGGCCCGGCGCGGCAAGAATCCAGCGCGAGGGCAGCCAGGGCACGTCCAGGGCGAGTGAGAACGCACCCACCGCGCCCAGCCCGCAGGCCCAGGCGGCAGGATCGCGACGGTGACGCAGCGCCGTGACGGCAAAGGCCAGCACGCCCGCCAGCACGACGAAGTTCGTCGAGGGCCCGCCGACGGTCCGGTCGGGCAGGAACTCGGAGAGGAACATCGCGTCGAAGGCACCCACCACCTGCGCGGCTGGCAGGCGCAGCGCGTAGGCCTCGGTGTTCGAGGTCCAGGACACCTTCAGCGCCTCGACGAAGCCCGTCCATGCAGGCGCGAGTATCAGCACTCCGGCGACGCCGAGCAGTGCGGAGAGCAGCACCATGCGGGAGCGAAGCGCGCCTGACCGCAGGGCGGGCAGGGCCGCAGCGAAACCGACGGCGTTGAGCGCGAGCGCAAGCATGGTCGCCTCCTTGGCCGTTCCGCTGGTGAGGACGCACCAGGTGGCAACGAGGACCAGCGCCATCCAGCCTGCCAGTCGCCGCGCGTCGCGCACGGCGGCGACCTCCAACCACGCCACGAGGATCCAGGGCGCATAGCAAAACGTGAATACGGCGGGATGGCTCAACCGGTAGCTGAAGAACCCCGCGAACGGGGCGGCGAAGGCGAGCAGGCTCGCGATTCCCAGGTGCCGCACTGCCGCCCAGGCCACGAATCCACACCCAAGGGCAAAGAGGAACCGTGCCGTGACGAACTTCACGTCCCACGCCCAGGCTGCGCCACCCGCAAGGATCACCGGCACATGAAACGGATCGCCGAGCATTGATTGGCCCTGGCCGAGAAGTTCAGTGCCGCACGAGTTGTAGCGGTTCCAGAGGGGTGGCTCGCCGTCGATCAGCAGCGCGCGGTGCTGGATGACGCTGTAGGGTAGATGTTGCCAGAACATGGCCCCGATGTCCGACGCGCGCGGATCCTCCACGTATCTCCACGATTCGGGTACGTAGGGAGATCCCGGGTGGTCCGGGTGGACAAGAGGCAATCCGTAACCTGGAGACACGAGGCTTCGGCCGTCGAAGATCAGCGGGTGACAACACACCATCGCGGCGGCGACCGCGACGAGTGCAAGCACCGCCCGCGGGTGGCGTGCGCCCAGCTCACGCATGACGGAGACGGCTCGCGCTCCGGGCGACGTGCGGCCGAGCGCGCGCACTGCGTAGGCGCCGCCCAGGCACAGGACAAGGACGAGTAGCGCTCGCATGACTCGAAACCAGCCCGCATCCCGAGGACCGACACCAAGCTGCAGGGCGGGGTCGAACGTGACAACCAGCTGCGGATCGTTCGCAGCATCGGCGGGCACGACCCGCATCAGGTCGCCCGCGATCTGAAACTCCGCGACCTGGTTGTTGGGCGCGAACGACGCGGGCGGAAACTCATGCACGAGCGCCCCGGTCGCCGCGTCCACCAGGCGGGCCGATCGCAATGTCGTGGCCGAGGTCGGTCCATTGAACGGATCGAGTCGGAGCTTTCGCACCAGCCCGCGTTTCAACAGGAATCGGTGCCGCCTGAGCGGCTCGTTCGAGGTGACCGGCGAGATGCTGGATTGCTCCACATTGAATCCATGCCCGGTGTCGACAAAGACCTGAGCCCAGCCCGTGTCCGCCGAGGCGATGTCCACCTCGAAGGCAAACGGAAATCCCGGGTCCTCGCGTGGGTCGAACGGCGGGAAGGTGAGTTCGACCGCGAGGGCCACCAGCAGCGCCGCGAGCGCGATGGGCGCATGGACGCCGCGGAGCCAGCTACGCGTGCGTGGCGCGTTCGTTTTCATCTCTGCGGCGCGTCCGCCACCCATAGACCGCGGCCGCGGCGAGAACGATCAGCGCCACGCCGGCGGCGATGAGCGTCCACGTGAACCCCCGCGGCCAGTAGCGGAACTGGATCGTGTACGTGCCGGCCCGATCCACCGCGACTCCCTTGAAGGCGTGATTGACCCTGACGTAGCGTCCACGCTCGCCATTGACCGTCACGCGAAAATCGCCCCGCAGCCAGGCTTCGTGCAGCACGATCATGCCCGGACCGTTCGCCTCGACGGTGAATGTGGTCGTGTTGGTCGTGAGGCGATAGTCCGTTGCGGGCGTGATGGTGCGGCCCTCGAGCAACTCGGGGATGCCCGCGACGTCCACCGGTTCGCCCTGCTGCATGGCGGCAAATGGCCGGCTGTCGCTCTCCGCCACGAGGCGGGCCATGCCAGCAGCGCCATCGACGCGCGCCAGCCTGTCGGTGAAGAACGCGCGCGGCCAGGCCGTCACGCTTTCATACACGTCAAGATCGGCTGAATACGTCCGCGCGAGCACCTGGGAGATCCGCGGATCGCCGCCCTGGAGGTCGACATAGTGGCGTACGTTGAGCACGTCGTAGGCGCGATGGAGGCGGGCGAGCGACTCGGCGTCCACGACAACGCGCCAGTCCCAGACCCGCCTGAGACCGAGCGCGTCCTGCAGCTGCCGGAAGAGCGGATTCTTGACGGCGTTGGGACCGGAGATGTTCTCCAGATCATAGGTGCCGCTCCAGCCCGGGAAGAGATTGCCTTCAAATCCGACGATGCGCCACGGCTCCTGGCTGGTCGCGCGGATGTGTTCTATGGCGGGCGAGGGCGCGTGAAGGTCCACCCGCGGTCCCGGTGCGTAGACGAACGGCTGGAAACCATCGCCCGGCGCGAGGCCATGTCTCCACAAAGTCGCGACACTACAGGCCGCGATCACGCCGAGCGTGGCGGGCGTCCATCGGCCGAGCATGATGTGCCGCCGCGCTGCGATCAGGAGGCCGACGGCCGCGGCGGGAAGGATGATGAAGCTCGCCCAGACAAGGGGAAGAAAGGGCACGCGCCTGCCCTGGGACAGGGCTTGGTAGAACGTGTTCGAACCGAACGGCTCACGGTGCACGACCTGCGCCATGCTCAGGACGGGCAGGAGCAGGGCGACGAACAGAACGGCGACGAGGATGATATCCCCTCGACCCTCGGGCCGCCCAAGGCGGTCTGCCGCGACCCGGAAGCCGAAGCCCGCCAGCACGATCAGGTGGATGATCAGCACGCACGAGAACGTGTTGTCGATGTGGGCGACGTTCCCCAGAAACGGCACGGCCTTGATCCACTCGGGCGGGAAAAACCCGAAAACGAGTGCGAGGGCCAGGGCGACACCTCCTGTCAGCACGGCTTCCTCGCGTCCTAGCGGGACGCGGCGAAGCGTCACAAGCCGGAAGAGCACCCCGAGCAGAACCACGGCATTTGCCGACGGGTTCCACGTCCAATTCTGCAGGTGGAATGGCCGGTAGAACAACTCATCAAACACGCCGACAAGCAGGGTGGGAAGCACCTGGTAGGCGCTCGGGGTGTTGTATGAGGTGTGCGAACTGGCGAGCGCGCGCAGGAACGTCACCCACACCGGCGACGTGAGCGCGAGGAAGACCACGCCGGCGGCTGCTGCGCCGAGGAGTTTGGCCGTCTTCGTGCGCCAGCTGTCGCGTGAGACGAGCAGCAGGAACGCGCCTGTGAGGTTGAGGGACAGCAGGAGCATGTAGGCCTCCTTGGCCGTGCCGCTCACCAGTTCCTGGAAGTTCACCAGCACCAGGGCCGCGATCCACGGAAACGCGCGCCGGGCATCGCGCGACTGGACGATGCCGACCCACGCCCAAAGCATCCAGGGCGCGTAGCACATCGAGTAGTTTGCCGGGTGATTGACGCGATAGAGGAAGAACCCGATGAATGCGCTGGAGGCGGCGGTGATCAGCGCCGCGGGAAGGTGGCGCGTGAGCCGGAACACCACGAGGCCGAGGCCGAAGGCAAAGAGCCATCGTGCGATGACGAGCTTCGCGTCCCATGCCCAGGCGGCGCCGCCGGCGGCAATCGGGATGAAATGCAGGATGTCGCCGAACATCGATTGCCCCTGTCCCAGCAGCGTCTCACCCGCGCAGTCGTAACGCTGCCAGAGGGGCAGTTCGCCGTCGCGAAAAAGTGCGCGATGCTGGATGGTCGAGGTCGGTTGGTTGAACCAGGCGAGAGCGCCGACATCCGATCCGTTGGCGCGCGACATCGTCGCATCCGTGTAGCCGGGAAGCGTCGGAAACCGGCCGTAGAGCAGGACCGTGCCGTCAGAGAAATTGGGGGAAGCGAAGCTTCGGCCCAGAAAGACCACCGGGTAGCAGCTGGTGATGACCGCGAAAAGGGCGACAGCAGCGACGGCGCGGCGGGGATGCTGGGTCGCCCAAGTGCGCAGGCCGGCCGCCTTGGCCGAGAGTGCGGGAAAACGCCTCCAGGCTGCGAGTGCACCGAGGACCATGCCGAAGAGGATGGTGGCGCGCAACAGGGTCACCGCGAGACCGCTCATCGCCTTTGATTTCAGGGTGAGTGCAGGGTCGAAGGTGAGGCGCAGTTGCGGGTCGATCCCGCCGGGCGTCGTCACCACGCGAGCGATGTCGCCCTCGACGGAGAACGCCTCGATTTCATATTCCGGTTTCAGTTCGGAGGGCGCGATGTCGCGGATGACGGTTCCGTCCGCCGCAGTGATCCGCAGCGAGCCCAGAGTGAGTGTTGCCGGGGCGTTGATCGGATCGATGCGGATGCCGCGAAATGTCCCCGCCGGGACGCGGATGTGGTAGTCGACCGCCTCGCTTCCCGCCTTCACCGGTGCGTGTTCCGCGAGTGCTTCGCGAAGTCCCTTGCCGTCGTCGAAGTAGAGCCGGATCTCGCCCGAAGCGGTCGAACTCATCCGCAACTGAAGCAGATAATCGGCACGCACCACGTCCTCGGCCGGATGGAACGGAGCGACGGCCACGAGGCTGAAGAGCGCGAGCGCAATCAGAGTCGGCAGGGAGAATGACTTCATGGCGTGAATACAGGCAGAGTCATCGGGCGTCTTTGGTGCGTACCCCGGGTCGGCCCGGGTAGTGAAGCGTCCATCCTTCGGGAGGGATCGGAATCACGGCGGGCTCGCCCCGGCGGATGGCGTCGCTGTAGTCCTGCCATCGATAATCGTGAGGGGCGGGGAACCGAAACGCCCCCAGCCCGGCGACCAGTGCGAGCACGAGCAGGCCGCGCGCAATCCACCCGGAAACGCTGCGCTCATGCGCCTCGAGGATCACGAGCCAGGCAAGCAGCACTTTCGGGACGAAGAAATAGCGGTCTCCGTTGGCGAGGTCGCCGAACAGCCACTGGTCCATGCGCGTCTGCCAGGCCGCCACCGCGACGAGGGCGATCGCCACCCACCAGAAGAAGAGCCTGGGCTCGCGCAGGGCATCTCGTCGGAGCGTGCATGCCAGGAGCGCTGCGCCGACAAGCGCCGCCCCGGCCGTCACGCCGGCGAGCGCACTGGCGCCCGGGATCCAGCCTCCGGTGAAGAGCCCGAGGATCCAGCGATGAGCGATCACGCCGCCCAGGATTGGCAGATTCAGCGGGGCGGCATTCCCAGGCGCGAGCGCCCCCGCGGCCTGCAATCCAAAGCTCAGCTGCGTCGCGGCGCAGGCCGCGATGATCCCGAGCTTGAGCGCGTCGGCAGCCTCGCGCGAACGCCAGGCGCGCCAGGCAAAGAGTGGCGTCACGACGATGGAGTACGGGCCTGTGAGACCGCACGCGATGAGCAAGCCGACGTCCGCAACCTTTCCGGAGGTCGTGGTCCACGGTTGTTTGATCGCGAGCTGCACGAGCAGGAGTGCGACAAACACCGGAGTATTCATCACGTTGAGATAAACCTCGCCGCTATGCGGCAGGAGGAACACAGCCGCAGCCAGCGCGGGCTTCCACGGGAGCGCGACGCGCGGCGAGAACAGATGCAGGACGCTCGCCACGGCAAAGCCGAGGGACAGCAGGACGAACGCGACAGGCAGTGCTCCCGGTTCCGCCCAGCTGCCCACCAGGGCCAGGAGGCGTGGAATCACGTGGATGAACCCCTCGTATTCCCGCAGAAGCGAGCCGAGGCCGAGCGTCACCGCATCGACGAAAAACACCGCGCCGTCGGCCGACCAGAACTGGGGCGTCACGAAGCTGTGGGTCTTTCGCACCGCCAGGATCGCGATGAGCAGCAACGCGACCCCGGACAGGACAGCCGCGTGTCCAGGCGAGGTGGGGACGGGTGTCCGCTCGTTGATCGCTTCGTTTGCGGTGGGCGGAGGCGAAGCACTATCGGTTTTTCGAATACGTCCGGCGACCTGGCCCGCGACCATTCGCCCGCGGCGGAGCATGGGCGGACCGAGCACGGCGCCCAGCAAAGCGACGAGTCCGACGGTGACAAATCGCCCGAGCAGCGCGCCACTGGGAGCCAATGCGGTGGAAAGCGCTGGCCGGAATCGCACGTAGAGCTGTGGATCGATCGCCCCGGGCACACTGGTGACGCGCAGCGTGTCACCGTCGGCTGTCGCCGATGCGATCTCGGTGACGGGTGTGAACGTCCCGGGCGGAAACTCCTGGATGACCCGGCCGGTGGCATCCACGAGACGCGCCCCGGTGAGCGTGAGCGTGCGGCCCGCGTCCATCGGATCGAGTCTCAGTGCGCGGATGCGGCCGGGCGGTATGCGCAGTCTCAACGGGCGTTTCGTATCCGTCTCGTTGAAGAAGACCTGTACGGATACGAGGGGCCGGATGCCGCGGCCGAGGTCGTAGTAGAGTTCGATGCTCTTGTCCCGGAGTTCACCGCCGACCCTGACCTCCAGATAGGCGGGCTGGCGCACGAAGACCGCGTAGTAGGCCAGACCGCCGGCGATGACGCCGCAGACCAGGGCTGTCGCCCCCAGGCGCCACGTAGTCATTCCGCGGATGCGCCATCCCTCGGAGGGAGCGAGACGACGCATCTGCGCGAGCAGCGGCGGACTCAGCGCAAGGGATATCGCCGCCAGCGAGAGTCCCGACCAGAACACCCAGCCTCCAGCGCCCGCGACACGCTCCGCCCAACGGGAACCGGCCGCGTGCTCGACGGGCTCGCCGAAGGCAAGCCAACCCCGCGCAGAGCGGTCGCCGGCGACCAACCGTGCCGGGACATCCGGAGCACGGACGTGGACGACGCCCCAAGAACCGAGTGGGCGGGACTCGACCTTGCCCGGAAGCAGGGTGGAGAGCACGGCGCCGGACGCATCCTCGATCCACAGTGAAAGTTCCGGGTCGGCCGGGTCCGTGGTGAACACCGGCACCATCCAGTAACGATCCGATCCGGGCTGGATCAGTTGGCTGCGCCAGCTTCCCGTGGACGCGGCCCCCTGCGGACCGAACGAGCCCACGGCCGACCAGCCCTGCGGGATCTCGTCACCGGGCGCGACGGCGTTTTCACCGAACCCTCCGGGCGAGTCCGTCTCAGGCGCCATCGGAAGAGGCCGGCGCACGATCGCGGGCAGCCGCGCGCGAATCTCCTCGTGGCTGATCCGCTGCAGAAGAGTCGTTGCGCTCGGATACGGGATCGTCCCCGAGCGGAGGTGGGCCTCGTCGCCCGTGCGAAGGTAGGATCGCGTGCGCGCCTCCTTTTCCGCGTTGTCGCGGATGAGCGCGAAACCGGTCACGCGGGTGGCGTCCACGAAATGCACGACCAGTCCGTGGGTCAGCAGGACGCCCGCGAGCACGGCGGCAAAAACCCGCGCCGCGTGACGCCAGCCCGGGAGCGGCACGCGCGTGAAGGCGATCAGCGCGGCGAGGGCATTGACCGCGAGCCCGATCGCGAGCGTATCCAGATAGCGGACGGCCGGCCAGTCGCCGCCCGCGCCGCGCGCATAGGCGGACGCGGCAAACTGCAGCAGCACCCAGACGCCGGCGCCGAACGCGACGCGCTCCACAGCCGGACCCTGGTCCTTGGCGCGCCACACGCGAAGCGCCAGCCAGCCGAAAGGCGCCCAGGCCAGGAGCGGGAAAAGGGGGAAATGCCGCACCGGCCACTGGAGACTGCGCCAGAAGCTGAGGAAAAAGTCGCCGGCGGAGCGCGCCTGCAACTCGTTGTGATGGCCGACCTCCACCCGCGTGAACCAACCGAGGCACGCGATCGCGACCAGCAGCGCAAGCGTCGCGCCGTGCCGGCGCACGACCGAGCGCAATGGCGTGGTGAATACAAGCGTCGCGCCCGCGGCCACGGCGGCGAGCAGGCCCGATCCCATCGTGACCAACGCGGCGAGCGCGGTCGCGATGCCGGCCCACCAGCGGGCCGAGAGCATCCGCGCGTCGACGAGCAGGTGGATGGAGCCGAGCGCGCTGAGGATCAGGAAAGCCTGCTGAGTGTGAAAGCCGCCGGTTGCATTCTGCCACGACATCGGCGCGCCGAAGAACACCAGCACGCTGACGAGCCACGGTCCATGCGCGCGGGCGGGAATGGCCCTGCGTCCGATGAGGAAGACGCCGAGCGCGATCAGCGTCTGCAGCAGGGCGTTCACCACGCATTCCAGACGGGCGTCCCAGTGACCGTTGGCGAGCAGCAGCCCGAGCCCGACGAGCTTGGTCGGCACGATGCGATGCTCGTTGTGCGGCTTGAACAGGTCGGTCCATGCCAGTTCACCGCGCAGATAGGGGACGAACACGAACTCGCTCTCGGCGTCCCACTGGTCCCAGTTCGGCAACGACGAGGCGAACCGGTCGACGTAGAGGCACTTGGCGCCGAAGATGGCAAGGAAGCAGCCGAGCGCGAGGAGCCGTGAAAGGCGGCGGTGGCGCGAGTCTGAACCGGTGGACTCCATGGATCGAGGTCCGATCAGGGTCGCGGCAGGCGCGCTGAGGTCGCCTCGCAGGCGAGCCGGGACGTGACGGGCGAGGGCGCTACCGAGGTCCGGCGGCGCAGGGTGCCCGCCGAATCACAACGTGTATCCGGCGGCCGCGGCATCGCGCGCAAACATCTGGACGGTATCCAGCGACAATGCGTCGTGGTCCATGCCCAGGAGCCTGGCTGCCCGGGCGAGCACATCGTGCGTCACGGTGATGATATGACAGCCGGCCTGCTCGGCCTGGACGATGTTCAGCACCTCGCGCACGCTCGCCCAGAGGAGCTGACAGTGGGGCATGGGACGAATGACGTCCAGCGCCTCGCGGATGACCGGAACGGGATCGACACCGGTGTCCGCGATGCGGCCGGCAAAAATGGATACGATCGACGGGACCGCGGGATTGAGCACCTCGGCGACCGAGCGGAGCTGACCCAGGGTGAGCATCGCCGTGACATTGATCTGCACGCGCTCGCGGGCGAGTTCGCGGATCAGCGGCACGGAGGTTTCGCCCCGGGCGTTGGTGATCGGGATCTTCACGAACACGTTGGGTCCCCAGGCGGCGATCTTCAGCGCCTGACGCCGCATCTCGTCCAAGTCGTCGGAAAACACCTCGAAGGAGATGGGTTTGGCTGTGACGTGGGTGAGGATGTCGCGCGCGAAGGCCTCGTAGTCGGCGATGCCGGCCTTGCGCATCAGGGTCGGATTGGTGGTCAGCCCCTTGATGTAGGGCTTGGCGTAGAGGTCCAGGATGCCGGCCTTGTCGGCTCCGTCGGCGTAGATCTGGACCTTGAGGGTCTCCAGCGAGGGCATGTGGCGCGAATTGAGCGGGCCGGGCGTGACGGCCGCAAGGCTGATGTCGGGCCGTTCGTAACGGCCAAGGCCGGAGGTTCGCCGGCTTGTCGCCGCCGGCGGTGAGGGAGGGTGGTCAGCGGACGCTTTCCCACTTCGTCTGGGCCACCTTCAGGTCCGGGTGCGACACGAACAGGTGCCAGAGCACGGCCTGAAACGCCTCCGAATGCGGCGTGATCGCCTGGGGATTGACCGTCGGGATCACGACGCAGGCATCGGCGACCGTGGCGGTGTAGCCGCCGTCCTTGCCCACGAGCCCGATCACGCGAGCGCCGACTTCCTTGGCGAACTGGAGCGCCGTCACCAGGTTCGGCGAGACGTTCTTCTCAAGATTGCCACCGCCGACAGACAGAATCAGCAGTGCATCGCGTGCGGCGAGCCGCGAGGTGCGGAGCCATTCGACAAAGACGCTGGCCCAGCCCTCGTCATTGGTGCGCGCGGTGAGTTCCGAGACGTTGTCGGTCGGGGCGTAGCACTCGATCCCGGCGATCTTGCGAAAGTCGTTCACGGCATGTGAGGCGTTCGCCGCGCTGCCGCCGACCCCGAGGATGAAGAGCCGTCCGCCCCGCTCGCGGACCCCGCGCAGCTCGGCGACGCAGCGCTCGCAGTCGGCGGGATCGATCTTCGAGGCGAGGGCGATGGTTTCCTGGAGGTGCTGGGCGGCGAAGGACATGGGGGCGGAGCGGTTGAAAAGGCAGACGTTGCATCATGCCACCAGCCCGGCGGCGGACGGCAAAGCGAAAACCGGCCCGTCCGGTCAGCTTCGGGCCCGGCGCAGCAGGGCGTCGAGTTCGCGCAGCCCCTCGTGCGAGCCAATCTCGTAGAAGCGCTCGGGAATCTCGTAGCCGGCGAGTTGTTCCCGGCGGACAAGGTCGCGGTAAACCGTCGCGAGATCCACCACTTCGTCCTTCGGGTAGGGACTTAGCGCCGACGCGTGCAGCGCGCCGAGCCCGTAGTCGATGTGGCGCATCTGCGGCAGCTGGGCCTGCTTGTCGTACTCCACGATGCGCTCATGGGCGAACCAAACGTTGCTCACGTCGTAGAGTCCGTTGTTCTCGAACACTGTCATGAGGCCGGGCCGCCCCGATTCCAGGAAGGCCTGGGCAACACCGAGGTAATCGCAGGGAAGGTAGGAGTCGCCGTAGAGGACGAGAAACGACTCCCCGAGCCGGGGAAGCGCGCGGATCAGCGCACCGCCCGTCCCCAGAAGCACCGGGCCGTCGAACGAATAGTCGATACGCACGCCCCAGTCGGCGCCGTCGCCGTAGCGCTCGACAATCATCTCGCCGAGATGTCCCACGCACACGACGACACGCTCCAGACCGGCCCGCTTGAGCAGGCGAAGCTGGTGCGAGAAGAACGGCTCGCCTGCCACCTCCACGAGGAGTTTCGGAATCTTCTCCGTGATCGGATGCAGGCGTGTGGCGAGACCGCCCGCCAGGATGGCGACTGGAAGTTCGTGCGGGGCCATGGGAAGGGGGAACGCCCGACTGAGAGAGAACGGCAGGTTGGCCGCTGGCGTCAATTCTGAGCCACGACCTTCGTGCCCTCAAAATCGAACCGGAACCGGACCTCCTGCAGCCCTCGTTCGCGCATGGCGTGGCGCAAGCGCGTCTTGTCGGCCGCGTAGAACATGAGAAACCCGCCGCCTCCGGCGCCGATGAGCTTTCCGCCCAGCGCGCCGTGCTGCATGGCGAAATCGTACCAGGCATTGATCTGGTCGTTGCTCATGCCGGTCGTGCGCGCCTTCTTGCGCTGCCAGTGCACGTCCATCAACCGGGCAAACTCCTCGAGATTGCCCGCCTCGAGCGCCACCAGCGACTGATGACCGAGGTCCTTCGTGAAATGCAGGTTGTCCAGCATGGCCGGATCATGTTTTTCGCTGCGGGTCTTCTGGTCCTTGAGGATCGACGAGGCGCTGCGCGAATACCCGGTGAAGAAGAGCAGGAGGTTGTCCTCGAGGTTGAAGAGCGTCTCCTCGGCGATGCGGCAGGGGGCATACTCGACGCGTCCGTCCCTGTGAAAGGTGAACGCCGTGATCCCGCCCACGGCCGCGATGTACTGGTCCTGCTTGCCGATGGGCTCGCCCAGCCGGTCGATCTCTATGTGGCAGGCCTGCTCGGCAAGTTCGGCCGGCGAGATGAGATTCTTCCGGGCCGTGTGCAGGGCCTTGAGCAAGGCCGTGGTGAAGCTTCCGGATGAGCCAAGACCGGTGCCGCCCGGAATGTCGGCCATGGAGGTGAGTTCGAGCGAATGGCCGTTCATCCCCAGGAGGCCGAAAGCCTCGCGGATGATCGGGTGCTCCAGTTGCGCCGCATCGGCCACGCGCTCGAGCTTGGAATACTTGACGATCAGGTCGGGGACGAAGGTCCGGTGCAGCGTGATGTAGACGTACTTGTCGACCGCGGCAGCGACGAGGAATCCACCGTATTCGGAATAGTAGGACGGGAGATCGGTGCCGCCGCCTCCGAGGGAGATGCGTAACGGGGAACGCGCGATGATCATGCGATGAAAAGGACTGAAGCTGCGGCCGGGCCGATGAACTAGACAGCGGGGAAGCCGCTCGACCGATAGATGGTTTCGACGATTTCGAGCGTGCGGATGCCTTCCTCGGGACCTGGCGACGGCGGACGCCCGAGGCGGATGTCGTCGACGAACGCGGCGATCTCAGCCGCCCACGAATCGTCGCCGCGCGGGTACTCCCACGCGGTCGTCACCGGCGGTCCCATTTCCGGAAGCATCTGGTGGAGCGTGCATCGCTCGACACCGTAGCTGCCGCCCAGGCCGTCGATTGCGACCTTGGCTTCGCGTCCGTAGAGCTCCAGCGAGAAGAGGTTCTTCCATTCGGTACAACTGACATGCAGCCAGGCCGTCTGCCCTGCGGATGTGCGCAGCGAGACAAACGCGTTGTCGTCGACTGGCATGTCCCAGAAGGAGGTGGTGGCGTGCCCCTCGACGCGGGTGAAAGCCCCGAGATACCAGCTCGCGAGATCGATGAGATGGACGCCCTGGTCGATGAGTTCGCCGCCGCCCGAGAGTTTCGGGTCGGCACGCCATTCGCGATCATAGCCCGTGCGGCCGCCGTGGCCATAACGGCCGCGAAGAAACATCAGGGGACCCAGCGTCCCGGCGTCGATGAGTTCGCGGGCCTTCTGCAGCGCAGGATGGAAGCGGTGATTGTAGCCAAGCCGCACCCGGACCCCGGCCTGCACCGCCGCGTCACGCACCTCGCGAAGCTCGGAAGCGTTGAGTGCGCCCGGTTTCTCGACGAGGACGTGTTTCCCGGCGCGGGCGGCATCGCGAGCGATCGGCGCCAGCGAGGCGTTCAGGGTGGAGACGATGACCGCATCCACCTCGCTCGAGGCGAGTGCGACGCGGTGATCGGTGATCGCTTCGCAGCCAGGGGCGAGCTTCGCGAGATCGGCGGCCCGGGCGGCGTCGATGTCGCACGTGTAGCGCAGCGCGGCGCGTCCGCGCAGGGCGCCCGCCCGCTTGCGTCCGATCAAGCCGCAGCCGATCTGGGCGAATCGAAGGCCGGTGCTCATGACCACGATTGTCCCCGGTCCGCCGGGACGATGCGGCGCAGGCAGTAGATGTCAGTCCCGGCCAGCGCGTCTCGGTGCTCGTGCAAACGTGCCCAGGGATCCCACTGAGCGCTGAGCAGCTTGCCCGTGATGCCGTCACTTTCGCCCGACCCGAGATAGACGGCGAGGCTGGCTCCGAGCGCGAGAGGCACGGCGCCGGTTTCCTTCCAGGTCTTGTTCTTCTCGAAGAAGGCCTTTCCAACCCGTTCTGGGCCGGCGGCGAGCACCTCGTCGACCAGTCGCGTGGCAAGTGCGCCGGGCGCGATGGCATTCACATCGACGTGGTCGGCTCTGAGTTCCTCGGCGAGGGTCTCCATCAGGCGCACGACGGCCGCCTTGCTCGCGGCATAGGCGCTGATGTTTGGCAGCGGATTGGTCGCGCCGCCTCCGGAAAGGATGACGATCTTGCCGCGTCCCGCTTTCTTGAATACAGGAATGATCGCGCGACACGGAAGGAGCACGCCGAAGAGGTTGATATCGATCGCGCGGCGCCATGCGCCCAGGTCGACCGACTCGGTGGGTCCCATCGGACCATAGACGCCGGCATTGAGCACCAGGATCTCGAGCGAACCAAGCCCCCGGAGGGCAAACGCGGTGGTGGCGGCCACCTGGGCCTCGTCGGAGACGTCGCAGACGTGTGCGACGACCTTTTGCGATGGATACTGCGAGGCGAGTTCGCGCTGTGTGGCGGTGAGTTCCCGCTCGCTCCGGGCGCAGATCGCGACGCTGGCCCCCGCAGCGAGATAGTGTTCGGCGATGGCGCGGCCAAGGCCCTGGCTGCCGCCGGTGATGAGGGCGTGGAGTCCCTTGAGTTTCATGAGCGGTCTTGGTGGTTCAGGCGCGGCCGACGGAAAGGAACTCGATCCCGGCGAGGGGCAGGAGCTGTTTCTCGAGGAAGCGGTTCGCATCGACGAAAACGCGGTGGCGCATCACTCCCGTCGCTGCCGCCCAGTCATGGGTGCGAAAGTCAGGCCATTCAGTGCAGACAACGGCGGCATCCGCACCGCGCACGGCCTCGGTCGAATCGGTCGCCAGGACGATCCCCTCCAGGCCCGCGGGCAGGGAGGTGAGCGCAGGGTCGTGTGCCTGCACCCGGGCTCCGGCGGCTGTCAAGGCGCGGGCAAGTTCGAGTGCGGCGCTTCGACGCAGCGTATCCGTACCGGGCGTATAGACGAGCCCCAGGAGGGCGATCGTGCGTCCGCGAAGATCGCCGAACCGGGACTGGAGGCGCCGGAGCGACCATCCGCGGTGGAGGTCGTTGCTTGCCTTGATCGACGGAAGCACCGAGAGGGCCTCGCCCCTGGAAGCGCCGAGCCTCGAGAGCGTCACGACGTCGCGCGCGAGCGTGCCTCCGGCGAAAGGCCCGCCCGGACCGAGGTAGGCTTTCGGGCCGATGCGCGGTTCGCTCTTCAAGCCGATCGAGACCTCCATCGCATCGGCGCCAACATGTTCGCAGAGGCGGGCGATCTCGTTGATGAACGTGATGGAGAGGGCGAGAAACGAGTTGATCCCGTGCTTCACCATCTCCGCCGATTCCGTGCGCATGAAGATCACCCGCGAGGTGAATGGTGCGAACAGCGCGGACAGGATCGGGCGGGGTGTCTCGTCGCGTGTCCCCACGATGACACGTTCGGCCTTCTCGAACGAATCGATGGCTTTGCCCAGTCGAAGGTTTTCCGGCGAGGCCGCAACGTGGAGTCCCGGGAACTCCGATTCAAGGGAACGACAGGTGCCGACCGGGAGTTGGGCGGAGACGAGGACGACTGCGCCAGGCTTGAGATGGGGAAGCGAGCGGCGAAGCGGCGCCAAGACGGCTTCGATGTCGGACTCGTCCTGTTCGTTCACCGGCGTGTCGTAGGTGACCCAGAGGACATCCGCTCCCGTGCAGGCAGACTCCGGGTCGCCCGTGAAGGCGAGCTGGCCCGAGGCAATTCCCGCGGCGATCAAGGCGTCGAGCCCCGGCTCGAGAAGGGGCGCCTTTCCGTTGGCCAGGGACGCGATGCGACCGGGGTCGAAGTCGAGGCCGACCACGTCGAAATGGCGGGCGCAGCAGGCGGCCGTCACGCAGCCGAGATGCCAGAGCCCCTGGATGACGATCTTCATGGCGCCTCGATCAATGACGCGATTCGTAGACCCAGCGGTTTTCCTGCAGCCAGCGCAGCGTGCGGATGACGCCCTGCTCGATGGTCAGGCGAGGCTTCCATCCGGTCGCCTGGACCTTCCGGGTGTCGAGAAAAATGAAGGGATTGTCGCCGATCCAGCCCCGATCGCCCCCGGTGTATTCAATCTGTGGATCCAGGCCCAGCGCCGCGCAGATGAAGGCGATGCTCTGCCTCACCTCCACGAACTCGGGTGTTCCGAGGTTGTAGATCTGCGTGTGGTGCCGTGCCTCGCGCGCGGTGTGACGTGCCGTCACGTGCAGAATCGCATCGATGCAATCCTGCACGTAGAGGTAGCTCTTGCGCTGGCGGCCGTCGCCGAGCACGCGCAGCCGGTCAGGATGCTCGAGGAGTTGCTTGTAGAAATCAAAAATGTGCCCGTGCGTGTAGCGCTCGCCGAGGATCGAGACGAAGCGGAAGATGTAGGCCTCGTCGAGCTGTCCACCCTCGGCGTAGGACGAGATCAAGCCCTCGCCCGCGGTCTTGGACGCGGCATAGAGCGAGGTCTGGATCGGGAACGGTTCTGTTTCCGGCGTCGGCTTTTCGGGCGTGACCAGGGCCTCCCCATACACCGAGCCTGTCGAGGAAAAGGCGATACGCCTGACGCCGTTTGCCCGCATCGCCTCAAGGACATTGAACGTCGCGACGGTGTTCTGCTGCAGGTCCTTGTCGGGATGGGACCAGCCGTCCTTGATATCGGCGTTGGCCGCGAGATGGACGACGAAATCCACCCCGTGCATCGCCCGGGTGAGCGCGGCAAGGTCGAGGTTGTCCCCGCGGATCAGGGTGAACGACGGGTGGGCGAGTGCACCGTGGAGGAACGGTTGCTGGCCCGTGGAGAAGTTGTCCCAGCCGGTGACGCGGATGCCCGCGGCCAGCAGGCGATCGACGAGCGTTGACCCGATGAAGCCCGCGGCGCCCGTGACAAAAACGTGTTTCATGGCGAAGTGGTGCCTTGTGCGGAGTGCGCGCCGGTGTCCGCCGCCGCAGTTCGCGAATCGGTGGCCCGTGCCACGTCAGGGGGAGGTGTCCACCGCGGGATGCGCGCGAGCCGGAACCGGACCAGCGCGCGCAGCCAGGTGAGCGGATCGCGGATGACGGAGACCTTCTTGCCCTCCTTGAACGAACGCGAGCGGTAGTTGACCGGGATCTCCGCGGGCACGTAGCCGCGGCGGATCAGCTTGATCACAAGCTCCCAGTCGAAATCGAAACGATCACACTCAAACGTGAGTCCGTGGATACAGTCCCTCCGGAAGAGCTTGTGCATCGTGAACGGGTCGCGCAGTCGCACGCGAAAGAAGACATTGAGCAGCGTCGTGAAGAACCAGTGTCCGAAATTCAGGAAGAGCGACGTGACCGGTTGGTTTGTGAACTGCCGCATCTTCCACGCGCGTCCGCCGTGGCGGGCGCCGAGCACAAAGGCCTCCCGATGATGGATGAGCGGTGCAAGCAACTCGGGGTAGTCCTCCAGGTCGTATTCGAGGTCGGCATCCTGGATCGCGACGAAGTCGCCTGTCGCCGTCGCGAGCCCGGTGCGCACGGCGTGGCCCTTGCCCCGAGGCCGGTCTTCAAGGAGGATGCGGACGCCGGGACGACCCTCGTAGCGCTGCACGATCTCGCGCGTGCCGTCCGTCGAGTTGCTCTCCACCACGATGTATTCAGCATCCAGTCCCGGCAGTGGTTGCGCGAGCACGCGGTCGAAGGCGGCCGCAAAGGTTGCCGCCTCGTTGTAGGCCGGCATGATGATCGAGAGCTTCGGGCGCTCCGGCTTGTCCGCGCGCCGACCCAGAAGGGTCATGCCGCTTGCCACCACCTGGCGTTCACGCGATCGCACGGTGCTCGGCAGCAGGGTGCCGAACGCCTTGACCGCCCTCGTGACCAGAGGAATGGGGAAGCGCTCGAAGTGCGCCCGGATGTAATCGTAGCTGAGGACCTTCACGCCCGGCAGGGTTGCGAGCGTGCGGAAGCCTTCCGAAAAGAGTAGGCCCTCGAGCGTCTTGCGCGTGAAATAGGAGAGGTGCTCGGGCTTGAATTCCATCCAGCGCGTCGACATCAGCCGCGCCGACCACGAATCGAGCGTCGGCGTCGCGACGAAGATCACGCCTCCCGGCCGAAGCACCTTGTGCAGCACGCGCACGAAATGGCGCGGATCGCGCACGTGCTCGATCAGGTCGGCCATGACGCACACGTCGAACTCGCCTTCGCGATGTGCGATGGCGTCGATCTCGCCGCACACCAGGTCGCCTGAAAGTCCTTCGGCCGTAAGAGCGTCGCGTGCGTGCGCGCAGGCGTGGCTGGAGTACTCCACACCCGTGACACGAAACCCGCGTTTGGCGGCAGCCACCAGCATCGCACCGCGTCCGCTGCCGATCTCGAGCAGCCTACCGGACTCGATGCCGGAGTAGGCCCTGATCTGATCGAGGTACGATTCGGCTGTGCGTGTCTTCAGCCGCGCGAAGAGCGCCTGCTGGGTCGGGTCGGCATCGCCCAGAAAGTAGTTGGCGCTGTAGATCGAACCCAGCTCATCGTCGGAGGGTTGCGGGTTGAGCAGTGTGAACTCGCATTCCCGACAGCGCACAAGTCGGTGTGTCGCCACCGCAAACAGGTACGTGAAGCGACGGCACCCGCAAACTGGGCACTCGGATACGGGATGCTTTCGGGTCGACTCGTTCTCCATCGCAGGTGGACGCAAGCTGGATGCGCCTGGGGCAGCGTGGGCGATCGGATTTCCGCCGGGAAGTGAAAACCTCGACGGACGCGGAATTCGGCAGCCCTTCAGCGGACGGTTCGCCGGATTCTGTGACTCAGAGGGCAGGCTGCCCCTGAAACAGCGAAGCGGTGGCGCCGGGGATCAGCGCGCGTGCGCCAGGAGGTGATAGAAAAGCTCGGCTCCGTCGACCGAATGAAGTGGAGCCGTGCCGTAGGCTGTCACCTCGACGTTCTTGAAATGCCGGCGTAACAGCGCCTCAAGCGACCAACGGCTGAAGAAATTCCGATGATCGGGCTCCAGCATATGCCAGGGCGTCGCGAGTTGCGCAGCGAAGTAGGGGATCAGTTCGCAGTTCGGCACGGAAAACACCGCCTCGCGCGCCACCCGTCGGATTTCCTGCACCATCGCGTCCGGTGTTTCCGTGTGCTCGAGGACCTCGATGCACAGAGCGGCATCGAAGGCTCCGTCTTCGAACGGCAGCACCATCCCATCGCCCCGTCGGAACGGCAGTCCGGCCTGTTCGAGACGCTCACAACAGGCGGGGTCGACTTCGACGCCCGTCCACGCGAACCCTTTTCTCTGGAGCGGAAGCGCATAGCTGCCGATGCCGCAGCCGACGTCCAGGATCCGTCCATGTGTGGTCGGCGCGAGGCGCTCGGTGAGCAGGCCCAGACATTCCAGACTGGGTTCCGGCGAGGGTGGACCCGATCGGAAAATGTCACTGCGCCGACGCGGATCCGTGGTGCGTTGATCGAGAAACTCCCGGAAGAGCCCATGGGCGTAGTCATGCTCTGCCAGGCGGACCGTGCGCGATCCGAAGCAGTGGGACGAGCCGTCCGCCAGGTCGACCCAGAACTCGAGCGTGGCCGTTGACCCGGGCCGAGCGTCCGCAGCGCGAAAAAGGAATCGAAGCCGGTTGTGAGCGCGTTGGGCAGTGCGTGGGCCGCGGCGACATCCGGCCGCCAGAGCAGGCGATCGACACGGGCGACTGCTTTTCCGCCACAGACGATCCGCAGCTCCGAAAATGTCGCGAGTTTGTCATCTGCGAGCACAATCCAGCCCCGCGCGCGCACGGAGAGGGGCTCGACGTCTGCGCCGTCCTGAGGCAGATCGATGGAGTACTTCACGAGGAGGCGGCCGCCGCCGCCTGCACGGCGGGGCGCTTCGGCGAGGCGGTCGCGCCTGCAGCCAGCCGGCGGGGCGGACGCGGCGGGATGGCCAGGGAGAAGTCGTTGCGCTCGAGGGTGAGGTTCGGGTTGTAGGCAGGATCGTTGGTCAGGTCCGGCCCCCAACGGCGCAGCATGATCTCGATCTCGCGCTCGAAGCGCGTCTTCTTTTCCGGGGTGTCGTCGGCGCCGCGCGAGGCGGACTCGTGGTGATAGAACTCGGCAAACGGCGTCCAGACGTTGCGGTAGCCCGCGGCCCGCACTTTCAGGCAGAAATCGATGTCGTTGAACGCAACGGCGAGGTCGACCTCGTCCAGTCCGCCCACCTGTTCGTAGACCGCCTTGCGGACCACCAGGCAGGCTGCGGTCACGGCCGAGTAGTTCTGTACAAGTCGTGCCCGATTGAATACGCCTTCGGTCCCCCGGGGAAAGTCGCGGAACGCATGCCCCGCCACGCCGCCGATGCCGAGCACCACACCTGCGTGCTGGATGACGTCGTTCGGGTAATAAAGCATCGCGCCGACGCAGCCGACGCGCTCGCGGCAGGCCTGGCTGACCATCTCGGTGAGCCAGCCGGGCGTGATGACCTCGAGGTCGTTGTTGAGAAGGGCGACGACCGAACCGCGGGCATGGCGAACCGCGAGGTTGTTGATCGCGGAATAGTTGAACGGATGAGGGTAGGGCAGCACCCGCACCCGATCGCAGGTGACCGAACGCAGCCAGTCCAGCGTGGCGGGATCGTCCGACTGGTTGTCGACGATCACGATCTCGTAGGCCGGGTAGTCGGTGTTCTTTAGGATCGAGTCAACGCACCGCCGCAGGTGGTCGAGACCATCCCGCGTCGGGATGAGGATCGAGACCACCGGCGCTGGCGATGGCAGCGGATGGACGGCGCGCCAGTGGTCGCCGGGAACCGGCTCCAGGGTGACCGCCACGCCCTCGCGCTGAAAATGATCGCACAGCGCCCGCCGCGCGGCCTCGACCGGGTAGGCCTTTTCCGAAAGCTGGAGCGCCGTCGATCCTGCGATCGCCCGCCAATGATAGAGCACGCGCGGGATATGCACGATGTGCGTCGCAGGCACGGCGTCGGTGACGCGAAGCGCGAGATCCCAGTCCTGGCTTCCCTCAAAACCTTCGCGGAAACCACCCACCTCGTGCACGCGTGCGGTCCGGTAGACGGAAAGGTGCGAGAGGTAGTTCTGGCCAAGGAACAGGTCGGGATTCCACTCCGGCTTGAAGTAGGGCTCAAAACGCCGGCCGTCCTCGTCGATCTTGTCCTCGTCCGAGTAGATGAGATCGGCATCCGGGCACCGTTCGAGCGCTAGGGCGACCTCGTGCAAAGCATGAGGCGCAAGTTCGTCGTCGTGGTCGAGCAGCGCCACGAAGGCGCCGGTCGCGAGTGCCAGCGCCGAGTTGCTCGCGGCGGAGATGTGGCCGTTCGTCGCGCGGTGGACCACCTTGATCCGTGGATCGGCGGCCGCTGCTTCGTCGAGGACCGCGCGCAGGTGCGGTTGACTCGACGCATCGTCCGCAATGCAGAGTTCCCAATGTGGATACGTCTGAGCCCGGACCGAATCGATCGCACGCCGCAGCCAGCGCTCGGGCGTGTTGAAGACGGGCATCACGATCGAAATGATGGTCGGATCAGCCACGTTGGCGAAGCGCTCTCGTTGCGATTGCAGTGTTGCCGCCGAGAGCGTGTCGTAGACACGCAGCCATTCTTCGTAGCGGCTCAGGTCGGTCGGACCGAGATCCTGGCCCACCCGCAGGCCCGTGCGGAAAAACGGCAGCCACAAGCCCGACTCTTCCAGCACCTGAAGCTCCATGGAGGAGTCGCCCTCCTTGAACTCGGCATCGATGCGCCAGCCGCAGAATTCGGCCTGGGGTTTGTCCCGCACGGAGGCCGCGACGTCGAGGCGCTTGAAGCCGTAGACGCCCTCGATCGCTCGTCCATCGATGACCGCGCGGATGCCGCGCATTTCGTTTCCGTCGGGATGAAACACCCAGCCGCGCACGAGGTGCTTGCGCGGGGCAAGCGTCCATCCCCGGGGTTCGTCCACGCTGTGGGGAAGCCCGTAGAGGCCGGGAAGTGAACACGGCGGTGCGGGCGGTGCGATTTCTGGGAGGAGGAATTCGCTCGCGGGCGATGCCACGCGGCGGCGCGGATCGATGAACGTGCGGCGCAGCCAGCGCAGCGGCATGGTCAACCGCCACGACAGGCTCGATTCCAGCGTCGCCACCTTCGCGTTGCGGCGCATGAGCTCGAGCTTGAGTTCGTGGATGGTGAAGGAGAGGCGCGCCGCGCGTTCGCTCAGCTGGTCGACCTGGCCGAGCGCGGTGTCGCGTGCCGCCTCCAGCGCGTGCGTTTCGGCCTCAAGGGCGGCGGCCTGGGCGGCGGTGGCGCTCAGATGGGTCCGCAGCGCCTCGACCGTGGCCTCGAGATTCTTCGCGTGTGCCTCGCTCGCGGCGCGATGACGGTCGAGGTTCTGCACATGACTCGCTGTTGCGGCGGCTTGTGCCTCGAGATTCGCGACGTGTTCCTGGGAGGAGCGCACTTCGTTCTCGAGGTGCGCCGCATGTGTCCTGGCCGCTTCGAAATGTGTGCGCCACGTGTCGCGCTCCGCGATCGCGCGATCACGCTCGAGCGCGGCGGCATCGGGGCGTTCCAGCTGTACGACGAGAGGGATCACCTCGGCCAGCTGCCCCGCGGCGGCCTGGGTGGCGGGGAATTCCCGAAGCCGCCCGACAAGTGACTTCAACGAGAGTGACAGCTCGGATTCGAAGGCGCTGACTGTCGCGAGCGAGCCGGGCCGCGGGGCGGTTCCAAGGACATCGGCATAGCATCCGGCCAGAAGGGCGCACTGCTGGCGGAACTCGAACTGCGAACGCGCAAACTCCGCGGCGTTCTTCCCGAGCGTCGCGGCAAGCTCGGGCGTGCGCAGGAGGTATTCGCAGGCGTCGGCGAGGGTTTCAGGCCGGCCATCGGACACGATCCAGGCATCGGTGCCATGCCGGAGCGACGAGGCGATGTTCGACGCCGGCAGGATGACAGGCCGGCCGGCGGCGAGGAACTCGGGCACCTTGGACGGCAGCCGCAGGTCGTTGTACGGCCCGGGATCGCCGGGCTGCACCAGCAGGTCGGCCGCGGCCAGAATCATCGGTATCCGTTCCCTGGGCACGAAACCGAGGTGCACGACGTGATCGTGACACCCCGCCGGCAGTGAAGCGGCAAATACGTCGGAGTCGTGGCCGGTCCGCAGAAGCGTGACCGGACACCCGCGGGCGTTTAGTAGTGCGATGCACGCGTAGAGATCCCGCAGTTCCGCTTCGTTCGCAAAATTCGATCCTCCCGGATAGCTGATCACCCGAGCGTTCTCGTCGAGCCCAAGTTCCCGCCGGGCCTCCGACCTGGATGGGAACTTGCTGAAAAGCGTCGGATCGAGGGCGGGATACAGGGTGATGTGCGGAAGATCCGCGGGCAGCATGCGGGCCAGAGCGGGAATGATCACGGTCGCTCCATCACAGGCGCGCATGAACTGCCGCGCTCGGCGGGGATGCGTGAGCACGTCGTCCGCGAGGGCCGAGAGTTGCTCCTCGGGCAGGTCGAGGAGCGCGTCCCGATCGAGTCCGTGGCGCGCGGCGAAGAGGTGATCTTCGTTGTCCTCAAGGTGCACCACGACACGCGCGTGGGCGGATCGCTGATACGCGAGGACGAATCGCCGGACCGCTTCGCGCGGCGTCCACGCATGCACGATGTCCGCACGCCGTCCATCGGGGAAGCCGACCCGGCCCGCCAGCACGTCGGCAAACAGCGCCGCGGTGAAGCGCGGCTGATGCACGACGTGCAGGGTGTCGACACCCCACGGCACCGCCACGATGCAGTCATGGCCGAGTCCGGTCAGACCGGCGGCGAAGATGCCGATGTGATTGAGGCTGTTGCTGGTGAAATCGCCGTAGTTGGCGAAAAGGATGTTCATCAGGACTCAGGCGGGAGATCGGATCGGCCGGGAGCCGGAGATGTTGCGGGGTTTCCGTTTGAGCCCGCGGGATCGCGAAGGAAGCAACGTCGGAGAGCGCGAAGAGGCATGGTCAGTTTCCACGACACCGAAGCGAACATGCGGGTGATCTTCTCGTCGCGCTGGGCGACGGCCTGGCGCAGGCGATCGATCTGCCCGGCATGGGCGATCTTGAGCGCGTCAAGTTCGTGGGTGAGTTCGGCATTGCGGCGGGCGAGGTTGGCGGCGTGTTCGCGAGCCTCCTCGAAATGAGCCCGCCAGTCGTCGCGCTCCCGTTCGAGTCGCGAGAGCTCCGGCTGATTCCCGGCGCCGTGATCGAAATCGCGGACCAGGGGAAGCAGCAACGCCACTGCCTCGCGCGATGGCTGGGGCAGCTCTGTCGCGACGCGGTGCAGGGCCAGCGTGAGTTCCGACTCCGGTTGACCGTCGGCCGTCGGAGCCACCGCCGGCGGCGCGGCGAGAATCGACGCATAGAACGCGGCCAGGCGCCGGGCATGATTCGCCCCGTCGAAGCGCGTGCGCGCATAGCTCGTCGCGTTTTCGCCCAGGCGCGCTCCGAGCGCCGGGTCGCGGAACACGCGTTCGCATGCATCCGCGATCCGCTCGGGCGTCGCCTCCGCCAGAATCAAGGCGTCGCGCTCATGCACGAGATCCAGCCCGATGTTGCTCGCCGGGAGCACCACCGGGCGCCCGACCGCGAGGTATTCGGGAAGCTTGGACGGGAGCCTGAAGTCATTGAACGCCCCGGGGCGCCCCGGCTGCACGAGCACATCGGCGTGCGCAAGTAGTTCCGGCAGCCGTGTGCGCGGCACGAAACCCAGGTGCTGGACAAATGGCTGGACGTCGGCCGGCAGTGTCGCGGCGAACTCCGGCGCATCGGCTCCTGTGCGTATCAGTCGCGTGGGTACGCCTCGGCGGTTGAGGAGCAGGACAGCCGCGTAGAGATCGCGGGTCTCGCCGGCATTGGCGAACGAGGTCGAGCCGGTATAGACGATGCACTTCTCCCCGTCGCGGAATCCCAGGGCCGCGCGCCCTTCATGATGCCGTGGGGCGGGACGAAACAGCTGGAAATCCACGCCGGGTGGCAGATCGAGGACGGGCTTTCCCTCAGGCACGAACGCCCGGAGGGTCGGCACGATGACGGTGACCCCGTCGGCCGCACGCAGGAAAAGCCGGCTGCGCCGTGGATGAGCCAGGCCCGAGGTGAGGCGTTCCCGCACGGCCTGCTCATCCAAGTTCGACAAATCCTCGACAGGCAGGCCCGTGGCGGCTGCGAACAGGTGGTCCTCGTTATCCTCGAGGTGCACGACAAGCCGCGCCTGAGATCGGGCGAAGTAGCGCAGCACAAATTCGCGCACGACCTCCCGGGGTGTCCACGCATGGACGATGTCCGCAGGCCTGCCATCGGGAAAGCCCGGCCCTCGCTCCAGACAGTCGCGAAACGACCGGGCCTGGAAGCGCACCTCCGGCACGAGCCGGACCGTATCGGCGCCCCAGGGCACCGCGACCACGCAGGCGTGCCCCGCCTCGGCCAGGGCGTTCGCGAACCCGGCGATGTGGTTCGTGCTGTTGGTGGCGAAATCGCCGTAATTGGCGAAAAGGACGTTCATGGGGGTTCGGAACGCCTGATTAAGGCGTTCCTATCCCATATGGAAGTCCCGAGCACGCATCATTCGGCGATGCGACGAGCCAGGCTCCACGATGCGGACTGGCCCGGAGCTCGGAGGTGAGAACTTCAGGCGCTCGTTGCGGCGGGAGCGCCGTTCGCGCAGGCCGAAACCGTTACGGGAGCAGGTAGAACTCCAGGAGCGCCACGCCCGCCTCGAGATCAGTGCCGGATACAACCGCCGTCCTGATCTCCTGCTGCACGGCGACGAGCGCAGACACGTCAGCCGATCCGTCGAAAAGGACAAACGCACCGGCATCCCGAACCGCGCTGGTTATTGCCGCCGGCCCGAGCTGAGAAGAATCGAGGCTCGCCGCACTGCTCCCGTGGAGGGACAGGCGCGGCCGTGCCAGATACCGATCGATGCCGAATGTGCGCAAACTCGGTCCCACGGCCCTGCAAAGCAGCCTCTGCGGCGTGGCCGCGCTGCAGACAAAGCCGCCGATCAGCGCCGCCTCGCCAGGCGCCACCTCGGAGCGGGCCGACAAATTCACCAGGCGAGCGGTCGTCGATGTCTCCAGATCGTAAAGCTCAATCAGGCCTATACCCGCGCCGCCCCGGAGGTCCCGAAGATGAACGGTGTAGGCGCCGGCGGGAAGGCCGCAGAGGATAGCCGCGTCGGAACTACCGGTCGGCAATGGGAATGCGCCAGAGCGGCCCGCAGCTTCCCGGATCGCACGAGCCGAAGGTGACGCGCTCCAGGTGTCGTTGGTCCGGAGAATACGGCCGTCGCCGGAATAGAGCGTTAAGTGCGGATCCGGAAGAGGGGCGGCGATACCGAAAATGCTGAGGGTGGTGCCAACCCCGCGGATCAGGAGCGCTTTGCTTCCCTCGCCCCGGATCACAAAACCCGCGATCAATGTGGCGTCACCCGATCCAGCCCAGCCGCGCGCGGAAAGATTGGTGAAACGCTGTGGCGCGCTGGCCCGTGCCTCGGCCAAGAGCGACAGGACTGCCCGGCGGCTCTGCACAGTGCCGTGAGGGTTTGTCACTTGAAGCACATATGTTCCTGCGTCGGCGGGCTCGACATTCTGGAGACAAAGGCTCGCATCCGTCGCGCCGGGGATGGGCAGTCCATCTTTCATCCACTGAAAGGCGGGTTGCGGAGCACCGGACACCATTGCAGAAAGCGTCACAGCGTCACCGAGGAAAACCGAGGCGTCGGCCGGCGGGATGATCACCCCAGGTTCGAGGCGTACGGTGCGATCGATCCCGCCGACCACGCTCACGACCCGGTAGCTGCCCTGGACCAGAGCTACTGTGATGCTGCCGTGGAAGCCATTCACGAAGCACGGGATCTCACGCTGTTCAAAGTAACTGCGCACACGAGCGCTTCGATCGGATCGCCACAAATGGGCGGGTGAGGGCACGAGCACGGCGCTCGCTCCCACCCGATCGAAGAACGCATTCGGTGCGCAACCTTCGGTGCCGTGGTGCGGCGCCTTCAAGATGTCGGCACGTAAATCAACCTCGCCGGAGGCCAGATAGGCCCCGAGCGGGTGATTCAGGTCTCCCGCTAGAAGTGCCCGAGTGGTACCGTGAAACAGCCGCAGAATGATGCTCGTGTCATTCACATCGGTCTCGCCGATCGGTGTGTTCACCCCGTCATAGGCACACAGCACGTCGATCCCCGCCTTTTCGTCCTGATGCGCCACTTCAATGAGTCGGTCGCCTGCACGCGCATGGTGCACGACGATTCCCCGACGCTGCAGTGCCTGGACGGTTGCGACTACATCGTTGAAATTGCAGCCCCACGGTATCTCGCGGTCAGCGACTTGCCGTTGCGGCACGTTGACGACGACACGATCCACGGCGATGCCCGATTCGATCAGGGAAAGCAGCCGGCCGTAGTGGTCCTGATGGAAATGGCTGATCACGACGACCGATAGCCGCGAGACGCCGTGCTGGCGGAGCTGCGCGAGCAGGGTGCCAGACGCGTCCACCGCTTCCCCGGCATCGACTAGGACCCGCCGGCCGTCCGCAAACGTGATCAGGTGTGCGTCCGCCTGGCCGACTTCGCCCTGGACCTGGAGCATCGTCCACGTGGTCGGCGCGAGCTGCGCAGAAGCTCGTCCGGCGAAAATGCAGGCCAGAATAGTAAGAACAACAGTGATCGGCCTGAGCGACGACCTGCGTCGAAGCGACGACGTGTAGTGGTAGGCGTCACGGCATACGGAGAGATCGGTCCGGTTTTCAGATGAAAGACCAGATTCGCCCGCGAGAACACGGGTGTTGTGCATGGGATGGGAGCATTTTCAGGCAAACCGCCGTGTGGCGGGCCTCATCCCGACTGGCCTCACGGAACTCCATGGGCAAGCCCATGACCAAATGTATTAACAATCCACATACCTCAGACGGACCATGTCATACTAATCGACCGGGCAAACCATTGCAGTTAAGACTGTAGGATTAGAGGCGCTTAAGGAAAGCGCGCCTGCCCTCGGTTTCGGACGAGATGTCAGCCTTTGCTGAACCTGCGATGCCGCCGCTTCTCGGGATCGTTGCTGCGCGAAAGGTTGTCTCTTCCGCTCGTCCGTCGAGCGCGCAGATGTGCGAGGTGGAACAACTAGCCCGTCGCGACGTGGCGGAGTGCATGCGCCAACTTGTCGGCTTCGCGGGCCAGATCGAAGCTCCTGGCCCGTGCACGACCGTCTATCGAGAGGCGTTTCCGCCACTCTCGGTCCGTGCTAAGCCGAATCATGGATTCAGCGATGGACTCGGCGTCGTCGGGATCGAAGTAGCCACACGCCTCGCCGCCGATCTCGGGGAGACTGGCGATGCGGGAGCAGATCACCGGCACACCGGCGCGAAACGCCTCGAGTAGCGGAATGCCAAACCCTTCGTAGCGCGAGGCGAACACCAGGCCGGACGCACCGGAGAACACATGCGGGTACTCGGTATCATCAAGGTGCCCGAGGATCTCAACCCGTCCCTGCAGCCCGAGACGCTCGATCGCTGCATGCAGTCGCTTCTGCGAAGCGAAGTGGCCGCTCAACTTGAGGTTCCATCCATTTGTCTGGCGATCGCGATAAACCGCAAAGGCCTCCAGAAGACGCTCGTGGTTTTTGTGCGGCCAATCGTTCGCCGGGAAGAGGAAGTACGGCGGTCCGGAACGGGCGATGGTCGCTGCCGGGGTGTGGCCCAGCGCCCCGACGCCCGGATAGATGACGATGGTTCGCGCCCGCGGATGGCCGTAGTGAGCGCGCAACCGATCCACCACGAAATGCGACATGCACTGCAGCACGTCGGAGCATGCCAGCGCTTCCGCGTAGAATTTCTCGCGGGCCGCCACCTCGGAGTCGGGCAGGGCGCCCACGATGTCGCGATGGAGGAAATCGACCAGCAGGGTCACCTGCGGCAATCCGGCACGCGAGAGAGCGGAAGATCCGAGCGGCGCGTAGAGTACGTCGGCCTCGGTGGCTTCCCGCCGCGCCGCGGCGGTCGCGCTGTTTTCACTTCGGACGAAGACGAGCGCCTCGCCCGGGCGCTCAAGTTCATCGGCGACCTCGGGTCGCACGAGCACGCGGATCGAAAGCGTGTCGCGATGTCGCTCGGATACGCTTCGCAGCAGCTCGGTGATGAGGACTTTGATACCGCCGTTGACTCCACCGGCGCTCAAGCGGAGCAAGTCAACGAGCACACGAGTTCCTCGTGCGCGTTGCTGCGGTCTCGTTTGCCCCGACGGAGCGGACTCCGTCGGCGCGTCCGGGTCGGTCCAATCGCGCGCGATCATCCACAGCTCCAGCACCGAGCCTTCGGGGATGCTCGGGAAGCAATCGCCCGGCCTCAGCAGAATCTGCGGATCCTCGCCCGTGCTCTCGAGGCTCAATCCGCGGGGCGTTTCCAGCGGGCGCGCCGTGCCCAGGATCTTAACTCGATCCTTGAGCTCATGCCCGCGCAGAAAACCGAGACTGGTCCGGCGCGGCCCAAGCTTGAGAGCCAGCCCTCCGAGGTCGATCCGCCCGGGTGATCGCCCTGGATCGATCCGGATGATCGGAGCGGGGCTTTCCCCGCCAAGTGCGAGCGCGACCTCGAGGCGATTCCACCGGCCGCGCAGGAAGGTGTGAACGACGGATGCCGCCTCGGTGAAGCCGGTGCCGTTGTCGTAGTAAACTTGTATGACGTCCGAGGTGGGCGCGGCGGGCGTGCCGTCAGGATGGGCTAGCCCCCCGTCCAGATCGGGTGGCACGAAGCGGCTGAGGCGTCGCGCCGCGGGACCACAGCGTTCCTGGAACAGGACGGCGTTGACGGATTCGCGGGCTTGGCGACCGGGCGACGCGCCGATGTGGTGCCAGATGCGGCTGCGCGTCGCGCACGCGATCTCGTGCCCGAGTTCGCGGGCACGCACGCAGAACTCGATATCTTCGTAGCTGTTGGAGTAGCCCTCGTGAAACCCCCCGACTGCGTCGAAAACCGACCGCCGGACCGCGAGACACGCACCCGTCACCGCAGGGACGGGGAGGAGATCGAGCCGGGCGAGCGCCGCCAGGTGTGGGCGGAAGTGATACGACGCGCCATTCGGTCCGAAGAATACGCCGGCGTGATCGACGGTCTGCGTGCGAACCGCGACCTGGACGTTGCCGACCACACCGAGATGCGGGCGGCCGACGAACGGCTTGATCAATGCCTCGAGCCAGTCGCCCGTGAAGGCGATGTCGTAGTTGAGAAAGACCAGGATGTCCCCGCTTGCGTGCCGGGCCAGGGCGTTGCAGGCCGCGGCGAACCCGTGGTTTTTGTCGAAGAGCTCGAGCCGTGAAGCGGACGTCGAACGCCGGACAAGCAGTTCGCGGGTGCCGTCGGTGCTGGCGTTGTCCCCAAAGAGCAGTTCGATCGGGAAACCGAGGCTCTGGCGCGTCATATCCCAGCAGCGAAGATACTCGCGCGCGAGTTGCCGGCGCTGGTGAAACACCGTGATGACCGAAACGGTCGGACGCGCTGCGAGCGAGGCAGGCGGAAACTCGGGGATCGCTCGTGGCGTGGCGTCGTCGGGTCGCGTATTCACTTCGGGAGGAGACCGGGAAGTGACTCGAGACTCGGATCGAAATTCAACAGCAATTCGACCACCACATCGACTGCCACCGCACCGACATCGATCGATGGCAGCTGCAGCGACGGATCCTCGTCGAGGCTGACCAGGGTGATCCCGTCCTCACCGTCGAGCGGAAGCAATCCGCGGATGATTTCCACGCCCGGCGGCCGCGAACCAGCCGGCTCGTGCGTCGGGGACGCTGGCTCATCGAGCTTCCGCGCCCGCACCGCGCGGAGTCGGACCAGGCCCGTTGCCTCAGCCGGATCGAGACGCAGCTGAAGCTGCCCGCGCACCGCTGGGATCAGGAATCGAAGTTGTGCATCACGCCGGACGGGGTAGGTGACTCGACGCGATTCGGTCTCATTGAACTGACCGGCGGCGCTCCAGAAGAGCTGCGCTGTCGCATGCACTTCGCGAAGGCGCGGATCGTGTCGCGGCGCACGCATCAGGGCGTCGAATACAAGGCTGGATCCCAGCGATGGGAGGTTCTGCTGCAAGACCTCCACCAACCGCGGCAGGCGCGCACGGGCTTCCTCGCGGGCCAGATCGTCTCCGTGGATCTCCCATGCCAGCGACAACTGCTGGAGGATCCCGTAGATCTCGACCCAGGGTTCGATACCCGACGCCTCACCCGCGTGGAGCGTGCGGAGCACGTCAGGCACCAGCGAGAAAGCGGTCCATCGCCATGTATCCACCGCGAAAAAATGCGTCCGGGCGGCGAATTCGCAGTCGACGAGCCGCACGCGACAATCGGGGGACACGATGATGTTGCGCGCGACAAAGTCACCGTTCGACATCTGGGTCTCGGCCACGCCGCGCAAGGCCTGCTCGCGGACAAAGGGCAGGATCAACTCGCGCAGCATCAGACGATCGGCTTGGGAAAAGACCGAAAGTCCGCAGATCCGCGCGGCAAACGTGTCAAACTCGCGGCCCGCCAATTCATGCTCGGAAGGGCGGCGCGAGCGCACGAGCGATCGAAGGACGCTTTCGACGAGTGTGCGGGCGTCTCCGGGCGTCACGCTTCCCCGGGCTAGCTCGGCCTCCAGGCTGGAACCGTCGATGAGTTCCACGCCCATCACCTGCCGGCTCCCCGACGCGTGCAGAAATCGGGGCTCGCAGGCGATGTCCGGGCACTCGTTGGCGAACTGGCGCGTGCGTTCCCAGAGCGTCGCCAAGTCGTGGCCAACAGTGACGAAGAGCCACGGCGAGTCGCCGCGGAACACACGGAAATGCTGCCGGTGCGCCCAGTCCCGACGGTCGGGATTGAGCGATTGCCGTTCGATGCGGATCGTCTCGCTTCGGACCAACTGGCCAGCCTCGACGAGCAACGCCTTCAGTTCGTCGCCAGTGACGCATTCAAGGGCCGCTGCCGTGGCGGCGAGGGTGACGTCTGTTTTCGGGTCGGACTGGGACATGCGCAGCTCAAGACTCGTGACCAACCTGCGATCGGCAGGCAAAGCTATTGCCCGGCCCACCTCGGCGGCTATCGCGGCGAGGCCTCGATGAAGAAGCTGGGTGCGAAATCCGAGGCAATACCCAGCTTCGCGAGCGAACGGTAGTGCGACGTCAACTCCTCCTGGAACGGGACGGGTTCGCCCCGGATGCCGTCATGCTCGCAGATCACGTTTTCCAGCAGGAAGCGATCGGCCGGGTCTCCCGCCGGAACGATGGCCTCGGGCAGTTTGTAATCGGGAAAGGCTGCAAAGAAAGCGATGTTCGCAAAGCCCGCCTCCGCGAGCAGGGTCTCGTATTCGGCGCGGGTGTGCGTGAGCGAACGTAGCGGCTGTCCGGAGACCGCGGCCCACTTTCGCGAGGCGAGATCCGCGTCATAGACGGCGACGCCGGGGTGCCCGATATGGTCATCCGGAGCGCCGAGGAGATACTTCAGGCCGAGACGGTTCTCGATCCCGATGACCAATCTTCCGCCTGGCGCCACGACGCGACGAAGCGCGGAGAGAAATGCTCTCTGCGCCTCGAGTGGCGCAAGACTCGGGGCGAATTTCGGGACCCACTCGAGCACGCCGATACAGGTCACGAGGTCAAACGTGTCGGAGAACGATACCCCGAGAAAGTCCGACTGCACAAACCACATGCGTTTGCTGGTACCTTCCTGGCGGGCCGCTGCCTGGATGAAGTCCAGGCGCTCGGCGGTCGGTTCCAATGCGCACACGCGCGCGTGCCGGGCCAGGGGAAGCGCTATCTGACCCCAGCCGGAACCGACATCGAGCACGCGGCAATCCGCCGGCGGCGGACGCATGCGGAAAAACAGGTCGCGGCGCGCGTCCGTGACGATGCGATACAGCCACGGATCGCGACCGGCGAGGCGTTCCGCGACGGCCGTGCGCCACGGCGTTCCGCGCTCGATCTGGGCGATGATCGCCCGAAGATCGCTCTCGGGCAGGTCGCGATAACACTCGCCTGCCTGGATGCCAAACCGCTCGCCCGCGTGGAGCTGATGGGAAGCGCCGCGAGCGGTGAAATGGAGAGCGTCGTGATCGTCGAAGGGCACGGGGCGGATTACCGGAGTGGCGCGGCCGGACGTGTCAGGGCGTGGAGGCGCTTGCGTCCTGATGGGAACGCTCCATCGGGCGTGTGCGCACCTCCACGGTGTGATCGCAATAGGCGATGCCGAACGAACGATCGCGACCGGTGATCTCGAAGCGGATCACATCGTAGCGTCGTTGGATGACGGATACCTCGCCGTTGTCGAGCCGCACCCAGCCGGCGGAGAGGAAAAAGAACCCGGGCATCAGATTGAGTCGAAGCCGGAAGATCGCATGGGCGGCCATGCCGGTCTCGACCGCGGGCATGTGCTCGCCGCGAAAGTAAGTGTTCGTTCCAAACACCTCCTGCCCGCGCACGTCCTTGATCGTGACCGCATAGATCGGGTCGGGAATCGGCGATCTCGCTTCGCAGACGATGTGGACCTCGGCCGTGTCGCCTGAGACGAAGGAAAGGCGCGGCAATCCGTCCTTACCGCAGAGCACCACGGAGGAGATCCGTCCGGCCTGACCGCCGTAGGCATACTCCCTGTCGGAGACCTGCAGGTGTGAGCGTTCCTCCGCGACGAGTTGCGCGGCCGGATCGTTTCCGCCCACGGGGCTCGGGGCGGCATCGGAACTGGCGTCGACCGCCGTTCGCTCGCGGGCTTCCGCGAGATCCGCCTCGATGGCGGCCTTGCCCAGCGGGGTCGCGATCAGCTTCGAGTAGATGTTGACCACATCGTTCGGGTGCCCCTGCAGGAGGAGTTCGCCCTGCTCCAGCAGGACGGCCGAGGTGCACAGGCGCTTGATCGAGTTCGCATCATGCGAGACGAAAATGATCGTGCGCCCGTCGGCGAGGAACTGGTTGAGCGTGGCAAAGCACTTGAACTGGAACCGCGCGTCGCCCACCGCGAGCGCCTCGTCGATGATGAGGAGGTCGGCGTCGACATGGGCGCAGACCGCGAACGCCAGACGCACGACCATGCCGCTGGAGTAGGTTCGGACCGGGCGGTCCATGAAGTCGCCGATTCCTGAATACTCGAGGATCGCCTGCATCCGGCTGTCGATCTCGGCGCGGCTCATCCCCAGGATCGAGGCGTAGAGCTGGACGTTCTCGCGGCCGGTGAAGTCGGGGTTGAAGCCGGATCCGAGTTCGAGCAGGGCCGCGACCCGGCCGTGAACTTGGACCTCGCCTTCGCTTGGCTGGAGCGTTCCGGCGATGATCTGGAGCAGCGTGCTCTTGCCCGCGCCATTGCGGCCGATGATGCCGACACACTCGCCGCGGCGGACGGTGAGCGACATCGGCTTGAGGGCGGTGAACCGCGTGGGCGTTGCCAGTTCCCGACCTTTAGGAAAAAGGCGGAGAAGGGGCGCGAGCAACCGCCGCGACGGCACGTCCCAGATCGTGAACGTCTTGCTCACGTCCACGAGGGAGATGACGGCGTCGCTGGCGTCGGGCTGCGGAGTGACCATTGCCTCAAGTCACTGCACTCCGGGCACGCGCCGCAAGGTCGAAGCCCAAGGTTGTATCGAAGTCAGTGGCTCGGATGGGTTCGGACCTTGTCGCCGCCTGGGAATTCAAGTCTCCGAGGGGGTTCCGCCGAGACGACCCGCTCCAGCTCACGGCGACGCGGAACGAAGCGCGCCAGCCGCGTCGTTGATGGCCGAAATCGCATCGTCGCCGAAATGCATGTAGGGATCCTCGGTATCCGGAATCGATTCGATCACGAGCGCCCCGTCGGCGGCGCGGAGCTCCGCGATCTGGTTAACCGGCACAGACGAAAGATGGGGAACCGCCTCGCGCTGGGACGTGCGACCGTCGGACACAGCCACCGCGCTGATCGTCATCGCAATGGCGCGATCATCGGGGTCGAAGCGGAGCGTCTTCAGCGGGGCCTTCGGCAGCGGGAATCGGAGGGTCTGGGGCTCGCCGACACTCAGGTAGGACCGGCGCAGGGATGCTGCCTCAGAAAAGCCGTTGCCTGTATCCCAGTAGAGTTGCGTCTCCGCGGTCCGATCCGCGCGGACCGTGATCTCGAGAGTTGGTTCGAGTGGACGCTCCGTCGGGTCAAACGTCGCGTAACGAATCGTGTTGCGGATGAGCCCGCGGTTACCAACTGCCGAGAAGGGGATCGCAATGAGTGCGAGAAGCACGATGTGCCCCACAAAGTCGCGCCAACCGGTCGGACGCCAGAATGCCGACGTCACCGCGAGCATGAGGATCACGAGCATGCCGGCGAGGTAACCTGTGGAGAGGAGGCAGCGGTGGATGTTCCGGCCGGTCATGCCCACCGGTTCGATCGTGGGAAACGGAGCGAAGGCCACACCCGCCGCGACCGCGTTCTTGATTGAGTGAAGTGTCCAGCCCGGCGGGTAGGGTGAGACGCGAGCGATGCCTGTGATCGGCTCGATCGACTCGAGCGGAAAGTTGCGCACCTCCTCGCCGCGCCGATTGATGATCCGCATGTGGTGTACCTTCAGCGAGCCGCCCTGCGCGACCGTATCCATGCGCAGGCGAGTCAGCGGCGCATCCGGCAGGGGAAATGTGTACGTGTAGGTCTGTTCCGTGGGTGAGATCGGGAACTTGATCTGGTCGATATCGCTCCAGCCGTGGGTGATGTCATACCAGATGGTCACCCAGCCATCGGCATCGGCCGCGCACTTGATCTCCAGGTAATGGATATCGTTGCCCGGCTCGTTGAGCGGATACCACTCCAGCGGTATCCGCTGCGGCACGAAGAACGCCCCGAGCGAAAGCAGCCACGCCAGCCCGGCCAGCCACCACTGGCGTTTGCCGGGAGGAAGGTATGATCCTTCGTCGGTTATCGGTGAGGCTTCGGTTCCTGACGAAGACGATTCGCTCGCACCGTCAGTCATCGCTTCTTGTGGGGGTATCTGTTTTCACAGGAGAACGCAGAGGGAGCGTAGGAGAAGCAGACGCGTCACTGTGCTGAGTCGGTGTCGGAAGAGTAAGCCGCGAAACGCCATCCGTGAGCCTCGAGACATTGAAATTTATCAGGAGTCCGAGTGGAACGCTTAACAGCCTCATGTAGCTGAGGAGTTGTGCTTTGTGGATCGGGAGGATGTGCTCGACTGATTTCGCTTCGACGAGAAGGCAATCTTCAATAAACATGTCGAAACGTAGCGGCTCGTCTCTCCAGAATCCTTTGTAGGAGATTCGAACGAGCTTCTGATTGGTTGCACGAAGCTGACGCAACTCGAGCTCGCGCATCATGCACCATTCGTAGACTGATTCGACTAGACCTGGCCCCTTGTCTCGGTGAACCTCGATCGCCGCGCCGATGACCCGCTCGGTCAGTTTCGAGGCACGGTGAAGGAGAGGATGCATTGCCAGATCTCTGCGCCCTCTGCGAGCTCCTGTAAACTCATTGAGCCGCCTCAGGCCGCTTGGGGGCGCGTGGATCGGCTATCCAACAAGCTGATACCCAGCCCGAGTGGAAACCCGATCGCGCAGCCGAGGATGGCGCCGAGGAGTGCTGTTCCACGCCAGGATTTGCTGCCGGCTTGGAGCGTGAGACGCACGGCATCTGCATATTCCTGCCTGGCGTAGTCGTCCATCACCACGCGGATACTGCCCAGGAGTTCCTGGTAACCCGATTCGAGCGCCCGCAACGCATCCTGCGTCTTCTGCAGTGTATCCACCTTTTGGTCGCCTGGGTTCGACAAAAACCCTTCAAGACGTTTGCGGCGCTGTTCGAGCAGGGCCTTTTCCGCCTGCACGGTCTTTACTGCGAGGCCGGCATCGAGCGCGCGACGAACGAGCATGTTGTAGGCGTCGTTGGCGAGCAGGGCATCGATCAGCCCCTGGTCCATGATGCTCTGCGCGTTTTGGGGCACCTCGGACTTTGCGGCCAGCACGTAGTTCTGCGCGCGGGCTTGGGTCGTTGTCAGGAGGCCGGCGACCACGGATTCCTCCTGTTGCAGACGCATCTCCTGTTCCTCGAGGAGGCGGAGCTGGTAGTCCATGTTGGCGACGGCCCGGGTGCGGTCCTTGGAAAGACCACCGAGATAGATCAGGCCCAGCACCTCGTTCATGCGCACTTGGGTGAATACCTCCACCTGACGCAGCAAATCCTGGAAAGAGAGGTTGTTTGACAGCGAGCGGAACTGCTTTGCCTGGTCGACCTGCTGCTCGAGGAAATTGTGCAGCTGCCGCATCTGGCGGTTCAGGATGAGCTCATAATCGGTGAAGTCCGCGTCCTGAAGTTGCTCAAAGGCGCTGGCAAACTGCGGCGGAAGCTTGACGAACGAGCGCCCGAACTTGTCGCGGAAAGCATTCACCATCTCGGTGAGCAGCAAGCCGCGCTGGCGCATGTCGATCGGGTGCGTGCGGGGAAGCGACAGTGAAACCTCGTATTCATCCGGGATATACGGAGCCAGCGTCTGCCCCGCCGCGCGCAGCCGGTCGCGTTCCTTCACGATAGTCTGCGACACCAAGCCGGAGACGGTGATCGCCCCGCGTAAGGTGGTGGCCAGTTCACCGTGTGGGTCGGCGATCCCGAGGCGCTTCAGCGCGTCATTGATGACGTCAGGAGCGCGGACGTCATCCGGCTGAAATTTCGTGCCGTTGGGATAGGTGCCCTTTTCCGCGCCTGGGAAGGAGAAGGCGACGCGCAGGGTCGTGACCGGGGTCTGGCCGGCGAGAATCATGAGCGCCGCACCGATGCCCAGGGCAAAACAGAGCAGGGTAAGGCCAATCGTGCGCGCCAGACCGCGCTTCACGCGCCGGATCAGATCGGCGATATCAATCGAGTCGTCAGGGAGAGGGGCGGTTTCGGGAACCATAAACCCTTAACACCTCGGAAAAGGGCAACCCGTGCGAGTCGAAAATGTGGACCATACCCGGCCGGCCCGGGCTCCGGCATGGTAGACCCGCTCGTTTGCGGGGCCTGTCCGTCGCACATCGCTTCACCGTGCAGAAGTCTCGAGCCAATCAACCGGAGTGCTCACTGTGTAGCTCCTGACCTCCAGCGATCCGCCCCTAGCCTCTCGCCTCTTGCCTCTAGCCCGACGTTCCGACGCGGAGCGTCGGAACGTCACGACATCGCCATGTAGGGTTCGTATTCCGGAACAAGCTCCTTGATTGCCGACTTCACGCGCTGCGGGTCCATCCCCGGCGCCTCGGCCAGCATGCGGTCGAGTTCGTTGCGCAAGGGATCCAGAGGCAGCGGCGTGCTGATGAAGCGCATGATCTTGGGGTGGTCGGTCGGCGCCAGATTCTCGGAGGTATGGTTCAACTCTTCGTAGAGCTTCTCGCCGGGGCGCAGTCCCGTGAACTGAATCTCAATGTCCTTCTCCGGCTCCAATCCACTCAGCTCGATCAATTGCTTCGCGAGGTCCACGATCTTCATCGGCTGCCCCATATCGAGTACGAAGATTTCCCCGCCTTCGCCTTGGGTAGCACTCTGGAGCACGAGCCCCACAGCTTCGTTCACCGTCATGAAGTACCGTGTCACGTCAGGGTGCGTAACCGTGACTGGTCCGCCAGCCGCGATCTGCTTCTTGAACGTGGGAATCACGCTGCCCGATGACCCGAGTACGTTTCCGAACCGCACCGCCATGAATTTCGTCACTGGGTGCGGAGTACCGGCGCTAGGCGAGGGGCGAGGGACGAGAGACGAGGGGAGTTCGGAAGCCGAAGCTTGACGATTGGGGCCGGTGCTACGGCTATTCGTTTCGTTGCGGATTGGTCCAGTCTCGTCTTCAGTCGTCGGCAGTCGATCGTCCCTGTTTTGTCCGTGGTCCGTGGTCCGTGGTCCATGGTCCTCCGCACCCTTCCTCAACTGGTGCTGCAGTGCCTGCATGTAAAGCTCCGCCACGCGCTTCGTCGCCCCCATCACATTCGTAGGATTGATCGCCTTGTCGGTCGAGATCATGACGCAGCGTTCGACGCCATGCTGCAGCGAGAACTCCATGATCCACCGACTCCCGATTGTGTTGTTCCGAAACGCCTCGGCCGGTTGATGCTCCATCATCGGCACGTGCTTGTGTGCGGCGGCGTGAAACACCAACTGCGGTCGATACCGATCGAACACGCCTTCCATGCGGATCGGATCCAGAATGTCGGCCACGACGGGAACGATACTTGACCCGAGCCCTGTTGAGCGCAGCTCCTGCTCGATCGTGAACAACAGATACTCGCTTCGCTCGAGAAGTATGAGCTGTCGCGGATTGTTTGTCGCGATCTGGCGGCACAGTTCCCCGCCGATGGTCCCGCCAGCACCAGTAACGAGTACCACCCGATCCGCGACGAGTTCGCGGATCCGATCGGTCGAGAGGCTAACAGGGTCACGTCCCAGTAGGTCCTGGATTTCCACCGGGCGGATCTGCGAGGTGCGGACCTTGCCTGTGAGCATTTGCTCGTAAGAGGGCACGATCTCAAAACGCAGATGAAGCTTGTTGAGGAGCGTGACAATCTCGCGTACCCGGCGTCCGGATGCGCTTGGCATGGCAATCACGACTTCATCGATGGCCGTCCGGATAAGGAAGTCTGGAAGCGACTCAGGTCGACCTTCCACAGGTATGCCATGAATCGTTGTGCCCCATTTTTGTGGAGCGTCATCAAAGAAAACGACGGGTTTCATGCCGAGTCCACGGCGCATTTGTAGATCACGCGCGAGTGAAGCTCCCACATCACCGCCTCCCACAATAGCCACGCGGCGGCGCGAGCCATTCAAGCTAGGCCTGGCGAGGAAGCCCTCGCGCACAACGCGCAGGGAAAGTCGAAATCCGGTGAGGAACAAGAACGAGCACAGAAGATCGGTAACAATCACAGCGCGCGGGGGCGCATAATCCGCTCCGCCGACGAGCCACGCGCCGAATGCTACTGCAGATGCCCCTCCGCAAACGAGCAGGAGCTTCCCCATGTCGTAAAAGCCGAAATAGGAGAGAAGGCTTCCGAACTGACCCAACAGAAGCAGCAGGATGAGCTTTGTCCCGATCAACCCGCAAAAGATCCAGCCGGCATGGATCAAGACGTCGCGAGGTATGCGGAAATCGAAGCGTAAAAGATAGGCGAGCAACAGACATGCGACTAGCCCACCCACGTAGGCGCTCAACAGACCGAACCGACGGAAGTAACGAAGCGTTAGCGATCTGTTGTTCTGCATGGCGGCTCATGGATTACCGGACGCACTCAAGACACATTCGACCGAGAAATCGCTTATTGATTGTTACTTATAGAAGTGACAACTGAGGTCACATCTGTATGTTTGCGGTATGGGGATGCCGAAAGGATGCAAGATTGATGGGGAAGCGCTGAAGGTCCGGCGGCTGGAAGCACGACGTC
>JAEWQP010000040.1 GCA_023399155.1 Verrucomicrobiota bacterium | reverse complement strand
CGTCGTGCTTCCAGCCGCCGGACCTTCAGCGCTTCCCCATCAATCTTGCATCCTTTCGGCATCCCCATACCGCAAACATACAGATGTGACCTCAGTTGTCACTTCTATAAGTAACAATCAATAGGATTCCTCGAGTTTTCGGAGCCTCTCTCTTCACTCGAGGGAGATCGACACACGATGAAGCCCGGATCGTGGACGCCCGCTCCGTGAATTCTGCGAACTCCGTGGCCGGGTTGATCGCGGATGCAGGATCAACACTCCCTCCGCGCGGGTGGACAGGCACTAAAAACAAAACAGCCGGCTTCGCAGGGAAGCCGGCTGGCGAAAGATCGGGCTGGGACTGAACTCAGCGCTTGGAGAACTGGAAGCGCTTGCGGGCGCCCGGCTGACCGGACTTCTTGCGTTCCTTCTCGCGCGGGTCGCGCGTGAGATGACCGGCCTTCTTCAGGGCGGGACGGAGCTCGGGATTGAGCTTGAGCAGCGCACGGGCGATGCCGTGCGAGATCGCACCGGCCTGGCCGGTGTCGCCACCGCCGCTCACGTTGACGAACACGTCCACCTTGTCCTTCAGCTCGACGGTCTGGAGCGGACGGAGGGCGACGCGCGAGAAATTCTCGTGCGAGAAGAAGGAATCGGCGGGCTCGCCATTGATCTCCAGGGAGCCAGTGCCTTCCTTGAGGCGGACGCGGGCGGTGGACGTCTTGCGACGACCGGTGCCCCAGAAATACGTGGCGGTTTCAGTGGCGCTCATGATTCGGCTGACAGCAAAGGGTTCAGGAGAGGGGCTGCGGATTCTGCGCCGCGTGCGGATGCTCCGCGCCGGCATAGACCTTGAGCTTGGTGATCATGCGGTTCGCCAGCCGGTTCTTCGGAAGCATGCCCTTCACGGCGTGCTCGATGATGAACTCGGGATGGCGGCGGCGCATCTCTTCCAGCGAGAGGTGACGCTCGCGGCCGACGAAGCCGTTGAAGAACATATAGGAGTTTTGCTCCTCCTTCTTGCCCGTCAGGACCACCTTCTCGGCGTTGACCACGATGACAAAGTCACCGGTGTCCACATGCGGCGTGTAGGTCGTCTTGTTGCGCCCGCGGAGGGTGTTGGCGATGCGGACCGCCAGGCGACCGAGCACCTGACCCGAAGCATCGACCACAAACCACTTCGGTTGCACGTCCTCCTTCTTGGCGAGAATGGTTTTCATCTGAGGAAAAGGGGATGAGGAAGAAGTAAGCCGCCGGAGCCTGTCAACGCCAGAAATCCACGAGTGCGGCAGAATTGGGCAAAAACACGACCCGCGCCCGTTCAGGGCGCGGGTCGGTGGGAATCGGTCGATCAGGTTCAGAACCCGATGGTCACGCCAGCGGTGTAGTAGAAGAAGTTGTCGTCGACGTCGAAGATACCGTCAATGTCGTTGCTCGCGTAGTGCACACCGAAGGTGAGCGTGGCGTTCTCGTTAAGCTTGTAGGGCACCTGGGCGCTGGCGCCGTAGTAGGTGTAGGACTCTCCCTCATCGGGCTCCACGTAGCCATAGGTCGCGGAGAGATCGAGGGAGGTGCCCGCACCCGCCATCGGGATGCTGTAGCCGATGCTGCCCTGCAGGGTCACGACTTCGAGGTCGAAGTCGTAGTAGGCATACGCGCTCGGTGTGAACCCGCCGACGTCGAACGTCATGCCCAGGTAGGCTTCGGTGCTCTCGTCCACTTCACCATCCGGATAGTAGTAGTAGGTGACGCCGAGATCGACGGAGGCCTTGTCCGAGAGCTCCTTCGTGTACCCGAGGTAGAAATCAAACTCGTTGGACCAACCCTTGGACTCGACCTGATCGATGGGAAGAGCCGCCCACATGCCCAGGTAGAAATCGCCCTGCGTGAGCTCGATCGAGGGATGCAGCGTGTTATCGCCGAGCTGGATACCGCGGAATACGTATTCAGTTGTGTAGGTGAGGTCGGACGAGAGCGAGTAATCCGCTCTCGCGATTCCCGTCGTCGCAAGCGCCGCCAAGGCGAACACTAGGATCTTTTTCATGGTTGGTTTTCTTCGTAGGTTTGGTAAGTCCTCCGGCTAGTCACGCCGGAGAATCTTGGCAACCAAAGGTTTGGGCCGCATCGAGACAAGGGAAAACGAAGGCGGGTTCCACCGATGGAAGACTCGATTCCCGACTGCAGAAGGCATGCCACCCGCTCATCCGAAGCCGCAGTTTCTCTTGATTCGCTCATGATCCTTCGAGCCGCCCTCCTCGGCGGGACCGCCGTCGCCCTTGGTGCTTTCGGTGCCCACGGTCTCCGCCCCACCCTTGAAGCCGTCGGCCGGACCGACTCCTGGGAGACGGCCGTGCTCTACCAATTCGTCCATGCCCTCGCGCTCGTCGCGGTCGGGATCTGGGTGCGTGTGGACCCGCAGGCGGCCACCTCACGTCCGCTGCAAGCCGCCGGATGGCTCTGGCTGGCGGGTGTGCTGTGCTTCAGTGGTTCGCTCTATGCGCTGGCCCTGGGAGCGCCCTCCGGCTGGATCTGGCCGGTGACACCGTTCGGCGGGCTGTGCTTTCTCGGCGGCTGGACGCTGCTCGCCCTGGGAGCGCGCCGCCGCGGGCCCCGCGCGGGACCGACGGCATGAAGCTTCCCGACAGTCTTCGCGCGGTGCTCGAGGCCCTCGCGAGGCGGGGGGGGCGTCCCCTGCTTGCGGGCGGGTGCGTCCGCGACTGGCTCCTTGGGCACGAGGCCAAGGATTTCGACGTCGAGGTCTACGGCCTGGACTGGGACCAGATCGGCGCGGCGCTGCGGTCGTTTGGACCGACCGATGTGGTTGGCCGCACTTTCGGCGTGATCAAGGTTAGGGTCGGCGGCGACGAATACGACATCAGCCTGCCCCGCCGGGAAACCAAGACGGGGAGCGGACACCGGGGGTTTGCCGTCGTGCCGGATGCCGCGCTCGACGCCTGCACCGCGTCGGCGCGTCGGGACTTCACGATCAATGCGCTCCTCTACGATCCGATCGCGGGAGCGCTCGTCGACCACCATGGAGGCGAACGCGACCTTCGCCAGCGGACGCTCCGCCACACCAGTCGCGCCTTTGTCGAGGACCCGCTGCGGGTGCTGCGTGGGTTCCAATTTGCCGCCCGCTTCGGATTCGCGCTCGCGCCGGCAACCGCAGCGCTGTGTGCCTCGATCGCGCCAACGTTCGATGAACTGCCTCGCGAACGCGTCTGGGGCGAGTGGGACAAGTTCGCCACGCGCGCTGCTTTTCCCTCGCACGGCCTGACCGCGCTCAAGGCCAGCGGCTGGTTGCGCCATTTCCCGGAGCTCGCCGCGCTCGATGGCACGCCCCAGGACCCGGAATGGCATCCCGAGGGCGACGTGTTTGTCCATACCGGGCTGTCCATGGACGCGCTCGTCCGGCTCACGGCGTGGCACGAGGCGCCATCGGACCTCCGCCGCGTGCTGATGTTCGCGGTACTCGGCCACGATTTCGGCAAACCCGCCACCACCCACCGGGCGTTGAAACACGACCGGGAGCGTTGGGTGAGCCCCGGCCATGCGGAAGCGGGCGGGCCGCTGGTCGTGGCCTTCCTCGAACGACTCGGCAGCCCGATCGAGCTTCGCGCGCCGGTCCGGGCGCTGGTCGAGAACCACCACGCGCACACCCATTTTCCCGCCGAGGGCCCGACGGCTGCGGCCGTGCGGCGACTGGCCCGCCGGCTCGATCCCGCGACGATCGATCATCTGCTCGCTGTGATGGAATCGGATCACCGCGGGCGGCCGCCGCTCATCTCGGAGAATACCGAACGCCGGATGCGCCAACTGCGCGACGCCGCCCGGCGTCTCGCGGTCGACTCCGCCGCACCCAGGCCGCTTGTGCTCGGACGCGACCTGATCGCCCTCGGCGAAACTCCCGGCCGCCAATTCGCCGCCATCCTCCACGAGGCATTCGAGGCGCAGCTCGATGGCGCCTTTACCGATCATGCGGGAGGCTTGGCCTGGCTTCGCGCGCACCTCGGCCGCCCGTCGCCGGGTTCCTGAGCGCCGAGCCGCGCACATCTCCATTCCACCGATGAACACCCTCGAACACCTCAAGCAATCCACCGTCGTGGTCGCCGACACCGGCGACTTCAATGCACTGCGCGAGTTCGCGCCCCGGGATGCGACGACCAATCCCAGCCTCATCTTCAAAGCCGCGGGCATGCCCGGCTATGCGGCGTTGCTCGACAAGGCCGTGACGGACAACCGGAACGTCCCGCTGGCCGGCGCCGCGCTGGCCGACCGGATCACCGACCACCTCCTGATCGCCTTCGGACTGGAAATCCTCAAGGTCATCCCCGGACGCGTATCCACCGAGGTCGATGCACGCCTGTCGTTCGACACCGACGGCACCGTGGCCAAGGCGCGCGAACTCATCGCCCTCTACGAGAAGAACGGCGTGGGACGCGATCGCGTCCTGATCAAGATCGCCTCCACCTGGGAGGGCATCGCCGCCGGCGAGATCCTCGAGCGGGAGGGTATCCACTGCAACATGACGCTGCTCTTCTCGCTCCCGCAGGCCGTGCGCTGCGCCGAGGCCGGGGCGACGCTCATCTCGCCGTTCGTCGGCCGCATCCTGGACTGGCACAAGGCGAAGCACCAGCGCGACTACGCGGGCCATGAGGACCCGGGCGTGCGCTCGGTGGGCACGATCTACACCTACTACAAGAAGTTCGGCTACGCGACCGAGGTCATGGGCGCGAGCTTCCGCAATACCGACGAGATCCTCGAGCTGGCGGGCTGCGACCTGCTCACGATCAGCCCCGATCTTCTCGGCAAACTCAAGGCCGACACGCGGCCGGCACCGCCCAAGCTCACGGTGGCGGCGGCGCGTGCGCGCGAGGTCGAGCGTCTCGAACTCGATGAGAAGCGCTTCCGCTTCCTGCTCAACGAGGATGCCATGGCCACCGAGAAGACGGCTGAGGGCATCCGCGGGTTCGTCGCCGACATCCTGAAGCTCGAGGCCGTGATCGCGGAAAAGCTCGGCTGACGATCAGTTCTCGCCCGAAGTTGCGGCCTGCCGCTTCTTACGAATCTCCTTGGCGGCCTGGCGCCGCTCTTTGAGCGAGACCTTGCCGTCACCATTCTTGTCCACGGCTGCGCGCATGCGGGCTGCCGCCTCGGGATGCTCCTTCGCCCAGGCCTGGCGGGCGGCCTTGCCCTCGGTTCGCGAGAGTTTGCCGTCCCCGTCGGCATCATGTTTCGCGACAAATGCCTTCCAGTCGGCCTGAGCCTTGGCCTTCTCGGCTTCGCTCAGCGTCCCATCCTTGTCGGCATCGTACCCTTGCATGAACGCCCCCCGGAGGCCGCCGCCGTCCTGAGCCGCCTGGCGTGCGGCGGCACGCTCGCCTTCGTCGAGCTTGCCGTCGCCGTTGGTGTCGAACCGCTCGACCATCCGCGCCTGGCGATCCGTGCGGGATGTCGGTGCGGGTGCGGCGTCGGCGCCCAACGCTGACGTCGCGGAGATAAGCATTGCAGGAATCACTGTGAGGACCAAGAGTTTGGAGTGCATAATAAAAGCGTGCGTGTTCAGGCGCTGTGATGGGGCGAGGCCGTCGAGGTTACGAGGAAAGCTGCGCCGGCCTCCCGATCCTCGCCGCAGTGCGGGCACGCGCGCTTGGGACGAACCATGTTTCAAGTCACCTTCAGCGATCAGAGCATGCAGGAGTTGAACAAGTTGGACAAACTTGCGCAGCTCGACCTCATCGCGCCGCTCGGGGCGCTCACCGCAGGTGAACTGGCTCATCCCAAGGAACCACTCGGCGCATTCAAGCGCGGGCGCAACACGTTCTACCGGCTTCGCTCCGGCGACTATCGCATCTACTTCGAGGTGAAGGGCGAACGGCTCCACACACACTATATCCTGCACCGGAATTCGCTGACCGATTTCATCTTCCGAACCAAGCTGCCCATCACCGAGGAGCAGCTGGCCGAACAGCACACCTCGTTTTGGAAGTACCTCGAAACGCTACACAAGTAGCCACCGGCATGGCCGCCCCCCTCTACGATCCGAAGAATCCCCCGGGCACCTCGCAGGCGAGCCGCATTTACCTCCTGCCGAATCTGATGACGGCGGGAAACCTGTTCTGCGGGTTCGTCGCGATCATCCGCTGCATCCAGGCGCGCTACGCCACCGGCGAGGTCCGTCCCGAGCATCTCTACACCGAGGCCGTCTGGCTGATCATCGCGGCCGTGGTCTTCGACTCGCTCGACGGGCGGCTTGCGCGCCTGGGCGGGCGCGAATCGCTGTTCGGACGCGAATTTGATTCCATTGCCGACACCGTTTCGTTCGGCGTCGCACCGGCTCTGCTGGTGTTCTTCCTGATTCTCTCGCCTGACTTGAACCCGTGGTTTCGCCAGATCGGCTGGTTCATCGGGTTCATCTACCTGTTGTGTGCGGCGATGCGCCTGGCGCGGTTCAATGTCATCACCCACCCTCTCGTCTACAGCAACAACGCCAAGTTCAACACCAAGGACTTCGTGGGCCTCCCCGTCCCGGCGGCCGCCGGCATGGTCGTGTCACTCGTGCTCGTCATCAATTCCGAGGCCGACATGCGCCCCTGGGGCCTGGCGCTCCCGCCCCTCATGCTGCTCATCGCTTACCTGATGATCAGCACGATCCGCTACCCGAGTTTCAAGCAGATCAACTGGCACACCCGGGCGCGCTTCGGCACGTTCGTGGCCATCCTGATGCTGGCGGCGGCGGTGTATTTCACCCGCCAGTACGCACTGGCGTTGCTCTTCCTCACCTACCTCGGCTACGGCCTGGGCCGGCATTTCGTCACCGTCTCCCGGCGCCGCAAGCGGCTGCGCGCGCTGCTTGTGAACCGGCACATCCCACGTCCTGACTCGGATGTGAACAACCCCGCGAACAATCCCGGATAACCATCCAACAGGTGCCCCTTTCTCCAACCTTGCCCGGCTTGTGCGACCACTCCTCAGAACTTCTTCACAGCGCGCACGTCATTCTAAGCTCTGGATGGTAAGGGCTTGCTCAACAAGCCGTGTTGCTGACACCACTGAATAATACGGCTGATTTAAGTACCTAGATTCTCTTAATCCCCAAGGATTGTCAGTACTTCGGAAAACCTCCTATCTACCCGCGACAATGAAGTTCAAAGTAAACCGGGACCACTTCAGCAACGGCCTCGCGCAGGTCCTCAATGTGGTCGGCACCCGCCCGACCATGCCTGTGCTGAGCAACGTGCTGATCGAGGCCGACGGGGATCACCTCGACCTCACCACGACCAACCTCGATCTCGGCATCCGCTGCCGCATCAAGGCCACGGTCAATCAATCCGGTTCCGTCACGCTCCCGGTGCGCCGCCTCGCGAGCATCGTGCGCGAGCTGCCGAACCTCGACGTGCAGGTCGAAGCATCCGCGAATCACCAGGTGAAGATCGCGTCGGGAGGCTCGAACTTCCGCATCATGGGCATCGCGCGCGACGACTTCCCGCCGCTGCCGGAGTTTGCCAATGAGACCGCCTTCACCCTCGAGCAGGCGGTGCTCGGCCAGATGCTCGCCAGCGTCTCGTATGCACAATCTGCGGACGAGTCCCGCTATTTTCTCAACGGTGTCTATTTCCACTTCCACGATGGCAAGCTGTCGCTCGTGGCGACCGACGGTCGCCGCCTGGCGCTGACGCATCGTGAGATGGACTTCGGCGGCGCCGCCGGTGGCAGCCTGATCCTTCCGGCCAAGACGGTGGCTGAACTCGTGCGCCTCCTCAGCAAGGAGGAGAAGTTCGCCATCACCCTCGCATTCAACGACCGGCGCGTCGCGTTCCGCATCGCCGTCGCGGACGAGAGCAGCGGACTGATCGACGAGGTGCATCTCATCTCGAAGGTGGTCGAGGGCAACTACCCCAACTACCAGCAGGTGATCCCGAAGGAGGTCCATCAGCGCGTGAAGGTCGAGCGCGAGCTCTTCCTGCAGTGCATCCACCGCGCCGCGCTCGTGACGAGCGACAAGTCCAACTCGGTCAAGATCAAGCTGAGCAACAACCTCCTCGAGATCACGGCCGCCAGCCCCGACTTCGGCGAAGCGCACGAATCGCTCGCGGTGGACTACAGCGGTCCCGACCTCCAGGTCGCCTTCAACCCGGCGTTTCTGATGGATCCGCTGCGCGCGCTGGCCAAGGACCAGGTCACGTTTGAACTCAAGGATGAGGTCAGCCCCGGAGTGTTCAAGACGGACGGAAACTTCCTTTGCGTGATCATGCCCGTGCGTCTTTGACGCGCCGCATCGGTGCGGATAGCGTGCCGCCCCGGCGGGATCACGTCGTCCGCGCGGGCATCGTCTAGGACGGCCATGGATTTTGCGTTCGCCATCGTCGCTGGAGGCGCCGCCTCGCTCCTGTTGAGCTATCTCAACCGGACGGTCGCCTCGCCCGTGCTCGCGATCATCAACCGGTGGCTGCGCTGGATCTCGGCATCGTTGATGGTGGCGTGGCTGATCGCATTCTTCGAGGTCGCAGACCGGCCGTTCCTCGTCGTGGCGGGCACCGCATTCCTCCTCATCTTCCTGTTGGAGACGCTCTACAACTGGCTCGCGATCTCCGCGCTCAGCCAGAGTCCGATCCCGCTTTTCCCGAAGTTTTCCGTCAATGCGAGCGGCGAGGAGTGGCCCGCCGTGCCGCGGATCATCGCCGTGCGCGACTGGCTGCGGAAGCACAAGTACACCCAGGTGCAGGCACTGCTCGCGGACATCGGCAACGGCATCCATCTGCGTGTATCCATTTATCAGGACGCCGCGGCACGCATCCGGATCCAGGTGTTGTTCATCCCCATGAACAGCACCGCCGTCACCGTGTGTTTCGCCGTCACCTCGGAGACCGAGGCCGGCATGCGCTACACCACGGACAACCTCTTCCTTCCGTTCGGCGGTTTCTATCCCGAGAACTGGTCGGTGGAGCGCCGGCCCTGGACGCGCCGCCTGTCAGGGCTGATCCGTGCCCACCTGGCTCGTATCGAGAAGGACGGCATGGCGCTCGCGCCCCTGGAGGGCGATCCGCTCAGCGACCTCAACGATCAGCAGCGCGATCTCGACCGGCTGAACACGGAACTCGGCTTTCTTTTCCCTCACGGCATGCGCGAAGAGTACGGAAAGATGACCTTCGAGGGCCGGTATCGGGTCTGGAAGGAAGTCTGGCTCCTGAATTACCTGGGCCTGCCGCAGCGCTACTGAATCGGACGATGGCCCGGTTCGGAGCGGGCGCCTGCACACGCGAACGCGACCTCGCGCGTTGCCAACCGCGGCACGCGACGCTTCGCTGCCCGACGTGGCTGAAGTCGACACCATCGTAGCGCCGGCGACCCCGCACGGCGAATCCGCCCTCGCTGTGGTACGCGTGAGCGGCCCGCTGGCCGCCGCGCTGGCCGCGGCGCAGCACGGCGGTCGGTTGCCGGAGCCGCGCCTCGCCTGGCATGGCGATTTCGTGTCACAGGCGGGCGCGGTGATCGACGACGTCGTGTTCAGCTTCTTCGCCGGGCCGCGTTCCTACACCGGCGAGGACGTGCTTGAGATCTCGTCACATGGAAATCCCTACATCGTGCGGCGAATCCTGGACGACTGCGTCGCGCGCGGTTGCCGGGTGGCGCAGGCCGGCGAGTTCACCCGGCGGGCCTTCCTGAACGGGCGGCTCGACCTCACCGCGGCCGAGGCGGTCATGGACGTGATACGGGCGCGCAGCGAACGCGCGCTAGCGGCCGCCCGGCGACAGCTCGAGGGCGCGCTGGGGAGGCGGATCGACCGGCTGGTGGGCGACCTGTTGCAGACCTGCGCCGCGATCGAGGCCTACATTGACTTTCCCGAGGAGGACCTGCCGCCGGAGGATCGGGCGCGGCGCCGGGCGGAGATCTCCGCGCTGGTCGACGAGATCGGGGCCCTGCAGGCCACGCGGCGCCGGGGTGAGCTGGTGCGCGACGGCCTGCGCGTGGTGCTGGTGGGCGCGCCGAATGCCGGCAAGAGCAGCCTGCTGAATCGACTCCTTGGATACGACCGGGCCATCGTGAGCGAGGAACCCGGGACCACGCGCGACTTCCTCGAGGAGGCGGTCGTGCTCGGCCCACATCGTATCCGAATGATAGATACGGCCGGTCTCCGGGAGGCCCGGCCCGGCGTCGAGCGGTCGGGCGTGGCGCGGTCGGTCGAGCGCGCGCAGGAGGCCGACCTGCTGGTCCTCGTCGCCGATGCGTCGCAACCCCGCCCCACCCTGCCCGAGTCCGTTCATCGACGGCTGGAGCCCGGCACGGCCGTGATCGCGATCAACAAGTGCGACCTGGAGGCGCGGCAGTTCGCGTGGACGGACGGCGCAACCCTGCCCCAGGTCGAGGTTTCGGCGCTCACCGGCGCGGGAATGGACCGGCTGCGCACGGTCCTCATCGGACTCGCCGACAAGTTGACGGGCACCGGGACCGACGAAGAACTGCTTGCCGTCAACGCCAGGCACGATGCGGCGCTGGCTGAGGCGGCGGGAGCGCTGGGCCGGGCGGATGTGCTTCTGCGCGAGGCGGGCCCGCTCGAGTTGGTGGGGAGCGAGTTGCGTCAGGCGGTGGCGGCGGCGGGGGAGATTGTCGGCCGGATTGATCATGAGGCTGTTCTCGACCGTCTTTTCTCATCCTTCTGTATCGGGAAGTAAGCCGTTGGCATTCAACATGTTGAATGAATGCGCGCTGACGGGGTAAGACTTGCGTGCGGCTTCTTGGGCCCTACCCTTCCGCGATTCGTCCATGAGCTTCTCCTCACGTCAGAATCCTTTTGACGTCATCGTTTGCGGCGCCGGGCATGCCGGCGTCGAGGCAGCGCTCGCTGCTGCGCGCATGGGCGCGCGGACGCTGCTTCTGACAGGTAACCTCGATACGATCGCGCAGATGAGCTGCAATCCCGCCATCGGCGGCGTGGCTAAAGGTCACATCGTGCGGGAGATCGATGCGCTCGGTGGCGAGATGGCGATCAATACCGACGTGACGGGCATCCAGTTTCGTCTTCTGAATGCCTCGAAGGGCCCAGCAGTTCAGTCGCCTCGGGCCCAGTGCGACAAAAAGGCCTACCAGTTCCGAATCAAGCACACGCTAGAACTGCAGCCCAATCTCAATCTCTTCCAGGCCCTGGTCACCGGTCTCCTCTACGAAGGCGGACGCGTCGTCGGCTGCAGGACCAATTTCGGATTGGATTTCTTCGGTCGCACCGTCGTCGTCACCACGGGAACGTTCCTGCGGGGACTCATGCACATCGGTGCCAACAAGACCGAGGGCGGGCGCATGGGTGACTTTGCGGCGCTGACCCTTTCCGCAAGCTTGCTCGAGGCCGGCATTCAGCTTGAACGCCTCAAAACCGGCACCCCGCCACGGATCCTGGGGCGAAGCATCGATTTCTCTCGGCTCCAGGAACAGAAGGGTGACGAAAAGCCGGTCTTCTTCGCTTTTCATGACACCCGGGGCGACGAGGGATTGTTCCACGTGGAACAATCGGGCGAGGAAAGGCTGGGGTGGCGGCCGGGCGAGCGCCAGGTTTCCTGCTGGATCACCCATACGACAGCGGAGAGCGAGCGAATCGTGCGGGAAAATCTGCATGCGTCCGCGCTGTATTCCGGCGAGATCGAAGGGGTGGGGCCGCGCTATTGTCCGAGTATTGAGGATAAGTATGTGCGCTTTGCTGGGAAGGAGCGGCACATGCTCTTCCTGGAGCCGGAAGGACGAAACACGAATGAATACTACGTGAACGGGCTTTCAACGAGCCTGCCGTTTGACGTCCAGGTGCAGTTGATTCGGTCGGTGGATGGGCTTGGACAGGCGGAGATGCTACGGCCAGCCTACGCCGTGGAGTATGACTTCGCGCCGCCGACCCAGCTCCGACCGTCCTTGGAGTCGAAGGTCGTGGAGAATCTGTTCTTTGCCGGCCAGATCAACGGCACTTCTGGATATGAGGAGGCGGCGGGACAGGGTCTGGTCGCGGGCGTGAACGCTGTGCAGAAGGTGAGGGGCGGGGAGCCACTCGTCCTCGGACGGCACGAGGCCTATATCGGCGTGATGATCGACGACCTCGTCACCAAGGGAACGCGGGAGCCCTACCGGATGTTCACCAGCCGGGCGGAACATCGGTTGTTGCTCAACCACGGGAGCGCCGACGTGCGTCTCCTGCCGCACGCGACGCGGCTGGGGCTGCTTCCCTCCGCACGACGCAACGCGACGCAGACCAAGCGGCAGCGGATCGAGCACTGGGTGCTGCGTCTGAGCCAGGAGACGACGGTCGGCGGGACATGGGCTGATGCCCTTCGGCGTGACCGCGATGCGACGCTTCCGGCCGAATTTCTCTCCGAAACGACGGCCGTCCAGGAGGAGGTGCATTATCGACTTTTGTATCGGGGGTACCTCGAACGGGAGCAGCGCATGGTGGCGCGCCTTGCGGACGTGGAGCGGGTAAGAGTCCCGGAAGCCTTTGACTATCTGGCGCTTCCGGGATTAAGGCGCGAGTCTGCGCTGAAGCTGGCTGCGGCGCAGCCAACCACGCTGGGCCAGGCCGCCCGGATAAGCGGCGTCAACCCCTCCGACATTTCGCTCTTGATGGTGGCGTTCGCGGGACGGACGCCGTAACCCGCCCGTAACCAGGGGCTTAGCGGGGTTGTTCAGCCCCGGAGAATGTCACCAGACCGTAACGTGGGAGGGTTTACGTCGCCCGGAAAACACGGCGTAACATGCCCTTGTCGTGTTCGAAACCACCGTTATGTCTACGAAGGTCGTGACCACTCTGTCGGAGAAGCCGAAGCGGATCCTCGTCGTCGATGACGAGGAGGACCTGACCACCCTGGTGGCTTACCATTTGCGGGCGAAAGGGTATGAGGTCGAGGCCATCAACGACCCGAACCTGATCCTGGGTGCTGCCCGCATGTTCCAACCGGATCTCGTCATCCTGGACGTGATGATGCCCGACCTCAATGGCGTGCAGATCTGCCGGATGTTGCGCGCGGATCCCAAGCTCAAGGGCATCGCCGTGATCTTCCTCAGCGCGAAGTCGGAGGACGCTGACCGCGTGCAAGGGCTCGAGGTTGGCGCGGACGACTATATCTGCAAGCCGTTTAATAACAAGGAGTTGGTCCTGAGGGTGCAGTCGGTACTGCGGCGGCTGGACGGGGCGCGCGAGGACCCGGCGGGGCTCGTCCTGCAGGTGGGCGCCATCACGCTCGATACTGATCACCATCGCGCGTCCGTGCACGGTTCGGCCATCGAGCTCACCGCGACCGAGTTCAAGCTTCTGCGCGTGCTGATGGAGCGGAAGGGCAGGGTGCAGGCCCGCGATCACCTGCTGTTGAATGTCTGGAACTACGAGACCGAGATCGAGACGCGAACGGTCGATACCCACGTCCGGCGCTTGCGCGAGAAACTCGGAACCGAAGCTTCGCTGATTGAAACCGTCCGGGGTGTCGGTTACCGCATGGTCGACCGCCATCCGGAGGCATGCTCTACCTGATTCTCATCGCGCTCGCGGGGACCTTGGCGTGGCTGGCGCGGCGGCACTGGCAGCTGCGCCGGGCATTGACTCTTCTGGCCGACGCGGTCGCGCAGCGGCGCGGTTTTCTTCATGAGGACAACGACCTGCCTCGGCTCCATCCCGCATGGCGACGGCTCGTCGGCGAGTGTGCGGCGCTGGTTGAGCAGGTTGCTGGCCTGGAGACGGCTCGCGAAGGCCAGCTCGCCCAGCTGCAGACGACGTTGGGGAACCTGCGCGAGGGCGTCCTTCTGGTTGACCGGGACAATTACATCCTGATGGCGAACCCGGCCCTGCGGCGCATCTTCGCCTACGAGCAGGACGTGATCGGCCGCCGCGTGGAGGTCGTCCTGCACAGTGCCGATCTGCTCGCGCTGCTCGACTCCATTCGCTCGAGCGGAGAGTCCGCCCAGCGCGAGATCGGGTTTCGTGAGCAGGGGAAGGCGGTGTGGGTCGAAGCGACGGGCGCGCTGGTCTCCGACGCGGGAGCGGAGACTGCTCCGTGGTGTTTGTTCGTCCTGCACGACATCACCCGGTTGAAGGAACTCGAGCTGGTGCGTAAAGAGTTTGTAGCCAACGTCTCTCACGAACTAAAGACGCCGATCGCGATGGTCCGGGGCTACGCCGAGACCCTGGGAGAAGACGACGGCTCCATGAAACCCGAGGAGCGGGCGCGGTTCGTTGGCACGATCCAGCGGCATGCCGAGCGCCTGTCGGCACTCGTCGACGATCTCCTCACGCTCTCAAGACTCGAATCCGGAGGCCTCGTGCTCGAGCCAAGATGGCAGAAACCGGCCCCAGTGCTTCGTGCCGCGCTCGAGGAGTTCCGCAGCGTCTTTGCGCAGGCCGGCCAAACGGTCGCGCTCGCCGCCGAGGGGGAGGGGATCGAGGTTCGACTCGATCCGCTTCGCATCGGTCAGGTTCTCACAAACCTGCTGCAGAATGCCCACAAGTACGCCCCTCGCGGGGCACGCGTCGAAGTGGGCGCACGTGCCTGCGAAGGTCAGCCCTGGGCGGAGTTCTGGGTGGCGGACGACGGTCCGGGCATCCCGGCGACGGATCTCCCGCGGATTTTCGAGCGGTTCTACCGCGTGGAGAAGGGCAGGTCGCGCGACAAGGGCGGCACCGGCCTCGGACTGAGTATCGTGAAACACCTCGTGCTTCTGCATGGCGGAACCGTATCCGCGGAGAGCAGGCTGGGGCAGGGGACGACGATCAAGTTTCGCCTTCCGGCGCGGCCTGCGGTCCCCGCGGCTTCAACCCTCGCGGAGGCCGAAACCGAGAAGGTGGCATCCTGATCGGGCTTGCCGCCGGGCCTGCACTCTGGCGCACAATCAGATTCCTTGAGCTTCGAAACGGGTCGCATTCTTCCCCGCGTTGACGGACCTCCGGCGAATGCCCTGGAGGTGACGTTCAGCGCTCGGCGCGCCTCGGTGGAGGCGGAGCGGGCCGAGCGCTGCGATCGCTTGAGCGACGCGCTCGCGCAGCTCCATCCCGAGGCATGTCGTCGAGCGGCGCGCGTGCTGGAGATTGGCAGCGGACACGGACACTTCCTGGAAGCGTACGCGCAGGCACATCCGGACCATTTCTGCCTGGGGATCGACTACTGCGCCGAGCGGTCGCGGCGGGCCGCGCGCAAGCAGCAGCGCCACCCGCACGGCAATCTTCATTTCATGCGGGCCGAGGTCTGGGAGTTTCTGGACTCCCTCCCGGCCGCTTTCACGTTCGATGCGGTCTTCGTGCTGTTCCCGGATCCGTGGCCCAAGAGGCGCCACCGGAAGTACCGGCTGATCTCGCATCGGTTTCTCGACCGCCTCGCGCGCTGCACGTCGGCGGGCGCGGCGCTCTATTTTCGCACCGACGCCGATTTCTACTTTGAGGATTCGGCCGGCATCGTGGCCGCACATCCGGCATGGCAGGTCGTGCCTGATGCGCCCTGGCCTTTTGAGCAGCCGACCGTTTTTCAGGCCAAGGCTGCGGCTTACCAGTCGTGGATCGCGGTTAACGCGAGCCAAGCCACATGACGAGCAGGACCTGAGAGAGGACAGCGCCGACGGTCAGCGCGAGAATGAACACCGCGAAGAAATCAGTCTTGTGCACCGCGCGATTTGTCACGCGTGTCTGCATTGGTAGTTGAAGGCCTGGCTGCATGTGATTTAGGCTAATAGTCGCATACTCGGCGGAGGTGCCCATCTGCTGCGCAATCCCGCGCAGCTTCGAGAGTTGACGGCGTAAAACCGTTCCTGCAACACAGTCCCTTTCTTAGGTCCCACTTGTGATGCGATTGCCAACGACCTCCCCCAAAGCATTTTCTGTTTTTGGTGCCGCATTTCTCGCGGTGGGACTGCCGAACGCGGAAGCTGCGGGCGGCGCCGCGGCGGAAAAACTCTTCAACCTCGGGCCCTTGCCGGTCACCAACAGCATGGTCACCAGCTGGGTGATCTCCCTCGCGCTGATCCTGGGCATTCGGTTCGCGGTGGGTCGGCGTCCCGCGCTGGTTCCGACGCGCAGCCAGGCGATGGTTGAGGGAGTTGTCAGCGGCATCATGGGCCTGGTGGAGCCGATCGTCGGCCGGCGCACGGTCGCGGCGGCATTTCCCATCCTCGCGAGTTTCTTCATATTCATCCTCATCCAGAACTGGTCTGGGCTGCTCCCGGGCGTCGGTTCGCTCTATATCCATTCTGAGGAGACGGGCCACTGGGTGCCGATGATCCGGCCGGGCAACGCCGACATGAACGGCACGCTCGCGCTCACCATCGTCCATTTCGCGGCGTGGATCTACCTGGTGATGCGCTATGCCGGCCCGAGACTCGTGATGAAGGACTGGTTTGGCAACAAGGCGGACAAGCGCGAGGTGCCGGTGGTCATCTACTACTTCCTCACGCTGATCTTCCTCTTTGTCGGCATGATCGAGGTCGTCTCGGTGCTCTTCCGGGGCGTGTCCCTGCCATTTCGTCTCTTCGGCAACGTCTACGGTGGCGAGAACCTGCTCACGAGCATGACCAATCTCGTGCCGTGGATCGTGCCCATCCCGTTCTACCTGCTCGAGCTGCTCGTCGGGTTCGTCCAGGCGCTCGTATTCACGCTGCTCGTGAGCGTCTACATCGGCCTGCTCTGCAATCACGGCGACGAGCACGGACCCGACGAGCACGAAGGCCCGGGCGGCGGCCACGCGCCTGCCGCGCAATAGACACTTTGACCACCGGGACCATGCCAACGCTGCGTGGACGGTGATCGGAAAACACCAACACGATATCCACCATGATCGAAATCCTCGCACAGACCACCACGGGAGTCTCCGGTAGCCTGCACATCGCGTTCGGCGCCGCCGCCGCCGCCATCGGCGTGGGCATGATCGGCACCAAGGCCGTGGAGGCCGTCGGCCGCAACCCCGGCGCCTCCGGCAAGATCCTCGTCCAGTCCATCCTCGGCATGGCGCTGGCCGAAGCCGTGGCGTTCTACGTCATCTTCCTCGCCTGAGCCCTGTTTTGTCCGTCGCGCCGGCGTGAATACGCCGGCGCCAACCCTTTCCATCCATGCTCGACGCGCTTTTGTTCCTGGCGGCCGCCGGCCCTGAAGGCAGCAGCCGAATCTCAGAGCTCTTCCACCGGTTCGGTATCGATCTGCCCTACCTGCTCTCGCAGATCATCAGCTTCGCCGTCGTCGCATTCCTTCTCTACCGATTCGCGTTCAAGCCCGTCCTCGCGACGATGGACGAACGCAACGCGAAGATCGCCGAGGGCCTCCGGCACGCCGAGGAGATGAAGGCCAAGCTTGCCGACGCCGAGCGCCAGCACGCCGAGGCGATCAGGCGCGCGTCGATCGAGGGCCAGAAGATCGTCGACGAGGCCCGCGCCAGCGCGAAGGTGCTCCTCGATCGCGAGACACAGCAGGCCACGGAAAAAACCCAGCAGATGCTCGCGAAGGCCGAGCAAGCGATCGAGCTCGAGCGTAGGAAGATGCTCGCCGACGTGCGCGAGGAGATCTCGCGTCTGGTGGCGCTCACCGCGCAGCGCGTGCTCTCGCGTGAACTTGCGCCGGACGAGCGCCGCCGCTTCACCGAGTCCGCCGCGCGCGAGCTGACCCACGTCTGATCCTGCGCCCGGTACCTCGCGATGCCCAGCTCACGCAAATCCACCGAACTCGCCCGCGAACTCTTCCGCCTCACACTCGAGCGCGATCGCGTCTCGCCCGAGCGCGTGGCCGCCGTGCTCCAGTGGGTCGAGGCCCACCGGCCGGCGAACGCCTCCGCCGTCCTGCGCGCGTTCAAGCGCCTGGTCGAGGCCGAGATCGCCCGCTCCCAGGTCGTCATCGAGTACGCCGGCGAGACGTCGCCCGCGACGCTGGCGGAGATCACCTCCGCCATGTCGCGGCGTTACGGCCGCCCGCTCGATATGGTGGCCGTCCCTCGCCCCGACCTCATCGCCGGCCTGCGCGTGCGCGTCGGCTACGACATTTTCGAGAACACCGTGGTGAGCCAGCTCGGCTCCCTCAAACCCGTTTCCTGAACTCTTCCCCGCAAACTTTCCACCGCGATCCATGAGCACGGTACTGGAGCAAATCGAACAGCAGATCGCCCGCCTGCAGGCCGGCACGGTCAAGAAGAACGTCGGCACGATCCGCGCCGTCGCCGACGGCGTCGCACTCTGCGACGGACTCTCCGAGGCCCGCTACAACGAGATGATCGAGTTCCCCGGCGGCGTGATCGGCATCGCGCTCAACCTCGCGGAAGACGACGTCGGCTGCGTGGTACTCGGCGACGTCTCGCGCCTCAAGCAGGGCGACGAGGTCAAGACCACCGGTCGTCTCCTCTCCGTGCCCGTCGGCAAGGCGCTCCTCGGCCGCGTGGTCGACACGCTCGGCAACCCGGTCGACGGCAAGGGCCCGATCGACACGAAGGAGTACTACCCGGTCGAGCGCATCGCACCCGGCATCATCGTGCGCAAGTCCGTCTCGCAGCCGCTCTTCACCGGCATCATGGCGATCGATTCCATGATCCCGATCGGCCGTGGCCAGCGCGAGCTGATCATCGGCGACCGCGGCACCGGCAAGACGACGATCGCCGTGGATACGATCATCAACCAGGCGAAGATCAACCGCGTCGGTCTCGCCAGCGGCGACAAGAACTTCCGGCCTGTTTATTCGATCTACGTCGCGGTCGGCCAAAAGAACTCGAACATCGTGCGCACGATCAGTGCGCTGGAGGCCGCCGGCGCGCTCGAATACACGATCCTCGTGGCCGCGCCTGCGGCGGACAATCCGGCCAATCAATACCTGGCCCCGTATTCCGGCGCCGCCATGGGCGAATGGTTCATGGAAAACGGCATGGACGCGCTGATTGTCTACGATGACCTGTCCAAGCACGCCGTCGCCTACCGCCAGATCTCGCTCGTCCTGAAGCGCCCCTCCGGCCGCGAGGCCTACCCGGGCGACGTGTTCTACCTGCACTCGCGCCTGCTCGAGCGCGCGGCCCGCCTCGAGGGCAAGGGTTCGCTCACGGCGCTGCCGATCATCGAGACGCTCGCCGGCGACGTGTCTGCCTACATCCCGACGAACGTGATTTCCATCACCGACGGCCAGATCTTCCTCGAGACCGACCTGTTCAACCAGGGCGTGCGCCCGGCCGTCTCGGTCGGCCTTTCCGTCTCGCGCGTGGGTTCGGCCGCGCAGATCAAGGCCACGAAGCAGGTGGGCGGCAAACTCAAGGGCGAGCTGGCCCAGTTCCGCGAGCTTGCGGCCTTTGCGCAGTTCGGTTCCGACCTCGATGCCAAGACCAAGTCGCAGCTCGACCGCGGCGCGCGCATCGTCGAACTCTTCAAGCAACCTGCCTTCAATCCGATCCCGATCGAGCTGCAGGCCGCCACGCTCTGGGCGATGCAGAAGGGCTACTACGATGCCCTGCCGCTCAACCGCATCATGGCCGCCGCGGCCTCGCTGCGCGAGTTCTTCAGCACGCGCAAGGACGCCCTCCTGACCACGATCCGCACCAAGGCCGCCCTCGACGCCGAGATCGAGGCCGAGCTGAAGACCGCCTGCGACGAGTGGAAAGCCGGGTTTGCGGCCTGACGGCCTAGGGGCGAAGGCAGAATGATGAATGAAGAAGGCCGAACATGACCTTGCTGAACGCACCTATCAGTTTGGGCGGCGGGTCATCGCCCTTTTCGGTGCGTTGCCGGAAGGGCGGGTCGCTGCTCACATCGGCTTTCAGCTCGTTCGAGCCGCAACCTCGGTTGGCGCCAATTATCGCGAGGCTGATCGTGCGCGGTCCAAGGCCGAGTTCATCGCCAAGATCGGAGACTGCCTCAAGGAACTCGACGAGTCTTCGTATTGGCTCAGGCATGTTTCGGATTCGTCCTTCGTCGTGCCGGAGCGCCTGGAGCCCCTCCGTTCCGAAGCAGACGAACTCATCCGGATCTTCGTCACCATCGTCAAGAAGTCGCGGGCTGCCGCGGCTCGCTGAAATTCTGCATTCTTCATTCCTCATTCGGCCTTAGCCCATGGCGTCAACCCGCGACATCCGCCGGCGAATCAAGTCGGTCAAGAACACGCGCCAGATCACCAAGGCGATGGAGCTGGTGGCGGCCTCGAAGATGAAGCGCGCGCAGAACGCCGCTCTCGCCGGCCGCCCCTACGCCGCCCTCATGGCCAACATGCTCGGCGCGATCGCACCGCGCGTGGACGCAAGCCTGCACCCGTTCCTGCAGCCACGCGAGGTCCGCACCCGCGGTATCCTGCTTGTCACGACAGACAAGGGCCTGTGCGGACCGCTCAACGGCAACCTGTTCAAAGTCGTCACGGAGATCAAGGGACCGGCGAAGTATGTCGTCATCGGCCGCAAGGGATCGCAGTTCCTCGCCCGCACGCGCCGCGATGTCGTGGCGGACTTCGCCGTGCACGACCGCGTGCCCTTTGCCGAGATCCGCCGGATCGGCGAGTGCATGACCCGGCTCTTCCTGGAGGGCACGATCGACACGATCGAGGTCGTGTACCCACGATTCAAGAACACGCTCATCCAGGAGCCCGTGCTGCGGCCGGTCCTGCCGCTGGGAAACCTGCGCGAGTTCGTGAACCACCTGCACGAGTCCGAGCATCACGCGCACGCCGAGTACCGCGACGACCGCCAGATCCTCATCGAGCCGAACCCGCAGCAGGTGCTCGAGGCCCTCCTTCCGTTCTACGTCAACCGCCACCTCTACCAGCTCGTGCTCTCGGCCAAGGCCTCCGAGCACAGCGCGCGCATGGTGGCGATGAAGACGGCCAAGGACAACGCCACCAAGCTCCTCGGCGACCTCACGCTCGAGTATAACAAGGCCCGCCAGGCCGCCATCACCCAGGAGATCCTCGAGATCGCCGCCGCCCAGTACGCCACGGCCTGACCGCGGCTGATGCGGAAGGAAGAATGCAGAATGTAGAATCCAACACCGACGACGCACTGCATTCCGTTCAGCCACCGCTCATTCGACATTCCCCATTCTTCATTCTCCATTCGTCTTTAAAATGAACACCGGCAAGATCGTCCAAGTCATCGGCCCCGTTGTCGACGTGCAGTTCGCCGAGGGCGCCATTCCGCCCATCTATCAGGCGCTCACCGTCGAGTTCACGGTCTCCGGCAAGAACGAACTCCTCACGCTCGAGATCCAGCAGCACCTCGGCGGCGGCGTGGCCCGCACGATCGCGATGTCCTCCTCGGAGGGCCTGCAACGCGGTATGGAAGTCGTCGATACGGGCGCGCCTATTTCCGTGCCGGTGGGCGAGGCCGTGCTCGGCCGCATCTTCGACGTCACGGGCAAGCTCGTCGACGGCCAGGGAGAGGTGAAGTTCGAGAAGAAGTACCCCATCCACCGCCCGTCGCCGTCACTCGTCGACCAGGACACGAAGGCCCAGATCCTCGAGACCGGCATCAAGGTCATCGACCTGATCTGTCCGTTCACCAAGGGCGGCAAGGTCGGCGCCTTCGGCGGCGCCGGCGTCGGCAAGACGGTCGTGATTATGGAGCTCATCAACAACATCGCCAAGGCGCACGGCGGCTTTTCCGTCTTCGCCGGCGTGGGTGAGCGCTCCCGCGAGGGCAATGACCTCTACTGGGAGATGATCGAGTCCAACGTCATCGCCACGGAGAAGGACGAGAAGGGGCACACGAAGAAGCACCCGGACGGCCGCCCGGTGCTCAAGCCCGGCTCGAAGGTCGCGCTGGTCTACGGCCAGATGAACGAGCCGCCGGGCGCGCGCATGCGCGTCGCCCTCTCGGCCCTGGCGATGACCGAATACTTCCGCGACGAGAAGAACCAGGACGTGCTGCTCTTCATCGACAATATTTTCCGCTTCTCGCAGGCCGGGTCCGAGGTGTCCGCGCTGCTCGGCCGCTCCCCGTCCGCCGTGGGTTACCAGCCGACCCTGGCCAATGAGATGGGTCTGCTCCAGGAGCGCATCACGTCCACGAAGAAGGGTTCGATCACGTCGTTCCAGGCCGTGTATGTGCCGGCCGACGACCTCACCGACCCGGCACCGGCCAACACATTCGCGCACCTCGACTCGACGATCGTGCTCGAGCGTTCCATTGCCGAACTCGGCATCTACCCGGCCGTCGACCCGCTCGCCTCGGTCTCCAAGGCACTCGAGCCGGCCGTCGTGGGCGAGGAACACTACCAGGTCGCACGCGAAGTGCAGCGCGTGCTTCAGCGCTACAAGGACCTCCAGGATATCATCGCGATCCTGGGCCTCGACGAGCTCTCGCCGGAGGACAAGCAAACGGTCTTCCGCGCGCGCAAGATCCAGCGCTTCCTCTCACAGCCCTTCCACGTCGCCGAGGTGTTTACCGGGACCGCCGGCAAGTACGTCTCGGTCAAGGATACGGTCCGCGGCTTCAAGATGATCCTCGACGGCGAACTCGACCACGTCTCCGAGGGAGATTTCTACATGAAGGGCGGTATCGACGAGGTGATCGGCGCCGGGAAGAAAGCCTGAAACACTGAGAAGCTTCAGGCCCGGGAAAGGAACCGACACACCGATCTTCACCGCCCCGGCTTCCCGAACACCGTCTCCATCCTTTCCATCGTCCGGCGCTTCAGCCCTCTTCACCATGGCTCTCACTCTCGAGATCGTTACACCCGAAGCGAAGGTGTTCTCCGCATCCGTGGACACGGTCGTGGTTCCGACGGTTGACGGGGAGATCGGCATTCTGCCCGGCCACATTCCCCTGCTCACGCAGGTGGCGAACGGCCAGCTCATGGTCACGCGCGAGGGGCGCACGGAGTGGCTCTTCGTGGGCGAGGGGTTTGCCCAGGTCCAGGGCGACGTCGTCTCCGTCCTGACCGAGCACGCGCTCGAGGAGTCGAAGGTGGATGACAACGCCATCGAGACGGCGATGCAGCGCGCCCAGGAGGCGCTCAAGTCCGCGGGCACCGACATGGATCCGGCCGAGGTCGAGCGCCTCGAGAGCGTGGTTCGTTTTTCCGTCGCAGCCCTGGCGGTGCGCAAGAAGCGCTGAGCGAAGCCGCTGGCTGCGGTGCGCATCTTCCCCGGATGCCGCGCATGCCCTGGGCGATTGCGCGTCGACCACTCGGCGGTATAACGTGTGCCCATGCTTGCTGAACTCGCACTCGACGCGAAGGCCGCCCTTGGCGAAGGCGCCCTCTGGCATGACGGCCGCCTGCTTTGGGTCGATATCGAGGGCGGCACGCTCAACCGCTTCGATCCCGTGCGCGGCGCGAACGAGTCGTGGACGCTCGGACAGATGGTCGGAACCGTGGTGCCGCGGGCATGCGGCGGCTATCTGGTCGGCGCGCAACGCGGGGTGGGTGTCTTCGATCCCGCCACGGCCCAGTTGAAGATTCTCGTGGATCCGACCGGCGGCCGGACCGAATTTCGCTGCAACGACGGCAAATGCGACCCGCGCGGGCGCTTCTTCATCGGCACCATGGCCCTGACCAAGCCGCGCGCCCCGGGCGGACTTTTCCGCATCGATGCCGATCTTCGCATGACCTGCGTGGTCGAAGGCACGGGCACGTCCAACGGACTAGCCTGGAGTCATGACCGTCGCACGATGTATTTCATTGATACACCGACGCACGCGGTCAGCGCGTTTGACTATGACGAGCAGACCGGTGCCATCAGCGCCCGGCGCACCGTGATCCGGTTCGGCGAGGACGAACCGGGCCGCCCGGACGGAATGACGATCGACGCCTCGGGGCACCTCTGGGTCGCGCTCTACGACGGGGGCGCCGTCGTCTGCTGCGATCCCGCAGCAGGCACGATCCTCGAGCGCGTGGAGGTGCCGGCGAGGCGCACGACATCCTGTGCGTTCGGCGGAGCTGACCTTCGCGAACTCTTCATCACAACCGGACGTGAATCCGGGGAGCGGGAGTCGGGCGGCGTGTTTGTGGCGCGGCCGGGCGTTTCCGGCGTCCCGGCCTTCGCGTTCGCGGGGTAGGAACGCGCTCGGGCCGGCTTCGTAAACTGGGTGCCTCCGTCCCGCCACGAGCGACAGTGTGCCTGCGAAGGGCCGCAGTTGTTTCTAGAGGCTATCCGTAAGTCTGTCTTGGGTAGGGCGAAGCCTCTGGCCGAGCCGCGGCTCACCGAGGGCGGTTCGCCCTACCTGCTGGGCTTCCGGCGCGCGCGACGAGCGCGCCGACAGAGGGAGTCGACCTTCGCAGCGGCCCGGAGAGCCCACATTCCCACGTTGCACCTTGGATGTGCCTGACCCGTCCCGTGGGCACGTCCCGCCGATCCCGGGTTTCCCGAGTCGAGTACCAGTCGACCGGCTCAGATCCTCCCGCGCATCGGCCTGCAGGTGGGGCGCCGCGAAAATTGCCGATCATTAGAGACGATTACCTAAAGGCGGTCGGGAGCGGACCGATAGCACGGATTAGCCAAATACCCACCGCCATGATGCATTCTCTGTTGCGTGTTACCCCGAAACGTTCCGTGCGGCGCCAAGCCGGATTCAGTCTCGTCGAGATGATCGGCGTGCTGGCCATCATCGCGATCCTCGCGGTCGTGATTGTCCCCAAGGTCTTTTCCACCATCGCCTCCTCCCGCGTGACGGCCACCGTGGCTTCCGTGAACTCGATCAAGACCTCGGTCACCGAGTACGTGGGCCGTTTCGGTGCTGTCCCGTTGACCAATGCGAACAGCCGTGTCGACGACCTGCTCGTGGCGGCGCAGCTGATGGACGCGCGCTTCACGGTCAAGATCGGCACCCAGCCGAGCAACCCGCCCGTGGTCGGGGCGACCTGGAATCGCAATGCGGCCGGCGCCTGGGTGCCCCAAGGCGGTGCCAACCAAGGTACGCAGTCCCGTATCATCTGCGTGAATTCAAACACCAATGCTCCTTCCGCGGCCAACGGCGCCAACTACCGGCTGAACAGCCCGACGGTCGACCTGCCGGCCAGCTCCCGCGTGATTTCCGCCGTGATTGTCGGTGTCACCGGCAAGGAGGCGCAGGAACTCAGCCAGCGCATCGATGGCGACACCGCGTCGCAGCCCACGGCGGCGACGGCGGACAACGACGGCAGGGTCGTCTACGCGGCTCCGAACGGCCAGGGCGTGACGAACGCTTTCATCTACCTGGTTCACCAGTAGTCCGGGAGCTTCGGTTCTCCTTCCTGGAAAATCCGAAAGCGGGCAGGGCCGTCGCCCGGGCCCGCTTTTTTATGGTCACCACACCTGCAACGCCAGCGGCTCCTCCCAAGCGCCTCGGCGACCGCCTGCTCGAAGCGGGGCTGATCAACCGCCACCAGCTCGAGCTCGCGCTGCGCGAGCAGAAGCGCACCGGCCGCCTGATCGGCGCGGTGCTGCATGAGCTTGGTTTCGTCACGGAGCAGGATATCGCGAGCTTCCTCGCGCAGGATGCGCAGACCCCGACGGTCGACGTCGGCCGGATGGCGATCGAGCCGGATGTCATCACGCTGCTTCCCTTCGACTTCTGCCGCGAGGCGGCGCTCATTCCCTGTCGCCGGGATTCGGATACACTCACCGTGGTGATGGCCGACCCGTTCGACGTGGTCGCCATCGACCGCATCGAACAGACGACGCGCCTGAAGGTCGAGGTCGTCAACGCGCCCAAGCCCGACATCCTGGAGAAGCTCGCCTCGGTGCACGAACGCGAGGGCTCGATCGACCAGACCATCGACGAGCTGATGAAGATCAGCCAGCGCAAGGGCGGCGACGACACCACGGCGCCCATGATCCGGGCCGTGGAGCAGATCATCGCCGCCGCGGTGCGCAAGGCGGCCAGCGACATCCATTTCGAGCCCGACGAGAAGTCGCTGCGCATTCGCATGCGGACCGACGGCGTGCTGCAGGCGTTCATGCTCGTGCCGAAGGACCTGCAGGAGCCGTTCATCGCCCGTGTGAAGGTCATGGCCAATCTCGACGTCTCCGAGACACGCCTGCCCCAGGATGGGCGCTTCGCCTTCCAGGTCGGGCGCAAGGAGCTCAACCTCCGCGTCTCGTGCATGCCGACCAACTACGGGGAGAGCGTCGTGCTGCGCATCCTCGACAGCACCGGGCTCATGCTCGACCTGCGATCGCTGGGCTTGCGCGCCGCGGATGAGCAGGCACTGGCCAGCGCGGTGAACCGGCCGCACGGCATCGTTCTCATCACCGGGCCGACCGGTAGTGGAAAAACCACGACGCTTTACACCGGACTGAACAGCGTGAACCGGCTCGAGCGCGCTGTCTTCACCCTCGAGGACCCGATCGAGTACCGGTTGCCGCATATCCGGCAAACCCAGGTCAATGAGAAGATCGGCCTGACCTTCAGCACCGGGCTCCGTACGCTCCTGCGCCAGGACCCTGACGTGATCCTCGTGGGTGAGACCCGCGACCGCGAGACGGCGCAGTTGATGGTCCGCGCGGCGCTGACCGGACACCTTGTGTTCAGCTCGTTGCATACGAACGACTCGTTCAGCGCGGTGCCGCGGCTGATCGACCTGGGCGTCGAGCCGTTCCTGCTTCCGGCGACCCTGCACCTCATCATCGCGCAGCGCCTCGTGCGGCGCCTCTGCAAGGTGTGCAAGGAGGCGGTGGTGGATCCTCTCGCTCTCCTGGAGAACTTCCACATGCCGGCCCCTGTGGATCGCGAGCCCACGCTCTGGCGCGCGCGGGGTTGTCCGGAGTGCCGACAGCAGGGGTATCGCGGACGCCTGGCGATCTTCGAGGTCCTGCAGATCGACGAGTCCTTCCACCCCATGCTGCACGAAGGCGGCGTGGACAAGATCAAGATCCATGCCCGCGCGCGCGGGATGCCCCTGCTCTTTGATGACGGTATGCGGCGCGCCTTCGACGGAGACACCAGCATCGAGGAGGTCTTTCGCGTGGCGTTCGCCACCTGAGCCGCCCGCCTTCGCCGATGAGCCTCTTTCACTACAAGGCCTACACCTCGACCGGGCAGACGGTGACCGGCGCGCTCGAAGCGGAGAATGTGTCCGCGCTCGAGGCGCGCCTGCGCACGGCGGGGAACTGGCTGCTCGAAGCCCGTACGGACGGCGAGAGCGTGGCGCGTTCGGAGTCGACGATCAGCCGGCTCTCGGCCAAGCGCCGCGACGCCATCGGATTCTTCGTCCAGATGGCGCTGCTCCTTCGCTCGGGCATCACGCTGCCGCAGGCGCTGGATCGCCTGGCGGAGGATTTTCGCGACACCGTCCTGGGAAAGGTGGTCCGGGGCCTGGCCGAGCAGGTGGCGGTGGGCGTGCCCCTGCACGCTGCAATGGAAACCTACCCGCGAGTCTTTTCGCGGCAGGTGATCGCGATGGTGCAGGCCGGCGAGGTCAGCGGCCAGATGCCCGAGGTCTTCCGGAGCCTGAGCGAGTATTTCGAATGGTTCGACGGGCTGATTTCGGAAGTAAGACAGGCCCTGATCTACCCGATCATCGTGATCTTCGCCGCCAGCTCGCTCGTCGTGCTGTTGTTCACCTTTGTGGTGCCGCGGTTCGTTTCGCTGCTGACCGACCTGTCGCTGGAGGTGCCGGCGCTCACCCGGGTCGTGATGATGATCAGCGACCTGATGGTGCGTGGCTGGCCGTGGCTGCTCGGGCTCGCGATCGCGGCCCCGATCGCGCTCAAGATCGCGCTGCGTCAGCCGCATTTCGGCCGCGCCTTTGACCGCCAGCTCATGGAGATGCCGGTCTTTGGGTCGCTCATTGCGATGTTCGGACTCTCGCGCTTCGCGAACAACCTCGGCATGCTTTACCGGTCCGGCGTTCCGCTCCTGAAGGGGCTGGAGATCTGCCGGAAGCTCGTCGGCAATCGGGCCATCGAGTTCGCGCTCGAGGATGTCGGCCATGCCGTGCTCGAGGGCACGCCGATGAGCAAGGCCCTCGCGCGCCACGATGTCTTCCCCCGCACGCTGATCACGATGATCGCGACGGGCGAGAACTCCGGAAACCTCGACGAGGCGCTGTCGGGGATCGCCCAATACTACAACGCGATCATTCCGCGTCGCATCAAGATCGTCTTCGCGATCTTCAACCCGGCTGTCATGCTCACGCTCATCGGCGTGGTCGGCGTGGTGGCCCTGGCCGTGGTGCTGCCGATCCTGCAGCTCTGGCAGGCACGATGAATGCATCGCTGAACAGCCCCGGACGCCGTATCCGGCACGGCTTTACGCTGATCGAGCTCATCGGCGTGCTTGCGATCATCGCGATCATGGCGGCGGTCCTGGCGCCGGCTACCATGCGCACAATCGCGCGGACGGCGCGCGACGCGGAGCGCACCTCGCTCCGCAGCATGGGCGAGCAGGTGAAGTTCTTTCTCAAGACTGAGGGCTACCTCCCTGGCGACAAGGGCCCGGTGCCAGCCGCAGGCCAGCCTCCAGCGTGGTGCGCCGATCTTGCGGCGATCGTGGGACTCAGCGCGTACGACGTGTGGAAGACGTCCCGCGGCACCCAGCGAAGTTTCATCATCGAGGCCGGCACGACGCCACAGCGGGCAATGATCCTCTCCTCGATGCGCACCGACAACGCGGCACTTCTGCTTCCCGCATCCATCCCGATGGCCACGGCCGCCTTCGACCTGATCTGGAACACGGCAGACGGCAGCGTTCCTCCGGCGGCGAGTTGGGGCGGCTGGGCGGCGTGGAATGCAGCAGGCGCCGGCGAGGGCCTGGTCATCGCGCGGATCAGCCTGCAGGGCGTGCGCGAGGAGATGAAGACCTACACGGTCACTCTCAACAACACTTCGGGCGGCACGATCACCGGAACCACGACAACCGACGACTCATCCACCGTCACCGGTGGGAACGGTAAAGGGAACAACGGCAACGGGAAGGGAAACAGCGGCGGCTCCGGCGGCGGGACCATCACCGGCACGGTCGAGACGTCGTGGCCTCCGGTTCCGGCGAACTACACTGTGATCAAGGCGGATGGCAGCTGGTCCGACACCGTCAACCCTGGCGAACAAGAGAAAATTCCGGATCTGGTCGCAGGCGACCGTGTCGACCTGATGGGAGCGACCGGCAACCCCATCTACAGCTACATCGTGGTCGATCACGACCAGTCGTTTGAGTTCGACGGCGCGCGATGGAGGGCGAAATGACCACGACCTCCCCACAGGCAGCACCTGCCGCATCCGAACCGCGCCAGGCCAAAGGGCGTCGCAGCCCTGCGGATACCATCGGCTTTGCCTGGGTGCATGGACACTTTCACGCGGCCGCCTACCGTCGCGGCTCGTCGCTCGGCACGTGGACGGCTCCGGCCCCGGTGCAGACGCTCGAGGAGTACGAAGTCGCGGTCGACAGTGCCATCGCCGCGATGCAGTTCGGCGGATCCGAGGCCTTTCTGATCCTCGCCCACGAACAGTTCGCCCATCAGATGGAGAGCGCACCGGCGTTCAGCGACGCGGCAGCGCGCGCCTACCTGCGCAGCCGCGTCGAGCGCCACGCGCGCGATCACGGAGAATCGCTCTGGGTGAGTCAGCGCGCGGCCTCCACGCGCAAGGACGCGGCACACGTGCTGCATCTTCTGCCCAGTGAGTTCTACCTGCGCCTCAATGATGTGGCTCTTCGCCGCCGGCTCGATCTCACACGCATCGTGCCGCTGCTGGTTCCCCTGCAGGTCGAGTTGGGCGACCTCGGCGAGCCCGCCGGCGCGCCTGTGCTCGTTGCAGCCGAGGCGGGTGGGGCCACGGCTCTGGTCGTCGGGCGTACACCGCGGGACATCCTCTTCGTCCGCACCACGCTGGCCTCGTGGACGACCGAACCCGCGCGCGTCGCGGTCGAGGTCAATCGCTCCGTCCTCTACGCGAAGCAGCAGTTTGCCGCGATCGTTGACCGCCTTTGGTTGATCGGACCCGCGGCGGACGGCGCGAAGGCCGAGGTCGAGGCGAAATGCGGTGCCGGAAAGGCTGTGATGGTGCGGAGCGGCGGCCCGGCGCATTGGCTCGACCTCGTCGTCCGTCTGCCCGCCCGCCAACCTATCAACCTTGTCGCAGGCTACCTTCGCCAGAAACGGCGCAACCGGTTTATCCGCCGAGCGATCATCGCGGCGTGCTTCCTCGCCACCGCGCTCCTCGGGCTCGACGCGTGGAATCGCGAGCAGTCATGGCGCGTGGAACGCGCCCATCTTGCCGCGGTTGCCGCCAGCGAGGACGCGATGATTGAGGAACGCGGGCGGCTCATTGCACGCAACGCCGAGGTCGAGCGCGCCCAGGCGGTGCTGGACGAGTTGGAGGGTTCGCGCCTCCCGGCGGTTCCCCCGGGATTCGTGGGCCTGCTCGCCACGCTGCTCCCGCGCGAGGCACGGCTCACGGATGTATCCATACGGTGGAGCGAGACCGATTCGCGCTGGATGTTCCGCGCCGACGGCACCCTTGAGGCCGACGAGGATACTGCGCGCACGCTGCTGGACGGCCTGCGGCGTCAGCTCGCGCGCAGTCCGCTTCGCGTGCGGGTGGCCGAGAGCGTGCGCCCGACCGCAAGTACCAGACAGGACGGCACGGGCACCGCACTGCAATCATTCATCATGGAGGGCCGGATCTTTGAAGACTAGTCTTCCGGCCCCCTTCGCCTCCCTCTGGCAGGCCATCAGCGAGGTTCCGGGCTGGCCCGACGCGCCGCTCGTGGTGCGCCTGCGTCGGATGTGGCCGCTGATCCTCCCGGTGCTCGCCGGCAGCGCAATCGCGGCTTGGACGTGGGGTGTTCGCGAGCCGCACCGCGCCGAGGAACGCATGCGACACGCCGCCGCCCTCGCGCTCGAGCAGGACGTCACGGACTTGCAGCAGGCGTGTTCCGAACAGACGGCCGCGGACGTGGCGGCGCGCGCAAGCGCCGCGCATGAGCGCCTTTTGGAAGGTCCGGCGATCGTGCAGGAGCGTCTCGATGCGATCGTAAACCGTGCGCGCTCCTCCGGTTGGAAAGCGACCGCGCAGGTCTACGGCGTGGCCGAGAACGGCGTGGAGGGCACTTCCCGGGCGATGGTGCATGTGCCCGCGCGACTCCGTCTGGAACCACGCGCGGGAAATCCCAACGCGTTCAACGCGCTCATGGCGCTGCTGCGGACGATTGTCGCGGACGAAGCGCGGTTTGAGATGACCCTGCTGTCCATCCGCGTGGAACAGCCAGGTGTGCTGGTCGCCGAGGTCAATCTACGCGCCGCGTGCCGCGCCACGCCATGAGAAAGCTCCTCAACAAGCCGTGGGTTGTGGCGCTGCTGGCCACCGCTGCCATCTTTTTTGTGGTGCAATCGGTCCGCGACCGCAGCCGATCCGGCGCTGTCCGCTCCGCGCAACCGGCTGAAGCCGCCGCCGAATGGCCGGTCGATGACGCCGTTCCGGTCGTGCCGGGCGAGACCACCCTTGTGGAGGCGCTCAGGAGCCTTTCGCTCAGCGAGAACCTGCCCGATCCATTCGAGCCACGGCGTCCCCGCGCCGAGGATACAGGCGACGGTCTCGAGCGCCTGCCGGATGAGACCGAGACCGTTCATCTGTCCGCCATCTGGCGACAGGAGGACGAGCAGCTCGCGTTCATCAATGGACGCATCGTGCACGCGGGCGAGAGCATCGGGCGGATCACGCTCGAGACCTTCGAGCGCGAAGGCATCTGGCTCACCCATTGGAAGGGCCGCGATTTCCTGCGGCTCGGCCAGGAGTTCACTCTCATCACCCCGGCCGCGAACGCGGCCATTCTGGAGACTGCCGACGATGAACGCTGATCGATTCCCGCTTCTAGTGACGCTCGCCGCGATCCTGGTGCTCCCAACCGGCGCCGCCGTGCGAGGCGCCGCCCCGGAACAGGTGGTGGACGCCACCTCCGTGCTCTCCGGCCGCGCAGCCGAGGCGCGGTTCACGTTCAGCGCCGAGAACCTGCCGGTCAAGCAGGCCCTCGCGCTGTTCGCGCGCGCGAACCGGCTCAATATCGTGCCCGACCTCGACGTCGAGGGCGAGGTCACGGTCGATTTCCACGACCTGCCGCTTGATCTCGCGATGCGTGCGTTGCTCGAGGCCAACGGGTATTACTTCGTGAAGAGCGGCGAACTCATCCGCGTGCGCAATCGCGAGACGCGGCTCTTCCATATCGACTACATCAACGCGACCCGGGTGGGACAGGGCGCCAGCGGCGTGGCGATTTCATCGGGCCTGTCGGGGGAAGGCGGCGGAGGCGGCGCGATCCAGGGTTCGTCGATGTCGGTTTCCGCCACGTCCACGATCGACTTCTGGACCGACCTCGCGACGCAGCTCAGGTCCCTGGTGGGCGAGGCGGGCTCGGTCACCATCAACAGCCTGGCCGGCACGGTGCTCGTCTCCAGCAATCACCGCACGATCGAACTCGTGGCCGAGTATCTCGAATCCATCGCGGGTCGCATCGTCAGCCAGGTCGACATCGAGGTGCAGATCTATGAAGTCGGCCTGAGCAATTCCTTCCAGCTCGGGATCGACTGGGTGCGGGTGGCCTCCTCGCTGACGCGCAACTACGGTACCGAGTTCGCGACGGGTCTGGTAGTGACCGACAGCGCCTACGGCGCCCAGCCGCTACCCGCGGGTCTGACGCTCACGCAGGACATCTCCGAGCGCGACATCACCGCGGTGATCGAGGCGCTCGACCAGCAGGGCAGCCTCAAAATCGTATCGAAGCCGCGCCTACGCACGCTGCACAACCAGCCGGCCGTCGTGCGTGTGGGCCAGGATTTTCCGATCTTCACGACCGAGGTGGTGGCCGCACCGGGTTCGCCGCCCGTCCTCACCACCACGGTCTCGGTGCAGAACGTCACCATCGGGACGGTGCTTTCCATCACGCCGGAGGTTTCTGCGGATGGACTCATCACCCTCGATATCACGCCGGCGGTGAGCCGACTGGTGCGCGTGGAGCGGTTGATCACCAATTCAGGCAGCCAGGCGACGGCGCCCGTCATCGACATCCGTCAGTCCACCTCGATCGTGCGGGTGCGTGACGGCGATACCGTGGTGCTCGGCGGCCTCGTGCAGGAGGGCACCGCCACGACCGTGCGCAAGATCCCCGTGCTCGGGGACATCCCGCTGCTCGGCAAAGCCTTCCGCGGCGAACTCAAGACCCGCGAGAACACGGAACTGGTGTTCTTCGTGACACCGCGGATCGTGCACGCCGGGCGCGAGCGTCCGTTGGAACCGGCTCAGGCGAGGGACAAAAACGCCGAATAAGCAGGGCAACGCCCCGAACCTTGGGGGTTTTCCGTCACCTCGCCCGGCCGCCATGATCATCCAGACCTTCAGAGTTCTCCTCGTTGAGGACGAGTTGGTCACGGCCAAGGTCACGGAGCGCATCCTGACCCGCCGGAGCAGCGGCCGCTATGCCGTGACCCATCGGGCCACGCTCGCGGATTCGCTGTCGGTCCTGCGGAACGATGACTATGACATGGTCCTGCTGGACCTGAACCTGCCCGACAGCCAGGGGCTGGACACGCTGACGCGCGTGGTGGAAACCGCGCCGGAAGTCGCAGTCATCGTCCTCACCGCGACCGAGAACGACGAGATGGGCGTGCGGGCCGTGCAGCTCGGCGCGCAGGACTTCCTCGTCAAGGGTGCGTTCAACGAAAGCACCCTGCAACGCTCCATCCTCTACTCGATCGAGCGCCATCGCATGCAGCGCACGATCCGGCAGCTCGCGGTCATCGACGAACTCACCGGCCTCTACAACCGGCGCGGCTTCAATTCGCTCAGCGGAGACGTGCTCCAGCGCACGAGCAAGGGCACCGCGCGCGGGTACATCTGCTATTTCGACCTCGATCGCTTCAAGCAGATCAACGACGAGCTGGGGCACGCCAAGGGCGACGAGGCGTTGACTGAGTTTGCCGTCAATCTGCGCGAGGTGTTTCGCAAGGACGCACTGCTTGTGCGGTTGGGCGGTGACGAGTTTCTCGCCATGGGCGTGGAGGCGCGGCCCGGTCAGGTCGAGGATACACTCCAGGCGCTGGAGGTCGTGCTGAGCGTGCGCAACTCCCGCGACACGTCGGGCTACTCGCTTGAGACAAGCTACGGCGTCACCTACTTCGAAGGAACGGGCACGAAAACCATCGATGAACTCCTGGGCGAGGCCGACGCCGCCCTCTACGAGACCAAGCAGCGACGCCGGCGCGAGCGAGGCCTGGCGCCGCGCGACGACCGGGTGACCGCATGAGTGCGACCACTGACATCACCGGGCTGGATCCCGGTTACGAGATCGCCTTGCGCATGCGTTTCGCCTGCGAGGCGCACGACCCGTCCATCGTGGGGCATCTCGACCACGTCACCCATTGTGCCTGCGAACTCGCGCGGTTGGCCGGTCTCGAGGACCACCGGGTGTTGGAAATCCACTACGCCACGCCGCTCCACGACGTCGGCAAGCTGGGACTGCCGCGGGAGATCCTGGAAAAGCCCGGCCGGCTCACGCCCGAGGAGCGGCAGATCGTGGTGTCGCACACGACGATCGGGCACCGCATTCTCGAGGGGAGTCGCTGGCCGGTCATCCAGTGCGCTGCGCGCATCGCGCTCTCGCACCATGAGAACTGGGATGGCAGCGGCTATCCGCACAACCTGCGCGGGACGGCGATTCCGATCGAGGCCCGTGTCGTCGCGATCGCCGATGTCTACGATGCGCTGCTCTCGCGTCGCGCCTACAAGCCCGCGTGGTCGGAGGATGCGGTCCTCGACGAGCTGCGACGGTTGCGCGGCGTGAAGTTCGAGCCGGCGTTGCTCGATCTTTTCCTCGCGAATCTGGCTCGGATCGACGCGACGGCGGTCTGAACGCAGACCGGCTGAGGCGCGATGTCGCACGCACGAATCCGTGTGCGAAGGGCTTTTCCCGGCTCACGCCGCGCCGATGTTAGGGGGAGGAAAAACATCAACTTCGGGCGGGACACGCGGCTGACACCGGCATGTTGCCTGCTTGTTACGCCCGGCGATCGACACGGCAGCTCCATACAACACTCGCTCGAAGGCACACATCATGAACACCCTCTCGCGCTTCTGGACTGCGATCAGCACACCCCCGCCCACACAGTCAGCCGTGGAGGTGCGTTTTGCCGACGGCTCGTCCTCGCTTGTGATCTGGACGGGACCGCAGGGGTTCCCGGCGAAGGCGACGCGCAACGCCGTTGCCTGGAGGCTGGTGCCCGAACTCGACGATCTTGAGGCCAACGCGGCCTCCTGAACACCCGCACTGCGGGCCGCACGCTGGTACCGTGCGGCCGCCGAAGTGAGCTGACCGTCGTCAGCGGTCGCTAGGAACAGCGCCTGAAGCTGCCGTTCCGAGTTAACGTTTTGAGTTATCCAACGACAGGACGTGGCTTCGTATAATTCAAAACGTAAGTGGCCTCCCTCTGAAGGGCCGCTCGGTTGAATAATTGAATGATCAGGAATCTGGATAATTAAAACGTAAGTGCTCCAGAACTGAAACGTTAGCGATCATCAATGCTCCTTGATGGAGCGAGTCTGTTTGCAGCGGGGATAGTTTGAACATTCCCAAAAATCGGAGCCGATTTTGTTCCCTCGTCGAGCCGTGCGTCGCACCATCGGAACATTGCACGTCGGACAGATCGGAGGTGTTGGTGGCGAATCGATTGGCGCCGGTGCGACGGTCGTGGCTGGTGCTTGGACGCTCTGAACCTCTCGGACGAGCGACAATAGTGCAGGACCATCCACGAGCGTGATGTTGTTTGCCGAACCGAACTCCCGCGCGTCCCGAGTGAATTCGCCGGTTGTGATAACGACACCAGCGTCGGCACGGCTCGCTGTAATGGCGCCGAGCAACTCTCGAATAATCGGCGCACCAACCTTGAACGTCTTCCACTGCTTGCACTGCACAAGCGTGATCCGGCCGTCCTTGTGCAAGGTGATGTCGACACCGCCGTCTGCGCCCGATCCGAGCCCATACTCTGCAGAGAAGCCTTGGCGGCGGAATGCCTCAGCGACGAGGAATTCGAAATCCTTCCAGGAGACGGCACGCAGCGACTCGAGGCCGGTCTGCTCGTCGAGGAGCGTGCGCCGCTTGCGCGCGAATAGCGCAGAACCGACAGACAATGCCCCAAAAACTAGAAATGCGATCGGGGCAAGGGCGTCACCCATTCGAGCAAATCCAGCAGTCACCTGGTTCTGTGCTGCGACCGCAGGCTGTATCCTTTGTAAGAATACGATTGAGATTAGGCCGATTCCGGCACTCACCCACCACGGCATCGTCAGCAGCAATTCGGCAGGGTGTTCTTTACGCTTGGTCATCGTCTCGCAGGCTTCAGAATACTCAATGGGATGACGAAGGGGGCTCCTGAAGAGCTGGGGCTCTCAGAGCCGTTCCGTAAAGCGCTATCTTGGTTTGGTGGGTTCCATTGGCGGAATCGATCGGCTCGACAAAGAGCGCTGCTGCGCAAACAGCCATCACTGGTGGTGCTTGTACCCAAGCGGCTCCAGCTAGATTGCGTCGAAGGTTTCGGAGCCTTCTCGGGACCGCGATTTGCCTTCGCGTGCGGAACGGTCGACGGAGTCGGATCATGAAGGCCAACGCATCAAATTCAGATACTCTCGATCTCCCGGCCCGACTGGATCTGTTCCGGGATTTCATCAATGCCAGAATTCGTTCGGAGCCAATCATCCCGTTCCATCGCGGAAGTCTCTACGAACCGTTTTCTCAGCAGCTGAAGGAACAGCTGGTTGGCAGCAATTGTGGCGATGAACCCTCCAGTCGAACCCTGAACCGTGTCGCGTCCGCAATTCAGACCGAGTGTCCAGCGTTAGTGATCCATGTGCGTGATCGTCTCTTCGGCGTGGATCTTCGGCTTGCGGAAGGCGCAGAGTGGAGAGACGTCTTGGCTTACGCCCACAGTATCGGGGCACCCGAAGCTGAACGCGTACTCACGCCTGCAGCAAGCGAGCTGCTCAAGCGTGTCGAAAGGGGGGACCTCAGCGGTCAGTACCGCTCCGAGATAAGTGTCAGACATCGAATCCGACTCTTTGGCTACGCGGCCTCGACGTGAAGCGTCTGGAGTTTGGCCTCACACCCAAGATCGAGACCGCGATGCGCGAGCAGAGCTTGCTCCTAAACTGCCCATGGTCCGCAGAAAACCTGCGGCTCTTCGTTGCACTCCTATGCGAAGAAGTTTCCGACCGAACAGCCCTTGCTTTGCAGGTCGTCGATTGGTCGGAATCCCACTCGGTCTTCAGACGAATTCGGGCGAAAGAGCGAAACCCATAGGTCCGCACCAGGGACTCACGATAGCAGACGCCTCTTCGGGTGGCGCTGCTCTAAACCGACGAAACGGCAAACGACGTTTCGCTACGAAATGTAGGATCAGTTATTGCGCATACTGAAATTTTGTTCAGTATTGTGCGAATCCGAATCACTCTAGTCCCCAACGCTCTTTCAATGCTTCTTTTGCGGATTCCAGACGCAGCCCTGCGCCCGATTGAAAGTAGTGGAGATATGCCGTACTTCCCCAAAGTTCGATAAAGGTAGGCGATGCAAACAGTACGACCGAACTGTCCGCGGACGGGCAGACCTGAAGGTCCCGAAGCATCTTAGGTAAAGTCATCCTAAAGCTTCCGGTCGCCTGTTCAAAATTGAACGTAACGGGACAAAGCAGCGAAAGAGAACGAACTGCTTCAAAACCCTGCTCGTTAACCTCATCGATCGATGGAGCAGAATTGACTACCGCTTGTCCCACACTTTGCAGTAGGGGGGCAATTGATTCGTCGGCGAACGCAATAAGTTGTCCATGCCTACCCAATCGTAAATATCCGATCACTGAGGCACTTATAGAAAGAAATCGTGTTGTTTTGCGAATAGACGCCGGAAAAAGAACGCGATGTTGCGAATCCACCTTTGCGGAGCAAACTGCGAAGGACTGTGGTTCGGTCGGCACGAAGAGGCTCCCGGCATTATCGATCAGAGATCCTACGACCAAGAATACAGGTGCTCAACAGTATTTTCCCATTGCATCTAGAGATCGTCTAGGTAAACTCTTCCTCACCCTCCCTAAGGCTCTAAACCGCCTGCAACCCCTCGATCCCACGTCATGAACGCCGAAACAATTCTCGTCGATTGCAGCTATCAGGACGGAATGTTCAGCAACGAATGGGCAGTTCAGCTAAATGCCTCAAGTGGAGAAAAAATCTCTCTTTTCGCTGACAAATCCCTCGTTAGGCCGAACGGGACACCATTTACCGGATATCTGAAGGCGAATCTTGTGGAAAGATCTGGGGAGGATGGGCTTATTTTACTGCCGTCAGAGGTTTTAGAAACTGGATCGAGATGGGTGACGCTCCCGAAGAGTAGTCTCCACGTCGAACCAGCGGGCTGAGTCGATTCAGTCGCATGATCCTGAGTAATCTCGAGATTTGTGCGGCGATTAGAGAAAAGAGATTCTTAATTGAGCCGCTTGCGGGCAATGATCCCGCACAGTCGCCATTTAATACGAGCGCAGTAGACCTCCGTCTATCTAGCGAGATCTTCGTTCCAAAGGGAGGACCGGCGGCGATAGATCTTCGGAAAGGGGGAATCGCACCTTTCCTCGCATCGAATTCCCGGCCGATCAACTCGACGGAAGAGCAACCATACGTCCTAAAGCCACGGACATTTGTGCTAGCGCGCACTCAAGAAAGAGTGGCGTTTCCGCTCAATTCAAACGGCGTCTGTTACAGCGCCCGGGTTGAAGGGAAAAGCTCGCTGGCGCGATGTGGAATTCTTGTCCATTTCACTGCACCCACGATTCATGCGGGGTTCGAGGGCACTATTACGCTGGAAATGATCAACTTTGGGCCAATGGACTTCCTTCTATATCCGGGAATGTTCGTATGCCAATTGATCATTGAGGAAGTCAAAGGAACACCTGCGGATGCCCCGAATCAATTCAAAGGTCAGTCGAAGCCAGCAGGCGTCGTGTAGTCGTGGCTTGATTACGAAGTTCGTTGAGGCACTTCGATTGAATGCTGCCGGACATCTTGGGATTGGGATTTAGGATGCCAGAATGGTTTGAGGGGCAGTGGGGGAATGCTCGATCGAGACCTCAGCCTGGCACGACATATCCGACGGAGTCCTTTCTTCTTCAAAATAGAAACACGACGCTCTGCCTGGCTACCGACGCGCAGAAGGCCCACTGCTATCGAACTCATACTGCGTTGCCTGGAAACCGCAGTCACAATCGTGGGACGAGATCGGCGTTCGGACCTACGCAGAGGTGCTCTGCTTCATCGCGGACAACCCCGAGGTCTGAAAGCAAAGCGACAAATGCGAGAAGCCGATCAGCCATCCAACCGGGCTCGAGTGGGGGGCTGTTCTTGAGAGCGTCAGTTCGGACGATACCGTTGTCATCTAGACTGAACCGCAGCCGCTGGACCTCGCGACCGTCGTATCGTCCCATCGCTACGCGCAGGTGCTGGGTGAATACGAACTGGGTGAGGAAATCTTCCAGAAATCGATCCAACGCCAGATCCGCCCTATTTTCGATCCACTCGGAGAACCATCTAACGGAAATGCGATCCGGACCATCCCAGTTCACCTGATCCAAATGCTTCCAGTTCGAGATGCGGGAGTACGTCCGAAGATGCCAGCGCGCGAGCATGTGGAATGCTCGATTTGCGGGATTATCCGGGTCGAGGTCGTCGCCTTCGTCATAGTTCGAAGAAGAGCCGTGGATGGTCGCGTTCCAATTTGATGAAATTGTCGTCGTGCTTCCACGACCACCCGCTCCAAGAGCCTCGGCCTCCAGAAGAGAACGGAAGGTCGGATGAGGGACGCCGAGATCTCCTAACATGGATGCCACGCAGTCGCGCACGCTGCGTGCGCCAAGCCTCAGGCATCGTTCAAAACAGTGCATCATCAGCTCCAGGCAAAACCTTTGATACTGGCGCGTCATGAACAGCGACCAAAGCTCTCGTTGAAGGACGAGACGCGCGTCAGCGAGCTCGAGCTTCTTTGTGCCGAGATGTCCTGTGTGCCACGTGCGCCGGACTTGTTCCGCTGTCAGTCCAGGCGACTGCGACAAAGTCTCTATCAGGAGGGCAGCGGTTAGGGTTCTGCCGTTCGAGGCTTCGCCTTCCGTTGCAGGAAGCAGGAACGTGGCAAACGCTTTCTGTATGTCCTTGGGCATCGTCCGATAGTGCGCCGGGTGGAGCCCATGTAGCCCAAGATCGTCAATTTCGGCTTCAGCCAGAGCTGTCGGTTCAAGTCGGAGAAGAGTCTGATATGCAGGCGATGCAGACAAATTGCGATCGACGTAGCGGGCGATCGTCGCGGTTGCCGCGGTCTCGCTTGCCATGTTGATGTCGGTAAGTCGCCCGTTCTCTGCCTGCGCGTAACCTCGATGAAGCCCGAGGCTTCGCAACGAGGGGCCGTAGAGAGGCGCTGCGAATACGCTCGTCGCCGGGGTTCGGCCAACGTTACCGAAACGCAATTCCGTCGGAAAGTTGATCTCTTGCTCAACCCCAATGCGTGTTCGCGCGCTTCCGAATTTCTGCTCAGCGGGCGATCCATGCCGCTGGCAGTGTGAAATCGAGATCTGCACGGCTTCATTGAAGCAATCGAATGCGGTCGTATTGAAATGTGACTTACCCGCGATCGACTCAAATTTCCATGGTAACCAGGTCCCGAGCATGAATGATCCGACGTCGCTGGTCGCATTGTTGATGCCTGGCAGGAGATCACGCGCGAGCATGCGCAGGTTGACGATACGCAGCCCAAGGAAATCAAGCCCCCCTGGCTTTGCTCCGAAATCTGCAGTCCCGAAAGGAAACGCTGGGATAGTCTTAGCTTCCATGGCTTGAGTTGAATGCCTCGAAGAGATCGACGGGAGCGAGCAGACTGCGACAGGTGGGGCAGACCAAGACATCGATCGCGCTGAGTCGGTCGAACTCGGGCGAGGCAATGCGCGGGCAGCTGTCGCTTGGACAGAATCTTTGGTAGGGGTCGACCGGAAGAATTCGCCGATTGGCCGCGCGGGCTTTTTCGAGCTCCCGATATGCTGGTTCGTTGCGCCAGCCGATCTGCATGAGATCCTTCACTGCCGGACGCATGTCCGGAAGGGGGGCCGGCTTCTTGTCTTCCTTCTCAAAGAGGCGGGCGATCGTTTCTTCAACGTCTCGAAATAAAGCTGGCTCAGAGAGATCGGGCTTCGCCGCTGACTGAAACGTGAGCCATTGCCGCTTTGAGAACCCGGCGCCACCGTACGCCTTCAGTAGCGCGAATATCGCCACGTGAAACGGTATGAGCGATGGATCGATGGGTATTCCGAACCGAGAATGAATGTCCCAAACGATCGGCGGGAACACATGATGACGGTAGGGACTTCCGAAATTCGCGGTGAATCCTCGAGACTGGTGACGTCTATCGAAAAGCGACTTGGTGTAGAGCCTAGCGATGTCAACCAACTCATGAATACCAGACTCAGATCTGTCGTTGGAGGTCCGCAGCCAGATTCGATGGCAGAGGTGGAAGTATCCGACTGCCACTGGAACTAACCGATGGGCGAGCACCGCATCTGGAACCATCGCATGGACGCGGCCGGAGAATTTGGCGAACCGTTCCTTGGCTAGGTTGATCGCTTGCTGAGCTGCTTTCGTGCGCTGTTTTGGCCGGACTGGTTTCTTTCCGGGATCGAGATCCGCAGCTTCAGATTCGGAAAGATCCGTCTGCGTTGGCCGGAGCAGTTCCTCCAACATATGCTGAAACCAACCGTCCTTTGTGACGTTCCACTCCGTCGCAGATCCACGAGATGTACCGGCCCGCGGAGGCCAAATAGGCTCAGCGCGATCTGCCTTCGGCTTGGTGTGCCGTTCAGTTGGAGTGTTGGTGTCTGGGAGGTCCGGCCTGTTGCTTGCGCCTTCGAGGACCCTATCGACCAAATCGAACAGTGCGCCGAGTTCTGCGGTTCTCAGTATCCCGTTCGAGGAAAGGATGCCGTGCAGGCCCGCGCGTGCTTCACGTTCGGTTGGGGTGGCATTGAGCATCCCCGTGTCGTCTACGAACGCCACCCCTTCGCAACGCTGCCCGATCGCATTCGTTCCGACGATACGGACCGTGAGGCAGTTCGAAACGCGGATCGGCTGGGGGAAGTCACTCGTGTGAACGGTCCATGTCGATTTTACGAAGGCCCTAGCGAAGTGACATGAGGTCGATTCTGATCCCGACCGTAGTTCGATGGTCACATCCGATAGTGGCGCGTGGTCCTTCGCGTCCGCATCGATTGCCAAGGCGATTCCCGCGCCCGAATTGGCGGCCCACAGCCGAAGCCAGCGAGTTGTCGTATCCCGCCACTCAATGGATAGCTGTCGCACTTCTGGAAGCGGGCCATCTGGCGCGAAGAAAAACGCCAGTTGTTCAGGAGCGACTCTCCTCAGGATTCCCGCTTCGATGTTAGTGCCTGCGAGCGCCTGGTCCGTGCAATTGACGCTACCGCTGAATAACCAGCTACCCGAATCCGCGTCGAAGCCGTATAGCTTCAGATGGGCAAAGCCCTTCTTCTCTGACCAGAGTCGCAACCTGTTCGGAGCGTCGCCAAGGAGGGCCCGCGGAATATCGATGGCATCACCGTGCAATGCGGGAAACACCGCAATTGGTGTGCCCGGAAACGTCGCACGAAGCAGGCTTATGCCGCGGTCGCTGCCGCCAAAAAAAGGTGCGGCAACGCAGATCCGGCGAACCTCGCCACCGACCTGCTTCGAGATCTGATCAGCGAAGTTACCACCAAAGGAGCTCAGGAAGTATTTGGCGCGTTGTGCAGCGAACTTCTGTGCCACGGCAATCCTGACCATCAAGTCATGGCAGCCGGCCAGGATGCCTTTCGCTGGAACGGCGTCTTCCTCAAGTCCGGAGAAGAGACCCACGAGACTCTTCACAAACGACGCGAGCTCTTCTGCAAGCTCGCGTTCGTTGCCACCGGGACGGATACGCACCACCTCGAAGAGCTCGTGATTTCGGATGAAGCCAGATTGGGTGAGATTGCCGCTGCCGCACAGCACGGCAAACTCGTCATCTGCCACCATGATCCAGACCTTCGCGTGGAATGTCCTGCCCTTCGGGGCGAGCACCATCGAGTAGCTCTTCGTTACCTCGATGAGTGCGGATCCTTCGGCGGTGGCTTGAGCAAACCCGCATTCATCGCACAGGATGACTGCGCCAGTGAGGTTACTACGGTCGACCTCCGGAAATACGACGGATTCGAAGAACGCCAGACTGGCGGTATAGGTCGTTCCGATCAGGTATCGGGGTGCAAAGAGACCGAAGAAATCAGAAAGAGGGAGCGTGGTGAGCGACTGCATACCTGTGTCCAGGTGCGCCGCGGTGGGGGAGCCGAGCAGCAGGGGTTTAGTTCGGGTCGGAGTTCAGGGCATTTCAGGGTTGGGCACCAGCTTGAACGACGGGGATTCCGCTGGATTTCGTCGACATCTGTTCACGCGAACGTCGTTCCTGAGTCATGTGGGAGGCCCGATCCAACGAGGCTCCACAACGTCTGAGATTCCAGACGCTATTCTGGACGACGTTCGATGTATTCGACGCTAAAGCTAAGACGCACGTTCGTATTGGCGTTTCGCGCGTGTTAGCGCGCTTCCGCTTTGGCGATGGCGCGAGCCTGAGACGTCATCTCCGCGAAGATGGAGACCAAAGCCGCTGGCGAGCGACTTCGTGTGATCTGTTCAGCATAGCTGCACCGCACGGAGGACCGCCGTGCCCCCAGGAGTTGCAGCTGCGAGTCCGGATCAGGGAGGCACCTCGTGATCACCTGCACCCACGAGTACGGTGACCCGGTCGGGCTAAACTGAATCGCCGGAAACAATAGCTTGCTTCCGACCTTGAAGGCAATCAGCCGACCTCGCGCTCGTGCCCCGCGCACGGCGGCAGGTGTTGTAGTTTGCGGGCAGATCGTCGCGACGCTGGCGGAGTCGATCAGCACACCTACGTGCTTCATCCACTCGCCGCGTCGATCCAGCCACATCAGGCAGCACAATGTCTCCTCAGCGACGGGAGGATCCAGTTGTGCGAGGTAGCGCTGCACCGCAGCGATCGCTACGCCTGATGGAGGCTTGAGAGCTTCAAGCACGGTTCGGATTGCCTTCTCTTGCGCACGGACGAGTTGGATGAGCGCTCTTCCGGCAATCCGCTTCTTTCCTGTGATTTCTTGAGGCATTCGAATCTGAGCAGCTACATCCGTCCGTATTCTGGCACCCGTCTCATCCGAGATAAACTAGGCACCCAATCCGTATTCTATGCTATTCAAGACCGTTAGGACGTGGTGCATCCCATCTTCGGATACGGCGACTTCCACGGCGGCGCGCCCTCCCAGAGAGATAATCGACGAGGTCAGCCAATTCGCGGCACTCTCCTCAGATTCGAGGACGGCGACAGCTTTCTTCAACAATCGGGCATCGCTTGATTCCAGCAGCTTGATGCGGTTCTGCAGAACAGTGGCATTCACCGACGCATATGCCGCGAGCCGCTTCGCAAGCGATGCTCTGCGAGCCACCAGCTGGCGTGTCGCGATTGCTCCACGATTCCGGAACAGCAGAGCGGAATAGGCTGCGCCACGCCCTATCTGAACGCGTGGACGCCTCGTCGGCTTTTTCTTCGCCGGCCTAACCATATCGATCCAACGTTCTCGGTGCGCCCATTCTGCAGCTTCATAGTCGGCTTGTATGTGCCACCATGTTCCCGTGCGCAGCCCGAAGACACGATCTAGAGCCAAGCACGTCTCGATACCGGGACACGAATCGGAGGCGCCTCCCAGCATAAGGTCATCCAGTTCTCGTATGAACCGCTTGCGGTGTTCCTTGGGCACACAATTCGAAACATCGCGCATGGTCAGACCGCGTGCATCCATCTCAATGCGGAGCTGAACTCCGGGATGTATGGGAAGATGCTTGGCAGGACGCAGACTCTTCATCGTCAGAAACCCTTGGAATTGCTCATGCTAGCCCAAAACGAGGCACCGAGATATCGACGGTGAGATCCGGCCGGAAGCCGGTGTATGTTTCGTCTGGGTACCCGCGGGGGTTGCATATCACACGTGTTATCCCAATCCTGTAGTCGCGTGCAGAGTGAATGTGCCCGTGAATCCATAGCGCCGGGCCGTTCGCCTCGATTAGGCCCTCTAGGTTAGAGGCATATGCCGGGTCCAAGGGATCGGCTCTGCCATCCCGCCGAACCAACAATGAACGTGGTGACGGAGCGTGATGACTGATCACGACAGCACGTTCTCGCGGACCACTCTCGAGGAAGTGGATCAGCCTGCTCTTGGCGGCTGCATGGAGACGCGCAGCGTCGGACGGTTGAAAGCGGCGAAAATCACTCGCCCGGCGGATACGGCGGAAATCGCTCATCCCGTTCGGGTGTCGTCCAGCTTCTCGCGTCGCCTCCGCCCGATCACCGAGGATTTCGAAATCTGTCCACAGGGTTGTCCCGAAGAATCGGTATCCTCCGACCTCCACTGCTTCATCGTCCAGAATCGTGATCGACGAGCCTGCCGCCTCGTCCCGGAGCTTCGCCTGGAGTGACCCAATCTTGTTTCCATAGTACTCGTGGTTGCCGGGCACGTACAGCACTCGTGTCGCCGCAAAGAATTGTCGCGCCCATCGCACTCCCATCACGCCGGTATCGGTGTCGCCTGCGAGGACGACCAGATCCGCTCCAAAGCTTCCGAGCTGCGGCTCTGGCGTTGTGACGCGGTTCTCGAAGTTCGCGGAGAACTCCCGGTGAAGGTCGGAGTAGATCAGAAGTCGCATACGGATAGGAACGGACCGTTTCGAAGATCGAGGCGGGGGCTTCTGTGTGTGGTTTTCTGAGCCAACCTGAATCAGCCGCCGCCGATGCGAAGCGGAGTTATATAGATCTTAGGGATCTTATCGGATTTCTGTAAGATTATGCCCGCAGCCGCGTCTGATCACCGAAAGAAATGGACGTTGACGCGCGTCATCCTCCTCGGTTCGTCAGGACGTCAGTCACCATGTCGGCTACTATGCTGGCTTTGCCGCCCCGAATTGCTTCGAGAGGCGTGCGCCCGCCCAGCTCTTCATTTCGAGTCTGCAGCCACCTCCGGAAGTTTTCCGGATCGGGATTTAGTACCAGCAGATACGCGCACCGCTCGAGCACACGGTGGTTCCGTCCTTCGCTCAAGGCGCAGGTATTCTGAACTTCCTCAGGCGACATGGCGAAGAGCTCCGCCAGTGCGGAGATGTTTGGCGTTCCGTCGTCAAGGCGAAGGCCGCTGACCGTCGCCCGAATACCGGGCAACGTTTCTAGGATCGCGTCTTGATCATCGAGCTCCATGGGCGTTGGTCCCTCCGTTGTGGGATAGAGACTATACAGCTCCCTGTTCGCCGTAGCGCTCTGCGTGTCGCAGAACTAGCTCCAGCGCCGCAGATCCACGACGTCGCAGCAGTGATAGCGGGGAATCGGATCGACACACACCGTCTCGCCGCGGGTGAGCGGACGACAGGTATAGGCAATCACTGGGGCACACGAAGAAGGACGCGATCGATGTCGACGCGAATCCGCGCCTTGTGAGCCTCGAAATGACCTCGACCAATCCCGGGAGGGGCGCGTCCTTGTGAACCTGCCAGGCTGGCCATACGGTGTGCCCATTCTTTTTCAGGGCGAGAAGCTCGTGTCTTGCGTGACGAAGTTTGATCTCCCGCTCAGAACACCTGAGTCGCTTCGCAAGCTTCGCTGTCGTGAGAAGCTCACCCTGTTCCCGAACGAAGTCGCGCTCTGCGCCGCGAGACCGACGCTGAGCCTCGGCGAAGGCACGATCCTCCTGCGAGTCTGCATGCGACTTCTCCGCGATCCTATCACTGGCGTAACGCAGGATCTTCGTACGGGCTGAAACGGGGACGTCCAGTGCGGTGAGCACAGACAGCACCATCTCGGCTGCCGCCTCCTCGCGCGCGGCCGGCCTGTCTCCTGACACGTCCGCCTTTTCGAACGCGCACTCACGTCGCGGTCGAGCGCCCGGTCCAAAGTGGAATACTTCAGAGTAGGCTTCGAAGAAGCTGCGAAGCGCTTCGTCCCCGCTCCCACCTTCCGCTTTGCGGTCGGTCAGGATGAGTTGAACGACTTTGCTGAATGAATGTAAGCGTAAAGCCGGATGCCTACAGGCGTCGACTTGATCGGTAATCGGAAGGTTGTCGCAGTGGTGAGCAGTGCGACGTCGCAATAGTAACCAGTCCGACAGGAGACTACGAGAGCGGCTTCCAGT
>JAEWQP010000037.1 GCA_023399155.1 Verrucomicrobiota bacterium | reverse complement strand
GCCCGAGCCCGTCGCCGCGCCCGAGGTCGAGCCCGATGTCGAGCCCGAGGCGATCACCGTGCCCGAGCCGGAGCCTGTGCTGGTCGGCGCCGCCTGCGGCTCCGACCATGCCGAGCCGCCGCAGGCCGCGTCGGGCTTCGCCCCGCGCCGCCTGCGCACCCTGATCGATGCCATCACCCGAAAGGGCGGTGGCGGGCTCCAGGGCCAGCTGCTCGTGTATCGCGTCTTCCTGCGGGTGCCCCCCGCGGTCATGTTCAGCGCCGGCATCAAGTCCCTCAGCCTCGTGGACGACACACTCGAGCTGCGTGACGAGACGGCCTACGACCTGATCCGCAAGGCGGCGCGCACGGTCGCCTCGATCGATCTCGACGAAGCCATTTCCTGAATACGCCATGCGGATCCTGCTCCTGATTGCCACGTCCGCGCGCAACGGCCGCGAACCGGTCCGCCACGAGATCGCGCTGGATATCCACGTGCACGGCGTCCCGGCCACCCGGGGCATCGACCTCGTGCTCGTCGACGCGTCCCGCATGTCGGCCGCGGAACATGAGGAGGCTCTCACCTGGATCCAGGAGGCGCATCGCCGCGAGCCCGCGGCGCGCATCGCGGTGGCATGGCCCGACCCGCCGATCGAGTTTGTGATCAAGGCGCTGCGCGCCGGCGTGAATGATTTCATCAAGGAACCACTTTCCATCGCGCGCCTGCACCGGGTGCTCTCCCGCTGCGGCACGCCACGCGAGGCTCCACGCGCCGCGCGGGCGCTCCTCAGCTGCGGGGCTCTCCTGGAGCACATGACCTTCAGCGAGGAGGAGGCGGACCTGGCGAACGTGCTCATGCGCGAGCGCAAACTCCACCTGCGCGAGGCGGCGCTCGCCGCCGAGACCAGGCGCCTCGAAAACCTCCGCGAGGTCCTCCAGCATCGCGAGAACGAGCTGCGCCTCCGCGCCATGCGCCTGGATGAGGAGTTCATGCAACTCCAGAACGATGCCGACCTCCGCATCGGCTCGTCGGACCGCTTCGGCGGGTTCGTCGGCCCGGTGCCCACGCGTGTGGAAAGTCAGGATACGCGCCGGACGGACATCGAGTCGCGCGAGCGACTGCTGTCGGACACCGAGGGCTGAGCGGCCGCGTCTCGCGCGCAGACCGACAGGTGGCACCCGACCGCCGGGCAGGCTGGCCCGCCTTGCGCGAGCCGGATGACCACAGACGCGAAGCGGCGTTCGCGTGCCGGCTATCCTGAGGTGAGTTTTCGGATCTGCTCGCGCCGCTGCAGCAGGCCCGATGCGTGCTCGGTCAGCGCACCGAGGCTGGCGACCGTCTTCTCCACATCCTCGGCAAATTCGCGGCTGAGCGTATCGAGGCGCTGCTTCTGGGCCCCGAGCCGCTCCTCGCGCCGGGTCGCCTCCTGGCGTTGCTCATCAAGGGAGGCGCGGATCTGGGAAAGCGCTTCGCGCTGTTTCTGCAGCTCGGCGCGCTCGTGCTCGATCGTCTCGTCGGCGCGGCCAAAAGCCTCGCCCGCCGAAGTCATGACCGCCTGGGTCTTGCGCTCGCGGTCCTCGGCGGCGGCGAGTGCGGCCATGGCCTCCGCCTCACGCGCCATGACCTGCTCCATCTCGGCGGCAAACGCCTGACCCGCCGCCTCGAACTTCTCGCTCAAATCCGCAAGTTCGGCCTCGAGTTCGCGCACACGCTCCTCGCTGGCTGAACAGTCGCCTGAGCTGCTTCCGGCCAGAAGCCCGGAGTTCAGCCGTTCCAATTCGGTGATGCGCTCGCGCGCACTCTCGAGTTCGTCCTGCAGGCGCAGGATGTCGGCGCTGCCCGACCCTTCCACCAAAGCGCCTTTGCGCAACTCGATCACCTCGGCTTCGAGCGAGCGCGCACGCGCCTCGGCACGACCCAGGGCACTGGCGCCGGCGGAGAGCTGCGCGATCTGGTCGTTGAGCCGTGCCCGCGCCTCGACCGCGTCCGCGAGCTGGGTCCGAAGCGATTCCAGTTCGGCGGTGCGGCTCTCGAGCTGCTGCTTGAGTTCCTCCGCGGTCTCGCCCGCGGGTACCGGCGTATCCGACGCAGCCGCACCCACGGACTTGTCGTTCTGGATGAAAATGATGTCGAGCTTGCCCTGCAGGGTCTCGCTCAGCTCGCTCCACCGCGCCAGGACCTTGGCCGCGGGCGTCGGCGTCGCGCCATTGAGCCGCGCCACCACCGACTCCACGCGCTCGACGATCGGCATGAGTTCGAAGGGCGGGAGGAAGATGTCGTGAACATTGAAACGCATCGCCTGCTGCACGTCTGAAAGCGCGACGCCGTCGCTCACGACCATGAGCTTGGCCGTCGGCTGATAGCGGCGCATGCCATCGATGGACGGGATGAGCTCCTCGCTCGATCCGCGCTGGTCGAGCAACACGACGTCGAATGTCTCACCCGTGAGGACGCGGCCGAGCAATGCCGCATCGGAGATGATCCGGCTGTGCATGCCGAGTTCGTCGACGACCCAGGAGCGCGCAAACGCGGCATCAGCACCATTCTTGATGAACAGGATCCTTCTCGAAGCCTTCATGCGATACGTGCGAAATGGATACCCGGCGCCATGGGAACGGACCGTTCCGGGGGTATCTCCTCATCGACCGCGAGCGGCGCGGCTCCACTGGATCACGCGGCGATCGGAGCTTTTTCCACGAGTGCGACCGCTCGTGCCTGTGGGTAAATTACAGCGAATTGACAAGCACCGCCGCGCCGGCGCCTCCGGTCACGCCGGGAGTTTCGTCTGAACAAGCCGGCTCACGGCGGCGAAGTCGATGTCGCCGGCATCGGGCCGCTTCTTGAGCGCGCCGATGACCTTGCCCATCTCCTTGCGGGATTGTGCACCGGTCTCGGCGATGGCTGCAGTCACGAGGCTCTCCAACTCCGCGGCCCCCATCGCCTGCGGCAGGTACTTCTCGAGCACCGCGATCTCGGTTTCGTTCGTCGCGATCAGGTCCTGACGGCCCCCTTTCGCGAACTCGACGTTGGCATCGCGCATGTTTTTGACCGCCTTGCGCAAGGTGGCCACGACCAGGGCATCGTCGATGTCCCGGTTCTGGTCCATGGCGGCGCGTTTGATCGCGGCGTCGGCCGTGCGAAGGCTGGTCGTGGTCACCTGGTCGCGCGCCTTCATGGCCGTGACGATGTCGGCACGGAGTTTCTCATAGATCGAAGCCATGAGGCGAGCATCCGCCCGGAAGGATGGAACGTCCAACCTCGAATCCGCCGGTCGCCAAACACCGAAACACCTTCAGCGATCGGGCGGCACGACGGCATCCCAGGCCGCCCGCGCGACCTCGGCGATCACCCGCTCGCGCGCGCGTTCGTCAGCCTGCGAGTCTGAAACATACACCGCCACGGCGAGCGTGCGGCCATCGGGCAGCGTGATCAGCCCGATGTCGTTGGTTGCCGCCGTGACCCCGTGCACCGTGCGCGAACTGCCCGTCTTGTGCGCCACGGCGGTGTCGGCAGGGAGCAGGGCCTTCAGGCGTCTGCCGCCGGTCGGCGTCTCCGTGATCCAACGGAGAAGTCGCGCGCGACTGGCTGCGGAGAGTCCCCGCCCCTGGTGCAGCGCGCGAAGGAGGACGACGGATTCGCGCGGCGAGGCCCAGTTCCGGTACTGCAGGCGCTCGTCGCGGCCGAGGGCCTTCTCGGTATCCACCACATGGATTCCCGTGACGCCGATGTCCTTCAGGTAGCGCGCGACCTCCGGGGCGCCGCCGAGCAGCCGGAGCAGCACGTCGCTTGCCGTGCCGTCGCTCTCCGACACCGCCAGCCGGATGATCTCCGCCAGCGGAAGGCTCACCCCGCCCGGGTGCTTGTCGCGCAGCGGACTGTGCTGCGCATGGCTGACGAACTCCGCGGGCGCCACGTGCACCGTCTGGTCCAGGCTGAACTCGCCCGTGTCGATCCGCGCCAGCATCGCCATCGCAATCGGCAGCTTGTAGACGCTCTGCATGGGATAACTGCCGTGCCCGTCGCGTGCGAAACTGTCGCCGGTCTCGAGGAGCATGATCGCGACGCCCACGCGTCCGGTGGCAGGCTTCACCACTTCCTCGATACGTTCACTGAACGTGCGGGCTGATAGACCCGCCTGCCCGGCGGCGGGGGCCACCGACGCAAGCATCGCAAGCAGACCGAGGCACATGCTGATACGCTTCATCCTAAACTCCGGAGTTGGACACATAGGGCACCACCCGCCGAGGCTTCGGCTTGGCAGGCAGAGGACGATCATGGAGTTCACAGAGCGGTCTCGGCCGAAGCAAGGTCACGCCTTCACCGATTCAGCCACGCGTTGAAGAGCTGAATCGTACGGATCCTTTGCGGAGCTCTGCGCCCCGGCCCGGCATTCTCCTCCGTGACCTGCGTGTCCGTCTGCGGTCGTCATGATCATGCGCGCATCGAACCGTCGCGGCAGTCACGGCGGCAAGCGTGGAGTTGCCTACGCGCCAACGGGGCCGTGGCGCGAAAAGAAAAACGCCGCTCCCGAAAGAGCGGCGTTTTCAAGCTGAGTCCGTCTGACGACGAACGTCGGACGCTGTTCAGGGCGTCGGGACGCTCTGGATCGTCTTGAGGATGCGGCCGGCGACGAGGTACGGGTCCGCGGCGGAATTCGGACGACGGTCCTCGAGGTAGCCCTTGTAGCCGTTGTTGATGAAACTGTGCGGCACGCGGATCGAGGCGCCGCGGTCGGCCAGTCCGTAAGTGAACTTGTCGATCGACTGGGTCTCGTGAAGGCCCGTGAGGCGGAAGTGGTTGTCCGGTCCGTAGACCGCGATGTGTTCGCCCATGTTCTTGTTGAACGCGGCCATGAGGGCCTCGAAGTAGGCCTTGCCGCCCACCTCGCGCATGAACTTGGTCGAGAAGTTCGAGTGCATGCCGGAGCCGTTCCAATCGAGCGCCTTGTTGTAGTCGGCGCGGATCGGCTTGCAATGCCACTCGATGTCGATCCCGTGGCTCTCGCACAGGCGCTGCATGATGTAGCGGGCGACCCACATCTGGTCGGCGGCGCTCTTCGAGCCCTTGCCGAAGATCTGAAACTCCCACTGGCCCTTGGCCACCTCGGCGTTGATGCCTTCGATGTTGATGCCGGCGGCGACGCAGATGTCGATGTGCTCCTCGACGAGCTTGCGAGCGACGGAGCCGACGCTCTTGTAGCCCACGCCCGTGTAGTACGGGCCCTGCGGCGCCGGGTAGCCGTCCTTGGGGAATCCAAGCGGGCGACCGTCCTGATAGAAGAAATACTCCTGCTCAAAGCCGAACCAGGTGCCCGGGTCGTCCGGGATCGTCGCGCGCGTGTTGGTCGGGTGCGATTCGCCGTTGGGAAGCAGCACCTCGCACATGACGAGGAACCCGTGCGTGCGCGTGCAGTCGGCGAAAAGGGCGACCGGCTTCAGGAGACAATCGGAGCTCTTGCCCTCCGCCTGCTGCGTCGAGCTGCCGTCAAAACCCCACACCGGGAGGTCGGCCAGCGAGAGCGTCGCGGGGTCGCCGTCGACGATCTTCGTTTTCGAGCGGAGGCCCGCCACGGGGGTGTAGCCGTCGAGCCAGATGTATTCCAGTTTCAGTTTCGCCATGTTGGATGAGGTTTTGCGCACCGGCTCGGGTTTCCGGACGAACTCAGGTGTCGGAGAGCGCCTGCCGTGAGCGAGCATCTACGAGCAGGCGATATGCCAGATTCAAGTACGGAACGGCAGAAATTTCTTTCATACCAGTCGATGATCAAATTTGCACACACTGCCCGTACATCGTTCCCTTGCCACGCAGCGGTGGAACGCTGAAATGGTCGAATCCGCTCATGCATGACATCAAAGACACCCGCCGGGCGCAGGTCCGCATCGGCTACGACGGACGGGTGCACAAGAGCTTCCGTGGGCACCAGGCCCGGGAACGCTTCGAGAACGAAGTGAAGGTGCTCAAGTATCTGGAGGAGCGCGGTTGTCCGTTCGTGCCGCGCGTGCTCGAGTCGGATCCCGAGCAGTTCCGGATCGTGACGACCAACTGTGGCAAGATCGTCGATCACCTCAGCGAGGAGCGGATGAAGGAACTCTACGCGGAACTCGAGAACTACGGCGTGCGGCACGAGGATCCGTTCCTGCGCAACGTCACCTACCGCGTGTCCGACGGCCGCTTCTGCCTGATCGACTTCGAGTTTGCCACGATCCTGGACGACCCATCCACGTCGCTCAAACCGCCAGCGGACCCGTCCGCCTGACGCCCTTTATCCCGACGATGTCTCCCTCGCAGGACTCCACTCCCGCATCCCCTCAAGCGCCCGCTGCACCTGCCGGTGCGACAACCGGCGCCCCCGGCGACGCGAAGGCCGCGGGCATCCGCCTCGCCTGGTCCGGCATGACGCATCGCGGACGGTTCCGGCAGAACAACGAGGACGCGTTCATCGCGCTCACCTTCGACGGCATGCAGCCGCGTTTCCTGGGGAAGTATGGCGACGCCCCGATGGATCGCGGCGACTTCGTCTTCGGCGTGAGCGACGGCATGGGCGGCGCCAAGCTCGGCGAGTTCGCCAGCCGCACCGCCGTGGAGCAGATCGCCAAACTGCTGCCGCGCAGCTTTCGCCTTTCCGCGGGCGGACTCGCGGCCGGTTTCCAGGATTTTCTCGGCGAGGTGTTCACGGCCATCCACCGCGAGCTCACGCGCCTGAGCAACAGCTACGAGGAGTGCGCCGGCATGGGCGCCACCGTGAGCCTGTGTTGGTTCACGCCGCAGTGGATGTATTTCGGGCACGTCGGCGACAGCCGCATCTACTACCTGCCGGTGACCGGTCCGATGCAGCAGGTCACGCACGACCACACGCAGGTCGGCTGGCTCCGCCGCGCCGGCAAACTCAACGAGCGCGAGGCGCGTATGCACCCGGCCCGCAACTCGCTGCAGCAGGCGCTGGGTGCCGGCCACCAGTTCATCGATCCGCACATCGGAGCGGTCGGCTACCGGCCCGGTGATCGCTTCCTCATTTGCAGCGACGGCCTGATCGACGGCTTGTGGGACCGTCGGATCGAGGAAATCGTCCGTTCCGGCAAACCGATCAGCGAGATGGCGCGGGACCTTGTGGAGGAAGCCGTCGCCGAATCGGGCCGCGACAACACCACGGCCGTGGTCGTCGAAGTGCAGGCAGCGAGTTGATCCGCCCCGCCGCCTCGTTCTCTATCTCGTTCTCGTTCTCCTTCTCCTTCTCACCCCTGCGTTGTTCGCAAGGTGAGCGGCGGCGCAGCCCGCGCGTTTTCATGCTCGGCAGATCCCCGGGGGGACCACGGCGAAACCGAGAACGAGAAAGAGAACGAGAATGAGAATGAGAACGAGAATGAGGACGAGTTGGGACGGCCCCGCGAGAGCGGCCCCGCTCGGGGGACATCAGACCGAATGACGTCATTCCGGCGCGGGCCGGGGCGGGCCTTATCGCCCGGGCCGCGGGCGGTTTTTCCATCGACACCGCGGCGCGATGGGACTTCTCCTCCTGGGCATGTCATCGAACGCCCCCCAGGACTCTCGCGTGGCTGGCAACGTCGTGCTGGATTCAGCCCTGACCCTGGCCGCCTTTCTCTTCTTCACCTGGATCGCGCGCAGCCATGTGCCGTCGGAGAGTCCGCTCTGGATCAATCTGATTGGCGCCTTCACCGGGGCGTGCATGGCCGGGGTGTTCTGGCTCGCGTGGCAGATGTTCCGCGTGGTGTTCCGCGGCCAACGGGAAGACGCGGCGCACAAGCGCTGACGCACCTCGCGCGGCCACCACACGCGGCCGCCAGGCAGTTTCCCGAAGGACGGTCCTCCGACCGTCCTTTGTCACATCCAGCCCAGGCCTCCCCCGCCGCGATTGGTTCGGCCGTGCGATTCTGCTGCCAGGCGGCTCGCGGGTCGAACCGTGCCTGCGGCCGTGGCACATCCGGGCGTCAACTCACACTCGCGAGCGCGCGGCCAACGGTGCGGTATAAACCATCGCGACGACGATTGCCGCTTCGTAGAGGAGATACAGCGGCACCGCGCACATCAGCATCGGGATCGCATCCGGCGTCGGCGTGATGAGTGCCGCCACGACCATACAGACCACCACCGCCAGGCGCCGCCAGTTGCGCAGGGTGGCGACGGAAATCAAATCCAGGTAGATCAGGATCTGCAGGATCATCGGGAACTGAAAGGCCGCGCCGAGTCCGAGCACCATCCAGGTGACCGTCGAGTAATACGAATCGAGCGGCAACAGGTAGGCGGTCTTGAGGATGACGTTCGACTTGATCGAGAACTCAATGACACTCGGCATGAGCAGGAAGAATGCGAACGCGCCGCCGGCGACGAAGAGCAGCAGCGCTGCGATGGCCGCGGGGATGAGCAGGCGTTTCTCCTTCGGCGTCAGTGCCGGCGCCACGAACTGCCCGAAAAAGAGAAGCATGAAGGGCATGGCGAAGAACACCGCCCCGACGAACCCGATGGAGATGAAGACGGAAAACGCGCCCATCATCGAGTTGGTGATGGTCTGCATCACCTCGGGACTTCCGCTCGTGAGTTTCCCGCGCTCCATCGGCCAGTCCAGGAAGGCCTTGAACTCGCTGAAAAAGATGGCGACGAGCACGGCGCCGATGACGAACGCCACCACGCACTTGAACAGGGTCATGCGCAGTTCCTCGAGGTGATCGAGGAAGCCCATCACTTTTTCACCGTGTTCGCCCTCCGCTGCGCCGCCGCCGGCCTCTTCGTCTTCCGGTAACCTCACGAGGGCATCTGGTGCCCGGTTTGGGCGAACTCGGCAATCCCCGTGTGTCGCGGAAACGTTCGGCTGTGAGAGGTCAGCGACCGAATTCCGCCGCCGGCTTCAGACGCGCGCCGAAATGGGCTGACGCCGGCCGCGGGTTTGTTCACCGTCCTGCCGCCGCCCCCACGGTTACCCCAAAAACCTCACCCGTTTCCTGATGCACCCGTCCGGCGATCGCACCGCCTGGCTCCTGGGTGGTGACGCCCGGTGTCACGACTCAGGCCCGCTGCCACGGCGCCCGTGGCACGTCATCCTCCTGGGCCCGCCCGGGGTCGGCAAAGGCACGCAGGCCGCGCGCCTGGTCGACACGTTGGGAGCCTGCCACCTTTCGACGGGCGACGTGTTCCGCGCCGCCCATCACTCCTGCGACGCAGCCCGTTCCCCGGTTATGGCCGAGGCCATGGCCACGATGCACCGGGGCGGCCTCGTGTCGGATGAGACGGTCGTGGCACTCGTCCGCGAGCGCATCCGCTGCCTGCACTGCAATCATGGTTTCCTGCTCGATGGATTCCCGCGCACGGTCGACCAGGCCCACGCGCTGGACGAAATGCTGACCGGTGTCGGCACGTGCCTCGACCGCGTCGTGCTGCTGGACGCCGATGAACAAACCATCATCCACCGGCTCTCCGGACGCCGGATCTGTTCACGTTGTCGCGCCAGCTGGCACGTGGAGAGCCACGCACCGATAGTCCCGGGCGTGTGTGACAGCTGTGGCGGCGCGCTGGTCCAGCGGCCGGATGATCGTCCCGAGACGATACACATCCGGCTTGAGGCCTACCATGCCGAAGCGGATGCGGTAATCGCGTTCTATCGGGACCGGGGGCTCCTCGCCACCATCGATGCCGGCGCCCCGCCCGGCGAAGTTTTCCGCCGCCTGATGATCGAGCTGCCACCGGCGGCGACGACCGGCCTGCGTTGAGCGAAGGCACAGGGAGCGGCTGCGCCGCGCCCCCACGCACCCGCTCCCCACCCTCCGGTCGGAAGCGGAAGGCTGCCGAACGGTTGTGGATTCCCAGAAGTCGGCTTCCGTGCGGGTTCATCTTTCCGATCATGAACCTGCTGAACGTCCGTCCCGAATTCTCCACGGTCTCGCCCTACCTCATCTTCCGCGATGCCGCCAAGGCGCTCGCGTTCTACACCTCGGTGATGGGCGCCGAGGAGATCAGCTGTCAACGCGATGACCAGGGCAACGTCCGCCACGCGGAATTCCGCATCGGCAACTCGACGTTCATGATGACCAGCGAGACGCCGGACTTCCCCGACATGCGCGGCGTGGAGACTGTTGGCGGCTCGCCGGTGCACCTCTTCATCTACATGAGCGAGGTCGACGCCTATTTCGCGCGCGTGGTCGCGGCAGGAGCCTCGATCACCATGCCTGTCGCCGAGCAATCCTACGGCCGCGGCGGCGGCTTTCGCGATCCATTCGGCCTGACCTGGTGGGTCTCGACGCACCGGGATCGGGCCACGTCTGACGGTGATAACAAGGCCGCTCACCGTGGCAACTGACGCAGCAAGTGCGCGACCTTTTCTCGGCCGTCCTCATCGAGCAGCAGCCGGAAGGGTGAAAGAAAGGGGTCAAGCCGTGTTTTATTTGCTATTGGCCTGATTGAGCCGGTGGAGATAGCCGCGAAGGGTTTCGGGCTTTCCCAAGTGCAGTCGTTCAGCCAGCCACCGGATTCTTGCGCCGCAGGTCTGCCGGATCTGCTGCGCCAGTTCCAGTTTCCATGCCTGCTTGCGCGGGCGTGAGACCAGTTCTGACTCGGAACGGCCCAGGGCCTGAAGGCCTTGGGCGAGCGCCTGTTCCCAAGTGTCGTGTCGCAGCGCGAGGCGGTCTGCGGTCGCAAGCCCCCGGGCGAGAGATGCCTGCGTATACTCCTTCGCCAGAGCCCGGCGCCAGCCGTGGGTGCCGATCGCCCAACCTTTGGATAGACCGACCACGCCCTTCTGCTCCCACGAGGCCTCATCACGAGCCACCTCCACCAGATAACTCACATAGCTGCGAATTCCCGCAGCGTCATCGCACCATCCGCCCCGCTGCTGCAGCCAGACCCCAGCGCACAGCTGCGCGGGCCTCGGCCCCTTGAGCAGTGCCGCCACGCTGCTCCAGCGGTAATTTGGGAGCCACCGCGCTTCCACCACCTTGGCGCGCACGGGATTGAGATGGATGTAGTCGACGACCTGCGCCAACGCGGCGCTGTCCTCGATGGGCATCGCCTTGTAGCGACCCTGGAACAGGTGACCCTGCTCAGCGCGAAAACGATTGAACCGAACGGCCATCGTTCCCTGCAGCCAGTGCATCCCCTCGCCTAGCGTAGGCTCCAGCGTTTCCACCGCCAGGTGGAAATGATTCCTCATCAGCACATAGCCATGCACGTGCCACTGAAACTTACCCGCCGCTTCGAACAACGTCTCCAGGAAGGCACGCGCCGACCCCGCGCTCTCGAACAGGTCCCGCCGGTAGTTACCCCGGTTGATCACGTGGTAAGTCGCACCCGCTTCCTCCTTCCTGAGCTTGCGCGCCATTGCCCTTTCTCCGCCCCGGGAACAACAGGCGTCAACGACAAACCGACAAAACACGCCTTGACCCCTTTGGCTCGCCCCTCCTCGATGGGCATCGCCTTGTAGCGACCCTGGAACAGGTGACCCTGCTCAGCGCGAAAACGATTGAACCGAACGGCCATCGTTCCCTGCAGCCAGTGCATCCCCTCGCCCAGCGTAGGCTCCAGCGTTTCCACCGCCAAGTGGAAATGATTCCTCATTAGCACATAGCCATGCACGTGCCACTGAAACTTACCCGCCGCTTCGAACAACGTCTCCAGGAAGGCACGCGCCGAGCCCGCGCTCTCGAACAGGTCACGCCGGTAGTTACCCCGGTTGATCACGTGGTAAGTTGCACCCGCTTCCTCCATCCTGAGCTTGCGCGCCATTGCCCATTCTCCGCCCCGGGAAAAACAGCCTTCAATGACAAACCAACAAAACACGCCTTGACCCCTTTGGCTCGCTCGCGAGCATCGCGGGCGCTGGCCGCGTAGGTCCTCACGAGTCGGAGTTGGTGACTGGTAAGCGTAAAGCCGGATGCCTACAGGCGTCGACTTGATCGGTAATCGGAAGGTTGTCGCAGTGGTGAGCAGTGCGACGTCGCAATAGTAACCAGTCCGACAGGAGACTACGAGAGCGGCTTCCAGT
>JAEWQP010000017.1 GCA_023399155.1 Verrucomicrobiota bacterium | reverse complement strand
CCGCTTCCTGCGGTAAGCCTAAAGGCACGTGTCCTCGGAAGCGGCCAATCGGCTCGCCCTCAGTCACTCTCAAAACATAACTAACTCTCACGGTTCCCCTGTCCAGAGGACGGGGTCCACCTCACTCGCGGTGCCCGCGCGCTCGGCTGCTGCGCAGCCGTGGCGCTGCGCGCTCACCAACTCCGGTTCGAGCGGACCTGCGCGGCCAGCGGCCGTCGATGCTCGCGAGCAACGAGGCTCGCTGCGCGTCGCCGTCCGCAGACCGCTCCGGTGGCGGCGCTCCTGGACCCGCGCCGCGGACAACTCCGGCCGCTGTGCTGTGAACGAGCACGTAGAACTGACCCACGTGCGAGCATGTAAAGTTGACCCACCCCCGTCTGGTCCTTCGCAGTTTTCAGGGATTGGGACATCCAGTTCATTAACTGGGGGGAGGTGTGGAGGGGCGAAGCCCCTCCACCTCGTCCGCTGTTGCGAAGGACGGTAAACTTACGGCATCCTTTGGGGTGCGCATTCCGGTGGGCTCAGGCTCGAGAGCGCCCGCCGTGGTAAGCGAATCGTGGCGAAGACGTCAGAACAGGCGAAGACGTGACGTCTTTGGGTCCGGACGTCTTTGGTCCGCCGTGACGTCTTTGGTCCGCCGCGGTGCATCCCTGCCTTCATTGCCGCCGTGCCGAGCACGCCGGTTTTTGCGTATTCACTCATCAGTCGTTGATACTACTGCTCGGTAATCATGGGCCCGCGTAGGCCCCGAGCCTCGCCTTCAGCAGACCAACGACGCTCCTAAAATACCCAGCCACGTCGGCTGGTTTCTGATTGTCGTCAGGCCGGATTCAGATCGTCGCCCGACATATGCTGATTTGGCGCTATCCTTTGACGTGCGCACGGTAGGTCCGGGGTGAGAGGCCCATGATGCGGTGAAAGCAGCGGCTGAAATAGTAGGGGTCGTCGAAGCCAACTTCGGACGCGATCGAGCGGACGCTCTCCTTCGTGGTGTCGAGGAGCCGGCACGCGGCGCGGATGCGCTGCCGGTTGACGAAGTCGATGGGGGCGAAACCGGTCTGCCGGCGAAACAGCAGGCAGAAGTGGGGCACCGAGAGACCGGCCGAGGCCGCGAGTTCGCCCAGGGAATAGGCGCGCGCCGGATCGGCGACGATCGCCTCCCGCACGGCTGCGGTGCGCTCGTCCGAGGTCTTCGCTGCTCGTGTCCCCGACATCCGGTGCAGGGCCGCACAGAACACTGCCCGCAGGGCCGCGCCCGCGGCAAGCAGGTCCTGTATCGAATATCCGGATTCGAGACAGGCATAGACCTTCTCGAGCCCCAGAGTCCCGGCGCGCTCGCGCCCGAAGTGAACGACCGAAAATGGGGGCTTCTCAGCCCAGCCGAGTTCCTGCTGCCAGTGTTCCACCTCCGAGCCCTGGAAGTGCGTCCAAAGGATCGTCCAGGGATCGCCGGAGGCCGCTCCATAAGCGTGTGGCGTGTTCGCGTGCAGCCAGACGAGGTCGCAAGCCGCAACCTCGGCCTGGCGGTCACCGCTCTGGATCCAGCCTCGGCCCTGGGTGCACAGGATCAGGAGGTGTGTCGCGGCACCCTGCGGTCGTTCGACGCGGTGGCCTTTCGCACACGGGAAATAGCCTGCGTCCGTGACCAGGAGGCCCGAGAGCAGCGCGTGCCGTTCCATCGCGTCCCGGATCGGGGCGGGCACGATGACGAGATGCTGACCGGCGAATCCTTCGCGACGGCTTGGGGCGGGCGGCATGGAGATGATGGGCGATGAGGCGTACGGAATGGCCGGCGACACGCGTCGGACGACGTCGTGCCGCAGGGCTGGAACGGGCCACGGCGGCGGGCCTACCGGCTTCGGAACCGCAGAGGGCGACGGCCGGAGCGGGCGGGGTTGATGCTATTAAACCCACCTGGATCGGCGAATCGAAAACAGAGGAACGTCCATCTTTGCGCGATGGACATCCATTGCGCGGGGTGTGCGAAAATCGTAGAATCCTACCGTCCTGATCATCGCAGTCTAGCTTGCTTGGCGCTGTATGCATGCTTCCTGGTCACGAATCACGTCAGTCGGCCCGCGTCCCGTCGCCGTGCGGTGCGTGTCGGTCGGCTTGTTCGCACTCGCGGTGAGCTGCCTGGCGCTGACCGCCGCCCCGACGATCTACTCAATCGATATTTCGGCGGCGGCCGAGACCCCGAAGCGAGGGCATCTCGACCTGGGTGGAACGCGCGCCGACGGAAGGTCGTTCGAGGTCACCAGTCACTTCATCGAGAAGGACGGTCGGCCGGTCGTGCCGGTGATCGGCGAGTTTCACTTCTCGCGCTTTCCGCCGGAACGCTGGGAGGATGCGTTGCGCAAGATCAAGGCGGGCGGCGTGGACGTTGTCGCGACCTACGTGTTCTGGAATATGCACGAGCGCCGCGAGGGTGAGTTCGACTGGTCGGGACAGCTCGACCTGCACCGGTTCGTCCAACTCGTCGACGCGGTCGGGCTTCATTTGATTCTGCGCGTGGGTCCGTTCGCCCACGGTGAGATCCGCAACGGCGGTCTTCCCGACTGGACCTACGGCAAGCCCTTCGAAGTCCGCTCGAACGATGCAGGCTACCTGCGCTGCGTGGAGCGCCTCTACGCGGCGATCGGTTCGCAGGTCACGGGCCTCCTTTTCAAGGACGGAGGTCCGATCATCGGCATCCAACTGGAGAACGAATACCAGCACTCGGCCGCGCCGTGGGAGATCCGCCACGCGGGCGCTCCGATCACGCGCACGATCGCGGCGCGCGACAGGGATGTCACGCATGACGGCGTCAGCATCAGCGATGCCATGAACGAGAACCGTGGATACGGCCGCGATCACATGATGAATCTCAAGCGGATCGCGAAGGCGTCCGGCCTGGACGTGCCGCTCTACACGGCCACGGGGTGGGGCAACGCCGCCATCGTGCCGGGCGGGTCGGTCCCGGTCACGGCGGCGTATGCGTATCCATTCTGGACGCCTCGTGCGGCTCCGTCGCCGTTTTATCTCTTCAAGGACATCCGCGCGCATCCCGACTACGCGCCTGTCAGCTTCGACACCTCGTTGTATCCGTCCATGCCCGCCGAGATGGGCGCGGGAATCGCGCCGACGTACGCGCGTCGCCCGTATTTTCCGGAGGAAAGCATCGCCCCGATGGTCGTGCGCATGCTCGGAAGCGGGTCGAACGGCATCGGCTACTACATGTACCACGGCGGGGCGACACCCGCGTTCGACGACCGGCACTACAATGAGGACGCCTCCGGCCTGCCGAAGGTGAACTACGATTACCAAGCGCCCATCGGGCAGTATGGACGCGCGAAGGGGCACTACTTCGAGCTGCGTCCCCTGCACCTGTTTATGAAGAGCTACGGGGATCGCCTGGCTCCGCTGCCCTCAATCCTCCCGCCGACCAACGCCGGCATCATCGCCACGGATACAGAAACCCTGCGGTTCGCCGCGCGCGCGGCGAATGGCTCCGGTTTCCTGTTCCTCGTAAACTTCCAGGACCACGCCGAACTGAAGGACCTGACCGGCCTGCAGCTGTCAGTGGACGACGGACGGCGCCGGATTACCATTCCGTCCCAGGGCACGATGACGCTCCGCAAGGGAGGCGCCGCGATACTGCCGATCAATTGCGATCTCGACGGCACGCCCCTGCGCGCCGCGACGGTCCAGCCCCTCACGATCCTGCGGCGGGAGGACCGCACGCACTTTGTCTTCTTCTCCATCGACGGTCTGGAGCCGGAAATGGTCTTCGATTGCGGGACGATCGAGGATCCCGAGGGCTGTGTTGTTGCGGCGCACGATTCCGGGTTCGTCGTTCGCGGGGAGCCGGGCCGATGCTTCTCGTTCACCGTCGACGGCAAACGAGTCTCGGTCGTGACGCCGGCGCTCGCGAGGCAGGCCGTGCCCCTGGATGACGGCCGCCTGCTGTTCTCCGAGGCAACGGTCACGGTGGACGGCAGCGAGGTGACGCTGCGTTCGACCGGATCGCCGCGCGTGGATGTCTTCACCTACCCGCGCGGTGACGAGGCGGCGCCCCGCGTCTCGGGAGCGACGCCGACGCCACTTCCGGCTCCGCTCGCGGCGATGGTCGGCTATCGCCTGGACTTTCCGGAGGTCGAGATCGAAGCCGAGTGGGTCGCTGTGGCACCGAATCGCTATGTCGCGCGATTCGGTGCCGTGCCGGAGGGCCTCGGCGAGGTGTACCTGAGAGTCACCTACACGGGCGACACCGGCATGGCCTTTATCGACGGCGTGCTGGTCGACGACCACTTCTACTCCGGCCGACCGTGGGAGATCGCGCTCGGTTGGTTCAAGGATCGGCTGCCGGGCCGCGAGATGGTCTTCGTGTTCCAGCCCATCTGGTCCGACGCAAGCTACCTCGACGATCTGCCGGAGGAGGCACGACCCGCGTTCGGTCCCGGGGAGAAGAGCAGGCTCGAGGTCAGCGAGCTCGAGTTCATCCCCGAGTACAGGGCCATCCTTTCGATGCCGGGCGCCTTGCCGGATCCCGCTGCCCGGCCGTCCGGCGGCAACCCGCGCTGATTCCATGGCATCCCACGCTGTCACCATCCGGCGAGAGCCGGTCCTGATCCCCACCTACGACCCGCTCCCGCCGGACAGGAACCCGATGTTCCTCGAACGCCGCGTCTACCAGGGGAGCAGCGGGCGCGTGTACCCGCTTCCCTATTATAACCGGATTTCTGATAAGAAACGTGAACGGGCGTGGGACGCCGTGCAGATCGAGAATGATTACATCCGCGTGGTGATTCTCCCGGAACTGGGCGGGCGCATCCACAGTGGGGAGGACAAGACCAACGGGTATCGGTTCTTCTATCGCCAGGATGTCATCAAGCCGGCCTTGGTCGGCCTCGCCGGGCCGTGGATATCCGGAGGCGTGGAGTTCAACTGGCCCCAGCATCATCGTCCGGCCACCTTCATGCCTGTCGACGTGGAGATCGAGGAGCACCCGGACGGCAGCCGAACCGTGTGGCTGGGCGACCACGACCCGATGGAGCGGATGAAGGGAATGCACGGCGTGTGCCTGCACCCGGACCGCGCGGTCATCGAGGTGAAGATGCGCGCCTACAACCGCACCCCGTTCGTCCAGACGTTCTTGTGGTGGGCGAATGTCGCCACGCACGTGCACGAGGGCTACCAGTCGTTTTTCCCGCCGGACGTCGTCGGCGTGGCCGACCATGCCAAGCGGGCGATGAGCCGGTTTCCGCTGTGCGACGACCGCTACTACGGCGTCGACTACCGGGGCCGTGCATCCGGCGGGGTGCCGTCGGACGAGATTCCCTCGCAGTTCGTGCCGCCCCACTGCCTGCCCGGCGGGCGGATCGAGGAAATCCCGGCGTACGCTCCCAACGACCTTTCCTGGTATGCGAACATCCCGGTCCCGACATCGTACATGTGCATCGGGTCAACGCAGGATTTTTCCGGCGGATACGATCACAAGGCACGCGCGGGCTTGGTGCAGGTCGCGAACCACCACATCGCGCCCGGGAAGAAGCAATGGACTTGGGGCAACCACGACTTCGGCTACGCCTGGGACAGGAACCTCACGGACTCGAGCGGGCCCTACATCGAGCTGATGCTCGGCGTCTACACGGACAACCAGCCGGACTTCTCGTTCCTCCAGCCGGGCGAGACGAAGACCTGGAGTGTCTTCTGGTATCCGATCCAGGCGATCGGCCCGGCGCAGGCGGCGAATCTCGAGGCAGCCGTCTCCTTCACGAAGCGGGACGGCGCCGTCGCGGTTGGCGTGGCGGTGACGCGCTCGATGAGACGGAACCGCATCGAAGTGCGGCACGGAAACCGGATGGTGCGGAGTTGGGAAGCTGACCTCGCGCCCGATCATCCTTTCACGACGACGTTCAAGCTGCCGGCGCGGACCGCGCTCACGGACCTGCACCTGGTGGTGATCGACGCTGCCGGACGCGAGGTCATCGCCTACGCGCCGGACTTGAGGAACGCGGGGGAACTCGCGGCGCCGGCGACGGAACCGCCACCGCCCGCGCAGGTGGCCTCCAGCGACGAGTTGTACCTCATCGGCCTGCATCTGGCGCAGTATCGCCACGCGACGCGGAGCGCCAGGTCCTACTGGGAGGAGGCCCTGCGGCGGGATCCTGGCGACGCGCGATCGAACCAGGCCCTGGGCGCGTGGCAGATCCGGCAGGGAAACTTCGCCGAGGCGGAGTCCCACCTGCGCGCCGCGATCGCGCGGCTCACCTCGCGCAATCCCAACCCGGCGGACGGCGACGCCCACTACCATCTCGGCCTGGCATTATCGTTCCAGGGACGCCATGACGAGGCGTACGCCGCGTTCTACAAGGCGGTGTGGAACCAGGCGTATCAAGCAGCCGGGTACCATGCCCTCGCGGAGATCGACTGTCGCCGGGGCGACTGGGAGAAGGCGCTCGATCACCTGGACCGGTCGTTGCGCGTCAACACGGACAACCTCCGGGCGCGGAACCTTCGCGCGATCGTGCTGAGGAAACTGGGCCGGCAGGCCGAGGCCGACGCCTGGCTGGAGGCCGGTCTGCGCCTGGATCCGCTGGACTGGTGGGCGCGGCACCTCTCGGGGCACGCGCTCGCCTGCGACACGCAGACGCGGCTCGATCTGGCCATCGACTTCGCCCGTGCGGGGCTCACGGGCGAAGCCATCGCGCTCCTGCAGGAGGCCCGGCCCGAGCCGCTCTCCGGCACCGCGCCGCTGGTCGCCTACCATCTCGCCCACCTGTATCACCAGCTCGGTGACGTGCGCCGAATGCGGCTGGCTTTGCGTCGTGGGCGGGACGCGAGCCCCGACTACTGCTTCCCGGCGCGGCTGGAGGATATGATCGTGCTGCGCTTCGCTGTGGAGCAGGACCCGACCGATGCGCGGGCGCTCTATTATCTTGGGAATCTTCTCTACGACCGGCGGCGCCTTCAGGAGGCGATCGCGATGTGGGATAGGAGTGCCAGTGTGGATACGGACTTTTCGATCGTGTGGCGAAACCTGGGCATCGCCTACTTCAATGTCACCGGCGCGCCCGCCAAGGCCGAGCGTGCCTACCGGCGTGCCATCGCCGCCGACCCGCAGGATCCGCGTCTCCACTACGAGCAGGACCAATTGTGGAAACGCCTCGGGCGCTCGACGGCTCGGCGATTGGCCGAGTTCGAACGCAAGCGACGCCTCGTCGAGGCGCGGGACGACGCCTCGGTGGAGTTCGTCGCCCTGCTGAACCAGGCGAGACGCACCGACGAGGCGCTTCGCGTCCTGGAGGAGCGGCGTTTCCAGCCCTGGGAGGGCGGCGAGGGACAGGTGCTGCGGCAGTACGTGCGCACGCATCTGCTGCGCGGGCGCGCCGCCCTGCGCCGGGGCCGCGTCGACGAGGCGATCGCGGAGTTCGAGGCCGCGTCGAAGCCGACGCCGAACCTGGGCGAAGCCAAGCACCTGCTCGCGAATCAGAGCGACGTCGACTTCTGGCTCGGCATCGCGAACGCCGCGGCCGGCCGCACCGAGGCGGCGCAAGCCTGCTGGCGTCGCGCCGCTAAGACGCGAGGCGATTTCCAGGACATGAGCGTGAAGGCGTATTCTGAGATGACCTACTATGCTGCGCGCGCGTGGGAAAAGCTCGGCAACATCGCTGCCGCCCGGAAGCTGTTCCGCGAGGCGCTCGCCTACGCGCGGGAGCTCGGAAAAGCGAAGGCGACGATCGATTACTTCGCCACGTCGTTGCCCACCATGCTGCTCTTCGAGGACGACATCCAGGCACGCCAGGAAATGCGTGCGCTGCTCATCCGGGCGCAATGCGAGTTCGGACTGGGCCGTGTCGCGGCCGCTCGGGCGCACGTGCGGAAGGTCCTGGCGCAGGATCCGAGTGACGCGACGGCGGCGGATCTTCTCGCGGAGATCGAGTCGGCCATCTCCGCGAAGCGAACAGCGAAACAATCCGGGCGCGCGAGCCGTGCCGCCCGAGCGCGGTCGTCGAGGACCCGTGGCGCATGAACACGTCGCACGAAGAAGCCGATTCTGGCTTCCTGGACCTTTCCGGGGCGTGGACGGTGGAGCTCGATGGCGAGCGGCACCCGATCGAGATCCCGGGATCGCTGCAGCACAGCCGTCTGGGGGAGCGTGTCGCGGTGGATACGACGTGGACGGGCGGAATCTTCGACCGCTCCTACTTCACGGCTGACGAGTACGCGCCCTACCGCGAGGCGGGCAACATCAAGGTGCCGTTCTGGCTGCAGCCCGAGACGCACTTCGTCGGCGAGGCTCGCTACGAGCGGTCCTTTGCCTTCCCGGAGGCCTGGATCGGCCGCCGTGTCGTGCTGGAACTCGAGCGGCCTCACTGGACGACGACTGTCTGGATGGATGGACGGAGGATCGGGAGTAATGATTCTCTCTCGGTCCCGCACCACTACGATCTCGGCATTTGCAGGGACGCGGGCCGACACGTGATCTCCGTCGCCGTCGACAACACCCTCGATCCCGACGTTGGCGAAAACTCGCACAGCGTTTCGGATCACACCCAGGGCAATTGGAACGGAATCGTCGGCCACGTGCGGCTCCGGGCGACGGCGCTGGTCTGGATAGAGGAGCTTGATGTCTTTCCGGTCGTCGCCGGCCGCCGCGTGACGGTCCGCGGTCGCCTCGGACACGCGGAGGGTCAGTTGTTGCCTTCGACTGTCCATGTATCCATCGGGACACTGCGCGCCGGCGCCGCGGTCAAACCCGAAGGGACTTTCTCCGCTGTGATCGACATGGCTCCGTCGTCGGGGCTTTGGGACGAGTTCTCTCCGACGCTGCACACGCTGACCGCGTCGCTCGACAACAGCGAGACGACGTCAGTGGAATTTGGATTTCGCGAAGCCGCGGCCGACGGGCGGCAGCTCCAGATCAATGGCCGGAAACTCTTCCTTCGTGGCACGCTGGATTGCGCAGCGTACCCCCGCACCGGGCATCCGCCGATGGGCGTCGAGGCGTGGAACCGGATTTTCTCCGTCATCAAGGACCACGGTCTGAACCACGTGCGGTTTCATTCCTGGTGTCCGGCGGAAGCGGCGTTTGTCGCGGCGGATCGCGCAGGTCTCTATCTTCAGGTGGAGGTGGCGTCGTGGCCGAATTGGTCCACCACGCTCGGCGACGGAAAGCCAGTCGACGCATGGACGGACGCCGAGACGGCGCGCATCGTGCGATGCTACGGCAACCATCCGTCGTTCGTGATGCTCTGCGCGGGCAACGAGCCCGGTGGCGACAACCACGCCCGCTGGCTTGCGGGCTGGGTGACGCGTCAGCGGGCCGTGGATACGCGGCAGCTTTACTCGGGTGGCGCGGGCTGGCCGGAGCTTCCGGAAAACGACTATCACATCAGCCCGGAGCCGCGCATCCAGCACTGGGGCGAAGGCCTGCGCTCGCGCATCAATGCAAGTGCGCCCGAGACGCGGACGGACTATCGCGACTTCATCCGCGCGCGCCCGGTTCCCGTCGTCAGTCACGAGATCGGGCAATGGTGTGCGTATCCAAACTTGTGCGAAATGCCGAAATACGCCGGCTATCTCAAGCCGCGGAACTTCGAGATCTTCGAGGCGAGCCTGGCGCGGAGCGGCCTCGCGGCGCAGGCCCGCGATTTCCTGCTCGCCTCCGGGAAACTTCAGGTGGCCTGCTACAAGGAGGAGATCGAATCGGCCCTTCGGACGCCGGAGATGGCGGGATTTCAGCTCCTCGGCCTGAGCGATTTTCCAGGGCAGGGGACGGCGCTGGTCGGCGTGCTGGATGCCTTCTGGGAGGAGAAGGGCTATGTCTCGCCGGCGGAGTTTCGGCGATTCTGCAGCAGCACGGTCCCGCTGGCACGTCTGCCGAAGCGCGTGTTCACCTCAGACGAGCGCCTGCAGGTCGACGTCGAGGTGGCGCATTTTGGCGCCGAGTCGCTCGCGGCAGTCCGCCCGACATGGCAGCTTGTCGGCGACAATGGCTCGACTGTCCAGAGCGGGTCGTTCGACGTGACGCAAATCCCGATCGGGGCCGGTACGCGCCTGGGTCGGGTCGACGTCTCGCTTGCGACCCTGGCGGCCCCCGCGCGCTATCGGTTCGTCGTGGCGCTGGACGCGAAGGGAATCGAAAACGACTGGGACCTCTGGGTGTTCCCGGCGGCTGATGACGTAAACGTGGCCGTCCCGGACGGCGTCGCGGTCGTCCACGCGCTCGACGCCGAGGCTGTGAGACGGTTGCAGGCCGGCGACGCCGTTGTGTTGATGATACCGTCGTTGCAGGTCGCCCCGGACCCTGGCCGGGGTCCCGTCGGTCTCGGTTTCTCGAGCGTTTTCTGGAACACCGCCTGGACCAACGGCCAGCCCCCGCACACTCTGGGCGTGCTGTGCTCGCCATCGCACCCGGCGCTCCGGGCGTTTCCCACCGATTCATGGAGCAACTGGCAGTGGTGGTATCCGGTTTCCCATGGCGCAGCGATGATCCTCGATGGCCTGCCTCGGGATCTGACGCCGATCGTGCAGGTGATCGACGACTGGTTCACCAACCGGAAGCTTGCGCTCGTATTCGAGGCGCGGGTCGGGCCCGGGCGGCTCCTGGTCACGAGCATCGACCTGGGCGCCGCGGTGCTCGACCCGGTGTGCCGGCAGCTGCGTGCGAGCCTGCTGGCGTATGCGGCGAGCACGGATTTCAGGCCGGAAGCCGAGGTCACGGTAGAACAGATCCGCTCCCTTGGCGGCCAGCCTCGGTCGGCGGCGGGAGAAACCGGCAAGTGAGCGGATTGGTTTCGAGAGCACTCGCGCGGGCGGTGTTCAATGCCTGCGATCGGTTCAGCCGCCCCGACCGAAGGCGCATAGCAGGCATCTCGTCGGGAATGCCTTCCGCCAAGCTTACGCCCGTATCCGGCACGCCCTAACACCGTCCGGTTCGCGATGAGAACGGCCCACCATGTGTCATGAACTCGCTGGGCGGACGCCCGTGTAGGCGCTTGAACGCGCGCGAGAAGTGGAAGGGATCCATGCCGAACGCCTCGGCGGTTTCGCTCACGTTCATTCCCTGTCGCTCAAGCAGCGTCGCGGCCTCGTTCATCTTCAGGCGCATCAAGAATCGATAAGGAGTTTGCCCGGCGAAACGACGGAACAGCCGGGACAGATACGCAGGTGCGATACGGCAGGCGGCCGCGGCTTCCTCGGCCGTGCGCAGCGTCGCACAATGCTTCTCGATGTGTTCCCGCGATCTGAGGAACGTTTCCCACGATTGCTTGCCGCGCGCGCCGGTCGGAAGACGAACGTCCGAGACAACAAGCAGCAGAACCTGCGCGTGGAGCGCGGCGAGCCGTGACGCTGTCGGCGTGCCGCGACGACCGGCCTCGAGCAGGCGATCAAACGCCGCCTGCACCTCAGTGGGATTCGCGACCATGTGGCAGGATCCGGGTTTCACGCCCGCCTCAGCCATGGCGGCTGGCGCGCTTGAGCCCGCGAGGTCCACGAAATACTTGGATAGCCGGTCGGAAGAATCGGTGGTGATTCGGTGCGCGATTCCGGGCCCATACGTGAAGACGACGCCGCGCGTCAGCGGATTCTCGTTTGTGCCGATGCGGAGTGTTCCGCGGCCGCCGGCAACGAACTCGAGGGCCATGTACCTGAACGTCGATCGATTTATCTCGTAGTCGGAAGCCGTCCGCTCCCACCCGCCGCAGGTGACCGCGATCCCCTCGGCTCGCTTCGGCGGCGGGCCGAAATAGAAGCGCCGGGAGTCGGCCACCTGGGTGGAGAGGAATCGCGGAAGGGCTTTCCCGGGACGTGTCATGGGACGCGTTCACCTTGGCGGAGGTGGACGAGCAGGTCAAATATCGTCATGCTGGGGACAAGAACAGGTATTCTGTCGCGACGGTGATTCCGGTAGATTGCGGCGTACTTCCGATGCCGCTGGATCACCCCCAAGCTCCCACGGCTGACATCCGCGCCGGTTCGCTCGACGTTCGGTCCGCTGGACGACCTGCGCGCATCGACGCCCACCAGCATTTCTGGCGATACTCCGCGAGTGAGTACGGCTGGATCGACGCTGGGATGAGCGGCATCCGGCGTGATTTCCTTCCTCCTGATCTGATGAGCGTGCTGCACGTGGCCCGCCTTGACGGCACGATCGCGGTGCAGGCGCGGCAGTCGCTCGCCGAGACGGAGTGGCTGCTCAATCTCTGCAGGCTTTTCCCGTACATCAGAGGCGTCGTCGGATGGGTGCCGCTCGCCGAGCAGGGCGAATCGGTCGGCTCGCTCCTTGATCGCTACGGCACACATCCGCGCTTCAAGGGCGTGCGGCACGTGCTGCAGGCGGAGCCCGATGCCTACTTCGAGAACGCCCGGTTCAATGAAGCGCTCCAGGAGGTCGCGCATTGCGGGCTCACTTACGACCTCTTGATTTTCAGCCGGCAGCTTCCCGCTGCAACTGCATGGGTCGACCGGCACCCATCGTTGCGCATCGTGCTCGACCACATCGCCAAGCCGCTCGTGAGCGGGCCTCCGCCGCAGGCGTGGCGCGAGGGCATCCGTGAACTCGCCCGCCGGCCCCACGTGTTCTGCAAGTTCTCCGGGATCGTCACCGAGACGCCGGGGTGGCGGTGGACGACCGATCTTGTCCGCCCCTATTTCGAGGTGGTGCTCGAGGCATTCGGACCGGAACGGATGATGTTTGGCTCGGACTGGCCGGTGTGTCTGCTGGCTGGCGGCTATGAGCCATGGCTGGAGGCGGTGGAGGAACTCCTGCAGTCGCTTGCCGGGTCGGAGCGAGATGCCATCATGGGCGGCACCGCAACCGCCGCCTATCAGCTCAATTCCTGGAGCCCGGCGCCGTGAAACGTCGTCGCCTTGGCCGGACCGGCCTTGACGTTTCGGTCCTCAGCTTCGGTGCATCCTCGCTCGGAGGCGTGTTCCGGCCCACGGACGACGCGGAGAGTACCCGGACTGTCCATACGGCGCTCGATCTGGGCGTGAATTTCATCGACGTCTCGCCCTACTATGGGGCGACGCGTGCGGAAACCGTGCTCGGACGCGCCCTGCGTGAGGTGGCCCGCGACCGCTACCACCTTGCGACAAAGGTAGGCCAGTATGGGGAAGGGGAGGTGGATTTTTCCGCCGCCCGCGTGGTGCGCAGCCTGGATGAAAGCTGCTCCCGTCTCGGCGTCGACTACATCGACCTGCTGCAGTGTCACGACATCGAGTTCGCTTCGATCGACCAGATCGTGGACGAGACGATCCCGGCGCTGCTCGGGCTCAAGCGGGCCGGCCGGATCGGTCACGTGGGGATCACGGGACTGCCGCTGAGGGTTTTCCCCGCCGTGCTCGACCGCGTGGCCGAGGGCGAGGTCGAAACCGTGTTGTCATTTTGCCACTACGCGCTCAACGACACGTCGCTCGAGTCGATGCTTCCCTATCTCGAGGGCAGGGGCGTCGGCGTCATCAACGCCTCGCCGACCGGGATGGGACTGCTCACGCCACGGGGGGCGCCTGCGTGGCACCCGGCGCCGTCGGCGCTGGTGGCCGGTACGCGCCGCGCAGTCGAGTACTGTGAATCCGTCGGAGCCGATATCGTGAAGCTCGCCATCCAGTTTTCCATCGCTCATCCGGGAATCGCCACGACCCTGGTCGGGAGTGCCAGCCCGGAGAACATCCGACGCAACATCGCCTGCGTCGACGAGCCGATTGACCGCGATCTCCTGCATCGGGTGCTCGATCTGCTGCATCCGATTCGCAACCACAACTTCACCCGCGGTCGGCCGGAAAACCGCGATCCGATCCTGGCCTGAAGTCGCGGGAATCGATCCATGGAAGGCATTCTTCTCGCCGGACCAAACGTGCTGCGCGCCGCCAGCCTTCCAGCCAGCGGCTCGCCGGCACCGGGCGAAGCGCTGGTGCGTGTGCATCGCGTCGGCGTGTGCGGGACCGACCTGCATGCCTTTCGTGGGCGGCAGCCGTTCTTCAGCTATCCGCGCATCCTCGGGCACGAACTCGGGGTGGAGGTTCTCGCCGTCGGGGCGGGTGTGCGGGGTGTCGCACCGGGCGACCGCTGCGCGGTGGAACCGTATTTGAACTGTGGACACTGCGTCGCCTGTCGCCAGGGGAGGTCCAACTGCTGCACGAAGCTGAAGGTCCTGGGGGTTCACGTCGACGGCGGCATGCGCGAGGAGTTCGTGCTGCCTGCGGTGAAGCTTCATGCGTCCCGTTCGCTTACCTTCGACCAACTCGCGCTGATCGAGACACTCGGCATCGGCGCACACGCGGTTGATCGCGCCGCGTTGGTGGAAGGCGAGACGGCTGCGGTCGTCGGAACGGGGCCGATCGGGCTCGCGGTGATTCAGTTCGCCCGCGCGGCCGGGGCCCGGGTGCTTGCGATCGACATGAATTCGCGGCGACTGGACTTCTGCCGCGATCGGCTTGGCCTGCCCGGCGAATCGCTCATCGACACGAGCCAATCGCCGGACGTGGCGGCGCGGCTGGCCGAACTCACAGACGGCGATATGCCGACGGCGGTGTTCGACGCCACGGGCAATCCGGCGTCGATGACCGCCTCGTTTGCCTTTCCCGCGCATGGCGGCCGGCTCGTTTTCGTCGGACTCTTTCAGGGCGAGGTGGTGTTCGACGACCCGAGCTTCCATCGCCGCGAACTCACGCTCCTCGCCAGTCGCAACTCCCGGGCGGAGGATTTTCGCCGCATCCTCGCCCTCGTCGAGGCCGACCGGGTGGATACGACTCCGTGGATCACGCATCGGGCACGGCTCGGCGAGGTCCCCGCTCGGTTCGCCAGATGGACAGATCCAGAAGCCGGCGTGGTGAAAGCCATGATTTCCATTGGGTAGGTTTCGTCTCCGCCTGCCCACGCCCCAGGTCCCATCCCAGGAATCCTCCCCGATGCCCGCTCCCCATCTTCGTGGACTCTTCGCCACCCCGGAGGGCCGCTCCTACGCGGTGCCTTTCGCCCTCGTCAGCTCGTTGTTCCTGCTCTGGGGGTTCTGCAACGGGATGATCGACGTGATGGACAAGCATTTCCAGGAGGAACTGCACCTGACGCTGGCGCAGTCGGCCTGGGTGCAGTTTGCCCATTACCTTGGCTATTTCCTCATGGCGCTTCCCGCCGGCTGGTTTGCAGGACGTTTTGGATACAAGGGCGGGATTGTCGCCGGGTTGTTGATGGTTGCCGCGGGAGGATTCTGGTTCATCCCCGCGACGCAGATCGCCGAGTTCTGGGCCTTTCTCCTGGGCGTCTGCATCATCGCGGCAGGACTCACCTTTCTCGAGACCGTCGCCAATCCCTACACGACGGTGCTCGGACCCAAGGAGTATGGAGCCACCCGCATCAACCTCGCACAGTCCTGCAATGGCGTCGGCTGGATCCTGGGTCCGATCGCGGGGAGCATCTTTTTCTACTCGACCGATGCATCCGGCCAGAGCACGGGGGCCGAGACCCTGTGGATCCCGTATGCCGCCGTGGCCGTGGTGGTGGTCATCCTGGCCGCGGCATTCTCAAGGGCGCGACTTCCGGATATCGTGGCGGAGGAAGTCGGCAGTCCCGTCGCGACTGCGGCAGATGCCGCCGCATCGTCGCGCGGCTTCTCGGCAGCGGTGCTCGTGTGGCTCAATCTGGTCGTGTTTGCTGCATCCATCGGCATGATCGGCGCGGCCCTGGTTTCCATCCGCAGCCTCGACGAGGGTCTGGCGCTGAAGGTCTTCGGCGTCACGGGTTCGGTTGTTCTCATCGTCAGCACGGCTCTGCTGGCCGTTCGCTCCCGGGCCTTTGAGCAATCCGGGCTCTGGGGGCGTCCGCACTTCTGTGGGGCGACCCTGGCGCAGTTCTTCTACGTGGCCGGGCAGTCGGGCATCTTTGCGTACTTCATCAACTATGTCACCGCCGAGGCGCCGATCGCGATCAGCAACAAAACCGCCGCGATGCTCGCCTCGATTGCATTTGGCTGCTTCCTTGGCGGTCGCGTCATCGGAGCCGCGCTCTTGCGAAGGATCAGGGCGCACAGGCTCCTCGGCCTCTACGGAGCGCTCAATGTCGGCATGTGCCTGATCGTGATCCTGAAGCTGGGCTGGGTGAGCGTCATGGCTGTATTCGCGTGCTACTTTTTCATGTCGATCATGTTCCCGACCATCTTCGAGCTGGGTATCCGGGACCTGGGCACGCACGCCAAGCGCGCGTCCGGCTACATCGTGATGGCGATCATGGGCGGCGCGATCGTGCCGAAGATCATGGGCGCGGTGGGCGACCATCACGGCATGTCGCTCGCGTTCATCGTGCCGCTGGTCTGCTTCACTGTCGTTTGCGCCTATGGCTACAGTTGGTCGTGGCTCCGGGGCGGAAGCGAAATCGCCGCGGGGCGCAGCATGAGGTCACCGTAGACAACTTCTCTTCATGAATCCAGACCCCGTCCGCCCGTGCGCGCTCATGACCCTCCTGTCACCTCGGCATCGTCGGGGATCCTGGTGCGGCATCGTGCGGTGGGCCGCGTGTGCCGTGGCCCTCTGGGGGACCATTCCCGTCGCGTGTTCTGCCGAGACCGTCGAACTCGGGACGCTTCCGACCGGCGCCACGTTCGCCTTCGTCCGCGACCCGAGTGACGGGTGGGGGATCGAGGTGCGGGGCGGACCCGGACCGGGGATGGCGCAGGCGCGGCCGGCCGAAGTGGAGGTATACGTCTCCGATGGCGACATCCGGTCCCTCGTCTCTGGGTACCACTCGATCAAGAAGACGGAGGCCGGGGTCGAGGCGATCGCCGTCATCCGCCACGGCGCGGAGGCGGAGTTCCGGGTCCACGACCAGTGGGGAATCGAGCGCGACGTCGTCGCGCTCCGCCGCGCCGTGGAGGTGACGGGTCGTGCGCCGGGAGGATTTGGTTCGTCGATCGTCCTCATGGTCGACCGGTCCGTTCGGTGGGAGGACGTGGCTTGTTTCGCGCCCGGCGCGTTGTATGGAGACTCTACCTACGATGGCGAGCGTTCGCCGGGAGGCACGCGAAACCACGCGGCCCGCCGTTTTCTCATGCGCGAGGACATGCTCCCGGCGCCGCTCTTCGCGCTAGCGCTCGGCGGGCGTGCCTCTGTCGCGATCCTGGACGCGCAGCCGCGCGGTGACTCGACTTTGAGCGAGACGAAACTGGCCGAGACCGTTGTGATCGACGGACGGCTCCAGTTCGGTGCGCTGGGGGCGTGGCAGGTCGAGGCACGGCCGGTCGAGTTTGGTTTTCGTTTTCCCGGGACGGCGAGCCTCTTCACCGGGGGCGCCGCGGCGCAGGCTCCGGCGACGTGGTTTCGGCGCTATCATCCGATCGAGCCGGGAGTGCAGCACGGCTACGAGGTCCGTTTTCGTTTCGGATCCGGCGAATCCTTTGCCGAAGTGACCCGCAACACGTGGCGCTGGGCGTGGCGCACGCTCGAACCGACCGTGCCCCCGATCGACGTTGAGCACATGCGCCGGGTGCTTCTCGACCACCTCGCCGCTCAGGCGGTGACGGTGGATGGGCGCACCGGCATCCCGTTCGTTCGAAGTACGGTTACCGACGCGTGGCAGTGGAACTGGTCGATGATCGCGATGGGATTCGTGGGGAAGACGATCGAATGTGCAGACCAACTCCTGCGTGAGGGCGATCGCGACCCGACCGAGCGGGGACGGCAGATGCGGCAGACCGGACTGGGGATCATCCAGTCGTTGATCGAGGCCCTGCCCACCGTGCCGCTGGAGGCGACGGGTTACGACCTCAAGACCGGCCAGCCGTGGGATCACATCTGGGTGGCGCCATGGCTGCGCAACGCCACCGAGGACATGCGTGTGCTGATGCAGGCCTGGCGCCGCGAACGCGCTCTCGGCCGGGAGCATCCGGAATGGTTTGCCTGGGTGAAGCAGTACGTGGACTGGCTCGTGCTTCAGCAACGCGAGGACGGATCCTTTCCGCGGCGGTGGAGGAAAGGCACCGACGACGTCGCGGAACCGACGGGCACCACCAGTTATTGCCCCGTGCCGTTGCTTGTCATGATGACGGAATTCACCGGCGAGAGCCGCTATGAGAAGGCGGCCATCCGCGCTGCGGAGTACGTGTGGACCCAGTGGGGCGCGCACGGCCTCTTCATCGGAGGCGCCAGCGACAATCCGAACATCACGGACAAGGAGGCGGGCATGCTAAGTCTCGAGGCATTCCTGAGCCTCTACGAATCGACGGGCGAATGGAGATGGCTCGATCGCGCGCAGGTGGCGGCGGACTTCGCTGAGACGTGGATGTGGATCTGGAATCTTCCGATGCCCATCGATGCGGAAGAGGCAGACCTGCGCTGGAAGAAGGGCGTGCCCACGATCGGCCTACAGGGCATCACGGCCCTGCACGCGGGGAGTGTGGACGAGTACCTTGACTGGTCTGCGCCTGCCTACGCCAAGCTCTACCGGTATACGGGTGATGCGCACTACAGGGACGTCGCGCGCCTGTTGTTGCACGCCACGAAATCGATGGTGGCGCTGCCTGAGCGGTTGTACGACCTGAAGGGTCCGGGCTGGCAGCAGGAGGGCTGGCGCCTCGGGCCGGGCGGCGTCGGGCGTGGCGGCAGCGGGCATCGCTTCTGGTTGCCCTGGATCAGCGCGAATCATCTCCATAGCATCACCGGCCTCGAGGAGGTGGATCCGGCCCTGTTCAAGGTGCTCTCGGAAATGCCTTCAGTTGCGCCCGCCAAGTGAGTGTATTCAGGGCAGGATGAAACTTCTCCACGTCCTCAGCCTCCTTTGTGGCCTCACGATTGCCGCCGTATCAACGAGCGGTGCTGCAGACAACGCGGCGCTGCCGTTCGTCAGCCCGATTTTCGGGGACCACATGGTGCTGCAGCGTGAGAAACCGAATACGATCTGGGGATGGACGGAGCCGGGCGCGGCGGTCCGCGTGAGCGTTGCCGGAAAGTCCGCGAATGCCACTGCGGGTGGCGACGGGCGCTGGTCCGCGACAATCGAGCCGCCGGCGGTGGGCGGGCCCTACACCGTGGTCATCGACGGACCCCGGCGCGTCGAGCTGCGCGACGTCCTCGTCGGCGACGTGTGGCTGTGTGGCGGTCAATCGAACATGGAGATGGCTCTCGTCGCCGCCCGTCATGGGGCGGACGAGGTTCGAAATGCCGACCATCCGAAGATCCGCTTTTTCCGCGTCCAGCCGAAGGTTGCCTATTCGCCGGCGGATGTCCCCGAAGGAAGCTGGAAGACCTGCACCCCGGAAAACGTCGATGGCTGGACGGGCCTTTCAGCCGTCGGTTACTTTTTCGCGCGCCGCGTGCAGGAGGAAACAGGCGTACCCATCGGATTGGTACAAAACGCCCTCGGTGGCACGCCGGCTGAATCATGGGCAGGCGCGGCGGCGCTCCGGGAGTTTCCCGAGTTTCAGGCGGAACTCGAGGAGATCGCGCGCCTTGAGGCCCGCAGCGGGCCGCAGTACGGGAACTATGTCTCGCACTGGTACGACGAGTTTGATCCGGGGCAGAAGGACAACGCGTGGTTTCAAGCGGCCCTGGATGATTCGGGCTGGAAGCCCGTGACGATTCCCGGGGGCTTCCGCGAACTCGGCGTCCCGGAAACGCCGGCCGTGTGTTACTTCCGCCGCGATGTCGTCCTGCCGGATCCCCTGCCGGCCGGCGCCGCGCGCATCCGGCTCGGCGTTGTCGAACGCATGGATACGACCTTCATCAACGGCCGGCACATCGGCGCGAGCGCCTGGGTGGAGAATCCCCGCGTCTATCGCATCCCCGAAGGCGTGCTCCAGCCGGGTGCCAACGTCATCACGCTACGCGTCCTCAAGACCGAAACGGATGGCGGATTCAGGTCAGCGCCGGACGCGCTGAAGATCGAGTTGGGCGACGGCACCGAGGTGCCGCTCGCCGGTGCGTGGAAAGGGAAACTCAGCGTGGACGCGCGCCCGCCTCATCGCCTCCCTCTTGGCTACCAGAACTGGCCGGTGATGCCCGCGGTGCTCTACAACGGCATGATCGAACCGATCGCACCCCTCGCGCTGGCGGGTGCTTTGTGGTACCAGGGCGAGGCCAATGCCGAGCGACCCGGCCAGTATCGCACACTCCTTCCGGCGATGATCGCTGACTGGCGGCGGGCGTTTGGCCAGGGCGATTTCCCGTTCCTTATCGTCAGTCTCGCCGCCTTCATGGAGCGGGAGGCCACGCCCGACAAGCCGGGCTGGGCCGCGCTGCGCGGCGCGCAGGACTTCGTGGCCCAGACGGTGCCGAACGCCGGGCTGGCCATCGCGATCGACGTGGGAGACGCCGCGGACATCCATCCCGTCGACAAGAAGGAGGTGGGGGAGCGACTGGCGCTCGTGGCCTTGGCAAAGCACTACGATCGGGATGTCGCGTATTCCGGACCCCGCCTGGCTGCGGTGGAACGGGTGCCTCATGCGCTGCGACTCCGATTCACGCACACCGACGGCGGACTGGTCGTGAAGGGCGACCGGCTCGGCGAATTCTCGGTGCGCGGCGAGGACGGCCGTTGGCACTGGGCCTACGCCACGCTCGACGGCGATACCGTGATCGTGTCGTCGTCCGACGTTCCGCATCCCGTCGCCGTACGCTACGCGTGGCAGTCGAATCCGGAGGCGACGCTGTTCAATGGCGCGGGACTGCCGGCGATCCCGTTTGAATCCGACGAGATCGGCGCAACCGCGGTGAATTGAAGTCCTCGTCCAGCCTCAGTGCGACTTAAGAGCGCTGGCTGGCGTGAATGCCACGGCTCCGCCGCCCTCGTGCAGGGAGAGGGCGAGTGCGCCATCAGGGCCCACCGTGACCTCTCGGGTGGCTGCCGTGCCATCGGCTCCATCGTGGATCAGCTGCAGGGTGCGCCCGGCCAGGAACGGCACGTTGATGGTGAGTTCTTGACGTTCCTTCCCGGCATGCGTCACGGCGATGTACCACTGGTCGCCGCTGCGACGCGCCACCGCCACGAAACGTCCGGGATAACCCGCCACGAAGCGCGTCTCGTCCCACGCGGCCGGCACCGCCTTCAGGAACTCGATCACGTGCGCCGGTTGTTCCTGCAGGTTGTTCGGCGTGAGGCCGACATGCTGGAGAGGCGACTGATAGAGCACGGTCGTCGCGAGTTGAAACGCGTCGGTCGTGCGACGCTGGTTTCCTTTCCCCGCCTCGCGGTGGAACGTCCGATTCAGCACAAGAGGACCGTAGTCCATCGCGGCCACGGGATTGCGGACGAAGGGAAGGATGGTGCTCAGGCGTGCCTCGGCATCGGCGAAGTCCTGGGAAAAGATGAGGTTTTCCGAAGCGGTCACGGCCTCGCTTGTCATGTGATTTGGATACATGCGCTCCCAGCCCCGCGGGAGCGTGGCGCCGTGGAAGTTCAGCATGAGCCCGTGGGCGTTGGCATCGGTCAGGATGTCCTCGTAAAGCTTCATCGTCACCTGCTTGTCCCCGCCGAAGAAGTCCACCTTGAGGCCCTGCACGCCGATCGACTGCAGCCAGGCCATCTCGCGCTGGCGGGCGGGCGCGGTATCCATGCGATTGCGCGGGTCCTGCGGGGCATCGTTCCACGCACCGTTGGAGTTGTACCATAGCAGCACACCGACACCCATGGCCTTTGCATCCGCCACGATCCGGGCGAGTTTCTCCCGGCCGAGATTCGCTTCCCAGAGCGCGTCGATGAGGATGTATTCATAGCCCATCGCGGCGGCCAGATCGATGAACTGGCGCTGGTCCGGCTCGTTCATGCTCGCGTCCTGCCACACCAGCCAGCTCCAGGTTGCGCGGCCGGGCGTGTAGTCGCGCGTTGCCTCGTAGAGTGGCGCCACGAGATCGGTGGCGACCGTGGTTTCGACGATCGGTGCCAGAGTCGTGCCGACAGTCAGCGTGCGCCATGGGGTGAGGAGCGGAAGCGACGCCGTGACCGTGGTCTCGCCGGTCCCGCCGTTCTCCCCCGGCTCGGGAAACGCGATCGGATAAAGCCCGTCCGGCGTGGGATCCCCGAGCCGCGTTCCGGCGTACTGGCTGGAGGTGCCGGTCTCGGAGAGCAGCACCCAGGCGTGATCGCCGATGCGAAACAGCGCGGGGAACGTGAAGCCCAGCCCGGTGGGCGATTTCGTCCCCACGGGTTCGTCGATCTGGTAACCCTCCTCGTAGCTCGGCTTGGTCGCCATCCAGCCATCACCCGGCTTCGCCTGCCAGGTGGCGAACGACGTCGCCGCCGCGGGAAGGTCGAAGCCCGTGGCCTCCCGCAGGATCGTGACGCGGGTCTTTTCCTTCGCGGAGATCCTGTAGGCGAACGCGACGTCGCGGTCGCTCACGCGGAAGATGACCTCGAGGATGACCCCGTCCCCGTGGGCGAAGCGGGCGGTCATCTCATTGGCGCGATAGTGCACGTCGCGCACCTTGCCGTGGGGCAGCGTGTAATGCTGGTCCACTACAGCGGTCGCGGTCCCGAGGGCCTGCAGGCCCTGGGTGAGGTTTCCAAGACTCGTCTCGAGGCCGAGCGGTGACGCCTCGAGCACGGTCCGGCCGCGGTGGGTCACCTCATAGGAGAGGCGGCCTGCGTGGTGGGCCAGCTTCACGGCGAGAGTCCCGTCGGGGCTCGTGATCTCGTCGGCACCGAGGAGCGTGCTAAACAGCACGCCGAGCGCAGCGGAGAAAGGGCGGAGTTTCATGGGCAGGCGGGTGGGAATGAGGGAAGCTAGTCCACGGATGCGATCCGGCAAACGGGCGGCGCACGGAGGGCGCGTGCCGGGAACCGCGCGGGCGGGGGCGTGCACGTGCGGCGGCAGTCTGGCGGGCGGGGCGGGGATGCGAAACGCGGGGAACACTTGACCGTTAGGATCACCTCGGTTTCGGCCGCCACACGCCTGCGCGGCGACCCGGCGCGAGGCGGCCAGGCCCGGCAACACCACCCGGAAGTCCAGGCCGGGACTATATCCATGGACATACTACGCGAGGCACGCGGTGGCCACGTGTCGCAATCGACCTAGTGCGGTGCGCAAAGTGTCTATAGACCCGGACCAGCGCCGGCGCGCATAATTCCACCATCCCCAAGATGCCCGCATCTGCGCGTTCACGTCCCCTCCCGATCGCCATCGGTCCCGGCTGACTGCGTGCCCGCATCTCGTTTCGGGCGGCGACGAGCCGCACGCCACTTTGCCGGACCGCCGGCATTCCGGAGTCCAGCCTAACCCTAAACCCAAGCAGAAACGTGAAAAAGCCACCGAGCTACACGAGACAAGTAAGGTCCCTGCTGCTCTTCGCCGCGCTGACTACGCCGGCGTTTGCGCAGACCACCAATACACAGAGCCCTCCCAGCGCGCCGGGCGCGCGCGGGGCCGCTCCAGCCCAGGAGGAGGATGAGGAGATCGTCACCTTGTCGCCCTTCGAAGTCAGGGCGGAAGGCACGGACGGATACGCCGCGGCGAGCACCCTCGCCGGCAACCGCCTCAACACCGAGCTGCGCGACGTCGGCAACGCAGTGCAGGTCATCACGCCGGAGTTCCTGCGCGACATCGGCGCGACGAGCAACGAATCGCTGCTCCAGTACACGACCAACACCGAGGTTGGCAGCATCCAGGGAAATTTCGCCGGCCTGGGCGATGGCGCCCAGCTCAACGAGACCGACCGGTTCAGGAATCCCAACCAGAACACGCGCGTCCGGGGACTGGCCGCCGCGGACAACTCCCGCGACTACTTCCTCACCGACATCCCGTGGGACGGCTACAATATCGACCGCATCGACCTGCAGCGTGGGCCCAACTCGATCATGTTCGGCCAGGGCAGCCCCGCGGGTCTCGTCAATGCCGGCACGCAGGGCGCCAGCTTCCGGAACTCCGGCGAGGTGGATGTGCGTTTTGGCAGCTACGGTTCAAACCGCCAGTCCCTCAACCTGAACCGGGAGCTGATCAACGACGAACTCGCCGTGCGGCTCGCCCTCTTGCGTGATGAGGAGAAGTTCAAGCAGGAGCCGGCCTATGACCTCGATGAGCGCATCTACGGCGCGATGCGCTGGGAGCCGAAGTTTCTGAAGCGCGGCAATGCCCGCACGATTCTCAAGGCCAACTTCGAGCACGGCGAGATCGAGAGCAACCGGCCGCGGACGCTTCCTCCTTACGACTTCCTCACGCCGTGGTTCCTGACCGGGACCTACGAGGGACGCCGGCCGGGCGATGGGAACGGCGACGGGCAGGTCTCGGTGGGCGAGCTCGCCCCCTACACCTTCCAGCGCCTGAACAAACTCACCGTCAACGCGCACCAGGCCCAGCAGGACAACCTGTTCCGGCCCAATCACGGCCAGAACCGGCCGATCATCAACGGCGGACCGAATACGGGCATGCTGAACCCTGCGTTTCGTCCGGAGCTGGGCGCCATGGCCCAGAGCCTCGGTGCGTCCCCGTGGGCGTTCTTCGGCACACAGGGGCAGGCTCCGCAGTGGTGGAGCGAGGAGGTGAAAGGGTTCTACGGCGTCGACCGGAACGGCAACGTCACCGGCGGGGTCGGCTACAACTTCCACCGTCCGGTCACGATCGGCACCCCGTCACAGTGGGCGAAAGCCGCGGGACTCGACTACGCCGAGATCTACAAGAACAACTCGCTGACCGATCCCTCGATCTTCAACTTCTACAACAACCTGATCGACGGACCGAACAAGAAGGAATGGCAGGACTGGGATACCTACAGCATCGATCTGTCGCAGACCTTCCTCAACGACAAGATCGGCCTCCAGTTCATCTACAACACCGAGACGTACCGCAACGGCCAGCTTAGTTTCCTCACGGATACACGACAGTCGATTCGCATCGACATGATGGACGTCCATTCCGACGGCACGCAGCGCGGCAGCGGAACGCCGCCCGACAACCTTCCCTTCGGCGACGGCACGCCCAATGCGAACGTCGGGCGTCCCTACATCACCGACAACGGCCAGTTCGGAAACAACCGTATGCTGAGCGAGCGCGATGGCATGCGGGTCACTGCGTTCATCCAGCATGACTTCGAGAAGGAGGGCAACGGAAGCATGCTCTCCCGCATCCTCGGCAGCCATGTCTTGACCGGACTCCTGGCCAGCGAGGAACGCGAGACGGACGAGCGCTCCTGGCAGCGCTACGCCATCCTCGATCCCGCGTACCGCACCTTCCACGGCGGCGACTACATCGCCTCCAGTTACAAGTTCAACAACGGCGACATGACGCCAAGTGCGATCATCTATCTCGGCTCGTCACTGATGAACGCGTCGTCCGCCTCGGGGGCGAGGTTGTCGCGCGTGAGGGAGAAGATCGACCTCGGCGGGACCTTCACCGTCCGTGCCTTCAATTCCCAGTGGGCCAATCTGCCGGGTGTCAACCCGGGCGATCCCTGGACAAACGAGGCCTTTTTGCCACCGGAAGTTGAATACGCGAACGTGCCCGGCTACATCGAGAATCCGGACGCGGTCGATGGGAACGGCGTTCCGCTCTACTTCGACCGCCGCCGCTTCAGCCGAAGCGGCAACCAGCTGATTCCCGTGACCCAGTCGGACAACCCCGCGGCCTACATCGGCTGGCAGGACGTTCCCTTCACCGTCACGGATTCCGAGGACTCGGCGGCCAACCGCGACCTCCTGACGACCAGCGCGAACCTCAACCGCAACAAGATCGAGTCGAAGGCGCTGGTCTGGCAGGGCAAGCTCCTCGGCAACGCGATCGTGGGCACGTATGGCTGGCGGGAGGACGATGCACAGCGCTGGAGCTACAGGCAGGATGTGGACAGCCGCAACGCCCCCGGCCACCTCGACCTGAGCCCTGACGTCTATCGTCTGCCGAAGATCGCCGACGGCGAGGTCGTCGATCCGCGGTCGGGCCACGCCGGCACCGACGGCTACGGCAAGCTCGATACGGTCACGTCGCGAGCCTACAGCGTCGTGGCGCATCTGAACGAACTGCCCGGCCTCTCGAACCTCATGGAGAAGTGGCCGGTGAATGTCAGCCTGCTGTATGCGCACTCCACGAACTTCCAGCCGCTGGCTAATCGTGTCGACCTTTACGCACAACCCATCGCGCCTCCGGAAGGCAAGACGCGCGAGCGGGGAGTCCTGCTCGCAACCAAGGACGGCAAGTATTCGCTGAAGGTCAACGAATACGAGACGTCCGTGACCAATGCCGGCAGCAGCGGCCTGAGCAACCAGTGGTTCATCGCCGACTCGCAGGTCTGGGGCGGCAACTGGGCCAACCACTTCGAGCACAACTGGACCGGCGACAACATCGACAGCGCCGTCGCCGTCACGCATCCGGAATACGATACCAGCTCGCAGTGGAACTACGGCACGGCCGCCGGCGAGACTCCGGAGCAGGCGAGAGCCCGTGAGAACGCGGCGATCGCGGCGTGGCGCGCCTGGCAGCAGTCGCCCGTGGCCCAGCGCATGTATACCGCGTGGCAGTTCGACCTGGAGCGTCCGTTTACCCCCGGTGCGGGCGGCATCTCGAAGACACAGCCGTCCGGCTTCACGCTGACCGAGGACACGGTCTCGAAGGGCTATGAGATCGAGCTCACGGCGATGCCGGTGCGGAACTGGCGCGTGGCCATCAACGCATCGAAGACCAAGGCCACGCGGCGGAACATCGGCGGCGCGGCCCTGGCCGAGTTCATCGCCGCCTACGACGACGCCCTCAGAAACACGGCGGCCGGCGATCTCCGCATCTGGTGGGGCGGTGCCGGAAACGAGACCACGATGTATCAGTGGAACCAGAACGTCGGGTTCGAATGGACCTCGCGAAAGCTGCAGGAGGGTTCGCAGGCCCCGGAGATCCGCGAGTGGCGCTTCAATGCGATCACCAACTACGACTTCACGACGGGGTTCCTCAATGGAGTCAACGTGGGTGCGGGCATCCGCTACCAGGATGAAGTGATCATCGGTTACGCGCCGGTGGGTGGTTCCGACAGCTTCAGTGTCGACCTCAACGACCCATACACCGGACCCTCCGAGACGAACTTCGACTTCTGGGTGGGATACCGGAGAAGGTTCGCCGACAAGATCGACTGGAGCATTCAGTTGAACGTGCGCAACGCGTTTGAGGGCGACAGCCTCATTCCCATCACCGTTCAACCCGACGGGACTCCAGCCGCCTACCGAATCGCGCCGGCGCAGGTCTGGACGGTGACGAATACATTCAGATTCTGATCCGGGACCTGCGCCAGTGGCCGGAGCGCCGCGGACCGGGTTTGGTTCCGGCGGCGCCCGGTTCCCGCGTGACTTGGTCGGTCGGCGTGGGAACTGCAGGCGCAGGGCCTGTGTCGAGACAGCAGGTACTCGGGACTGTCGAGGAACCCCCGCTCGAGGGCGGGGGTTCCTCTTGCGTTCCGGGCCCCGCAAAAGGGCCCCGGGCCGGCCGCACGCGCCGCATTTGGACACCGGACCACGGAGACGATGCCGGGTATGGCGTGTCTCCGGGAAATGAGGAAATCCCCCGGCCTGCCTGCGCAGGGCGCGTCCTGGCGCGTGATCAGGTCACACCTGGCCGGAGGCGGCCGATCGGTGCACCGCGGCGATGGGGGGCCGGAGCGACTTCGGCATCAGTGGACCGCAACGGGAAGCAGGGGTCGGACTGCTGCACCCGATCGCTCGCACTGCTGCGCATCCCGGCAGGGACCGCGGGCGGAAACGCCGACCTCGTTGTCGCAAGCGATCCGGTAGGCCGTGGGCGTCGTGCCAAAGTGGCGACGGAACGTCCGGACAAAATGGCTTGCGCCCCGAAGCCCGACGAGTTCCGCGACGGTCGAGATCCTCGTCTGGGGGTGTTCGCGGAGGAGACGGGCCGCCTCGTTCATGCGTGATCGTTCGATGAATCCGCGGACGGTGCACCCGGTGACCTGCCGGAAGCTGCGCTCGAGCTGTCTCCGCGACAGCCTTACGGCGTCTGCGACCGCCGACACCCCGAAGAGGGGATCGGTGTAATTGTCGGCCACGTACGCCTGGGCCTCGAATATCCTCAGGTCGTCCCCGTCCGCGCGATGCGTGCTCGCGCGCTGTATGATTCCCCGGGGTCTGACCCGACGCATCTCCGCTGCCGACCCCTCGCCCTCGAGCAGCCGTCCAAGCAGGTCGGCCGCCTGGCAGGCCATCTCCTCCGGATCATCATCAATGCTGGAAAGACCGACGGTCCGCGATTCGCAGATCAGCTGGTCGTTCCCCACGCCGAGGATGGCGACGTCCTCGGGGACGCGCAGGTTCGCCTCGCCGCATGCATCCAGCAGGTCGGACGCGACGCCGTCATTGGCCGCGAAGATGGCCGCGGGGCGGGGGAGTTCGAGCAGGTGCCGGGTCAGTTGCGCCCGTCGCGTCGTCCAGTCGTCGTGCCAGTACTGGGCGACACGACGGTGCATCGGCGGGAGTATCTGGCAGGCGCGATCGTGGTTTCGTAGCTCGGCATCGAAGCCCGCCAGGCGTTCACGGTTCACACGATCGTTGAGAAAGGGCGCCCAGGCGAAACTGCGGACGGGCAGTTCCATCAAGTGCCGTGCGGCCAGTCTTCCGATCGCCACGTTGTCCGGTTCGACCCGAGCGGCGGGGATCGCCTCGTCGGTCATCGCGACGACGACGCTTGGAACGGCTGAGCGTCGCAGGTACTCCGCGAGGTCGGGCTGGTAGGAAGGCAAGGCGAGGATGCCGTCCCCCCGCCATCCGCGCGGGTACGTGCCCGTGTAGAGCATGTCGGTGACGAGCTCCCAATTTCGCTTTTTCGCGCAGCGGACCACTCCACGCATGAAACCCTCCCGGGTGGCGACGGCTGCCAGCAGGATCTGCTTGGGGGGCTGACGGCGATTCACGAGGCGAAGAGAAGCCCGTCTGGTCGGGGGTGGGCGGATCGAGTTTGATGAACCGGCTGCGAGCGCCCGGACAACCGGAGACGCTGCTTGCCTGCGGAAGAGGTGACTTCAGCGCCGGCCGGTCAATGCGGCGATCGTAAGAGCACCAGCTATGTCGTACGGCATAGGGTGAGACGCTGAAGGTTCGCAAACGGATTGGCCGGTGAGTTGCTCGAGCGATGTGAAACCTCTTTACCCCTCCACGGGTGCGACCAAGGTTTGCGGACGCAGGCGGGCGGCGCGGGCTCCGGAAACCGATGTCCGCCTTCGCCGCCAGCTCTGTTCCCCCACGAGTGAAAAGCGAACGCACACGACTCGCATGGCCGGCCCGCGCGGCCCTGGCCATGGCGGCATGGACGCTGTTGTCGCCGCTTGGTGGTGCGCCGGCCGGGCCGATTCACGGACTGCCCCCGATCCGGGCTTATTCGCTCGAGGACATCGGCTACGTGGCCAAGGGCGCCAGGCTGGACTTCGATCCGTTCGGGCGACTGGCGGTCATCCACGAAGGCGTCTACGTTGTTCTTAACGACACATCCTGGATCAATCTCGCCGACGACGAGGACGTCCGCAGTCACGTCATGACGAACCTGACCCAGGCAGCCGACGGGCGGATGTATTTCGGGGCGCGCGAGACATGGGGTTACATCGAGGCCAGCCGGGAGGGTCGATGGCGCACGGTCTCGCTCGCGCCGGATGACGCTCCGGAATGGACCCGGGTGGCGATCTTCGAGGACATCCTCGCGACGAGCGAGGGCGTCTTCTTCGCGAGCTGGAACGGCGTGGTCTACTGGGATTTCAAGGAACGCCGGAGCCGATATTTCCCGCATCGGGGCGTTTCCTGCATCTTCAGTGTTGGAGACCGCGCCTTCCTGGGATCGCTCGAGCATCCGATCTCCCACATCGACGTCGCTGGAGGGACGCTCCGACCCGTGGATACCTCCGGTGACGACGGGGTCGTGATCGAGTACGCGGCGCCGATGGGCGCCGATCGGACGATGCTCGCCGAGGCCGATGGCCGCACGTGGCTGTTTGATGGCCGCACGCTCTCACCATGGATGGCGCAGGGCGCGGAAAGTCTGGGCCCGATCAGCGTGCTTAAGGGCCTGGTCGATGGAGGGGTGGCGGTCGGCGTCCTCGGCCGGGGTTTGTTCATCTATGATGCCGACGGGCGCCTTCGACTCGGGCTGGACCTTCCTGCGTATCATAGAATCAACGACATCGCGAACCGCGAGCCGGGTGTCCTCTGGGTGGCGACCGAGGAGACGGTCGAGCGGATCCTCTACGGCAGTCCGTTGCGGACCTTCGGGCAGAGGCTCGGCCTTACGGCCAGCTGGCCCGTCGTCGCGCGCTGGCAGGATCGCGTCTTTGCGATATCCGAGGGAAAGCTCTACGAGGTGGTGGCGGACGACGACGGGCTGACGAGTCGTTTCGAGCCGGCGGCCGTGCAACCTCCGGGCGGCGCGTGGTCCATGGTCGCACGCGGAGACCGGTTGCTCGTGTCCAGCGGCATGGGAGTCTTTGCGATGCGGTCCGACCGGAGCTTCGATCCGGTGATGCACATGGATAGCCTGCCCACGCTCGCGCTGGTCGGGGAGGACACCTGTTTCGCAATCGGCGCGTCCCAGATCTCCGCCATGCGCTGGCAGGACGGCCGGTGGACGGAGGTGGCGTCGCGCCGGCCAGGCCTCTCATACACACCTGTGGTTCACGGCACCGCGCATTCGGCCTGGGTCGAGATGGGCGGGGGCGGCGTCGCCCGAGTGTGGCTATCGGAAGGGGCGGTGCACACAATGACCGTGGAAAACGAATCATGGACGGCAACCAACTGGGTGAACGTCGGCGTGATCGACGACCTGGTCGTCCTGAGTGCCTCGCGCGGGAGCCGGCGTTTTTTCTCGGAATCGACGGGCGAGTGGTGCGACGCGCCGGCGATTCGCCAACTCCTCGACCGGCCGCGCCAGTGGATTGTCCGGTCGAAGAAGGACGGACACGGCGTGATCTGGGCCAGCCACAACGAAGGTGTCGTGGCGTTCACGCCGACCGACGGCGGCTACGACATGGATGCAGTGAGTTTCGACCAGATCAACGATCGTTACCCGATGATCCACATCCTGGGGGATGACGACATCTGGATCTCGGCCGCCCGGTCGCTCCATCGCGTCGAGCCGCGTGCGGGCATATCGCGGTGGAGCCCCGCAAACCCGATCGTTGTGTCCATATTCGATGCGCACACGAACGAGGAACTCCTGCCGGGGCTCGCGGCGCCTCGCAAGAAGCTCAGTGTCCCCTTTGCGCACGAGGGTCTGCTGTTCAGGTTCTTCGCAGGCGGGTACGGCTGGCGCCGCGTGCCCGTCTACGAATACCGGCTGGATGAGCGCGACGCCTGGACCAGGGTCGGTTCCGGGTCGCTTCTGGGCTTCAACGGTCTCCGGGAGGGCAACTACCTGCTCCAGGCGCGGTTCGCCGACCACCAGTCGGGCGTCGCCGCCGTGACTTCGGTACCCTTCGAGATCCGACCGCCGTGGCATCGCACGGGGGTCGCCTATGCGGGCTTTTCCCTCGGAATTCTCGCGGTGGTGACGGGCACGCTGCGCTGGTCGGGTCACGTCACGAGGAAGCGCAACCGCCTTCTGGAGGCGGTCGTCCACGATCGGACAAAGCAGCTTGAGGAGGCGATGGAAAAGCTGAACGAGGAGACGCGAAACGCCGCCACGCTCGCCGAACGAAACCGGCTGGCGGGCGAGATCCACGACAGCCTGCAGCAGGGGTTGAGCGGCGCGATCCTCCAGCTGGATACAACGCTCACGCTTTCCTCGGTTCCCGGAGACATCCGGAGCCGGCTCAATGTCATCCGCAACATGGTGTCGTACGCGCGGCAGGAGGTGCAGCATGCCGTCTGGGACATGGAATCGCCCCTTGCCGAGGGCGTGGAGCTGGGCGAGGCGCTTCGCCGGCTGGCGGGCTACATCAACCCGGGCTCAGCGACCCTCGATATGGTCGTCGAAGGGGAACCCTTCCCGGTGCACCGATCCACCAAGCACCATCTCCTGCGCGTGGCGCAGGAGGCGGCGACCAACGCCGCGCGGCACGCATCCGCCACCCGGATACGCATTTGCTTGTTGTATGAGAGGGACGTCGTGACAGTGTCGGTCAGCGACGACGGCGTCGGTTTTGATCCGCAGGATGCGATGAAGGCCAACATCGGACATTTCGGACTGCGCGGGATTCGGAGCCGCGCACGGAAGCTCAATGGCGTGCTCTCGATCGAGACCACGCCCGGGGGGGGAGCCACCATCCGCATCACGGTCCCCCGCACCGCGGACGGAGACTTGTCGCCGTGATCGATCTTCCCTCCGAGTACCGACGGATCCGCATCCTGCTCGTCGATGACCACATGGTCATCCGCATGGGTTTGATGACAGCGGCCAGCGATACGCCTGACATGGAGGTCGTCGCCGACGTGGAAAGCGGGCAGGAGGCGATCGAGGCATACCGGAAGCTGCGACCGGACGTGGTCGTACTGGACCTGCGCATGCACGGCATGAGCGGCCTCGAGACGATTCGTGCGATGCGGGAGGAGTTTGGCAATCCACGCATCCTCGTTTTCAGCAACTACGCCAAAGGCGAGGAGGTCTACCAGGCGATCAAGTCGGGCGCATCGGGGTTCGTCGTCAAGGACATGCCCCTCGGCCGGCTGCTGGAGGCGATCCGCCTGGTGTACCAGGGCGAACAATACATCCCTCCGGAGGTCGCGGCACGCATCGGGGAGCGCCTCCTCGCGCAGCTCTCAGCGCGCGAACTCGAGGTGTTGCAGCACGTCGCCAAGGGGCAGAGCAACAAGGAGATCGCCGCACGACTCGGCGTGGTGGAGGGGACGGTCAAGATTCACGTGGCCAACATATTCAGCAAGCTCGGTGTCTCCGACCGGACGCAGGCGCTTGTCGTGGCGGTCAAGCGCGGGATTATCCACCTCGAATGACACCGTCCCGCCTCCCGCGCCGGATCGGTGGGCCAAGGCGCGGGTCTCCGGCGGCGGCAGGCGCGTGCACGGCAGCGTCGCACCGTCGGGCGGGAGACCTGCGGTACCGCAGCTCGGCCTATCCCTCCGGTTCCCGTGCCTATGTCTCCGGGCATACCCGCCGGTATGCCGAATGATAGGTTGACCGGTTACGCGGGCCCGGGGGTTCATCGACGCGACCCGTGACTCGATCTCCCCCGACAACGACACTGAACCGGGCCAGGCCCGCATGGGCCCGCAGCTTCCGGTGGGCCCCGTGATCCAGAGCCGTTCCCTTGGCGAAGATCGCGCGGCACGAGGCCTGGGGATGCGGCAGCTCCGGGTTCCGATGATACGGTCAAGTGACCTCGGGGTTTCGATTTCCAAAATGCGCGTTTCACTCGGGGGTTCGTTCGGAGTTGCCATGACGTGCGCGTTCTCAAGGGAGATCATGTTTGTGCGGCGAGTCGCATCGGGTCCCGCAGGGGATTCCGGCTCGTGCCCGCGGCAGACCGCGCAAGGCAGGCTTCCCGCACGTCGCTGACCGCCGTCCACCAGTGCCCCGCTTTTTCCCATGACGAGAGCAACCATTCGATCCACCGCCCTGCTGTTCATCTCGATGCTCCTCGCGGCTGTCGCGGCCCGCGCCGCCGACGCTGCGGAGAAGCTCACCTTCGTCGTTGTTCACGGCGCCACCGCCGGAGGGTGGGAGTGGAAGCAGACGGGTGATTTTCTTACTTCGGACGGTCATACCGTGCACCGCGTCACGCTCACTGGTCTGGGCGAGCGCATGCACCTCAACAGTCCGGAAATCGACCTCCAGACCCACATAAACGATGTGGTCAACACGATCCTGTTCGAGGACCTGAATGACATCGTGCTCACCGGCCACAGTTACGGCGGCATGGTCATCACGGGGGTGATGGATCGCGTGCCGGAGCGCATTCGCCACGTGGTGTTCCTGGATGCGGCCGTGCCGAACGATGGCGAATCGATCTGGGACCTCTTCGGCGGGGACGGTCCGCGCGATACCTCGCGGTTTGCGGACGGATTCATGCAGGTGCCCTGGGTCAAGCCGGACACGAAACCGCCGCACAATGTGAAGCACTCGATCAAGTGCTTCAACCAGCCGGTCACCTACAAAAACCCGGCCGCACTCGCGCTGCCCGTCACCTACGTCGCCTTCGTGCCCAAGGACAAGTCCGTCGAGGAGCGCGCGAAGACCGACAAGAGCTGGCAGCGCGCGGAGGCGCGCGGCTGGACGATCCGCACATTCCCCGGCGGCCATGTGGCGCAGATGGAGGATCCCCGTGGCGTCGCGACATTGATCGAGGAGTCGACCCACGACAAGAACCGCGCCCCATCGAAGTAGGACGGAGCCAGTCGACGCATGAAATCGCTGCAGAAACCGCTTCGCCTGGTCACCGGTCTCCTCGCGGCCCTCGCGCTGAGCCTCGGCGCCGCCGCCCAGGGTCACCGCGCCCCGCCGCTCGAGTCGCCGATCATTCATCCGGATCGCACCATCACCTTCCAGATTCGCGCACGCGAGGCGCAGAAGGTGGAGCTGAGTGGACAGTTCCTCAAGGCCAACGCGCCGATGCAACGCGATGAGACGGGGCTGTGGAGCGTCACCCTCGGCCCGGTCGAGCCCAACCTCTATCCCTACAGCTTCGTCGTGGACGGGGTCGCGGTCGCCGACCCGGCCAACCTGGATCTGTTTCCGAACGAGCGGTTCAAGGCGAGCCTCGTGGACATCCCCGGCGACACGCCGGCGCTCCACGCGGTGCGCGACGTGCCCCACGGCGACCTGACGTATTCGTTCTACGGATCGAAAAAACTCAAGAGCACCCGGCCCTACGTCGTCTACACACCGCCCGGCTACCACGCGGGCACGGCGAAGTACCCGGTATTCTACCTCGTGAGCGGCACGACCGACACGGAGGAGACGTGGTTCCGCGCCGGGCGGGTCAACGTCATCCTCGACAACCTCATCGCCGAGGGGAAGGCCGTGCCGATGATCGTCGTGATGCCCTACGGCAACATGATGATGGGCATGCCGAATCCGGCCACGCCGGAGGTGGCGCCGGCGTATCAGGCATTCTGCGACGAACTGCTGGCCGAGATCATGCCGCGCATCGAGTCGACCTACCGGGTCCTGACGGGACCGGAGCACCGTGCGATCGCCGGATTCTCACGCGGCGGCGGGCAGTCGCTCTTCACCGCCCTCAGCCATCCGGACAAGTTCGGCTGGCTCGCCTCGTACTCCGCATTTCTGACGCCCGAATTGTGCGGGAAGCACTTCCCGGAAATGATCTCGCAGCCCGCGCAGACCAATGCGCGCTTGAAGCTCTTCTGGCTCGGCGTGGGCCGGGATGATTTCCTCTACCCGCAGGCGACGACGTTCAACGCGTTCCTGAAGGAGAAAGGCATCCGGCATGAGACGCTCATCACCGAGGGCGGACACACCTGGATGAACGCGCGGCACTACCTCGCCGAAACCCTGCAGCGCTTCTTCAAGTAGTCGGCACCGATCCACGCGGAGCCTCCGGCGCCGCCTCCGCCTGCCGTTTGATCACGTTGATTTCTCAGACTAAAGTTGCCTTTACCCCATGTCCATTCGATCCGACCTGAAAAGCATCCTCCTGAACGCATCGCTGCTTGCCGTTTCGGCTCTCGTGTGCGCGGCACCCGGCGCGTTCGCTGCCGAGCCTGCTCCGGTGCGCGCGGCGATCGAGGCGGGCCAGACCGGCGCCCCGATCTCACCCTACGTCTATGGTCAGTTCGTGGAGCACATCCACGATCTCATGAACGACACGCTCTGGGCGGAGATGCTCGATGACCGGAAGTTCTACCACCCGGTCGTGGCGGTGGAGCCGCCCCCGCCGGATACGCCCCCGCGCTTCGGGCGCACGCCGCAGCGGCGTTGGCTCGCGGTCGGGCCGATCGCGGATGTGGCGATGGACGCCGTGGGGCCGTGGGTCGGCGAGCACTCGCCGCGCGTGACGCTTGCCGGCGCCGAGCCGCGGGGCATCAGCCAGGCCGGCATGGCCGTGAAGGCCGGCAAACGCTACACGGGACGCGTCGTCATCGCGGGCGATTCCGGTGCAGCGGTGCAGGTGACGCTCGTCTGGGGTGCGGGAGCCTCCGACCGCCAGACGCAGAAGCTCGGGCGCCTGAAGCCGGCGTTCGCCTCGCAGGAGTTCGCCTTCACCGCCGCGGCCGACAGCACGGATGTGCGGCTCGAGATCACCGGCACGGGTCGCGGCTCGTTCCGCATCGGCGCCGTTTCGCTGATGCCGGCGGACAACGTCGAGGGGTTCCGCCGCGAGGCGATCGCGGCGCTGAAGTCACTTCGCTCCGGCGTGTATCGCATCGGCGGCAACTACATTTCCGCCCACGAGTGGCGCGAAGCCGTGGGTCCGCGGAACCGCCGCGCGCCGACCTGGGACCCGGTTCGGCCGTTTGCCCAGCCGAACGACGTCGGCACCGACGAGTTTCTGACCCTGTGCCGGCTGCTTGAGGTCGAACCCTACATCACGGTCAACGCCGGGTCCGGCGACGCCTGGTCCGCCGCGCAGCTCGTGGAGTACTGTAATGGGTCCGCCACGACACCCATGGGCCGCTGGCGCGCGGAGAACGGCCATCCCGCACCTTACAAGGTGAAGTACTGGGGCATCGGCAACGAGCCCTGGGGCGACTGGCAGTTCGGTGCCATGGCGATGGAGCAGTTTCTAGTGAAGCACAACATGTTCGCCAAGGCGATGCGGCGCGTCGACCCGGGTATCGTGCTGATCGCCGGCGGCGCGATGCCCGACACGATGACCTGTTCGAAGCAGACCCTGCGCATCACGGGCAAGGTCCAGACGGAGCTGCTCGGACCCGCCGACTGGACAGGTGGTTTTCTACAGCACTGCCTGGAAAACACCGACCAGATCGCGGAGCATTTCTACGCCTATACGAACCGGCGCTTCGACGTGGAGAAGGGGGACAGCGTGCCGCTCGACGCCGACGAGCCGCTGATCGAGTGGATGCGGCGGCCCGCCAATCACGTGCGGGTCAAGGTCGAGGCGTATCAGGAGTATCTCGACAGGATCCCGGCGTTCAAGGCGAAGCCCGTTCCGATCAACCTCGACGAATGGGCCTACGCCGGCGACTCGCCCACGCGGTTCAAGACGGTGCCCGCGCTCGCCTGGGTGTTCCACGAGATGTTCCGCCACTCCGAGATCTACCAGATGGCAGCCTACACGTTCGCCACGTCGCTCGTGAGCGTGAACCGCACCGACGCCGTGCTCAACCCGACCGGCCTGGTGTTCAAGATGTATCGCGATCACTTTGGGACGATTCCCGTCGCCGTCACGGGCGACGCGCCGCCCCCGCCGCCGAAATATCCCCCAGGTGGACAGGATCCCAAGGTCAACGCGGGCAGTCCGACCCATCCGCTCGAGGTCGCGGCCGCCTGGACCGCCGACCGGTCCGCGCTCACGGTCGCGGTGATCAATCCCAACGAGATCGCGCATCGCCTCGCGTGGTCGGTGCGCGATGCCACGCTCGCCGGCACCGGAACGCTCTGGCGCATGGCGCCCTCCGATCCGAACGCGACCATCGTCGTCGGCGAGAAGCCCGGCGTTGAGATCGAGGAGCACCGCCTTGGCACGGTGCCGGACGTGGTCGAGTTGCCGCCCCAGAGCGTCAGCATCTATGTGCTACCCGCGCAGTCGCCGGGCCGCTGAACCCGGGAACCTCTTCATGACCGCATCATCTTCACCGCATCGTCCGGGCCGCGCCTGCGGCGTCGCCCTCGCGCTGTTCGCCGGCCTCGCCGCCGGCTCGGCCCACGCGCAGCAGGCCAACGTGAATCTCGACTGGGCGCCTCACCGCAACGCCGAGAACCTCGTGCCGTTCAGCGCTCCCCTCAATTCGCCCGAGGTGCACGACGACCACACCGTGACCTTCCGCGTCCGCGCACCGCAGGCGGAGACCGTCGCGCTCAACGGTGCGATCCTCACCTTCCTCGGACGCGAATGGGGCGACACCCTCCCGTTCGTCAAAGGCGAGGATGGCATCTGGACGCTCAAGCTCGGTCCGGTTCGCCCCGACATCTACGCCTACCACGTCCAGATCGACGGGGTGCAGACTGTCGACCCGTCGAACACGATCGCGGCGTTCACGGGCATGCCGCCCTACAGCCAGCTCGTGGTCCATGGCGACGGGCCGGCCTGGTACGATGCGCGCGACGTGCCGCACGGCGCCACCACGCGCCACGTCTATCACTCCGCGGTGACGGGCGGCCAGCGCGATCTCTACGTGTATACGCCTCCCGGGTACACCCCGGCGAAGTCCTACCCCGTGCTCTACCTCGTGGGCGGCAGCGGCGAGCTTCCGCACAACTGGATCCACGACGGGCGCGTGAACTTCATCATGGACAACCTCCTGGCCGAGGGCCGGGTCGTGCCGATGATCATCGCGATCCCGAACAACCAGGTCCTCCACCGCAATCATCCGCGGCATGTCGAGCTGACGTTCGACCTCTTCGCGCGCGAGCTGCGCGAGCACGTCGTGCCGCTGGTGGACGCGGCCTATTCGACGCGTCGGGGGCCGGAGGGCCGCGCGTTGTCCGGGCTCTCGATGGGAGGCCGGCACACGATGTTTGTCGGGTTCCATGCGCTCGATCTCTTCGGCTCGTTCGGCGTGCTCAGCGCCGGCGACACCGAGCCGGAGAAGTCGGTCGGCGCCTTCCTCAACGACCCCGAGGTCAATGCGAAGGTCGACTACCTCTTTGTCGGCCAGGGCACGCGCGAAGCCGAGGGCCGCTTCGGCCTGCGCGTCCGCGCGCTGGTCGACGCGCTCAATGCGCACGGCATCAAGCACGAGTATTATGTCGGTGGTGACATGGGACACGACTGGTCCACGTGGCGCCACCTCCTGCACGAACGCTTCCTTCCCAATCTTTGGCGCCAGCCGCGCCAGCAAGTCCGTCCATGAGAACAGCAGCGATTGTATCACTCCTTGCCCTGCTTGCCGCCTCCGCCGCCCCGGCGGCCGAGGCTCCCGCTCCCGTGAGGACGCGCCATGGCCTGGTCCAGGGCGTGGCTGAGAAGGACCTCACGGTCTACCGCGGGATTCCGTTCGCGACGCCGCCCGTGGGCGAGTTGCGCTGGCGCGCGCCGGTGCCGCCGAAGCCGTGGGAGGGGGTGCGCTCCGCGGCCGAGTTCGCGCCCGATCCTTACCAGGGTGACGGCAAGGGAAACGTCAGCGAAGATTGCCTCTACCTGAACGTCTGGACGCCCGCGAAATCGCCCGGGGATCGCCTGCCGGTTCTTGTCTGGATCTACGGCGGCGGATTCTCGTTCGGCTCGACCAGCACGCCGACGCACAACGGCGAGCACCTGGCCCGGAAGGGTGTGATCCTCGTCACGATCAACTACCGCGTCGGCACGCTCGGCTTCCTCGCTCATCCCGACCTGAGCGCCGAGTCGCCCGACAAGGTCTCCGGCAATTACGGCCTGCTCGACCAGATCGCCGGCCTGAAGTGGGTGCAGGACAACATCGCAGCGTTCGGCGGCGATCCCGCCCGGGTCACCATCTTCGGCGAATCCGCCGGCGGCATCTCGGTGAGCATGCTCTGCGCCTCGCCGCTGGCTGCGGGGCTGTTCCGCGGCGCGATCTCGCAAAGTGGAGGCTCGTTCGGGCCGGTGCGCCCCACGACCTATCCGGGCGAGAACATGCGCACCCTCGATTGGGCCGAGGCTTCCGGCGTGGAGTACACGACGAAGGCGGGCGCAGGCTCGCTGGACGACCTCCGTCGCATGGCCCCGGAGAAGCTTCCGGGCGGGTGGGGCTCGGGAACCGCGTGGCCAATCGTGGACGGCTGGGTCATCCCCGACGATCAGTTCAAGCTGTATGAGTCGGGCAAATACAACGATGTGGATATCCTGGTCGGCTACAATTCGGACGAGGGTCTGAGCTTTTCCCGCGAGAAGACGCCCGCGGAGTATGTCGCAAACGTGAAGGAGCGCTACGGACCCTTTGCCGAGCGGCTGCTTGGCGCCTACCCAGCGGGCGCGGACGGCGTGCCCAGGACCGCACGCGATCTCATGCGCGACGCCGCCTTCGGCTGGCAGACGTGGAGCTGGGCGCGACTGCAGGCGCGCAGCGGGGAGTCGAAGGTTTTTCTCTACTACTTCGACCAGCATGCCGAGCGTCCCGCAGGCACGCCTGAGGCCGACCACGGCATGCCGCACGGGGTCGACGTCCCCTATGTGTTCCAGACGCTCGATCGCGGCGACGCGCGCCTCGCCGCAGGCGACTGGGCCATCTCCGAAACCGTGGCGACGTACTGGACGAACTTCGCGAAACACGGAGATCCCAACGGCCCCGGGGTGCCGGCGTGGCCGGAGTTCTCGAGCGGGAAGCCGCAAGCCATGTATTTCAAGAACACCGCGTTCCCCGGGCCGGTACCCAGCGAGTCCTCGCTGAAGGTGCTGGATGAATACTTCGCATGGCGCCGCACGCCCGAGGGCGCCACGTGGGCCAAGTGATGGCAGAGTCCCGATTCCTTTCTCACATGAAAACGACGCACACCCTTTTGTCCGGTCTGCTGACCCTCGTGGTTTCCGCCGGCCTTTCCGCCGCGGAGCCCGCGCCCGCCTATCTCGACCCCGCCCAACCGATCGAAGCGCGCATCCAAGATCTCGTCGGGCGCATGACCCTGGAGGAAAAGGCGAGCATGCTGAGCAACAGCACGCCCGGCGTGCCGCGCCTCGGCATTCCCAAGTATGATTGGTGGAGCGAGGCGTTGCACGGCGTGGCGAACGCCGGGCACGCGACGGTATTCCCCCAGGCGATAGGATTGGCGGCGATGTGGAATACCAGACTGCAGGAGGAGATCGCGGGGGTGATCGGCATCGAGGGCCGCGCCAAGTTCAATGGATACAAGGGCACACCCGAGGAGGGCGCGATTTTCCGCGGCCTCACCTTCTGGTCGCCCAACATCAATATCTTCCGCGATCCCCGCTGGGGCCGCGGCCAGGAGACCTACGGTGAGGACCCGTTTCTGACCTCCCGCCTCGGCATCGCCTTTGTGCGCGGTCTCCAGGGCGACCATCCCGATTACCTCCTCGCCGCCGCATGTGCCAAGCACTTCGCCGTGCACAGCGGTCCTGAGCCATTGCGCCACAACTTCGACGTGTCGCCGTCCAAAGCCGACCTGTACAACACCTACGTACCCGCCTTCGAGGCGCTGGTACGTGAGGCGAATGTGGAGATCGTGATGATGGCCTATAACGCGCTCTATGGGACGCCGTGCTCAGTCAGCCCTCTGCTTTATGGGATGCTGGATCAGTGGAAGTTCGACGGTCACGTGACATCGGACTGCGGATCGTTGTCCGATCTTATTCGCACGTATGGTCGCGCCAAGGACGCGGCCGAGGCGAAAGCCATGACCCTTGTGGCGGGCATGAATCTTTGCTGTGGGGATGAAGGCGTCGCTGCGGCCGAAGCGGTGCGGCTCGGCTTCGTGTCACAGGAGGTGCTGGACCGGCAGCTCGGCGAGTTGCTGCGCACGCTGTTCCGTCTTGGGATCTTTGACCCGGAGGAGCGCGTACCGTTCAACCAGATCCCCGCCTCGATGAACGACGCCCCGGCGCATGGCCGCCTGGCGCTGCAGGCGGCGCGCGAGTCGATGGTGCTCCTGAAGAACGACGGTATCCTCCCGCTGAATCTGGGAACGGCGAAACGCGTCGCGGTCATCGGCCCGAGCGCCACCTCCGTGCCTGTACTTCTGGGAAACTACAACGGCTCGCCTTCCGCTCCCGTGACCATCCTCGCCGGGCTCAGGGCCGCCCTCGAGCCGGCGGGTGTGACGGTCGACTATGCGCACGGCTGCGATTACGCTGCGCGACCCGACAAGGTGCGACTGCTGGCGGGCGGCTGGTTCCATGGCGAGTACTTCGACAATCCCGACTTCTCCGGTGAACCGGTGGCGAAACGGACAGAGCGACCCCTCAGTTTCGACTTCGGCGACCCGAAGCGGTTCTTCGGGCGCCGGCCGGACGGCGTGCCCGAGCAGGGAATCTCCGCGCGCTGGAACGGCGACCTTCAGACCACGCTGGCGGGCGAGTACGAGCTGGTCGTGGAGGGTCGGGGAGGCTTTCGCCTCATCGTCGATGGCGAAGCAGTCATCGACTCCTGGGTCCCGCCCGCCGGCCAGGAGGCCGAGGTGCGGAGAGTCGGTGTGAAACGCCGTCTTGCCGACAATGCCTCCCTTCCGTTGCGACTCGAGTACCGCCAGGGCGACGGGCCGGCCAAGGTGGCCGTCGAATGGAACACGCCTGCCGCCGATTCGGGCATGGAGGAGGCGGTCAAGACCGCCAACGCCGCCGACGTGGTGATCTTCGTGGGTGGCATCTCGGCCCAGTTGGAAGGCGAGGAGATGCAGGTGGACTACGCCGGCTTCGAGGGCGGCGACCGCGTCGGCATCGAGCTTCCCGATCTCCAGCAGGAGCTGCTGCGCAGGCTGCACGCCACGGGCAAGCCGCTGGTGTTGGTGAACCTTTCGGGCAGTGCCATCGCGTTTCCGTGGGCCGAGGAGCACGCGTCCGCGATCCTGCAGGCGTGGTATCCCGGGCAGGCAGGCGGCACGGCCGTCGCCGACGTCCTGCTGGGCAGCATCAATCCCGCTGGCCGGCTTCCCGTGACATTCTATCGCGCCACAGGCGACCTGCCCGATTTCAAGAACTATGACATGGAGGGTCGCACGTATCGGTACTTTGGAGGCAAACCACTCTATGCCTTCGGCCACGGTCTCAGCTATACGACGTTCCGCTATGCCAACCTGCGCGCCGCCCCCGCAGCCGATGGAACCGTCGCGGTGACCGTCGAGGTGACCAACACCGGAAAGCGGGACGGCGACGAGGTCGTGCAAATCTACGCGACGCCTCCCGCCGCGGCTCGCCCGCAGGAAATCCGGGCGCTCTGTGGTTTCGACCGCGTGGCCCTCAAAGCCGGTGAGGCGAAGACGGTGCGCATCATCATTCCGGCCAGTGCCCTGCGGCGCTGGGACGAGACGCGCGATGGCTACGCCGTCCCGGCTGGCGAGTGGACGATCGGCGTCGGCTCGTCCTCCGCCGACATCCGCCAGTCGGCAGTCGTGACGCTGTAGTGCCACGTGAAGACCTCCGCCAGTTCATCGCTTTCCCGGCCTGCCGCTGATGACGGCGGGCCGAGCCGGCGGGCGCTGGGCGGAGCCGTCGCGGAACTTGAGCCGCGTCGATGGCGCCATCGACCTCGATGGCGCCATCGACCTCGACGGCGGCGCCGACATGCGACGTCGGAAACAAACCTTCGAGGCTCATCCCCCTGGAACCATGAAACAACCGTCCCTCCTCGTTGCGCTTGCGATCGTCCTCTCGTGGGGCGCCCTTTCGGCGATCGATTACCGCGGCGAAGCCCCGCCGCCGGATCACTTGCTTAACCTGTGGTATCGGCGACCCGCCGAGCAATGGGTGGAGGCGCTGCCGGTTGGCAACGGCCGGCTGGGGGCCATGGTGTTCGGCGGAGTCGCACGCGAGCGATTGCAGCTGAACGAGGATACCCTGTGGGCAGGCGGCCCCTACGATCCGGTGAATCCAGGCGCGAAGGGAGCGCTGCCGGAGGTGAGACGTTTGATTTTCGCGGGCGACTTCGCAGCTGCCGACCGGCTCCTGAGCGAGCACGTGATGGCCAGGCCGCTGCAGCAGATGGCGTATCAAACGATCGGCGACCTGCTGCTGGATTTCGGCGATGTCGACGGGGTGGACGACTATCGCCGCGAACTCGACCTGGACGAGGCGATCGTGCGCGTCTCATACACACGCGGCGGGACACGTTTCATGCGGGAGGTCTTTTCGAGCCCGGTCGACCAGGTGATCCTGGTCCGCTTGAGCGCGGACAAGCCCGGCCAGATCGGATTCACCGCGAGGTTGGGCACACCGCAGCAGGCGTCGATCAGCACGACGGACAGCGACACGCTTGTGATGAGCGGCGTCAACACCAGCTACAGCGGCGTGCCTGGAGCCTTGCGGTTCGAGACGCGGGTGCGTGTGTTGCGCGAGGGCGGGGGGCATTTCGCCCTCGGTTCGAGCGTCACGGTGCACGGCGCGGATGCCGCGACCCTCGTCGTCGCAGCCGCCACCAGCTTCAGGCGGTTTGACGACGTGAGTGGTGATCCCGCAGATCTCACGGCCGCAACCCTCCGCGCGGTGGCATCGACAGCGTATGAGGAGCTGCGGGCGCGGCATGTTGCGGAACACCAGAGGCTTTTCCGGCGTGTCGCCCTCGATCTCGGGAGCAGCCCGGCCGCCAACAAGCCCACGGATGTGCGCGTGCGCGAGTTCGCGGGAGTCCACGACCCCGCGCTTGCGGCGCTCTACTTTCAGTACGGCCGCTACCTTCTGATCTCCAGTTCCCGCCCCGGGACACAGCCAGCAAATCTCCAGGGCATCTGGAACGACAGCCTGTCGCCGCCCTGGCAGAGCAAATACACCATCAACATCAACACGGAGATGAACTACTGGCCGGCCGAGCCGACCAACCTCGCGGAATGCGTGGAGCCGCTCGTGGCCATGGTCGAGGAGCTGGCCCGAACCGGCGCCCGCACGGCGCGCACGATGTATGGCGCGCGCGGCTGGGTGGCTCATCACAATACCGACCTCTGGCGTGCGACGGCGCCGATCGACGGCCCTCGCTGGGGCATGTGGCCGACCGGAGGCGCGTGGCTTTGCCTGCATCTGTGGGAGCATTACGACTACGCGCCTGATCCGGCGTTTCTCGCACGCATCTACCCGGTGCTCAAAGGCGCCTCCGAGTTCTTCCTCGATACGCTCGTGCTGGACCCGAGACACGGCTACCTGGTGACCAATCCATCGACTTCGCCGGAGAATGCCCATCCGTTTGGATCCGCCGTCTGCGCTGGTCCCACCATGGACGCGCAGATCATCCGCGATCTCTTTGCAAACACGAGCGCGGCGGCCGGCATCCTGGAAGTCGATCCGGATTTGCGGGAGCAATTGCGCGCGGCAAGCGACCGCCTTCCGCCCAATCAGGTGGGCGCCCAGGGACAGCTGCAGGAATGGCTCGAGGATTGGGACGCGCTGGCTCCCGAACAGGACCATCGCCACGTCTCGCATCTCTACGGATTCTTCCCGAGCAACCAGATCACCCTGCGGGGCTCACCCGCCCTCACCGCGGCCGTTCGCAAGTCGCTCGAGGCGCGCGGCGATTTTTCCACCGGCTGGGCGATCGCCTGGCGACTCAACCTGTGGGCCCGCCTCCAGGATGCGGAGCGAACCTACCGCATTCTGGCCGCGCTGCTCGAGCCCTCGCGCACGTATCCAAACCTTTTTGACGCCCATCCCCCGTTTCAGATCGACGGCAACTTCGGCGGGACCAACGCGATCGCCGAGATGCTTCTGCAATCGCATGCCGGCGAGCTCGAGATCCTTCCGGCCCTGCCCAGGGCGTGGGCGACGGGTTCGGTGCGGGGCTTGCGGGCACGCGGTGGCTTCGAGGTCGATATCGCATGGTCGGGTGGAAAGCTCGATCGGGTCACGCTCCGCTCCGAGAACGGTGGCATGGCCGACGTGCGCTACCAGGGCCGGATAAAAGCGATTTCCATCGGCCCCAAAGGCGAGGCCACCTGGGACGGGAACTGAGCGTTCAAGGATCAGGCTTCAGCATGTGTGGATCGCCCACGAGGTGACGCCGCGGGTCGTCGGAGCTGCTGGTGGCCTCGGTGACTGATTCATGGGGAGAACCTGGGTGATTCGAACTGTCATGCCCGCGACGTTCTCGCGCAGGGATGAGCGGTGCCGCGTGGATGAGGAGAGCGCCACGGCCCGCGACGCTTGCACCGGCGCGTGCGACGTCCGACGTTCAGCGCCGCGCGTCCCTTTTGCATTTCCGCACGACCATGCCACTCGATCTCTCCCACGGTGACTTCACCCTTCCGGGCGAAGCCGGTTTCGAACAGCTCACGCTGCGCCTGGCGCGGAAGTGGGGCGCCGACACGATCCGCGACAGCGACGGCACGCGCCTTTCTCCCGAGATCATCCAGGCGGGCTACAACATCTACTCGACGCTCTGCCTCGTCCGCTCTGTCAATGACTGGGCGCTGCGCCACCCCGACAAGCTCCAGCAGAGCTTTCTCATGAGCCGGCCTATTGTTGCCGGGAGACCGACGGTGACGATCGATCTGCTCGCCGGGTTCTTCCGCGAACAATTCTCGGTCAACATGGACGCCAACGCGCGGCGTTGGTGGCAGGTCTTCGACCGGACCACCGGCGCGGAGGTGCCGGCGCGGCACTGGACAGTCGACCCGCGGCGCGGGACGGTGACGATCCGCAAAGCCGAGCGCTGGCATCGCTACACCGTGAACTTCCTCGCCTACCGGAAGTGGGAGGAGATCTCGATGTACAACCACATCACCAACAACTGGGGTGATCGCGAGCATCTCGCCGCCGTTGATCCCATGCACCCGGAGACGCAGCGCGTGCTGCTCGCGTTTCTCCGGCGGTGGCTGGCCGGGCATCCCGACACAAGCGTGGTGCGGTTCACGTCGATGTTCTACAACTTCAGCTGGTTCTGGGGCGACGATCCCGCGCTGCGTTTCATCTATTCCGACTGGGGCGACTACGCCATGACGCCGAGTCCGCGCGCCCTCTCGCGGTTTGCACAGGAGTACGGATACAAGCTGACCTCCGAGGATTTCGTCAACGGCGGGCTCTACAACTCGACGCACAACGCCCCCTCGCGCCGCCTCTGCGACTACATGGAGTTCATCCACGGGTTTGTCGCGGAGTTCGGGCGGCGCTGCGTGGACCTCGTGCACGCGGCGGGGAAGAAGGCGTACGTCTTCTACGACGACCATTGGATCGGCGTGGAACCGTATGGGCCGCGCTTCAAGGACATCGGCTTCGACGGGATCATCAAATGCGTCTTCAATGCCTTTGAGGTGCGCAAGTGCGCCGGCGTGAAGGGCGTGCGGACGCACGAGCTGCGGCTGCATCCCTATCTCTTCCCGACCGGCCTCAAGGGCGAGCCGACCTTCCAGCCGGGCGGCGGCGGCAACCCCGCGCTCGATGCGCGCAATTTCTGGATCGACGCCCGCCGCGGCCTGATCCGCGCGCCCATCGACCGCATTGGTCTGGGCGGGTATCTGTCGCTCGTGGAGCCCTGGCCCGATTTCCAGGAGGCGATCGAGGGGATCGCGCGCGAGTTCCGGCTGCTGAAGTCCCTGCACGCGGCCGGCGCGCCGTACGTGGCGCCGTTCCGGGTGGGTGTATTGACCGCGTGGGGACAATTGCGCTCCTGGATCGCCTCGGGGCATTTCCACCGAGGCCTCGAATACAACGAGATGATCGAGTCGCTCGCCGGGCTCCCGGTCGACGTGCGGTTTCTCAGCCTGGACGACATCGCGACCGACGGCGTGCCGCGCGACCTGGACGTGATCATCAACTGCGGTCGCGAGGGCAGCGCCTGGAGCGGCGGACACTTCTGGGCAAACGACACCGTGGTCGAGCGTCTGACCGCGTGGGTGGCGCGCGGCGGCGGCTTCATCGGCGTGGCGGAGCCGTCGGCGCTGCCGCGGACCGGGTCGCTCTTCCGCATGGCGCCCGTGCTCGGGCTCGACCGCGATCGCGGTGAGCGGCTGGCGCTCGGCCGGCGCACCTTCGTCGTGGAGCCGGAGCACTTCATCACCGCCGAGTTGCCGGAGGCCCCGAATTTCGGCAAGGACATCGACGGCATCTACCTGCTCGACGGCGAGACGCGGGTCCTGGCGGCGCGCGACGGGTCTCCGGCGGTCGCTGTCCATGCGTTCGGGAAGGGACGTGCGGTCTACTTTTCGGGCCACACCTTCAGCCCGGAAAATGCCCGCCTGCTGCTGCGAAGCATTGCCTGGGCGGCGTCGGATGAGACTGGCTACCGGAGGTGGTCGAGTTCGAACGTGCGCACCGACTGCGCCTGGTTCGCTGCGTCCCGAAAGCTGGTCGTGATCAATAACGCCGGCAGCGCGCAGGAGACCACCATCACGCTCGGCGATGGCCGCGCGACGCTGCGGGTCCAGCTTGAGGCTCACGGCATCGCCGTGCTCGATCGCTGAAGCCGGCATGCGGGTTCGAGCGTTGAACCACACCGCGCTTTTTTGCCCGAGGGCAAGAACGCTGAGGACACAGGGCGCACAGGGGAACACTGGAGGAGTCGGAAGGTTGGACGAGGCCTCCGGCCGAACGGCTTTGGGTGGATTCGACCTCATCCGCCGCCGCGGCCGATGCACGGCGGCATCGGCGGCCGCGGCTACTGCACGGCGGCATGGGAGGGTTTTTCCGGACGAAAACCAGAAGCGCGCCCGAAGGTCGCGCTTCACCTTCGCGGGATGCGTGCGTCGCTTCAGTCGCGCGCGCTGCGGCGCGCCTGCAGCTCCCGCGCGAGGCGCAGGTTCTCGCGCACGGATGTATCCGTGGGCCTGAGACGAAGGACCGCCTCGTAGCTGACGATGGCTTCGGCCACTTGGCCGGTCACAAGCTGGCAGTTCGCGAGGTTGTTGAGCGCCGGCACATGAGACGAATTGAGGGCGAGCGTGTTGCGAAACGATGCCATCGCTTCGGCAAAGCGGCGCTGCTGGGCCAGGATGTTGCCGAGCACGTACCACGATTCCGACGCGCGGTCGTCCAGGCGCAGCGCCTCGCGGCAGGCCGACTCCGCTCCAGGAAACTCGCGGCGCGCCGCGAGCGCCACGGCGAGGGCGCGATGGGCGTCCGCCCAGGACGGCTTCAATCGTACCGCGGTCCGGAAGGCTGCCTCGGCGCGATCCGGTTCACTCGCGCGGGTCAGGGCGAGGCCGAGTTCGTAGTGCGCTTCGGCGAGTTCAGGCGCGGCGGCGATCGCCTCGCGCAGCAGGGCCGTGGCCTCCGCGACTTCACCCCGCCGGGTCAGCAGCGCGGCGAGGCTGACCGCCACGTCCGATGCTCCCGTTTCGCCGGCGAGCGCGGCTCGATAGTGTACGATCGCCTCGTCGTGACGCCCGAGGTTCACGAGGGCTTTCGCGAGGTTTACCCGTGCGTCCGCGAAGCCGGCGTCGGCCTGGAGTGCGTTTTCAAACCACTCGGCGGCGTCGGCCCAGCGTTCCGCCAGCAGGGCCGCCTTGCCGAGTTCGAAATGCGCGAAGGCATGGTTCGGCTGCAGGGCGAGCGTGCGATGGAACGCGACTCCAGCCTCCTGCGCGCGACCGTGTGCCGCGAGCGCGAGACCGAGATTGTAGTGGGCACGGGGGTTCTCCGGCGCCTTTGCGACGGTGTCGCGCCACAGGCGCTCCTCCGAGCGAAACACCTCGTTGCGAGCACGTGTCGCCAAGGTCAACACCGCGATCACGGCCGCGACCGCGGCAAAGGGAAGGCCCGGCACGCGGATCCTCCGGCTCGCCGCCGCCCACGCGGAGCCGGCGACGAGGATCACGGGAGCCAGCGCGAGGTACATGCGGTGTTCCGCCATCGTCTGCGTCGCGATCGGCACGACGCTCGAACTCGGCGCGAGCACGAGGAAGAAGGCGGCACCCGGAAAGCCCGAGACACGGTTGCGGAGCAACGCCCAGATCGTGGCGCCGAGCAGCGTCGCCAGCAGCAGCAGCTGGGGAATCACCTGTACCGGATCAGTTACGACGGGTGTTCCGTGATCAAAGACGAGGCCGGAGGGCCAGAAGGCGAGGCCGAGGTAGCGGACGATCGCATCGGCCTGCGTCAGCGCGTAGGTCCAGGGCGAGATCGAGGAGCCCCAGCCCGCCGAGCCGCCGCGGCCGGAATTCGCCAGTACCAGCGCTACGAGGACAAGCCATGTCCCGGCGAGGGCGAGGTGCCAGCGGCCGCGCGTGCGCCACGCCTCGCGGAAGGAGCCGGAGAGGAAAGTGCGATCGTAGAGCAGGACGATCAAGGGCGCGACAGCCACCGTTTCCTTTGTCGCCATACCCAACAGGCAGGCCGTCACGCTGAGGGTCATCCACCGGCGACTGCCGGCTCGGCCTTCGGTCGCGCGCGCGAAGGCGGCGAGTGTGAGAAGCAGCAAGAGGCCGGCCAGCGATTCCGCGCGCTGGACGACGTAGGTCACGGCGCCCGTCTGCAGGGGATGCACCGCCCAGACGAGCGCGACCCCGAGGGGAAACCATGCGCTCGGGATCGATGTCGACGACGCGCCGCGCGTGCGCCGGACGATGTCCATCAGCAGCAACGCGGCGGCGGCGTGGATGAGCAGATTCGTCAGCCGGAATACTTCGACTCGATCGCCGGCCAGCATGTGGTTGACGGCGAGCGTGAAGTTGAGGACCGGCCGCCCGCTCACCGTCTCACCGGCGGTCGCCGGCGGATGGAGCCAGTCGGGCGGCCAGAGGTGACGAATGCTTCGGTTATCCGCGATCGACGCGTGATCATCGAGGACGAAGGGCGCCGCGAGGCTGTGCGCCCAGGCCACGCCGAGCAGGATCGCGAGCACGAGCGCGGCGAACAACGGGCCGGGCGGGCGGACTTGCGCAGATAGTCCAGGGGATTGCATGGGCGCGGACACGGACGTGGGCCCCATCGTGGGGAATCGGCGGCGGGGAACGAGGCCGAAAAGCAAAGAAGCTCCCGCCTGGGCGGGAGCTTCTTGAGACACGAACAGGAGAGACTCGACTTAGAAGTCGAACGTTGCCGTCAGGATGAACTGGCGCGGATCGATGATGCGGTAGGAGTAGGGCGAACCGTCAAGATTGACGCCGACCGTGCGCAGCTCGCCGCCCTCGAACGCGTTGTTCACATTGAGCTGCAGCTTCATCCCGACCTTGTCGCTGAGGATCATGCGCCGGTAGCTGATCCACAGGTCGGTGTAGTAGTTGGCGCTGTCGTAAATCGGGCGGCTGACGTCCGAGTAATCCAGCACCGGCGATCCGTTATAGCGGTTGATGCCGCTCGCGCGGCCGTAGTAGCCGATCACCGCCTTGTCCTCCCAGCGGAGATTGCCGCCTACGGAGAAGCCCTTGAACCGCCCCTCGTCAAACGTGTAGGTGCTGAGCAAGGACCAGCGATACTTGCGCTGGCCGGGCGCCGACTGGCCTTCGAGATCGCGGTCGAGCTGGATCTGCGGTGCGACCACGGCATCATAGTAGGCCTGTGGATTGGCGTAGGCGTTCGCGGCTTCAGGAAACAGTTCGCTGCGGTAGCCGAACGAAGTCATGAAGTTCGTCAGATCGACCGCGCGTCCGCCGAAGGTCGTGTAGGTTGCATACTGCTGGTATTCGGGTCGCAGGTAGTCGGCAGCCTGCGCACCCTGCCAGGCCGCGAGACGGACGGCGTACCAAGGTTCGAACTCCTTATAGACATCGGAATACTTCGTGTCCTGCTTTCCGAAGGTGAACTTCACTGTCCAGTTCTTCGAGGGATTGTAGTTCACCTCAGCCTCGATTCCCTTGGCTTCGGCACTCTGGGTGGCACCCAGGCCATAGGGAAGGCTTCCATAGTAGTTGTACGGCAGTTGCCAGATTTCTTCGGCTGCATCCTGCACCGCCTGTTCCTGGGTCGTGCTGAGGTTGGTTCCAAACGTTTCAGACGTCGGATCCATGCTCATGTTAATCATCGCGATTGTGCGCGCCCAGTTCCGGAACAAGGTCTGATCCACGTTGGCGGAGAGGCGGTCAAACGCGATGGGCTTCCCAATGTTCTCGTTCAAGTTCGAGGCCTCGAACCATGTGATGCGGGCGAACAGCTTATCACCGAGGGAGAACTGGATGCCGATGTCCTCGCCCTCGCCGGTCGGCAGCGGCAGCTGATTGCCGAAGAAGTCGCCGAGCGCCGTGGACGGCGGGTTGAAGTTGTCCGACTTGTTATAGCTGATGCCGAAATCGCGAACGAACTGCCACCAGAGCGAACCCTGCTCGGCTTTTGCTTCGATCGAGTCCCAGTTGCGGAACGGACGCAGGACTCCGCCAACCGTGCTGGTTGTGTGCTCCAGCTTGCTCCAGGGGCCCCAGCGGTTGAAGAGGAAGTCGCGCTGCAAGACGCCATCCACCCACTTGTCCGCGTTGGTGATGGCGGGTGACTTCTCTTCGTTGTCCTTGACGGCTGTGAGACCAGTGTTGGTCGAGCGCGCCTTCCACTTGTCCTTGCGCACGCCGAACGTCGTAGTGAGGCGATCCTCCCAGAAGTGGCTCGTGACGCCGGCACTGAGGGAGTCCACGATGCGTTCATTGCGACCGGTGTTGCCATCAAAATCGATGAACGCATGGGTCATGTTCACATCGGTGAACCCACTCGTGTCGTAATCGTAGACCTGGATGTCGCCGGTGTATTCGAGGTGGTTCCACGTGCCCGCATCGCGCGTCACCACGCCATTCTGATCGCCTGGGGACGCGAGATAGTATGTGCGACGCAGCGATGTAGTCTGGCGGTTCCATCCCGTCGGCGAGCCGTCCGCATTGTTGTTGGAGTTGCGCAGGTAACGGTACTTGCCGGCATCGGTCGCCGCGGCGGTATAGTGCAGACGCTGACGGATGTCCGTCCTCATGTTGTCGTCGCGCGACCACATCCCGAGGAGCTGGTGGCGCCCGAGCCACTTCGTCCAGTTGTCATTCTGGGTGAAATCAGGTGTCCACGCGAGCATCACGCGTTGGTGATCGGCCAGCTCGTTGTTGATGTAGCTATCCGGATCGTAATCCTCGACGTAGGGTTTTCCAAAATACGGATTCGGGGATCCGTCGGGAAGGTTGATGTTGGTGTCGACGTAGAGCGTGGCGACGTTCAGCTGGGCCACCGTGTAGTTGCTGCGCGACTCGTAATCCTGGCGGAACCAACCCGCGCTGAGGAAGACGCCACCGGGCAGCTCCTGCTCGAACTCGATGTTGTAGCTCGAATTCTCAGCGGTGCCGAAGTTCATCGAGTTGATGTTGATCGAGCGCCAGTCGTAGATCGAACGGTCAGTCACGCCCGGATATTTGTATCCGGTGTTTCCGCTGACGACGCCGTTGCCGATGCCGCTCCATCCCATTGAAGAAGTATAACCGCGCGTGAATGAGTCGGCCCAGGTGGCATTCGCGTAGATCGCGTTGTCAGCCGGGTAGGTTGGGGGGTTGGCGGCCGGGTTTGTGGCTGTACCCCAACTCGTGAGGTACTTGTATTGGTAAGTCGGCTGGAACCAGTTCACGAGCTGCCCATCGGCGATCTGCTGGATGCTGCGGCCCTGATTGACCATGCCGATGCCGGGAACGAACAACACGTTGTTTGCGGGTGCCGACCCGGCGACGAAGCCAGCGGAGTTTCCGAGGATCGCGTCACCGAAGATGTTCTGGCCATTATATTGCGTGCGGTCGGCATTCCACAGGGCAGCGTTGTAGCCCGGTAGAGACTCGATGAATGTACGTGTCTCGTTTGCGTGAGGGGAACGGGCGTTGTTGATAAGCACGCCAAGTTGCTGGCCGGTCGCCAGGCTCATGAAGCGATGGGTGACCGGGTCGTAGTAGGGCTGGCCAGCGAGATTCCATTCGGTCACGAAGTCGCGCGGCGTGAGCGTGTTCGGACGACGGTTATCGTTGTCGAATTTCTCGATGTTGGCCCGGAGTGACGTCTTGCTGAAGGGCTTGAAGTTGATCGCGCCGTAGTACCGCTTGGTCTTGTCGTAGGCCGGCTCGCGATCGAAGCGGCGATCGTCGTAAACGGCGGCGCCATAGAAGGCCAGCCTGTCGTCCACGAGAGTCTTGTTGAAGCTGAACGAGCTTCGGAATGAGCCGTATTGGTCGGTGCGGAATGAAACGCGTCCGTTGTCCTTCCCGATCTGGGCGACGGCGGTGCTTTGGTTGACGATACCGGCCGGGCTGCCCATGCCGAACAGAAGCGAGTTCGGGCCGCGACTGATCTCGACCGACTGCGTGTTATAGGCGTCGAAGGGGACAGCGCCGAGAGCCGGATAGTAGTTGACGGCCTGAGTGGGAGCGCCGAGGCCGCGCACGCGGTTTGCCGATGCGTTCGTGTAGGGCGTGATGTTGTTGCCCTGGATGCCACCCGAGTTGACGTCGAGCACACCGTCGCCGCGCATGCTCTTCGTGCCCGGGGTGTAGGTGAGCGAGCCTTCCGTGTTCACCTCGTAGCGGAAGATATCATTGATGTCGGTCGAAGCGGTGTCTTCGAACTGCTGGGCTGTGACCACCGAGATCGACGAACCGAGGTCGGCGAGGTTGGTGCTCATGCGGCTGCCGGCCAGGGTGTTCTGGGCGAAGTAGCCTGCATCTCTCGAGGAATCGACGACGAACGGAGAGAGGACGATCATCTCCTCATCTTCGGAAGGTTCCACGGCAGCGGGCGCCGTCGAACCGGGCTGAGTATTGCTGGGCTGGGGAGCGGCCGTGGCTTGGGCCCGGAGGCCGGGAGCCGCGAGCAGCGAGCCAATGGCGACGAGCGCTAGCAGCTGATGGGGTCGGTGGTTCTTCGCACTTTGGTTCATTGTCGGGTCAGTTGCGGTTGGGGATGGAAAGGATCTGCGGCAACCAGCCGGGCGTGCGTCGGCGAATGCTATCGATGGAGCTCCGCACGGGAAGGGGCTGGCGGGTCTGTTCGTTTGGGGCGGCGCAGGAGCCTCGCTCTGCGCATGCCCGACAATGAATCCACCGCCCATGCGGAAGTCCACCGGTGCTCCGGTCTGACAGTAAGAGCATCGTCAAACCGCTGCGGCCGGCCACCCGACCCGGAACCGGGTCGGGCACCGGTGCCTGCCGGCACAACTTTTTTGGATACGCCGGGTGCACGCGTTCGCGGGCTGGCGAGCTTCACGCCACACAGCGATCGACCCGGCGGTGCAGGGCGCTCTCGTCCGCTGGCGCACGGACGGCGTCCGGGCCTGAACGCCAGCCGGAATCCTGGAAATTCGCCGGAGATGCTCTCCAGGTGGGGCATGCCGCGTGAAGCGACCGCCGGAAGCCGTCGTCGGTGAGCCGCGGCTCGGCCGAAGGCCTCACCCGTTCCGCTGCCTAGAACCGGTTCTCGGATAATCTCTACGCCAGTTCGCTCAGATGCCTCGCGTCGGGTCGGAGGGACACCAAGTCGAGGAGGTTGACGGGTTGGTTGCGGCGGATCGACTCGACCCCGGCGACTCCCACGAGGATCGAGGCGGCGCCCTGCTCCACGCCGGCCGAGCGCAGCCAGGGATCCACGGCGGGGGCGTCGGGTGCGAAGAACGAACGACAAAGAATCGCATCGGCACCGCCGTGCGGTCCCGGCGTGGCCTCGACCGGGACGAGGTAACTGGGCTGGAAATGGGGATGGACGCGGATCCATTCGCCCTCGGCCTCGGCGCCGGGTTTCTCGTCGAGCTTGAACTGGCCGGGGCGGACGGCGCGGTTCATGTGGGTGCCGATGAACTCGTGGTACTCGATGCGGCCGCGGTCGCCGTTGAGACACACGCGCATGCCCTCGCGAGGTGAGTAGCAGGTGAGTGAATACGTCAACACCTCCCCGGTACGGTAGCGCACCTGGGCCGACATCTGGTCGTAGATCGTGATGTCGTCTCGGAAGACGTTGCGGTCGCGCAGGTAACCGGAGTCGGCTTCACCCGCGAGATAGAGTTTCCGGAAGGGCTCGCTTTCGGTCAGGTCCAGGCGGAACGGGTCGCCTTCGGCCTCGGGGTGCCCGGTATATCGCGGGTAGCGGGCGAGCTTCGCGTCGCCGCGGGCGGTGGCGTTGTCGCGGCCGTAGTAGACGAGGTCGCCATAGGCGAACACCTGCGCCGGGATGGCATCGAGCCACCAGTTCACGAGGTCGAAGTGATGCGTGGCCTTGTGCACGAGCAGTGTGCCGGAATCCTCGGCGCGGGCGTGCCAGCGGCGGAAGTAGTCGGCGCCATGGTTCGTATCGAGCAGGTACTCGAGGTTGACGGAATGGACACGACCGATCGTGCCGGCGGTGAGGAGTTCCTTGAGTTTCGTGCGGAAGGGCGCCCAGCGGTAGTTGAAGGCCACGCGCACGCGGCGCCCGGTGGCGCGAACCGCGTCGAGGATGGCCCGGCACTTGGGCGCGTCGATGGTCAGCGGCTTTTCCGTGATCACATCGCAGCCCGCGTGCAGGGCGCGGACGATGTAGTCGTGATGGGTGGAATCCTTCGAGCACACGAAGACCACGTCGGGCTTCTCGCGCTGCAGCATCGCGTCGAACTCGGACGCCGGGTAGGCGGGCACGGCGCCGTATCGCCACTCGCCGGCGAGCAGGCCGTTGTAGTAAGCCATCCTTGCGGGGCTGAGATCGCAGAGGGCGACGAGTTCACTCGTGGCGGCGTAGGTCGTCACCAGCGGCTCGATGAAGCTGATGGCGCGACCGCCGGTGCCGACGAAGGCAAAACGTGTTCGGGTGCTCATGTCATGGGTGCCGCCCGAGGCGGCTCGGTGAGAGGGTGAACGCCGCGGGGTCGTCCGGTGCGGCCGGATCAAACGGCGCGACGTCTTGCGCGATGTACTCGGCGAGCGCGGGAGTGGTCTGGCGAAGCGCGCCGATCACGCAGCGGGCGAGCTGATAGGCGCCGTAGTTGTTGTGATGCGTGGCATCGCGGCCGTCGTCATTGAACGCGAGCGGCGCACGTGCCGGACCGAGGGCCTCGTAGAAGGCGATGCTCGCCCGATCGAGATCGACGAGCGCGACCCCCTCCTCGGCTGCGACTTCCCGCACCGCCTGCGGGTAGGCGCCGTGGGTGTTCCTGATGCGCCCGTGCTCGTCGAAGGACCGGCGCTGCATTGAGGTCACCAGCACCGGCGTGCCGCCGCGGCGGCGCACCTCGGCGATGTAGGTTCTCAGGTAGGCGCGATAGGTCGTGTGCGCCTCGGCGTAGGTCTGCGGCCACTGTGCCTTCTGGTCATTGTGCCCGAACTGGATCAATGCCCAGTCGCCCGCCTTCATCATGCTGAGCACCTTGGCCAGACGCAGGCTGGTGAGGAAAGACTTCAGCGTCTCGCCTGATTCCGCATGGTTGGCGACGGCGATGTCCGGCCTGAGAAACCGCGGCAGCATCTGGCCCCAGCCAGCCGCCGGCTCGTCCGGCTGGTCGGCGACGGTCGAGTCGCCGAGCAGGTGGATCGTGGGGCAGTCGACCGCCTCGATCGTCACCGAACGCACCGCCGGCGCGGTGCCGCCGAACTCGAGGGTCAGCTTGCCGTCCCAGCGAAGGAAACCGCTTTCGCGCGCGTTGAGCAGGACGGCGGAGCCGCCGGGCGCGTTTTCCGGGGGTGGCGGTATCCAAGGAGTGCGGACATTGACGATGAACGTGCGCGAGACAAACCCGCCCGGGCGCGTCATCACGCGTTCCAGCATGAGCTGGCGCGATTCCGCGCGCACGGTGGTGTCGGAGCCCGAGGCAGGATCGCCGAGGATCACCGTAACGCGATGATTTCCCTCCGGCACGCTGGCGGAGAAGAAGAACGGCTGCCGATCCGGCGTGGGCGCGGTACCGAGATCGAAACCGAAACCGCGCTCGTCGGTATAGGTCGCATCCGGGCTCACCCAGGGCACGCCGTCGGTCGCCGCGTCGGCGGCAAATGCAAATGCGCGCCGGGCGCCGCTCTCGGGCGTTCCCCAGGCGAGTGACACTACAGCAAGTGCTGCCAGCACCACGGGTGTCCGCCTCGGCCGGTGCAGGGTGGCGCGGTCAGGGCGCATGAGGCGGTTTGACACCGGAGCCGCCAGTGCTGGGGAAACGGATGCGTGGCCGCGGCGGCAGCGGTGCGGACTCGTCGAGGTGGAAGCTGGGGTGCGGGGGCTGGTTGTAAGCGACGTTCTGCCAGGCGATGGAGAGCCGGTAGTGGCGGTCGTGCATCAGCGTGACGAGCCGGTGTCGTGTCGGTGCGGTGCTGGTGAAGATGCGCAGTTCGCGATTGTCGCGCGTGCGCCAGATCACTTCCTCGCGCCAGTCGCCCCATAGGTCGGCGCTCAGCGCCGGCGTCGCCTTCGTGCCGTTGTTGGACGCGCACGCGTGCGCGACGAGGAGCGTGTCGAGCCGGCCGGTATTCCAGTTCCATTTCACGATGTGATTCTGGTCGAGCAGCTCATGCAGGAGGTCGCCGTCCCACAGGATGCCGAAGTTGCAGGGAAACCCACTCGGGCGATGCTCGAGGAAACGGCGGCCGCTGGCGTCGTGGAGTCCGTCCATTCGCGCGCCGGCGGCCCACGACTCGGCGCCGGGGAAGCGCGGATCGATGTTGAAGGCGTTTCCGCGTCCGGGGCCCTCGCCACGATCGTTGCCGGAATCGTCGGCCTTCACCGAGGCGATGGTGAACAGCGGCCGGCCGGTGCGGGCGTCGCGCATGTTCATGCCCTCGCCTCCGAAGCGCTCCTGGATGCTGAACACCTCGAGACCCGGATTGTCCGGGACAAGATCGCCGACGTGCAGGGCGTCGCCGTGACCCCAGCCGGTCGAGTAGAGCCCGGTGCCATCGTCGTCGACCACCATCGCACCGTAGACGATCTCGTCGCGTCCGTCACCGTCCACATCGGCCACGGCGAGGTTGTGGTTGCCCTGGCCGCGCCATGGGTTGGACGTATCCGGCGGCCCGAGACGATCGCTGTCGAACACCCACCGTGACGTGAGCCGGCCATCGCGCCAATCCCACGCGGCGAGCACGGTGCGCGTGTAGTAGCCGCGGCACATGACGACGCTGGGGAGCGTCCCGTCGAGGTAGGCGACGCAGGCGAGAAAACGGTCGGAACGATTGCCGTACCCGTCGCCCCAGACGTCGGTCGCCTGTTCCGGGGTGGGTGAATCGGTGTCGGGATGTCGCCCCGGGAGGTAGCGGGTCGTGGCCAGCTCGGCACCGGTGCGCCCGTCGAAGATCGTGAAGTACTCGGGGCCGCGCAGGATGCGGCCCTCGAGCGCCGCAACCCGGCCCGAGGCTGTCTCGGTGCTGCCGGTGCGGTCGCGCGACGGCACGGCGCCGCCGGAATCGCGCCAGTCGGCGTCAGGATCGCCGATCACCCGGCCGGTTCCGTCGGTCGTGCCGTCGGCAGTCTTGCACGCGACCTCCGCCCGCCCGTCTCCATCGAGATCGTAGACCATGAACTGCGTGTAATGCGCACCCTCGCGGATGTTGCGCCCGAGGTTGATCGTCCAAAGGAGCCCGCGTTCCGGCCCCGTGATCCGATAGGCCTGAAGCAGCGTCTCGCCCGTCGTGCCGGCCTGCGAGTTGTCCCGCGGACGCTGCTCCTGCTTGAGCACGATCTCGTAGCTGCCGTCGCCATCGAGATCGCCGAGCGACGCATCGCCCGGCGTGTAGCCCTCGGGCGTCACGAGCGGTACGCTCACCCAAGGCGTCGGGAGTGAACCTGCCGCGAGTGTCACCGCGCCGTCCGACTCGTCCTCGACGCCCTCGATCACGGTTCGCACCGAGTAGGACGTTTCCCGCTCGAGAAACGGATGTGTATCGATGAACCACGTGCCGCCCGCCAGCGGTGTATCGTTGACCTTGACGGCGCCGGCGAGGCGATCGGGCCGGCTGTCGAAGGGCGACGGCGTGGGATCGGCGGGCGCGGGTGCGGTCGTGCGGTAGACGTTGAATGCGACCGCCTCCGGGTCGCTTGCGAGGAGTCTCCAACTGACAAATACACTCCCGTCGGCCTGCGCGATCGCGACAGTACCGCGCGAGAGCCGCTCCATCACCGGCTGGGCCGCCTCGGGGGAGAGGCATGCGCTTATTCCTGCCCACGCCATCGCGACGATCCGGCAGATGCGAACGGGAGCGAGAGAGCGTGAGTGGCGCCGGGGAGAGGCTGGGGGGACGAAGGTTGATGGCATGATCGGAGTCTGAGTGCTGCGCCGGCGGTGGGGCATCCTGCGCGTTGAGCGAAGATCGGGATTGAGTCTGGAGAAAACGGCCGGAGGCGCGAGCGCGCTTGGAGCCTGACAGTCCTCCTCGTGGTCGTTTGCACGCGCCGTGCTGGTGCTGTGCACTTGCGTGGGGAAAACGCGGGCGCGCGGACTGTCAGGCCGGCCGTTGGGTCGCGGATCGCGCGGTCGCCGTACATCAGTTCCCGCAACCACTCCTCCTGTGCCCTTCTGTTGTCCGCGCATTCCGTTGTCCTCGATCCCTGCCTGCGGGCGTCACGATCTATCGTGCGCCATCGCTGACCGATGCTGCGGGGGACTCCGGGCATGAGCGCGGAACACCAGCTCCCGCGTGTCGGCCTGATCGGCATTTCCGGCTACGGGAGGATCCATCGGCAGCTCGTGCTCGAGTTCCATCGGCGTGGCGTGCTTCAGCTGGTCGCCGCCGTCGTCATCAATCCCGATCAGGAACGCGCCGCGGTCGCCGAGCTGCGCGAGCTGGGTTGCGAGATCTTCGACGACTACGAGTCGATGCTTGCGCAACTACGGGGCCGCCTCGAGCTCTGCCTCATCCCGACGGGGATCGCCTGGCACGCGCGCATGACCGTGGCCGCGCTCGCCGCTGGGGCGAACGTCCTCGTGGAGAAGCCGCTGGCCAGCTCGACGGCGGAGGTCCGCGCGGTGGCGGAAGCCTCGCGTGAGTCCGGCCGGTTCGTGGCTGTCGGCTTCCAGGACTACTACGAGCCGTCTGCGCTCTGGTTGAAACAGCAACTGGAGGCGGGCGCCATCGGGCGGCTGCGTGCGGTGCGGTTTCTGGGACAATGGCCGAGGCCGCGGGCGTACTTTGCCCGCAACGACTGGGCGGGAAGACGCGTGGTCGACGGCGTGCCCGTGCATGACTCGCCGCTCAGCAACGCCTTCGCGCATTTCGTGAACCTCAGTCTCTGGCTCGCAGCCCGGCGACCGGGTGACCGCGACGGCGCCACGATCGAGACGGCGGAGCTCTTCCGCGCCCATGCGATCGAGAACTTCGACACCGCCGTGGTGCGCGTGCGCACGGCGGACGATGTCGCGCTCTGGTTCGGAGCCACCCATGCCTGCGGTGTCACGCGCGAGCCCGAGATCGTCGTCACCGGCGACCGGGGGCAGGTGATCTGGCGCCACGAGAAGGAGGTCGAGGTGCAGGCCGAGGGCGCGGCGCCGGTGCACCGTCCGATCGGCGATGCCTTCGACGCCCGCCACGCGATGATGACTGCCGTGCTGCGCCGACTCCACGAACCGGATACAACGATCTGCGGGCCGGATGTCGCCGGCCGGCACACCGCGCTCATCGAGCAACTCGCTGCCGTGGGGACGATCGCCACCGTGCCGTCCTCGATGATCGAGTGGCGGCCGGCGGAGCCGGCGAGCGCCGCGGTGCCGGTGGTCGCGGGGCTGGAGGATGCGCTGGGCCGGGCCTATCTCTCCGCAGGGACGCTGGCAGGCGCAGGATTCTGTGTTCACGCGGACGACGCCTCGGTGGAACTGCAGGCGCGGCAGCGGTCGTGACCGCCGCGCGGATCGCTGTTTCACCGGTCCGAACTGTCCGAGGCCCCAATCGGTCGCCGCGGCGACGCATCACCTCGTTTCATCGGACGGATGGGCAAACTTCGGAGTGACGCCGTCCGCCGATTGGGATAAACCCCTGCCCGTCCACCTGACTCCCCTCGTCCATGCGTTTCGGCAGCCTGCACCTTCTCGACCTGCTTGTGGTGGTGGCGTACTTCGTCGTCGTGATCCTCGTCGGGTTGCGTGGCCGGCACCAGGCGGGCAATGAGGAGGGTTTCTTCCTGGCGGGGCGGAAGCTGGGGAAGGTCTACCAGTTCTTCCTCAATTTCGGCAATGCCACCGACGCCAATGGCGCGGTGAGCACGGCCAGCCTTGTTTACCAGAAGGGCGTCTCGGGCGTGTGGCTGTCGCTGCAGACGCTGTTCATGAATCCCTATTACTGGTTCATGAACCCGTGGTTCCGGCGCGTGCGTCTCGTGACCGTGGCGGACCTGTTTCACGACCGCTTTGGCACGCGTCCGCTCGCGGTCTTCTACGCGGTGTTCCAGATCTTCGCGACCGTCGTGGTCATCATCGGCTTCGGCAATCTCGTCTCCTACAAGGTCACGAAATCGCTCATGCTGAAGCCCGAGGCGGCGTGGACGATCGAGGAACGCGCGTCGGTCGAGGGCTACCGCGAATTGAAGGCGCAGGAGGCGCGTCTCCAAACGGGCACGACGCTCGCCGCCGACGAGCTCGCACGCCTCGAACTCCTGCGCGAGCGCGACAAGCGCCGGGAGCTGCGCAGCAACGTCTCCTATCTCGACAGCGAGCCCGCCAAGTGGACGTACTACCTGATCTACTCGGTCATCGTCGGGTCGTACATCGTGATGGGCGGCCTCGCGGCCGCGGCTGTCAACGAGGCGTTCCAGGGCGTGCTCATCGTGGTGTTTTCCATCCTGCTCATCCCCGGTGGACTGATCGCGATCGGCGGCTGGGATGCCTTGAGCGAACGCGTGGCCGCCGCCAACTTTGAGCTGCTCACGCAGGGCGGTATCGGGTTCTGGGAGCTGATCGGCATCTTCGTCATCAGCCTGGTCCAGATACACGGCATCATCGGGAACATGAGCGTGTCCGGATCGGCACGCAACGAGTTCGCCGCGCGCTTCGGCGCCGTCTCCGGCACCTATGCCAAGCGCGTGATGATCATCATGTGGGCCTTCGCGGGGCTCATCGCGATCGCACTCTACCAGGGTGCGGACACGCTGTCGGATCCCGATTCCGCATGGGGCCGGATGGCGCTGGGCCTGCTCGGGCCGGGATTCCTCGGCCTAATGATGGCGGGCCTGCTCGCCGCGAACATGTCCACGATCGCGGCGCAGACCATGGCTGTATCCGCACTCTTCACACGCAACGTCTACCGCTATCTCGTGCCCGGCGCCACCGAGGCCGACCTCGTCCGCTCGGGCCGCCTCGCCATCGTGGTGATCCTCGCGGTCGGCATCGTGGCCGCGGCGGGAATGGACGACGTCTACGCGGTCGTGCAGCTGCTGCTGACGGTCAACGTGCCGTTCGGTGCGGCGGTGATGCTGATCTTTTTCTGGCGCCGGCTCACGGCCAAGGCGGTCTGGACCGCGGTGATCCTGTCGGCGCTGCTGAACATCGTGGGCCCCAAGTGGATCGCCCCGCGGCTGTCGACCGTGCGCGACAACCCGGCCTATGCGGTCGAGTCAACGACGGGCACGGTCGCGCCGGCGGCGGTGTTCTTCGACGCAGTCGTCCGCACCGACCCGCAGGACCCGGGCAGCGCCTTGCGCGGCGTCGGCCGCTTCCATCTCGAGCTCGTCATCCTCGACGCCTGCGGCCTCGACGTGGCCGCCCTCTCGCCGAGCAACCGCAATGCGGCGCGGTTTCTTTTCGACGGATTCTTCCCGTTCGTCGTCCTCGTGCTCGTCAGCCTCGTCACCCGGCCGCCGCCGCGTGAGCAGATCGACCAGTTCTTCGGAAAAATGAAGACGCCGGTCGGCGCCACGCCGGAACTCGAGGCGGCGGCGATGGCCGAGACCCTGCGCGACCCGCGCCGTTTTGATCATCAGAAACTCTTCGGCCGCGACTCGGCCTGGGAGTTTACGCGTTGGGACCGGGTGGACGCGCTTGGATTCATCGCCTGTCTCGGCGTCTCCTTCGGCATCCTGGCGATGTTCTGGGGACTCCTGCGATGGGCGGCGGCGTGACGCGGCCGCGGAGCGCGGGAGCGGGTCGTGAGGCGTGCCTACGGCGCCGATGCTGCGCCCGGCTCGGCTTGAAACACCGCGAACGAGTTCACCACGATGCGGCTGTGCACCGTGCGAAAGCCAAACCACCCGGACTCGAGCGGCTCCGGATCCTGCACGTCGAAGATCACCTCGCCGTCGCGCACGAACTGCACGCGACCGCCTGCCGCGACGAGTTCGATGCGGTAGACGTGGTCGGGCCGCAGCAAGTGCTCGGGGGCGCCGAGGTCGTGTTCCGGCTGCAGCGGACGTGCCCCGCTGCCGTCGTAGCGGCGAAAGCGCGTGGTCGTGTTGGTGTTGCCACCGTAGCCGACGTAGTAGGTGCGCAGCCCGTCGTAAGTCGCAAACTTTCCGGTGCGGCCGTGGCCTTCGGCGAAAAGATCGTCGGGCCGGTTCGGATCGCTCGCCATCCAGAAGAAATTCATGTCCGAGACCCGGCTGGCCGACGAGACCATCACCTCACAGGCGATGATCACCGGCGCCTCCAGCTTCCGACGAAGCCACACCGTGCAGCCGCCGGCATCGTCGATCACCAGCGCGCCGTCGCGGAGAGCGACCGACCCGCCCGGCTGCTGTTCCACGACCCACGCCGAGAGGTCCTTCCGGAAATCATCGCCGGCCAGGAGCTGGCCGCGACGGAAGCCTGTCGTGTCGTTCGTCGATCCGCCGCAGCCGGCGGCTCCGGCGAGCACGAGGGCGATCACTCCCATCGAAATCGCGCGCATGTCACCACAAAACACATACCTCCATGCCTGGCCACTCTGAAGGATCACCTGCGATTGGAATTCCGCGGTTGCCCGGGAGCGACGCCGGCGGGCGATGCCGGCGTGTCGTCTCGTGGGCGTCGCGCCTGCGTGGGACGCTTCGCGCCCTGAGGGGAGCCCTGATGGCCGCCACCGGTATCCTGGCCTGCACGTCACTTGCGGCGGTTCTTCGCGCGCAGGATGGGAACGCGCATGCCCCGGGAGCGGATGAGTCGCCCGGCACGCTACCCCAGTCGGTGCGTCCGACGATCTTCATCGCGGGCGATTCCACGGCGGCCCGCCACGACGATGGCCAGGTCCAGGGATGGGGCGTGCCGTTCGTCGCCTTGTTCGATTCCGCGAAAGTACGGATCGCCAACCACGCCCGCGGCGGGCGCAGCAGCCGCACCTTCATCACCGAAGGCCTGTGGGACCAACTCGTCGAAGAACTCCAGCCCGGTGACCTGGTGCTCATCCAGTTCGGCCACAACGACGGCGGAGCACTCAACGAGGAACCGCCGGGTTCCACGCGACCGCTGCGCGCGCGCGGCTCGCTGCCCGGGATCGGCGGCGAGACCGTGGAGATCGACAACGTTCTCACCGGGAAGCACGAGACCGTGTATTCCTTCGGCTGGTACTTGCGCCGGATGATCGCGGACGCGCGCGCGCGCGGTGCGACACCGATCCTATTGTCGCCGACGATCCGCAACATCTGGGCGGAGGGCCGGGTGGAACGCGGGCCTGGGTTATTTGGCGCCTGGTCGCGCGAGGTGGGCCAGGCCGAAGACGCGCCGTTCATCGATCTCTCGAGTTTGATCGCCGACGAATACCAGCGCCTCGGTCCCGAGGCCGTTCGCCCGTTCTTCGGGCCGGACCACACGCACACGAGCGCCGACGGAGCGGCCGTCAATGCGAGGCTCGTGCTCGCCGGCCTGCGCGCCCTGCCGGGAAGTCCGGCAGACGGCTGGGCGCGCGACTGAGGCGGAGTCGTGCAGTCGACGGGCATCCCGGCGCATATCTCAAAGCACCGAACGGTGGAAGCCGACCCGAGACTCGCAGCCTCCTTCAGCGGCCGCTTCACGGGGATCCCGTGAGACGCGGGCGATTCAGTCGCCTGCCGCCACGGCGACACGCTGGGCGGCCGCGCGGACGGTTGGCCCTTCGATCCAGCGCGTCGGCACCGAGGTGAGCGAGGGTTGCGACGGCGGCCCGAACTCGTTGTGGAGGATCTGGCCGACCACGAGTTCGGCGGCGCGTGCCCCGATCTCCCGCGGCTGGTGATCGAGTCCGGCGCAGGGAATCGACGCGCGAAGCGAATTGAGGCACACGTACCCGTGCTCGTCGGGAATCCTGGCGCCACACGCTTCCATCCACGCCACGACATCGGAGACATGGCTCAACACCACGTCCGGGTTGTGCGTCTTGAACCACGTCACGAAACTCTCGCGCGTGAGGTTCTGAAAACGCAGCGTCGGCAGGTGCGCCATGTCCGGAAGGATGGCCTGGATCGTCTGGAATGCGCCTTCCCACCGGTAGTGCAGCCGCTCCTCCAGCACCATGTCGATCACGAGGCCCGGTCGGCGGTAACCGCGAGCATGCAGGGTCTGCATGGTCGAGATCATGGAGCGGAAGTGCTCCGGGCAGACACAATGGAGTTGCGGCCGGTTGATGAAGTAATCCGCGTAAACGGCGGTCAGCCGCGACCAGGTGAGGCTCGAAAGGTCGGGCACGCCCGAACAGGGCAGTACCACCAGCCCGCGGATGCCGCGCGCGTGCAGGATGCCGTCGATGCGCGGCAGGCGAAGATCGTCGCGCGCGACGTCGAAGTGCTCGACGTTGAACCCGAGTTGCTTGGCGCGCTCGCGCACGCCCTCGAGCACCGCGCTGTTGTAGCGCCCGACATGCGGGGCGCGTGGCTCCTCGACGATCTCGAGCGCGGCGAGCACGCCGCGAAACAACTGGTCGCTGGAGCGGCGCAGCTGCGACATCACCTCGCCGGTGAGCGGATTGCGCACGTAACCCGCGGCCTCCGCCGCCGCGCGCACACGCTCGATGGTCTGGGGATTGACGCGCGACAGTCCCCGAAGCGCGTCCGAAACGGTGGTCCGCGACAGGGCGAGCGACTTGGCGAGCGTTCGCAGGGTGGGGCGAGACATGGGGGTGATCGGAGGAAACGGGATTCCGCGGGAGTTTCAAACCCCAATCCAGCACGGGTCGGCGCCTCGGCGGGAGGTGCTCAGACTGTCCACGCAGAGCAGGCTGGTCTGGGGGGCGAGGCGACCCGACGATGCCGCGCCATCCCGCCCGGCTCCCATTCCCCGCAACCCAGGAGATTTGCCGTGATTCGCAAAGCATTCGTCATGTCCGTGCACCCCGGCTGCGAGGCCGAGTATGAGCGCCGACACCGCCCGATCTGGCCCGAGTTGGAGGCCGTGCTCAAGGCCCACGGCGTGCACGATTACTCGATTTTTCTCCACCCCGAGACCAGGCAGCTCTTCGGCGTGGCCACGGTCGAGGACGAGGCCCGCTGGCAGGCCATCGCTGGCACGCCGGAATGCCAGCGCTGGTGGAAGCACATGGCCGGGATCATGCCGGCAAACGCCGACCACAGCCCCGTCTCGACCGAGCTGCGCGAGGTGTTTCATCTTCCCTGACGGCCCCCGGGAGTCCGCCCGATCGAAGTCTACGCCGCCGCGTACCCATGTTTTCAATGCGCCCCTAGCACCAGGAATCCTTGCACCATGCCCACACTCTCCCGCCGTGATTTCGTTCGCACCGCCGCCCTTGCCGCCGCCGGCGCGAGGGTGAGCACCGTCGCCGCCGCATCCGAAGCCGCTTCATCCCGTCCAGGCGCAGACAAGCCATCGCCCTCGGCAAGATCCACGGTGCGCTGGCTGGATGGCACGCCAAACGCCGCGCCGCTGGGCACCACCTGGGGCATGCCATGGCCGCGCGGGCGGCACGGGCGCGACACGACGTTCGCGGTGCGCGACGCCAGCGGCCGGGCCGTGGCCGCGCAGTCTTGGCCCCTCGCGACCTGGCCCGATGGCTCGCTGAAGTGGACCGCCCATGCGATTCCCCCGGACGCGGCCGCCAGCGCCGGCTTTGAGGTGGCGCCCGGCGAGGCGGTTGTGCCATCCCATCCGCTGCGCGCCTCCGAATCCGACGAAGGCATCGAGATCGACACGGGCGTCGTGCGCGTGCGCGTGGCGAAGTCCGGGGCCGCGCTCATCCGCGATGTGGTGCGCGAAAACGAGGTGATTCTGCGTGACGGACGTCTGGTGATGCTCCGTCAGGACTCGCCGCTCGCCGGCCAGACAGCCGAGGCGTTTCAGGGCGAGGTCGGGCGCGTGACACTCGAGCAGGCGGGGCCGGTGCGTGCCGTGGTGAAGGTGGAGGGCCGGCATGCCGCCGGGCCGGGCGGGCGGGCGTGGCTGCCGTTCGTCGTACGGCTCTACTTCTACGCCGGAGGAGACGCCATCCGGATGATGCACACGGTGGTCTTCGATGGCGACGCGCACACGGATTTCATCCGCGGCCTGGGAGTGCGCTTCACCGTGCCGCTGCGCGGTGAGCTGCACGACCGGCATGTGCGCTTTTCGGGTGAGGATGCAGGACTGTTTGCGGAAGCGGTGCGCGGCCTCACGGGGTTGCGGCGCGATCCCGGCGAGCCGGTGCGCGAGGCGCAACTCGCGGGGCGGGCGACGGGCGATCCGTCCACGTGGAACCAGGCCGCAGCCACGCGGCTGCAGTACATCCCGGCGTTTGCCGACTGGTCGTTGTTTCAATCGACCAGTGATGGGTTCACCATCCGCAAGCGCACGCGCGAGGGCTTCACCTGGCTGAACGCCGCGCAGGGCCGTCGCGCGGGCGGGCTCGGCTATGTCGGCACGCCGCGGGGCGGCGCGGCATTTGGTATCCGGAATTTCTGGCAGAGTCATCCCGCGCAGCTGGACATCCGAGGCGCCACGGGGGACGCGGCCGAGGTCACGGCATGGCTCTGGGCGCCCGAGGCTTCGCCGATGGATCTTCGCGGCTACCACGACGGGATGGGGCAGGACACCTACGAGAAGCAGTACAACGGCGGGCTGGAGATCACCTACGAGGACTACGAGCCGGGCTTCGACACGCCCGAGGGTGTGGCGCGGACGAGCGAGTTGTTCATCTGGGCGGTCGAGGCCACGCCGTCGCGCGAACGCCTGGTCGCCCTGGCCCAGGCGGTGCGTGAGCCCGGCGTGCTCTGCGCGTCACCGGCGCACATGCACGGCTGCGGTGTGTTTGGCGGGCTCTGGACGCCGGCGGACCGTTCCACGCCCGAGCGGGCTGCGCTCGAGGACAAGCTCGACGCCTTCTTCGACTACTACCTCACCCAGCAGGAGCAGCACCGATGGTATGGATTCTGGGACTACGGCGACGTCATGCACACCTACGACGCCGACCGGCACGTGTGGCGCTACGACGTGGGCGGATTTTCCTGGGACAACTCCGAGCTTTCCACCGACATCTGGCTCTGGCTCCACTTTCTCAAGTCGGGCCGTGCCGACGTGTTCCGCTTCGCCGAGGCGATGACCCGCCACACCGGCGAGGTTGACGTGCATCACCTCGGGCGCTTCGCGCCGCTCGGCTCGCGGCACAACGTGCTCCACTGGGGCTGCAGTGCCAAGCAGCTGCGCATCGCCACGGCCACGAATCGCCGCTACTACTACTATCTCACGGCGGACGAGCGCGTGGGCGACCTCATGCGCGAACAGATCGAGGCCGGGCGTGCGCTCCTGCGCATCCCGCCGGGACGCAAGCTCGCCTCGGCGACCGAGCAGGGAGATCTCGACCGCGGCGCGTCGACCGACGTGACGCGCGTGGGCGTGGGTTTTGGCACCGACTGGGGTTCCATCGCCGCGGCCTGGTTGACGGAATGGGAACGCACCGGCGATCCTGTCATGCTCAACCGACTACGCGAAGGGATGCGCACGATCGGCGCGCAGCCAAAGGGATTCTTCAGCGCGGGCGCGACGATCAACCTCGAGACCGGCGCGTTCCACGTCGTCGAGCACGAGCGCATCGGTGTGTCGCACCTGAGCGCGGTATTCGGCCTCGTCGAGATATGCGCGGAGTTGATCGAACTCATCGATGTCCCGGCCTTCAAGCGTGCCTGGCTCGAGTACTGCGAGGTCTACAACGCATCGCCCGAGGTGCAGAAGGCCCGGGTCGGTGAGGCTTTCGAGAACAGGACGCTCCGGCAGGGGCACGCGCGACTGACCGCCTATGCGGCGCGCGTCGGAAACAAGCCCGAGCTCGCCGCGCGGGCCTGGGGCGAGTTCTTCAGCGGGCGCGGGGCCTATGCCCGCGGGCCGCTTCCGGAGCCGATTCACCTGGCGGGCCCGGAGGTGCTCCGCCCCGTCGACGAGATTCCGTCGGTTTCAACCAATTCCACGGCCCAATGGGGCCTCTCGGCCATCCAGTGCCTCGCGCTGATCGGAAATCAACTGGATCAGCAGTAATCGCATCGCGGATACGCTCGGCAATCGGGCGATTCCGGAGGTGACGCCGGTGAAGCGCGACCCCCGGGCGCGCTTTCCGTTTGATGAGCCCGCGTCCTACAGCCGCGGGATCGTCAGCCCGCCGTCGATCATCACGACCTGGCCGGTCGAGTAGGCGAGGTCGCCGCGCGCGAGGGCGGCGACGGCGCGACCCACATCCTCGGGGAAACCCCAGCGTGGTTGCACACAGAGGCCACCCGCGATGAGCCGGTCATACTTTTCGGTCACGCCTGCGGTCATGTCGGTCTTGATCACACCGGGACGCACCTCGTAGACGGGGATGCCCTCGGCGCCGAGGCGGGCCGCAAACAGCTGCGTCAGCATGGCGAAGCCGGCCTTCGCGATGCAGTATTCGCCGCGGTTGATGCTGACGACGGTGGCCGAGATCGAGGTGATGTTGATGATTGCGCCGGGAAAGGCGGCGTCCGCTTTTTTCGCCGCCACCATGTCGCGGGCGACTGCTTGGGTGAGGAAGAATGCGCCCTTGAGGTTCGTGTCGAGCACGTGGTCGTAGCTTTCCTCGGAAGTCTCCAGCAGGTCGGCGCGGACGCGGGGCGCCACGCCGGCGTTGTTGACGAGGAGGTTGAGGGCGCCACCCGCGAACTCGCGGGCCGCCGCGAGGACGGGGTCGCGGCCGGATGCGCTGCCGACGTCGCCGGGCGCGTAGGCCACGCGCACACCTCGCGCGCGCAGGGCGGCGAGCGGTTCGCCGACGGCCGATTCCGGGCGGACACCGTTGATCACGAGGTCCCATTTCTCGGCCGCGAGGGCGGAGGCGATGCCGAAGCCGATGCCTCGGGAGCCACCGGTGACGAGTGCGATTTTAGCCATGATGGAGCGAGTGTTAGCTAACGGGGTATCTTTGCGGCCGGGGCCCGGGCCACGGTGGTCGGAGGTCGGCGTTCAGGCCAGCGCGGGGACGTCCACCCAGCGGCGCTCCGCCCAGGACTTGAGGCCAAGTTCGGCGAGCTGCACGCCCTTCGCGCCCTCGAGGAGCGACCACGGGAACGGCGAGCCGGTGACCACGTGCTTCAGGAAGAGTTCCCACTGGACCTTGAACGCGTTGTCGTAGGCCTCGTTTGTGGGCACGCGCGTCCACCCGTCGCGGTACTTGATCGGGCTGTCGATATCCGGGTTCCAAATACAGCGCGGGGTGGCGGCGAGGGACTGGGCCTTGCAGTCGCGCAGGCCGGCGACGGCGGTGCCATGGGTGCCATCGACCTGCAGCGTGAGGAGGTCGTCCCGGTCCACGCGCACGCACCACGACGAGTTGAAATGACAGATCACGCCGTTGTGCAGCTCGAAGGTGGCATAGGCGGAGTCGTCGGCGGTGCAGGCGTAGGGCCGGCCCGATTCGTCCCAGCGCGTGGGCACATGCGTGGCGCCGAGGCAGGAGAGGCTCCTGATGTCGCCGAACAGATTCTGGATCACGTACTGCCAGTGGCAGAGCATGTCGACGATGATGCCGCCGTCATCCTCCTTGCGGTAGTTCCACGAGGGCCGCTGGAGTTTCTCGAATTCGCCGGTGAACACCCAGTAGCCGAATTCCCCGCGGACCGAGAGGATCTTCCCGAAGAAGCCGGTATCGATGAGGTAGCGCAGCTTGAGCAGGCCGGGGAGCCAGAGCTTGTCCTGCACCACGCCGTTCTTCAGCCCGGCCGCGGCGACCTCGCGGGCGAGGGCGAGCGCCTCGGCGGACGTGGTGGCGGTGGGTTTCTCGCAATAGATGTGCTTGCGCGCCGCGATCGCCTTGCGCACCCCCGCCGGGCGCTGCCCGGTGAGCGTCGAGTCGAAGTAGATGACGTTGTCGGGATTCGCCAGTTCCGCGTCCAGGCTCGTGGATACGCGCTTGACGCCCGTGCGTTCGGCGAGGGCGCGCAGCTTGTTCTCGCTGCGACCCACGAGCACGGGTTCCGGCATGATGTTCTCGTCATCGGAGAGGCGCACGCCCCCCTGGTCGATGATCGCCTTGATCGAGCGGATCAGGTGCTGGTTGGTGCCCATGCGTCCGGTGACGCCGTTCATGATGATGCCGAGGCGGTGGGTTTTCATTGAAAGGATGGGGGACGGGCGGTTGCTGAGAAATGAATGTAAGGAGTGGATACGCTGAATCAGACGCACTCGCGGTAGGCGCGGACGATGGCGGCGAGAAATTCGTCCTGGTCGGCGGACCACCAGCGGGAGGAGAAGATCTCGACCTCGTTGAAACCCGCGAATCCGGCCGCTTCGACCCAGGCGCGGATCTGGCGCAGGGGAATGCAACCCTCGCCCATGAGACCACGGTCGTTCAGCAGGTCCACGGTCGGCGTGCGCCAGTCGCACACGTGATAGGCGAAGAGTTTGCCGAGTCGACCGCAGCGGGCGATCTCCGCCTCGAGCGCGGGATCCCACCAGAGGTGGTAGACATCGACGGCCACGCCGACGTGCGGCGAGTCGAGCGCCTCGCACAGGTCGTTGGCCTGGGCGAGGGTGTTGATCGCTGACCGATTGTCGGCGTACATCGGGTGGAGCGGTTCGACCGCGAGTTTGACGCCCGCGGCAGCACACTCCGGAAGCAGCGTCGCGATGGCGTCGCGGATCTGGCGCCGGGCCTCGGTGAGCGGCAGGCCGGGCACCGCGCCGCAGACCAGCACGATCATCGGCGCGCCCAGGGCGTGCGCCTCGGCGATCGCGCGGCGGTTGTCATCGAGCGCGCGGGCGCGGTCGGCGGCGGTGAGCCCGGGGAAGAAGCCGCCGCGGCAGAGTGAGACGATCGAAAGACCGGTGTCGCGCAGCATGCGTCCCGCGGCCGCAGGGTCGCGCCCGGCGAGGGCGTCGCGCCAGACCGTGATGCCGCGCACACCCGCGGCGGCGTACTTGGCCGCGGCGGTCTCGAGCGACCACGGCTTGGTCGTGATCGTGTGCAGGCAGAGGCGCGAGAGGTCGGGCAGGGGTTGGACACTCATGGCAGGCAACCGAAGAACGTGTACTCGCGCTCGCCGCGGATGATGCGCTGCAAGCCGAGGGCGGCCTCGCGCAGGTGGTAGTCGCCCCACATGCAGGCCTCGCCGCACGGCACCTTGCGGCCGTTGGGGACGTGGTCCCAGCCGTTCGGCCGGTGGTAGACGGCGTGGAGAAGCAGGCCATGGTGCGTGCTCTCCGTGCCGAGGTAGGTCTCGCCGAGAAGCGTGCGCATCGTCGTGAGGCCGGCCTGCCAGTAGCGGCGGCCTTCCTCCCCGCCGAAGTGGCGGCCGAGGCGGAGCAGTCCCTGCGCGCCGATCGCGGCGGCGGAACTGTCGACGGGCTCGAAGTCATTGAACGGATCGGCCGGTCGCGAGCGCCAGTCGCCGAGCCGATGAAGCTGGGGCGCGCCTCCGTCCCAATACGGGATGCCGTCGGACGCGGTGTTGGCGATGAACCAGTCGCACGTGGCCCGGGCCGCCTTCTCGAAGATCGGCTGCCAGGTCCCGCGGCCGCCGAGCGGTGCAAGCTCGGCATCGCTGAGCCGCGCCAGGAATTCGAGCTCCTCCGCGAATCCCAACATCGCCCAGGCCAGCCCGCGCGTCCACGTGGTGAAGCCCGAAAACCCCTGCTGGGAGTTCGGGCAGCGGTAGCGGCCGTCGTTGCGGTTGAAAACCGACTCGTGGGCCGTGCGGCCGCGCTCGTCGTATGCATCGCGACCCTCGCCGTAGTAGACCGAGTAGCGCGCGGTGGCCTCGAGGTGGAGCAGGGCGCGCTTGAGCAGCGAGACCGACTCGTCGTTCTCGCCCATCAGGCGATGGCCGAGCGCGTGCGCGACCATGAGGATGCGGCAGCTTCTGACCGTATCCACAAAAAGACTATGCGGACCGTTGAAGGAGTAGATGTAGCCGCCGCCGCCATGGATGCGCGCCCAGCGCGAGGCCTGCACGGCGCCCGAGAGCTTGAGGGCGAGCTCGCAGAAATCGACGTGGTCGGCCGGCAGCCGACCCTCGCGCTGGAGCCGCAGCCAGTTGCCGTAGGTACTGAGATTGTTGAAGCCGTGGTCGTGCACGCCGGTGTGGCTCACGTGCGAGGCCATGCGCGCCACCGTGAGGCGCCGCGCCTCGTCGGCGTGACGCACATCGCCGGTGGCGTCGAACTGGAGAAACGCCGAGCCGTAGTGGAATCCTTCCGTCCACTCCGTCCAGCCGCGCGTGGTGTATTTGCCGGCGACGGTGAAGACGGGCGATCCGCGGGCGGGATCGTACTCGCGGAGGATCAGGTCGATCTTCTCGCCGGAGAGGCGCCAGAACCGCTCGAGGGCGGGCGCGAGATCGGCGGCAGTCAGTTGGGTGTCGATGTTCATTGCGGACGGGGATGAGGGCGGAGGTGGGTGGATCTGTCGGTCAGTAGCGCTTCTCCTTGCGGAGGTGGAGGATCACGAGCTCGGTATCCGCCAGCGCCTCGTAGGTGTGCGGCTGGATGGCGTCGAACTGGATGCTCTCGCCCGAGCGCAACTCGCAGGTCTCGTGCGGGAGCTGCAAGCGGATCGCGCCGGAGAGGATCCAGCACACCTCGGTGTCGTCGCGGTGGATCTCCGGGCGCGAGACCCGGGAACCCGCGGGCGCGGTGCCGCGCAGGGCCACGATATTCGCATAACGGATACGGCGGAATGAGAAGCCGCCCGAACGGTGGCCGTCCTCGCGGCTGCGGTGCGCCAGGGGCGACTCGGCGAGCGAGAGCAGCTCGGTGGCGCTCATGCCGAACGAGCGGGCCAGCCGATAGAGGGTGTCGAGGCCGGCAGTTTGCTGGTTGCGCTCGAGCTTCGAGATCACGGCGGGCGAGACTTTCGAAGCCTTGGCGAGTCTGGCGAGGGTGAGTCCGTGCTGCTGCCGAAGTCGCCTGAGGACTGAGAAGTCGAACTTGGGGGCGCTCGCCGTCATGTTTCGAGGCCAATAAGAAAGGGCCCGGAAAATGCGCTTAAAGAAAAATCACTGCGGGCGTGTCCGGGAATCGATTCGGACGGTCGGAAGTGACCGGCCCAGGTGCGTCGTCGCGCAGTATCGTGTCGCATTTCGCGGATGCTCGCGGTTCGCTCGGCCTGCGTTTCCGCGACCATGAGCGCCTCCTCGGGACATCACTTCGCGCCGCAGGGCAGACCGGCGCCGGTCGTCGGGCCCGGCGACTTCGTCTTCGCGGCGGCGTATCTGGAACATGGGCACATCCACGGCCAGTGCGACGGATTGATCGAGGCGGGGGCGACGCTCAGGTGGGTCTACGATCCCGATCCGGGGAAGGTGGATCGATTCAGGTCCCGGTACCCGCACGTGCGCGTGGCGCGTGCCTTCGAGGAGATCCTGGACGACGCCGGCGTGCTCCTGGTGGCCGCGGCCGCCGTGCCGAGTGAGCGTGCTGCGATCGGCGCGCAGGTGATGCGGGCCGGGAAGGACTACTTCACGGACAAGGCGCCGTTCACGCAGATGCGGCAACTGGAAGAGACACGTCGCATCGTCGCCGCCACCGGGCGGAAGTACATGGTTTATTACAGCGAACGGCTGCACTCCGAGTGTGCCATGCATGCGACCGACCTCATCCGCGCCGGCGCAATCGGCCGGGTGCTGCAGGTGATCGGGCTGGGCCCACACCGGCTGGACAAGCTGTCACGACCGCCGTGGTTCTTCCTGCGCGAAAAGACAGGCGGGATCCTCTGCGACATCGGAAGCCACCAGTTCGAACAGGTCCTCACCTTCACCGGGGCCGGGGACGCCGAGGTCATGCACGCGGCTGTCGCGAATCACGCCAACGCGGATACGCCGGAGTTCGAGGATTTCGGCGAGGCCTCCGTCCGTGTGGCCGGCGGTGCGACGGGTTACGTGCGCGTGGACTGGTTCACGCCCCGGGGCCTCGGCACCTGGGGCGACGGTCGTACCCTGATCCTGGGGACAGACGGGACGCTCGAGCTGCGCAAGTACATCGACGTCGCCCGCGAACCGCGCGGCGATCATGTCTATCTCGTGGACGACCGTGGTGAGCAGCACATCGAGGTCAGCGGGCGCGTGGGTTACCGGTTCTTCGGCGAACTGATCCTCGACTGCCTCGAGCGCACCGAGAAGGCGATGACGCAGGCGCACGCCTTCAAGGCCGCCGAGGTGGCCTTGCGGGCCCAGGCGGCGGCCCGGCGGGTGGGGTGAGGCTTCGTCACATCACTCCGGTTCACCGTCGCCCGGGACCCGCCTGCGGTCCCGGAACGTGTACCCGGATCTAGAGCACAGCCGCGGCGATGGGCGGGATCTCGAAACTGCGCCCGTGCAGATAGTCCTCGAGCAGGCGCGCCACCCAGGTGCGCGAGGCGGTGGATTCCTCGATCGTGAGGAGGCATTTCCCCTCGTGTTTGTGCACGGAGTAGCGGGTCACCTTCACGCGAACGTCCCCCGGCTCACCGTGCGGCCGGACGATGAGGTCGATCGACCGCTCGCGCGAGTCGACCGAAAGGCTTTTGAGCTCGCCGTAGCGGCTCAGACGCTCCCGCAGAAACGCCTGCAGCGCCTTGCTCAACAACCAGTCCTTCATGTGCGCACGGATGCTGCGATTGGCGGATCGCGTCAAGCCGGGGTGCTCGCCGGACGCTGGCGGCGGTGCCCCGGGCGGCCGGTCGCGCGTCGGCACGTGTCCCGGCTCCACAGCGCGGCTGATCGCCACCCGCGGCGATTCGATCTCCTGAACGAAATCGCCACGGGCTCGTTCCAGGCACGCGACGGCCCGCGGCGTCCGGGCGGATGGAGGAGTCTCGGCTGAAAGCGATGCAGCCCGTTCCCGCGCCTCTCGGCGCGCGCCGAATCGAGGCTTCGTTCGCCCGTTTCCGGCGCCGGCATTGCGGGTTGCACGAGGGGCGGCACGGGCGGGAATCGGCCCGGCGCGCCCGGGGTCGCACGGATACAGATCGAGGAGAAAGACTTAAGCCGCGCGGGCACGTGTCCGGGCCGTTCGTGCACCTTGCATGCGTATCCTCTTTTCTGATGCAATAAGGGTTTCGCGGTAAGTGACGGGAGTTCGGTGCCGATAGGAAGCATCGGGATGACTGCTGCATTCGACCTCTCGCTTCCCGATTCCCGCATGGCTGCGGCGTTTGTGCTCTCGCGCGACCTGCGCGTGCGCTTCGAGCTGGCGGCGGGCGAGAGCGTCGACTGGGACGCCATACGCCGCCGCGGCGTGCTCCCGGCGGAGCTTTTCCTTCCCGGGATCGAGTTTTTCCGCAGCGGATGCGGCGACGATCTCTACACCGTGTATGAGCGAGGGCGCATCCTCATGGCGCCCCGCGGCGAGATCGGGCGGATCCGCTCGATGCTCGCGCTTATTCCGGGGCGCGACGACGTGACGGAAGCGCGCCTCGATGGCGACTGGATCGTATGCCGGCTCCGGCAGGCGCTCGAGGAAAACGGCGACCGCGGCCGCGCGGAGGCCGGGTTTTTCCGGCGGCACCGGAAGCGTTTTCCCCGGGCGGTGACGCTCGACGGCGTCGACTACTCGTGCAGCTATGGCTTTGCGAACTGGGGCGACTTCATCGGCATCGATCCGATCGAGATCGCGATGGGGGGGGTGCGGGCGTGGTTCGATAGCTTTGGCCACGTCGTGTGGCCGCTTTACCATCCGAAGGAGCGCGAGTTGCAGGAGGTCCTTCTCATTTCGCCGCTGGGCATGCGGGAGGAGGAGGATCCATGGTGCTGGTCGATCCTCGCCGACCGGCTCATCCCGTTCTTGATCGCGGAGTACTCGCCGATGCGGCGCGATTTTCCAGAGTTCGTCGGGGAGGTGGAAGAACTGGTCGGGCGATTCCGCCGTCAGCCGTGGCTTCTCCCGGTCGATGTGCGATCGTTTAGGCGCCTGCAATCGAAGCTCCACTGGACCTTCGACGGCGATTTCGACGAAGTCGACACCCTGCTGGCGGTGGTGAGCGGGTGCGAGCGACAGATGGACGCGTTCGCGGCGGAGTTCGAGCCGCTGATCGCCGCTCACGCGGGCGCGATGCTCGACCTTATGGATACCTATTGCCGGGGTGCCCGCGAGCGACTCTGGAAACGCCTCAACGACGCGGGAGCGTGTTCCTGACCGGCCCGTGCGGCGGCTTGGTTGCGCACGGGTCAGGAGCCGTCCGGCTTCCGCGGCCGCGATAGCGTGGGCGACGGCTTGACCGAGCGGGTCCGGGGCCGCGAGTCGCGGCGCAGCGCGCGGGCCGCGTCGTCCGGGGGAGGTGCGGTTAGGGGCTGACCGGCGCGGCGACCGCGGGGCGAGGCGAGCAAGTCGGGATCCGGCGCATCGGCGGCAAACGGACACCACACCTGCAGCACATCCAAGCGGGCCCAGAGCGCCTCGAGCCGGCTGAGGGCGGCGGCATGCCGTGGATCGGCGTGCAGCCACGCCAGATCCTCGGCATCGTCCTTCCCAGTCCGGATGCCGCGGTCCCGACGTGCCAGGATCTTGGCGGCGGTGATGAACGGATCGTCGTGGAGGTGGGCGGGTGGCACGTGAGCGGCGGGACAACGCGCCGCTTCCGATGCGGCCGCCGGAGGAGACTCCGGGGCACGAATCGGCGACGGCGGGACGCGAAGCAAAGGACGAGGCGCCCGGGCGGGATTGCTCCAGCACATCGGGGCCATATCCCAAGACGAACGCGGCGTCCCTTTCCGCTATCGCCGCATTTCCGCACAGGTTTCTCCGGGCTTGGGCCGACGAGCAGGGCGCCCCACGTTCTCGTCGCTCTCAGCGGTCGGGCATCGCGGTTGCCCGCCACGCCGCAAGGCGCGATGCGGCGGGCGGGCGAGGGAGGCGATCGATCAGGAGGTCTTCAGCTCCTTCAGCTCCTCGAGCTCGTCCTCCAGGGAATCGGCGAAGTCTTCCGCAAGATCCTTCACCTTATCCTCGGACGCGCGGGCTTTTCCATACTCCGCGAGTTCAAGACCCTTCTGGTGGTGCTTGGTCATCTTGGCGATGAACTTGCCGTCGAACTCGGCGCCCGTCGTCGACTCGAGGTCGTCAAGCGCCTCGCCCTGCTGGCGTGAGTCGCTCATGGACTGCTTGGCAGCCGTGCCGGGGCTCGTCGTGTCATCGTTCATACGGGCCGCCGAACCCGTGCCTGAGCTCGCGAGCGTCTGGGTCGAAGCGGCGCGGTTGTCGCTCTGCACGCGTTCGATCTGGGCGATCTCCTTCTGCTGGCGGGAGGCGATCTTGGTGGCGTACTCGCGGAGCGATTCGCTCTGCGCGCGCTGCTTGGCGAGCATGGCCATTTCCATGCCGTGTTCGTGGTGCTCCTGCATCAGGGACAGGAAGCGTTGGTCAAACTCCGCGCCGGTGACGTCCTTCAACGATTCGGTCAACGACTTGTGCTTCGCCGAATCACCGGCGAGTGCGGGGGTGGCGAAGGCGAGCGCCGCGGCGAGCGACGCGAGGGCGACAGAGGCGTATGTAGATTTCATGGGTGTCATGTCTTCGGTGGTTTTGGTGCATGGCCGGTTGGCCGGTGCTCTAGGACCCGCACGGCACGGCTTGGTGCGGGTCCGGATGGCCTGGCGAACCCCGCTTTTCCCATCGGATGGCGCGCCGAGGGCTCACCGGGGAGGCAGGCCCCGACCGAGGCGGGTGGGGGCCTCGTGCGGAACGCCCCGGAGCAGTCAACGCCTGTGCCGGAAGCCGCATACCACCTGAGTGCTCGACTCCTGTTTCGGACGTGCAATGGTGCTCCGCATCCATGCGAGACAATGGGTGCCAGTTCGCGACTCGAGCGATGGAGGCCGGATGGCCTCGGGCCGTTCCGGCTCAGCGAACGGGGTGGCCTGAAGCGGCGTGGCCATGCCGTCGCGTGTGTCCGGCCCCGCGTGCCGGGTCATCGGCGTTCGGGTCCGGAGCAAGCGCGTGAAGGAGCCGGGATCCAGGAAAGTGTCGGTGGAGCGGGAAGCCGCCCGGTGGCTCGCCCGCTGCGATCGCGGTCTTTCGCCTCAGGAGCAGGATCGCTACCTGGAATGGCTCCACGCGGACGTGCAGCATGCGGAGGCGCTGGCCCGCGCGCGGGACTTGTGGCTGCGGATGGACATGCTGGCGGAGTGGCGGCCTGTGCACAGCGATAGAGTCAACTCCGATCTCCTGCGCCCGGCCGTCGGCCGCTCATGGTGGGTCCATGCCTCGGCGTGGGCGATTGCTTCGGCTGCCTTGATTACGGCGGCCATGGTTCTTTGGCCGGCCCGCCGGCTTGATGAAGAGGCCGTTGCCGTCGCGGCCGTGGTGCCGGCGCCGGAAAGGCGCACTCTCGACGACGGTTCCATCGTCGAACTCAACGCGGGGGCGGCGCTGGAGGTCGCGTTCGCCCCGGACGCGCGGCGGGTTCGGTTGGTGCATGGGGAAGCCCTGTTCACCGTCGCGGCGGATCCGGTGCGTCCGTTTCTGGTGGAGTCGGGCTCGTATGCTGTGCGCGCCCTCGGCACGGCGTTCTGCGTGAGTGCTGTCGATGGGGAGTTTTCGGTGCTGGTGACCGAGGGGCAGGTGCGGGTGGAGCGAGCGCCGGATGCGCCCGCGCCGCGAGACGCAGGCCCGCCCTTGATCCGCGCCCTATCCGCCGGACACGCGGCTACGATCTCCAGGCTGGGCGAACCGGCTGGCAGGGAGCGGATCGAGATCCGCGAAGTCACTCCAGCGGAGGTGGATGCGGCTCTTTACTGGCGATCCATCCGGCTGGTTTTCGAGGATGTGCCGCTGCATGCAGTCGTGGCGGAGTTCAACCGCTACAACGTGCGCAAACTCACCATCGCCGACGAGGTCACGGGGGCCATCCTGGTGGGCGGCACTTTCCGGGCGGACCACCTCGATGCCTTCGTCCGGCTCCTCGACAGCGGGTTCGAGGTGAGCGCGGTTTCTCGAGGGGAAGAGATCCTACTTCAACGTCGACCATAACTTTTGTCGACGGGGTCAAAGCGGGACCCCACCATGGCGGAAAACCGGGAATTCCCCGCCGACGATTGGTAAACGTACAGACGAACCACTTGGCATTTTCCGCTACGAGAAATCCCAAAAAGGTGCCTCCCAGCGCGTCCTCTCCTTTGCGTTCACGTCCGAAAATGGGAAAGATTCTTTCATCGCAGGATCAGCCCCCCATGCGCGAAAACACCGATTCAGTCCGGAGTTTTCTGAACGAGTTCGCTGCCCATCGGGAAGCCTTGGGGGGCTGGCTCCGTTCGCGTTTCCCCTCGATCGGCGACACGGACAATCTGGTGCAGGAGTCGATGTCGCGCGTCTGGCGCACGGTTTCGGAACAGCCGGTGAGTTCGCCGCGCGCGCTTCTTTTTACCACAGCGCACAATCTTGCCGTCGACCACGTCAGGCGCGAGCGCGTCGCCCGTCTGGAGAGCGTGGACCAGCTCCCCGAACTGCCGGAAAGTGAGGGACTGCCGACGCCGGCGGATGTCACCGCGCGCAACCAGGAGCTGGAGTTGCTCACGCAGGCGATCCAGGCGCTGCCCGAACGGTGCCGTCGGGTGTTGACGCTGCGCAAGATCTACGGGCTTTCGCAGAAGCAGATCGCGGCTGAGCTGGGAATCACCGAGCATACCGTCGAGGCTCAGGTGGCGAACGGCATGCGGCGCTGCGCACATTTTCTGGGCCGGCTCGGGTTGCCGTGAAACCGGACGGTCCAGGGCACCGGGACGACGCGGCTGAGGCCGCCACCTGGGTGGCCCGGCGCGACCGCGGCCTGTCGCCGGACGAGCAGGATGCCTACGTGGAGTGGATGCGGAAGGCCCGCGCACAAGGTTTGCCGATCGCCGAGCTGGAGCACCTTTGGACGAGACTGGACCGGGTGCGCGAGTGGCGTCCCGAACACAGTCCGCGACCCAATCCCGACCTGCTCGCGTCCCGACCCCGGTGCGGATTCGGGAGATGGACGCTCGGGATCATCGCCGCGTTGGCGGTCACGGGGCTCCTGCTCTGGCACGCGGCGGTGCCGGAAAAGCCCCGCGGCGCCCGCATCGTGCCGGGACCGGAACGGCTCGCGCTGGTGGATGGCTCGGTGGTGGAGATCAACGCCGACGCACGCGTCGACGTGCAGTTCTCCGTGGCGGAACGCCGCGTGGTGCTCGTCACTGGTGAGGCCGGGTTCGCGGTTGCGAAAGACAGCGTGCGCCCGTTCGTCGTGTCGGCGGAGCCCTTCGACGTGCGGGCGATTGGAACGGCCTTCACCGTCGGGCGAAGTCGCGCGGGTGTGACGGTCATCGTCACCGAAGGACGCGTGGACCTCGAAGCCGCGATCCCATCAGGCCCGGGGGAGGCCCGCGCCGTCCTCGTGCAGCTACGCGCCGGCCAGGCGGCCTCGGGAGTCTCGGTCGCTGGCGGCCGGCCGGTTGTCGACATTCGCGACCTCACGCCGGCCGAGATCGAGACCGCCATGGCGTGGCGCGGCATCCGTCTTGAGTTCGAGGACGAACCGTTGCGCGATGTGATCGAGCAGTTCAACCGCTTCAATGTCCGCCAACTCGAGCTGGGCGATGGCGCTACCGGGCGTATTGTAGTCGCAGGAAGCTTTCGCGCGGACAATCTGGACGGTTTCGTGCGCCTCCTCGAAACGGGCTTCAATATCACCGCCGAACAGCGTGAGCGGCGCATCGTGCTGCGGCGGCGATGACGTCGTGGACGTGGGGCGGCCGATGATCAGGCGCGGCATGTCACCGGCAATCTGCCGTTCCGGCCCATTCGGGTCCCGGCCGGCGACTCGTCGCCCTGTCGCGGGGCGGGTCGCTTGGTTCCGCTGGCTTGCGCTCACATTCGCGTTGCTCGCGGTCTCGTTGCGCGGGGCCGACATGCCGCAGATCGATGTGCCGGCCGGCGACGCGGGCCGGACGCTCCGCCTCTTCGCGCGCCAGACCGGAGTCCAGCTGGTCTATCCGGTGCGCGAGATCCGCGGCGTTCGCACCAATCCCGTCCGCGGCGAAATGGCGCCCCGGGAGGCGCTTGAGGTGATCCTGCACGGCACCGTGCTCGAGGCCGTCGAGGATCCGGCCACGGGTGCGCTCGTGGTGCGTCGCGCTGTCATGGGTACAGCCCAGGCGGGGGCGGCGCCGGAGCGGTCTGCCGGTCCGGACGCGGCGCGCGACGATCCCGTGGTCGTCCTCTCGCCCTTCGAGGTGCGCACGCAATCGGATCGCGGGTACAGGCCGGCCAATTCTGTCTCCGCCACGCGGATCGCCGCGCCGATCAGCCGGCTGCCGATGGGCATCTCGGCGTTCACCGAGGCGTTCATCGCGGATCAGAAGCCCTATGACCTCTTCGACGTGGTGCGGTGGACTCCGGGCGTCCACCAGGACAACCAGTCGCCGCAGGGGTGGGCGCGCTATGCGGTGCGCGGGTTCACGTCGGCCTCGATCCAGAGGAACGGCTTCGGCTCGTTCCGCTTCATCGACACCACGAACATCGCGCGCGTGGAGGTGGTCAAGGGGCCGTCGTCGCTGCTCTACGGCCAGATCAATCCCGGGGGCGTGATCAACTATATCACCAAACGACCCGAGCCGCGCTCGAGGATCGAACTCTCCGCCGGCGCCGGCACCCGCGGCTACACGCAGGTGATGGCCGACGTGAACGGACCCCTGGACGGCGCGGGAGGGGACGTGCTGGGGCGGCTGGTGGGGATGACCGGGGAAATCCACCGCTTCCAGGAGGGATCGCGCGGCCGCAAGCATCTGCTCGCGCCGAGCCTGCGCTGGCAGATCGGCGACCGCGTGTCCTTGGTGGCTGAATACGAACGATTCTCCCGCATCGAGGACATGCTCACCGGCGGCATCGTCCTCGCCTACGAGAACGGCGTGGCGGCCCGCCCTTATCCCGGGCTGGCGCGCGACTTCAGCTATGCCGGGCGCGGCGATTATCAGGATTTCGACTCCCGGGTGGTCACGCTCGAGCTCGAGGCTGACATCGGGGCGGGCTTGCACGCGCGCGCGACCTACCTCGATTCGGGCTGGGAGATGGAATGGCGCGCCACGGGCCAGGGGGCCACGGGACTGATCAGCCAGCAGGCGATCGACGCCTACTATCCCGCTGAGGCGGGGCTCAAACCGCGCGACGCCATGTTCCGGCGCAACCGCTGGGAGCGGCAGGCGGGCGGCGAGCGCGCGCTGCAGCTGGACGTGACCGGGACCTACAGACTGGGGGACGTCCTGGTGCGCCCGCTCGTCGGCGCGAAGCGGGTTTTTTCCACCCCGGAGCGGAACATTCAGAGAAACAACCCGACGATTCCGGGGAACCCGCTCTACCTGCGCCCGTGGGATCTGCGCGATCCGGGCACATGGGACAGGCGCGTCCCGTTCGGCGCGGAGGCGCTCACGACCGTGGCGGACAACAGTTATTCCCGGAGTGCCGCCTCGCTTTGCGGCGCGCTGTCGCTTTCGGCCCTGGACGACCGCCTGAATGTGCTCACCGGGTACGCATTCCACCAGCTGGAGAACAGCCCAAGCCTCGATCGTATCCGTGGCACGCGCACGGAACGCAGCGAGCGCTCGGCCGATGTCCCGCAGGCGGGTGTGCTCTTCCGGCTGGACCGACGCGTGTCACTATTCGCCGGGTACAGCGAGTCATTTCTCGGCAATCCCACCATGCTGCGGGTGAACAGTGTCCCGACCTCGCCCGCCGAACCGTCGGTCGGCCGCGGCTGGGAGGCGGGGGTCAGGCTGGAGCTGGCCGAGGGGCGGGTCTCGGGAACGCTCTCCACCTACCGTATCGAGGCTTCCCCGACGGGAATCATCGTGGTGACGAGCGGCATCGACCCGGACGGCACGACGCTGTTCACCGACATCCAGGGCGGCCGGCAGGAGAGCCGCGGCTTTGAGTGCGAGTTCCTCGTCGCCCCGACCGACAACCTCGAGATCCACGCAGCTTACGGCACGAGCGACGCGGTCTACGCGAGGCACCCCGGAAATTCGCAGTTGGATGGAAGCCCGCTGGTGGCGGCGCCCCGGCGCACCGCAAGCCTCTGGGCCAGGCATACGTTCGCCCGCCTCGGCCGCGCGAAGCTCACCCTGCTGGCGGGCGTCAACCACGTGGGCGAGACCGCGTTCGTGCCCAACAACCCGGCGGCGGTCTTTCCCCGGCACACCACCGTGGACCTCGGGCTGGGATGGCGCTTCCGGGGCGTCGAGCGCACGTGGTCCGTGGATATGCTGGTGAAGAATGTGTGGGACGAGCGCTACTATCTTTCCCGGACCAGCTGGGGCCCGCCGCGCCACGCGATGCTGACGCTGCGCACGCGGTTTTGATCCTGAAGCGGGCTGTTGGATACGGAGATCCCGGAGGATGGTGCCGCAGGCACGGGGCGTTGCCGAGGATGCGGGCGCTTCAGCGCATCACCTCGCGGGCCAATCAGCGTAGGGATGATCTTGATGCAGTTGAGGAACTAAACCGGATTGAAGCGCGGCCGCCCCGGCCGCTTCGCCGGCTACGGCGCCCGGAAGCGCTGGCGGAGCGAGGGTGGTACCAACTTCATCGCGACAGCCTCGAGGTCCCCATCCATCGGCATGTCCAGGGCGCGGCAGGCCGCGAGCAGCTCCATCACCCCGGCCGGCGTGAAAGTCCGAAGGGTGGCGGCGTCGAGCCCGTCCAGGCACGCCTGCAGCTGCTCACGCGCAGGTTCCGGGCGCCGGGCGTGAAGAAGCACGGCGACCAGGCCCACCCGGCGGTCTGCCGGGAGCTGGCGGGCCATGCGGCGTGAGAGGTGCGGGACCAGTGTTTCGACCGTGGACGCGAGGCGCGCCAGGTCGCGGTGTGCCAGCGCGACGCGCGCGATCGCCGTCAGCGCCGGCAGGCTGCGGGGGTAGCTGGCGAGCGCCTCTGCGACTGACCGCGCCTCCAACATCTGGCCGCGCTCGAGGAAGAGGTCGGCGAGACGGCTGAGAGCGAGGTCGGGTTCCTGCTCCGCCTGCTGCACGAACACACGCAGGTCGAATCCCTGCAGTCCCGTGTCCGGCGGCACGAGATAGTTCATCGGCCGCATCCAGGGCGGCACATCCCACTCGCGCAGGCAGACGGCAAACGCGTTGTGCGGCAGGGGATCGCCTGGCGCGATGCCGGTGCCGAGGCGGACCAGGTGCTCCAGTACCGGGTCCCACATCGGCAGGGCGAGATGCGTCACCCCCCGTGCGTTGAGCAGGAGCGACACCTCGTCTCCCGTATCCGCGCTGGCGATGCGCACGGCCGCGAGCTGGCCGGCATTGTTGTCATGGTCGCTCGAGACAATGACGTCGAAGCCGCCGTAGAAGGCGGTGGCGTCGGAGAACACCGGGGAGGAGAAGAGGACCACCGGATCGCTGGCGGCGCGCTCCGAGAGCCAGCGGGCGAAGTCGCGCGCCACGAGCGCCGGGCCGTGCTCGGGCGCGAGGTCGCGCAACTCGCGTCCGCCGTTGCCCGCGGGAAGCGTCACGATGTATCCAGGAAGGAAGGCCAGCAAGGTCGCGGCGAGACCCAGCTGCCAGCGCGATGCGGACGCATGCCCGGGGGAGAACAAGGCCACGACGGTGACGAGGGTGAGGACGTCGGCGGTGTTCCAGATCCTCAGCTGAAAGGTGCCGAGCGCCATGACGACCAGGGTGGCGACAAGCGCGAACGCGTGGCGGCCGCGTTCCTCCGGCTGCAGTCGGGCCTGGATCAGACGCAAACCGACCACGAAGAGAAGAAAGCACGGCACGAGCAGGGCGAACTTCGCCCCGCCTCCGCCGGGGCGGGCGTACCAGGCGCTGAGATCAGGTGCCAGGCTGCCAGCGGGATGGTTGGCAAGCATCCTGGCGTGGAGATCGCCGGCCAGCAGCCCGCCCGCTTCACCCAGCCACGCCACCAACGGCCACGCCAGCACGGCGGCGACGCCGAGGGCGAGCTTCACGCGCGCCGCGATGTCCATGGTGTGGACGCCGGCTCCGCCGGCGAGGCCGCACGCATGCAACAACTCCCCACATCCCCACCAGATGACCGCGTGCAGCGGATGCACCGCCTCGAGCGACCAGGAGAAGTGGCTGGGGGCGAACTCGAACAGGCTCGCCGCCAGCGTCGTCAGCGCGCCTGCCGCTGCCCACGCGCGCCAGGACTCCGGCGTCGGCGGGACCGGAGCCCGCCGCGTGCGCACGAACTCGTACGCGGCTCCGCCGAGCACGAGCGCGAGGAGCACGGGACCCTGACTCGCCGCATCCGTCCAGAGCGCCAGGCCGCCGGAGATTCCCGCAGCCATGAACATTCCGCGGCGTCGTGCACCGACGCGCTCGCGCGACGCGACGAGGGGCAGGACGCTCCCGAGTGCGAACAGCCACGCCAGGGCGTGCGGATCCGGAGCGCCGGGCTGGAAGCTGGCTGCGAGCGGAAAGAGGCACACGGCCACCCCCGCGAACGCCGCCGCCGCCAGACTTGAGACGTAGCGGGCCGTGAAGCACGCACCTCCGATGAGCAGAAACGCGAACAGCAGCGGATCAGCGAGGAGCGCACCGCGTTCGATCCCATAGCCAAGCGGTTCACTCTGCACGAACGCATACACCCAGCCCACCACGGTGAGCCACCAGCGGTAGGGTGCGGTGCGCCGGATTTCGCGGCCGTCGGGGCGCGCATCGTAGTCGATGTGGCGCAGGCGGAGCTTTCCCAGGTCGGCCGCGATCTGGGCCTCCATGATCCAGCGGAAACTCGGCGCGTGCTGGCCGGGCACGATCAGCACCCGCTGGCCCTTGGCGTGGCCCGTCGGACTCGACGCATCGCGCGCCGGTGCATCCGCGGACCATGTGGGGGACTGGGTCGCCGCCTCGACGCGCTCGAGGCGGCGCATCGTCGCCAGGCTGAACGCACCGAGTGCGATCGCGAGGACCAGCCACCAGGCGTGGGGCATGAGTCGGGCGAGAACGTCGGAAGCTCTCGGGCGGGGAGCGGGCATCGTGGAGGTGGTCGTGTTGCGAAGGACGTCGGCGCCGCGGGAGACCAGCGTTGCCCTTGACCTCATCGGGGAGCGACGCCTCAGTCATGGGCGCTTTTGTATGGCGCGCTCACGACTAGTCCGGGTCCGGGGAAATGCGAGCAGGAAGACCGTGGCGCTTGCCGTCGCGCTGCTGGCGCTGTCACCGGCGTCCCGAGGGCGCGACGCCTCGGTGCCATTCCAGCCGCGATCGACGCCGGAGGGCGGGACGATGTTCAGCGAGCTGCCGCCAGCTCGTACCGGGATTGTCACGACGAACCATTACGACGATCCTCGCATGTGGGGCCAGCGCCACATCGAGTACCAGGTGGGTGCGATGGGCACCGGCGTGGCCATCGGCGACTACGATCGCGACGGCCGGCCCGACGTGTTCATCGTAAGCAAGATCGAGCCGGGCCGTCTTTTCCGCAACCTCGGCGACTGGCGCTTCGAGGACGTGACGAGCGCTGCGGGCGTCGAGGATGCGAGCGGCGAGTGGAAGCAGGGCGCCGCCTTCGCCGACGTCGACAACGACGGCCTGCTCGACCTCTACGTCTGCCGGTTCGGCGCCGCGAACCAGCTCTTCATCAACCAGGGTGACGGCACGTTTCGCGAGGAGGCGGCCGCCCGTGGTCTCGCCCTTGTGGACGCCTCCGGCATGGGATGTTTCGCCGACTACGACGGCGATGGCTGGCTGGACGTCTACATCCAGACCAACCTTTGGGACGTGTCGCGCCACCCTGAGGGGCAGCGCGACCGCCTCCTGCGCAACAACGGCGACGGGACGTTTCGCGACGTGACGGACGCGGCGGGTATGCACGACCAGCCGACGCAGGGACACTCCGCCACCTGGTGGGACTACGACGAGGACGGCCGGCCCGACCTCTACGTTGCGAACGACTTCGCCACACCCGATTTCCTGTATCGCAACAATGGTGACGGCACGTTCACCGACGTCCTGGATGCGGTCGTGCCCCACACGACGTTCTCATCCATGGGCGCCGACCTGGGCGACGTCGACAACGACGGGCGCATCGACCTGTTCGTCGCCGACATGGCCGGAACCACCCACGAGAAGAACCAGCGCGGGATGGCGGATTCGCGAGGCAAGGCAAACCTCGCCCAGAATGAACTCGCGGATACGGCCGTGCAGTTGCTCTACAACGCGCTCTACCTGAACACGGGGGTCGGACGCTGCCTTGAGGCCGCACACCTGGCCGGGCTCGACGCGACGAACTGGACCTGGTCGCCGCGATTCGAGGACCTCGACCAGGACGGGCGGCTCGACCTCTACGTGACCAACGGCATGGATCGCGAGCAGAACAACCTCGATCTCATCAGCCGCCGCCTCTCGGCATTGAGTCCACTCGATCGCATCCGCGTCACGAAGAGCAGCCCCGTCCTGCGCGAGGCGAACCTGGCCTTCGTCAACCGCGGCGGCCTGCGCTTCGAGGAGGTCGGCAGGGCCTGGGGGCTCGATCGCATGGGCGTCAGCTTCGGGTCGGCCTTCGGCGACTTCGATGGCGACGGCGACCTCGACGTCATCTTCACCAACTTCCAGGAAGGCGCGACGGTGTTGCGCAACGACGGGCAGGCCGGGAGCAGCGTCATCGTGGAGCTTCGCGGCACCGCATCGAATCGCTATGGCATCGGCGCGCGGGTGGAACTTGTCACGCGCTCGGGCAGCCAGGCGCGTCAGCTGGTTTTGGCGCGCGGCTATCTGTCCACGAGCGAGCCCGTGGTCCACTTCGGCTGTGGCGACGATCCCGGGATCGAGCGGTTGACCGTCCGATGGCCGAGCGGCCGCGTCCAGACCCTCGAGGGCCTGGCCACGGGCCATCGCTACACCGTGACCGAACCCGAGGCCGCGGTCGGCGCACCGGGCGCGGCCTCCCCGCCGGAGGCACCGCTGTTCGAGGACATCTCCTCGGCGCTCGGAATCGATATCGCGCAGCGCGAGGAGGAACTCGAGGGCACCGTGGCCCAGCCGCTCCTCACGCGCCGTTTCAACCGGCGCGGGCCCGGTCTGGCCGCGGGCGACCTCGATGGTGACGGCACCGACGAGCTCGTCCTTGCCGCGACCGTGCACGACGGGGCGAAAATCCTGCGGCTGAGCGACGGCCGTTACCAGCCGCTGGATACGGGCGCGCTCGGTGCGGCCCCGGCCGTGAATGGAGGTCCCCCACTGATCTTCGATGCCGATGGCGACGGCGCGAACGACCTGCTGCTCACCGCCGGCGGCGCCGCCCTGCCCGCGGAGGAGCCGGAATACGAGCCCACGCTCTGGCTCAACCGCGGCAAAGCGGGCTTCGTGGCCGCGCCGGCGGGCATGCTCCCCTCGGTGCCGATCAGCGTGGGTGCGGCGGTCGCGGCCGATTTCGACCGGGACGGTCGGCTCGACGTCTTCCTGGGCGGCCGCGTGCTCCCGGGCTTCTACCCCGAGGCTCCCCGCAGCGCGTTGCTCTTCGGCCGCGCCGGCCGGTTCGTGGACGAGACGGCGCGCTTCGCTCCGGCGGTGCAGGAGGTCGGGATGGTCACCTCGGCGCTGGCGAGCGACGTGGATGGCGACGGCTGGATCGACCTGGTCGTGGCGCTGGAGTGGGGAGGGGTGCGCGTCTTCCGCAATCGCGAGGGTCGGGCGCTCGAGGATGTATCCACGGAATGGGGATTCGATACCGCGGGCTCCGGCTTCTGGACCTCGCTCGCCGCGGCCGACTTCAACGGCGATGGACGGCTCGATTATGCGGTGGGCAACCTCGGCTTGAACACGCCCTATGCCGCCTCGCCCGAGCGGCCGCTCCGGCTCCACGTGGGCGATTTCGCCGGCCGGGGCGAGCCGCAGCTGATCGAGAGCCACGCCATCGATGGCTCCGCGTATCCGCTGCTCAGCCGCGCCGAACTGGGGGCGAAGATCCCCTCCGTGTTGAAGCGGTTCCCTTCCAACGACCGCTTTGCGACAGCCACGCTCGAGGAGATCCTCGGACCGGAGGCCCTGGCGAAGGCGCGCGTCCACACGGCCGACGAACTCCGCAGCGGCGTCCTTCTCAGCCAGCCCACGGGGCGGTTCGCGTTCCGCGCGTTGCCGGCTCATGCGCAGATCGCGCCGATTCAGGGGATGGAGGCCGCGGACTTTGACGGCGACGGCCATCAGGATCTCCTCCTTGCCAGCAACGACTATTCGCCGAGTCCCTCCGTGGGACGTTGGGACGGGGGCCTGGGCTGGCTGCTGCGCGGCGACGGAGCGGGCGGCTTCGCTATCGTTCCGGTCGCGGAGAGCGGGTGGCTGGTTACAGGCAACGCGAAGGCCCTGGCACTGCTCGATATCGACCGGGACGCGTGGCCGGATGCAGTTGTCACTCGCAATAACGAGACCTCCCGCGCGTTCCGCCTGCAGGGAGTGGAGGCTGCCCGGCCCCTTGCCGTGCGCTTGCGCGGACGTGGCGGCAATCCTGACGCGGTCGGCGCGCGGGTGACGCTCGAACGCACCGGGCACACGCTCGGCATCGATGAGGTGCGTGCCGGAGGCGGATTCTCCAGTCAAAGCACGGCGTCGGTCTTCCTTACCGTGCCCCGGACCGGCGACGATTCAGGCCTCACCCTGCAGGTTCGTTGGCCGACCGGCCGCGTGACGCACGTCGAGGTGCCGGCCGGCGCTCGGAGCCTGGAGGTAAGCGAGGAGTGATTCTTCGGGATCGCCGATCCTGGCGGGATCGACCGTGGTGTTGATCGGCTTCGCTCCCCCTTACCTCACGATTGGCGGTTGGGACCTCTCTCGGACGTGGCCGTGTCGGGCGCGTGTCCCGCTTGGACCGACAGCCTGTCTAATCGTCACCAAGTCGAGAAGTAGGGGGTGCGGGCTTTACGGAAAGCAAGCAACCGACTTCGGACAGGGGCTCACCGCGTTGTTAGCTGCTGTTCCAGAGATGTTTAACCGGCGAGTCACCGGTGCCAGATTCTCTTAACGGAAGTAAGCGCTCCTTTCGTCTTAATAATCGTTCCCATGTACGCCCCTGTCTCCTTGGTGCAAGTCCACCAAGCCCATGTGTCCCCGTACGCCGCACACGATGCGGTCGTCGGCGTATGCATACCGGTTTGGAACTCACACCCGAGGGAGAGCGGCGCCCCAAACTCGCGTCGGCCTCACCGCATGGGCGGTGGTCCGGGCGGCTTGGTGAGGGAAGGACGTGATCATCGCGCCGGCAGGCGCTTTGACGCTGCAAGAAAAACCCAAACCGCCAGTCCTCAATAACTAGTAACGATGAATCGAAAGCCCATATTCAGCGTATGTGCTGCGCTCGCCGTCGGTGCCACACCACCGTACCTGGCTGCGCAGACTACCGACCCGGCGGCGGCCCCGAGCGCCCCGGCGACAGCCCCGGCCACCGCCGTTTCGGCGGAGGAAGAGGAGGAGATCATCACCCTCTCTGTCTTTGAAGTCTCGGCCGCAGAAGACAGCGGCTATCAGGCCACCGAAACGCTCGCCGGCACGCGCATCCGCACCAACCTGCGCGACGTTGGCTCCGCCATCTCCGTTGTCACGCCGGAGTTCATGACCGACATCGCTGCGACGGACAACACGAGTCTGCTCCAGTACGTCACCAACGCCGAGGTCTCAGGCACCGCCAGCACCTACACGGGTCTCCAGAACGGACCGACGCTCGACGAGCGTTCCCGCCTCCTGGCCCCGAATTCGGTCAACCGCGTCCGCGGTCTGAGCGAGGCCGACAACACCCGCGACTACTTCGTCTCGGACATTCCGTGGGACTCGTACAACGTCGACCGCGTCGACATCCAGCGCGGCGCCAACTCGCTGCTCTTCGGTCTCGGCAAGCCGGCCGGTATCATCAATGCGCAGCTCTCCAGCGCGCAGTTCAGGGATCAATACAGGGTCGAGGCCCGTTATGGCTCCTACGGCAGCGCACGCGCGAGCATGTCGCTGAACAAGGAGATCATCGACGACGTCCTGGCGATCCGCGTGGGCGCCCTGATGGACCACGAGAACTACAAGCAGAAGCCGGCCTATGAGGACGACGAGCGCGTCTACGTCGCCGTCCGCTACGACCCGCAGCTGTTCAAGAACGATTCGCTGCGCACGAGCCTCCGCGTCAAGTACGAGAACGGTGAAGTCGAAGCGAACCGTCCCCGCACGGTGACCCCGATGGACGCCGTCAGCCCGTTCTTCAAGCCGCTGGGCTCCACGGGCAACTGGACGCTTGAGAACGGTCTCGGCCGCACGCTCATCGCCAATCCGTACGTGGCGTTCCGCGACTACCAGTCGGCCTCGGGCGCCAACTACAATCCGTGGATCACCGGTGCCAACATCGACGCGCAGCAGCCCTACTGGCTGATCGACGGCGATTCCGGCTCGGTGTATGACACCCGTTCCGGCTGGATCAACAACGGCGCGCGTCGTCCGAATGGCACCACCTACGGCAACGCCTCCGGTCTCGAAGGCAAGCTGTTCTCCAGCGCGCTGCTCGGCATCGCGACGGTCAACAACGTTGCCACCCAGCTGAATCTGCCGATGGCCGGTTCCGGCCAGTACCGCGCGCAGTCCATGACGGATTCGTCGATCTTCAACTTCTACAACAACCTCATCGACGGCCCGAACAAGGCCGAGTGGGAAGATTGGGAAGCCCTGAATGTCGACCTTTCCCAGACGGCCTTCAACGAGCGCCTGGGCGTCAACCTGATCTACGATTGGCAGGGTTACGAGCGCGGGGGCGAGTCCGTCCTCGGCTGGCAGCCCACCATCCAGATGGACATCCTCCAGAACTTCGACGACCTGACCGCCAACCCGAACGTGGGCAGGCCCTTCGTTCAGTCGGTGAACGGTGGTGACGGCCAGTCGTACAAGAGCGATCGCGAAAACGTTCGTGCGTCGGTGTTCGGTGAACTCCGTGCCTCGGACTTCGGCGACAAGGACAACTTCCTCGTGAAGCTCCTGGGCAAGCATCGCCTCAACGGCGTGGTCAGCCAGGAGGAACTCAATGTCGAGAACCGCACCTGGATCCGCAAGGCGACCGACCAGTCGTGGGCGAACTTCTGGACGCAAAACGCCGGTAACACCTCGGCCTTCCACTACCGTGGACCGGTGGGCGTGGTCTATCTCGGCGACTCGATCGCCGGCAACAGTTCGGCCGCGGGTGCGCGTATTCCGCGCATCAAGTCGAAGGTCGACATGAACAGCGCCAACGCCTGGATCTTTGACCAGACGTGGAACGCGCCGGCCAGCGTCGCCTACAATGCGGAATGGGACAAGGACGCGAGCCCCTGGGCGCCGATCTTCCAGGAGGACTCGCCGAACACCGAGCAGCCATGGATGCAGAACTCCAATCCTGCAAACTACGTCGGTTGGCGCGACCAGCAGGTCAACCTGCTCAGCTACGACCGTGGCGCTGACGATCGCCTCCTCCGCCGGGCCCAGCTCCAGAAGCGCGAAGTCGAATCTCTCGCGTTGAGCTGGCAGGGCTACTGGTGGGATGGCGCGGTGGTCACGACACTCGGCTGGCGCAATGACGAGATCACGGATACGAAGTTCCAGGCCTCGGAGTATGCCCAGAACCGGAGCCATCTGATCCTCGCCCCGGATGTCTACACGCTGAAGAATCCGAGGGCCACGCGCAACGTGGTCGAGGAAGACACGATGGGTGGCGGCGCTGTCGTCCACCTGAACAAGCTGTTCGGCGATAACGATCCCCTGCCGATCAACGTCAGCCTCACCTACAACAAGTCGAAGAACTTCCAGGTGGGCGAGGTGCGCGTCGATCTTTACGGCACCCCGATCGCCAATCCGAGCGGCGATACCAAGGACTACGGCGTCCTCCTCGCGACCAAGGACGGCAAGTACTCGTTCCGCGCGATCAAGTTCGAGTCGAACGTCAAGCTCGACAACTCGAACCTCAGCCCGGACGGCCTCGCCAGCACGATCGTCAACGGTCTCAACTGGCGCAATGTGTTCCTGTATGAACTGGCCGGTTACGACTGGGCCAGCCGCCACCAGCCGAGCTACCGCACGCGCGCCTCGCAGGCCTATCCCACCACGGGACCCGCCACCGCTCCGTACCACGTGGCTCAGGACTCGCCGGAGGAAGCCGCTCTCGAGGACGCCATGATCACGGGCTGGAACCAGATCCAGGCCTGGCTGCAGCCGAAGGGCTTCTTCGAGACCTGGGGCCTCCGCCCGCAGGCCCTCTCGAGCCTGACGGACCGCAGCACGTACGCGGCCAACCCGGATGCCTGGGTTCCGCCGGATGCCGCCGCCACAGTGTATAACTACACCTTCACCCGTCCGCAGGGCTTCGCCGTCACGGCTGACACGACGTCGAAGGGCTATGAGTTCGAGTTCATCGCGAATCCGACCACCAACTGGCGCATCTCGCTGAATGCGTCCCAAGCCAAGGCCTACCGCAACAATGTCGGTGGAGCCGCGATGGAAGAGCTCGTCACCTTCATGGACGGTGCGCTGCGCGATACGGCTGCCGGTTATCTGCCGCGCTGGGGCAACCCGGGTGGCGCGATGTATTCGTCGATCTATGCTCCGTGGCGTGCCCAGTACACGCTCATGAAGCTGCAGGAAGGCACCGCGGTGCCCGAGCTGCGCAAGTGGCGCTTCAACGCCGTGACGAACTACTCGTTCCGCGAGGGTTCGCTCAAGGGCTTCGGGGTCGGCGGCGCCTACCGCTGGCAGGACAAGATCGCCATCGGCTATCCGGTCTATCAGGATGCGGATGGCATCTACCAGTTCGAGATCGAGAATCCGATCTACGGACCCTCGGAGGACTTCATCGACCTCTGGGTGAGCTACGAGCGCCGCCTGTGGGACCGCGTCGACTGGAAGATCCAGCTGAATGTCCGCAACGCGTTTGCGGATGACGGCCTGCTCCCGGTCTCGGTTCAGCCGGATGCAAGCAGCACCTGGGCCTCCGTGCGCGTGAAGCCGGTCCAGGAATGGTACCTGACGAACACGTTCTCGTTCTAGTCTAGGCACTGGCAACTAAGCGCGGGCGTCCGGAATCGACTTCCGGACGCCCGCTTGTTTTTTTGGAGGGCCCCCGACCGCCTCGCCGGCGGGTGGCGTGATGCCTACGTGAATACGCATTGCATTCGGCATGACCGGTAGCCGCCGGAATGAACCGGCGTTGCGGGCCCGGACGCACGGGCACATCGGAGTTGCCGCCAGACGGCGAATCCCCACGCTCCACGGTCGATGCCGTCGACCCACTGCTCGCAGGCTTCCGCCAGGGGCCGCCTCGCCGTGCGCGCGTGCGTGCGCGGCATACGGGCGGCTTGGGCGATCCTCGCGGCCTGTGGCGTCTGGTTCGGCGGAGCGCAGCAGCTGCAGGCGCAGGCCGATCCGTCGATGCCCAAGCCCGATGTGCTGATCATCAACTCCTACGCGCCTGGATATCGCTGGAGTGACGACATGCTCGCCGGGCTGATCGGGCGCGTTCGCGAGCGTCACAAGGACTTCGAGCCCGTGATCGAGTTTCTCGACCTGCGCCGGTTTCCGTCGCCGGATCGCGAGCCCGGTCTGCTCCAGGACATCCTCGCCAAGGTCGCCGTGAGCCCGCCGCGCCTGGTCGTGACGCTCGACAACCCCGCGTTTGAATTCGCGACCAGGCACCGGGCGCGCATCGCGCCCGGGGTGCCACTCGTCTTCGGAGGGCTGAACCGGTTCGTTCCCGAGATGATCGACGGGATGCCGAAGGTCACCGGGGTGTCGGAAGAATCCGATTACAGCGGGACGTTCACGCTCATCCAGCACCTGCGGCCGCGCGCGAACCGGGTCCTGGTGATCGGCAATCCCTCGCCGAGCAGCCTCGAGAGCCGTCGCGCATTCGAGGCCGTCGCGCCAAGGTACGCCGACCGCTATTCCTTCGAGTTCTTCGAGAGCTGGACCAACGAGGAACTCTTCGCGCGGCTCGAATCCCTCTCCGACGAGTGGGTGGCGATGATCCTCGACGTCACCCGCGATGTCACCGGGCGCGACAATTACGACGACACGACCTTCTACCGGATGATGCGGTCGCGGCCGCGCGTGCCGGTGTTCATCAATTCACGACCCCCCGGGGTGCGCGACATCGTGGCCGAGCCGTGGGATTCCATTGGCGGCGGATTGGTCGTGCCGGAGGTCCATGGACGCGCGGTGGGCGATCTGATCGTCCGCGTTCTTTCCGGCGAGGATGTGGACGCGATCCCGGTGGTCCGCTACTCACCGCAGCAGCTCGAGGTGGAGTACTCGCAGATGAAGCGCTTCGGGATCCCGTTGCGCTTGCTGCCACCCGGCACCCTGGTCAACAACGCGCCCAGTCCATTCTACCAGATCAACCGCACGCGCCTCATCCAGTTCGGCGTCGTGTTGGTCATCCTCGTGGGCGTGATCGTGGTGCTTTCGCTCAACATCTTCTGGCGCCACCGGGCCGAGCACGCGCTGCGCCGGGCCGAGGAACACCTGCGCAGCTCCCAGAAACTCGAGGCTGTCGGGCTTCTCGCCGGCGGGGTCGCGCATGATTTCAACAACATCCTCCAGGTGATACGCGGCCACGCGGGATTCCTCCGGGCAAATCTCGCCGCGGGCATGGAGCCGGAGGCGGAGGATGTCACGATCATCGAGGATGCAGCCGAGCGGGCCACCCAGCTCACGCGCCAGCTCCTGGCGTTCAGCCGCAAACAGGCGCTGAACATCGGCCCGATCGATCCCAATGCGCTCGTCAACGACATGGGGCGCATGCTCAAACGGGTGCTCGGTGAGCACATCGAGTTGCGGGTCGTGCCGCTGGCGGAGACCTGCACGCTGGTCGGTGACAAGGGTCAGCTCGAGCAGGTCTTGCTCAACCTCTGTGTCAACGCCCGCGACGCCATGCCCGGGGGCGGCAGAATCCAGATTGAACTCAAGCGGACCGAGCTCGGACCGGAGGCGCAGGCCGACGTGCCTGAGGTTGCCCCGGGGCCCTATCTCGTGCTGGTCGTCAGCGACAACGGAAGCGGCATGGCCCCCGAGGTGAGGCGCCGGCTTTTTGAGCCGTTCTTCACCACCAAGCCGGCGGGAAAAGGCACCGGACTCGGGCTCGCCGTGGTCTACGGAGTTGTGCGTCAGCACCAGGGCGCCATCCGCGTCTACAGCGAGCCGGGAAAGGGAACAGTCTTTCGCGTCATGTTACCGCTGCGGGGTTCTGCGCCCGAGGCGCCGGTTACAGAAAGGCCCGCGGCCATCGCGCGAGGGTCGGGCACGGTGCTGGTGGCGGAGGACGACGCGCAGGTGCGCTCGATCACCGAGCGCGTCCTGCGCCAGAACGGATTCAAGGTGCTGACGGCGGCCGACGGTCAGGCTGCGCTCGACCTGGTGAACGCGCACGGGGGGGATATCCGCCTCGCGGTTCTCGACGTCCTCATGCCGCGCCTCAACGGCCGCCAGGTCTTTGACCGGCTGCGCGCCCGCCATCCGGAGATTCGCGTGTTGTTTTGCAGCGGATACAGTGCGGAGATGCTTCCTCCGGAGATCGCGCCCGGCGACGGATTCGCCCTGCTGAACAAGCCCTACACGAGCCGCGAACTCCTCGAGCAGGTTCACCGGTTGTTGGATACGTGAGCCTCGGATCCGGGCCGGCCGGGGGCGCTCGACCGGGGGTCCCCGCCCGCGGCGGAAGATCAGGTTGCGGCCCGCCTCCAGCGGAAAGCGGCCGTGACCAGGGCCCCGTCGCGCGAGCGCAGCTGATCATATACCGCCTGCGCTTCGGCCGGGGGATGAACACTTCCGAGGATTCCGTCAAAGCGCAGCCGGCCATCGCCCAGCAGCTCGAAAACCCGTTCGATGTCGCGCCGCTGGCTGTCGCGCGGCCAGAGCATGGTCATCTCGCGCGCAAATGGGGTGGAACTCGGGAGGGTGATGTCGCCCGGATAGCTGCCCTGCACGACGACGCGCCCTCCGGGCGTGTCGGACTCGTCCCACGGCTTGTCACGCACGAGGCTCATCGTCTCGCGCAGGAGACATGGCGATCCCGTTGCGTCCACGACGATCGGCGCGCCACCGGGGAGCCGGCGGCGGACCGCTTCACCCAATGGCCCCTCCGGTACGAGAGTCGTGATCCCGGCACGCTCCGCCAGGCGGGCCCGCGCGGGCGCCAGGTCCACACCGAGCACCCGTGCACCGGCAATCGCGAACAGGCGCGCGGACATCTGGCCGATGGCTCCGAGGCCGACGACGACCACCGCCTCCCCCGCCTCCGGCCGCGCCATAGACACGCCGCGATGGGCGATGGCCGCGAGTTTGGCCAGCACCGCATCCTCTTCACGAATACCGGCGGGCACCGGCACGATCGACTCGGCGGGTACCACGGCAGCGGCGATGTGGCCACCCCATGCCATGGTGTGGCGGGCGCGGCGGGCGCCGGACGAGAACACCACCGTCCCTTCCAGAGCGCGATGGCGCTGCCCGGCGCGCGCAACCCGGCCCACAAGGGAATAGCCGGGCACGAACGGAAAGTGATCGCGGCCGAGCCCTTCCTGTTCGCCGGCAAGGCAGCGCAACTCGGTTCCGGGGCTGATCGAAGAGAGTATCGTCTCCACGACGACATCATCCGGCCCGGGATCGGGCAGTTCGGTGAGCCCGGCCTCAGCGCGGCCGACTCCGGTGAAGAAGATGCAGGGTGTGGAGATCATGGCTTCAGGAATCGGGCCGAGAAACAATTCAACGTGAACGTCGCATTTGGACACAGAGATTTACGGATGTGGGTGCTGGGCGCGCAGACTGTCCTCCGAGGATTCGCAAGTCCCGCTGCTTCACTTCGTGGTTCATCGATACACGTCGGGGCCTGATCTTTTGAACGGGCTTTGAGTGAACTCTTTTTGGGGACGCTGTGATCTCTGTGACCGGAAGGTTCCAGGAGTCCCTAATCAACGCAGCGTGACCACGAGGCGGCGGTAGGCGGTCACGCTGGGTGAACCGTCGTCGGTCACCTCGAGGATGATGTGGATGGTCTGCGGCCCGGCGATACCAGTCGCTTTCGCGGGGGCAATCAGCCGCGCCGTTTCACCCTTCGCTTCGACGACGACTTCGCCGGGATACGTGCCGGCCTCGCGGTAGACGAACCAGCGGCGGGCGAGTGCGTGACCGTCCGGATCGCTCGAGCCGGCGGACGAAAGTGACACTGTCTCCCCGGATGCGGCTGCATGTTCGAGCACGCGTTGCGTGGTATCGCCGTTGAGCACGGCGGTGGGGCGGTGGTTGGCCTCACGGTAGCTCTTCGCCGAGCACCAATCCATGCGGGCGGCAAAGTCGTGCTGAAACGCCGTTCGCCACCGCCAGATCGTGGCGGGATCGGAGGTGTCGGTCCGCCCGTTGTCTGCGGTGACGGTGTCGCGGCTGTCGTGGTTGTTCGTCCAGAACGGCCGCGACTCGCCCGACGGCTGGTAGACCACGTAGCGTCCGCCCCAGCCGCCGTAGGCCGGGCTGATCGCCCAGCCCAGCCCGTTTTCAATCAAGCCGAGAAAGGAGGGTGTGTCGCCCTCCATGATGTAGGCAACCTTTGGGTACAAACCGCCGAGCGCTCCGTGGTCGCGCATGACGTGGCGCTCAAGCCAGGGGTTGTCGACAAGTTCGAAGGCGTGGCCCGGTCCGTTGCGGTAGTGACGATCCCCGCTGATGCCGGTCCAGGTCGCCCGCCAGTATTCCTTCCAATCCTGCGTGCTGGGAGAGGCGATGTAGAACAGCGTGGGAAACTCCCGGCGCAGCCAGGCGCCGGCATCATCCTGGTCCGAGATGCTGTAGACGCGCAGCCGGCTCACGAGCCGCGCGAATTCATCGGGCGCCAGTTCCCGCCGCGCATCGGTCAGGCTCTGGGCCAGCGTGTTCGCGCCGCCCCAGAGCGCGACCCACAGCGGCCGGGGATCTGACCGTGCCGCCGCTGCCCGCAACAACTCGGAGCCGGCGGACGCGCGGCCGTGACCCACGTCCGCAAGTCCGTAGCCGGCCTGTCCGGTGGCTGTCACCGCGCGCAACTCGTCGGCCGTCGGAAATCCTTTCGCGTGCCGTGCGAGCGCATCGCGGACCCGGGCATAGGCGTCGAGTTGGCGATGGATCAGGTCTTCGCGCGGCCCATTGCGCAACCAGGTGGACGTCGTGGCGATCAGGCCTTCGAGTTCGAACTCGTTTGCATAGACCAGCAGCCGCACCATGGATTGCTCGTCGTCCGGTTCGTTGGAGATATCGGTGAGGACGATGAGGCGCTCCCGGCCGAGCATCTCGTGGGCGGGCGCCGTGCAGAGCCCGAGGAGCGCGGCTGCGAGCAGCGCGGATGGACGCGACATGGGGATCATGGCAGAAGAGGGGCGCGCGCCGGTCAACCCCCGAGCGGGGCGGGAGGGGCGGCCGGGGTGTCGCGGCATTGGCTGGTCATGCGCCTGGCGTGTGCCCAGCGTGGCGGCATGTCGTTCGAGGAGAGTCTGGCGGTGTTTGAGCGGGCGGGCATCTTCGTCTTCGCGGTGTCGGGTGCGCTCGCCGCCGCGCGCAAGGGCATGGATGTCGTGGGTCTCTTCGCGCTGGCGCTGGTCACCGCGACCGGTGGCGGTGCGCTGCGCTCGTTGCTGATCGGCGATTTTCCCGTGCCGTTCCTGCGCTCACCATGGCCGCTCGGGCTTGCCGCGCTGGCGACAGTCGTGACCTATTTTTCCTCGAACTGGATCGAGGCCAAGCTCGACAAGCCGATCCGCTTCTTCGACGCCATCGGGCTCGGGATGTTCACCGGCACGGGATCGATGGTGGCGCTGAACCTTGGTCAGCCGTGGTGGGCGGCGCTCTTCCTCGGGTGCGTCACGGCTGTATTCGGAGGCGTGATGCGTGACCTCCTCCGGCAGGAGGTTCCGTTTCTGTTCCAGCCGGCCGAGCTCTATGCGACCGCTTCACTCATCGGCGGTGCCGCACTCGTCGGCGTGCACCATTTCGGCCTTGGAGGAACCTGGACCATGCTCGTGGGGGCGGGCGTGACAATCGCCGTGCGGGTGTTTGCGCTCTACTTTCAGTGGCGCACGCGGCCGCCGATCGCGTGAAACACCACCCGGCTGCGGTTTTGCGCGGCGTGCGGCTGGTGGACGGGATCCCGAGGAAGGAGCAGGCCCCGCAGGCGGACCTCGGGGCTCGCCCGATCGGGCGGACCCGATGAATTGTGGTGTCGCACCCGGGCGCAATTGCCGTAGTAAGCATCCTATGCGCACCCTCATCGTCGAAGACCAGCGGATGTTCCGCGACCTCCTGGCGAAGATGTGCGAGGGCCAGTTTCGCCACGAGCGCGTGACGGCGGTGGGGACCGGAGCCGCCGGTGCCGACGCCATGCGCACCGGGCGGTTCGACCTCCTCATCCTGGATATCGACCTGCCGGACCGCGACGGGTTCAGCCTGGCGGACGAGGCGGCAACGCTGCAGCCCCCGCCGCGTGTGCTCGGCATGTCCGGCTACTGCGACGAGTTCATGGTCCACCGGGTGATGAACTCGAGCATGCACGGGTTCATTGACAAGACCGACCAGTCCGTTGAAACGCTCTCGCTGGCGATCAAGTCCGTCTGCGCCGGAAACTACTTTTTCTCCGATGTGGTCCATCGCACGCGCGTGGCCCTGCGCAAGGACCCGCGTGCGTTTCCCAAGCTGCTCACCGACCGCGAGTGCGAGATGCTCGCGCTGCTCGGGCAGGGACTGACCAACGAGCAGGCCGGCGAACGCCTGGGCATCTCGCCCACCACGGTCCAGTGGCACCGCAAGCAGCTCATGCGCAAGCTCGACATCCACAGCGCGGTGGAACTCGTCGTCTACGCCGCGGACAAGGGCTTCGCCCGACTGGGCTCGGCGCGTCCGCAGGGTGCCCCCCAGGACGGGCGCGGCTGAGCCGCGCGGGGGCGCGGGACGGCCGCGGGATTCAGGGACTCCGCTGCGCCGCGGGCGGCGCGGCCGGACTTCGATCAGGTCGGCGGGCGGCGCGAATCCGCTGGCGCAGTCGTTCTGCGGAAAGCCGCGCGGCCGCGAGATCGCCCGCCTTGGCCTGGCCGTTCATCTCGCGTGCCATCGCGACCAGTTCCCGCTGGCTGAGCATCAGCGCCGCGGATACAAGCCGGTGCGCGTGGCGCGCCGTCAGCGGCGCGTCGTCGCGGCGCAGCGCGCGGTGCGCCGCCATGGCCTCGATGAGCACCTCGCGCCAGGTGGCCCGTTCGATCTCCACGCGCTTGACGGGATCCCCGCCGGCCAGGATGTCGAGGAAGCTGGCGGGCGTCGTCGCCGCGGCCGGGGCCGCGGCCGGCGGCGTGCCGCCGGAGCGCACCGATTCGATGCGCGCGACGACCTCGGCCAGGCGCTGGGCCGTCACCGGCTTGGCGAGGAAACCGTCCATCGCCGCCTCCGTGCAGCGGCGCCGCACCTCGTCGACCTCGAAGGCGGTGGTGGCGACGATGGGCACGTCGCGCCCGGCGGGCGCCTCCTTGCGTATCCATTCCGCAAGGTCGGCTCCCGTCGCGCCGGCGAGGTCGAAGTCCACGAAGACGATGTCGGGCGGCTGGGCGCGGAAGACGTCGCGCGCCTCGTCGATGGTCGAGGCCTGGGCCGCGGAGGCACCCATGCGCCCGAGCAGGTCGCAGAGCACGAAGCGATTGAAGTCCTGGTCGTCCACCACGAGCGCCCGGCGGCCGACGAGCAGATCGGGCGATGCCGCGGCGGGGGGGCGGGCCGCCGCCGTGGCGGGCTGGAACGGCACGCGCAGGAAGAACGTGGAGCCGCGGCCGAGCTCGCTTTCCACCGACACGTCGCCACCCATCGCCTCGGCGTAGGCCTTGCACGCGGCGAGTCCGAGTCCCGTGCCCGGGATCGCCTGCTGGTAGGCGAGACTGCCGCGGCTGAAGCGCACGAACAGGCGCGTCTGCTCCTCGGCCGCGATGCCGGGCCCGCGATCCGCGACGGAGAAGACGAGCAGGGGACCGTCGTGCCGCACGCCCACATCGACGGGCGTGCCGCCGCCAAACTTCAGGGCGTTGGCCAGGTAGTTGACCAGGATGTGCCGGACGCGGTCGGGATCGCCCATGATGTGCGCGTCGAGGTCTTCCGGCGTTCCGTGCAGGTCGATCCGCGCCTCCGGCCGCGCCGCGTGGAAGATGTCGATCGCCGCCTCGACGGGCTCGCGCACGGTGAACGGCCGCACGCGCAGCGCGATCCGCCCGGCGTCGATGCGCGCGTACTCGAGCACGTCGTCGATCACGGAGATGAGCTGGTCGGCGCAGGTGCCGATCCGGTCGACCAGCGCCTTGTTTTCGGTCGCGAGTTGTCGGGAGCGCAGCATGTCGACGAGGCCGACCACGCCGTTGAGCGGGTTGCGGATCTCGTGGCCCATGTTGGCGAGGAAGGCGGACCGCGCGGAGACCGCCTGGGCGAGCTCCTCGGTGCGGCGGTTCACGAGCCGCTCCAGCTGTGCATTCTGTTTTCGGATACGACGGGTGCGCCACTGGGCGGCGGCGAACACGGATCCCGCGAACGTGAGCACGTAGCCCAGGTAGGCCAGCGGCGTGCGAAACCAGGGCGGCAGGATGGTGAACGTGTAGCTCACCACCGGGCCCGGATTGCCGAGAAAGCCAACCGCGCGCGCCTCCAGGGTGTAGCGGCCTTCGTCGAGCCCGGCGATCGTGCGGGCTTTGCCCGTGAGGCGCCACTCGCGGTCGACGCCCGCGAGGCGGGTCTCGATCAGCTGCGTGGCCGCGAACGGATCTCCGCCGTCGCGCAGCTGGAACTCGATCGTTCCGGCGCGGTGAAAGGCGACGCTGGGCGCGGCCGCGAGCGGCAGGCGAGCCTCCTCCTCTCCGGTGCGCCAGAGCACGGCCTGGACGAGCGGCGCGCGTGGCGATGTTTCGGGGAGGACTTCGCGGGCGTCTAGTCGCACCGTGCCCTCTGAACCGCCGATCCAGAGGATGTTTCCCTCGGTCCTGCTGATCTCTGTGATGATGCCGATGTTCCTGAACACCTGATCGGTGACCTCGATCGCGAGACCCTCGCCCGGCTTCACAGACAGGCGAGCCAGCCGGGGTTCGTGACCCGTTCGGGCGGCAACCGCCCACCCATGACCGACCGCTGCGCGTTCCGCAGAGAGGAAACCGAGCCCCGCCATCACCGGCCTCGGGGGGCGGGTCGGATCCTCGGGGAGTTCGAGGACGGCATTTGAACTGAATGCAAATGGGATCCCGTCCAGGACAAAAACGGCGGGATCGTGGAACTTCTCCGGAAGGTCGCGTCCGGGAAGGAAGTGGCGGCGACCGTCGCCGTGCTCAGGTTGGAGTGGCACCTCGATCACACCGGTCCGGCGCAGGCTGACCCAGAGATGTCCGCGGCGATCGAAGGCTAGCCGGGTCGGCGCTTCCGGAAAACCGCCGATACTCCCGATTCGCGGGTCGGCGTGATCCAGGTCCAGCAGGGAGATCCGATCGCCTTCTCCCACCGCGAGTCGCGGCCTGCCGGTCTCGACTGCGACGATCTGATGGAACATGGTCGATGCTGGGACCGCCACCTCGTGGTGGTCGGGAAAGATCCGGATGAGGCGATGCATTCCCGACGCCACGGTGCTCCCGTCGGCCAGGACGGCGAGATCGGTGAACGAACCCTCCAGCTTGGGCAGGGGTTCGAACCGTGCACCTTCGGTGGTACCCGGCCTGAGGATACGAACGGCCTCCAGCGTGGCGGAGAGCGTCCCGATGCTGGAGGAGTGCACGACACGGGTGGCGTCGCCGCCATGCCCGTTGCTGGCGTTAAACACAGTCTGGACGTGGCGGGGGTCAATGCGGCAGACGTGGTTGAAGACGCCCAGCCATAAGCGGCCATCACGGCCAAACCCCGGTTCCATGCAGTTCAGATTTGGCAGGCCGTCCCGTCGCTCGAGATGCCTGATCAGGCGGCCGTCGGCGCCGACAATGAAGATCCCCGCCGTCTGGGTCGTCACCGCAAACATCTCGCTCGATAGCGGCAGAGCCGAGACCGTGATGAGGCGGTTCAGCTCGTTGATCGTCTCCTGGCCCACGAGTTCGGCCCCGGTGGGCTTGAGGTGCAGGATTCCCTTGCCGGTGAGGAATGCGAGATGGCCGTCCGCGGCCCGCCACGCCGTGCGGACGGTCTCGTGTTCGAGCCCTGCGAGTGCGACGGGGGTCACACCGATCCCGTCGGTGGAGCCATCCCAACGCCAAAGGCCCGTCCCCTTCTGGGTGATGTAGGTGGCACCCTCGAAATCAAAGGCATGAAGCGTCGAGCTGACCGGCATGCTCTGTACTGCGAACTGACGACCGTCCCACACGAAAATCTCCCGAATGCAGACGTAGAGCGTCTTGCCGGCATGCCTGTGTACGCTGCGGACGAAGAACGAGCGCATTTCCGGCGGTAGCTGGTCTCGAAGCGAGTGAAACCGGCGTTGCCCGGTGGCATCCTCGTCGAGGTAACCGAGGTCGTTCACTCCACCGCACCAGATGCGGTTTGTCTCATCCAGCATGAGGCCGTCGATGTAGGTCGCCTCGCCCGCCTCGATCGCCGACCATTTCGTTCCGTCGTATTCGAAAATCTGGTCGTTTCCGGCGTAGAGACGTCCCCGTGAGTCCTCCACGACGGTGGTATTGTAGGCGGTGCCCAGGTGCGCGACAGAGAATGTCCCGAGCACCGGCAGTCCGGCATCGGGGTCGTCCCAGCGGGCGACGGCCAAGACTGCGCTGAGGAGGGGCAAGACGAATGCGAGGAGCGAACGGAGCGGCATCGTGGCCGTCCGCAGTCTCTCGTATCTGCGGGAGATGCGGCAACCCCCAAAATTCGGGGGTGTGATGCGCCTAAACTGGGTGTCCGCGCATGTCGTCATCCGCGCCGCGGCGGGGAAAGGCTGGGTCGAGATGAAAACAATGATCCGCACCCTATCCGCCGTGATCGCCGGCGTCCTGCTTAACATTGGTCTCAGTCGTACGGCCGAGTGGTTCGACCCGATCAGCACCTTCCATGGGCCTGTCATGAGCAGTGAGATGGAAATGGCGACCACCTGCGCCATGAGCGTCGTACCCGACAAAAGCGAATTCCTCTGCTGAGGCCGCCCTCCATGAACTTGGCCCCGTTTCGCTACCGCAACGTCCTCAGCCACCATGGCGGGCCGATCGGAGCGACCGAGTGCGCCATGACCACGGTCATGGGCCAACGCGTCTTTCAGGCCAACGCCTACCTCAAGGACGGCCTCCGGCCTATGGCGTCGCGCAATGTCCTCTTTGGCAACGCCGACGGGTCGGGGACGGCGTCGCGGCCCGGGGTCGCACGCTACAAGGCGATCTCCGAGGCGCTCGAGCGCTGGGCGCACCATGCGTTACACCGCTCGGGGGAACGCGAGCGCTATGGTTTCGATGTCGATCCGTCGTCCAACGGCATGGCGGCATTTCCCGGACTCTTTGGCCGCCAGGCGCGGCGCCGTGCCTGGGGTGAGGCGGCGGAGCGTTTCGCCACCATCGGCTGGTGGTCCGGGGCGGTCGATGCCGTGCCGGCTGCGAGTCCGTGGCCGGGCGTGCGAGCGTGGACGATCGAGAACCGGGTCTCGAGCCACACGGTCGTGCTGCTTCACGCCCTGGCCGACGAGGGCGTGCATGCCTACGGGCACGGTGCGGGCGAAACGCTGCAGCAGGCCTGCATGCAGGCTGCCACCGAACTCGCGCGCTCCCAGTATGTGCTTCGCCGCCATGTGCGACGGCGCCAGACCGAATCCGCTCCGCAGGTCCAGGGCTTGCTGGAGCGCCGCTGCGTTCATTTCTCGAGTGCCGAGGGGCACGCCCAAGTCGAGGCACGGCTCGCCTGCCGTGCGTGGCGACGCATGGAGCCGCACGTGGTGTTCGACGGCGAACTCGTCGGGCCGTGGTCGGACTACACCTGTGTCTGGCGCGTCGTGATCGAGCCGCCGAGCGATGAATTCCTAAACGAGCACGCCGCGTTTTTCTATTGGTGAGTGCCGCGGCGCCGGAAGCGGCAAGGAATCGTGGCCCGGCGGCTCGGGTGGATCGTCCGCCCATCCCGTGCCCCCTTAATTGGGTGTTCGTCGCTCTTTGAGCCCGGCACCTCGACGCGATGGATTAGGGCCTCCACCATGGCCGCGCCTGCTTCCGTGCCGCACGTGTTCATCGCGTGCGCTCCCCCCGATCTCAAGTACGCCGAACTCATCATCTCGAGGGCGCGCAGCGACCGTCTGCCGTTGAGGTTGGGGATGTTCGGCGAGGGGCGGTTCACGGACACGGACTGGCAGCTGGAGTGCAGGCGCCGCATCGCCTCAGCCAAGGCGGTACTCGTCCTCGTGAGCATGCACACGCGCCGTTCGCCGCGGGCACTCTGGCAGGTACGGTGCGCCCGCGAGCAGGGCTTGCCCGTGGTGGGGCTCATCGTGGCTCCAGCGAACGGGCCATCGCACGCCGCCGAGGCGCCCGTGGAAGCGCAGGCGTCCATCGGGTGGCGCTGGAAGACCATCGCTGCCACACTGATGCAGTTTGCGGACGGACCGGCGGGTCGGACTTCGGAGCACGGCCGAGCGACGCGGGCGACGCCCGCCCCGCTCCCGGCGGCCGCGCACGGGTCGGCGGCTTGACGCCCCGCGCGAGGGCTCGAGAAAGCCCTTGCCATGGCGAGGTACGGGGGTTTTCGTCACCCTTCCTCAGATACTTGTCGGGCTGTAGCGTAGCCTGGTAGCGCGCTTGCATGGGGTGCAAGAGGTCGTGAGTTCGAATCTCACCAGCCCGACCATTTTCGACCGGTAGCGATGAGCCTTGGCGCGGCTACGGTCGAACCGAGAGCGACACCTTCAGGTGGTCCGTCGAACCTGTGGCCGTGTTCGGCCCTGCGGCCTCCAAGAACCAACGTGGTCCAGAAAGGGCCGTTGGACCCAAAGATCACGGAGGATAAGCCGTTTCAAGTCGCCTGATCCAAGTGCGCCGAGCGGCTTGATTCGATACCGCGCCGGACTGGATGGATTGGCGGGTTTGTGCGCGTGACGGTGTTGTGCCATGGCGATGCATCGCGCCCCCTTGTCTCCCGTCGAAGGTGTCTTCGGACCCAGGAATGCCACGCGTGAATCGCAGCGGATCAGGCCACGGTTGACGGCGGGCACATTGCCTTGGGCGCTGGTTGCCCTGATGCTGTTCGCCACCGCGGCGAGCCCGGTCTCCGCGGCGACCGCGACGATTCGGGTGGACGAGCGGCACCAGACGATCCGGGGCTTCGGCGGGGCGACGGTGTTCCAGCCGCCGGACCTGCCGGCTTCGCTGACCGAGGCGGAGATGGACGCCCTTTTTGGAAACGGCCCCGGGCAGATCGGGTTCTCAATCCTGCGCATCCGCGTGGCGCCGGACGACGAATGGCGTGCGATCGAACTCGCACACGCGCGCGGGGCCCGCGCGCGGGGCGCCGCCGTGATCGCGACGCCGTGGTCGCCGCCGGCGGAGATGAAGAGCAACAACAGCCTCGTCGATGGATACCTTCTTCCGTCGCGCTACGCCGACTACGCACGGTACCTGAATGATTTTGCGCTCTACATGGCCGCCGAAGGGGCGCCGCTCGAGGCCGTCTCGGTGCAGAACGAGCCGGATATCGATGTCGATTACGAGTCGTGCGACTGGACGCCGGCACAGATGCTGGAGTTCTGCCGGGACCACGCGGGTGCCATCACAGCCACCCGCCTCATCGCGCCCGAGTCGTTCCAGTTCCGGCGCGCCATGTCCGACCCGATCCTGAACGACGCGACCGCCCTGGCCAACGTCGACATCATCGGCGGGCACATCTACGGCGGCGGGCTGAGAGCCTACCCGCTTGCGGCGGAGCGCGGTCGCGAACTCTGGATGACCGAGTACCTGGAGCTGTCGACCGACTGGGCCGGGGCGCTCCAGACCGGGCGGCAGATGCATCAGGGCCTGGCCGATGCCGGATTCAGCGCGTTCATCTGGTGGTATTTGAGGCGCTACTACGGTCCGCTCGGCGAGGACGGGGTGGTGACGAAGCGCGGCTATGTCATGTCACAGTTTGCCAAATACATCCGGCCCGGGTACGTGCGCGTGGGTGCGCCGTCCAGCCCGACCGCGAGCGTGTATGTTTCCGCCTATGCGCGGGAGACGCTGGTTATCGTCGCGGTGAACCTGAGCGCCTCGTCCGTGAGCCAGGAGTTCTCGATCGCGGGGGGCTCGGTCCGATCGGTCACCCCGTGGACCACCTCGGTGACACTGAACATGGCGGAGCAACCCGCCATCACCGTCTCGGAGGGTGTGTTTGCCGCGACGCTGCCGGCGAGCAGCGTGACGACTTTCGTGGGTGAGCTGGTGTTTCCTGCCCCCTCGATCACGGCGCAGCCCGCCAGCCATGTCGTCGCCTCCGGCACGACCGCCGTGGTCGACGTGGCCGCGGAGGGCGAATCCCTTCGCTACCAGTGGATGCATGAGGATACCGAAATCGCCGGGGCCACGGGGCGGCAGCTGGTGCTCGCGGACGTGGCGGCTTCGCATGCGGGCGCCTACCGCGTGCGTGTCTCCAATTCGGGCGGGAGCGTGCTGAGCGGGAGCGCCACCCTCACCGTGACGTCGACGGCCGATCCGGGACGGTTGGTGAACATCTCAGCGCGCGCGCCGGTGGGCACGGGGAACGGTGCCTTGATCGGGGGGTTCGTGGTGAGCGGTGGCGCACCCAAGCCCATCCTCGTCCGCGCCGCGGGCCCGGCGCTGCACGAAGTATTCCGCCTCGAGGGCGTGCTCGCGGATCCGGTGTTGTCGCTCCACGTGCAGGGCGGGTCCGAGCCGATCGCGACCAACGACAACTGGGATGCCGCGCTTGCCCCGACGTTTGCGCGTTGCGGCGCGTTTGGCTGGGCGGAAGGAAGCGCCGATGCGGCCGTGCTCCAGACGCTCGATCCCGGGATCTACACGGCCGTGGTCGGTGGGGCGGATGGCGGCTCAGGAATCGCTCTCGTCGAGATCTACGATGCCGAGGCTGCCGCTCCGGCCCCACTGCTTGTGAACCTTTCCGCACGTTCACCGGTTCAGTCTGGCGATGGGATCCAAATCGCGGGCTTCTACATTCGAGGTTCCACGTCGTGCACCGTACTCGTTCGCGCCGGCGGTCCGGCGTTGCGCGAGCTTTCCGGCCTGGCGGGCACGCTCGCGGACCCGGTTTTCGAACTCCGCGACGAGGCGTCGAGGACCATCATCGCCCGCAACGACGACTGGGATGAAGCCATCGCTTCGTATGCAGCCTCCGCCGGCGCTTTTCCGTGGCTGTCGCGCACCGAGGACGCCGCCGTGCTTGTCACACTGCGGCCCGGAGCCTACACCGCGACGGTCCATGGCAAGGATGACGCGGGCGGGATCGCCCTCGTGGAGATCTACGCCGTGCCTTGACCGGTGGAGGACGCATGGGAGGCGTCCGGCCTCCCGTGAGGGATGGGATCGAGAGTGGTGAGGGACGCATCCCTGACGGACTTCAGACCCAGTCAGGCCTGGGACGTTCGGCCGACGTTTCCCAAAGACCGGGGCAGGCGCGCACCTCAGCGGACCGACGGCCGCACGCGCGTTTCGACGCTCACCTTGTCGATCCCGGCGGCCCGCACGGCGTCCAGCACACGGATCGCCGCACGATAGCTGGCATGTGCGTCCCCGGCGATGAGCACCCGCGGCTCCAGCTCGGACTCACCAAGCAGTGCGAGCCGGTGGTGGAGCTCGGGTTCAGCGATCGGCACGCCTTCCCAGAAGAGGGCGTCGCCGGCTGATATCGCCACCACGACCGGAGGCATGGCCGGGAGCGGGTTGACGGATGTCTCGGGCAGCGTCAGCGGGATGCTGGAGATCCTGTTCAGCGACAGCGTGAAGAGCACGAAGGTCGCGAGGAGGAAGAAGATCACATCGATGAGCGGGATGATCTCGACCCGCGCACGTGTCAGGGTGTGTGTGCGTAGCGGTGTCATGGCATCGGTACAACGCACGAGATGGCGGGATCTTGGGCATGCGGCTGCGTGAGTTTCCCGGAGCGTCGCCGAGGAATGCGCTCAACGGCCGTCCCGGATGGCCGATGAAGGAACCACCCCCTCCGGGACGGCATGGCAGGAGCCCCGGACTCCATCCACCCACACCTGACCCGAGTTGGACACGACCGAGGCCCATCATCATTCTCCCGCGCACCCCGTGCGAAGTCATCACCATGCGTTGACTTCGGATGCCCGCGCCTGGGCGGCGTCGCCATGAACCGACACGTCCTCATCGTTGACGACGATCCCGTCGTGCTCGGCATCTGGGAGCGGGCGCTGCGCAGCCTCGCAGAGGTGACGGTTGCCGAGAGCCCCCGCGCTGCGTTCGCGGCCCTGTTCTCCCAGGGCATCGAGTACGCGGTGATCGTCTCGGACATGCACATGCCCGTGCTCAACGGCCTGCAACTCCTGATCGAGGTGGGGCGGCGTTGTCCGGACACGATCCGGATCATGATCACGTCGGCGGAGGACCAGAAGACGGCCATGGATGCGGTCAACTCCGGCCAGGTCTTCCGATTTCTTTCCAAGCCCTGTCGTCCGGAAGTCCTTCGGGCGGCCGTGGCCGCCGGCATCGAGCGGTTCAGTCGCATCAGGCACGAGCGCGAGTTGTTCGAGCAGACCTTCAACGGCGTGATCAACGTGCTGACCGGTGTCGTCTCAGCGGTCCAGCCCGAGTCGCTGGGCCACTGGCAGCATCTGCGGGAGCGCGCGCGGTTTCTCGCCCAGGCGCTGGAGTTCCAGGATACATGGGAGATCGAGGCGGCTGCGATGCTGCTGCGGGTCGGCATCACGACCATACCCAGGCCGGTGCTCGCCAAGCTGCGCACGGGCGAGAGCCTCTCCGGGCTCGAGTCCGACCTGGTGCAGCGCATACCGGAGATCGGCGCCCGCATGCTGACAAACATCCCGCGGCTGCGTCCCGTGGCGGAGATCATCCAGTATCAGGCCCGCGGGTACGACGGTTCCGGCTATCCCGAGGATGGACCGCTGGGCGAGGACATCCCGATCGGCGCGAGACTGCTGCGCGCGCTGGTGGACCTGCGCGTCTGGGAGGACAGGGGGCTGACCACCGAGCAGGCCGTGATGAAGCTGCGCGAGGATCCGCGAGCCTACGATCCGGAGGTGCTGCGCAAGCTCGACATCTTCGTCGACGATCCCGACGCGCATCGGCTGCTCGACGTGGAGGAACGCTACGTCGAGGACCTTGTCCCCGGCATGGTGCTCGCCACCGATGCGCTCTCGGACGAGAAGCTGACGCTGATCTCGAAGGGCACGACCCTCACCCCGGTCCTGGTCGAACGGCTGCGAAACTTCGCCGAGCTGGGGCGGGTCATCCAGCCGATCTGTATCCGGCCGAAGTCGTACGATGCCGCCGAGCTCGAGGCGGTGCTCGCGGAGCGTCGCGCTCGCGAAGCCGAGGAGGCGCAGGACGAATCCGGCGAAACGGCGTTGCCCGACGCGGCCGGGGCTGCGAGCGACGAGGCCGCATCGACTTCCGATGCGAGCACGACAGCGGCGGGCGAATGATCCACGTGGCGCCGGGCCAGGCTTATCGCAGCTGCCAGAGCACCGCCGTGGCGACGAATGCCAGGACCGTGCCGGCAAAGTAACGACGCCGGGGCAGCGCCTCGCCCAGGCCCAGTGCGACGGGCGCGGTGAGTAGGGGCGCCATGGCGACGATCGTTTGCACAAGGCCGGCAGGCGTCGTGCTGAGCGCCCATTGCATGCATGTCACGCCGAGGACGGGACCGGTCAGTGCGTTGGTCAGGACCCACGGCCACGCCGATCCGGAAACGTAGGGCAGGCGCGGGGAGCGACCCTCCGCGATGGCGCGCATCAATCCCCAGGCGAGCAGGCCGATGAGCAGCCCGCCGAGCACGCGCTCGAACGTCGCCGTGCCCGGGTCAATCGTCGTGCCCGAGTCGCGCGCCACCATGAATGCCTTCCGGCTGAGGACCGCACCGGTTCCCTGGCCGAGCGCGGACAGCATGGCGAGCAGGGCGCCGCGCCGCACCTGGGATGCTGCGAGCTGGGGGAAACTCCGCGGGGCGAGCCCGATCACGACGCCGACCAGAATCAGGACGATACAGCCGAGTTGGGCCAGCGTGAGTTCAGCGCCGAGCCAGGCGCGTTCGAGCAGGAGTGCGGTCACGGCCGAGCCGCACTGCACCACGAGATTGGCGAGGTTGGATCCCGCGCGGGGCAGGGCCTGGAACATCAGGAAACCACCGAGGCCGAAGCCCGCCACGCCACTGAGCAGGAACCAGAAACCCGCGGCACCCAGCCCGCGCCCGAACAGCGTGGCCCACAGGGCGAGGATGAGGGCGGCCACCGTCAGACGCGCCACATTGGCGCGGCTCGGGCCCAGGAGTTGTGCGACGCGGCGCGCGATCGGCGCGGTGATGGCGAAGAGGGCGGTGGTGAGGAGGGCGGCGAACATCGTTCGGGGGCGCGATCGCGGTCATCGCGTCCACGTCAGGCCGATCCTCACCTGCCTGGGCATGCCGGGCAGGAAGAGCGCGGTGGACGAAGGATCACGTGCGACATCAATGACGCCGGAGGTCGAGGCGATGATGCGTCGATCAAGACAATTGTCGACCTCAACAAGCGCCTGCCAGCCCGGCCCCAACGCGCAGCCTGCCCGCGCATGCACGACCACGTGTCCGGAATAGCCCAGCCGGTTTGCATGGTCGGCCCAGGTTGTCCCCCCGATCCAGTGTGCGCTCACCGAGGCGGAAAATCGTCCTGATTCCGACCAGCTGAGATGGGCGGCGCCCGCGTGAGGGGGGAGGCCGGCGAGGTGACGCCCACCGGATATCCTTTGGTCGAATACAGCGCGACTCCATGCATGCGTAACGGCGAGGTCGAGCCGGTGCCCGCCGCGGTCGGCCAGGCGGAGCCTCACGGCGGATTCCAGGCCGGAGTGGCGCGTTCCCGCGGCGTTTACCGTGCCGCGTGACGCTCCGGATGCATCGGCGAGCCGCAGCAGTTCGTCGTCCCAGCGTGCGTCGTAGAACGTGAGGCTGGCCGTGAGCGGGCCACGCGTGGTGACGCATCCGAGTTCAAGCGTCGTGGAAGTTTGGTGACGCAAGGGCGTCCAGGCCACGGTCAGGACGCCGGCGTTCCGGGTCGCCGGCAGGAGATCGTCGAATGTCGGTGATTCGGAGGCGCGTGCCGCACGGATAAACACCTCCAGGTCGTCCGCCGGAGTCCAATGCAACGAGGCTCGGGGCAGGAAGGCGCTGTCGGTGACGTCGCCGCGGGCCTGGTCCGGTGAACCCAGGGACTCGCGCGAACTCGCGGCGAATGCGCCGCCGGCGTGAAGGGCGAGCGCGGGCGTCAACTGCCATGCATCGACCACCCATCCCGCGACGTGCGTCGCGTCCAGCGTCAGGTCGGAGAAGCGCGTGCCGGCGGCTCCTAGGACGTTGGTCCAGCGCTGCTGGTCTCGCCGACCGGCGCGCAGCCACAGGCCGGCGTCGAGATGGTGCGCGCCCGGATTTCGGCTGAGTTCGAAAAACGCACCCAGGTCGGTCCCCCTGGTGTCGCTGATGCCATTGGCCCGCAGCTGGCGGAACCAGTCGTCGGTATGCTGCGCCACCACGGCAATGCGCCCCGCCGCGTCGGAGCCGCGATCCCAGCTGAGTTCGGCTGAGGCGTGCACGAAGGTGGTCTCCCGGCGCGGCTGATCCGCGGCGACGATTGCCGAAATGCTCCGGGGACGTCCAAGGGCGTCCGCCCGTGTGAGAGGGCCGGGTACATCGAGTGCGGCATCGGTCGCATAGACGCTGGCGGCAAAGCGCGGGCCTTCGTCGCGCCAGCGATGGCCCACGCTCACCAGGGCCGCGGTGCGCCGCTGTTCGCTGTGCGCACGCCACCCGTCCCACGACGCGTGGGCGAGCCCCGCGCGGATCGGTTCCGGGGTGCCTCCAGTCGCGCCGGACGCAGCGGCGCTTGTCGGAAACGGGCCCGTCGCTCCGGCGCGAAGGAAACCGTGCTCGCCGGCCACGACCCACGCCCGGGCTGTCGCGTCACGGTTGGGTGAATACAGGCGAATGCCTCCCCCGAGCACATGGGCGGCGGTGTCGGGCGTCGCCGCCACCGGATCGACCGCCGCCGCGTCCATGAGCGTGAGGTCGATCACGCCGCTGTTGAACGAGCCGTCGCTCGCGTTGAGCGGCAGCCCATCCAGCGTCCAGAGCAGCCCGCGGCTGACCGGGGCACTCTGCAGGCCGGATCCACGCATGGAGATCCGCGGCGGGTCGAAGCCGCCGAAGCTTTCCTGAGTCACCACGCCGGGCAGGCCGGAGAGCTGCCGCGCCAGCCCCGGCGCCGATGTCCAGGACAGATGGGGATCGGTCGCGAGGTCGAGGACGTGTGAGTCCGGGGTACGCGTGCCTGCGTGAGACCGTTCGGCGATCGTGAGGGGCGTCAGCTCGACGGTGTCGCCGTCATCCGATCCACCGACAGCCGGAGCCACGACCACAGCGGCGGCCGCGAGGGCGAGGAACCTGGCCTTGGGCGTGGTGGAGGCCATGGCGTCCTGCGATCGGGCCGGCTGCGGAGTGATCGGACCCCGCATGCCGGATCAGCGCTGATAGAGCGGGCGGGCGGTGTAGCGGGTGTGGAGGAGTTCGTGCGCCTTGTCCGAGAGCGGCTTGCCCAGGAACTGCTCGTAGAGCCGGATCACCTCGGGATTCTCATGCGAGCATCGGAGCGCCTTGTCGCGATCATCCTGATACAGACCGGCGATGCGCAGCCGGCGCCGTTCATTGTCGACGCCGTAGGGCTGTCCGCCGCCACCGATGCATCCGCCCGGGCAGGCCATCACCTCGATGAAGTGGTAGGGTGTCTCCTTCCCGGCTGCCCGCGCCGCGCGCACTTCGTCCAGGACGCTGGCCACATGCCGCAGCCCGTGCGCCACGGCGACGCGCACCGGCTTGCCGTTGACCGCGACCTCAGCGGTCTTCACGCCCTCCAGCCCGCGGGTGGCCTCGAACTCCACCTTCCCCAGCTTCTTGCCCGTGGCGTAAAACACCGCGGTGCGCAGCGCGGCTTCCATCACGCCTCCGGTTGCGCCGAAGATCGTGCCCGCGCCCGTGTAGCTGCCGAGGATCGAGTCGGCCTCGCCATTGTCGACGTTGAGGAAGTCGATGCCCGACTGCTTGAGCATGCGGGCGAGTTCGCGCGTGGTCAGCGCGATGTCGACGTCCTTGTGACCCGAGGCAAACATCTCCTCCGTGCGCGAGAGCTCGTACTTCTTCGCCGTGCACGGCATGATCGAGACAACGAACAGCCGGGCCGGATCGATGCCGGCGTGCTTGGCATAGTAGGTCTTGGCCAGCACGCCGAGCATCTGCTGCGGCGATTTGGCAGTGGAGAAGCTGTCGATGAAGTCCCAGTGGTTCTTCTCCATGTAGTCCGTCCATGAGGGACAACACGATGTGATGAGCGGAAGCACACCTCGACCGTGGGCGAAGCGCTCGATGAACTCGCTCGCCTCCTCCACGATCGTCACGTCGGCCGCGAAATTCGTGTCGAACACGGCATGGAAACCGAGGCGTCGGAGCGCGGTGTAGAGCTTCTTCGTCAGGTTCGTCCCGGGCGGGAGTCCGAACGCCTCGCCCACGGTGACGCGCACGGAGGGCGCGATCTGCACCACGCAGACCTTGTCCTTGTCGTTGAGCGCCTCCCAGACGGCGGCTGTCTCGTCGTTCTCGACGATCGCGCCGGTCGGGCAATGGGCCGAGCACTGGCCGCACTTCACGCACGGGGACTCGGCCAGCGAGATGTCGCCGGCGGGCGCCATCCGCGTGCGGATGCCGCGGTCGAGGAAAGAGAGGGCCCAGACGTCCTGGATGTCCTGGCAGACCTGCACGCAGCGGCCGCACTTGATGCACTTGGCGAACTCGATCACGATCGAACCCGTCGAGCGATCGGGCGGATTGTCGTTCACGTGTCGCTTGATCGTCTCGTGGCTGATGTTGAAGTTCGCGGCCAGCGCCTGCAGCTCGCATTCGCCGTTGCGCGCGCAGGTGAGGCACTCGTGTGGATGATTCGAAAGGATCAACTCGAGGGTCGCGCGGCGGACGTCGACGATCTCGCGATCGTGCGTGACGATCTCCATGCCGGGCTCGAGCGGCGTGCAGCAGGCGCGCAGCAGCCGCGGGCTCGTGCCGTTGCGCACGATGCACAGGCCGCATGCGGCGGTCGGAAGCAGGTCCTTGTGCTTGCAGAGGGTCGGGATCTGCACGGCGGCGCGGCGGGCGGCGTCGAGGATGCTCGTGCCGGCGGGAACCTCGACCGGCAGGCCGTTGATCCTGGCGTGCACGAGCTCCGCGGCGGGGGTGGTCGTGGTCGCGGGGACGGGTGTTGCTTTCATCGTGGCGATCATGGCGTGGCGACGGTCTGGGTTGGGGTGGCGACAACGGGGCGCGGGGGCGGTTCGTTTCCGCCGGCGCGGTTCATCTTCCGGGCGTAGCTGGGCCCGCCTTCGATGTAGGCCTGGTAATCCTCGCGGAAGTAGCGGAGCGTGGACAGCACCGGGTTCGGCGCGGTCTGGCCCAGGCCACAGAGCGAACCCTTTTGCATGGCCAGACAGATGCGGCGGAGCGTGGGGATGTCCTCGGGCGTGCCGCGTCCGCGCGAGATGCGATCGAGGATCTGGGACATCTGGTATCCACCGATGCGACACGGGGCGCACTTGCCGCAGGATTCGTCGACGCAGAATTTCAGGTAGAACTTCGCCACATCGACGATGGAGTCGGTCGCATCCATCACGATCATGCCGCCCGAGCCCATGATCGAGCCGAGCTGCTGCAGGGTCTCGTACGCGACCGGCGTATCGAGCTGTGAATCGGGGATCACGCCGCCCGACGGGCCGCCGGTCTGGACGGCCTTGATCTCGCGGTCCTCGATCACGCCGCCACAGACGTCGAACACGATCTGGCGCAATGTCGTGCCCATCGGCACCTCGACCAGTTGTGCGTGCTTCACCTTGCCGGTCACGGCGAACACTTTCGTGCCGCGCGAGCCCTCGATCCCGTGACTCGCGTACCAGGCTCCGCCGCGCAGGAGGATGGCCGGGACGTTGGCGAGGGTTTCCACGTTGTTGATCGAGGTGGGCTTCTCCCAGAGGCCGCGCACCGACGGGTAGGGCGGGCGCGGGCTCGGGCTGCCGCGCTTCCCCTCGATCGAGGCGATCAGCGCCGTTTCTTCGCCGCAGACGAAGGCACCGGCACCGAGGCGGATCTTCGCGTCGAAGGAGAATCCCGTGCCGAGGATGTTTTTGCCGAGCAGGCCGGCCTCGCGCGCCTGGATGATCGCGCGCTCCACGCGCGCCACGGCCTTGGGATACTCGGCCCGGATGTAGAAGTAGCCCATGGACGAGCCGATCGCATAGGCGGCGATCATCATGCCCTCGAGCACGCTGTGCGGGTCGCTCTCAAGCACGCTGCGGTCCATGAAGGCACCGGGGTCGCCCTCGTCGGCGTTGCAGATCACGTAACGCTGGTCGGCCGGCTGGACGCGCGTGAGGTCCCACTTTTTCCAGGTTGGAAAGCCCGCGCCGCCGCGGCCGCGCAGGCCGCTGACCTTCAGCTCGGCGATCACCTGCTCGGGCGTCATGTCAACCACCGCCCGGCGCAGCGCCTGGTAGCCGCTGGCCTGGACGATATAGTCGGACAACTCTTCCGGGTCAACGATGCCGCAGTTGCGCAGGACGATCCGCACCTGCGGGTCGGGCTGCTTCCAGAGCAGGTCATCGAGCGTGCGTTGATGGATGAGCGATTCGTCGACGATCCGCGCGACATCGGGCGCGAGCACGTTGGTGTAGGTCACGCGCGAGGGAAGAAGCTGAACGACAACACCCTCGTCGTGGATCCCGATGTCGAGGGCGCGCACGACCTGCACAGCCGCCGCGAGGCCGCGCCGTTTCAGCTCCTCCGCGAATGAGAACTGGAAAAACTCCGTCTTGCCCTCGCCTGCGCCGGTGTCGAGGACGAGCAGGTGGGTGGTTGGGCCGGTGAGGGCCTGGCCGCGCTCGCCCGTGGAAAGCACGTGATCGTCGAGCAACCGGTGCTCGCGCATGTGCGCGGTGAGGAGCGTGCGTGCGATTTGCGGGGTCACCTGCCCGTACAGAACGCCGGGCATCCCCTTGGTGCGCACCTCCACGACGGGATCGGCATAGGAACGTCCGTGTGAACCGACGCGCAGGATGGGCAGCGTCGGCTGGATCTCGCGCGCGGCGGCGCGGAGTTCCTCGAGCGTCGTTTCCGCGTCTGCCGCGATCCCGCCGGTGTCGAGCTGCACACGCACCCACTCCTCCGGGGCTTTCGGGCGGGGCGAGTCGGGGAGGAGGTCCGAGGCCGAGATCGCATTCATAGCGACACCTCCTTCACCGGAGCGGCCGACGTCTTCATCTGCGCGAGGATGGGGCCGACATCGGAGGGCTTGAGCCGCCCGTGGGTCTTGCCGTCGCACACCATGGCGGGGGACATGCCGCAACAGCCGATGCACCGCACGACCTCCACGTGGAACTCGCGGTCGGCCGTCGTCTGGCCCTCGCCGACGCCGAGCTGGTTGCGAATCTCGGCAAGCAGGGCGCCGGACCCCTTCAGGTAGCAGGCCGTCCCGTTGCAGACCGTCACGTTGTGCTTCCCGGGCGGCTGCAGCTTGAAATAATGGTAGAACGTGATGACTTCGTAGATACGTGCGAGCTTCACGCCGAGTTCGCGCGAGAGTTCCATCGCCACCTCGCGGGGTACGTAGCCGTGCTGGTTCTGGATGGCGTGGAGGATCATGATAAGGTTGCCCTCCTCGCCGCGCCAGCGCGCGACCTGCGTCTGCACATCGCGGCGCACGCTGCTCTCGAGCTTGTTCTGGATGCGCCGCAAGCGCTCCAGCCGCACCTCCAGCACGCGGCCTATCTCATCGCTGACCTGGTGGGGGATGTAGCCGTGACGTTTCTCGAGTTCCTCGAGCATCGTCAACAGGGCCCCTTCGTCGTTCTTCCAGCTTTCGCGCGGTGCTTCCGTCGCCGCGCCGGTCTCGTGCGCTCGATGCGTCATGATCTTCCCTGGGGTGAAGGATGCGGGGTGGAGCCGGATTCCCGGGGGAAGAAATTTGCCGGCTGCGGCAATTCTTCACGCCCGCGCCGGGGCTTCAACGCGAAGCGGCCCCGGTGGCTCAGAATAAGCCGAGGTGAAGCATGGAAGCAGGGGTGCTTCCGATTGGACGCATCACTTGCCGGACGCGATCAGTGGGCACGGGCCCGAGCCGGACAGCAGCAAAACCCGCTCGATCACATGCGAGGAACCAGTGTCACATAGATGCCGCAGAGAATGGCCGTCGTGATCACGCCGCAGATGTTTGCCCCGAGGGCATGCTGCAGGATAACGGCCGCGGGGGCGTCCTCGGAGACAACCTTCTGGGCGACTTTCGCAGTTGAGGGCACGCAACTTACGCCGGCGATGCCGATCACGGGGTTGAAGCGCCCGCCGGTCAGTAGATAGAGCGCATACCCGCCAAGCAGGCCGCCCACGCCCGAAAGGAAGAGCGAGACAATGCCGAGCACGAGCAGGAGCAGGATCTTGGGCTGAAGCAACGTGTGCGCCTCGCAGAGGACGCCCAGCAGGAGCCCGAGGAAGAAGGTCGAGCCGTAGAGCAGCGGGCCCGACATGAAATCCACGAACACTTTCAAGCCCGCCTCGCGCACCGCGACGCCGACGAAAAGCGAGAGAAACAACGGTGCCGCCATCGGGAAGAGCAGGCAAAGCACCGTGGAGGCCACCACGGCAAATGCGAGCTTGGCCCCGCTAGAGATGGCGCGCGGCGTTTCCTTGGATGGTGTGATCATGCGCAGCCGCTTGGGGACCAGGAACCGGATGAGGAACGGGAATCCACCGTAGGTGAGTCCCAGGTACAGGTAGGCGACGACCGTGATCGGCACGAAGATGTCCTTCGACAACGAGAGCGACGTGTAGAGCACCATCGGCCCGTCGGCCCCGCCGACCATCGCGATCGAGGCCGCATCGCGGACGTTGAGACCGCAGGCCATGGCGATCGGAAATGTGCCCACGGTGCCAAGCTCGGCCGCGAGCGCCAGGAACATGCTTTGGAACGGACGGGCCATGACATAACCGACGTCAAGCAGCGCACCGATGCCCATGAAGACGAAGCACGCAATGAGTCCGTTGCTGAAGGCGAAGGTGTAGACCGGCTGCAGGCAGTCGATCTGCAGGATTTCAATGAGCTGCCCCGGCTCGGTGACAAGGGGATCGACGAAGAGCGTCCCTTGAACCCGACCCGGCAGGAACAGCACACCGGCATTCACGGCGGCCATGCCCATCCCCATCGGGATCATGAGGAGCGGCTCAAGGACGCCCTTCTTGCCAAGGAACACCAGGGCGATGCCAAGCAGCATCAGACCGATGCGCACGGCGGCGACGGCGGCATCGGATTTGGCGAGCGTATCGATGCCTTGGAACAATTCGAGAAACTGGTTCATGGCGGAACCTCCATGGGCGTTTGTGTGCGAGATGATCAGCGCGGTCCTTTCGTTGGCGAGGCCTGGGAGGCCGGCCGGAGGGCCCGGTCGATGGCCTTGATCAGGGCCGCCACGGCGAGTGAGATTCCGGTGGCGAGCGTGTAGATGAGCATGGTTTGGATGAGAATGGATTTCATGGATACAGGCAGGCGAAGGCGGACCGGCATCGGTCGGCATCTGGGATGGTTTTGCGCCGAACGGGGCTCTTCGGACGCGAGGAGCGAACGTTTCTTGGGGGCGGCCGGCTCCGGCCGCGTCAACGAATCCACCGGGTCGTGGCGACCCTCGGTGAATGGGAGCTAGTTCGCTGGCGGGCCACGCGCGAGTTCCGGACGTCCGCGGATGGACTTCGTCGTCCATGGCTCGTTCGCGGACCAAAACGACGTCGGCACGATCGTGCCGGGCTGACGACGCGCCCGATCTCGCTGCGTGCGAGGGACGGCCGCTCGGACGTTCCCGATGTTTCCAGTCGACTGGATCGCGGAAAGGAGCGAACCCTCATGCCAGCCCTCGATCGCGATCGACAGGGGCGGAACCTCGCCTTCTTCCCAGACAGGTTCACCCGCCGCCTGGATGGACTGCACGGCGACCCGCGCCTGCAGGGCGAGGGTTCCGCCGAACACCGCCACCAGGGCGACCATGAAGAACCGAAGGCTTCGCACAGGTGAAGTGACGGTTTTCGCCGAAATGCAGTCAAATCGTACGTGCGTGGCGGAGGATCCTCTGTGGCGAGCGTTTCGGCCTGTGACGTCGACGGTACAGAGGTGCATTCATAAGCGGCTGATCGCGAATGTTGATTTCGACTGATATTCTCGTCATCGAGCGGACGCGCAGGCGCTGTCAATCCATGCGCAATGAATTGAGGCTGGTCTGCCCATAACCGGACTCCGGCATCAGCTCGCCACCAACGCGCGCAGATCCGCGAGCGTGAGCGCGGCATTGGCGGCGTCGGCTTCGTCGAAGACGTTGGCCAGCAGGGCGCGCTTTTCGTTTTGCATGGCGAGCACGCGCTCCTCGACGGATCCCGACGCGATCAACTTGTAGCTCGTCACGACACGCGTCTGGCCGATGCGGTGGGCGCGGTCGGTCGCCTGCGCCTCGGCTGCGGGGTTCCACCAGGGATCCAGGTGGATCACCGTGTCGGCGCTGGCGAGATTGAGGCCGGTGCCGCCGGCCTTGAGCGAGAGGAGAAACACCGGCAGGTCGGCGCCTCCGGCGTTGAAGCGATCGACCTCGGCCTGGCGCGTCCGGGTTGGCATGGTGCCGTCGAGGTAACAGTACCCCATCTGACGGGCGTCCAGTTCGGCCCGGACGAGTGCAAGCAGCGACGTGAACTGCGAGAACACGAGCACGCGGTGGCCGTCGTCCGTCGCTTCGTCGAGCAGTTCGAGGAGCGCCGCGAGCTTGGCCGATTCCGCCGGGTCGCGCGCCGGCTCGATCAGGCGCGGATCGCCGCACACCTGGCGCAGACGCAACAGTTGGGTGAACATGGCCATGCGGATGCGGTTCTCCGACTGACCGGCCGCTTCGAGGCGCATCAACTCGTTCTCCGTCACGGTGCGCACCGAATCGTAGAAGGCGCGCTGGGCGTCGGTCATTTCGATATAGACAACCTGCTCGATCTTGGCCGGAAGCTCGGGCGTGACCTGGGCCTTGGTGCGGCGCAGGATGTAGGGCGCCGACTGGCGGCGCACGCGCGCCTCGTGCCAGGCGCGATCCTCGCCACGTGCGTCGCCGGGGATCGGCTTCAGGTAGCCGGGCAGGATGACGGCGAAGAGCGATTCCAGGTCCGCCAGGCTGTTTTCCACGGGCGTGCCCGTCAGCAGGATGCGGCCGGCGGCCTGCAGGCTCTGCAGCGCTTGCGCGTTCTGGGTGCGCCGGTTCTTCACATGCTGGGCCTCGTCGGCGATGAGTGTGTCCCACGTCAGCCGTTGCAGAAGGGCCTGGTCGCGCGCCAGGGTGCCGTACGACGTGATCACGACATCCACGGCGCGGAATGCGGCGTCGTTGTCGCTGCGAGCGCTGCCGTGATGCACAAGCACGCGCAGCCACGGTGCGAAGCGTGCGGTCTCGCGCCGCCAGTTCTCGAGCAGCGTGGCCGGGCAGACGACGAGGCAGGGCGCGCGGACGCTCGACGACGGAGGACGGTGGCCGGGGGACGATGGACCGGCCGTGGTTGGGGCGGGGCGCGGTTCGTCGGATGGCCGAGTTCGGTCCGCAGTCCGCCGATCCCGGATCGCCGCGCTCCGATTTGCGTCTGCATCCCGCGTTCCGACGTTCCCCCGCAGCGCCGCGATGAGCGCGATCGCCTGCAGGGTTTTGCCGAGACCCATCTCGTCGGCAAGGATGCCGCCGAGGTCCGACTGCCGCAGGTGCCAGAGCCAGGCGACCCCCAGACGTTGATAGGGGCGCAGCAGCCGATCGATTTCCGTGGGCGCGGGTGCCGGCGCGAGCGCGCCCGGGTCGCGGAACACCTCGGTGCGACGCCGCCACTCCTCGGGCGCCTGGAGGTTGGGCGAGATTGCCGTGAGCAGCGTATCCGTTTCAGCGACACGAGCACGGGCGATGCGGTGGCGGCTGCGGCCCAGAAGCGGCGCGGCGGCAGAACCCGCGAGTGCGCGCTGGGCCTCGTGGAGGCGTGCGAGTTGCTCGGCGTCGAAGAGGAAGACCCTGCCCGCGCTCTCGACATAGGTGCGTCCGGTCGTGAGCGCCTGGGCGATGTCGCGCTCGTCGGCCGTGCCGGCGCGCACGGCGAGGGTCACCTCGAACTCGTCGCCGGCCGGCTGCAGGTCGCAGGCGACCTCGGCCATGCGCAGGTGGGCGGTGTTCTTCTGGAAATTGTCGGTGAACGTCGCGCCCCAGTGCCCGGCAAACTTTGCGCGATAGCGGGCGAGAAACGTGAGCGTGCGGTGGCGGTCGCGCTGCCACCACCTGCGGTTGGATGTCTCGAGGCGAAAGCCCTCGGCCTTCAGCAGGTCGAGGATTTCCCCGTACCCAAAATGTTCTTTCGACGGCAGCTGGATCGCCAGGAAGTGCTCGGATCCGTCGACGATCGGTGGCGCCGACCCGTCCGAGGCGCGCGCGGCGACGCGCTGGACAGCGGCGGCGACGCGGTCGGTTCCCGCAGGGCTAGATGGGCCCGCGCCCGCGGGTCCGGGCGCCGTGTCGCTCGTGGCTGAAGGTGAGGGTGTCGCGGGCGGCACGAGGTGTTCGCTCACGCCGGGGAGCCTATCGTCCTCCCAGGGCACCACCGCCTCGGATCGGTTCACGAAGAAGAAAACGGGTTCGCCCTGGAGCACGGCGAGCAGGGCCGCGAGTTGCGCGCGCGTGACAAGGCCAAAGGGCGGCATGCGGCCCCCGTTCCAGGACTCGACCAGGAACGTGGCGGAAAGGTGCGCCGGCGCGATGGCGAGCGCGAGGTGCCGTGGCACCAGGTCGGGCGTCACGCGGCCCCGGCTCGCGATCTCGATCTCGAAGCGGACGGCGATCGCGTCCCGTGCGGCGGCCACGACAAGGTTTGGCGGGAGCAGCACGCGCAATCGCGCGGGAGTGCCGGTGGCATCGAGCTTGGGAAAGGTGGAGAGTTGCGGACCGGTGGCCATCGGGATCGTCAAGCGAGCGGGTCAGCTAGAACGACGGGAGCGGGCCCGGCAACTGCGTTGGCGCGTCGGGGGGAGTCGATCAGCGAGGCACACGCGCGCACGCGCGTGCAGTCGAAACGCAGACCTTGGGTGCGCGTGGAAGGGCAGTCAGGCCACGAGAAGCTTGTAACCATCGAATGGACAGTCGGGTAGGAGGAGCGACACTCGAATATGCGACCTGCCATGACAGCATTGGAACCTCACGTCGGTGAACGAACCTTGGTTGACGCTCGCTTGGGAGCGTTTGCCCGGCTGCACGCGCGGGTTGCCCTCCTCGCCGGGCTCCTGCTGGCTCCGGCGATCTCAGCCGCCAGGACGCCCTCCCCACGCGACCTCGAGGCGGAATTCGGCGCCGACGTGGAACTGGCGCCGTTCGTCGTGCGCGGCGAACAACTGGCGATCTCCATACACGCCCGTTCGGCACGCGATCGGAAGTACGCCGAGGCGTTCGCCGGCGAGGTCGTGAACATCGTCCATGAGGGCGTGACCGAGCACACCGGCAAGGGACTCGTGATCATCGGTGCCAAAGGGGAGCCGCATCCGATGGTGGTCTTTCGACGGTTTCAAGAGATGGCCGCGGCGGGACAACTTGCCCCGGAGGTGGCGGCGCGGGCGGACGAGTTGAGCGAATTTCTGGATACGTGGAAGACGGCGCTGAACGACGGCGAGGGCGAAGCGCTCGAGGCGGAGAGCGCCGAGGTCGATCTCGATTTTGAGATGATTCTCAACGCCCTGCCGCTGCCGCTGGAGGGTGTTGGGGCAAAGCTGTATCAGATCGCCTGGGCGGAGCGTTTCGACGCGGCCAAGCTGGATGCCCGGTTGCGCGCGCTGCAGCCCGACGATCTGCAGCGCGATGTCTTTGCGCGGTTTGACTGGGTTTTCTATCTGCCGCCGAAGGGTGCGTTCGAGCGCGTGATCAACGACATCCTCGCGCAGGCGCTGAAGGAGGAGGACATCGGCTTCTTCGGACGGATGGCGATGCGAACCGTGCTCACCGTCGTCAAGCCGATGATACGCCGGGCGATCGAGGGCATGCGCAAGGGGATGTTGTTCGTGACCGTTGTCCGGGCGCAGACGGACTACACGGACGAGCAGGTTTCGGTACTGGCGGAGGCCTACCTCGAGGTCCTGATGCCCGAATCGGCGGGCAAGGGCCGTCGCGGCTCCGAGCACGAGCGCGCGATCTGGGCCTTGCGTGAGGCCGTGGAGGAATTTGGAACGGCTGAACGCGCCGTCGAGAACCAGCCCGGGTCTCTCAACGGTGGAGATACGCCTGAGACCGCAACGCCTGCGGGTGCGTCATCGGGTCCTGCCGTCACTTGACTCCGGGCATTTCGCAGGTCGGCGTCAGGGCGTGCGATATTTCCGCTTTTCGGTCCGCGTGAGCGGGATCTCGGCTGACGCGTGGCCCCGGCTCCCGGGCCCGATCACCATCGATGCCGCTCGGGCGCGCCCGGCGCGGGTTCGCTTCACCCTGGCGGACCATTTTCCGCGAGGGCCGGGCTCGGGAAACCGCGTTTCGTCTCGCGATGCGGGTTCTGGGCGACGAGGGATCCTCAGCCGGTGACGTGGGCGCGGCAGCTCCCCGATGACGACGGCCGCGCTCTCCGCCATCTCGCTACATCCGGCTGGCGTCGAGGGTCAGCCGTGCGAGGCGCCGGGTCACGGCGATGGGGTCCTCGCCGCCGGTGATCATGCGAAAGTCGCTCATCCAGCGGCCCGGATGCGTGCGACCCTTGCCGATGTCGCCGAGGCAGCTCCGGCATTGATCGAGGTACTGCCGGGTCTCGCCCAGCTCATGCAGCTTCCGGGCGACCTCGGGGCCGCGCTTTGCGGCGGGGATCGCCTCGAGTTCGCGGATCTTGGCGTCGACCAGCGGAATGAATTTTGTATCCAGATCCTTGGCGGTGCCGCGGCAGGTCTCCATCATGCTGCCGAGGGGACGCAATTCGGGGTGCTCGCGGAACATGATCTCCGCCTTCTCGACCGTCACGCCCAGCGAATGCGGCGTGTATTCCGGCCTGATCTGCCCAAAAATGCGGTCCTGTACCTTCGTGACCGCGGCGACGTCGGCATGAGGGCCGGCCTTGGGGATGACCAGCCAGTTCTTGTCCCGGTAGCTTTCCGGGTGCACCCGCGTCGTGACGTCCACAAACGATTGGTGCCCGCTGTACCCGCCGGATACGTGCTTGTAGTTGGCGGCCATGACACGGCGGGCGTCAGCCTGCCATTGCTCGAGCGAGACGGGCTGGCCGTTGCGGGTCAGCCAGTGGTTCTCCCGGAAGGTGACCGTGCCGTCGGCATTCTTCACCGGCAGGAAGTCGGGTTTCTCCACAAGCCCGAGGTCCGCGTCCATCCCGGCATCCATGCTGGACTTGTTCCGGAACTGCACGAGCGTCTGCTCGTTGTAGCCCAGCTGCTTCATCTCGAGGTTGAATGACTTCATCGCGTCGCCCAGCACCTCGGTGTGCACCTCGGTGAATGCGCTGCCCATGCGTGCGGGGGCCCCGTACTTGAGGTAGCTCTTGGCCGTCATGCTGTGCGCGACCGCGGCGGCCTTCTGGCGCACCTGCATCTCAAGGCGGCTGAACTCGGCGGGCGGCATGTCACCCCGGATCTGGGCGCTCTTCCACTGGGTATAGTCGCGGAAATAGTCCGTGGCCAGAGCCTCCCCGTATTCCATCTCCTGCTGGAACTTGCCGGCCTGGATGGCTTCGGCGCCGCGGGTGGATGGCTTTGCGGCCGGGGCCGGGGCGGTGGCGGGCTTGGGGGCGCTTCCGCCGTCGGGACGGAGGGGTCGGTAACCGCCGTCGAAACCCCGCGAATAGTTGAGGCGTCCCATGGCGACCTCGGGCCCCTTGTTCATCACGAGCGAGAGGGAGGCGCCTTCGACCGCGCCCCAGAATCCGCCGCTCCTCCAGCCGTCGTATCCACTAATCAAGACATCGGCTGCGTCCGAGTAGGTGGCGATGCCGCGCTTCAAACCCTCGACGACGTCCTTCTCGATGGTGCCGGTCGCGACCTGGTAGGCGACATTGACAAACATCGGGCCGCCCCCGAGCGAGGTCAGCATCAACCCGACATCGGCGCCGGTCTTTACATACTCCGCCCCCTCGACGAAGGCATGCTCATAGGCCGCCTGCTCCTCGAGCTGCGCCTGCTCGAACTCCTGGTTGCCCTGGAAGATGTTCTGCATCGCGTCGTTGAGCCTCTGGTAGTCGCCGGCGTGGAGCCCGCCGCCGTCCTGGCCGATCTTCTCGAGGATTCCCAGGGCGATGCGCCGTTGTCCGGGATCCATCTTTTCCATCAGGTACTCCGCCTTGCGGCGGGCCCGGATGCCGCCCTCGAGATCGCGCACCGACTCCCGGCACTTCTGGATCAGCTGGCTGCGACACATCTCATCAAAAGGCGTGCGCGTATGCGTGGGCACACCGGTCTTTGACTCCTGGATACGATCCTGCTCGCTCACGACCTGGCTTAGCTGGCTGATCCGCCGGAAGTTCATCTGATTGAGCCGTCCGATCTCCTCGGCCGTGGCCGTGCCGTCGCGGAGCCTCGCCTGGAGCGGCGCCATCTCGGCCGCCAGCCGCCCGGCTTCGCTCCGGCTGAAGGCGATGTTGGCCTCGTGGAACGCGATGCGCTCGGCCGCCAGGGCCACGGCCTCGGCGAGCGAGGCCTCCTCGGCTGCGCTGGCGGACTTGGCCGCAGTGTGCCGCTTCGCCGCCTCGCTCAACTCCACGCTCGGGAGGCGGCCCTGCATGCTGGAGGCCAGCGCGCGTGCCTCCTCCTCGTCCAGCAGGCGCTGTTCGTAGATGTGGTCCAGCCGCACGTAGCCCGTGGGCGCGGCGACGAGAACAGGGACGATGTGCTCGTGCGCGCGCAGGCGCGAGGAGCGCAGCGACACGCTCATGGGCTCGCGGCGGGCGGTTGCCGTGCCGGTGACCTGCCGCTTGAGCGCCTTCTCCTCGGCGGCGTCGGCTGCAGCGTCGACCGCGATCGGGTGCGGCAGGATCAACAGGCCGCGGGGCTCGTCGGACAAACCCGGCATGCTGAAGGTGGGCATGTCGGCCGGTTCATATCCGTCGGGCTTCACCAGGAGGATGGAATTGATCGCGAAGGCTCCGCCGCGGCCCTCGACGGTGGGGTTCATTTCCCAGAAAGCACCGTCGGGGATGACGGGCGGCGCCGGCTCCCAGTGGACCGCGACGGCGCGTGGCGTGCGTTTCTCCGTTGCCTTGGCCACCGGCCCCGTGCCGACAAACTCCTCGTCGGGACCCGCTATGTAGACGGACCCCTCGGGCACCTCGACCGGCGGGCTTCCCGACGAGTAGGTCCACGTCACGGCGACGTCGGCCCAGGTGGTGGAGAAGTGGTTGTTCCCGTGCTCGAAGGCCTTCAGTTCCTGGTACTCGTAGTCGGTTCCCTCGCCGTAGGCGCGATCCGCCTTCGTGCGGGGCTCGGGCTTCGGGTCCACCTTGATGTCCTTGAGCACCCAATACAGTTCATCGGGATTGGCCAGGCGCGGCAAGTCGCCGACCCGGGCGAGATGCTGGGCGAAAGCCGCCTTGCCGGCCCGAAACGCCTGCTCGGCGGCGGCGAGGTCCTCCGGGTTTTCCCGGATCATCTTCAGGATCGAAGCCTCCGTCTGCCCGTCCGCATAGAGTTTCGTGCCCTTGTCGAGCGGCGCGCGATGATAGACCTCGCGCGTGGCCTCGGACAGGTCGCCATGGATCCAATACCGATCGACGATCATCTCGTCCTCGCCGGGGCGGTAGAAGATCGCCTCGATGGACTTGTCATCCTCGTCGTAGTCATAGTGGACCCATCCGTCCCCGGTGGGTTCACCGTACCACGCGTTCCATGACTCGTCGTCGAACCCGTCGCCGAGGGCGCGATCGAGGAATCCACCGTCCCCATCCGGCTCGTGGTATTCGAGTTCTGAGAACAGCACGAGGTCGCTGCGGCTGCCCTGCAGTGGCTTGATCGCGCGGGTGTGCAACCGATCCTCGGTGCGCCGGCCCACGTAGATCGGGTGGCCCCGCGCGTCCTTTTCCGTGCAGGACAACGAGCCGGTGCGTTCATAGATGCCGGACAGCTCGGGCGTGCCTCCCAGCAGGGTCTCGAGCGTGCGCATCGCCTTGCGGTGGCGCGCCTGGGCCTGGGCCTGCAGTGCGAGTGGGTCGGGAGGGCCGCCGAGTGCGGTGAGCTGCGCGACGAGCTGATCCATCGCAGCCTTGAGCGAGGCCACTCCGGCGGTGCGGGTGCGGACCTGCATCATGAGGTCGCGCGCGGCCTCGGGGTCGTGGTACTCGGCGAGGGCGGCACGATCCCACAATTCGCTGGTGGTCTGGGCCGCCTCCAGCAGCGCGATGCGCAGCATCAGCGCGCGCTCCGCGAGCGGAATGATCTTCTCCAGATAGTCGATACAAGCTGCAGCGGGATAGGTGAACATCGGCTGCCACGATTGGCTGTAGGCTTCCGCCTGTGCGGGCGACATCGGACCGAGCAGTTCCGCCACGGTCTCCTTGGCCTGGCTGACGATCCCCGCATACTCCTCGCGGGTGATGTCCCGAAGGTCGAGGGGCTCGACCGGACGCGTGGGCACGGGCGCGGGGAGCGGAGGCATCTCCGACACCCAGTCGGGAAGGGCGGCGGCATTGGCCGCGGCCGTGTCAGGGGACCCGGGAGAGGCCGACTCTGCCACCGCGTCGGGTTTGCCCGATTTGTCGGGCGCTTCCGACGCCGGCTCGCTCACGCTCGCGACGGCCTGCGGTGCAGGGGCGGTGGTGGGTTTGCTGGCCGCGTCAACGGGCTTTCTTGGGGCGGGCGGCGCGGCGGAGCCGGGCTGTGTCGCGACGGTGGCGCTGGGTTTGGAGATGCGAGGCTGGTCCGCGGAGGCGGAGCCGGCGGGCGTGCCTGCGGGTTTCACCGTGGGCGTGGTTTCGGGCGGCGCCTTGGTCACGGTCATCACGAAGGGCGGATCGCCGGCCGCCGCGGCGGGGAGCCCCGCGACCACGGAGAAGGCGACGCTCGCCGTCTCGATCTCGAAGGCGTTCATCCGGGCGGTCCATTCACCCGGCCCGGGGCTGGTGAAGATCAGCACGCCATCTGTCCGGCCGCCAAGGTGCTGGAACTGAACGTCGTGCGCGTCGTTGCGGCTGCGCGAGCCGTGTTCCACGCCGGCCGGCACGAGGCCGATCCAGGCGCTGGCTGGGTACACCTTCGGCGCGGTAAAGTGGATACGGATGCTTTCGCCGGGGGCAAATCGCGTGCGTGCCACGGCAAGCGCGGGGAGGTTCATCCCCTCGGGGACGACTTCCGGGGCGACCTCGAAGTCGACCGCGGCGGTTTCGATCTCGAAGGCATTCATGCGCAGGGACCACTTCCCCGGCGGCACTGGCGCGAAGGTCAGCTCCCCGGTGGTGCGCTTGCCGAGCTGCTGGAACTGCACGTCATGCTGGTCATTGACCGTGCGCGAGCCGTGTGGCGTATCGGCAGGCACGATACCGATCCAGGCGCCGGCCGGGTAGGCCTGGGGGGCGGTGAACTGC
>JAEWQP010000009.1 GCA_023399155.1 Verrucomicrobiota bacterium | reverse complement strand
GGCTCGGCCAGAGGCCTCGCCCGACCCGGCCGTCGCCGCATGCATCATTCATCATTCGTCGTTCGCCATTCGTCATTCCCACCGCCTCCGGCGCCGCCTCACTCCCATTCGATCGTGGCGGGCGGTTTCGAGCTGATGTCGAGCACGACGCGCGAGACGCCGCGCACCTCGTTGGTGATGCGCGAGGAAATCTTCTGCAGGAGCTCGTAGGGCAGGCGCGTCCAGTCCGCCGTCATCGCGTCGCGGCTCTCGACCACGCGCATGGCGATGACCCAGGCGTAGTTGCGTTCGTCGCCGACCACACCCACGGACTTGACCGGCAGGAATACGCAAAACGACTGCCACACCTTCCAGTACCAGCCGTTCTCCTTCATCTCCTGGTAGAGGATCGCGTCGGCCTCGCGCAGAATGTCGAGCTTGTCGGCGGAGATCTCGCCGAGCACGCGCACGCCCAGTCCCGGGCCCGGGAACGGCTGCCGCCACACCACCTCCCTGGGCAGGCCGAGCTTGGCGCCGACCTGGCGGACCTCGTCCTTGAAAAGCTCGCGCAGCGGCTCGAGCAGCTTGAGTTTCATCCGCTCGGGCAGGCCGCCGACGTTGTGGTGCGTCTTGATCAGCGCGGCCGGGTTGTTGCCGATGGCGACCGACTCGATCACGTCCGGGTAGAGCGTGCCCTGGCCGAGGAACTCGGCGTGGCCGATCGAGCGTAGTGATTTTTCAAACACCTCGACGAACGTGCGGCCGATGACCTTGCGCTTCTGCTCGGGTTCCGAGATGCCCTTCAGGCGGCGCAGAAAGAGCCTGGACGCGTCGACCACGCGCAGGTCGATGTGGAAGTTGCGCGCGTAGAGGTCGGTCACGTACTCGCGCTCGCCCTTGCGCAGAAGGCCGTTGTCCACGAACACGCAGGTGAGCTGCTTGCCGATCGCCTTGTGGATGAGCGCTGCGGCGACGGAGGAGTCGACCCCGCCCGAGAGGCCGAGGATGACGCGGCCCTTGCCCACCGTCCGGCGGATGTCGGCGACGGCGTGGTCGATGAAGTTGCGCATCGTCCAGCTTTGCGTCGCGCCGCAGACGGCGAAGAGGAAGTTCTTGTAGATGTCGATCCCGCGCTCGGTGTGGAAGACCTCGGGGTGGAACTGGATCCCGAAGAAGCTGCGCTTCCGGTCCTCGACCGCCGCGTATTCAGAATTCTCCGTCGTGCCGATCGCCTTGAAGCCGGGGGGCAGGGCGATGAGGCGGTCGCCGTGGGAGTTCCAGACCTTGAGCCGTCGGGGCAGCTTGTGAAAGAGGCGGCCGGCGCTCCTGACGCGGAGATTTCCGTGCCCGTACTCGCGGTGCGTGCTCTTGGAGACCTTCCCGCCGAGCAGGTGACCCATCAGCTGGAGGCCGTAGCAGATGCCGAGCACCGGCACGCCCAGGTCGAAGATCGCCTTGTCGGGTATCGGCGCGTTCTTCGAAAAAACGCTGCTCGGACCGCCCGAGAGGATGATGCCGATCACCCCCTCCGCGCGAAGGGTCTCAGCCGGCGTGGCGTAGTGATAGATCTTCGAGTAAACCTGGCACTCCCGGATGCGGCGCGCAATGACCTGTGTGTACTGCGAGCCGAAATCCAGGACGGCAACGATCTGATTCATCCGAGCGAAAAAGCGAAAGCGGGTGGGCTTGGCAAGAGGGTTAGCAGGGGATCGCCGCCGTTGGGGAGGCTGGGCGGGCGCGGGGTCCCTTCCCGGCCGGTGGTGGCGGTCCCAAAACGGCCCAACTCCGCCGGGCCCCAAGCTATCGGCTGGTCAAGCGCCCGACCGCGGTCGATCGTCCCGCGCGACACTCTCCCCAACGCGGGCCACACGCGACGACCTCCGTCTCCATGATCGGCACTCTTCTCGGCATCCTAGGCAGCCTCGGGCTCTTCATCTTCGGCATGAAGACGATGAGCGAGGCGCTGCAGAAACTCTCCGGCGACCGCCTCCGCTCGATGCTCCGCACGGTCACGAGCAACCGTGTCGTCGGCGCCAGCACCGGCTTCGCGGTCACCTGCCTGGTTCAGTCGTCATCGGCCTCGACGGTCATGATCGTGAGCTTTGTCAACGCCGGCCTGCTCACGCTCACCGAGGCGATCAGCATGATCTTCGGCGCCAATCTCGGCACAACGACGACGTTCTGGATCGTCTCCTTCCTCGGGTTCAAATTCAGCGTCGCCAGCATCGCGCTGCCCATCGTTGGACTCGGCTTCCCGCTCCTCTTTTTCAAGCGTCCTGTCCTGCGTGACACGGGCGAATTCTTCGTCGGCTTCGGTCTGCTCTTCCTCGGGCTCCTGTTCCTCAAGGAATCCGTGCCCGACGTGCAGAAGAATCCGGATTTCTTCCAGTTCATCACCGGCTTCACGGGTCGGGGGCATGTTTCCGTGCTGTTCTTCTTCGTCTTCGGCACGCTGCTGACGATCCTGGTGCAGTCGTCGTCGGTGGCCGGTGCCATCACGATCACGATGGCCTACAAGGGCTGGATCGACTACCCGACGGCGGCCGCCATCATCCTCGGGGAAAACGTCGGCACGACGATCACCGCCAATCTCGCGGCACTGGCGGGCAACACGGCCGCAAAGCGGGCGGCCCTGGCCCACTTCATGTTCAACATCATCGGCGCGACGTGGGTGATCCTCGCGTTCAATCCGATGATCCGGCTGGTGGACGCGATCATCCCCGCCGACTCGTCGAACGTGGCCAACCTGCCGCTCCACATGGCCGGGTTCCATTCGCTGTTCAACCTGGTGAACATCGCCTTGATGATCGGCTTCATCCCACAGCTCGCGCGGCTGGTGGAGCGCATCATCCCGGAACGGGCGACGCGGCGCACCGAGCATGTCATGATCCACTCCATGGCGCTGCCCCACACGGGGGAGCTGAACATCGCCGAAGCCGAGGCGGACATCCGGCAGATGAGCAGGATCACCCGCGACATCCTCAAGGGATTCGTCGGCCTCTTTGAGACACCGGGCACCGATGCCGCGGAGCGCGCCAAAGCGCTCGCCGAGCTCGAGGCAGAGAGCGACCGCAAGGCGTTTGAGATCACCGATTACCTGCTCAAATGCTCCGCCGGGCGGCTCAGCGATTCGACGCTGCAACGCGTGTCCTCGCTGATGCGCGTGGTGGCGGAGATGGAGGATATCTGCGATTGCGGCAACCGCCTCGTCATGCTGGCCGAGCGCAAGAGCCGCAAGAACCGCCAGCTGCCGCCGGAAACGATGGCGGAGATCCGGGGCTTCGCCGATCTGCTCTTCCGCTTCCTGGAGTTTTCGGCCGGTTTCATCGGCAGCACGCCCACGGCCGCTGACATGGAAACGGCCTACCAGTTGGAGACGCTCATCGATCAGTCGCGCAAGCGGCTGCGCAAGGAGTCGATGCGCCGCATGCAGCTCGGCGGCGACGCCGTGAAGGCCGAGATGCTCTACATCGACATCCTCAACAACATGGAGAGCATCGGGAATCATTCGCTGAACGTCCTGCAAGCCATGCGACACACGAGCTGAGGGGAAACTGCGTCGGCGCCCCTGGCGTGTTTTCAGTCCCTCCGCTAGGCCCCCTGGACGGCCGAGTTCCCGCTCCGCCGCGCATGTGCCACGGTGGGTGCCTGCCTTGGGACGATCGCGGCCGGGCAGAAGCCGCCGCCCCCATTTCAAAGGCTGGTCGATCGTGTTGAACCAGACCACGGGTTTGAAAACACGCTCTGAATCCCGTGATCTTCGCGCCCGCGGGGTTGAGGTTTTGCTGCGCCACGCGTGGGCATCCTGTCTGCGGAGTGCTGCCCGCCATGCTCACCGCGGCCGTGCTTTCGGAGCCCTGTTTCCATTTGCGGGACGGGCCCGCGCCGCCTAGCTTTCCCCGACCATGGCCACGTACATCTACGAGACCGTTCCCGCCGATCCGTCCAAGCCGCGCCGCCGCTTCGAAGTGAAGCAAAGCATGAACGACGCGCCACTTACGGCCGACCCAGAGACCGGGGATCCGGTGCAGCGGGTGATCACCGGTGGCTATGGGTTTGTGGGCGGCTCGAAATCCGAGACGGGCCCCTCGTCCCACGGCCACAGCCATGGGCACAGCCACAGCCATGGTGGCGGTTGCTGCGGCGGCTGCGGCTGCGGTCACTGAGTCCACCCGTCCCCTCCCTCCCCTCCCACCCCGCCCCATGCGTGCACGCCGTTCCCTCGCCTGGGGCATCCTTGGCACCGGCAAGATCGCAAACGTCCTGGCCGAGGCGATCAAGCACTCGTCCTCCGGTCACCTGGCCGCGGTCGGCAGCCGATCCCTCGAAAGCGCGCGCGCGTTCGCCAACACCTGGGGCATTCCGCGCGCCTTCGGCTCGTATGAGGAGGTGCTGGCGAGCAAGGAGGTCGACGTTGTCTATATCTCCCTGCCCAATCGGCTGCACGCCGAATGGACGATGCGGTGCGCCGAGGCCGGTAAGCACATCCTCTGCGAGAAGCCGTTCACCGTGAATCGCGCCGAGGCCGAGCGTGCCATCGAGGTGGTGCGCAAGGCCCGCGTGTTCCTGATGGAGGCGTTCATGTATCGCTGCCATCCGCAGACCGCGCGGTTGGTCGAGATCGTGCGCCGCGGCGAGATCGGCGAGGTGCGCATGATCCAGGCCTCGTTCTGCTACAACATGGGCGTCGATCTGCAGAACATCCGCCTGAGCAATGCCGATGCCGGCGGCGCGATCATGGATGTCGGCTGCTACCCGCTTTCGATCGCGCGACTCATTGCCGGCGCCTCGAAGGGAAATCCGTTTCTCAACCCGTCCGAGATTCGCGGCACCGCTTTCATCGGCGAGCAGAGTCGCGTGGATCAGCAGGCCACCGCGGCGCTGAAATTCCCCGGCGGCTGCGTCGCCGACCTCACCTGCGCGACTCAGGTCGCCACGGACAGTGGCGTGCGCATCTGGGGTTCCGAGGGACACGTCCTGGTGCCCGTGCCCTGGAAACCGGCGGACAAGCACGCGCGCCTGGTCGTCCAGCGGCGTGGCGAGTCCTCTCCCACGGAAGAACTGGTCGACGCGCCCGCCCCCCTCTACACGGTGCAGGTCGACGCGGTCGCGGCCGCGATTCGCAACCACGACGTCGAGGTCAGGACCCCGGGCATGACTTGGGCCGACACGTTGGGCAACATGGCCGGGCTCGATGCGTGGCGGGCCGCGGTCGGCCTGACTTTCGATTGCGAACGCCGTTGAACTCTCCGGCTCCGGCCGGCAGTATCTGAACGGTGAAACCGGCCCAGCCCACCCGGCTGGGGAGTCCGCGCCAGCGCCCTGTCAAAACCCCGTGCATCACGCGCGGCCCCGGATCGGGAGTCGTCCCCGCTCCGCGGCACGTGCCATTGTCGTCCGCGTCACATCCATGAATACCTGCACCCTCGGAGCCGCGCTCCTGGCGGCGATGTCCGCCCTTTCATCGATGGCTCCGCTCGCCCGCGGCGATGTCGCGGTCACCGTGACCATCGATCCCTCCGCCGGCCACGTGCCGATCAGCCCGTTCATCTACGGTTCGAACCAGGACATTCCAGACGCGCCGCTCACGACGATGCGACAGGGTGGCAATCGGCTGACCGGCTACAACTGGGAGAACAACGCCTCCAACGCCGGCAACGATTGGAACCACCAAAGCGACGACTACCTCACCTGGGGCGTCCCGCGCGGCCAGGAAAACACGCCGGGCATCGTCCCAACGCATTTCCACGAGGAGGCCCAGCAGCGCGGCGTGTCCTACTCGATCGTCACGCTCCAGCTTGCCGGCTACGTCGCCGCGGACAAGGCGGGGCCCGTTGCTGCGGCGCAGGCCGCGCCGTCCTCGCGCTGGGTCGCGACGAGCCTCACCAAGCCGACCGCGTATTCACTCACCCCCGACACGACCGACGCAGTGGTCTATATGGACGAGTTTGTGAACCTCCTGGTCACGCGCTACGGGCCGGCATCCTCGCCCACCGGCGTCCGCGGCTACTGCCTGGACAACGAGCCGGATCTCTGGTCCAGGGGCCTGAGGAGCAACGGCGTGCCCGTCCTTCTTGAGAACGGCACACATCCACTTCTCCATCCGAACAAGCCGACGTGCGTCGAACTAATCTCAAAGAACGTCGATGCCGCCCGCATGCTCAGGCGCCTCGACCCATCCGCCGAGACCTTCGGCTTCGTGAGCTATGGATTCGGGGGCTGCCTCGACTACCAGAGCGCGACGGACTGGCCCACGGAACGCCAGAAGGGCGACTACCGCTGGTTCCTCGACTACTACCTCGACCAGATGAAGAAGGCGTCGGACACGGCCGGCGCCCGCCTGCTCGACGTCGTTGACATCCACAACTACTCCGAGGCGCGCGAGTCCGCCGATCTCGACAACGCGGTGCGCATCCAGGAAACCGAGGACTGGACCAACCGGGCCTGCAACACGGCCCGCATGCAGGCGCCCCGTACGTATTGGGATAGCACCTACCGCGAGCACAGCTGGATCGCCCGGTGGTTCTCGCAGTACCTGCCGCTCCTGCCCACCATGCAGGCCTCGATCGACGCGTTCTATCCCGGCACGAAACTCGCGCTCACGGAGTACAACTTCGGTGGCGAGAGCCACGTCTCGGGCGGGATCGCCCAGGCCGACACGCTCGGGATCTTCGCCGACCAGGGCATCTATGCCGCGTGCTGGTGGAAGATCCACGAGGACGTGAGCTACATCGCAGCCGCCTTCCGGCTCTATCTCAACTACGACGGCGCGGGCGGCGCCGTCGGCGACACGGCCGTCAGCGCGTCGGTCAATGACCGCACCACCTGTTCGGTGCATGCGTCGATCGACGCCGACGATCCGACAAGATTGCACGTGATCCTGCTGAACAAGAACGACACCGAGCCTGCGGTCGCGACCATCGGGCTCGCGGGCACGCGCCGGTACGGCAGCGCGCGCGTGTTTGCGTTCGACGCCTCCAGCGCCGCCATCAGCGAGCGTGCCGCTGTGACATCGATCGAGAACAACACATTCACCTACACGCTGCCGCCGCTGACCGCCGCGCACCTCGTGCTCACCGCGGCCGACACGAGCCTCCCCGAGATCAGCGTGCAGCCCACGGCGACGACCTCGACGGCGGGCGGACAGACGAAGCTGACGGTCACAGCCGGCGGAACCGGGCTGACGTATCAGTGGCGGCTCGACGGCGTGGACATCGCCGGAGCGACCGGCGCGGAGTACACCATCCCGAGCACGCAGGTGTTTCACGGCGGCAGCTACACCGTCGTGGTAACCAACGCCAACGGCTCGGCCACCAGCGAGGCCGCGGTGGTCACGGTCAACCCGGCGCCCGATTCCAACGCGCGCCTGATGAACCTGTCCACGCGCGCCCTGGACCTGACCGGCGGCAACGCGCTCATTCCCGGGTTCGTCATCAGCGGCACGGGCACCAAGCGCATGCTCATCCGCGCGGTCGGCCCGGGCATGTATGACACCTTCGAATTGGAGGACCGCCTGGTCGACTCGCAGCTGTTCCTGCGCGATGAAAGCAATCCCGGGGAGATCCTCGCCTCCAACGACGACTGGGGCACGGCCTCGA
>JAEWQP010000015.1 GCA_023399155.1 Verrucomicrobiota bacterium | reverse complement strand
GGCGAGGCCTCTGGCCGAGCCGCGGGCAGGCTTGGCGCACGTGACGGCTCGGCCGGAGGCCTCGCCCGACCGTTTCGGCCCGCGTTCATTTCTTCAGCGGCTCGAGGGAGTAGCCGTCCTTGCGGTCGAGCATCTGCCAGCCGGCAGCGGCGATTTCGGCGCGGAAGGCATCGGCGGTCTTGAAGTCCCGGGCCGCTTTCGCGCTCCAGCGCTTTTCGGCGAGCGCGGCGACCTCGGCCGGCGCCTCGGCCTTCGGCGCCGCGGGGGCGTCGAGTTTCAGGCCCAGCGCAACCATCACGCGATCGAAGGCGGCGAGGTCGACGCCTGCACTGCCCCGATTCACCACCGTGAAGAGCGCCCCGAGCGCGGCGGGGGTATTCAAATCGTCATGGAGCGCGGCGAACACGGGCGCTAGAGCCGTGGCCTCCCCATCGGACGGTGCCAGCGAAGCGCGGTAGGCTCGCAAGGTCGCCAGCGCCTTCTCCGCCGCGTGCAGCGAATCGAGCGTGAAGTTCAGCTGCTTGCGCGGGTGGCCGGCGAGCAGCGCGTAGCGCAGGGCCATGGCCGAAAACCCCTTCGCGCGCAGGTCGTCGAGCGTGTAGAGGTTGCCCAGGCTCTTGCTCATCTTCTTCCCGTCGACGAGGAGGTGCTCGCTGTGGTACCAATGGTGCGAGAACAGCGCGTGATTGCAGCATTCGCTCTGCGCGATCTCGTTCTCGTGATGCGGGAAGAGCAGGTCGACGCCGCCGGTGTGCAGGTCGATGGTCGGGCCGAGATGCTTGCGGCTCATCGCGCTGCACTCGATGTGCCAGCCCGGGCGACCGCGGCCCCAGGGACTTTCCCAACCGACATCGCCGTCCTCAGGCTTCCAGGCTTTCCAGAGTGCGAAGTCCGAGCCGTCCTCCTTCTCGTCGGCGTCAAGCGGCTGGGCCTTCAAGGCGCTGCCGAGTTGAAGCTCGCGTTCCTTCACGCGCGAGAGGCGTCCGTATCCGCCGAACGAATTCACCTTGAAGTACACCGAGCCGTCGGCGGCGCGGTAGGCGTTCCCTCCCTGCTCGAGGGCGGCGATCATCTCGATCTGCTCGGCGATGTGCGCCGTCGCGGCCGGTTCGACGTGCGGGCGCAGGCAGTTGAGGGCGTCGCAATCGGCGTGGAATTTTTCCGTCCACTGGCGGGTCACCGCGCCAAGCGTGCGGCCTTCCTCGCGGGATCGACGGATCGTCTTGTCGTCGACGTCCGTGAGGTTGCGCACGTGGCGTACCTTGTCCGGGCCGAACTCCAGCTCGAGCACGCGGCGGATGATGTCGTTGACCACGAAGGTCCGGAAATTGCCGATGTGCGCCGGCGCGTAGACCGTCGGGCCGCAGTTGTAGAAGCGATACACGCCGTCGGGCTGGCTCGGACGAAGTTCGCGAAGCTCGCGTTGGAGGGAATCGAAGAGGCGGAGCGACATCGGGAGGGACGAAGGCGTGGTGCGGGAGGGTCGGACGTGGAGAGTGACGACGGTCGGCGTGGGCAGGCTTCTTGTTTCGAAAGGGTGGGGGCGTAACAGGTTTTCTGGTCGAGCGGAACGGCGTTTTGCGCGAAAACGGCCGGCCGGGGCGAGGTCGCGGCCGTGGGAGCCGCGATTACCGGAAGCGGACGTCAATCCGTGCGGGTCGTGGCGGCGCACTGCAGGTGCAGGCCGAGGAGCCCCTGGATCATCGCGTTGGTGCGGGTCTCACGCGCGGCAGGGTTCGCCAGTTGCCGCGAGGCCTGAAGCAGGACCTCCGCGACGTCGCCGGGGGTCCAGAGGCGCCACCAGGCGGACGCCACGGGCCCGAGCGCGGGCCGGGCGGCGGCGAGAAACGGCAGCACGAGGTTGATGACGAACGTGTCGAAGCGCAGGCCGCCGAGCTGGCCGCCCGTCAAGCTCCGCGCCAGCTCGTCGCGCACGCGCGTGAATCCCGCGCGCCGACGCTGCGCGGTGACTGTCTCGCCTGTGTCCGCGTCCGGGATCGCGGACAGCTCGCAATCGCGCAGCCGGCCCGGCCAGTCTGGCGCGGCTTCCATCCAGCGAAGATACTGCGCCAGACGCAGGCGCGGCTGGTTGGCGGGGCGCACGCCGCGTGTCGACCAGGCGTCCGCGCCCGCGGCGAGCAGGCTCTCGAGCGTGGGCGCCGGTGTTTCTCGGTGCCAGGCCGACCAGGGGAACGTCGTTCCCACGCGGAGCATGGCCTCGCGGTTGGCGCGGTAGCCGAGGATCTCGAGCGCGCTGAGGTGACAGGCTTCCTCCCAACCACAACGCTCGAGGCGGAGGCGCGCGTAGCGGAGTTTCTCGTGCCAGCGACGGGATGCGGCCTCGCGAATGACTGCGGCACGCGCGTCCACGTCGAGCGAGAGGAGATGCTCGACCAGCGGCAGCGCATCGCGACTCGACAGTGCGGCGACCGCCTCGTCCGTCGCATACTCCTCGAGGTCGTGCCAGAGCAGATCGACCAGCGCGAGCGTCGCGATGGCGGTGCCGTCGCATCGGAGCACGGGCGAGGCGTCGGCCGCCGGCGGAAAGAGCACCACGTGCAGCACGACGCCGGCGTAGGCCGGGTCGCGGTCGTGACCGTGTTGAGTCCAGGCGGCGGCGTGAAAATGCACCTCGACGTCGCCCGTCACCTCGTGATCGCCGATCCTCAAGCGCGCGCCGTGGAAATCAGGCCCCGCGAGACGATTCCACGTGCCGGGGTGCAGGACGACGACGCGATCGCCGGTCGTGGTGCGCGCGCCGGCCTGAGTGAAGGCGCCGCGCAGCCAGATCTTCTGCAGAAGCAACTCGCTGACATGATACGCGCCATAGAGGCCCTGGAACTCCGCGACCTCGGCGGCGCTGCCTGTCGGCGGTTGCGGCGGGGTGGATCCGATCGCACGCGGCATCGTCATCATAGTGGAAGCTTGTTGCCCCAGGCAGTTCCCGGGCGTTGGGCGGAGCGCGCGGCGGCTTGGGTCGCCCGGGTGCGACTCCGCGCGCACCACGCCTGAAGATCCTCGGGGGACACGCATGACGCGCCGGTGGCGGAGACGGTCTCGCGCTCGAGTCCGTCGGCTGTCGCCACCGTGCAGGATTGCGGGTCCGGCGACGCAGCTACCGTGGCTTCGATCACGCTGTCGGCGGTGCGGCCAGCGGGGGCGAACACCACGCGAAACCCCGGCTCCTGCGAGGCCGGATCGATCGTCGCGTTCGCGCTGCGTCCGTCGAAGACGATGCTCACGTCGTAGCGATCCACATCGTGGAGCGGGCGCACGGCCTCGATCAACCGTCCCCGCGCGATCTCGAGCGCGGCGGGCGTGGAATCGCGGGCCGAGAGCCATCCCCAGGCGTGGAGGATGTTGTAGCCGTCGACGAGCAGGACGCGGGCGGATTCCACCGCGCGGTTCTCCCGGGTTGAGGGCCGGTTGGCAATCCCGGGATTTAGTATCGGAGAGTTTCCCGCACCTGCGGCATGGGCTTGGCCATCACAGGGATCCGTCGTTTTGCGCCCTACTGAATTGCAGGGGCTTACGAGGCAGTGCACGCTCGCCAACCGTGGGTGTATCCCGTCACGCTCCAAACGTCCGCAGTGAACAAGCAGAGCCATGCCGTGTCGCAGCCCTCTTCTGCGCCTGCACGCATGCCTCGCTCGGTGTGGCTGCGGACGACTGACCAACCTGCACTCCATGAACGCACATCCTCGCGCCCTCGACGTGACCCATGTCATGGCCGCGCCATTACCTGAAGTCGCCGAGAAGCCCATGATCAAGACTCCTCCGTCGTCCATCGAGGAGGCCGACGTCGCACCCGCGGCGGCCGATGCACCGCGTCCGCGGATCGATGGCAAGTTCCTCGCGGTGGAGGGCCGCCGGTTCTGGGTGAAGGGCGTGACCTACGGTACGTTTGCGCCGGACCAGGACGGGCATCAGTTCCCGCCGCGCCCGGTGGTGGAGCGCGATTTTGCGCAGATGGCAGCGAACGGCTTCAACTCCGTGCGCGTCTACACCGTCCCGCCGCGCTGGCTGCTGGACGTGGCGCAGGTGCACGGGTTGAAGGTGATGGTCGGTCTGCCGTGGGAACAGCACATCGCCTTCCTCAGCGAACCGGGCCGGCCTGCCGCGATCGAGCAGCGCGTGCGCGAGGGCGTGCGCTCCTGCGCGAATCATCCCGCGGTGCTTTGCTTTTCCATCGGCAACGAAATCCCGGCGCCGATCTGCCGCTGGCACGGCCCGCGCGCGATCGAGCGTTTCCTGCGGCGCCTCTACCTCGCCGCCAAGGAGGAGGATCCGGGTGGACTGGTCACTTACGTCAACTTCCCGTCCACCGAGTACCTGCGGCTGGGCTTCCTCGATTTCATCACCTTCAACGTCTACCTGGAGAAACAGGAGCGCCTCGAGGCCTATCTTTACCGGCTGCAGAACATCGCCGGCGACAAGCCGCTGGTGATGGCCGAGATCGGCCTGGACAGCCAGCGCAACGGCCTCTCCAAGCAGGCCTCGGTGCTCGAGTGGCAGGTGCACACGACATTCGCGACCGGGTGTTCCGGCGCGTTCATCTTCGCGTGGACCGACGAGTGGTGGCGCGGCGGGCACGACATCCCGGACTGGGATTTCGGCCTGGTGACGCGCGACCGTTCACCCAAGCCGGCCGTCGCCGCCGTGGCGCGCGCGTTTTCGCAGGCGCCGTTCCCGCCCCGCGACGACCTGCCGCACATCACGGTGATCATCTGCACCTACAACGGTTCGCGCACCCTGCGCGACGCGTTCGAGGGGCTGAAGCGGGTGGAGTATCCGAATTTCGACGTCGTCCTCGTCGACGACGGTTCCACCGACGACGTCTCCGCGATCGGCCGCAGCTACGGCGCCACGGTGATCCGCACCGAAAACCGCGGCCTGAGCGCGGCGCGCAACACCGGCATGGAGGCGGCGAAGGGCGAGTACATCGTCTACCTCGATGACGACGCCTGGCCCGACCCGCACTGGCTGCGCTTCATCGCCGAGACGTACCTGAATTCCAACCACGCGGCCATGGGCGGACCGAACCTTTCGCCGCCGCTCACCGGCGAGGTCGCCGACTGCGTGGACAACGCCCCGGGCGGGCCGGTCCACGTGCTCATGACCGATCGGATCGCCGAGCACGTTCCGGGCTGCAACATGTCCTTCCGCAAGGCGTGCCTGCAGGCGATCGGCGGCTTCGATCCGCAGTTTCGCGCCGCGGGCGACGACGTCGACGCCTGCTGGCGCATCATGGAGCGCGGCTGGACGATCGGCTTCCACCCCGCAGCCATGGTCTGGCATCACCGCCGCAAGACGGTGAAGACCTACTGGCGCCAGCAGCGTGGCTACGGCAAGGCCGAGGCGCTGCTCGAGCTGAAGTGGCCGGAGAAATACAACGCGATCGGGCACGTGGGCTGGCATGGCCGGCTTTACGGCAAGGGGCTCACGCGCGTGCTGGGCCGCGTCAGCCGGATCTATCACGGCGCGTGGGGCTCGGCGTCATTCCAGGCCCGTTACGATACGCATCCCAGCCTGCTGCGCGTGCTCCCGACGATGCCGGAGTGGTATCTCATCCTGGTCGCGCTCGGCCTCATCAGCGCGATGTCGCCGCTCTGGCCGCGGCTGCTGTGGACGATCCCCGTCGTGGTCTTCGCCTTCGGGCTCACCATCGCCCAGGCGGTGCTTTCCGCCTCACAGGGCCGGTTCAGCACGCCGGGCAACCGTCGCAAGCGGCTCAAGCTGCAGGCGATCACGGCGTGGCTGCATCTGATCCAGCCGGTGGCGCGTTTGTGGGGACGGCTCCGGCACGGCCTGCACGCCGGCCGCATGCGCCTGCCGATGCGGATGGCCTGGCCGATCGCGCGCGACCTGACCAGCTGGTGCGAACGCTGGCAGATGCCCGAGGACGTCCTGCGGCGGATGGCCGCGCGCCTGCGCAGCGACGGGGCGGTGATCATCTCAGGTGGCGATTACGACCGCTGGGACTTCGGCGTCAGGGCCGGCCTGCTTGGCGGCGCGCGCCTGCTGATGACCTGCGAGGAGCACGGTGCGGGCAAGCAGTTGTTCCGCTTCATCGTCTGGCCGCGCTACTCGACCGAGGGCATCGTGTCGGTTCTCGTGCTGGCCCTCCTGGCCTGCGGCGCGCTCTTTGAGGGCGCGATCATCGCCTACCTGATCCTGACCGTGTTCACCGCGGCGATCGCCTTTCGCGTCCTGCAGGAAGGCAGCGTCGCCCTGGCGGCGGTCGAGCGTGCGCTGACCAAGCCCTTCGACTCCGATCCGACGCCGCCCCCGCCGTTCATCAGCGCGGCCTACGTGGGCCTCTCGCCGGGCGCGGCGCCCGAGGAACCGGCGTCGGAATAGCCTGCGCATGTCCACACCTCCCCGACCGAAGAGCCTGAGCGTCCTGCGTCGTCTTGCCGGTCAAGCCCGGCCCTACTGGCCGCACCTGGGCGGTCTGATGGCGCTCAGCCTGCTGGCGGTGCCCCTGGCGCTGCTCACGCCGGTGCCGTTCAAGCTGATCGTCGACAGCGTGCTCGGCTCCCACGAGCTGCCGGGCATCGTGCAGCGTATCCTGCCTGAGGGTACCGAGCGCACGAGCATCACCGCCGCCGGCATCGTGGCGTCGCTGATGATCGCCATCGCGCTGCTCAAGCAGCTCTTCGACATGGGCTTTGCCGTCCTGCGCACGTGGACCGCGGAGAAGCTCGTCCTCGGGTTTCGTTCCGTGCTCTTCCGGCACTCGCAGCGGCTCTCGCTGGCCTACCACGACACGAAGGGCACGGGCGAGATCACCTACCGCATCCAGTACGACGCGCCCGCGATCCAGTGGATCATGGTCGACGCGCTCATCCCGCTCGCCACCTCGGTTTTCACGCTTGCCTCGATGATGGTCGTGCTCACGCGCATCGACTGGCAGCTCGCGTTGATCGCGCTGCTGGTCGCCCCCGCGCTCTGGCTCACCTCGATCTTTTTCACCCGGCGCCTGAAGGTCCACTGGCGCGAGGCCAAACACCACGAGACCTCCGCCTACTCGGTGGTCTCCGAGGTGATGGGCGCCGTCCGCGTGGTGAAAGCCTTTGCGGCCGAGGACCGGGAACAGGAGCGGTTCGAGGTGCGCGCGCGCCGCGGGCTGCGCGAGCAGCTGCGCGTGGCCGTGCTCAACAGCCGCTTCGCGCTGTCCATCGGCCTGATCATGGCCACCGGCACGGCCTGCGTGCTTTTCCTCGGCACCCGTCACGTCCAGTCCGGCCTGATCACGCTCGGCGATCTCGTGCTCGTCATGAGCTACCTGCCGATGCTCTACACCCCGCTGGAGACGCTCACGCGCAGCACGGGCAGCCTGCAGGGCTCGTTTGTCAGTGCGGAGCGCGCGTTCGAACTGCTCGACGAGGAACCGGAGGTGAAGGAAAGCGCCAATCCGCGCCGCATCGCGCGCACCCGCGGTGCCGTGACATTCGACACTGTCAACTTCTCCTACCGGCCCGACCGTCCGGCCATCACGGACGTGAGTTTCGAGATCCCGCCCGGGGCGCACGTCGGCATCGCCGGACACACCGGCGCGGGCAAGTCCACGATCATCAGCCTGCTCCTGCGCCTCTACGACCCGGCGGCGGGCCGCATCCTGCTCGACGGCGTGGACCTGCGCGACCTCGCGCTCAAGGATCTGCGCAACCAGTTCGCCATCGTCCTGCAGGACCCGGTGCTGTTTTCCGCCACGATCGGGGAGAACATCGCCTACGCCCGGCCGGACGCGAAGCAGGCCGACATCGAGGCCGCCGCCCGCGCCGCCAACGCCCATGAGTTCATCAGCCGGCTCGAGCGCGGCTACGACACCGAGGTCGGTGAGCGCGGCCTCCAGCTCTCCGGCGGCGAGCGCCAGCGTATTTCGCTCGCCCGCGCGTTCCTGAAGGACGCGCCGATCCTCATCCTCGACGAACCGACCAGCTCGGTCGACGTGAAGACCGAGTCGCAGATCATCGAGGGGCTTGAGCGCCTGATGAAGGGCCGCACGTCCTTCATGATCGCGCATCGCCTGAGCACGCTCGAACTGTGCGACGTGCGCCTCGAGATCAACGGCGGCAAGCTCACCTCCTTCATCTCGAAGCGGACCGACGTCGCCGCGTCGGCGGTGTAGTCGTGCGTCGCGGACAGTGGGATTGGCCACGGAGGCACGGAGACACGGAGAGGGGAAAGCCCCGGGCGATCATTGCCGAAGATTCTGGGAAGCGCAGTTCAGAGAAGGAAACGAAGCGAATAAGGAACGCCTCGGCATTCGGATCCTTCCCACGACCTCGATCCACCCAGTTCATATCCACAACTTCGTTTCCTTCGTTACCGTCTGTGCAAAATCTTCGGTCGGGCACACAGAGGTTCAGCAGTGAACCCGGGGGACGGGCGCCGCCTCCGGGCTCCTTCGCCGTTAGTTTCGACCTGGTGCGCACATGAACGATAAAACGCCGTTTCAGTCCCTCTTCTTGATCTCTTCCTCTCCGTGCCTCCGTGTCTCCGTGGCTAATCTTCTGGCTTTAAGCGTCACACCTGGAGCCTACACTCCTGTCCCATGAAAGCCGTCGTCACCGGCATGATCGGCAACTACGCCGTGGGCGGCGTGGCGTGGGATTACGGCCAGTACGCGACCGCACTCGAGCGGCTCGGCTATGAGGTCTACTACCTCGAGGACACGGGCATGCCGGTCTACGACCCGCAGCGCGGCGAGTACGGCGAGGATTGTTCGTTCGCGCTTCGCTTTCTCGAACAGTCGCTGGGCCGGCTCTCCCCTCGGCTCGCGGCGCGATGGCGCTTCGTCAACACCGACATGGAGGGACGCAGCCGCGGCTACGGCCTCGATGACGCGACGTTTCGCGCGGTTCTGCGCGAGGCCGACCTGTTCCTCAACGTCTCCAACAGCGCGCTGATGCGTGACGAGTACCTGGAGTGCCGCCGGCGCGTGCTCATCGACACCGATCCCGGCCTCAATCATTTCAAGAGCTACCTCGGCTGGAAGGAGGGCGAGCGCGGCTGGCTCGGCACCCACGGCTGGCATGCACACGATCACTTCTTTACCTACGCGCTCAACCTCGGGCTCCCGGACTGCCCGCTGCCGGATTTCGGCAAACGCTGGCATCCCACGCGCCCGCCTGTTGTGATGGCCGATTGGAACAACGACCGTCCGCCCGGCGCCGCCTGGACCACGGTGATGACGTGGAAGAACTTCCCCAAGCTCATCGAGCACGACGGCCATCGCTACGGCGCCAAGGAGCTGGAGTTCCCGCTCATCGAGACTGTGCCCGGCCGCGTGCCGGCGCGCTTCGAGGTGGCGGTGGGCGGCAATGAGGCGCCGCGCGAGCGCTGGAGGGCCGCCGGCTGGCAGGTGCTCGATTCGCACGCGGCCACGGCCGACGTCGATGTGTACCGCGACTACATCACCGGCTCGCGCGGTGAGTTTTCGGTCGCGAAGAACATCTACGTCGCCACGCACTGCGGCTGGTTCAGCTGCCGGACCGTGTGCTACCTCGCGGCCGGCCGCCCGGCGGTCGTGCAGGACACCGGATTCTCGCGTCACTTCCCGTGCGGAGCGGGATTGCACGCGTTCTCCGATACCGCCGGTGCCATCGCGGCACTCGAGGCCGTCGAGCGCGATCCGGTTGGCCACGGCTGTGCCGCGCGCGATATCGCGCGGGTCTATTTTGACTCCGACGCCGTCCTCGGTGAGATCCTCGCTGTCGCCGGACTGCCCGAGCGCATCCGGACCTCCTGCCCGCCATGACACCTGACGAACTCGCCGCCATCGAAGGCACCTGGGACTATGCCACGCTCCCGGCCAACGTGCGCATCGGTCCGGGCTGCTGGATCGAGCGGCGCCAGAGCTTCGAGCGCTTTCGCAGCACCCGCGACCCCGGCCTCGTGCTGGGCGAACGCGTGCGTGTGCACACCTGGACTGTGTTCAATGTCGAGCCGGCCGGCTCGATCGAGATCGGCGACGACAGCGTGCTCGTTGGCGCGACCTTCATGTGCGCCGACCGCATCATCGTCGGGCGCGGTGTGGTCGTGTCCTACCACGTCACGATCGCCGATTCGGATTTTCACCCTCTCGACCCGGAGGCGCGAAAACTCGACGCCATCGCCAATGCGCCGTTCGGCGATCGCGGCGAGCGGCCGCCGGTCCGGACGCGCCCGGTCATGATCGGCGACGGTGCCTGGATCGGGATCGGTGCCATCATCCTCAAAGGTGTGACGATCGGAAGAAACGCCCGCATCGGCGCCGGCGCCGTCGTGGTGCGCAACGTCCCCGACGGCGGCGTGGTCGCCGGCAATCCCGCCAAACCTGCCGCGAGCGGCGAGATCGGTCTCTGATCCACCGGCCTGCGATCCGCCACCACGAACCCACTACGCGCCATCAACCCATGCCCACCGCAATCGTCCTTCTGAAGACCGACCGCCGCAAGGTCACCGACACGGCGGAACGCATTCTCGCGATACCCTCCGTGTCCGAGGTGTATTCCATCTCGGGCCGCCACGACCTGATGGTGATCATCCGGTGCGAATCCGTTGACATGATCGAGTATGTCATCACGGACGCGCTGCTCAAGACCGAGGGCATCCTCGACAGCGAGACGATGTTCGCCTTCCGCAGCTTCGAGAAGCGCGAGGCCGGCCGCGCCATCGACGTGGACTGACGGGCGCGGGGTTCCACTTCGACCGCCCTTGCCGTGACCGCCGGACGACATCTTGAGCACGACTGGTACCCGCGACCGCTTCCGGACAACCTGGAGGTGGCGGAACGCTCGTGGATCTACAGCTCGTTCGGGTTCGTGCACAACCGGGCGCGGCTGCCGTCGGCCGTCCGTATCGGGCACGACACGGGCATCTACAACGGCACGTTCTTCGATCTGGGACCGCATGCCGAGGTGTGTATCGGCGATTATTGTACACTTGTCGGGGCAATCGTTCGCACCGACGCGCGTGTCGTGATCGGCGATTTCACCTTCCTCGCCCACGAGGTGGTTCTGGCGGACACGCCCTTCGCGGTCCCGCCTGCCGCCGATGGCGCACCCGAGGGGCCGGCGATGCCGTCGCGCGACGAGGCGATCGTGCTGGGCGGGAACTGCTGGGTCGGCATGGGCGCGGTGCTGCTCGCCGGGACGCATCTGGGGGAAGGCTGCATCGTGGGCGCCGGCGCCGTGGTCAACTTCGCCGCCCCGCCCTGGTCGATCATCGCGGGCAACCCGGCCCGGGTGGTCGGTACGGCGCGATAGGGGCTCTGGTGCAGGGCCCACCGGAAATACCCGTCTCACCCCTCGCAATCGGCACTCGGCTCTGGCGGTGACCCAGTCTGCAGACCTGACACCGAGGGTTTCGACTTGGGCACTTCGGTGCGTCTGCGCTAATCGTGTCTCACATGAAACCCCACGTCGTGTCTCTGGTTCTGGCCTGTGTTGCGATAGCGATGGGTGCGATGGTGAGTTCGGCCCATGCTGGCGATGAATTCATCACCCTTCAGTCCTCCGCGCCGGCGTATCCGGCGGGTGAATTGGGCGCGATCGGGCGCGCTCGTGGGCTTGGCGAAGGCCTGCCTGCTGTGACTTTGCGGCGAAGGGCGGAAAACGTGGCCCTTGCCGTCATGCTGACGCACGACGGCCGGCAGGCCGAGCAACGGAATCGCGAACTCATGGAAACCCTCCAACGCCTGGTCGATCGGGCGGCGACGACGCCCGGGATACGTATCCACAACGGCAGGATTGATCTCTCCACGCGCGATCGCAAGTTGGTGTCGTTCGGATCCTATGGCACCGAGACGCGGATCGATCTGTTCGTGCTCGCAGTCCTGCCCGGGGACAAGAGCGCCCTTGAGGTCACGAACGGCATCAAAGCCTTCCTTTCGGGAGTCGAGTCTGTCGGCCAGACCCGAATCACGGAGGGGTCGGTCGGACTCAGCATCATGGACCCCGACCAGTATCGCCGCGAACTCCTGGAGCGCATCGTCGAGGAAGTGCATTTTGTCACCAGCAAGCTGGGCGGCTCCAGCACGGTTGCGCTCACCGGCCTCGATCGTCCGCTCGCCGTCCGCCAGCGAAGCGATACCGAGGTGGAGCTTGTGATCCCCTACAGCTACAGCATCGAGTACCGCTCGAAGTAGGACAGCGCGGACACAAGGGGTCGGACCCGACTGGTGCCTGTCGATTGCGCGCCGGAGCGCGATGATTCGCCTGCTGTACGATCAGGTTCCAGTGTTGGTGCCAACGCACTTCGAAGCGAACACTCTGCAGCCCCAGCTAGCGCGATTCCGCGAGGTGGAATGCCAGCTTTTCTGGGCTGAGCGCTGGCTCGGCGGCGGAAGTGGCGCCGAGACGCATGAGGGTGCCGTTGTCCTCGGGCCAGGCGGGGAGGCCGGAGGCGTTCGGGTCGCCCTGCTTGATGAAGTTGGCCCAGTACTCGGAGACGAGGTCGGCCAGACGGTGATCCACGTCCTCCCAAGGACGATCCATCAGGCTGAGGTTGTTGAAGGTGTAGGGGAGTTCGCCGGAATGGAAGGCGCCATACTCCGGGTGCTCCGGCCAGGGGATCGCGCGCTCGAAGATGTAGGTCCAGTCGCGGGCGCGTCCGTGCCGGGCGCGCTCGCCGGCCCACCACACCAGCCCGGCGCGATCCGCATCCCGCCAGGCCTGGACCTGCACGGCACCGGCCTCGGCGTCATCAGGTGCCGGATACAGTTCCAGAAAGGCGCCCGCCCTCGCGCCAAACTCGCGCTGTGCCTGCTCGGCGAACTCCTGCCGCGTCGTGCCGCCGTAACCAGAGCGCGAACTGCGTTCGTCCGCCGTCCAGCCGGTGAGCAGAGGCACGTCGATCTGCCGGCCGTTCTCATGGGCGCTCACGACCTGCTCGGGCACGACCCAGCCGTCGACGATCGGCCGGAAGAAGAATGACTTTCCAAAGTAGCGCGCGAACAGCGTCTCCGCGGGCAGCGCGCGCAACGCGGCGAGCTCCGGCGCCTCGATCGCGGTCGCGAACTCCACACCCTGCTTCTCGGCGGCGGCGAGCGCCGGACTGCTCGCCCCGCGGCGCCACGGTCCGCTCTGCGCAATCGCACGCTGGAAGAGCCCCCGTGCCAGCGGCGAAACGAGCAGGTGGTGCACCGAGCCCGCGCCGGCGGACTGCCCGCCGACCGTCACGCGCTCCGGGTCGCCGCCGAAGGCCGCGATGTTTTCCCGCACCCAGCGCAGCGCGGCGATCTGGTCGAGCAGGCCGTAGTTGCCGGAGGACCCGTGCGGCGACTCAGCCGTCAGCTCCGGGTGTGCCAGGAATCCAAATACGCCGAGCCGGTAGTTGAGCGTCACCACGATCACGCCCTTGCGGGCAAGGGCCTCGCCATCGTAGAGCAGCACCTCGCCAGAGCCGCCGTAGTAGGCGCCGCCGTGGATGTAGACGTAGACGGGGAGGCGTTCCTCGGCGCGCCGGGCGGGCGTCCAGATGTTCAGCGCCAGGCAGTCCTCGCTCACGTCGTTGCGGAACATGTATTCCTCGGTCCAGGGAAGGTACGAGCGGCGGATCTCCTGCACGCAGCTGGCGCAAAACTCCGAGGCATCGCGCACGCCCTCCCAGACTGGCGCGGGCTGCGGCGGCTTCCAGCGCAGGGCGCCGACCGGCGCTGCGGCGTAGGGGATGCCCTTGTACACGGTCACCGCCGCGTCCCGGCCCGCCACGCCGCGCACGGCGCCTTCGTTGACCGTGATCACTGTGCCATCTTCGATTGCGGGCGCCGCGGCGCGCGCGGAGAACGACGGAAGGGTGCAGGCCAGGAAGACCAGCACGCGGGGCAGGGCAAGTCGCGACATGAGGACAGTCTTCGTCTGTCGCCGCCGGACTGTCGACCGTATCCTTCACGGCGACGTCGCGTTTGCGCGGTCGCATCGCTTCGGGATCGCGTCGGGGCCACGGCTGACTTTCATCGACCGGCCATGATCAACCTCCTGGAACGAGTGCGTAGGGGCTGCGCCGCAGCCGCGCTCCTGTTGTCTCTGTCGACCCTTCACGCGGAAACCACCGTGACCGAACCCGAGGATCCCCACCTCTGGTTGGAAGACGTCGCCGGCGAACGCCAGCTGGACTGGGTGCGCGCGCAAAACGCCGTCAGCCAGGGTGCGCTGGAGAACGCGGCCGGCTTTGCCGAGCTGCGCGCGCGCCTGCTGGGCATCCTCAATTCGAAAGACAAGATTCCCTACGTCGCGCGCTATGGGGACTTCTACTACAACCTCTGGCGCGACGACCAGCATGTGCGCGGCTTGTGGCGCCGGACCACCCTCGAGGAGTATCGCAAGGCCTCGCCGGCCTGGGAAACCGTGCTCGATCTCGATGCGCTCGCCGCGCAGGAAAACGAGAACTGGGTCTGGAAAGGATGCACCGTACTCCAGCCAACCTACGATCGCGCGTTGCTGCATCTCTCGCGCGGCGGTGCGGATGCCGTCGTGGTACGCGAGTTTGATCTCGGCTCCAAACAGTTCGTGGCCGATGGATACATCCTGCCGGAGGCAAAGTCCGACGTGTCGTGGTTTGATCGCGACATGCTGTGGGTTTCCACGGATTTCGGTGCCGGCTCGCTCACCGAGTCGGGTTACCCGCGGATCTCACGCGCCTGGAAGCGCGGCTCACCCCTCGAGCAGGCCGAGACGATTGGGGAAGGCGACGTGAAGGACGTGGCGGCGGGAGCCGTGGCGGTGCGCGACCGGGGACTCAGGCACGAGGTGTTTCAGCGGGCGCTCACCTTTTTCACCCAGGAAACGAAGGTGCGGCGCGACGGTACCTGGGTTGCCGTGCGCAAGCCGGACGACGCCGAACTCACATTCTTCCAGGGTCAGGCGGTGCTCCGGCTTCGCAGCGCGTGGACGGTCGGCGGTGCGACGCATCCGGCCGGCGCGCTCATCGCCACCGACCTCGGGTCGCTGCTGGGCGAGGGTGAGCCGACCTTCGACGTGCTCTACGCGCCGAACGACCGCTCGGCCTTGGAATCCTTCATTGCGACGAAAAACTTCCTCGTGCTCTGCATCCTCGACAACGTCCGGCACCGGCTCGAAGTGCGTGTGCGGGAGGGTTCCGTGTGGCGCGGTCATCCGATCAGCGCCCCGGAGTTGGCGGTGCTCGATATCGGCGCGGTGGACCCCGAGGCGTCCGACGATTACTGGCTCGAATCGTCCAACCTGCTCACGCCTCCGACCCTGCACCTCGCGCGGGCGGGGGACGGAACCACGGAGCGGCTCAAGAGCATGCCGGCGTTCTTCAACGCCGCGGGACTGGAGATCACGCAGCACGAGGCCACCTCGCGCGACGGAACGCGCGTGCCGTACTTCGTCGTTGCGCGCAAAGGGCTGCCGGCCGACGGATCGCATCCGACCCGGCTCTACGGCTATGGCGGATTCGAGGTTTCCGAGCTGCCCGGGCACCGCGCCACACTCGGGGCGGCGTGGCTGGAGCGGGGCGGCGTGGCCGCGATCGCGAACATCCGGGGCGGCGGCGAGTTCGGCCCCACCTGGCACAACGCCGCGCGCCGCGAGAACCGGCAGCGGGCCTACGATGACTTCATTGCGGTGGCGGAGGATCTCATCGCCCGCAAGATCACCTCGCCGGCGCGGCTGGGGATCCATGGCGGGTCGAATGGGGGCCTGCTCATGGGCGTGATGCTCACGCAGCGCCCGGATCTCTTCGGGGCGATTGCGTGCGCGGTCCCGCTGCTCGACATGCGCCGCTACACCAAACTGCTCGCCGGCGCGAGCTGGGCGGACGAATACGGCGACCCTGACGTCCCGTCGGACTGGGAGTTCATCCGCGCGTATTCACCGTATCACAACGTGAAGCCCGGCGTGACGTATCCGCCGATCCTCTTCACCACCTCCACGCGGGACGATCGCGTGCACCCCGGCCACGCGCGCAAGATGCACGCGCTGCTCAAGGCGCACGGGCAGGAGTCGCTCCTCTACGAAAACATCGAGGGCGGCCACGGCGGCGCGGCAACCAACGAACAGGCCGCGCACATGCTGGCGCTGACCTACACGTTCCTCTGGGAGCGGTTGAAGTAAGTGCGTGCGAATTCCGGGAGACGCGAGAAACGGGAGACGCGAGAAACGTGAGACGCGCGACAAGACGGGTGGCAATGATCGTTGCCGTAATGGGCGTCGTTGCCCTCGGTTGGCTGCTCGCTCAGCGGCGAGCGGAACCCGAACCTGCGGTGAGTGAGCCGGCGGCCGCGGTTGTTGAGGAGACCTCGGGTCACAGGGCTCAAGAGCCCGACCTGAACGACCCGGAACGAGAGCCTCCCCGCGTCCACCCGGAAGACGCTATTCGCGAGATGGAGGCGCGTATGCTCACCGCGACCGAGCAGGCGCTCCATAAGCAGATCGTCAGTTTCGTGAAGGATCGCGATCTATGGCTGAGTCGCGAGGCTATCGAGTCCTTGGCGGTTGTTTTCGTGGCTCTGGCGAATGAGCGCGTGCGCCACGAAGTGTCGATTGCGGTGGTGGACCAAATCGATGCGCACTCGATCTCCATCAAGATTCCCGCGTACCCGGAGTTTGGTGATGCGATACGGGAATGTTGGTTCTCGGAAGTGGACGCCATCATGGGACCGCATGACGCCTTGCGGCTCAAGGAGGAGTGCGAGCATGGGTCGTTTCAGCTGTTTCTGGCCTTTGGCGAGTGCACACGGGACATCGTGGTTCGTGCGGAGATCGGCCCGGATGGCCAAGTTCGTTACGAAGCGGACTCGGATTTGGTCATGTCCAAGGAACTTTCGAACCGCTTCGCGCCGCGCAGCCCCAGCGTGGCCGCGGCGCGCTGCCTTTGGCGAGGCGCGGCGGACGAGATCGACGACGGCGGTTTCGCCGTGATCCGGCCGTTCCTCAGCCGAATCGTTCCGAAACCTTGAGCCGTTTGTCAGCTCGAGGCCGCACCGATCGCGGGCCGCTCGTCGAGGGCCAGTGCCGGTTCGATGCGCCAGCCGAGGGGGTCGGCCGCGCCCGGGTGCGGGTCGGCCCAGGCGGCGAACGCGATCATGCCGGCGTTGTCGCCGGTGTGCTTGGGCAGGGCGGGCAGAAACACCACGTCCTCCTCGGCGGCGAGCGCGGCAAGGCGCACGCGCAGTGCCTTGTTGTTGGCCACGCCGCCAGAGAGGCCGAGGCTGCGTGCACCCGCGCGATCGAGCGCAAACTCGGCCTTGCGCACGAGCACATCGACCACGGCGGCCTGATAGCTCGCGCACAGGTCGTCGAAACGGCGCTTCGTCTCATCGGGCCCGAGATCCGCGAGCCGGTAGCGCAGGCTGGTCTTCAGGCCGGAGAAGCTGAAATCGAGGTTGCCGCGCTCGGGCAGCGCCCGCGGGAAGTCGAAGGCGCGCGGATCACCGCTGGCGGCGTGGCGTTCGACCTGCGGACCGCCCGGGTAGCCGAGGCCGAGGAGCTTGGCTCCCTTGTCGAGCGCCTCGCCCGCGGCGTCGTCGATCGTCGCGCCAAGAAGTTCGAGGCGATGGTCCTCATGGATGACGAACAGGGCGGTGTTTCCCCCCGAGACGAGCAGCCCCGCGTGCGGCAGAAGGTCGGCGAGACGGTCGTGAAAGCGCCTCGGGGCGTCCGCGTGCACCGGGATGAACGCCGACCACGCGTGCGCGCGCAGGTGATTGACGCCCGTCAGCGGCAACTGCCGCGCGAGGGCGACCGCCTTGGCCGAGGCGATGCCGAGTGCGAGGCAGCCCGCGAGCCCTGGGCCGGTCGTCACGGCGACGGATGTGATCGATTCCCAGTCCGGGTGCCTCGCCGCCTCGCCGAGAAGGAGCGGCAGCGCCGCGAGATGTTCGCGGGTGGCGAGTTCGGGCACGATGCCGCCGTAGCGACCGTGCAGGTCGACCTGGCTGCTGACCCATTCGCCCGTGAGCCCGCGCGCGGGATCGAACAGCGCCACAGCACTTTCGTCGCAGGAACTCTCGATCGCGAGGATCATGGTCTAGGGCACGAAGGTCTATGCATGGGGTAGGGCGAGGCCTCAGGCCAAGCCGCCGAGCGAAGCCGTGAGCGCGCGATGTTTAGCGGCAGCCGCGAGGTCCTCGGAGTCACTGGCAAGTGATCGAGGTGATCTCGGCCGCAGGGACGGCGTGCGTATGTAGGCGGGGAAAACGCGCCCGGATGTCGCGTTCCACCAGGTCGGGCGAGGCCTCTGGCCGAGCCGTCGAGCGACGTCGAGGGTGCGGCTCGGCCTGAGGCCTCGCCCGACCTTTGTGGCATGGAAACAGGGGGATGCCATCGCGCTCATGGGGTGGCTTCGCGTGCCCGCTCGAGTTCCTCGAGGGCGAACACGCCGCGCAACGCGTCGATCGCGGCTGAGAGCTGGCGGTCCTCGATTGGCGCGAACTCGAACTGCTGCTCGAATTCATCCGGCGTCATCACCGGGAGTCGGTTGCGCTGGATGGCGAGCTTGCGATCCTCCTCAGCGGAAAGGGTGACGGGGATGTGCGGCTCGATCCCGTGGCCGTTGATCACGGAGCCCGAAGGCGCGTAGTAGAGCGCGGTCGTGAGGCGCACCGCGCCACCGTGGCGGACCGGGAGGATGGTCTGCACCGAGCCCTTGCCGAAGGATTTCTCGCCGACGAGCACAGCGCGGTGGGTATCGCGCAGTGCACCGGCGACGATCTCGGACGCGCTGGCGCTGCCGGAATTGATCAGGACGGCAATCGGGTACGAACGGCGCGGGCCCGAGGGCCGGGCGAGGATGTCCTCGCGCGAATCGGTCCTGCGCCCCTGCGTGTAGACCACGAGTTCGCCGCGGTTGAAGAACGGCTCGGCCACCTTGACCGCGGCGTCGAGCAGGCCACCGGGATTGTCGCGCAGGTCGAGGACGAGGGCCTGCATGCCCTGGCCCTCGAGCGACTCGAGGGCGGCCAGGAACTCGGTCGCCGTCTTCTCGCCAAACTGGAGGATGCGGATGGCGCCGATGGTGGGGGCGACCATCCGCACGTCGCGCACGCTCTGCACCTTGATCACCTCGCGCACGATCGTGTGCTCGAGCGTCTCCCCGGTCCGGGGTCGATGGATCGTCACCGCCACGGCCGTGCCGGGTTTGCCGCGCAGAAGTTCGAGGCATTGTTGCAGCGAGAGCCCGTCCATATCCCTGCCGTCCACCTTCACGAACTGGTCGCCGCGCAGCAGCCCGGCGCGTTCCCCGGGCGTGCCACCGATCGGTGCGACGACCGTCAGCCGCTTGTCGCGCATCTCGATATGGACACCGATGCCGCCGAATTCCCCGCGCGTATCGTCCTGGAAGTCGTCGAACTCGCGCAGCGACATGAAGTCGGAGTGCGGGTCGAGCGAGTGAAGCATCGAGTCGATCGCCCCCTCCGTCAGCTTCGAGTAATCGACGTCGGCCTCGCGCACATAGTAGCGGTTGACCAGCCGGATGATCTCCTCGAACTGGGCGGACTTGCGCGCGGCATCGCTCGTGAAGAACGGGCCGCGTCCGGTCGCCAGCTGCACGCCGATGAGCATCACCAGCGCGGCAGGCACCGCGGCGGTGAAGGCGAGCAGAAGGCGTTTGAACATCCCGCCAGCTTGAGGGAATCTGGGCGCCTGTAAAATGGAACCTGTGCCGGCCGCCACTCCCGACGTGAACGAACGGTTTGCCCGGCGCTTTCGTCAGCGGCAGGGCGGCGATGGGCCGGTCTCGTTCGCCGACTTCATGGAGATCGCGCTCTTCGACCCGGAAGCCGGCTACTACGCAGCCCGGCGCGAGCGGGTGGGCAAGGGCGCGGGGACGGATTTCTACACCGCATCGACCTTCGCGGGCGTCTTCGGCCCCCTCGTGGCGGCGGCGGCGGAGAAACTCCTCGGGGGCGCGGACCGGTCGGCGCGCCACACGTTCGTCGAAGTCGGGGCCGAACCGCAGCGGGCGTTGCTTGACGCCACGGCGCATCCCTTTGCAGGGACAAGTGTGGTGCGCCTGGGCGATCCGGCGGCGATCCCGGCGGCGGCCGTCGTGTTTTCAAACGAACTGTTCGATGCGCAACCGTTTCATCGCCTCGTCTGGCGCGAGGGCGCGTGGCGGGAGTCGGGCGTGGCACTGCGCGGGGAGCGTCTGGCGTGGGAGGAGCTTCCCGAGATTTCCAGCGAGTTGGCGCCGGTCGTGCCGATGCTGCCTGCGTCTTCAGAAGATGGGTACACGCTCGACGTGCCCTGGCGGGCGGTCCGGCTGCTGGAGCGGCTCGCCGCGCCGGGCTGGAGCGGGCTCTTCCTCGCCTTCGACTACGGCCGCACGTGGAAGCAGATCTCGGAGGACTTTCCTCGGGGCACGGGGCGCGGCTATGTGGCGCACCGCCAGGCCGGCGACCTTCTCGATGCGCCGGGCGCGCAGGACCTCACCTGTCACGTCTGCTGGGACTGGCTCGAGGCGGCCCTGAGGCGTGCTGGCTTTCAGGCCGTCCAGCGGGACAGCCAGGAGGCGTTTTTTGTGAAGCATGCCACGGCCGCGGTGGAGGCGATCGTGCGGCGGGAACCGAGTCCGCTCTCGCCAGCCCGCTCGCAGTTGAAGCAGTTGATTCATCCGGGACTGATGGGCCACCGCTTCGAGGCGCTTTGGGCGCGGCGTGGATGAAAGGTTCGCGGCCCGCATCCGCCTGCTTCCCCGGCGCGCTCGTCAACCGCCGGGCACGCGCAAGCCCCTGCTTCCGGCGAGGCGGAGGTTGGATCCGCGGGCTGATCGCGGGCGTGCTGCTGACAATCGGGCTCGCCGCTGCCGGTTGCGCCAGCGCGGTGCTCGCGCCCCGGATCGTGACCGCGCCAAACGTCGGGGGCCATTCGCCGACGCTCCTCAGCCAGGCTCCGGAGACCCGCGTCGCACTGGCGCGGCTCTATGCGCGGACCCTGCGCGTGCCCGTGCCCGGCTCGCAGCCGGCGGAGATCGCGTTGGCCGTGCTGGAGCCCGGCGACTACCGACACACGCGCAGTGTGACCGTGCAGCCCGATTCGCGAGGCCGGCCGCACTACCACGTCGATTCCCATTGGGAACCCTTGTCTGACGGCCCGCCGCGGCTGGAACCGACGGCGACCATCGTGCTGCTGCACGGCTTCTGGATGTCGCGCGAGGCGGTCCTGCATTGGGGGCTGCATCTGGCCGAGGCGGGCTACCGTACCGTTTTGGTGGACATGCGTGGTCATGGTGCGTCCACCGGGGCCTGGGTGACGTTCGGCGCGCTGGAGGCGGCGGACCTGAGTGCGGTGCTCGACACACTTCAACGGGAGGGGCTTGCCGGGCCGCGGATCGGGGTGCTGGGCGTCTCCTACGGGGCGTCGGTCGGCCTCCAGTGGGCGGCCCGCGATCCGCGCGTCCGGGCGATCGTCGCCCTGGAGCCGTTTGCCGACGCGCGGCTCGCGATCCGGCAGTACGCGCGCGCTGTGCTTTCCCCGGCCGCCAACCGCGCCCTCAGCGACGGCGCGATCACCGCGGCCACCCGCCGGGCGGGGCGCCTGGCTGGATTCCGGTGGGAGGCGACCGACGTGGCAGCCGCGGTCGGGCGCCTTCAGGTGCCGGTCCTCTTCGTCCACGGCACGGCCGACACCGTGATCCCGGCCGACCACAGCCGGCGTCTGCATGCCTTGGCGCCGGCGGGCTCGCGGCTGGTCGAGGTGCCGGGGGAGGATCATTTCACCCTCTCCATGCGACTCGAGCCTTTCGCCGCGGAAGTCGAGGCGTGGTTTGCCGCCGCGTTCTCCGGGTCGGGCAGGTGACAGGCGAGCGGGCGGGCGTTTTGCCGCCATTTTCGAGCCACAGGGCCCCGGGCTTGACACCACCACCCCCGGAAAATTTAGTGTAACCCTTTTAATGCCGGTCCATTAAGTGGGTCTTTGGCCCGCTTTTTTTTTCCACAGACAACGCCACTATGAGCAACGAAATCCTTTCCGTTCTTGAGTACATGGAGAAGGAGAAGGGGATCAGCCGCGAGGACATGATCTCCACCATCGTCACAGCCATCAAGAACGCGGCGGTGAAAGGCCCCAATTCCGGTCAGGACCTGAGGATCGAGATCAATCCGAAGAACGGCGCGCTCAAGGCCTGGCAGTTGTACAGGGTCGTCGATTCGGTCAGCGATCCGAAGAAGGAAATCCATGTCGAGAAGGCCGGTGCGCTCAAGCCCGGCGCCCTCATGGGCGACACCGTCGAGCGCGAGATCGATCCCGCGCTGCTCGGTCGCATCGTCGCCCAGGTGGTGCTGCAGGCCATCCGTCAGCGCGTGCGCCAGTTTGAGAAGGACCGCATTTATGATGAGTACAAGGATACGGTCGGTGACATCGTCTCCGGCACCGTGCGCCGTCGCGAGCGCGGCGACCTGATCGTCGACCTCGGCAAGGCCGAGGCGATGCTGCCGGCGCGCGAGCAGGTTCCGGGTGAGGAATATGCCCCCGGCGAGCGTATCCGTTGTCTCCTTCTCGCGATCGAGTCCTCCAGCCGCGGCCCGGAGTTGATCCTGAGCCGCTCGAGCCCGCGTTTCGTGCGCCGCCTCTTCGAACTCGAAGTCACGGAAATCAACGACGGCACGGTCAAGATCGAGGCCTTCGCCCGCGAGCCCGGTTATCGCACGAAGATCGCCGTGAGCAGCATCGACAAGAAGGTCGACCCGGTCGGCGCCTGCGTCGGCGCCCGCGGCGCCCGCGTGAAGAGCATCGTGCGCGAACTCGGCGGCGAGAAGATCGACATCATGGAATTCCGCGCCGATCCGCGCGAGATGCTCATGGAGTGCCTCAAGCCTGTGCAGCCGCGCGCCATCCACGTCGACGATCGCAACCACCGCCTCGAGGTCGAGGTGAGCGAAGCCGATCTCGCGATCGTGATCGGCCGCCGCGGCCAGAACGCGCGCCTCACCTCGCGCCTGCTCGGCTGGAAGATCGACATCGTGAAGGAGCGCGCCGCCGTGGCCGACATCGACACGAAGAAGGCCGGCGCCGCCGCCTCACTCACCCAGATCCCCGGAATCACCGAGGAGATCGCCCGGCGCCTCGTCCCGCTCGGTCTCATCTCGGCGGATGCGTTCGCCGAAGCCAGTGCCGAGGACCTCACCGACGGTGGCTTCTCGCCCGAAGAGGCGCAGGAGATCATGGACAAGATCCAGGACTTCCTCAACACCCACGGCCGCGCCTGAGCGCGGGCCGTCACGACGTTTTCCCGCCTGCGCGGACAGCTTTCGTTCCACTCGACTGCACGACTCAATGAGTATTCGCATTCACCAGCTCTCGAAGAAAATCGGCATGGACAACAAGGACCTGTTGGCCCTGCTGCAGCAGCGCGGCTATCAGGTCACCAGCCCTTCGAGCACGATCGACAACATCTCGGCCGATTCGCTGGTGCAGGAATTTGGCAGCAAGGGCGGCGCGGATGAGCCTTCCGACGCCGAGACCTCCGGGTCCGAGCCCGCCGGCGCCGAGCCTCAAGCGGAGGAAACGTCGACGGCGCCCGTCACCCCGCCCGCTGTCTTCGTGAAGACGAAGGAACAGATCGAGCAGGAGCACCGCGAAAAGGAGGATGCCAAGGCCGCGGCCCGCGCCGCCGCCGTGATCGCACCCCCGCCGCCCGCAGCGCTTCCCTCGCGCAACGTTCCGCTGCCGCCGCCCGGACGCCCCGCACCCGCGGTGCCTCCGCGGCCCGTCACACCTGTATCGACGACGCCACCACGCGGGATTTCCACACCCGGATCCATGCCACCGGCGTCAACCGGTGCCCCGGTGCAGCTGCGCCCGCCCGCGTCAGCCACGCCGCCGGCACCCGCACCTGCGACGCCGCCGCCCGTAGCGGCCCCGCGCGCGACACCGCCGCCCGTGCATGCC
>JAEWQP010000033.1 GCA_023399155.1 Verrucomicrobiota bacterium | reverse complement strand
GCTGGATTGCCGCGCTGCGCTCGCAATGACGGCTGGGCCGCATCGCCCCTCCGCCAAACCTCCATCCGTCCGCAAAACCAAGCCTTCCCCTCGAGGGGAAGGTGCCCGTATGGGCGGATGAGGTGTAAACCAGCGCAGCACCCTTCCACCAACGCCTCGCCTCCCCCGTCATTGCGAGGAGGCGCAGCCTCCGCGGCAATCCAGACGCCGACGCATCACCCCTCCTCCACCGCAACACCCCTTCCGTCATTGCATGGAGGCGAAGCCTCCGCGGCAATCCAGACGCCATGAGCAATCCATCGTTGGGATACAGCCCATCGTCACGCCCTTCGGCGCGCATAGGAATTCGCGCCCTACGGGTAAGAGCATTCCGCAACGCCACCCGCCGCAACACCCACGTCCGTCATTGCGAGGAGGCAAAGCCTCCGCACCCAAAGGGCACATAAGCAATCCAGACACCGACGCAACAAAAAAGCGCGGTCTCCCGCGCCTTGCAGCCCTGCCCTATTTTGCGCCCAGCCTGCGCTGATAGGCGTCCTCCTCGGCCTGCCAGTCCCGCTTCTCCTCGTCCGTCTGCGGCAGCAGCGGCGGCACCTGCGCCTTGCGCCCGTCCTTGTCCAGCGCGACAAACGTGAAGCGCGCCACGTTGGTGACGATGACCGCCCCGGTGGAAAGGTTCTCCGCCGTCGCCGTAATCTTGACCTTCATCGACGTGCGCCCCACCCATACCAGCTTGGCCTCCACGCTCACCATCTCGCCCAGCCGCACGGGATGCTTGAACTCGATGGCCTCCACCGCCACCGTCGCCACCGGGGAATTGCAGTGCCGCATGCAGCAAAGCGCCCCTGTGATGTCCATGCTGTTCATCATCTTCCCGCCCAGCAGATTGCCCAGCAGGTTGGTCATCCCCGGCAGCACCAGCTCCGACGTGACGACTTTGGTTTCCTCGGGTGTTTTTCCGTTTGGCATACGATACGTTCCCTCCTTAAGTTCCTCTTGTCACCTATAAGACCCCCAAGCCAAAGCACATCAACAGTGCCCACATTAATGCAGACATTACGTCAAAAACGACAAAAATCTTAATTCTTTTCGCCCTGCTTAATATTCTCTTCTTAAAAGCGGGATAGCTTAAAACCAACAATGCCCCATGCGACAAGGCCAAACAGAAGATGTACACGATTTCCGGAATCGGAGCATGCTCGGTAATCCCCCGCCATTCGCTGTGCAGAACCTCGAAAAAAGGGATACTCAGGCTCACCATATCCATGATTACTAAAGCCGCCGCAAGAGAGGCAATATTTATACCCCAAGACCTGAACGCTAAAGAAACCAGCGAACCTTTGTCATGGTTGATTTCTTCTTTACTCAATTTCACTGCCTTTTTGGTGACGTATATGGAAACAAAGGTTATTACAAGCAATATAACCATTATCAAAAGAAGAGTTTGCGGCATTAATAACAATAATGTCCCTGCATATCCCATGTGTAGCTTCCCTGCCTCTCTCACATCACAAACTTCGCGCTCCGCAGAGGCTTGCCAATCACGCCCTCCAGATACGCTATCAGCGCGAGCTGTCGCATTACCAAAAGCCCCCTTGCGTACCAGATTTTAATCTGCCTCAGCCGACTGGGGGATTTGGGCTCCGCAATCCCCTCTCACTTCACAAGCCTCGCCGCCAGCCGCTTATGCTTCATGGTCCGCTTCGGGCTTTTTGTGCTTTGCCACCAGCCGTTTCACAATGCTGATGATCCCCATAATCGGCCCCGCAGCCAGTATCACCAGTATAAACACGATGATCGGAAGCAGTATTCCGCTGCTTCCCGCCAACGCGACGTTTACCGCAAAATCCCAGGTCAATTTGAACCCCAGCACCAGCAGGACAATATAAACGATCACCAGCAGCGCGATTACAAATTCCATCATTCCGTCCATTCTTTCCAGCGTAATATGCGTCAGAAGCGCCCTGCGTCCGCCTGTCTCATAAGACGGTTACGTACATATAGGCCGCGATGCCGGCCAGTGCGATGCCCATCACCAGCATGCCATAGAGCATAACCGTTCTGGAATGGTCGCCGACTATCTCAAACCGTTCCGGCTTTTGGGCGCTGTAGACAATCTCAAGCGCTGTGCCAACCGGATACTTGATGCGGCTGGAGCTGCTTAGCCCTTGGGTGCGCATCACAGTGCCGTCCTCCAGCGTATACTCCACCTTCATCGTGTACATCGTCGTATAATGCAGACCACGCGCTTCATCATATCCATACAGCGTTGCCGTGGTCCGCGTGGAGTTCGCATACAGGCTTTTTTCTTTCCTTAGAAACAGAATACTCAAAGCAACGCAAACCAGCCCCATGAGCAGCAACAGTATCTTTTCCATACTCACCTTCTGTCCTTGTCCCAAGCTGACAACCCCAATGAGATGCCCTCAGCATATATGGTAATTGACAAGAAATCAATCACCGTTACACACACCGAATGCGTCTCTTCAGCTGCCATTCAGCCTTTTAACGACGCGCTTTGCATCCGCCTCAGACAATCCGATGCGCCCGTCCACCCGGATTAGATGCGCGTTCACTTCATCGTCCTTCAGCTCCAAATCGTCCAGCACCGCATACTGCCCGGCTTCCGGGTGCGCGCCCAGCCACGCGGATATCTCCTTCGCCTTCACGCGGCTGAAAGTCCTCTCCGCGCGAATCTCGGCGGTGCTGAAGTCGGGCGTCTTGCCCGAAAGCACCAGACCCTGCTCCGCGAGTATGGCGCACAGGTGCCGGGCGCATTCCTCGCACGGCGTCATCGCGTCGTCAAACCAGAACCGCCAGCCCGAGGACAGCACGAGCTTCGCCCCCGTAGCGTCAATCACCCGCTTCAATAGGCCCACCGCGCGCCGGTCAACCGCCTGTCCGGGCTCCTCCTCCCGAAACCGCTCCGAATTGAGCACCCCGTCGATATCGAGAAAAAGCACCTTCATGCCGCTAGCTCCTCACTTCACAAACTTCGCGCTCCGCAGAGGCTTGCCAATCACGCCCTCCAGATACGCTATCAGCGCGGGCAGCAGCTGGCCCGCCGCCGCCGCGGAGAGCTTCACGTCCTTCATGTCGCGGGGCAGCACGCCCGCCATGGCCACCAGCGCGTCCGCCATGTCCGCCGTCAGCAGCGTATCCTGCGGGGCCGCGTGGGCCGGGCAGACGCCGCCATGCTGGGCAGAGAAGCGCACCGCGCGCGCGTCGCCGCACACCGCGCAGTGAGACAGCGCGGGATACACGCCCTCGATGTACAGCAGCCGCTGCAGAAAATAGCACAGCGCGGATTTGGCGTCCGCACCCTTGTCCAGCGCGTACAGCGCCTGCGACACCAGCGCGAACAGCTTCGGGTCGGCGTTCTCCTCCTGCGCCACCTTGCACGCCGCGTCCGCCACGACGCACGCCGCCGCGTAGGCGTCATAGTCGTTCTGCAAATCGAAAAAGCGGTAGCGGATTTCGCACCCGGTGACGCCGAACCGCCCGCCCTTCTCGTAGAACTCGTAATCGCCGCAGCACAGCAGCGCCGCCGACGCGAACATATGCCCGGACGGCTTCTTCGCGCCCGCCGCCCGCGCCGACATCAGCCCGTAGTCCTTCGTCAGCAGCGTCAGCATCCTGTCGTTTTCGCGGTAGTCCACCGCCCTCAGCACGATGCCCGTAGTCGCTCTCAAATGAGTTGCTCCTTCACAAAATCTCCCGACACCCCGTTCATTGCAAAGCCTTCCCTTGGGTGACCGCCCCACAAAGTCTGCGTCTTTGCGGGGACCCCGAGAAGGTGGCGCGGCACAGCCGCGACGGATGAGGGTCACATCCTCTCTTTAACCGCCCGGCCAATCTCTTCACATACGCCCTGAAAGTTTCGCTGTATATCCAAATTTGTAAACCGCAGTACCCTCAGCCCAATGCTCTCTAAAAACGCTGTCCGCGATGCGTCATGCTCTTGCCCTTGCTGCTCATAATGCTGCGAGCCGTCCAATTCCACCACCATTTTAGATTGATCGCAATAAAAATCCACGATGTAGTTTCCAATCACTTTCTGCCGGTTGAACTGAACCGGGTACTCCTTTAAAAAATCATACCACAGATGCCGTTCTTCACGGGTCATGCCTTTTCTCAGGTTCTGAGCATTTGATTTGAGTTTCTTATTCTTAGGAAGAACCATACTTAACCCTCATCAGCCCCCAAGGGAAGCCTATGCGTACTATTCTAGCCGCCCTCAGCACGATACCCGTCGTGGTTCTCAACAGCCTTGTTCCTTCACAAATTCTCCCGGTATTCCGCTGCCCCCAAGCCTTCCCCTGGGGGAAGGTGGCATGGCGGAGCCATGACGGATGAGGGTAAAACCGGCGCAGCGCAACGCGCCGCAAGGCTCCAGCCTTCCGCAAAGCCCGCGCTCTTCGCAGCCCCCAGTCCCTTCAGATAGTTTCCCGGCGTTACTACGCACGGAGGGGTTGCCCCCTGCACCCCCACCCAAGGGATGTCCATTATTATTACCGAAACGCCCGCAAGGGACGTTTCGCCGATGGGATTCCAAAGGGACATTGTCCCTTTGGCGGAGGTTTGAGGCAGCGCCTCCAACGGTTCCCCTTATCGAATCTATTGATACCCCAGCTCCTTCAGCACGCGCACGCTGTCGCGCCAGTTCTCCTCCACGCGCACGAACAGCTTCAGGAACACGCGCGCGTCCACCATCTGCTCGATGTCCTTGCGCGCCGCGGTGCCGATGCGCTTCAGCATTTCGCCGCCGCGCCCGATGATGATGCCCTTGTGGCCGTCGCGCTCGCACAGCAGCGCCGCCTCCACCTCCCACAAGCCGTCCTCGCGCGGCTCCATGCGCTCAATGAGCACACCCACGCCGTGCGGCACCTCCTCGCGCAGCAGGCGCAGCGCCTTCTCGCGGATGATCTCCGCCGCCATGGCCCGCATGCTCTGGTCGGTGTACGCGTCGCCGGGGTAATACCTCGGCCCGGGCTGAAGGTATCCCCGCAGCACAGACGCCAGCGCCGCCACGCCCTCGCCGGTCTTCGCGGACAGCACATGGACGGCCTGCGCGGGCACGCCCAGCGCTTTCAGCTTCTCCGCCGCTTCGGCGCACTTCTTCTCTCCGGCAGCGTCGGCCTTGTTGACGGCGGCCACCACTGTGACGCCGCTTCCCAGCAGCCGCTGCAGCAGCGCCTCGTCGCGCTCACCCACGCCGTGCACCGCGTCGATGACCACCAGCGCCGCGTCCACATCCTCCAGCGCACCGTAGGCGGTCTTCACCATGTACTCCCCCAGCCTGCTGCGCGGACTGTGCACGCCCGGTGTATCGAGGAACACCATCTGGTCCTCCTCCGTCGAGAGTATGCCCGCGATGCGGCTGCGCGTGGTCTGCGCCTTGTCCGATACGATGGCGACCTTCTCGCCCACCAGCGCGTTCACCAGCGTCGATTTGCCCACGTTGGGGCTTCCCATTACGGCGATAAACGCCGATTGATGCTCCATTTGTTTCTCCATCTCTTTAGTTTATGTGTGCCCGCCGATCGTTCTCTGTCCGCAGCAGCACCCCCCGTCATTGCGAGGAGGCAAAGCCTTACCCATAGGGCACTTCCGCGGCAATCCAGACACCAACGCAACAACACCCGCCGCCGCAACACCCCCCCCCGTCATTGCGAGGACACAAAGTGTCCGCGGCAATCCATACGGCATGAGCAACTCATCGCTGGGATACAGCTCATCGCTACGCTCTTCGGCGCGCATAGGAATACGCGCCCTACGGATACGAGCATTCCGCAACGCCCAGCACAAACCCAAGCCTTCCCCCGGGTGACCACCCCACAAAGCCTGCGTCTTTGCGGGGGCCCCGTAACCACCCCACAAAGCCTGCGTCTTTGCGGGGGCCCCGTAACCACCCCACAAAGCCTGCGTCTTTGCGGGGGCCCCGGGTAACCACCCCACAAAGCCTGCGTCTTTGCGGGGGCCCCGGGTATCCACCCCACAAAGCCTGCGTCTTTGCGGGGGCCCCGTAACCACCCCACAAAGCCTGCGTCTTTGCGGGGGCCCCGGGAAGTTGTCCGGGCTCTCAATTGCAGGGCTCCTTTTGCTTCAATTTAGTGTCCAGGCGGATGAGGGTAAACCCGGCGCACGTCCGCCGCCCCGCCGGGGCGTCAGCCGCTATTTCTCCATGCTTTTGGATTCAAACCGACATGGCAGCAGCTCGGAGAGCTTCTTCACGTCCCGCGCGCCGTCCGCGCCCGCGCATACCACGTCCATGCCGGGCGAGAACTCCGCCAGCGCCTGACGGCACATGCCGCACGGGTACGTCGGCCCGTTTGCGTCCGAGGTGACGGCGATGGCCTCGAACTCGCGCGCGCCGTCCGTCACGGCCTTGAACAGCGCCACGCGCTCCGCGCAGCACGTCACGGGGTACGACGCGTTCTCCACGTTGGCCCCGGTGTACACGCGCCCATCCGCGCACCGCAGCGCCGCGCCGACGTGAAAACCAGAATAGGGCGCATACGCGCCCCCTTTTGCCTGCTCCGCCAGCGCCACCAGCGCCTCATGCTTTGGTTCCATTTTCCCCCGCCCTTTCACGTCCAAGCAACGCGGTGTTATCATCCAAGCGCCGCCCGGCTGACGCAGCTCACTCCCGCAAAACAAGCTATCATCGCATCCCCGGCTGCACACCAAGGCCGCCCGACAAGCAACCGATGTCACACTTTCACCCGCACCCGCCTGACACCTTCCGTCTGCCTGTCGGCATCCACCTCATCAGTCGGCTTCGCCGCCAGCTTCCCCTCGAGGGGAAGCCCTTCGTTGCTCCTGCAGCCTGCGCATACCCTCGCGCCTATTCCTCCGTATCATACCCCAGCAGCCGCATCACCCTGCGCTGCATGGCGCGCATCGCTTCCTCCGCCGCCGGCTCCTCGTGGTCGTAGCCGAACAGATGCAGCATCGCGTGCGCCGTCAGAAACGCCACCTCGCGCTCCAGGCTCTGGCCGATTTCGTCCGCCTGACGCTGCGCGCGCGGCAGAGAGATGGCGATGTCGCCAAGGTAATCGTCCACGCCGGACGGAAAGGACAGCACGTCCGTCTCCCGGTCCACGCCGCGGAACTGGCTGTTCAGCCGCCGGATGTTTTCGTCGTCGGTGAAGAGCAGCCCCGCGCAGAAGGGCTTGCCCAGCAGCCTGCCCGCCGCCTTTGCGGCTTTCTTTGCCGCGCGGCACAGGGCGCGCTCCGGCTGCGCTTCCTGCGCCTTAATGATGAGCTTCCTCATGCCTTCTGCTCCTGTCCCGGATATTTCACGCGCTCATGCTGCGCGCCCTCGAACACCAGCGCAAACGCCTGCGCCACGCGGTTGAGGTCGCGGCGGCTCAGCGGCGCTTCGTCCAGCTGACCCTCGTCGTACCGCTCGCGCACCAGCCGCCCTATCATCTCGCGCACCTGCGGCATGTCCACGTCGCCCATGCTGCGCACCGCCGCCTCCACGCAGTCCGCCAGCATCACGATGGCCGCCTCCCGCGTCTGGGGCCGCACGCCCGGATACCGGAACTGCGAGGCCTTGGGCTCCAGCCCCGCCTCCAGCGCCTTGTGATAGAAGTACGCCACCTGCGTCGTGCCGTGGTGCTGGGCGATGATGGCCTGCACCTCGCGCGGCAGCTTGTACTTGCGCGCCAGCTCCAGCCCGCAGCTCACGTGCTCCGTGATGATGCGCGCCGACTCGCGCGCGTCCAGCCCGTCGTGCGGGTTCTCGCCCTTCTGGTTCTCCGCGAAGAACATCGGGTCGCGCAGCTTGCCGACGTCGTGGTAATACGCGCCCACGCGGCACAGCAGCGCGGAAGCGCCCACGGCGTCCGCCCCGGCCTCCGCGAGGTTCGCGGTCAGTATGCTGTGATAGTACGTGCCCGGCGCTTCCAGCGACAGCCGCTTCATCAGCGGGTGGTTGGGGTTGGAGAGCTCCAGCAGCCGCGAAGGCGTCGCCGCGCGGAACACCGCCTCCCAAAGCGGCAGCGTCCCCACCGCCAGTACGCCCGCCAGCAGCCCGCTGCCCAGCGCGTAACCCGCGTCCGCCGCCAGCGTGGGCACGGACAGCTCCGCCGGGCCCATCAGCTCCGCCAGCGCCGCAACCGCGCCGCCCACCACGCCCGCCGCCAGCCCCGCCGAGATGAGCGAAGCCCGGTGCGTGGGCCGGGCCAGCGCAAACACGCAGGCGACGCCGCCCAGCAGCGAGGCCAGCGCAATCTCCAGCGCCGACACGCTGAACAGCCCGTCGCGCCACGCGCAGATGGGCGCCAGCGCCAGCGAGAGATACACCGTAAACGAAAGCGCGCTGCGCTGCGACAGCAGCACGCACGCCAGCATCGCGCCGAAATACGCGGTCAGTATGCGCGCGTCCACGCGGGAGAACGCTGCCGCCAGCGCCGCGGTCACCACCGCCACGGAGGCCAGCATCAGCAGCCGCCGCGTGTCCGCCAGCAGCTCGCGCTCGAACTGCGCCATATAGACGCCGTACAGCACCAGCAGCAGCGCCATGTACACGAACATCGATATGTAGAGCGCGTAGTCGGTTTCCCCGCCGCCTACCACGCCCAGCGCCTGCAGCACGGCCAGCTGCGCCCCGGTGACGATTTCGCCCTCGGTGACGACAACCTGTCCGTCCTTGTAGTAGACGGGCTCCACCGCTGCCGCCGCCTCATCCTGCGCTTCGGTCAGCGCCTCCTCGTCCACGATGTAGTTGGCTTCCAGATATTTGTCTACGGGCAGCGCGGCGAGGTACAGCAGCTCCGCCTGTGCGAACTGCGGCTCCAGCTTGCTGCGCACGCCCTGTTTGGCCGTATCGAGGAATTCCTGCTGCACGCCCACGCTGATGGTGTCCGTCACCGCGGTGACGACCGCCCCGCGCATGGCCTCCACGTCCTCCTCGCTCATGCGCGCCGCCTGATACAGCGCGGCGTCGGGGATTTCGGGCGTCTCCAACAAATCCGCAAGCTGCCCTTTCAGCGTGTCGGTGAGGAAGCTCTCCCAGTCCACCTCCGCGGCGTCGTAACCGTAGCCCGTTCCCGCCTGCGCGTACAGGTACGCGTTCTTCACCGTCTCCGGAATAGCCGCCATGCCGTCGAAGTAGGCGTTTATGTTCTCCAGCACGCGCTCCCGCGCCTCGGCGTCCTTGCGCATCGGCGGGTCCTCGGCGACTGCCGCCCGCGCCGCGTCCTGTGCGGCCAGCGTGGAAACGGTGTCCTCCACGTCGCCGCTGGCTTTAATCGTGGCGGGCGCCACCTGCCCCACGGCCAAGTCGTATTTGACGGGCGTAACGGACAGCGCCGCCAGCGCGAACACCACCAGCAGCGTGACCGCTCCAATCACCGCAGCCAGAAGGAACCGTCTGCGCACCCGTTTCTTTTCCATCCTTACCTCCCGGTCTCTTTCTCTGCCCGGACGGGCCTGTCCCGTTCCGCCGCAGCACCGCGCCGCCGCGTCACCCTTCCGTCCGGACGCCAGCCCTGCCCCCGACGCCCGTCATTTAACGTCACCGTAGGGCGCGGACTAAGTGCCCTTTGGGTGCCTGTACGCGCCGATCGGCGCATCGGACTTCACTCCGGCTTCACCCCGGTGTTTCCTGTGGATTGCTTCGGGCACTGCGTGTCCTCGCAATCACGGCTTCTCCGCCGCAACAATTTTCGCCGCATCACCCTTCCGCACCCCAAGCCTTCCCTAGGGGGAAGGTGGCGCGCAGCGCCGGATGAGGGTAAAACTGGCGCAACGTCCCAGTCCCGCCGCGCCACCCTTCCGTCCGGACGCCAACCCTGCGACTCGACGCCCGTCATTTATCTTCACCGTAGGGCGCGGACTAAGTGCCCTTTGGGTGCCTGTACGCGCCGAGCGGCGCATCGGACTTCACTCCGGCTTCACCCCGGCGTTTCCTGTGGATTGCTTCGGGCACTGCGTGTCCTCGCAATG
>JAEWQP010000010.1 GCA_023399155.1 Verrucomicrobiota bacterium | reverse complement strand
GCTCGGCCGGAGGCCTCGCCCTACCCTGGACCCGAAACCCCTGCTCCCCGGCCCTTCGTCTCGAACTTCTGATCTCCGACTTCCGTCCTCACTCCCCCCGAAGCTCGTGCCTTGCGCCAACCGGCGATGGCTGTTTCGCTCGACGCTCCTTTTCTCCGCCATGGCCAACACTCCAGATCCTCGTGCCCATTCCGCCATCGTGCATGACGGCAGCGATCGCGCGCCGAATCGCTCCATGCTTCGCGCCGTCGGATTCACCGACCCCGATTTCAAGAAGCCGGTCGTCGGCATCGCCTCGACCTGGAGCATGCTCACGCCGTGTAACATGCACATCGACGGACTCGCGCGCGAGGCGGGCAAGGGCGCGGACGACGCCGGTGGCAAGTCCATCATCTTCGGCACGATCACCGTCGCCGATGGGATTTCCATGGGCACGCTGGGCATGCGTTACTCGCTCGTCTCGCGCGAGGTCATCGCCGATTCGATCGAGACGGTGTGCGGCGCCGAGGGCTTCGACGGCCTGGTCGCGATCGGCGGCTGCGACAAGAACATGCCCGGCTGCGTGATGGCGATGGCGCGCCTCAACCGCCCGTCCGTCTTTGTCTACGGCGGCACGATCCTTCCCGGCATCCACCCCGAGTCGAAAAAGGAATGCGACATCGTGTCCGTGTTCGAAGCCGTGGGCCAGCACGCCGCGGGCAAGCTCGATGCGGCCGGCCTGAAGACGATCGAGGAGTGCTCGATCCCCGGACCGGGCTCATGCGGCGGCATGTATACGGCGAACACGATGGCATCCGCCATCGAGGCGCTCGGCATGAGCCTCCCGGACAGCGCCAGCCAGCTCGCGATCGGCGGGGAAAAGATCGACGACTGCCGCCGCGCCGGCGCCGCGGTGTTGAATCTCCTCAAACTCGGCATCCGCCCGCGCGACATCCTGACGAAGAAGGCTTTTGAGAACGCCATCACCGTGGCCATCGCGCTGGGTGGTTCGACGAATGCCGTGCTGCACCTGCTCGCCATCGCGCACACGGCGGGCGTGAAACTCGGGTTGGACGACTTCACGCGCATCGGCAAACGCGTGCCGGTGCTCGCCGACCTCAAGCCATCCGGCAAATACAGCGTCGCACACCTCGCGCGCATCGGCGGCATCGCGCCATTGATGAAGATGCTGCTCAAGGCCGGTCTGCTCCACGGCGACTGCCTCACGGTGACGGGCAAGACGGTTGCGGAAAACCTCAAGCGGGTCGCGCCCTACCCGGCCGACCAGGACATCATCTACCCGCTGTCCAATCCGATCAAAAAGGACAGCCACCTGCGCATCCTCTACGGCAACCTCGCACCGAAGGGCGCGGTGGCGAAGATCTCCGGCAAGGAAGGCCTCACGTTCAGCGGCCGCGCGATCATCTTCGAGAGCGAGGAGGACGCGCTCAAGGGCATCCTCGGGGGAAAGGTGAAAGCCGGCCACGTGGTGGTCGTGCGCAATGAGGGACCGCGTGGCGGACCCGGCATGCGTGAGATGCTCGCGCCGACCGCAGCCGTGATGGGCAAGGGTCTGGGCAAGGATGTCGCGCTGATCACCGACGGTCGTTTCTCCGGCGGCAGCCACGGCTTCGTCGTCGGCCACATCACGCCCGAGGCATTTGATGGCGGCCCGATCGGCCTGCTCAAGAACGGCGACCCGATCACGATCGACGCCGTGAAGAACGAAATCTCCGTCGACCTTTCGGACCGGGAGCTGAAGGCGCGCGCCAAGGCGTTTCAGCCGCGCAAGCCGAAGGAGACGCGCGGCGTGCTCGCCAAGTACGCCAAACTCGTCGCCACCGCATCCGAAGGCGCCGTGACGGACAAGTATCTGTGAGCGGAAGCAGCGAGTCGTGAGCACCGGGTAGCGAGCAGGCCCGAGCGTGGGGCGCATCGGCTCCGTGTGCGCCAGCCGATGCTTCATCTCGTCGCGTAGGTCCACTGATCTCGCCCGTGCTCCGATCGTCGCGGCGGCGCAGGAGCGCACGCCCTCCATCCGAGCCTCGGCGGAGTCGCGGGGCTCTCCCGGCGTTCCCGCGTCGCGGGCGGCAGCGCTCGCAAGTGGAGACCTGACCGGACAACGCCTGGCGGACCTTCAACGCCCCACGCGTCATTCTCCATTCTCCATTCGTCATTCTCCATTCGCCCTTCGTCATTCCTCATCTCCCCGCATCATTTCCGTTGCGCGCCCGGCGTGCGGGTCTAAACCACACGCTTTCCGAAACCATTCGATGAGCGACAGCGCGCAGGCTCGACGACTTCGACTTCCCCAGGGCATGGCCCTGATCAGCGCATTGTTCGGCAGTTGGTCCGCGCTGGTGATGGTGTTTTTCTACGCGCCGATTGTCTTCCTCGTGGTGTTCTCGTTCAACGATTCGAAGCTCAACGTCGTCTGGGAAGGCTTCACGTTGCGCTGGTATCGTGAACTCTGGGACAACGCGCGTTTGATCAACGGACTCGAGGCGAGCCTGATCGTCGCGACGATCAGCACGCTTCTCGCCGTGATCCTCGGCACAGGTGCGGCCTGGTTGCTCCATCGCTATCGCTACAAGGGCGTGCGCACGATCCACACGATGGCGTACCTGCCGATGGTCGTGCCGGAGATCATCATGGGCATCAGTCTGCTCGTGTTTTTCAAGTCGATCGACGTGCGTCTCGGGTTTCCGACCGTGGTGATCGCGCACACGACGTTTTGTTTTCCCTTCGTGATGGCGGCGGTGCAGGCGCGCCTGGCCGGGCTCGATCCGGCGCTCGAGGAGGCAGCGCTCGATCTCGGCGCCACGCCGCTCGAGGCATTCTGGCACGTGATCGTGCCCTACCTGATGCCGGCGATCGTCTCGGGTGCGCTCATGGCGTTCGCGCTCTCGATGGACGAGTTGATCGTCACTTTCTTCGTGAAGAGCGCGAGTTCGGCCACGCTGCCGGTGGTGATCTTCGGCATGGCCAAGGTCGGGCTCAACCCGATGATCAACGCGCTCTCCACGCTTTTCATCCTCTTCACGGTCCTGCTCCTGCTGCTTTCCGAGTGGGTCAAAAATTTCCGCCGCTGAACCCGCCGCCTTCGCCCCAACTCACCCTACCATGAAACACATCCTGCCCTCCCTCGCTCTCGCCGGCGCCGCGCTTGTCGCCGCGCCGTCGCTTCCGGCCGCCGAGCTCAACTTGTTCGCATGGTCGGAGTACGTTCCCCAGGCCGTGCTCGACAAGTTCACCGCGGAGACAGGCATCGAGGTGAACTACGAGACCTACGCGTCGAATGAGGAGATGCTTTCCAAGCTCCTGGGCGGCGCGGAATACGATCTGATCCAGCCCTCCGAGTACGTGATCGAGGTGATGGTGCGGCGAGGGATGCTCGCGCCGATCGACTTCGCGGCCGTGCCGAACTTCAAGAATATCGCCAAGGAGTACCTGAACCTCCCGCACGATCCCGAGCAGAAGTTTTCCGTGCCCTACATGGCCGGCAGCGTCGGCATCGTGGTGAACACCGACCGCATCAAGGAACCGGTCCGGGGCTACAGCGACGCCTTCTCGGGCAAGTATTCCGGCCGCATCGTCGCTCTCGACGATAATCGCGAACTGCTCACGTGGGCGTTCTATGTCACCGGCCAGGATCTGAACACGATCAACAAGGAGTCGCTGGCCAAGGCCCGCCCCGTGCTCTCGAAGTGGCTCCCGCAAATCAAGATCTTCGACTCCGACAGCCCGAAGACCGCGCTGCTCAACGGCGAGGTCGACCTTGGCATCGTCTGGTCGGGCGAGGCGGCGATCCTCTTCAACGAGGACAAGAAATACCGCTATGTCCTCCCGGCCGAGGGCGCGCATCTGTTCATCGACAGCCTCGCGATCCCAAAGGATGCGCCGCACAAGAAGGAGGCGCACGCGTTTCTCAACTTCATCCTTCGCCCCGAGATCAGCATCCTGATCTCAGCGGATTTCCCCTACACGAATCCCAACATCGAGGCCCGCAAGCTTCTCACGCCGGAGCAACTCGCCAATCCCGCGAGCTACCCGGCACCAGAGGATGCCTCGCGGCTTCGCACGTTCCGCGACATCGGCAAGGCGGCCGCACAGGTCGACAAGCTGATCACAGACCTCCGCGGCGAAGGTTGAATGCTGCCTCCCAGGTAGCGACGCCTCGCCAAGGCGTCCGTCCCGCTTCGCGGCGGTCTCACACGGAGGTCTCGACGAGCCGAGGATCACATACACCCCGCGTGGTGAGCGACCATCCGCGATGCCAGGAGGCAGGTCGGGGTCTCCGAGCCCGCCGCGATCATCGAGGGTCCTACGCGGCGCGCTCGGAGAGCACGCCCTGCCCTGTACTCGCAAGGACCGCGGCGGGTCTGTCGGAAATCGTGTGCTCGGCGAGGCCTCCCCACCCGGCGGAACTGACTCCACACGATCGCTGACATGGCCGCCTCGATCGTCACTCCCGAGACATCCACCGATACCGCCGCGTCCAGCGGCAGGCGCCCGCCGCGGCGCGTCGGCTGGTTGCTGCTCTCGCCCCTGCTTCTCTGGCTCGCGTGTTTCGTCGTGGCACCGACGGCGATCCTGTTTCTCTACAGCTTCTGCCAGCGCGATGAACTCGGCCTCGTGGTGTGGGATTTCTCCTGGGAGAACTACGCGCGCATCGCCGATCCCGTCTACCTGAAGATCTTCGGCCGCTCGCTCTGGTACGCGGGCCTGACGACCGCGCTCTGCCTCATCATCGGCTATCCCGTCGCCTTCTACATCGCACGTGCACCGGCCTCGCGCCGGCCGACGCTGCTCATGCTGCTGATGATCCCGTTTTGGATCAGCTTTCTGCTGCGCACCTACGCGTGGATCTCGCTGCTCAAGGCCGACGGGCTTGTCAGCGCCATGCTCCAGGCGATTCACATCATCCCGACGCCCTTGGAGATTCTCTACAAGCCCGCCGCCGTCCTGATCGGCCTGATCTACACGTACCTGCCGTTCATGATCCTGCCGATCTACACGAGCGCGGAGAAAATCGAGAACTCGCTCATCGAAGCGTCGATGAATCTTGGCGCAGGCCCATGGCGCACGCTCGCTCACGTCATCCTCCCACTCACCAAGCCCGGAATTTTCGCCGGCGTGCTGCTCGTGTTCGTGCCCTCGATCGGCATGTTCGCGGTCAACGACCTCATGGGCGGCGGCAAGGTCGACATGATCGGCAACATCATCCAGAATCAGTTCGGTCAGGCGCGCGACTGGCCGTTCGGTGCGGCGCTCGGCATCACATTCCTCGCGCTCTTCGTGATTTCGTTCTGGTTCCTGCACGATCGCGGCGAGGTGAAACGCACATGAAGCCGCACGCTGCGCCACGACATGTGTTTTCCCGCCGGCAGGCCGCCGGCCGGTGTCACTCCGGCAGTACGGATGTCGCGCGGGCACCCGCGAGCGTCCCGCCTGCGGCACAGCACAACCCGACGCGGCCATGAGTTCCGACGCACAGGACCAAAATTTGCTCTTGTCGTTCGAGCCGGAATGTCCGGCAAATAACGTTTCTCCGAAGACGATGGAAACGATGGTTGAACTGCGCGGTGTGACGAAGCGATTCGGCTCCTTTACGGCGGTCGACGCGGTCGACCTGCAAATCCGTCAGGGCGAATTCATCACGTTCCTCGGACCGTCGGGTTGTGGGAAGACAACTCTTCTTCGCCTCATCTCCGGGTTTGAGACCGCGACGGCCGGCCAGGTGCTGATCGGCGGCCGCGATGTGACGCATCTCGCGCCTTACAAACGCGACGTCAACCAGGTGTTCCAGAGCTACGCGATCTTCCCGCATCTCTCCGTGGAGGAGAACGTGGCGTTTGGCCTGCGCATGCGCGGGGTCCCCGCATCGGAACGCGCCCGGCGCGTCGAGGAGGCCCTCGAACTCGTCTCGCTCCACGGCCTGGGCAAGCGCCGGCCCCACGAACTCTCCGGCGGCCAGCGCCAGCGCGTCGCCCTCGCGCGCGCCATCGTCTGCCGACCGCAGGTGCTGCTGCTCGACGAACCCCTCTCCGCCCTCGACGCGAAGCTGCGGCACGCCATGCAGTTCGAGCTGAAAAATCTCCAGCGCCAGCTCGGCATCACGTTCATCTTCGTGACGCACGACCAGGAGGAGGCGTTGATCATGTCGGACCGCATCGCGGTCATCAATCACGGCCGCATCGAGCAGCTGGGCGATGCCACCGAGATCTACCACGCACCGGCCACGGCATTCACGGCCGATTTCATCGGCGAGGCCAACCTCCTGAAGTCGCAGGTCGTCTATCGCAACGGCATCCTCGCTCGCGTGCGCCTCACCGACGGCGTGGAGCTCGCGGTCAAGAAGGAGACGCTCCAGGATCAGACCACGCAGGCTCTCCTTTCCGTCCGCCCGGAGAAAATCTACATCACCAAGACCAAACCGGCGAAGGAAAACGCCTTCAGGGGCACGATCGAGGAGGAAGTCTTCCGCGGCGCGATGGATGAGCTGCGTATCCGCATCGGCGGGACACCCGGAGCCCCGATGGCCGGCCTGCATCTGATGGCGATGGTGCCGAACGAGAGCTCGCACGAGCGCTCGTGGCACAAGGGCGACACCGTCTACTGCACGATCCACACCGACGACATCGTCGTGGTGGAGCAGACGGCCGCGACGGTTTGATACCGGGAGCCGGCTGCACGCGCCGGCATCGCCCGGCGGCCGGGCACCTCGGTGGCCGGCGGGCGCTGTTCGAGCCTTGCCCGTGGGGCGATCTACGGGAAAACCTGTAACCGCACCCCGCCGAGCCGTGTTTGATCCAACGATGCCACATCCGAGCCAGCCGCCCGCGCGTCCCGGCGCCGGCGGTCCCCCGAGGCTGCTCCGCTGACATGAGTGACACGCCCATCATCGAAACACACGGCCTGACGAAGTGCTTCGGCGCCCAGCACGCGCTGAGCGACGTCACGATTTCCGTTCCGCCCGGCGCGGTGGGCCTGCTCGGTCCCAACGGCGCCGGCAAGACGACGTTCATCAAGTGCCTGCTCAATTTCGAGTCGCCGACCGCCGGCACGGCCCGGGTCCTCGGGCGCGAGATCCGGCCCGGCGACAGGCGTTCGCGCGAACGCGTCGGCTACAGCCCTGAACAGGACTGCCACATCCCCGGACTCGCGGGATGCGAGTACGTCACCTACTGCGGCCAGCTCTCCGGCATGCCGTTTCGCAAGGCCCGCCAGCGAGCCCATGAAATCCTGGACCTGGTGGGCATGGGCCAGGAGCGCTACCGGATCGTGGATACCTACTCCACCGGCATGAAGCAGCGGGTAAAACTCGCCCAGGCCCTCGTGCACGATCCCCAGCTGGTGTTCCTCGACGAGCCGACCAACGGCCTGGATCCCTCCGGGCGCGAGCACATCCTCAGGCTGATCGCCTCCCTCTGGCGCGAACTCGGCATCAGCGTGGTCGTCTCGTCCCACCTGCTGCACGAGATCGAGCGGATCTGCGAGCGCGTGATCATCATCGGCGGCGGCCGCGTCCTCGAGCACGACAGCATCGCCGCCCTGAAGGACCGTCACCGCCGCGTGGTCGAGCTCGCGCCCTCCGGCGAGCCCGAGCGCTTCGTCGCGGCGCTGAACGACGCCGGGGTGCGCTTTGAGCGGTTGTCGAACGGACGCCTTCGCATCGAGTCGCCCACCGAATCCGCGCAGTGGATACTGACACTCCTTCGCGACCGCCGCCTCCCGCATGCGGAGATCGTGGCCAACCCGAACGCCCTGCATGAGCTGTTCCTGAAGGCCGTGAATGGCGCCAATGGGGCGCCCGTCGCGGCGCCAGGTTCCGCGCCCACCGAACCCTCCGCCCCCACCGCCCATGGACGCCTCTCTTGATCTCAGCCGCTGGCGCGAGACCCCGCTCGGCCTGGCCCACCGCCGCTGGGCGATGGTGTCGGTCGGCTTGCGCCAGCTCCTGCGCACCCGGTTTTTCCGCCTGCTCGTGCTCTTCGCCTGGTCGGGCGGGTTCGCCCTGGCGGTCGTCGGATTTCTCTTCACCCAATCAGTGGCGACCGGCGGCTGGCTCGAGACGTTCGCCGGCGGCCAGGGTCCGCGTGTGCAGGCGATCGCCTCGGCCTTCACCGCGCTCGTGCTGCTGTATCCGGATATCTGTATCGGCGGCGTGTTCTCGCTGCTGTTCTCGGCGCAGGCCAGCCTCGGGATGCTCCTGAGCCTCCTCGCCCTCTCCTCGCTCGTGCCAAACCTGATCACCCGCGACCGCGCCTCCAGCGCCCTCACGATCTATCTGTCGCGTCCGCTCACCTCGCTCGACTACCTCACCGGGAAACTCGGCGTGATTCTCGGTGTGCTCGTGCTCGTCTGGACCGGGCCGCTCCTCTTCGGCTGGGGCCTGAGCATGCTCATCGCCCCGGCCAGCGAGTTTGTCGTGTATTCGCTCGGACCGCTCGGACGCGCCCTGGTCGTCAATGCCGTCAGCCTTGTCACCCTCGCCTCGATCGCGCTCGCCGTCTCCTCGCTGACGCGGTCGGCGCGCAGCACCGTGTTTCTCTGGATCGCGGTGTGGGCCCTCGCCCTCTCGGTGTCCGGCTTTCCCACCACGCCCGACTGGTTGCGCGCCGCGAGTTTCCACTACGACCTTGAGATCGTCAGCGACGCTGTGTTCGGTCTCGAGCGTCTCCTCAGCGAAGCCGCCTCGGCGCTGCCGCTTCCCTCGCGCGAGATCAACGCGCAGCTCGAACGCATGGCCGACGCCTCCCGCGTGGACAACCTGCGGACTGCAATTATGGGACTCGCCGTCCTGGTCTGCAGCTCGCTCATCGTGCTCTTCAGGAGAATTCGCCCCGAGTGAAGGGCGGTATGAGTTCCTCGTTATCAGGTATCCGTTATCCGTTAACCGTTATCAGCCATCCGCGTCCGGCGTTCCGCGAAAGGCATGTCAGGGTTTGTTGATACGCAGCTTCCTTCGTCCCAATCCTCGTCCTCCGATCGTCCAATGCTGACCCCTGTTCTCCGACCACCGTCCTCAGACCTCTGACCTCCGTCCATGGACTCGATCATTCACGCCGAAAACCTCAGCCGCTTCTACGGCATCGTGCTCGGGCTGAACAACGTCACACTCGACGTGCAGCCCGGCATCACGGGTCTGGTCGGACCCAACGGCTCGGGCAAGACGACGCTCTTCCGTCTGCTCACGGGCCAGATCCGCCCCAGCTCCGGACGCATCGAGGTGTTCGGATCGGTCCCTTGGAACAACCCAGCCGCGCTCGCACGCATCGCCTATTGTCCGGAGAACGAGACGGTGCCGGCCTCGATCCGTCCGCTCGATTGGCTGGTCGCCCTCGGCATGCTTTCGGGTCTCTCCGCCCGCGATGCGCGCGTGCGCGGCACTGCGGCCCTCGAGCGCGTGCGCCTCGCCCCCGAGCACTGGAAGAAGCCGGTCACGAAGTTTTCCAAGGGGATGAAGCAGCGCGTCAAACTCGCCCAGTGCCTGCTCCACGATCCCGGTCTGATCATCCTCGACGAGCCGATGAACGGCCTTGATCCCATGGGCCGCGAGGATTTCTCGGGCGTGCTTCGTCAACTGGCGAGCCAGGGCAAGAGCATCCTGATCTCCAGCCACATCCTCCACGACCTCGAGGCGTTGTGCAGCGCGTTCATCCTTCTGCGCAACGGTCGCATCCCGCGTGCCGGCAACGAGGCCGCCAGCGCCGACGCCCGCCGCCGCTGGCCGGCCGGGACCACCTTCCGCTGCGACAACCCGCGCGCCCTGGCCCGCTTCCTCTTCGAGCGCGACCTTTTGCGCGGATTCGAGATCGCCGCCGATAGCGGCCTGTTGCACGCCCAGTGGAGCGACAGCGAACGCTTTCACGCCGAGTCCCATGCCCTGCTGCTCGAGAGCGGGGTGACCATCCACGAGGTGCGCAGCACCACCTCCTTCCTCGAGCGCGCCGTCGAACCCGCCGCCGCGCCATGAACCGGGAAACCGCCGCCAACCGGATCAGCGAGGCCACGGCGACGCCGGGGCGTATTCACCCGGGCTCGGCAGAGACAGGCCCGCCCCGCTCGATCGCCCTCGGACGACCAGTTGGCCCCGCCTGCTCAGCATGGCGCGGCGCCGTCCCTCGTGAACCACACCAGACTCTAGCATGAACACCTCCGCCCCCTCGGTAAGCATCGTCCCCGGTCCGTTTCGCGCCCTGGGAGGCATCTGGCGGCTCACGTACCCGGGCTTCTTCGCCGGCCGGCGCCTGCTCATCCTCACCGGCCTTGCGGCCGTCCTCTACCTGCTCACGACCCAGAATGCACACGCCGGATCCGCGAGCTACTTCTACAGCTGGGCGGTCGAGTTCTACCTCATCTTCCTCCTGCCCGCCGTCACGTTCCTCGCCGCCGCCGGTGCGCTGCGCGACGACATGCAATCGGTATCCGTGGACTACCTACTCACGCGCCCGGTTCGCCGTGCCTCGCTGGTGTTCTTTCGCTACATCAGCCAGTTCGCGTGCCTGCAGCTGACCGCGTTGATTCCGCTGGCTGCGCTCTATGTGGCCGGCACGCAGCAGAATGTGGCCGACCTTTGGCCGATGCTGCCACACCTTCTCCTGGCCCAGGTGCTCGTGATCGGCGGATTCTCGGCGCTCGGCTTCCTTTTTGGCGCCCTCACGACCCGCTACTTCGTGCTGGGCGTGGTCTACGGCCTCGTGGTCGAGATCGGCGTCGGCCAGATTCCCACGCAGATCAGCCGCCTTTCCATGACGCACCACGTGCTCGCGATGCTCAGCCCGCTCGTGCCGGGTGTCCGCGGCACGCATGCGCCCGAGAGCTACTGGGTCGCGGTGGGGGCATTCGTTCTCTTCATGATCATCGCGCTCGGCGGCGCGATGGCGGTTTTTTCGCTGCGCGAGTTCAGCGGCTCTGGTACGGCCGAGAAGTGACCGGCTCCGGCCCGGGGCTCAGAAGCGCTGGCGGATGAACTGCACCAGCGGCCCGACGAGGTCGGGCGTCGGTGGCACATCGCGCGCGACGCCGGGACGGGCCGAGTAGAACGCCGCGTCGTGCCGGCGTCGATACTCCGTCTCCGCGGCAAGCTCCGGGGCGAGGTCCGCGATGCGCGCAGCGAGAGCGGCGTCGCCCCGGACCATGCGCTCGAGCTGCCGCAGCGTTCCGTGGCGGCTCGCTTCGATCCGGTACTCGGGCAGCACCGTGCCCTCGACGATCTCATCTTCGTCGATGAAAATGTAGCGGCGGTGCGGCGCGTCCCGCGCGGCGCGGCGTTCCCACAGTGTGGCGATCTCCTCGGCATCGAATGCCCGGCGCTGCAACCCCGCCGCACCCCGATCCGAGTCCGCCGCGACGGCGGTGGTGACGGGGATCCCCGCCAGCAGCACGGCGATGCATACAGCACCCAGCAAACGCGAATGCCGCGCGCCCATGCACCGGCCTTCCGCAAGACCGGTGCCCTGACCTCCTGCCTGGAATGGCGTGGCCATGGTGATGGAGAATGGGCTTCTGACAGGCGAAGTGCAACCGGGTGCACGAGAATCGGGATTTCTCTTACCCCATTTTTAAGGAGCCCGCTCCGATTGCGGACGATGCAGAAATAGCGTCCGCCCATGCCGAGTTCTCAGTCCGCGATTCCCCGCCGTCCCAGCCGACGATTCAAAGTGTCGATCGGAACTGCCGCGCCCTATTCCGGGTCGAGTGCGCATCAGTTCACGATGCCCGTTTCCGGTGAGAAAAGCCCTCGCGTCCCGCCACGCAACCGCCTCCCCTGAGCGGCCCCATCCTGTCACGATCCATGCCGGCTCTCTGGTGCACTTTCCTCCTCGTCCTCACGCTCTTCGCATCCACCGCGGCCGGCCAGACTGTGGCCTCGCCCGCCCCGGAAACCGAGGAGACCACGCAGCTGCCGGAAGAGTCCGTTCAGCCCCAGGGCAGCACGATGCGGCGCAGCCTGTCGCAGATCTGGCAGTGGAGTGATGCACAGCTGCGCGGAATTTTCGACGTGGTGCTGCCCGACACGCAGGAGCGCGGGACGTGGAAACTCTCGTTTCAGCCGCGCGTCTGGGACCTGATCGACGACGAACACGTGCGCGTGCCGATGGGTGTCACCTACGGCTTCAATCGCCGCACGGAAGGCGAGTTTGAGGTCGATGGCTACTTTGCCAATCCGCGCGAGGACGAATCCTCCGGTGTCGGGATCGCCAACTACCGACTCTCGTTCAAGCGCAAGTGGAAGCCCACACCCGGGAGCGCGATCAATGCGGCCACGAGCCTGCAGTTCGTGTGGCCGGATCCCTCCTCCCCCGCGGAGCTGAACCACGGTATCAACCGCACGTCGCTGCTGATGGCGTTCTCGCGCAAGATCGGCGCGACGAAGCAGAACGAGGGAATCCTCAACCTTTCCTACGACCTGATCACATCGTCGTCCGCGGACGGCCGTATTCCCAGGAGCAAACCGCAGGACGACTTCTTCCGCATAGCCCCGGGCGTCCTCCACCACCGCGGACGCTTCACCTACGGCCTCTCGGCCGGCTGGGCCCACACCGTGGATGGCGGGTCCGCCGATTATTTTCTGCTCAGTCCGTCGGTGATCTTTGAGGTCCCGCGCAAGTACGCGCTCAACAGCCCGGGGCGCTGGCAGATTGGATTTGCGGTCGAGGGCAAGTACTTCGACGACGGTTTCGAGAATGATTTCGACGTCGATTTTCGCCTGCGCGTCCGCTGGCTCGGGAGCATCAGCCGCGTCTACAAAGATTGGCGCGATCAGCGCCGGGCAAGCGCATCCGCGCGCGCCCATTCCCCGGCGGACCGCTGACCAGGAATCGTTCCGGCGCCGCAGGCGGAGCCTGCCTGCCACCGATCTCCGTTCGCCCGATGATGCACGTGCGGCTCGTGGGACCCATCCGCCGGAGCCCGCGCCAGCGTTCCGGCCGCACACGCGAAAGCGCGACACCCTTCGTTCCGCGCCCTCGGAGCCAGGAGCGGCCCGCGATGGCTTTGGCTTCTCTTCCACCCCAAGCTCTGCGATCTGTGGGAAGGTCCTCTGAATGATCCCATCCGCGATGACCCGCCAATCGCCCACCTCGTCCCTCGCCGACCTGCCCGAAGCCGCCCTTTGGTCAAGCCGGACCTGGCCAGAGTTCGCCGGGCTCGCGTCGCCGAAGACTCACCTCGTCGTGCTGCCCGTGTTCGGCTTTGGCGACTGGGGTCTTGGTCGCTCCCTGGATCTCGAGGAGATCCTCGGCTGCGGCGTGCTGCGCGCGATGCTTGCGGCCGAACCGCGCCGCCTCGACGGACTCACCGTCCTGCCTCCGCTGCGCTTTGTGCTGGGACCGTACCCGCACTCGCTCTTCGGCATCGATTACGAGACCGCCCTCGACCATGTGCGCGAGATCGGCGAGTCGGTCGCCGCAGCCGGAATGCGCCGCCTGATCTTCTTCAACACCAGCCCCTGGAACGAAGAACTGATGGAAACGTGTGCGTGCGACCTGCGCGCCGGCGTCGGCCTGCAGACGTTTGTGATCAATCTCGAGACGCTCGGTCTGGACCTGCATCCGACGCGCTCTTCAACGCGCATGGCAGTGCAGCTCGCCGCCTGCGCACTCACGCGCCGTGCTCCCGGGGGCGATGCTCCCCGCTCGGACGTCCGCCTCATCGACTTTCGCCCCGGCGAACATCGTCAACCGCCGCCGCTGGCGTGGACGAGATCGATCGACACCTCCGTTACCGAAGGCTGGACCGTGCTCGCCGAGGCAGGCTCGCGGCTCGGGGGCCTGATCGAAGCCATCGACGCGCACCCGCCGCTGGCCCATGACGGCGCGATTCCCCTGCAGCGACCGCCCGGCCGCGCTGCGGCGGAACCGCCACCGCGCAAGTCCGCTCCCCGCGACGCCAACCGTCCGCTGCCATGACCGCGACCTCGCACCCGGCCGCCTACCGCGCACGCTACCTGCCGTCGATGACGCGCGCCCAGATCGAGGCGCTGCCCGGAAAATCGTCGGCCGTCGTGATCATTCCCACCGCCTCGATCGAGCAACACGGACCGCACCTGCCGGTGGGCGTTGACTCGATCCTGGGTCAAGCCTGGCTGGCCGCCGCGCTGCCCCATGTGCCGCCATCCGTGGCGGTGTACGTCGGCCCGCCCGTCACCTATGGCAAGAGCAACGAGCACAGCGGGTTTCCCGGCACGGTGACGATCTCGGCCCGCACGCTCCATCGGGTGCTCAAGGCGACGGCCCGGCAGCTCGCGGCGCTCGGCTTCCGCACCATGGCCGTGCTCAACACCCATGGCGGAAACAGCGCGGTGCTCATCTCGACGCTGCGCGAGATCCAGACAGGCGTGGGAATCAATGCCGGCATGCTCTCGTTCGGCTGGAGACCGCCGCTTCCGGCCCGCGAGGCGATGCACGGTTTCCACGCCGGCGAGTTCGAAACGGCGCTCATGCTCGCGGTCAATCCCGCCCTGGTCCGCATGGACCAGGCCGTAGCCGAATTCCCGGTACAGCCTGAAGACGCCGCCGCCGTGGGGCCGGTCGATGCCCCGGCGACGTTTGGATGGATCTCCGCCGACATCTCCCGCACGGGCGTGATGGGCGATGCGACAGCCGCGACGGCTGAGAAGGGCCGCGCCTGGCTCGAGGCGGGAGGCCGTGCCCTGGCCGAGCAGATCGCCAAGCTGAGCGAGAAGGTGAAGTGAGCGATAGGCGATAGGCGATAAGCGGTAAGCTTAAAGCTTCAGGTTGAAAGCTCGCGGCCGGCTCAACCGGTTGTCCTGGTCCTCCGGTTGACTGCACGGGGAACCTGAATTCACACTCCCACTACGACCGACTCCCACGGCAACCGTTTTTTCGCCAAAAGCCTATCGCTTACAGCTTACCGCTTACCGCCTCAAGCCCCCCGCCTATCGCTTCCTTCAACTCAGCCATAGCCGCCGCATCTGCGGCGAGGTAACGGATCGGCCTCATGTGCAGGTCGAACTCCCGCATCGGAAACAGGGGCCCGTCGAAGAACCAAACCTCGACACCCGTGACCTGGCAGAATGCCCAGGCAGCGGCGATGTCCCACACGCGCACGGTGAAGTCGAGGCACGCGTCAATGCGTCCGAGCGCGACGTAGGTGAGGTGGAGGGCGCCGCTGCCAAAGCCGCGCAGCTTGTAGTGCTGGAGCACGGCGTTGACGACCGGAAGGTGACGCGGGTCGATCGGGCTGTGCATCGCCACGATCCGCGTGTCGCCGGTCAGGGCTGGGTGGCGCGCGATCGGTGCGCCATCGGCAAAGAGGCCGATCCCGAGGCCACCGTGGATCAGTGTGCGTGTGCCAAGGTCGTAGACAAAGCCGCACACCGGCACGCCGCGCTCGAGGAGCGCGAGCGAGATCGCGCACATCGGCACGCCGAGAGCGTAGTTATTGGTCCCGTCCACGGGATCGATGATCCACGTGAATGCCGCCGTCAGCGGCACCGGCGCCCCGCCGGGCTCGGTCTCCTCGCTGAAGAACTGGTCCTCGGGAAACTTCCTGCGGAGTTCCTCGAAGACATTCTTCGAGATCGCCAGGTCGACGGCCGTGACGCGCGTGCCGTCGTGTTTCCACATCGATTCGGCCTTGCCGAAGTGCTCGTGCATGTAGTTCGTGCCGGCCCGCACGGCCACGAGGCCGGCGGACATGCGCCGCGCGATCGCATCGGAGATCTTCGGACCCGGTATGGACTGACTCATCCCAAACAGCCAAGAGCCGTTTCCCGGGAAAGCAAAAGGGAAAGCAACGGAAGGCTGTCAGTGAAAAACGCCGTGCGAGCACGGCGCAGGAGGTGCCGAAGGAAACGAAGCGTGAGAACGTCTTGCCCGGGCAAACGGCCGGCTCCCCACCCGGACCCGCACGCCCTGCCGTGAAACCACGGCACCCACCTCGGATTGACTGATCTCGGTGCAGGTGAATGCCTGAATCCGAATCTCCAAGCGATCCGGCCGCAGAGATAATTGAGCTCGTGGAAGGCGTGTAGGTAAGGCTCGCTCAGGAAACGAGGCCTGCGAAGCGAAAGCGCGTCCGAGGTCGCGCGCTCCACCTCCGCCTTCGGCATGCGCCCGGCTCAGTAATCGTAGAGGTGCGGATCGCGCGTGGGCGCGCGGTGGCCGCCGCCGAACCCGCCCATGCCTCCCATGCCCTCGTCGTCGGCGCCGGGCTCGCCGAACGCGTCGCCAAACTGCTCTTCGAGTTTTTCCGGGTCCTCGCCTTCCTCGAGTTTACGCACCATCTCCTCCATCTCGCCATCGAGCTTTTCGCCGGTGAGTTCGGACATGCGCCGCATCATGCGGCCCATGGCGCGCGGATCGTTCTCGTCGATCGACTCCATCTCCTGCTCGAGTTGGGAAAACGCGGCTTCCATGCGCGGATCGTCCGGTGCACCCGCCTCACCGCCGGCACCGACGGCAGGGTCGCCCGCGTCCGCCGAGTCGTCACCGCCACCCGGTGTCGCACCCTCCCCCGACTTCTTCGTGGCTCCACCGATGGCGAAACCGGAGACCATCTTCACCATCCTGAGAGCCGGGTCGTCCGGGCACTTTGGGATGATCTCTCCCTGCGCCAGAGTCTTGGCGAAGAACTGATAGATCCGGTTGTTGTCCGGGCAGTAGTACTCGTAGATGGGCATTGCTCGGCTGGGTCTTGGGCCCTCCGAGCTAAGAAGGCACGGGCCGGCTGGCAAGTCCGGGATTCGCGGGCGGACGCGACCGCAATCCGTTCGACGAAGAACGGACCGTGAGACCGTGCATTCGACGCCAACGGAGCGCGTCGGGCAGCGCAGTCCCAGCCGTGTCTTGACGGATTCAGCGCGAAGCGACGTGCGCCTTCAGGTCGCGGCCCGGCAAAGCTCCCAGATCGCATTCGCGCGCTGCACGATCCGCCGCAGCACGTCCGGCGTGACCGACTGCTTTGGATCGTCCCCGATGCCCCTGGATGGATTCACGTGGGCTTCGATGCACAAGCCGTCGGCCCCGTAGGCGACCGATGCGAGCGAGCAGGCTTCGACATACGTGGCCTTGCCGACGGAATGCGATGGATCCACGACGACGGGCGCCCAGGTCCGTTCCTTGAGCAGCGGCGTGATGGATTCGTCGGGATGACTGCGATAGCCCTCGAGCGTGGGCATCGTACCGCGCGGGCAGAGCAGCACGTTGGGGTTGCCGAAGTTGACGATGTATTCCGCCGCCGAGATGAACTCATCGATCGGCCCCATGTGGCGGCTGCGCTTGAGCAGGACCATCGTGCCGCGGCCGGCGATGGCGGCGCCGATCTGGCGCAGGAGGGAATAGTTCAGGGCATTGCGCGTGCCGACCTGGATCATCTGCACCCCGGCATCGAGGGCGAGCTTCAGGTGGCCCTCGTCCATGATCTCGGTGTTCACCGGCAGACCCGTCTGCCGTCCGGCCTCGAGCAGGACCTCGAGCGACCGGTTGTCCCCCTGGAACGAATACGGATTGGTGCGGGGCTTCCAGACGCCGCCGCGAAGCACCTGCGCCCCCGCCTCCCGGATGGCGTGGGCGGTCTCGATGAACAGGTTGGGATTCTTCGGGTCGATCGTGCACTGCCCCGCGATGACAAGGAGCCTGCGCCCGAGGGTCACGCCACCGATCTTCATCTCGTGGCTCGCGAGCTCGGAGCGCACATCCATGAGTTTGAAGGGGGACTGGATGGTATCCAGCCGCGCGATATACGGCAGGCCCTCGATGCGGCCGCGCATCGTCTCGCTGCGCTCGTCCCCGAGGATCGCGTAGATGCTCCGTGTCGCACCGATGATCGGCTGGATGCGGCAGCCGAACTCCTCGACGATCGAGGTGACTTCCTGCAACTGCTCCGGTGTGAGACGGGTGCCCTTCGGAATGATCATGGGAGAAAAGGGAAACGCTACCGGCCGGGGGCGCATCCGACCAGCGCGATCTTAAGCGCTGTTCGTGAGGCTTTCAAAAACTCCGGATTCCGGCTGCGCAGCCAGGGGGCGCTTGGTCCGGCTCGCTGCGCGACCGGTCTTGTCGGCCCGCACGCGCGGCGAGCCGGACCAAGCGCGCCGAGTCGATCGGTTCGCACGCGCGGCGGGATCGGAGAACCCGCCCAACCTCGGAGACCCCGCGCAACGAAGTTCACGACCGGTTCTGGAGGCCATCCGGGAAAAACCGGTCCGGCTAGGGCGAGGCCTCCCACCTTCGCCAAGGCTTCGGCGGGCAGGCTGGCCGAGCCGCGGCTCACCGAGGACGTTCGTCCTATCCGAAGAAGATCTCTGACGAGTTTCCAGGTTTCCGGATAGCCTCTAGAGGCCCAGGCTGGTGCGGTAGATCCGGGCCACGCGCTTGGTCACGGACGTGAGGGTTTCCCAGGGAATCGTATCACCCCACTGTGAAAACTCCGCGACGGAGATCTGGCCGTCGCCCTGGCGGCCCACGAGGGTCGCCTGCTCCCCGACGTCCACCTGCTCCACACCGGAGACGTCGACCACCGTCTGGTCCATGGTCACGCGCCCGAGCACCGGGCAGCGCCGTCCGCGGATCAGCACATGCGCGCGGTTGCTGCAGGCGCGCGGGATGCCGTCGCCATAGCCCGCCGTCAACACGGCGAGGCGCGTCTCGCGCGGCACGATGTGGGAGCGACCGTAGCTGATCCCGGTGCCGGCCGGCACGGACTTCAACAGGCCCACTCGTGTGTGGAAACTGAATACAGGTTCGGGATGCACCCGCGCGAGCAGCGAGTTTTCGTAGGGAAGGATGCCGAACTGCAGCAGGCCCACGCGCACGGCGTTGAACGGGCTGTCGCTGGAAAAACTCTCCAGGCCCGCGCTGTTGTCGGCATGGATGAGCAGGCGCGACGGATCGGAAACCGCGCAATGCGCGAGGACGCCCAGGAAGATCCTCCGCTGCTGCTCGGTGAACACGGGATCGGAGTCGGCGGAGGAAAAATGGGTGAACACGCCGGCCAGCGCGAGGTAGCGCGACTGGCGCAGTCGCGCCAGCAGCGTCGGCGCCTCCGTGTGCCACACGCCCGCGCGCCCCATGCCCGTATCGACTTTGACGTGCACCTGGATCGTCCGCCCCGCACTCTCCGCGACGCACTCCAGCCGCTCGATCTCAGCCATCGAGGAGATCGCCGGGATCAGGTCGTATTCGACGACCTGCCTGTCCTCCTCCGGCAGCAGCGAACCCAGGATGAGAATCGGCCAGCCCGGCCCGAGTTCGCGCACAGCCGCGGCCTCCGTCACATTGGCGACGGCAAAGTAGTCAGCGCCGCTGTGCATGAGGCGAGCGACGGTCTGATGGAGCCCGTGCCCGTAGGCGTCGGCCTTCACCACGGCGACGTACTTGATGTGCGCGGGCAGCTCCTGCCGGATGCGCTTGAGGTTGCGCTCGAGGGCTCCGAGATCGATCTCGGCCCAGCACCGGAGCGGGAGGTTTTTCATCGGGTTCATGTCAACTCGGACGCACCGGATGCTCCGGCGTCCATTCACGATAGGTGGGCACCTCGGTCATGAAGGCGTCGGGCAACGCGACCGGGTGAAGCAGGGGAAATCCCGCCGCGAGCGCAGGCAGCGCCGCAGGCTCGTAGGTGATCGTCTCCACCTCGGCGGGCAGGCTCTGCCAGAGCGGAAAGCCCCGCGGGTGAAAGACGCGTTCGCCCTCGGGAAACGCCTCGGCTGCCGGGCGTCGGCGGATCGCGCCCCACCGTCCGTCGGCGCCCACCGAAAGCACATTCCAGGTGGCGCGGCGGCCATCGACAAGGATGTGGAACGGGCCCGGCGTGCCTTCCGCGAGCAGGCCTGCCGCGACCAGTTCGAGCGAGAGATAGCCTGACACCTCCAGCGGAATCGCACGCGGCAGTGCATGCCACGTGCGGAGCGCCATGGCGACGAGACGCACGCCGAGCAGCGAGCCCGGGCCCTCGCAAAAGGCGACCGAGCGGAGATCCGACACGCTCACGCCCTGCGCACGGGTGAGCGTCTCCACCTCGCGAAACAGGCCCACCCCGGCCTCCTGAGTCGATTGCCGCCACTCCGGCGCCACGCGATCCGACACCTGGAGCCCGACGTGAACCGTGGGCGAGGCGGCATCGAGGTAGAGGACGGGATGCATGGAATGCCGCGAGCGTTGAGCGTTCCGCCGCGACAGTCCAACCACGAGTGCAACCGTCGCTACCGCCTGCCCCGGCCGCGAGTGCGGCGCGAGTCGGAGTTGCCCCGCAGCCTGGCCGGGCTTACATCTCCGAGCGGGATACACCCAAGAAACGGCTTGGTCGCGCGTGAAGCTTGATACCAGCCTTCTCCACCCACCCCACCGTGGCCGCCTCATTCCTTTCGCTTCCCCGCCCGCTGATCTGCGGTGTCGCTCTCGCGGCGATGCTCCCCGGCTCCCGGCTCAAGGCCGAATTCGTGCCGCCCTCCGCCGCGCAATCCGCCGCCGCGCTCGGTTCGCTCGACGACGAACCTGCCGCGACACGCCGCCTGCTCACGCCGGATGAGGATTTCGCGCCCATCGAGCCGCCGGATCGCAGCGACTGGCTGGCGACCCAGCGCGAGGCCGGCCAGACGTACGCGGACTTCGTGCTCCGTGGCGCCCAGCGCGTCTCACAGGCACGCCGCCTGATCTACCTCCAGCCGCTGGGTGAGTTCAACGCCGATTCCGCGCCGTCGCTCGAGGCGTTGCGCGACTACGCCGAGGCGTTCTTCCAGCTCGATGTCGTACTGTTGCCGGCCGAAGTCTATGAAAGCGCGGCCTTCGAGCCGCGGATCAATCCGCGCACCGGCAAACTCCAGCTGCGCACGACCGCGATCCTCACGTGGCTGCGCGAACGGCTGCCCGACGACGGCTTCTGCCTCGTGGCCGTCACGATGAACGACCTTTACCCGTCGCCGAGCTGGAACTTCGTCTTCGGCCAGGCGGCTCCGCAGCAGCGCACCGGTGTATTCAGTTTTGCCCGCAGCGACCCGCTCTTCTTCGGGGAGGAGCGGCCCGACGACTTCGACGCGCTTCTCCTGCGCCGCAGCTGCAAGACACTGGTTCACGAGATCGCGCACCTCTTCGGCCTCGCCCATTGCATCTACCACCGCTGCGTGGTGAACGGTTCGAACCACCAGGCCGAAAGCGACAGCCGTCCGCACCACGCCTGTCCGGTCTGCCTGCGCAAGATCCAGCACGCCACGGGCGCCGAGCTCGAGCGCCGCTATCGCGACCTGGCCTACTTCTTCAGCGAGCACACCGGCTGGGAGGACGAGGAGGCGTGGGTCAGGCGCCAGCTGGCCAAACTCCGCTCCGAACCCGTTCGCCCGTGGGTACACCCGCGCGCGCCCCTGCCCGATTCGCTACGCGTCGTGCCTCCCATGCATGTGCCGGCTCCACCGCTCGTCGTCCCGCCGGGCGGCCATGACGATCCTGGCGTGATTCCCCAGAAGGCCGAGCCGCCCCGCCCTGCGATTCCGCAGCCCCGTGAATCCGAGCCTCCGCCCGCCGACGATGCGCCGCCCCCGGTGTTGACGCCCGTGGCAGCGACCGAGCCACTTGTGGCAACACGGTAGCGGTCGCACCGCGCGCGCGGCTCCAGGCCGATCGCGGCCGCGTCGACCTTGAGCCGGGTCGGGCAGGAACGCGCCGCGAGCCAGGCACCTTCCAGCCGGGCACCGAACACCGGGGCATCCAGGATCGGGCTCAGCGCGCGACGCAGATCTCGCGCAGGCGGAGGTAGAGTTCTTCCAGGCGCGGCACCGCCACGCCGGCGGCGCGCGCGCGGCGCAGCGGCTCGCCCCAGATCGCCTCCACCTCCACGGCCTTGCCCTCGAGAAAGTCGATGAGGCTCGAGGGCTTGTAGGCGCCCATCGGCCCGGTCACGTCGACCTGCTTCCGCAGGAATGCATCCGGAATGGCGATACCGAGCGCGGCCGCCGCCGCCTGCACCTCGCGCATGAGCGCGTGCACCTCGGCGAGCAGCGCCGGGTCGGCGAGTATCCGATCGGTGGTGACGCCGCCCGCCGCGATGCTGAGGCCGTTGAACGGAACATTCCACACCAGCTTGCGCCAGCGCACCTCCGCGAGGTTGTCGGCCACCGAGCACTTCACGCCCGCCCGCTGGAAGGCCGCGGCGATCGTCCGCGCCCGATCGCCCGCCGGGCGGTTGAACTCGCCCAGGCTGACGCTGCCGGCGTGGTAGCACTCGATCGCCGGCACGTCCCCGTCGTGCCCCACGCGATTGAGGCAGACGAAGCAGAGCCCGCCGAGCACACGCCCGGCCCCAAACTCGCGCGCCACGAGTTCGTCCGAGCCGAGGCCGTTCTGCAGCGTGAGGACCGCGGTGCGCTCGTGCAGCAGCGGTGGAAGGAGTTCGCGCATCGCGGCATCAGCCGTGGCCTTGAGACCGACGATGACGAGATCGACCGGCCCGATCTCCGCCGTGGTCGCGTACGCCGCCACCGACGCGAGGTGAAACGATTCGACGGGCTCCTGGTTGGCGAACACCCGCACCGCAAGCCCGCGGGCGCGCACCGCCGCGAAGTCCCGGCGCATGAGAAAACGGACATCCTCGCCGGCGTGGGCGAGTCGCGCGCCGTAGTAGGCGCCGACGGCCCCGGCACCGATGATCGCGACCCTGCCGAGCGTTCCGCTCATCGCCGATCGCACCCCGGTCCGACTCAGCTCGCCTTCTTCACGTAGAGTGCCTGGAGCACGTCACGCAGCCGGTCGCGCATGTCCGTGCGCGACACGATCATGTCGACCAGGCCGTGCTTGAGCAGAAACTCCGCGGACTGGAACCCCTCCGGCAGCGCCTGTTGCGTGGTTTCCTTGATCACGCGCGGCCCGGCGAAACCAATCAGGGCTCCCGGCTCCGCGATGATCAGGTCGCCGAGGACGGCAAAACTGGCGGTGACACCGCCGGTCGTCGGATTGGTCAGGATGGAAATGAACGGCAGCCTCGCCTCCGCGAGTCGCGCCAGCGCGGCGCTGGTTTTCGCCATCTGCATCAGGCTGAGGATGCCTTCCTGCATGCGCGCGCCGCCGGAGGCCGAGACGATGATGCAGGGAGTCTTCTTCTCGATCGCGCGCTCGATCGCGCGGGTGATCTTCTCGCCCACGACCGAGCCCATCGAGCCGCCAGCAAAGCGAAAATCCATCACGGCAAAGGACACCGGGATGCCGTGGATCTTGCCCATGCCGCAGACCACCGCGTCGTTGAGCCCGCTCTCCCGCTTGTACTTTTCAAGGCGAGCGGCATACGGGGCTGAATCGACGAACTGGAGGGCGTCGACCGCGGAAAGCTCGCGGTCCGATTCCTTGAAACTCCCCGGGTCGCAGAGAAACCGGAGGCGCTCCGGCGCGCTGATCGGAAAGTGATAGCCGCTCTTCGGCACCACGTTCTGATTTTCCTCCAACTCCTTGATATAGATGATCTCTCCGGAAACCGGGCACTTCTTCCAGAGCCCTTGCGGGATGTCCTTCTTCTTGACCGTGACGGTCGAGTACTTCGGCTTGCTGAACAGGGACATGCAGAAAAGAGCGGAGGATGAGGAGAGGGTCTAGCCGTGCCCGAGCGTGGCGACGTCGATGGCGGTCACTGCGGCCCGGCGCAGGGCAACTGCGCAGGCGTTGAGCGTGGCACCCGTTGTAAAGACATCATCGACCAGTACATGGCGAGCGGTGGGTATTACCGGGGCGTCTTTGGCCAAGGCAAAGGCATTCTTCAGGTTTTCCCGCCGCTGCTGGCGGTCCAGGCGGGTCTGCGTCGAGGTCCAGGTGACGCGTTCCAGGAGCGAGGTGACGGTCGCGCCCGGCGCGGCGTCGGCAAATGCGCGGGCGATCAGTTCCGCCTGATTGTAGCCGCGCTCGCGACGTTTGCGCGGATGCAGCGGGACGGGCACGAGCCGCGCGCCGGCGAGAAAGTCGCGGAAGTAGGGATTGGCCCGCACGATCGCGGTGACGTCCGCCAGCAGGTGGAGCGAACCCTCGTACTTGATCGCGTGAACCAGCCGGCGAACCGGCCCCTGCATGAGGGTCGCCGTCCGTCCTTCCCGAAAATGCGGCTGGAGGCCGGAGCAATGCGGGCAGTCGCGGTTATCCTCCACGGCACCAAAGAACGGGTACCCGCAGGTGGTGCAGTGCGGCGCGCGCACCAGGAACATGCGTGCGGCACAGTCCCGGCAGATGTGCCGAAAACGGCTGTCCTCGATCAGCCCCTCGCACTCCAGGCAGGTCGGGGGAAAAACCACGTCGAGCGCGCGATCGGCGCGTGTCGCGGCGCGCCGCCACCACGGCTCGTCAGTCGTAGAAGACTTTGTCCAGGAAAAGGCCATGCGCCGGCGCGGTCTTGACCTTGGGGATCCGTCCGCCCGTGTGCAACAGCGCAGCGGCGTCTTCGGGCGCCAGGTGGCCCATGCCGACAGTGACGAGCGTGCCGACGATGCTGCGCGCCATCTTGTAGAGAAATCCATCCGCCTCGAGGATCACCCGCGCGCGCCGGCCCCGCCGCACCACGTCGAGCCGCCGGAGGTCGCGCACGGTCGTCTCGCGCTCATCCCCGCTCACGGCGCAGAAGGCGGCAAAATCATGCCGACCCCGCAGGAGCCGCGCCGCGGCCTCGAGCCTGTCGAACTCGATTGGTTTCAGCAGCGACCAGCAGTAGGCGGTCTCGAACGGGTCCGCGGCCCCGAGGTGGAGATGGTAGATGTAGCGTTTCCCCGTCGCATGGAACCGCGCATGAAAGTCCGCGGCCGCCGCGACCAGCTGCCGGACCTGGATCGAGGCCGGAAGCTTGGTGCCCAGGGCCGTGAGCAGCCGGGATGGCCCATGCGGCCAGTGCGCGTCGAAATGAAACACCTGCCCGCGGGCATGGACGCCGGTGTCGGTGCGTCCGCTGCCGTGGATACGCGTCGGCACGCCCAGGACGGCGCGCAACGCCTTCTCGATCACGTCCTGGACGGCGACGGCGTTGGTCTGGCTCTGCCAGCCGTGATAATGCGTGCCCTCATAAGCGCACACGGCTTTCCAGCGCGTTGGCTCGGATCGTGGTTTCACGCGGGCGGGAAATCCTCCGGCGGCGGGAGGTGTTGGTTGAGAAAATCCTGCAGGATCACGCATGCGGCCATGGAATCAATGCGTCCCGAGCGGCGCAGCTCGTCGTCGCGGCGTTTCGACATGTGCTCCGTGGCCGTCCGTGTGCTCAAGCGCTCGTCGACGCGGTGGACCGGCAGCGGAAGGACCGCCGTGAGCCTCTCGATGAACGCATCGACCTCGCGGGCCTTGAATCCGACCGAGCCGTCCATGTTGTACGGATACCCCACGACGAGGGCCGCGGCCTTGCGCTCGCGGGCCAGCTGCACGACGCGCGCGAGGCGGCTCTCCGGCGTCGGCTCGGTCGCCGCAGGCAACGGAACGGCCACGCCCAGTTCATCGCCGTAGCTCAGGCCGATGCGGCGCTCGCCATAGTCGATGCCCAGACAACGCATGGGAGGAGAAGGGCTGAAAGGCTGAAGGGCTGAAAGGCTGAAATCGGGCTACCGGAAAGGGAAGAGGTGGAGAGAAGACGACAACCCATCGCAAGCGGAACAACCCGCCCGGCCGCCTCCTTTCTTCCGCCGTCCGACCTCCGGCGTCCTTTGTGGCCTCTGTGGCTTCTCTGGGACCTCTGTGACTCCTCTGTGATCCTGGATCGGGACAATCCCCCGGAAGGAGAAAGAGAATGAGAAAGAGAATGAGAACGAGAACGATTCCATGAACGAGGATGCCCGCCATCAGGCGCTACGATCGATAATCGATGCCCCCCGACCTTCGTCTGCGGTCTTCCTTTCTTCGCCCTTTCACCTCTGCCTTTCTCTGTGACCTCTGTGACTCCTCTGTGGCCTCTGTGACCCTGGATCCGGACAATGCCACGGAAGGAGAAAGTGAACGAGAACGAGAAAGAGAACGATTCCAGGAAGGAGGATGCCCGCCATCAGGCGCTACGATCAAGGATCGATGCCCCCCGACCTTCGTCTCAGGTCTTCCGTTCTCCGCCCCTCGACCTCTGCCTGTTCTCCCTGACCTCTGTGACTCCTCTGTGGCCTCTGTGACCCTCGATCGGGACAATGCCGCGGAAGGAGAAAGAGAATGAGAACGAGAAAGAGAACGATTCCAGGAAGGAGGAGGCCGGCGATCCTCCGACACCCTCCGACCTAAAGCAGCTTCTTCCAGGCCGGCTTTGTATCCAGGTGCTTCATCAGCTGTTTCACCTGCTGGGCGTGCGACTTCGGACAGACCAGGGTGGCGTCGGGCGTGTGCACGACGATGAGATCATCCACACCCATCAACGCGACGAGATGCTCGCCGGACGAGACCACGAGGTTGCCGTTGCCGCCTTCCACGATTGCCTCACCCCGGACGACGTTGCCGGCGGCGTCGGCCGGAAGATGGCGCATGACCGCGGGCCAGGCGCCCACGTCGTCCCAGTCAAATGTGCCCGCAAGCGTCACGACGTTATCGGCCTTCTCCATGATCGCGTAGTCGACGGAGATCTTTTGCAGCGTCGGAAAGTGCTCGGCCAGGGCGTCGTCGAGCGAACGTCCGCCGGCGACCGCCCCCTCGATCGCTTGAAGTCCGCCCGCCAGCATTGGCACGTGGCGCGAAAGGGCGGCACGTATTGTCTCGACCGACCAGACAAACATACCCGCGTTCCACAGATAATCGCCCGAAGCGAGATACCCCCGGGCCTTCTCGAGATCCGGCTTCTCGACAAAACGCTGGACCTGGAACACGTCACGGCCGTGGGCGCGCGCGAGCATCGTGCCGCGCTGGATGTAGCCATAGCCGGTGGCGGGTTCGTTGGGGTGAATGCCGATGGTCACGAGCCACGGTTCCGCCTCCGCCGCGTCGAAGGCCGCGCGCAGCACGTCGCAAAATCCCTTCGCATCGTGGATCACGTGATCGGCCGGAAGCATGGCCAGCGTCGCCTGCGGGTTGCGCTGCCCGACGAGCAGGGCGGCGAGACCGACAGCAGCGGCGGTGTCGCGCCCCACCGGCTCGGCCACGACGTTCTCCGGCGGCAGCATCGGGCAGGCCTCGAGCGCGGCGGCCCGCTGCTCGCGGTTGGTGATCACGATCACCTGCTCGGGCGGAACGAGGCCGGCCAGGCGCAGAACGGTCTGCGCAAGCATGGGCGTGTCGCCGACGATCGGAAGCAGTTGTTTCGGACGGGCGAGCCGACTCTGGGGCCAGAAACGCTCCCCTTTGCCTCCAGCCATGATCACCACGTAACGGTGTGCCATGGTGGCCGATTTTTTGGGCGGGCGCATTTCCGTCAACGGCCAATGCCGAAGGCCCTTCCCGGAAACCGGAGGGGGCGCGAACCGGAGACCCCGGCGAGCGCCGACGCGCATACGACGTTTGCCAACGGCCGGTTCGCGGCTTTGCTCGTGGCGACCATGAACCGCCGCACCGCCCTCTCCCCCGAGGAAACCGCGCGCTACAGCCGCCACATCCTGCTCCCCGAGATCGGACTCGAGGGCCAGGAACGGCTCCAGGCGGCACGTGTGCTCGTGATCGGCGCCGGTGGACTCGGAAGCCCCGCCGCGCTCTACCTCGCCGCCGCGGGTGTCGGCACGATCGGCCTCGCGGATTTCGACCGTGTCGAAGCGCACAACCTCCAGCGGCAGATCCTGCATGGCACCTCCGATGTCGGCGTGCCCAAGACCGCGTCGGGGCGCCGGCGCCTGGCCGACATCAATCCGCATGTGACCGTGCACGAGCACCCCGACGGCGTCCGCCCGGAAAACGCGGTGTCGCTTTTTTCCGGCTACGACCTTCTCGTCGACGGCTCGGACAATTTTCCCACCCGCTATCTCAACACCGACGCCGCCTTCCTCGCGAAGCGTCCGCTGGTCTACGGGAGCATCTTCAAGTTCGAGGGCCAGGTGACCGTTTTCGATCCGCATGGCGGCACGCCCTGTTACCGCTGCCTCTTTCCGGAGCCTCCGCCGCCGGGTTCGGTGCCCAACTGCGGCGAGGCCGGCGTGCTCGGCGCGCTCTGCGGCGTGATCGGCAGCCTCCAGGCGATGGAGGCGATCAAGCGCCTCGCCGGCGTGGCCGGCGGACTGGGCGGACGACTGCTGGTGGTGGACGCGTTGGAGATGCAGTTCCGCGCGCTCAAGCTGCGCAAGGATCCGGCGTGCCCGCTCTGCGGCCGCGATGCCGTGATCCGCACCATCGATCCCGCCCGCTACGCGGACGGTTGCGCGCCGATGGACCACGCGGAAAAGGCCGGCGCTTCATCCATTACGGACGCGTGGTCCACGGAGGCGTATCCACACGAGCTCGACGTGACGGCGGCCGCCCGGCTTGCCGGGAGCGGTTCGGCCCGCGTGCTCGATGTGCGCGAGCCGTTTGAACTGCAGATTTGCCAGGTGCCCGGCGCGACCCACATCCCGATGGGACAGATCTCGCAGCGCCTGGACGAAGTGCCCCGCGACGCCCACGTGCTGGTCATGTGCCATCATGGCGGGCGCAGCGCGCGCGTCATGCAGTATCTCCGCCAGAACGGCTTCGACAAGGTGACGAACGTCGCGGGCGGCATCGACGCCTGGGCGCGCCAGATCGATCCCGCCATGCAGCGCTACTGACCCTCCATTTCCGATGATCGCCGACTCCCTCGCACGCCCCACCACCCGCTACGAAACGCTCCATCCCCTCTTCGCGGCCGCCTTCGCCTACCTGCGCTCGTTTGATCCGGAGACGCCGGACGGCAAGGTCGTGCTCGACCGCGACCAGCTCTTCGCGCTGCCCCAGCGCTACGAAACCTCGCCGGCCGCAGACCGGCGTTTCGAGGCGCATCGCAAGTACATCGACATCCAGTACATCCTCGAGGGCGAGGAGATCATCGAACACGCGCCGGTCGAGTGGCTGCCGGAGGTGACTGAGCCGTATTCAGACGATCGCGACGTCATGTTCTTCCGCGATCCCGCGGGCTGCTCGCGCACGCTGCTGCGCGCCGGTGATTTCGCCGTCTACTTCCCGCCCGACGGTCACAAGCCCTGCTGCCAGGCCGGAGCCGCGCCCGCGGCCGTGCGCAAGGTGGTGATGAAAATTGCCGTCGTGTAGGACGGGGTGAAGCGAGACGTTCGGAATCACCGGCCGTCAGCGTTTCCGCAATCAGCCGCCGGCGTTCGTCGATTCGCTGCACTCATGCAGGTGACGTGCATTCCCCGCATGAGTCCCCAGCGCCGAACGGTGGGACCCGACTCTCCGTCTTCGCTTCGCGCGCCGGCCTTGAGACGATCGCGGTCGGGCTGGAGCGCAGGCTTCCATTTCAGAGGCTGGTCGATCGTTCTGCACCAGACCACTGGTCTGAAAACACGCCCTACCAATAGTGGTGCGAGAGCGGAAAGCGCGCCCGAAGATCGCCCTCCACCTCCGTCATTCCTCCGCCATCACCCATTCCACATTCATCATTCGGCCTTCTCCATTCGCCTTGCTCAAAAGACCCGGGCCCAGATCGCCTTGAGGTAGCGGCTCTCCAGGCAGTTCGAGAGCACCGGGTGGTCGGGGCCGGCCCCTGTTGTATCCAGCATCTGGAGCCTCCGGTTCAGGCGGTGGGCTGCCTTGATCACGTGGCCCTCGAAGTCCTCGAGCGACACCAGGCCGGAACACGAGCAGGTCAGAAACAGGCCGCCCGGCTTCACCAGGCTGATCGCCAGCTGGTTGAGGTCATCGTACTTCCGGTGGCCCTCGGCCGCGCCCGCGGGTTCGCGGGTGAGGACGAACTTCGGCGGGTCGAGGATCACCGCATCCCAAAGCTCGCCGTTCTTCTGCATCTGCCGGGCGTAGGCGAAGGCGTCGGCATGGACGAAACGGATGCGCGCGCGGTTGAGGTTGGCGTTGCGCCTGGCCATCTCCACCGCGGCCTCGTCGAGGTCGACGGCGGTGATCTCCGAGGCGCGACCCGTCGCCGCCACCGAAACCGAAAAGCCCGCGCTGTAGCAGCAAAGATCCAGCACGCGGGCGCCCTCCGGCACCATCGAGGCGAAGCGGCGGCGATTCTCGCGCTGGTCACAAAAGAAGCCGGTCTTGTGCCCGTCCTCGAGATCGACCTCGAAGGTCACACCGTGCTCGCGCACCTTCACGTGCCGGGGCGCGGGTCCGCCCGGCCCCCCGCCCAGCGCCGCGATCATCGTCTTCCGTATGCCTTCGACCTGAGCCAGCTCAGGATCCACGCGGACGAGATGATGCCGCGTGCCAGCGAGTTCGTGCAGCCACGGCAACCAGCGTCCGAGCCGCTGCAGGATGCCGAGGCTGAACACCTCGATCGAGAGCACGGGGCCGTAGCGGTCGATTGTCAGGCCGCTCACGCCATCGCCGTCGGAGTTGACAAGGCGGTATGTGTCAGTGCACGCATCGAGCCCGAGCACACTGCGGCGCAACGCCACCGCCCGGCGCAGCGCCATCTCGAAATACGATTCGTCCACGGCTGCGGGTGCGTGATGCACCACCCGCAGCGGGATCTTGGCCCGCGGGTTGATCAGTCCGGTGCCGCAAATCCGGCCGGACTTGTCGTAGACCGTCACGAGATCACCGGGCTTCACGCCCGGTGAAACCTCGCCCAGCATGCGCGGGAAGACGGCGGGCTGGAAGGTGAAGAACTTCAGCTGCGCCCAGGGGCGCGGCCAGCGCGCGCGGTCGACCGGTTCTGCCGCGGCTTCGCGCGTCTTTTCCGCGGGTGGCGGCGAATGGTCGTCGGGTGGCGTCTCAGACATCCCGCGAGTGTTGCGCAGGCCACGGCGCGCGCGCAACCGCCTTCATGCGACGCTCACAGTCGGAGCGATTTCTTCCGCGGTCGGCGAGCTGCAACTCGCGGCCGGACTCATGCAAGGCACATCGGTTGCGTGCACGAAGCGGTAACCCTGATCTCCTCACGCGAATCCGGTCGCAGAGGACGATGACGGAGCTTACCGAGCGATCGGTGCAGAACCAGGACCTCGCCGTCACCGGCCCACCCACAAGGCGACGAGCTGACGCGGCCCTATCCTCCGCCAGGCCCGGTGCCTCGGCGCTCTCCTCCGTGATCGCTGCGTCCAACAGCTCGTTTCTCGATGTGCCGTTGCGCCTTTGCGCGAGACCTGGCGGTTTCCTGCTTCTGCGCCTCCGATCCACCCGAATCCCCCTCGAGACAGCGACCTGCCACCGTCAACGCGGGGTGTCGGTGGTATGCCCGGGGCCGTGCACACCCTCCTTGTGCTCGCGGAAGCAGTCGGAGCAAATCCCGTGCGTGAACTTGATCTGGCTGTGGGTGGCGAGGTAGTCCTCGACCTTCTGCCAGTAGCCGTCGTCGTTGCGCACCTTCTTGCACCAGGCGCAGATCGGCAGGAGTCCGGTGAGCGTCTGCACCTCCGTGAGCGCGTTGGACAACTCCTCGTTTCGTAGCCGCAGGTTCGCGAGCAGGATGCTGACAAAGAGCGCGACCATGAAGAAGCTGACCTCGAGGTCGCCGATCGTCTGCAACCACGCATCCACGTCACTGCCAGGCCGAAGGCTGAACACCGATGCGAGGACGAGGCGCACACAGTGAAACGCGCCATGCAGGAGGAAGGCGTTCGCCGGCGACTGCACCGGCTGCCAGTACGGACGGGCCGCTCCGCGCAACGCCAGGTAGGCAGCAAACGAAAGCCCGGCCCAGACGATGCCATTGACGACCTTGCGCCACTCGGAATGAGGGTCGTAGGCGAGAAACGCCAGCAGGCAGCCCAGGTGCCCGACAATCACCGCGCCCGCGAGGAGCGGGTGGGTCCGCAACTCGGCGGTCCGCCGCGCACCGACGAGGAGCACCACCTGCCCCACGGTCACCAACACCGTGGGCACGATGCGGCCGATCCACACCGGCAGTTCGGGCCGCAACGCGAAAAGAACATCCGCAACCAACATCACCCACCCCGAAACCATCCATGGCCGCTGCGCGCGAGGCCGACCCTGGCTGAACCAGTGCTGCGTGAGCAGCGCCGCCAGGATCGAGACAATGACAATATTGGTCAGATAGATACTCGTTTCCTGGCTCATGGGGGGGGAGGCTTCGCTTATCGGTGTGAATCCGGGTGCCGGAAAGCGATTTCCGCGCCGCAGCACCTGGTTTTCCCCATCAGCAGGACGATGGCCATCCCCGCGCGCGCGCGTTTCCCCGCGTCGACAGTGCACGGGCCCGGCGCACCGCTCGGGCAGGTCTGACACCGACTGCACCGCAAATTCGCGGCGCGTCCCTCACCTCAGCGGCTCTGGATCAGCTCCACCTCGTAGCCTTCGGGAGCGTCAACAAACGCGATCAGACTGCCGCCGCCCGTCTCGGTGGGACCATCACTCAGCGGAAAGCCCTTCCGCGCCAGCTCGGCCGCAAACGCCTCGAGATTCTCCACTTCGAAGGCCAGATGCACCAGGTCGGGCTGCACCTGCACCGGCTCCGCGCCGGGAGGCATCTGGCACAGCTCGATCTCTTCCTCGCTGCCGGGAGTCTTCAGAAACACGAGCTGCGCCCCGCGGGGCGAGGTATGGCGGCGGGAGACCGTGAGCCCGAGGGCCTCGGTGTAGAAACGGACCGAGCGCTCGACATCATTCAGGCGCATGCGGGTGTGAAGGAGTTTGGTGACGGTCATGCGGGCGCATGAAACGCAACCATGTCGGCGACGCAAACGGGGAACGGATCGCCGCGCGATTTCGCCCGCCCGGGACCGCGCGACCCCGGTCCACGGCGCGATTTCACCGGTCCGTAACCCAGAAGCTCGTCGCCTGCTTGCGCCGCACGCGAATTCGAGTACCTGATCGGTCCCACCATGAATCGGACCTGGAAACCCATCGATAAAACCCCGCCGATGAACACGGCGGTGGAGCTGCGCTTTGATGATGGCAGCTCCGACCTGGCGATGTGGATCGGGAACCGCTGGCTTCCCGAGATGCGCGATCGCCGGCCTGCCCAGTGGCGCAAACTGCCCATCCGCCTGCCCCTGTTCGACGAGTTTCCGCTGCCGCACGGGAGCGGCCACCGCGTGGCCTGACGGCGGCTCGGCGCCACGCAGGAAAACGAAAAGGCCCGCGCAGTGCGCGGGCCTTTTCGTTTTCGCCGGACGATCCGGCGCGGGGCGTGCGGTCAGGGTTTGCCGATGCCGCAGGCGGAGAAGCCGATCTTTCGCATCGCCTCGAGATCGACGATGTTGCGTCCGTCGAAAAGGAAGGCGGGCTTCATCATGCCTTCGTGGATACGCGCATAGTCGAGCTTCTTGAACTCGTCCCACTCCGTGAGGATCACGATGGCGTGGGCGCCGGCCGCCGCCTCGTAGGGATCGGAGGCGATCGTCACGCGCGTATTCGGCCGGCCGTCCGGCAGCACGTCGGCCTGGCCGAGCTCGGAGAGGATATGCTGGCGCGTGACCTTGGGGTCGTAGATCGCGATGTTCGCCTGTTCCTCGAGGAGGTCGCGGCAGATGTAGATCGCGGCGGATTCGCGCGTGTCATTGGTGTCCTTCTTGAAGGCGAAGCCGAGGACGGCGATGCGCTTGCCGGCGACCGTGTTGAAAAGCGCCCGGACGATCGCGGATGAGAACCGGCGCCTCTGCCAGTCGTTCATCTTGATCACCTGTTCCCAGTAGTGGGCCACCTCGGGCAGCCCGAAGTGCTCGCACAAATACACCAGGTTGTAGATGTCCTTCTGGAAGCACGAGCCGCCGAAGCCCACCGAGGCCTTGAGGAACTTCGGGCCGATGCGCGAGTCCTTGCCGATCGCGAACGCCACCTCGTCGACGTCCGCCTCGGTCGCCTCGCACAGGGCGGAGATCGCGTTGATGCTGGAGATGCGCTGCGCCAGGAAGGCGTTGGCCACGAGCTTGGAGAGTTCCGAGGACCAGAGGTTGGTCGTGATCACGCGCTCGCGCGGCACCCAGCGGGCGTAGATCGAAGCGAGCGTCTCGGCGGCCGCGATGCCCTCGGGCGTGCGCTCGCCGCCGATCAACACCCGGTCGGGCTGTTCCAGATCCTCGATCGCGGTGCCCTCGGCTAGGAACTCCGGGTTTGAAAGCACCTGGAACTCCGCGCCATCGCTGTTGGCCTTGAGCACGGTCTTGAGCGACTCCGCCGTGCGGACCGGAAGCGTGGATTTCTCCACCACGATCTTCTTGCCGCGGGCCACGCGCGCGATGTGGCGCGCGCACAGCTCGATGTATTTCATGTCCGCCGCGCGTCCGGCACCGACACCATAGCCCTTGGTGGGTGTGTTGACCGACACGAAGATGATGTCGGCGGCGGTCACCGCCGAATCGATGTCGGTCGAGAAATGGAGGTTCGTGCCGCGCTGGGCGGAGACGACGCGGTCGAGCCCCGGCTCGTAGACCGGCAGCCGGTCCGAATTCCACTCCGCGATGCGCTTGGCGTTGATATCGACCACCGTGACCTGGATGTCCGGGCACTTGTGGGCGATCATGGCCATGGTGGGACCGCCGACGTAGCCGGCGCCGATGCAGCAGATATTCATAGGCGATGCGTGAGCTGTGGGTCCGGTGCCGGCCCCGTTGTATCAAGTGGATTGGACATGGTGTTCACCAGCACGCAACGGGTTTCCGCGGTGCCGCCGGATTGATCCGGCAAAACCCCTACCCCACATTCAGACTTTTCGCCGCCCGGCAGAACCGCGCCGCCGCCTCCGCCAACGCCTCCTCCGCAAGCACGCCGAAGCTGAGCCGCACATGCCGGCGGTCCCGCGGTGCGGCAAGGCAGAGCCCGCCCGGCACGTAGAGCACCCGCTGGGAGAGACACGCGCGCCAGAACGGGCCCTCCGCGTCGGTGTCGACACCCTCGGGCGCGCAGAGCCAGAGATAAAGGCCGCCCGCGGGACGCGCCCACGTCCAGCCGGCATCGCGCAGGCCGTTGGCCTCGAGGGCGGCATCCAGGCGGTGCATCTTCCCGGCGTAGGTGCGCCGCAGCATCGCGATGTGCCGGTCGAGTTCGCCGCCATGCACGACCTGCTCGAGGATCGCCTGGGTGAAGTTGGCCGAGCCAAAATCCTGGTGCGCCTTGAGCCAGCACATGCGATCAAACCAGCGCGCATCCGTCGCATGGGCGTATCCGACCTTCAGCCCGGTGGCAAAAGGTTTGGTCAGCGTGCCCAGGTAGAGGCGCGGGAAGCGCGACCATGCCTCGAGCGCGAGGACGCTTCGCGCGGGCCAGGCCCCGTCGAATCCAAGATCCCGATACGCAGCGTCCTCCAGCACGGGGATGATCAGCCCCGCGCGCTCCAGCAGCCCGGCAAGCGCCGCCTTCTCCGCCTCGGTGCGCGAGGTGCCGGACGGATTGCCGAAGTAGCTCATGAGGTAGAGCGCCTTCACGCGGCGCCCCCTCGGCGAGCGGGCGAGTTCCGCCAGCAGCGCCTCGCACGCCGGGAGGTCGAGGGCCCCGTCCGGCCGCGCCGGCAGCCCGACGGCCTCGACGCCGAGGCCGGCCAGCATCTCCATGAACACAAAATACGTCGGCCGCTCGACCAGGACGATGTCGCCCGGGTCGGCCAGAACTTCGATCGCGAGATGCAGCAACTGCTGCGAGCCGTTGCCGACGAGCGTGCGCTCGGGATCGATCGCCCCGGCCGGCAGGCCGTCGAGCGCCGCCGTCCGCGCCGCGAGGAGGCGCCGCAGGCCCTCGCGCCCGCGATTCGCGCCATATTGGAGAAACTCCGGCGGGCCCTCGCGCTGCACGAGCGCCTCGACCGCCGCTCGCACCGACGCGACCGGCAGGGTCCGGTTGTCCGTGAACCCGGCGGCGAGGCTGAGCATCGCGGGATCGGCAAGTGCCGCGCCCATGAGCGAGGCGATCGCCGGCGGCTGGAGTCGCGCCCCCAGGTGGGAGAGGTGAAGTTCTGGCTCGGTCGACATGATGAACGGCGCCGCATCCAGCCGCAGCACGCACGCCGGCACGAGTCCAAACACCCGGGCGGCGCGGGTTGCTCCCTGCGGGCGCCGCCAGAACGTCGCGCCGATCCCACGGGCGCTCCGCAAGCGGACGCCGCCCCTCAGGCGCGGCATACCAGGCCCCCGGAACGCGGCATCCACTCCCGAAGACGACCTCGCAGGTGGGGCGCACTTGGTCCGGTTCGCGGCGCGACCCGTCTAGTCGGCCGCAGGCGCGGCCTCGGAACCGAGCGCGCCGAAAAGGCCGACTCGTACGCGCGGCGGGTTCGGAGAACCCGCCCTGCCGAGGAGACACCGCGCGGCGAAGTATATGCCACGTTCTAGCTCGTTTCGGAGCCGTCGGGCTTTCCGTCAGGGGTGGCGTCGGGCGCCCTGTCCGGCACTGTGTCGGCACCCGGGTTCCGGGCGGCCTGCGCTTCTGCCTCCAGCCTGTGGATACGCTCGAGCTCCAGCGGATGCTCCTCCGCCATCTCCTCCTCGGAGAGCCGGCCCGTGAGCCAGGAAAGGTTCATCGGGTAGACCTCGGGGTTGAAGATCACGAAGTAGAAGTGCCACACGATGATGCTGAGCGTCGCGAGGATCGCCTCGTAGTAGTGCACCACGCGCGCCACGTCGAAGCCGAGCTTGCCCAGCGCGCCCATGGTCGTCTCATCCGCCCAGAGCAACGCGCCGGTGATCGTCATCAGCACGGCACCCCACATGAGCGCCCAGTACTCGGCCTTCTCCATGTAGCTGAAACGCCCGAAACGCGGCTTGGCCTTCGAGAGACCGAGATTGTAGCGCAGCACGGCCCCCATGTCGGAGAGATCGTTCCAGCGCGGCCACAGATCGCGCACCAGTTCCCGGCCGCGGCGGGTGAACGTCACGTACACCCCATGCCACACGCCGGCACCGATCATGACCACGCCCGCGACGCGATGGAGCAGGCTGCGCAGTTCGAAGAACGAATCGCTGAGGTTGCGCAGACCGGCCACCCACCAGGCCTCCGGGAAGCGCAGCATGAAACCCGTCACCACGAGCACGATGAAGCTGAGCGCGAGGATGCCGTGCTGCAGGCGCTCGTTCACCGTCATGCGCAAGTGGAGACGGTGCGGGATCGCATGGTCGGCCACCCCGTGGACGTGCCCGTGCACCTTGCGGCGCACCTTCTTGAAGAAATCCAGCGCGTTGTGCAGGAACATCCCGCCGACGATGCAGAGGATCGCCCAGGCATAGATCGTGGCGATGATCTGCACGAGATTGCCACCGTCCTCGAACCCGCCGCCGAAGCCCCCGAGCTTGCCCGGCGCCATCGAGACGTGCACCGCTCCGAGCGAGAACTGCTCGTTCGCGCCGGGGTGACATTTTCCGCAGGTCTGGGCGAGGTTGTTCTTATGGACCGGTGATGCCGGGTCCGACGAGCGCAGCACGCCATGCGCACCGTGACAGCTCGCGCAGTTGACCACCGCGACGGAGCCGCCGCGCACGGCCAGGCCGTGGAAGCTGTCGGCAAAAGTCTCGAAACGGTCGCTGGAGATCCCGTACTTGCGCGAGAGTTTCACGGAGCCGTGGCAGTCCCCGCACAGCTGCTGCGAGAGATTGCGCGGCGCGACCGGCGACTTGGGATCGCTCGCGGCAAGGATGGCGTGCTCGCCGTGGCAGTCGGTGCAGACGGGCGATTCGAGTTCGCCCTTGCGCAGCGCCGCCGCGTGCGAGCCGTCCATGTACTCGCGCGACACCTCGCTGTGGCAGCGCTCGCAGGTCTGCGGGATGTGGAGCTTGTTCACGCGCGAGTCCGCCACCATCGCGCGCGCCATGTCATGGCTGCCGTGGCAATCCACGCAATTGGCGGCCCCCGCCTTTCCCGCATCGAGAGCGCGACCGTGCACGCTCGAGCCCCACGAGGCGACAAACTTGCCGCCGAGCCGCGTGCGCCCCGCCGCTTCCGGCGAATCAACGTGGCAGGACAGGCAGAGGCGTGACTGCGCCTGCTTCAGTTCCAACGGAGCCACGGCACCATTGACCACATCGGTCTGGTGACAGCTCAGGCAGGTCGGATACGGTCCGCCGGCCGGACCCGCGTGCGCGGAATGGGAAAACGCCGTTTGCACGGCGCTGTGGCAGGAGCCGCATGACTCGCTCTGCCTGACCGCGGCGAACCGAAACGACGGCTCACCCACTCCGCCGATGTCGTGGCTGCCATGGCAGCCCGCGCACGATACGTCGGGCGATGTCCCCGCCTCCGTTTGAGTCGCGATCCGCGGGTGAAAGGCATGCGACTCCCCCAGGCCCTCATGGCACGACAGGCAGTTCACCGGCGCCAACCTCTCTCGATGCGGGAGAGCCTCGGGATCGATGTCGGCATGGCAGTCCACGCAGGCCATGCCGGCATGTTTGGACGCCGAGAGAACGGCCGGCTCGACTGCAAGCGAAATCGATTTTCCTCCACGATCCACCGTAAGTGACGCATCCGCGTGACAGTCCAGACAGGTCGAATCCGCCACTGGCTCGGCGGCACCAGCCGTCACCCCGCTCACCAGCACCGCAAGGGCGAGGCCGAGCCTTGGGGAAAATAATCGTTTCACATGTCGCTGCATTCTAGCGACTTGCGTAAATCCAAAGGCAACACAGGAGCGCATGGGAGTGGGTGGCGACAAAAGCCGCACTTCTGCACAGGATCACTTGGAGAAAAGCATCGGCGCCTCACATCTCAATATTAGAATTTTTGAATTGCTGCCGATACTAAATCACATCAGCTGTCCTTACACCTCGTTCTTCTGTCCAGCCCCGGGCCGGATCGTCGGTCCGGCGACCCCGATTCCCACTTCTCTCGTGCGCCCTGTTCTCCTGACCCCCACGCACGTCGCCGGTCTTCGGCGCCGTGTCTGCATCTCGTTGCTCCTTCTCGGATTCGCCGCCTCCTTCGCCGGAGCCGCCGAGGCGATTCCGAACGAGACCTGCCTGGAGTGCCACACGGCCGGCGACGAGCCCATCGCCGCCGCCGGCGGGCAGCTCCGCTACGAGGGTGTGCGCCCCGCGCCATTTGCCCGGTCCGTGCACGGCAGCCTCTCCTGCACCGATTGCCACGCGAGCATCACCTCGGAGGATCACGAGACCCCGCTTCCTCCGGCCCAATGCGCCTCGTGCCACGGCGAGGCCGCCGATCAATACGCCCGCAGCATCCACGGCGTCTCGCACGCGATGGGCTCGTCCGGCGCGGCCACCTGCGCGAGCTGCCACGGCTCCCATGAGATCGTGCCGGTGAAGCACGCCGACTCCCCGGTCTTCAAGCTCAACCTCCCGAAGACCTGCGCCCAGTGCCACAGCAACGAGGGCATCACGGACGAGTACCGCATCAAGTTTCCCCAGGCCGCGACCCACTACATGGAGAGCATCCACGGGCGCGCCCTCCTGCAGATGGGCCTGATCGTCGCGCCCTCGTGCAATGACTGCCACGGCGTGCACGACATCAAGCGCAGCGTCGATCGCGGCTCGCACACGCATCACACGAACATCGCGGACACCTGCGGCAAGTGCCACGTCGGCGTCGAGGACATCTACAACCAGAGCGTCCACGGCCAGCTCCTGAAGAAGGGCGACGGCAAGGGGCCGGTTTGTTCCGACTGCCATTCCGCGCATGAGATCGAGCAGCCGAGCAACGCGCATTTCAAGGCCGGCAGCGACGCCACCTGCGGCAAATGCCACCAGGACCGCCTCACCCACTACCGCGACACCTACCACGGCAAGGCGATGGCGCTGGGCCGGCCCAACGTCGCCTCGGATGTGGCCGCCTGCTACGACTGCCACGGACACCACGACGTGCTGCCCGTATCCAATCCAGCCTCACGGCTGTCGCAGGAAAACATCGTCGGCACCTGCGCCCAGTGCCACCCCGGCGCGAATGCCAGCTTCGCGCAGTACCAACCGCACGCCAACCCGCTCGACGGCGAGAACTACCCGGCCCTGAACAAGGTGTTCCTGTTCATGACGAGCCTGCTCATCGGCGTGTTCGCCTTCTTCGGCCTGCACACGCTCTTCTGGCTCTTCCGTTCGATCTACCTCTACCTGCACGACTCGAGACAGTTCCGCGAGGCGAAGGTCTCCGCGCACAAGGACGACGAGCACTTCACGCGCTTCACCCCGTTTGACCGCATGCTCCACCTCATGGTGGTGACGAGCTTCCTGCTGCTCGTGATCACGGGGATGCCGCTGAAATTCTACTACACGGACTGGGCCAGGCTGATGTTCGACATGCTCGGTGGCGCGGAAGTCGCCCGCGCGCTGCACCACTTCGGTGCGATCGTCACCTTCGCCTACTTCGTCCTGCATCTCTCCGATCTCGCGCTGAGCCTGTGGCGCAACCGACGCGCCGTCCGCGACCCGCAGTCGGGCAAGGTGTCCGTGAAACGGATGATCGGCGCGATGTTCGGTCCGGAGTCGATGCTGCCCTCGATGCAGGACTGGCGCGACTTCGTCGCGCACCAGAAATGGTTCTTCGGCAAGGGACCGCGGCCGCAGTTCGACCGCTGGACCTACTGGGAGAAGTTCGACTACCTCGCCGTGTTCTGGGGCATCTTCGCGATCGGCGTCTCCGGCCTGATCATGTGGTTCCCGATCTTCTTCTCCACGTTCATGCCCGGGTGGATGATCAACATCGCCCTGGTCGTGCACTCCGACGAGGCCCTCCTTGCCGCCGGGTTCATCTTCACGTTCCACTTCTTCAATACGCACTTCCGCATCGAGAAGTTCCCGATGGATACGGTGATCTTCTCCGGGAAGATGTCGAAGACGGAGCTGATCCACGAGCGCAAGCGCTGGTACGACCGCCTGGTCGCGGAAGGCCGCCTCGAGTCGCACCGCGTGCACGGCGACGACTGGGAAGGCCGCAAGAACATCGCGAAGGCGATGGGCTTCATGTTCTTCGGCCTGGGCCTGGTCCTGCTGGCACTGATCGTCTACGCGATGGCATCGCGCCTCGGCCACTGACGCGTTCGGCGGCACGAGCCTCCGCGGCGCCCGGCTGGCCCTGCGCTCGCTCGCGCCGCAGGGCCGCCGATGGCATCGCGGGGAGAGATCCGACGGCTCGTGCATCGGAACGGCTTGAGCCGGCCCGGCGGCTTTGCACAGTGGCGGGTTCTCCAGATCCCATGCCCGCCCGCACGCTTCCCTCCCGTTACTCGCCCCCGCTCCCCGCCTCCTGGGTGGTCGTGCGCCGCCGCTCCCGCATTCATGGCCAAGGCGTGTACGCACGCGTGGCCATCCCCGCCGGATACGTGATCGTCGAGTATCGCGGGGAACGCATCACGAAGGCGGAGAGTGCACGCCGCGAGGCCGCCCGGTTGGCCCGATCGCGGGAGGGCGCCGAGGCTTGCACCTACTCGTTCTGGCTCAACCAGCGCTACGACATCGACGGGCGCCGCTGGGGCAACGTCAGCAAGTTCATCAACCATTCCTGCGAGCCCAGCTGCCGGGCGGAAATGCACCGTGGACGCATCTGGATCATCGCCGCACGCGACATCGACCGCGGCGACGAAATCACCTTCGATTACGGCTTCCAGTTCCGTCACTGGCGGGACAACCCCTGCCGGTGCGGCGCGCCATCGTGCGCCGGGTACATCGTGGCCGCCGACCAACGCTGGCGCCTGCGCCGCGCCCTTCAGCCTGGAACAACGAAGGAGACGCGCAGCCCTTCCGCAGCGCAGCTGGTTTCCTAGTTTCCGGCGCCCGGCGTATCTTCTGCCCGGTCCTCTTCGTTCGAGGTGCGGCCGGTTGCGACCCGGAGATCACCCGACCGCGCGTGCGGTGCGCATTGACTTGCGGTGCACTTGACCAGACCCTGCCGGACTGAACCCCCAGCCTTCAGAGATGCGCCTGCCCGATTTCATCCTCGCGAACACCGATTCGATTCTGGGCGAGTGGGATGCCTTTGCACGAAGCGTCTGGCCCTCCTCCGGTGCGAGCCCGGAAGACCTGCGGGATCATGCCGAAGGCATTCTCCGCGCGGCCGCGTTGGACATGAAATCGGCCCAGACCGGACTGGAGCAGTCGGACAAGTCCAAGGGGTTGAGGGATGAGCAGGCGGTGGGAGGCAGGCTGAACACCGCCTCCCAGGACCACGCGGTCGGCCGGGCGGGATCGGGTTTCGATCTGCGCGCGCTGATGGCCGAGTATCGCGCCTTGCGCGCAAGCGTCGTTCGTCTATGGTTCGAAAGCAAACCGGACCCGGACAGCAACGATCTGGCTGATCTCACGCGGTTCCACGAGTCCATGGACCAGTCGCTCGCCGAGGCGGTCCATCGGTATTCAGAACATCTCGACAAGTCCCGGCAGATGTTCCTGCGAATCCTGGGGCACGACCTGCGGACGCCGCTCAACGCCATCGCGATGCTGGCTCAGTCACTCGCAGAGGCGAGGCCGGCCGACGCGGAGACGACCGAGACGGCGTCGCAGATCCGATCCAGTGCCGATGCCGCCGGGCTGATGTTGAGCGACTTCCTGGACTTCGCCGTCACGCGTCTGGGTCGGCCGATGCCGGTGGCGCCGGTGTCGATGGATCTCGCCGCACTCTGCCAGGAGGTTGTCGCCGAGGTCCGCACCACTTGCCCTCGTTGCCACTGGCAATTGGAGGCCGATGGCGAACTCCGAGGCGAATGGGACCGTGCGCGCCTGCGGCAACTCCTCTCAAATCTGATTGGCAACGCGGTCCAGCACGGCGACCAGGCTTCGCGGATATCCGTTTCCGCCGCACGCGATGGCGCACGGGTGCGCCTGACCGTCCGGAACGATGGCCCGGCGATTCCCGCGGACGTGTTGCCGCGGATCTTCGAACCGTTTGTCCGCGGAGCGCGCGGTGGAGCGCGCGGCGGCAGTATCGGACTGGGACTGTATATCGCCCGCGAGGTCGCCGTGGCTCACGGCGGCACGATCGAAGTCACCTCCACACAAGCGGCCGGGACGACGTTCAGTGTGACACTTCCGCTCCGGTGCGGCTCGACCGCAGCCTGAGCCTGCAGCGACGTCGCCCGTGGCTGGCCTGCCGGGCCGAAGCTCGCCCCGCTGATCGTCCGCCTTTGTCCGGCTCACGCCGGACTGCGGCGCGACAGCCTTCGCTCTTCGCTGCGCTGCGAGCGAAGCGCAGATTCTATAAGCGTTTCTTCGCAAACGCCCGTCCTGATCCGGATTTGAGATACCTTTCGAATGCGATCGCTTTCTCCAGAGAGCGAAATGCCAGGACCGTTTTGAATTCCCAGGGACGCTGCTTCGCCGTGTGCGGCACGCCGCCTCCATTGTGATTGGCCAGGCGCGAAACGAGATCGTCGGTCCGGCCCACGTAGAAAGCCGCCGCATCCGCGCGGGACTCGAGAATTGAGACGTAGTGGAATCCGATCATGGATCGCACGGGCTGGCCTGCCGAGCCGAAGCTCGCCTCGCGGGAGGTCCGCCTTCGTCCGGCTCACGCCGGACTGCGGCGCGACAGCCTTCGCTCTTCGCTACGCTGCGAGCGAAGGCTGGTGGAGCTGATCGGGATCGAACCGACGACCTTCTCATTGCGAACGAGACGCTCTTCCAACTGAGCTACAGCCCCAAGCCAAAGAGGAACGGGACGTTGCGGGTTTTTCCCACGGAGTAAACCTCTTTTTCCACCGCAGTGCGGCAACTTCAACTTTCACCTTACGGAGAATCCTGTTGCCGCTCCCACGGCACGCCGGCAGCTTCAAACTGCTGCGGCGCTCATACGGCCGACCGGTCGCATGCACGCCGTGCATCAACCATCCAAAAAAGACAACGAACCATGAAGAAAGCGACCACCACGGAGGCCCCATCCGCGAAACCCGTTTCGAAAAAGGCCTCCGCCAAGGCCGCCCCCGCCTCCGCACCAGCTCCCAAGCTGGTGAAGAAGGCGGCTGAGAAGGCACCCGTTCCCGCCACCGCCGGCCTCACTGCGGTCGTGGCGAAGATGGATGTCGGTTTCGGTAACCTGCTCTTTATCCGCGGCGATGGCCCGGGCCTGAGCTGGGACAGGGGCGTACCCATGGATTGCGTGGCGTCGGATCAATGGACGTGGTCCACCGCTGCGGCCTCCCGGCCGTTTGCCTACAAGGTACTCATCAACGATGAGCGGTGGTCCGCCGGGGATGACTACGTGGCCGAGGTCGGCGTGGAAAACGCCGTCTCGCCCGTGATCTGAACCGCGTTCCAAGCCTCTGAACGCGCTGCGCTCTCCGGGCTTCCTGAAAGAACTCGCCGGCCGTTTCGCTCATCCCGGAACGGCCGGCTTACTTTTCCTCGCAACCTGCGGCAGAGCTGGCTGTCCGGACGACGCGGCTTCATCTTTTCCACGGCCGTGAAGCTGCTCCATCTCGCCAGTCACTATCCCCCGTTCGCCTCCGGTCCCGCGGAGCGCCAATGCGCGCTGCTGGTGCGCGAACTGGCGGCGCGCAATCACGTGTTCCGGGTGCTGACGTCCGACATCACGTCACCAAACGTCCCCGACCATGATCCGCATGTAAACCGCCGCCTGCGACTGCACACGCCCGGCGGCGCCCGGTCGTTCCGACGGTTGCACGCCGTGCAGCGCCAGAATCTCCGCATCCTCGCCTCCGAACTCGAGGCCCTGATGCCGGAGCTGGTGGTGGTCTGGGGCATGTCGGGCCTTTCGCATTCGCTGTTGTGGCAGATCGAACGGCGAGGCTTTCGCATGCTCTACGCGGTGCTCGATGCCTGGCCCCGGCATCGCGTGCGCGACGATCCCTGGTACCGGTGGTGGGCGGGTCCGCTGCCGATCGCACAACGCATCCTCCGCCGCGTGCTGCGCGAACTGCGGCTCGACCGCAGGATCCTGCGCATGCATCCCGCGCCCCGGCCGAGCGACCTTCCGATCCGCCACGGTTTCTTCGCCTCACGTGCCTTGCGCGACTCGGTGGAACTCGCCGGTTACGACGTCGGTGCGACCGAGGTCCTCCCCTATGGCCTCGCCCGCGAGGAGATCCCGGCGGCCCCCCAGCGCCGCGACGACTTGCGCCGCCTTCTCTGGATCGGGCATCTTGACTCCGATCACGATCCGCTGACGGCAGTGCAGGCGCTCCAGGAGCTGCGCCATCTCGGGGAGATGCGGTTCTCCCTCGATCTCTTCGGCCGCGGTGATGTCGCGATGGAATCGCGGATCCGCGACTACGTGCGCAACGCACAACTCGGCGGAGCGGTGACCATCCGCCAGATCGCGGTCGACGAACTGGCGATGCTCTACCCCAGCTACGACATTTTCCTGCACACCGCGCGCCATCCCGATCCATTCCCCCTCGCCGTCGTTCGTGCGATGGCAGCCCGGGTCCCCGTCGTGGCCGCACCCGAAGGCAGCACGACCGATGTGGTTCACAACACAGTCAACGGACTGACTTTCCGTACCGGCGATCCGTTTGATTGCGCCGAGAAGATCCTGACGATGGTCGCACGCCGCGGAATGGTCGAGGAGATCACCGAGCGTGCCTATCGTGATGTGCTCGACATCTACTCCGCATCCGCGGTGGGCGGACGCCTCGACCGGCTCATTCACGCCGCCGCTCGGCCCGAGTCCGCAGGCGGAACCTGAACGGACGAGGCGCGGTGGCCCGGCGCTTTCCACCCGCATCTGTTCAGTCGAAGTTTCCGGACCCGATGTTCGGCTGATCAGGCACCGGACACGCGCCCGGCGTCCGGCTCGCGCTGCGGCGGCCACGCGGCCGGATCCTCTCCACTTAGAACCAACAGCCGCGTGCGCACGAATTCCACGCCCTCCGATCCATGGGGGATCGCCTCAGGATCGAGGAGTTCGTGCCGCAGGACGACCCGTGAGAACGGCTTCGGGATGCAGAAACGGTCCCAGCTCCGGGCCCGCCACGCCGCGCAATACTCGATTCCGAAGATGAGGAGCGGCGAGCGTGTGCGCCGCGTGGCGAGCACCGCGCCCGCCTTCATCTGGTAGATCGGCCCACGCGGGCCGTCCGGGGTGATGGCGATGTCGTGCCCGGAACGCAGGACGGCGATCAGCTCGCGCAAAGCCTCGCGCCCGAATCGGCTGCTCGACCCCCGGACCGCGCCCATGCCGATAAAACTGAAAAACTTCGCCAGGTTGGCTCCGTCGCGGCTCGCGCTCACCAACCCGTACACCGGCCGGCCCGGCCAGGCCCTGCTCGCGAGCCACGGGACCATGAAGAGGCGATTGTGCCACATCATCATCGCCACCGGGGCCCCGCGCGCCAGTTCCAGGATGCCTGCGCGATCATAGTCGACACGCAGCGTCCGGCACCATCCGCGCACGAGGAGCGCGGCGCACCACAGCAGCGGCACGCGCCAGCCTCTTGCCTCATGGATCGGACCGGGACCTGGGTTCTCTGCAGCCGTGTCGGACACCTCAACAAAGTCTGGCTGCGTGGCCGGCCGCGGGCCAAGACGAAACAGCTGGAGCTGTTCCGGCAGGCCGCCACGCTCCCGGTCCGTGAGCGCGCCCGACCCGCAGCTGCCGCCCTGCCCGCACCTCCCGCGCCTGTCCCCCGACATCACGCTCGACTTCAGGATCCTGCATGAGCTTGGGGACGACCGGGGTGAGGTCTTCTACCAGCGTTGTCTCGAATACGCCCACTACCTCTGGCAACGCGGGCTGGCTGCGCGAGGCATGCTCGCCGCCGACCGCGCGTTGCTTGCCGACCTGCATGGCGATGAACCTGTGCTCGCCGAGCATCCCCTGCCCTACGCGGCGCTGGCGTGGATGATCGCCGCGACGCCGCCAGGCGTCTTCCTCGGGAATCCGCGCGTCCACTACCAGCATCTCGCCGATCGCGTGCGCGGCCACCGCCAGGCCCAGCGCAGCGCGCGCGCCTGGGCGTGCTGGCACCTCGCCCGCGTCGTCCGCCCCGAACTCCCGCCCGACCCGCGCCACACGGTGCAGGAGCCCTCACTCGAGACAACCGCATCCGCCCTTGATGCCCACGGCATCGCCGGCGAGCGACGCGTCTGGCAGGCGGCCCTGGCCGAGGCTGCAGCACTGCGTGACAGGATCAAAAACGGCCCGGGCGTGTTCTCAGACCCGCGGTCTGGTGCAACAGGATCGACCAGCCTCTGAAATGGAGCTGGGCCTCGGCGCCTCCGCGCCGTCGCGCCGGGCACGCCGGGCGCGCCGGGCGCGAATGCAGAAGGCAGAATGGTGAATGTAGAATGCCGCCAGGACCGGAATCGTTCTCTTTCTCTTTCTCGACTAGCGGAGCGGGAACTCCGCCCTCGAAGGTCGACGGCGTAGGACAGCAATCGACCGGTAATCGGAGGAACCCAGAACAGTACCCGGCACGCACGCGCCGCCGCACGTCTGAGCGCAGCTCTGCGGTTCCTCCACACTCGTCACTCATCATTCGCCACTCGCCCTTCGCCGCTCGTCATTCGTCAAAACTCGCGCACCTGGCCGCCGAATTCCTCCGCGAGTTGCCGCATCCCCGCCGCATCCGCCTTTTTCATCTCGAAGCCGATCACGTGCACCTGCAGGCGGCCGCGCGCGCCGCGCCGGGCGTCGCGCAGTGACGACAGGAGTTCGCCGTAGGAGATTTCCGGGTACGCGACGCGTCCGTCCCTGACCTCACGCCGGTCGAGCACGCCGTCGGTGACGAGAAAAACCACATCCGGGTCCAGCGCCAGGGCCGCCTCGAAGGCGGCCTCGTGCCCGAAGCGCGCGGCGCCCGCGTCGACCGGTGGATTTCCGCGCAGGTTGTCGCGCACCCAGGTGCGCAACGCCTCGCGATTGGCCGCCGTGGCCGGTGCGAGCGTCTCCGGAAACACCCGCACGCCCTGGCTGAACTGCACCACCGCGAACAGCGTGCCACCGTCGAGGCCGTCGATCACGCGCCCCACCTCGTCCTGGATCCGCGTCCACGGCACGCCGCGGCGCTGCGCCTTGTTTCTCACGGATACCGAGGTGTTCACGATCGCCACGATGCGGGTGCCCTGGGCTTCCACGCCGAAGAAGGCGGCGGTCGAGGCGACGCTCTTGAGTCCGCCCATGGCGCCGCCGAGCCCGGACTGCGCGAGCAGGGACTGCGCGTCGCGCGTGAGGACGTCCGCCGGCTCGGCCATCTCGAACTCGGTGCGCGGCACGGCCGGCAGCGCGGGCAGTTCCGGCGGCAGCAGCGCGCTGGTGACGAGTTTCTCGAGCGGGGGCACACCACCGGAGAGCTGCTGCCACTCCGCCACCGCCGCGCGGTGCTCGAGCTCGCGCTGGGGAAGCTGGATACGCGGTGCTGCCGTGAACTCCGGATCGGAGCGCAGCAGCGGCTGGATCACCGTGATATAGACGGCACCGAGCAGGACCACGGCCTGGGCGAGCAGGGCGTAGGCGAGCGTATCCTTGCGAAAGCGGCGCCAGGGGCGGGGCGCCGGCGGCGAGCCGGGTTCCGGGGCGGGGTTCATGCGCGCCCCGCACCACTAGCGGATGCGCACGGGCTGTCAGCGACAAACGTCGCCGGGTTTGGCGTCGGCCGACGTCGCCCGCTACGGCTACTGCGCCGGAGCCGGCGCGCCGGGTGGATGCTGTTGTTGTTGCTGCTGGCGTTTCGCCTCGCGCAGCGCCTTCTGCCGCGCGCGCTCCTGCATGGAGATTTCCAGCAGGTCGCTGACCATCATACGCGCCTCGGTCTCGGCCTGGGCGATCTCCTGGGGCGTGGTGGGATTCACGATCTCACCACCGTCCGGCGTATGGATCACGGCCGGAGCGGCGGGATTCGGGGTCGGGGCGGCGGCGGCGACCTGAGGCTGGGGCTGACCCTGAGCCGGCAGGGCTGCGATCTGTGCCTGCCGCAGGGACACGGCGCGCTGACGGCCCTCCCGCGCGATCACGACCGTGTCGGCCTTGGCGTCGTAGGAGACGATCGAAAATCCGTTCACCGTCCCATTGTGCGCGATCCAGAAGGTGCGGTTGTTTCGAGTGTCGACGAAGTTGAACATGCTTTGCCCGCCGAGCGTGGAGATGCCGCTCAGCTGAAGCGCATTCAGGTCCTGATCACCGGGCTGGGCTGCCGGAGCCTGAACGGGGGCCGGCGGGCCGAACATCGTCTCCGTCTCCTGGGCGACGAGCGAACCGCTCCCTCCCGGCAGGAGCATGCCCAGCAGGCCCAGGGCTCGCGTGGCTTTCGGGAAACGGCTCATGAGGCGAAACACGTTATCATCGACGCTGAGGAGTCAAAGCTGGAAGTCGATTCCAGCGAAGCCCCGGCACCGTGCATTTCTTCCGAATAGGCGCTTGACGAACCCCACCCCCGCACCTTTTCTTCGCCGCTTCTCACCTCACGGGGTGGTAGCTCAGCTGGTTAGAGCGTCTGCCTGTCACGCAGAAGGCCGCGGGTTCGAGTCCCGTCCATCCCGCCATTTTTAGATAAAACGCCGACTTCTTCCGAAGCCGGCGTTTCTTGTTCTTGGCCATGGGGATAAGCAGCCCTGGCGCGCCGCGACAACCGGCCCCCCGGATGACTGCTTGGCGCGTCGGGCAGCGCGTGGTCGCGCACGGCCCGCGACCACACGGCTGGGCGATCAACGGATCTGCCGATGATACTCCTGCAGTGACTGCACCGCGGCCCGCGCGGAGCGCGATTCGGCGATGCCGACCACGGCCGCCTTCGCCGCCGCCGCGGTGGTGATGTAGGCGACCTTGTACTTGATGGCCGCCTGCCGGATGTAGGCGTCGTCAAACTGACTGCGCTTGCCGATCGGCGTGTTGATGATCAGCTGGAAATCACCGCTCTTGACCTGGTCGACGATGTTGGGCCGCACGTGCTCGTGCAGCTTGTAGGCAGTCTCCGCGGGTACGCCGTGTTCTTCCAGGAATGTGCGCGTGCCTCCCGTCGCGAAGAGGCGGAAGCCGAGATGTCGGAAACGCCGGGCCACGTCGAGGATCGCCGGCTTGTCGGTGTCGGTCACCGAGATGAGCACGGTGCCCTCTCCGGGCAGGACCGGCTGGGCCGCCTCCTCGGCCTTGAAGTAGGCCAGCCCGAATGTCGGCGCCATGCCGAGGACCTCTCCAGTCGAACGCATTTCCGGGCCCAGCACAGGATCCACCTCGGGAAACATCGAGAACGGCATCACCACCTCCTTGACGCCGCAGTACGGGATCACGCGCCGGCTCAGGTTGAGGTCGGCCAGGCTCCGCCCGAGCATCAGCTGTGTGGCGAGGCGCGCCATGGAGACGTTGCACACCTTCGAGACGAGTGGCACCGTGCGCGAGGCCCTCGGATTGGCCTCCAGCACGTATACGACGTCCTCCGCGATGGCATACTGGACGTTGATCACGCCCACCACGCGCAGGTCGCGCGCGATGCGCCGGGTGTATTCCTCGATGGTATCCAGATGCCGCTGCGGGAGCGAGACCGACGGGATGGCGCAGGCCGAATCGCCGGAATGGATACCAGCGAGCTCGATGTGTTCCATCACGGCGGGAACAAACGAGTCGGTGCCGTCGGACAGGGCATCCGCCTCCGCCTCGACCGCGTTTTCGAGGAAACGGTCGATGAGGATCGGGCGGTCGGGAGTCACGCCCACAGCCGCCGCCACGTACTGGCGCAGCATGTCCTCGTCGAAAATGACCTCCATCCCGCGCCCACCGAGGACGTAGGACGGGCGCACCATGACCGGGTAGCCGATATCGGCGGCCACAGCGAGCGCCTCCTCAATCGTGGCGGCCATCCCGGACTTCGGCATCGGAACGCCCAGCGCCTCCATGCGCAGGCGGAACCGGTCGCGGTCTTCGGCCAGATCGATGGCGTCAGGCGTCGTCCCGAGGATCTTCACGCCGGCCGCCGCGAGTTCGTTGGCCAGGTTGAGCGGGGTCTGCCCGCCGAACTGCACGATCACGCCTTCGGGTTTCTCCTTGGCGTAGATGTTCAACACGTCCTCGACCGTGAGCGGCTCGAAATAGAGCTTGTCCGAGGTGTCGTAGTCGGTCGAGACGGTCTCCGGGTTGCAGTTGACCATGATCGTCTCGAAACCGGCGTCGCGCAGGGCGAAGGCCGCATGCACGCAGCAGTAGTCGAACTCGATGCCCTGGCCGATGCGGTTGGGTCCGCCGCCGAGGACCATGACCTTGCGCCGGCCGCTCGTCGCGACGCGGTCGGGCCCGTTGTAGGTGGAATAGTAATACGAAGCATCCGTCACGCCGCTGACCGGCACGGCATCCCAGGCCCCGGTCACGCCGAGCGCGATGCGGCGGGCGCGCAACTGCGCCTCGGGAAGGCCGAGGAGCTTTGCCAGGTAGCGGTCGGCGAACCCGTCCTTCTTCGCCTGGATGTGCAGATCGTCGGGCAGCTCGCGACCACGGTAGGCGAGGATCTTTTCCTCCAGCTCGACCAGTTCCTTCATCTGCTGGATGAACCAGGGCTTGATCGAAGTCTTCTCGTGGAGGGCCTCGACCGTGGCCCCCTTGCGCAGGGCCTCATACATCACGAACTGCCGCTCGCTGGTCGGCTCCTTGAGCAGCGCCATGAGATCGGCCAGCGGGAGTTCGTGGAAGTTTCTGGCGAAGCCGAGGCCGTGACGTCCGATCTCGAGCGACCGAATCGCCTTCTGCAGGGCCTCCTTGTAGGTCTTGCCGAGGCTCATCACCTCGCCGACGGCGCGCATCTGCGTGCCGAGGCGGTCCTCGGCCCCCTTGAACTTCTCGAAGGCCCAGCGGGCGAACTTGACCACCACGTAGTCGCCGGACGGCGTGTACTTGTCCAGCGTCCCGTCGCGCCAGTACGGGATCTCGTCGAGCGTGAGCCCGCCGGCGAGCTTGGCTGAGACGAGAGCTATCGGAAAACCGGTCGCCTTCGAGGCGAGGGCCGAAGAGCGGGAGGTGCGCGGGTTGATCTCGATGATCACCACGCGGTCCGTCCTGGGGTCGTGGGCAAACTGCACGTTGGTGCCGCCGATCACCTCGATAGCCTCGACGATGCGGTAGGCGTAGTCCTGGAGCCGGGCCTGCAGCTCCGGTGAGATGGTCAGCATCGGAGCGACGCAGAACGAGTCGCCCGTGTGCACGCCCATCGGGTCAACGTTCTCGATGAAGCAGACGGTGATCATCTTGCCCGCCGCATCGCGCACGACCTCGAGTTCGAGTTCCTCCCAGCCCAGGACCGACTCTTCCACGAGGATCTGTCCGACCATGCTGGCGGCGAGGCCGCGACTGGCGACCACGCGCAGTTCCTCGACATTGTAGACGAGTCCGCCGCCGGTGCCGCCGAGCGTGTAGGCGGGGCGGATCACGACCGGGTAGCCCAGCTCCAGGGCGATCCTCTCCGCCTCCTCGATCTTGAATGCCGGGGCGCTGCGGGGCATGTCGATGCCGAGCTGGCGCATGGTCTCCTTAAAGAGGACGCGATCCTCGCCCTTTTCGATGGCGCCCGCCTCGACGCCGATGATGCGCACGCCGTACTTTTCCAGCACGCCCGCCTTGGCGAGCTGGGAGGAAAGGTTGAGTCCGGTCTGCCCGCCGAGATTGGGCAGCAGGGCGTCGGGCCGCTCCTTGGCGATGATCTCGGTGAGCGTCCGGACGTTGAGCGGCTCGATGTAGGTCGCGTCCGCCGTGCCCGCATCGGTCATGATCGTGGCGGGGTTGGAGTTGACCAGAACGATCTGGTAACCCAGTTCCCGCAACGCTTTGCAGGCTTGCGTGCCTGAATAGTCGAACTCACAGGCTTGCCCGATCACAATCGGGCCGGAGCCAATGATCATCACTTTCTTGACGTCCTGACGGCGCGGCATGGTGTTTCCGTGGGGTTTGAGAGGGAGAGGAATAGCCGTGCACGGGCAGCCGTCAGGGCTCGCGTGCGGGGGGCCGCGCGAAAAGGGGGATCCGCGAAGCTGCGAACCGGCCAGCGGAGGCCGGGCATGGCTGAGGTCGGGCGTCTCGATAGACCAACTTGCGGTGCAGCGGAAGCGGATTCCGGCCGGCCCGTGCGGACAGGAGCCGCCAGGTGCTCGTCTGCGTGGCGTGAGCGACCCCGGGGCAACCAAGGACACCCGAGTCGCGCCGCGCGCCGCGGGACACTCCCCCACGACTTGACGCCATGGAGGCTGTGCGGGTCCGGCAGATTTCCCTCAATCTTTTCCCCGCTCGCCTGCGATGACTCGGAGCTCGCGAAAGGTCTTGCGACGACGGGCCGGCCCGGGAATCGGACTGGCCGTTCTGCGCGCACTGCGGCCACCTGGGAATTCAGTCTGCGCCGGAACCCAGGCGGTAGACCTCGGCGCCGGCGAGCAGGAAGGCGCCGACGCCATACGGCGCGGTCGAGTTCGCTCCGGCTGTGCCCGGCGCGGCACTCGGCTGCTGGATGAACCCGAGATGCCCGTCGTCCTCCACGAGCGCCTGCAAGGCGCGCCACGCCGCGAGTACCCGGGTTCGGAACAGCGACGCGTCGAGATGCCCGCGATTCACGCCCCAGGCCAACGCGAAACAGAAAAACGCCGAGCCGCTGACCTCCGGCTCGGGATACCCGTCGGGATCGAGGAGGCTGGAACGCCACAGCCCGTCCGCCGGCTGCAGCTCAGCGACTCGCGCCGCCATGTCCCGATAGAGCGCCAGGTACCTGCCGCGCGAGGTGTAGTCCGCAGGCAGTTCGTCGATCACCCGCGCCAGCGCCGCCAGAACCCACCCATTGCCCCTGGACCAGAAGACCCTGGCACCATTCGCCTCACGACGTTCGAGGAACGTGGCATCCCGAAAGAACAGCCGATCGGCAGGTGAGTAGAGATGCTCTGTCACCGCCCACCATTCGGTATCCATGAAATCGAGATAGGCGCGATCGTCCAGCACCCGGCTCAGGCGCGCCCACACCGGCGGTGCCATGAAAAGCGCGTCGCACCACGTCCAGCGCTGCTGTCCCTCGCGGATCGACATCGGCTGGTCGGGCGCATGCCGCATGATCCAGTCGAACCGCGATTGCACGCCGGCGATCTGCGCCGGCTGGCGGTCCTGCTCGAAAGCGCTGACGTAGAGGTACCCGACGACGTGATCGTCGGCGTGATAGGTGCGTCCACCCAGCCGCCACTCGTTGGCTTCGGCGAGGTGCCGGAGCGCGGCTCGATAGACAGGCCGGGCGGACAGTTTGTCCAACTCAAGCAGCCCGTGGTAGAGCACGCCCATCTCCCAGCCCCGCGTTGATCCATCCAGCATCTGAATACGCGCAACCGCCGTGGGCGGAAGCCCTGTCTCCTCGAGCCAGGCAGCCTGGGCACGCGGCGGCATCTCAACCCAGCTCACATCGTCGCGCTCCAAGCGGATGAGCTCACGCCAGGCCTCGGGCACATCCTTCGGCTCCGGCCGCGGCTGGCAAGGTCGGCGGCTGAGGATCGTGCCGTCCCATCCGACCCGCGTGATCTCCCAGCGCGCCGCCGGATCGAGCGAGAACACGTCAAACCCAATGGGATGCGAGAGCTGCCGGTCGGCGACGTGTTCCATCGCGCTGAGGATGTCGGCCTGCGCCGGTAATGCATCGCCGGCCGAGCCTTCGACATCCGCGGCGAGGATCAGGGCGCCGACCAGGCCCAGGATGGAGGCGATCGGACGAGAGCGATGGGACATTTTCGCGCGCGCGGATCAGGAAACAGCTTCGCCCAAGGCCGCAGCCATCCGCGCCTGGTGCTTTCGCACGCGCGCCATGGCGGCATCCGCCTGTCGTCGCGCGCCGGCCGGATCACGCAGGATCTTCTCCAGGCGCGCCCAGAGATCGGCGCCCGTCGTCTCCTCGATCTCGAAGAACCACTCATCAAGCCCGAGATCCCGGTACATCTGGCCCTTGCAGGTGTCGGTGGGCTGCCGCACATAGATGCCCGGCGTCCCGTTGGCCACGGCGATGATGGGCGAGTGGCAATCCAGGCTGACCACCGCCTGGGCGTGGGCATAGATGGAAGCGGCCTCGTCGGGCAGCCAGTACTCGTCGCGCCAGACCACGTGTTCACGCACGTCCTCGGGCAACGGATCGATCACCGCCCATTTCGCGAGTTTCGCCTGATAGGTCATCTCCGGGCAGGTCATGACGCGATGGCCCGTCTTGCGGACGTAAGCGACGATCATCTCGCGAATCTTGGCATGGTCGACCTCGACCGCCTGCGTGTTCAGCGCGTCGCGCATCCCGTCGGTGTGATCGCGCGGGCGGTTGTAGATCTCGTAGTAGGGCGTGTAGCGCAGACGGGGAATGACGCAGATGTATTTTCCGGATACAAGGCCGTGGGCCTGACGGAACGCGTCGCCTCGTGCCTCGTCGCGCAGTGTCATCCCGAACTGACTGTCGGGCCCGAACTCGAGGATCGGCGTGCGCACCCCCTGCAGGCGAAGGTAGTCGCGAGTGATCGTATCCCGGGTGAACAGGAACGCCGCGCCGTCGATGATCCGGCGCGTGTCCGTGTCGAGATGCGTGCGCGGCAGTTTCTCGATCCTATTCCAAAGTTCGACGAGCGTTCCGCCCTCGGGATCACGGCCTTCTCCGAAGCCCGATATCGGATCCATGCTCACGCCAAGGGCGCCATAGGGTTTGCCGGTCGCCCGGTGCCATGCATCGAGCTGATTCCGGGCGGCGAACCCCGAACCGGATCCATGGATCATGATGTCCGCCTCTTCCCACGCGGCAGCGAGGCCGGGCCAGACCGGGCGACCCGCTTCATCAAGCGGCGGCACCGGTTTGTTGTCCGGGCCCATGATCCCCTCGATGATGCGCACGTTCGGGAACGAGCGCTGCAGAAGCTCGCGCGAGCCGCGCTCGAGCCCCCCGGGCCAGCCCGGCCACAGGATCACCGAGGCCTCCGGCAGATGGCGCGCGATCACCTCGAGGGCGCCGGGCGTGTGCCCGATGTCGCCGATGTTGACGCTCTGCCACGAGCCCCGCAGCAGAATGCAGGGCCGGCGACCCGCCGGCACCGCGGAGGTGCCCGCCAGGACGGAGACCAACGAGGGTGCCGCCAGCGCCGCGGACACCCTGGAAATAAAGCCGCGCCGGTTCATGATGCCACAGGAATATTGATACAGAGCATGATCCGGCGCGGCGTCATCGTCGATCAGAAGTGGAGCGTGGCGCTCAGGGAGACCCTGCGCGGCGTGATCCAAGTGTAGCTGTGGAACCGCGTCACACCACCGGATGTGTTGATGTTCCGGTAGATGAGGTCGTCGTTGTCGAGCAGGTTGTCGATGTTCACCTGGACCGACGCCGGCCTCCGGTTCAGCTTGAACTCGTAGCGCATCATCGCGTTCAGGAGGAGCACATCCTCGTTCCAATACTCCGTGTATTGATTCACGCCTGACGCGTCCGGCGCAGAGGTCCGGCCGACGAAACGCTCACCCGTGTAGCGCGCGCCGGCGCCGATGCTGAAGCCGTTCAGGGAACCGGTCAGGAACTTGTAGGAGGTGAAGTAACTGGCGTTCCACTTGTAGGCCCCGGTGTTGCGCATGCCATCCTCGTAGTTATTGGTCACGTACAGGTCGAGGGCGGCAAGCGTGCCGGCCACCGTCGCTTCCGACCCACTCCGGCCGGTGGCAAGGCCTCCATTACCCTCCCAGAGGCCGCGATTCCCGGCAATGTAGGCCTTCAGGTTTGGAAGCCGGTCCACGGCCTCCACCCTCGGGACGCCCAGCGCAAACCGCATTTTCCACGAGCGGATTGGATTGTAGACCAGCTCGGCCTCCCATCCGCTGCCCTCCGTGCCCTGGACGTCGCGAAACGCCTCGAGGGTCCTCGTCGTGTCAACGGCCGCCCAGATGGCGTTGATGCGGTCGCGCACTTCGCCGGCGCTGGGAGTGAGCGCGGCGCCGGTCTGGGTGTTCTCGTAACGGAGAAGCGAACCGGTGAGCCGGCTGTCGAACAGGTCGAACCGGAGACCGAACTCCTTGCCGGTGGCGTTCGACGGTCCGATGGGCCGGCCAAACAGGTCCGGAGAACCGGTCGTCGCGAGGTTGAAGCTCTCGGCATAGTTGGCCGAGAGGCCGAGACCCTTGAAGAGCCAGAATACCCCGCCCACGGAGGGCGACGACTCCGTCTGCACCAGGCGCTTGGTCGGGTCGAGGATCACCTCGAGCGGCTTGCCATTGTCGGGCGACGTCGCGCCAGCGCGGGTGACAAGGGTGGAATCCGTCCTGTCGTATTTGTCATAGCGATACCCCGTGACGACGCTCAACCGGCCGTCGAAATACTTGCCGACGTTCGCGATCTGGAATGCAGTGAGGGTCGTCTCGTTGCGGGTGTCCTCATACTGACGCCATTCGACCGGAAGCACCTCGCCGAAACGGTTCGTGAAGGTGTCGGGGACGCGGTAGTCGCCACTCAGGTCGTTCCAGTAGCGGCGATGGTAGATGAGATCCGCCGTGGAATTTGAACTGTAATAGACCGGGTTCTCCGCCGTGCCTGACTTGATACCGCGGGGGACCTGGCGGAAGCGCTCCACGCCGTACTGGTCGGTCCGTTGGCTGACGAGGGCGGAAAACGACTGGGTCGTCCACGAGTTCTCGAACTTCCACGCCGCCATGGCGCGGTACTCGTGCAGTTCGTTCTTCGTCTGCATGAGCTTCGATTCCTCGTCGCTGAAGATCTGCCCGAAGTAGGGGTTCTCGCGACCATTCACGGCCGGGTTTCCGACTTCCGGAATGAACCGGTTGACGTCGACGTAGGCGTCATCCCAGCGCACCTCATCGCGTTCGTTTTCCGGCAGACTGTAGTTGTAGGCCACTTGCAGGAACAAATCCTCGCCGACGCGCTGATCGAGATAGATCGATGCGGTGGTGGTCTCGTAGTAAAGGTCGGCCCCTGGGGCATTGGGATTGAACTTGCGGCTGGGAAGCGTCGGGAAGCCCTCGATGTCGGCGCGTCCGCCGGGGATGAGCGACACGCCCGAACCGGTGCTCCGACCGCGGTTGACCCAGTTGAGCACCCCAAGTTCCGGCATGGACTCGATCACGGTGAGCCGGTCGGTGAACCGCGTGGTGCCGGTGGGAAAGGCGCTCGACCGCGGGCCGCTCCAGGCGGCCGCTTCCCGCTGCTCCGGCGTGAGACGGAGGAAGTTGCTGGCCTGGTCAAGGATCCGGGAGAACGGCACCTTGACCGACTTCTCCGAGTACTCGCCTTCCACGCGCAGCTGGGTGTTTCGGGTGATCCCGATGGTTGTCGCCAGATGCAGCGCCCGAAGGTCGGATTCCTCGATGTCCCGCCAGCTTTCGTTCACGGCCAGGACGGCGTTCGCTCGGATCGCGAAGACTGGGCTCGCGCTCAGGTTGTAGTCGACGCTGCCACGCATCGATCCGAAGGAATCGAACTTTGTCTTGATTTCCGCGATACGCCGGTTGAGGCGGGCCTGCTTGGTCCAGATGGTGGTGATGCCACCGATGCTCGCGTCGCCAAAGAGGAGGGCGTTGGGCCCCCGCGCGAACTCGACGCGCTCGGTGTTGTAGGTATCGCCGCTGGAGTAGCTGCGGAAGTAGTTCCTCGATCCAAAGCTCGGGCTCAGTCCGCGCGTGCTGGTGCGGTATTCGTCGAGGAATCCGCCGTCCGCATACGCGGTCTCCGCATTGGGGGCCCACTCCGAGAAGTCCACGGTGCTGTTCAGGCCGAGGTCATCCATGAACTCCTTCGTGATGATCGAGATCGTCGCCGGAGTGTCCTTAAGTTGGGTTTGGATACGGCCGCCCGCCAGCGTGGTGACCGCCTGATAGCCGTTGTCCTGGTCGGCCGTGACCTCGAAAGGCGTCAGGACGACCATGTCATCTTCCGTGTTCAATTCGGTGGTCGCATCCGGGCTGGATGCTTGTTCCTGCGCCAGGATGGGGATGCTCAGACAGAGGGAGAACAGGAGACTGCCGACGGTGGGCAGTTGAATACGCCGGAGGCGCAGGGTTTGGGGACAGGTGATCATTGCGTCGGGTGTTTCTGGGATTGCGAGGAGAACGGCATGGCCCTGAAGCGAGCAACCTGAGCTCGGGTAACAGCGAGCGCTTGGTTTCGCGGGAGTTTCTATTGCACGGCAGAGCCCCGCGACGACAGCCCGGCTTTGCTTTACATAAGAATCGGACGCGGGCCAGGAAGCGATGCGCGGGTGCGCCTCCCGCTCGCGCAGGATGATCCGCGCGTTCTCCGATCGCCCGAGCGAAGCGGTGAACCACGTGCCCTTGCACCGCAACGCGTCAGCGCGTCAGTCACTGGCCGGAAGATGTCTGATGATGTCACTGGATTGTTCCCTGACCGGGAGCCTGAACGCGCGCGATCGCAAACACGACGGAACCTCGTCAACCCCGCGATCGCTTTTCTTCGAAGCGTCGCTCCGAATATCAGCCGACAACCGTGGAAGGGCGATGATCTCACGACGGATCGTACTGGCCGCACGGGGATGGCCGGCCATCGTCCTGCACGAGCATCCTGGAACCGCCCTCACCGAGAATGCGAAACATCAGCCTCAAAGCGATTGCCGAACGCGTCGGAGTGTCGCGTATGACAGTATCGGCCGCGCTCCGAAACTCGCCGCGGGTGAAGGCTGAGACCGCGCGCCGCATCCTCGAAGCGGCCAAGGCGCTCGGCTACGCGCCCGACCCGAAGCTCGCGGCCACCATGGCTGCGGTCAGGAACACGAAAAGGAAGGCCCTCGAGCCGATCGCATGGCTCAATGCGAATGCGAATGCTCGCGCCTATCACGACTACACGTGGCTGGCACCCTATCGTATCGGCGCCGCCGAGCGGTGCGCCGAGCTCGGATACCGGCTGGACGAGTTCTGGTTGCGTGAGCCGGGCATGACGAACCGGCGCATCTCGTCGATTCTCCATCATCGCGGCATCCGCGGCGTCGTGGTGTGTCCCGCGGTGCTTCCCGAGATCACCCACCTGAGGCTGGAGTGGCGCCACTTCGCCAGCATCTCCTTCGAGACCGCCGTGCTCGCGCCGCGTCTCCATCGCGTGGCTCCAGATTTCCACTACAACATTCTGCTCGCCCTGAAGATGCTCCGCAGGCTCGGCTACCGCCGGATCGGCCTGTCCCTGCACCGCCAGGAGGACCGCCGATCGCACCACACCTACCTGGCCGGGTTCCGCTACTTTCAGTCCAGCGTTCCACCGTCGGAACACGTGCCGCCGTTCATCTATGACTCGGCCAGCTTCAGCACGGAAACGCTTCACCGGTGGGTCGACGAGGTGCGGCCGGATGTCGTGCTCGGGCACCACAGCAAGCTCGTGACCTGGCTGCAGGATTCCGGTCGCAGCGTGCCCGGAGACATCGGCGTCGCCCATCTCGCGCTCGACGGCGATTGCGAGGATTGGTCGGGAATCTGGCAGCACAAACACCGCATCGGGGCGCAGACGATCGAGCAACTGGTGGCGATGATTCAGCACAACCGTCTCGGCCTACCGGACATCGCCTACGAGACGCTCGTCCCGGGCGAATGGCGGCACGGCAAGACGCTGCGCCGGCCCGCGCGCTGACCTCGTGCGCGCCAGCGCCGCATGGCGCTCACGCAGTCGTGCGACCTCGAGGTAACCGCCTCGCGTTCCCTCGCACCCGTGATCGTTCCGCCCAGCCAGGCGCCGCGCGTCGAGAGGGCGTCACGGTTCTTACGTAAACACGGCTGCGTCTGTCGGCGGCGAAGCCCAGGCGCACACTCTGGTCCCGCTGCGGCGTCTCGCAACGCGGCGACGCCACAGCCCTCCACACCAGTCCCCTAGCCCCGACTTCTTCAGATGAGTCCGCGCTCACAGCCACCCTTACCCGGCTTCGTCACGCACCGGGCCCTCCGCCACGTCTGGTCCCGGTGGATCCTGCTGTGCGCCGCGCTGCTCCTCGCCGCACGGCCTGAGGCGCCGGGATCGTCGGAGCCCGATGGATCCGTGGACCCTGTGTCGCCGGACCCAACGCCAGTTGAAGGCCCGTCCGGCCCGAGCACCGATAGCGTATCCACACTCCACGCACGTGACCCCGAACGCTTGAGCGGTGCCGAGGCTGGGTTTGTCGCGCGCATGCGCGAGCATGTCGCGCAGAACCGCATCCTGCGCCGGCCGCACACGCTCGCCGAACTCAGGGCCGATTCCGCGTTTGAGATGAAGTATCGGGAGAAACCGGCCCATCTCTCGCGGGTCGACGAGGCCGGCTGGGAGCGCTTCGCCCTGGCGCTCGCCGATGCCGAGGCCGCGAAGAAACTCGCACACCTGTTGCCCGCCGCGGCCGAAGCCGCCCGGATAGCCGGCGACCCTGCGCTCGCTGCTTTCGTTCTCGATCAACTCGGCGAACTCGCCACCTGGGCGCCCCTCCAGCGGGCGGGCTGGTCCGGCGGTTCCGCGACTCCCGGGGCCTGGCTCGGCACGGGCTGGGCTGTGCGGGCGATTGTCCGATCGATTGCGCAGTTGCCGGAGGACGCGCTCTCCCCTGAGCTTCGTGCCGCATTGCTTGCCCGACTCGAAGCGGAGATCGCAGGCATCCGGGAGGACTGGCGCACGCAGCGGACATGGTTCGCGCGGATCGAAGCCGTGTCGTCCAATCAATGGGTGCTTCCCCTGGAGGCCCTGGCGCTCGCCAGCCTGCATGGCGGGCTCGACCGCCACCGCGAGGACTACGAGTTCGCGATCGCCGGACTGCTGCGGTCGCTCAACGCGCAGGGCACGCGCGGCGAGTGCGTCGAAGGCATGCTCTACGGTGCGATCACCTACGAGAGCCTCCTCGCCGTCGCGCTCGCCGCACGCTCCGTCGGAGACGACCGGTTGATCAAGCATCCGTGGTTGCATGCCTTCCCCACCTGGTATCTCCACCATCGCCAGCCCGGTGGCTTTGTCATCAACGCCTTCGATTCGCAGGCCACGGATCTGAACTGGCCGCTGGTTGGCATGATGGCGGCGGACCTCGGCCACGCCGGCTCGCGATGGCTGTTCGCGCATCGGCCGCATTCCAGCGCGGCCTCACCCCTGACCGACCTCGCCGCGCTGCGGCTTGCCAACGAAACTGCGGCCGGTTCCGGGCGCGCACCGGTGCCGTTCGCGGCCTACCAGGTTGCGGCCCGGATCAACTGGGTGCAGAGCGCGTCCGCGTTCACCTCCGGCCCAGAAAACCGCGTCTCCGGCTTTTGGATGCGCGGCGGCGACACCTCCGATGCGCATGACCACCAGGATCGCGGGCATGTCAACTTCATCGTCGCGGGCCGGCCGGTTCTGATCGAGGCGGGACTCGCCTCCTACGGCATCCCCGAACATCCCACGCACTACAAGAGCGTCGCCGGCCACAACGTGCTGCAGGTCGGCGGCCATCCCCCCGAGGCCCTCAACGCGGCCGTGCTCGCAGCGGGGGCGGGCCAGATCCTCGATCCGTCACACCGGGCCGCACCGATGACCGTCCACCGTCTTGACACGGCCGGCGGCTCCGTCTCGGTCGACGCTTCGGGATGCTACGCCACCGTCCGCCGCTGGGTGCGGACGGTCACTTGGGACGCGGAGGCGGTCTGCGTGCACGATTCCGTTGAGTTGGTGCGACCGGACATCGTCCTCTTTCGCTGGCATCTCGGCGCGCCCGACCCTGCCGGGCTCGAACGCCGCCGGGACCGCGAGATTCGGGTCGACGACATCGTACTCGCGTGGGAGACGAGTGGCGAGGCTCCCATGACGGCGACGATCGAGTCCATGCCCGACAACACACTTCATCGCAACACGCCCGGCCGCCATGCCACGGTCGTCCTCCAGACCGTTCAGCCCGTTGAATCGCTCACGTTGACGACGCGCGTGTTCCTTGAAGAGCCCGGCGCCCGCTGACGCGTGCCATGTATCACTTCTACCACCACACCGGCACGCCGCTCGCCTGACCTGAAGAACATCCTCCATCATGGACATCCACGAGCCGATTCCGGCGATCGATCCAAACGTAATCTGCCAGGCGCACTGGGAGCAAGGTGTGCTCAGATTGGAGAACGCGCTTTTCCGCGAAACGTGGACGGCTGTGAAGGAAGGCGGCCTGCGATTGACGTCCTTCCAACGCGCCCTTGGACCCGAATGGGTGTCGCCTGAAGCGCCGGCGCGACCGGGCCCCGAGGCAGATCCCCTTTCCTCGCCAGCACCGCGGCCCTCGCAGGGTGCGCCTTGGGAAGCGGCCTTCTCAACACGAAGGGTGCGGCGACCGGGTCTACCGGGAACCATCCTCGTGGTGACGCTGCGCTTCTCCTCCTCGGTCGCCGGAATCTGGCGCGAACATGAGTTCCAGCTTCATGCCGATGTGGCGGGATCGGTGCATCGAATCCTCGACCCGTTGATCGAGGCGACGCTGAATGATCCCGGCGCCCCACCCGCACGGGACACGGACCCCGCCCGGCTCCTCGGCGCGATGCGCATCAAGCCAAATGGCCAGATGTTTGCCACCCTGCCCGAACTCGCGCATCCGCTGTTCGCCCTCGCCGCGCGCCACCTGCGGATCCGATCGGTGGCGTTTGTTGACCAGACCGACCATCACAGCAACCTCGTGTTCGAGCGGGAATGGTTGACCCACCCGGGAGAACGTTGCCTGCCGCTGCAGACCAATCTGGTGTGCATCGAGGACCCCGCATCCCCGGCGGGCGAGGGCTTCCTCTGCCTGCTCCTCGCTCCGCTGCACACGGTCCGGGCGTCCTGGGTCGCGTACTACGATTTCCTCTTCGCGTTTCAATCCGGCCGGCTCGTGGCGAGCGCGTGCCCGGCGGGATACCGCCTCGCGCGGATCGCCTATTCGGGCGGTCGCCTCGGGGCCACCCTCGCGCTTCAGGCCGTCCAGCGCGTGTTCTATCAGGCTGCGCCGCCAAGGCCCGCCATGGTCCTGTCCAACACCTGGGGCGACCGCGCCGGTGCCGGCCATCTCTCCGAGGCGTTCGTGCTCGAGGAGATCGCCGCGGCCCGGGACCTCGGGGTGGAGATCGTCCAGATCGATGATGGCTGGCAGAAGGGTGCCACGGTCAACACGACTGCCGCGGGCGGCGTGTGGAACGGATTCTGGGCTGCAGATCCGGAGTTCTGGACGCCGCACCCGATCCGGTTTCCCCACGGCCTCGCGCCGCTTGTTGCTGCCGCCCGATCAGCGAACGTCCATCTGGGACTGTGGTACGCGCCCGACTCGACCGATGATCTCGCCAACTGGGAGCGTGACGCCGCCCAGATCCTCATGCTCTGGCGCGACCACGGCATCGAGTTTTTCAAGCTCGACGCCGTCAAGCTGCACACCCGCCTTGCCGAGACCCGCTTCCACGCGCTGTGCGACCGCGTCCTCGGCGAGAGCGCCGGCGCCGTCTCTTTTGATTTCGACGCGACCGCCGAGCATCGGCCGACCTACTGGGGCCGACCTGGTGGCGGAGCCCTTTTTCTCGAGAATCGGTTCACGGAACAGGCCGGCTACCACCCGCACCAGACGCTGCGGGCCCTGTGGAGTCTCGCCCACTTTGTGCGCGCCGAGCGGATACGCGTGGAGTTCCTCAACCCGACGCGCAACGAGGCCGACTATGGCGACGACCCGCTTCGCCCTTCGGCGTATCCGGCCGAGTATCTCTTTGCGGTCACGATGGCGGCCTCGCCTCTGGCCTGGTTCGAAGTCTGCCGCATCCCGGCCGCGATCGCCGCGCGCTGGCGTCCCCTCATCGCGCGGTGGAAGGAACACCGCGCAGCGTTTCACCGCGGGGACGTCGTCCCGGTGGGCCACGCGCCTGACGGGTATTCGTGGACGGGCTTCGTCTCTCTCAACCGCGACGCTGCCGCGCATGCCGGCGAGCCTGTGCTCTACGCCCTGATCTTCAGGGAGACGACGGCGGAGATTTCGCACGCGTTCGTCCTGCCCCGGCTCCCCAGCGTCAGCGCCTCAGGCGAGGGGCGTGTTCTCGCCGGTGAGGGCACGGCTGTGGTCAGTTCCGACGGTCGCATGACAGCCTGCATCCCTTCGGCCCGACGCTTCCTCTTCGTGGCGTGGTATTGCTGAGCTGCCGGCATCCTGTGCGCCGTACCCGCATACTGGGTACGACGCCCCGCCACGCCTGCAGTCATCTTACGTAAGAAACCGTCGCCCTGTTCTCCGGCGAGGGAACGGAGTGTGTTGCGCCCGGAAGTCCCCTGCTTCCACCCGAAGGCATGCCTCCCCGACGTCTTCGGTGATTTCGGCAGTCCTCACACCACACCCCCTCGTCTCATGAACCCGTTTCGCACCCTGCCTTTGTTCCATGCAGGCGCCGCACTCATTGCGGCACTCGGCCTCGCGGTGACCTCCACCACCCACGCGGCTTTTGAAAACTTCGACCAGTATGAGGCGGGCGTTTCCATCGCGGGCCAGAATGGTGGCGCCGCATGGAGCGCCGCCTGGCGCAGCAACGCGAACGCCAAAGCCACGGTTTCCGACGAATCCATCACCTACTCCGTCGGCGACCGGATCCTGGGCGGAGGCCGCTCACTCAAAATCATGGGCAATGCCGACGACGCGCTCGCCCGCTTCGTGTTCGGCACGACGGATACAACAGGCACGGACTATTTCGTCGCCTTCATCTTCCGGCTCGAAGGCAGGCCGGCCGGAACGACGTTCACCGGAAATTTCTTCGCCGGTCTCCAAGCCGAGGACGGCAACCCTTCCGTCAGCGTCGACAACGTCGGATACCTTGGCGGCGCCGGTCGCTCCGGCGCCCGCGTCAACAACCTCAGCACCGCGGTCACCACGCCGCTCGAGTTCGGCAGGACCTACCGATTCGTGATCAAATACACCGGCTGGGACGGCGCGCGCTACAGCACCACCCAGGTCTGGCTCGACCCTGCGGTGGACGACGAAGCGACCACGAATCCCGCCGTCACACAAACACGCACGGCCGCGGCCGGCGGCTCATCCGGCTTCCGCGGGCTGCGGGTCCGTACGCTCGGTCTCACTGACACCGCCTACTACCTGATCGACGACCTGCACGTCACCACGAGTTGGGACGAGCTGCTGAACTTTCCCGACGTGCCTGATGATCCCGGTCCTGGCGAACCCGACGATTATGTGATCAGCGCAGGGCCGGATTGGGTGCCCTTTGCGCACTCCCTGGAGGTCGCCGAAGGCGGCGTGTTCGACTACTCGCACCTGCTCGACGCTCCGGCGGGAAAACATGGTGCGCTGCGGACGACGCCGGCCGGCCATTTCGAATTCACCGAACGGCCGGGCGAGCGCGTGCGCTTCGCCGGCGTCAACCTCAACTATTCGGCCCAGTTCCTGAGCAACACCGATGCGGATACACTCGCGGACACGCTTGCACGTTCGGGCTACAACACCGTGCGGCTGCACCATTTCGATGGCCAGCTCCGGTTGTCGGGCGGGCACTCCTACCAGATCGATCCCGCCAAGCTTGAACGGCTCGATTACCTGTTCCACGCCCTGAAGCAGCGCGGCCTCTACATCAGCATCGACCTGTATTCGGCCCGTGGCTTCAGCCCGGACGAGATCGCCTCCTTCGGCCTTTCGGGCACCTCCATCAGTGCCAACACATTCAAGGCGCTGATCCCCATCGACGACCACGCCTACCAGTCATGGCGGCGCTACACCGAGGCTCTCCTCACGCATGTCAATCCGCACACCGGAATGACCTGGGCCGACGATCCGGCGCTGATCGGCATCTGCCCGGTCAACGAGGACAACCTCTACAATCACTACGACGCCAACGCGACCGTGCGCGCGCGCTACGAGGCCGCCTTCGACCAGGCCTATCCGCCGGCGGGAGAGACGGCGGCGGAGCGAAACGCGAAGCGATACCATCATCTCTGCGAGATGCACGCCGCCTCGGACGCGCGGCTCCTCGCGTATGTGCGCTCCCTGGGGGTGAAGGCGATGCTGAGCGGAACGAACTACGGGGCGACACAGGCCCTCGCGTATCAGAGGATCGCTTACGATTACGTCGACAACCACAGCTACTTCAACCATCCGAGCTATCCGGGCGGCGGGACCCTGCCGCTGAACAGCCACAACGACAGCCTCGTGCGGCGACGCGCGACGATGCCCCGCGACGTGATGCCGACGCGCATCTTCGGCAGGCCTTTCACCGTTACCGAGTGGAATGCATGCCGACCCAACCCGTTTCGCGGCGAGGCCGCGGTGATCATGCCCGCCTACGCCAGCCTGCAGGACTGGGACGGGTTGTGGTGCTTCCAATACGGCGACACGCGCGACATGGTCATCGATGGCGGCGTGAGCGGTGCCTTCGCCGTGGCCTCCGATCCCATCGGCTTGATCGCCTCGCGCATGACCTCGCTGCTCTTTCAGCGCGGCGACATCGCCCCCGCCCTGCGTGCAGTGGTCTGGGCGGTGCGTCCGGAGGAGGCATTCGCAGGTGTGGAGCGGGGCTTCTCGTCGCACTTCCTCCTCACCGGCCTCATCTCGCAAGTCGGCGCGCTACCGGGCGAGCCGGCTGAGTTGGCCGATGGATTCGATGCGGTGGTGACCGGGATCAACCCGGCACCGAACGCACCGTTGCCCGAAAACGCTTACCTGGCCGACAGCGAGACATTGATCAGCCGCATGATCAACGACGGTGTCCTGCCCGCTGGCTCGCTGACCGGTTATGGCGAAACGGCCCGCTGCGTGAGCGACACGGGAGAAATCACGCTTGATGCCGCGGCCGGCACAGCGACGGTGATCAATGCGCGCAGCGAGTTGTTCGTGCTGGCATCCAACGCTCAGCTGACGGGCAACCGCGTCTCCGTGATCAACGGCGCCACCGCCTGCACGCTCTCCGTCGTCGCGCTCGAAGCCGGTCCGGTCGGCGACACCTCCCTGGCCACGGCCCGCCGGATTCTCATCACCCACCTCACCGACGCCCTGCCCACGGGCACGCGCTTCGCGAGCGAGGACCGGCGGCAGTTGTTGAGCTGGGGCACTCTGCCCCACCTGGTCCGACATGGAACAGCCACGGTGGCCTTGGATCTGCCCGGCCGCTGGCAAGCCTGGGTCGTCGACGCCCGCGGCGCCCGAGCGCGTCAGCAGCCCATGATCCATGACGGTCAGGGAATCTGGACGCTCTCGCTCACCACCACCGGCCCGGACGGCGCACAACTGGCCTACGAACTCGAGCGTCTGCCCGACGCGCCCCAGATCATCCATGCGGTCTCGCGCAGAACACACGCGACAGCGGGCGACTTCGACCTGCCAGTCCAGGTGGTGGTCGGCGACTCCACTCCCGGCCCTGTGCCGATCGAGAACCGTATCGGCGCCGCCCTGACGCTGGTCCTGACCTTCGACAAGCCCGTGACCAGTCTGCGCGCCGCCGTGGTCGAGGGTGCGGCGCACGTTGCGCGTGTCGCACCCGAGGGCCTCACCGCGACCATCAAGCTCGGTGGCGCGCTCAACGCGCAGACGCTGAAGGTGCTGTTGAGCGACATCACGGCGCAGGACGGGGAGGTGCTACGGGAGGCTACCCTGCGGTTTGGCAAGCTGGCCGGCGACATCACCGGCGACGGAGTCGTCGCGGCGGACGATGTCCTCCTCGCACGCAACCAGGCTGCCGCAGGTGGAGCAGTGACCGAGGCCACCTTCCGGACCGATCTCAACGCCAGCGGCACGTTCACTGCCGCTGACTTCGCCCTGGCCCGCGCCGCTCTCGGCACGAGCCTGCCCTGAACTGCTCCGCCCGCATCGCCCGTCCTTCCACGATTCACCTCCACGACCTCCCATGAAACGCATCCTTCTGCCTGCACTCGCCCTGTTTGCTGCCCCGGTGACCAGTCCGGCCGCTGTCTATCTTACGACCGATACCGACACCTTTGACCTGACGCCAGGTTCCTCGTTTCACGTCACGCTCAACCTTGTCGTGACCGCCGCCGACCAGGTCCTCGGGCTCGACTACTCATGGCTGGCCAGTCCCGGCGCTGAAGGCGGGCTGACACTGCTGAATCGAACCACCTCGGGCAGCCCGATCGTCGATGGCGACGAGTTTTCAGCGTATCCGTTTTCTGGCCCTCAGCTCCTTGCGCCGTCGAGCACGAATCTTGGCGGATTGGTCTCCCTTGAGAGCCCGTTCTTCGGCCTCGTCGGCGCAGGGAGCTTCACGCTTGGTACCTACTTTTTCCATACCTCGCGTTCGCTGGCACCCGGCGTCTATGGTCTCTCGCTTTCGACCGCCACGTGGTTGGATGCTGATTTCAACGACCGGGCGTTCGCATCGCTTCCCGGGTTGACGGTGAATCTCGCCACCACCGTTCCCGAGGGAGGCCGGGTCACAGTCATCGCGGCAGCGTTGCTCGTGGCTATCGCGTGGGCGACCCGTCGCCGCTCCACTCGCGTCGCCCCGACGTCCCAGACCGTTTCCTAGCGAAATCGTGCGCGACGCATTCAGTCCGGTTCGGGCTCAGGCGCGGACGGGATCGCGCCGCCTGCAACCCTCTCCGAAGGTGTGCGCCATCTTATGTAAGAGCACGGTTTACTATCGGGTCCGCAAGCGCACGAGATAGCGTTCGCTCGCCACCTTCCGGGTGCGCTTCTTCTGTCGACTCAATGCCCCGCTTCTCAACCGTCTCCCGCCTGTTCGTCGCCTGCCTTGCCACGTGGTCTCCACTGCACAGTCGCGCTGTTGAGGCGACAGATCCCATCTCCCTTGCACCGATTGCCAATCGCGGCCTTCGCGACGATGTGGCCGGCGATGGCCGCGGCGGCTGGACCGACCAGGGACCGGACAATGATCTGGCGACGCTTCGCCCCGGCCGCCTGGAGGCCGCCGGAGTGTCATTCGAGGTCCTGGATCCGGCCGCAAACAACGGGCTCGCGGTGCTTGTCCTCGGACAGGCCAGCCAGAAGGTGGCGCACGATGCCGGGGAAGCGGCACGCCCGGATGCAGGAACCCCTCTCGCGTCCGGAGCGACGATGCCACGATCCGTGACTCTGAAACTACCCGGAGCCGGTCCGTATCGTTTTCTTTACCTCCTCCATGCTGCCGCAAACTCGCCGACCTCCTCGCAGGTCCTCGGATCCCTGATCATACACTACGCTGACGGCACGCTCACCCGACACGACCTTCAGTACAGGCGCGACGTTGGCAACTGGCGCGATCCCTTCCCGGCCGAAAACGCCGGGATCGCCTGGGAGTCGGAAAACCCCACGGCCTCCATCGGCCTCTATGTCTCGCGCTTCGCCGTGGAGGAGAAGCCACTCGCCTCGGTTGCATTTGAGCACAGCGGACCGGGCGCATGGATGGTCGTCTCGCTCACGGGCTCCATGCGCGACGTCGAGGTCGGACTCGTTCCCAAACCACTGGTGATCGAACCTGGGGAGGACTGGGCGCCGTATCGACACTCCCTGGACATCGCGCCCGGAGGCGTGTTCGACTTCTCCTCGCTGCTGGACGCCCCAGCCGGAAAACACGGTGCACTCCGTGCCGCGCCGGCCGGCCACTTCGAGTTCGTCGACCGCCCGGGCAAGCGTGTCCGGTTCTGGGGCGTCAACCTGTGCTTCACGGCCCAGTTCCTCGATCATGCCGAGGCCGACCTGCTGGCCGATCGACTGGCGCGCTCCGGCTACAACAGCGTCCGGTTTCATCACTTCGATGCCGAACTGACCCGCGGTGGCCGGCGGTCCTGGGACCTCGACCCCGGGGCGCTCGATCGGATCGACTACCTCTTTGCCGCGCTGAAGCGGCGCGGGATCTACGTCAATATCGACCTGTTCTCCAGCCGCTCCTTCAGCGATGCGGAGATCGCGGAATGGGAGGTACCGGGCACGCTTCGCGGCCAGTTCAAGGCACTCTTGCCGATCAACGACTCCGTATTCACTTCCTGGGCGCGCTTCGCGACAGCGCTGCTCACGCATCGCAATCCCCACACCGGCCTGACCTGGGCCGAGGATCCCGCGCTGATCGGCATCTGCCCGGTGAATGAGAACCCCCTGTTCAACCGCATCGAGAACAACCCGCAGGTCCTCTCGCGGTACACCGACGCTTTCGCCCGGTCCGGCGGCGAGGGGCCGGCGGTCTCGTCCAACCCTCGCTTCAATGAGTTCATCCACGAGCTCAACCGCAGGTCCGACGAACGCATGGCTTCGCACCTGCGCTCCCTCGGAGTTCGGGCGCTGATCACCGGCGCCAACTACACCATCTCGCAGGGCCTCACGTACGTTCGTGAGCACTACGACTACGTCGACTGCCACAGCTACTGGGACCATCCCAAGTTCCCCGCGAGGAACTGGGCGCTTCCGATCGCGTTCGGCCAGGGCAGCTCGGTGCGGGCCCGCGCCAAGATGCCCGCACGCATCATGCCGACCCGCATCTTCGGGCGGCCGTTTGTCAGCACGGAGTTCAATTTCTGCCGGCCGAACAGGTTCCGCTTTGAGGGCGCCGTGCTCATGCCCGCCTACGCCAGCCTGCAGGACTGGGACGCACTCTATAATTTCCAGTATGCCATGAGTCGCACGATGGCGGTCGAAGGCGGCGTCGAGAACTACTTCGCCATCGCGTGCGACCCGATCGGGCTGATCGCGGACCGCCTGGGTGCGCTGCTTTTCCAGCGCGGCGACATTGCGCCCGCACGTGGCGCCATCGCCTACGCCGTACAGCGCGAGGAGGCGTTCTCCGCACTCGGCCGCCTCTTCCCGGGCGAATTTTCGCCTCTCGGTCTGGTGACCCGCGTTGGCTCGCTCACCGGGCGTCCCGAGGAGATCGCCGCACGGGTCGCCCCCGCCCACCGCATCGACGCCTATGTCGCCGGCGGTCCGCCGGGCCGGTCCGCGGTCCGCACCTACCGGCCCGACGAGACCCTCGCCGCGGCTCTCGAACGCGACGGCATCCTTCCGGCGGGTTCCGTATCCGCAAATCGCACCGTCTATCGCAGCGACACGGGCGAGATCGAACTCGACGCCGAGGCCGGCACCGTCCGCGTGGTCACGGCTCGGAGCGAACTCTTCGTCCTCGCACCAGGCAACCGCATGGCGGGCGCCCGGGTGTCGGTCGCGAATGGCGCCACACCCGGCTCGGTGGCCGTGGTGGCACTGGAATCGACCGCACCGGAAACGCTCAGCCTGGCCACGGCGCGGCGCATCCTGATCGCGCATCTCACCGACGCCCTGCCGCAGGGTATGCGGTTTTCGCATACTGATCGCAAGCTGCTGCAAGACTGGGGTGCCGGTCCCCACCTGCTGCGCTCCGGCGAGCTCGCACTCGAACTCGACCTGCCGGAAGGCGCTTGGCGGGCATGGGCCGTCGACGCCACGGGAGCACGCACGCACGAGGTCCCGCTGACGGTGCAGGGCAGCAAACGCGCGCTCTCCGTGAGCACGATTTCCCCGCGGGGCACGCAGCTCGCCTACGAACTCGCCCGCTGAACCATGGCGCACCAACACATCGCCCCCGAGGACCGGATACCGCTCAGGCAGAAGGTCGCCTTCGCGGTCGGCGTGAACATGGACATCTTCTGCACGTCGCTCACGCTGAACGTGCTGTGGCTGCCGGTGTTCAACATCGGCATGGGAATGAGCCCTGTTGTGCTCAGCGGGATACTCGTCGTTCTGCGCATCTGGGATGCCTTTGCCGATCCCATCGTCGGCAACCTTTCGGACAACGCGCGCACCCGCTGGGGCCGGCGCCGGCCCTTCATCTTTGCCGGAGCCATCGCCATCGCCCTGATCTACCCGCTCTTCTGGCACCTTCCCGCGGCGTGGAGCGACACAGCCAGGGTCGTCGCTCTCACCTCGATCGGTCTGCTGTTCTTCACGGCCTACACGTTCTGGGCCATGCCGTACTATGGCCTGCAGCTCGAACTGACGCCGAGCTATGATGAGCGGACGCGTCTGGCGGCATGGGGTTCGATCTTTGCAAAGCTCGGCTACCTCCTGATGGGCTGGGTTTTCGCGTTCGTGCTCTATCTCGGCTCGCTCGCCACGGGCGATCCGCAAGCCATGGAGGGCAGGGAGGGCGCGTGGCGCACCGCGCTCGAGCAGGCCGGCGCCCTCTTCCACTGGCTCGCGGCTCCGGCACCCGGGGAGTCCCAGGTCGTGGTGGGGATGCGGGTGGCATGCTGGTTCATCGCTCTCGCGATGCTGGTTTTCGGGCTGTGGCCGGCCCTGTTTGTGCGGGAGCGCTATTACAGGTCCGAGGCGGTCCGCCAGCCGAAGACGCCATTCCTGACCAGCCTCCGCGAGTCGTTCCACTGCCGCCCGCTCTGGCTGTTGATCGGCATGACCTTCTTCCTGCTCATCGGCCGCGCCTTCATCGACGGGCTCAACCAGTATGTGAACTTCTACTACGTCTGTCGGGGCGACCTGACCCTCGGGGCCACGATCGCGGGGTGGAAGGCCACGGTGGTGAGCGTGGTCGGCTTTCTCTCGATCCCCGTGCTCACAAAGCTGAGCGAGCGCTTCGACAAGCGGGCCGTGGTCATTGCCATGCTCGGCCTGCTGACCTGCGGGCACCTCGGCAACTACCTGCTCATGACGCCCGAGGCACCCTACCGCCAGATCTGGGCCGGCCTCTTCGAGGCGATCGCTGTTCCCGCCATCTGGATGTTCATGCCCGCGATGAAGGCCGACGTGGCGGACTGGGATGAGTATCACACGTCGCGACGCCGCGAGGGATCGCTCAACTCATTCTACTCCTGGTTTGTGAAGGCGGCGCTCACGGTGTCGCTCATCTTCAGCGGTGTCGCGCTCGCCTGGTCTGGTTTCGACGCGAAGCTGCCACAGCAGAGCGATGCGGTCGTCGACCGCATGTTCCACCTCTACCTCGGCCTGCCGATCGCCTTCTGGGTCACGGCCATCGTCTTCGCCTGGTTCTATCCGCTCAGCCGAAAGGCCGCGCTCGACATCCGCACCGCGCTTGAGGGCCGCCGCGGCCGAATCTGATTCCTCGCCTCTCCGACATGCACTCAGCTTTCCCCGGCGCGTCGCCGTTTGATACCGTGGTCTTTGGGGCCGGCTATGCCGGCTTTGCGGCTGCCCTCGCCTGCCACCGGGCGGGCCGTCGCACCCTGCTCGTCGACCGCCGCGCCGCCGTGCTGGCCGAAAGCGGCTGGGCGTTCGCGCTCGAGACCGGGACCTCCGTGGATCCGCTGTGGCTGGAGTGGCGGGCGCGGATCGAGCGGAGGGCCGCCAGCCCCGAAGGGGCGATCGCCGAGGTTCTCGCCGTCGACCTGCTCGCCGCGGAGTCGATCCCGATGCTGTTCTACGCCGCGCCCGTCAGCTGTGATCGTCTCGACGACGGCTGCCTCGCCGCGGTCACGGTCGCAACCAAAGGTGGCTTGCGCCGGCTCCATGCCCGGCAGTGGATCGACGCGACGGATGGCGGCGAACTCGCGTGTCTGCTCGAACCGGGTTGGAGTGCGCCGGCACCCCAGGCCCAGGCGCTGAACCTCTGTTTCCGACGTCCCGACACCACCCCGCGCCCTCCCCTTGAGTGGTTTGAACCGGGCGACGTCAGCTTCACCTGGGCAGCCGGTTCCTGGCCCAACGAGCAGGTGCTCTCGATCCGCCGGCGGGGCCGGTTTGTCCAACCGCGGGCGCATTGGATACCCGCGCTCCGCGCCCTCCATGCCATCGCGACTGATGACCTGCGCGGCGCGGTCCTGACCCACGGAAGCGTGATCCCTTTCAGCATGTTCACCGAGCGCGAGATCACGCCGCATCGGGGCCTTCCGGGAAACACCTGCTATTGCGGTGGGAGCGGGACCACTCTGGCCGAGAAGTTCGGCGCCGGGCTTCAGGCCGCACGTCTGTTGACCGCACTGCCTCGAGCGGAGATCGACCGCGACATCGCCCCGATATCCGCGCCCTTGATACAGGTGCGTCAGGTTCGCTGCGACGTCGGAGTCGCCGGCCTGGGAACCGGCGGCGCCTTGGCCGCGATCGCGGCCGCACGTCGGGGGGCACGCGTGGTGGCATTCGAGGCCATGCCTTTCCCCGGCGGGGTCGGCACAGGAGCAGGCATCCATTTCTATTATTTCGGGGTGAAGGGCGGCCTGCAGGAGGAATTGGATACACGGGTCCGGGCAATCATGCCGTTCTTCGGGACGCCCTCCCAGGTCGGGGGTTTTCATCCCGAGGCAAAGAAACTCGTGCTCGACAGCCTTCTCGCCGAGGCCGGCGTAACGTCGGTGTATGATGCGATCATCCACGGGTCCCGGCAGTCCGGGGGCACCGTGACCGCCCTCGATATCGCGGCCATGGATGGACCGTGCGAGGCCCGCGCAGCCGTCTGGATCGATGCCACCGGTGACGGTGACCTCGCGGCGCGGGCCGGCGCGGATTTCCGGCTCGGGCGCCAGGGCGATGGCCTGCTCCATGCGTTCGGCCAGTCCTGCGGCCGGGCCCACATCGCAAACGGCGTCGCCCGGCTCCACATCGTCAACTCCGATGCCGGCTTCTGCGATCCCACCGACGAGCACGACCTCACCCGGGCCCGCCTGGCCGGGGTGCTTCAGTATGTTCAGGAATACTACGATGCAGAAGTGCGACCGACCTACATTGCGCCCGCGGTGGGGGTGCGCCAGTCCCGCCATATCGCGACGGACTACACGCTCACACTCGACGATCTGATCAACAGGCAGCGATTCCCCGATGCCATCGGCTACACCGGTTGCCACTACGACAACCATGCGCGCGACTACGAGTTCGAGACCGACGAGGCGGCCTTCTGGGTCTGGGTGTGCCAGCAGTGGTATGGACGGCTCGCCTCCGAGATCCCCTTCCGCATCCTTCTTCCCACGGGGCTGGACAACGTGATCCTGGGCTGTCGTGCCGCCGGCGTCTCGGAGGAGGCCCACCACTCCTTCCGGATGCAGCGCGACATGCAGCGCATCGGCGAGGCCGCCGGCATTGCCGCAGCTCTTGCCGCCCGGAAGAAAGGACGGATCCGGCACATAGCGATGGTCGAACTGCAGGAAGCCCTGGTGGAGAGCGGCGCTCTCAGGATCGAGGATCTTCCCGACCAGGCATTCGGGCACCACGCCGGTCCGGACTACTTCGGCCGCGCACAGGGCGAGGTGGATACGTGGCTCGCCGAACTGAGCGGAGGCCCGGCGACCGAGGCACTCTGGCATCTCTATCGAGCGGAAACGCTCGCGCGCCCGCGTGTGGAAGCGTTGTTGAGCGACGCCGATCCCGCGGTCACGTGGCGATCAGCCGCCATCCTCGCGATGTGGTGCGACGAACGCGCCGAACCACGGCTCCTGCACGCCATTCGCACACGCGAGGACGATCGCTCACGCGACATCACCAAGCCGCAACAGGCGTGGTTCTACATGCCGCGGTGGTATGCGGCGCTCACACTGCTGAAACGCTGCCTCACGACCCGCAGCCTGGATCTGCTCGAGTCGATGTCTGCCTCGCCGGATCTCGAACTGAACGTCCGCTGTGCGGTGGCCCTCGCCTTCGAAGCCGCGGCCCGACGACACCCTCTCGCTGAGAACGAACGCGGCCGGATCGAGCGCGCACTGCAGGTGCTCCTCCAAACCGCGGCTCCACATGCCATCCGGAGTCCACAGGGCTCACCGCTGGGCGAAGTCGAACCACCTCCGATCCCCCAGCCCACCGACCTCCGTCCCGTTGTCGAAGACTTCACCTGGCAACTGCACCTCGCCGTGCTCCGTGCCCGGCTCGCACTTGGACTGCCGCCACAGCCGCAAGCCCGAACCTACGCCAACGACAAACGCGCCACCGTCCGACGGCGTTTTTCCAGCCTTCTTTCTGCCGCTCCCGTTCTCGCACCCGCTGGTGCGAGCTGACTCCGATGCATCCGTCCATGAAAGGCCCGCCGCCCGGGAGCAGCGTGACTTCAAGCTGACGACCGACCGAAGAACTTCGGTGTAGTGCCCGCTCCCTTACTCTCACGCCGGCTGGTCGGAGCCGGGCGGTCAGCCCTCAACATGGTCCCATGATCCTCCCCATGCACACATCCAGGTTTCGCGCAGCCATCGCCCACTCCCGCCTCGTCCTCCTCGCCGCGCTTCTCGCCAGTACCTTGCCTGCGTCGTCAGCCGACCCTTCTGACGCCATCCCCAATGTACTCGCCCGCACCCGCATGGGTCTGAACGGCAAATGGCACGCGATCGTCGATCCCTACGACACGGGTTTCTACAACTACCGTCGCATCCCCTATGATCAAACCAGCCCGATGCGCGGCGGTTTCGCGCTCGATCTGAGGCCCCGGTCGGAGTCGGACCTCATCGAGTACAGCTTCGCCACGAGCCCCACGCTCGACGTGCCGCGCGAGTGGAACACCCAGGGGGATCACCTCCTGTACTATGAAGGCACGATTTGGTACCAGCGCACGTTCACCTACCAACCGTCAGCCCCCGACCGCCGGGTGTTCCTCTATTTCGGGGCGGCCAACTACCAGGCCGATGTCTACCTCGATGGCGAGAGGCTGGGCACGCACATCGGAGGTTTCACACCGTTCAGCTTTGAGATCACCAGGCAGCTCAAATCCACAGGGAACTCCCTGGTCGTTCGAGTCAACAATCGGCGGTTGACCCACGGAGTGCCGACCGATTCGACGGATTGGTGGAACTACGGCGGGCTGACTCGCGAGGTCTTTGTCGTTGAAACGCCCGCCACCCACCTGGCCCACTACGCGGTTCGACTCGCCCGCGGCGCCGGCGATCGTCTCCTGATCGACGCCCGGCTCGACGGCCCGGGAGCAGGCACGCAGGAGCTCGCCGTCACCATCCCCGAACTCGGATTTGAGGGACGCCTCACGCCCGACGCCAACGGAGTCGCCCACGGCGCGTTTGAACTCGCCCCAGGCCGACTGCAGCGTTGGTCGCCCGAGAGCCCGCGACGCTATGCGGTGACCCTGACCAGCGGCGCCGAGAGCGTGAGCGAAGCGATCGGATTTCGAACCGTCGAGACTCGCGGCACGGACATCCTTGTCAACGGGAGCCCCGTCTTCCTGCGGGGGATCTCCATCCACGAGGAAAACCCGATGCGCGGTGGGCGTGCCTGGTCGGAGGAGGATGCACGCCTGCTGCTCGGGTGGGCCCGCGAACTCGGATGCAATTTTGTGCGCCTCGCCCATTACCCGCACAACGAATACATGGCTCGCGTGGCGGACGAACTCGGCCTGCTCGTCTGGGCCGAAATCCCCGTCTATTGGACGATCGACTGGGAAAACGCGGAGACCCTCGCCAACGCACGCCGGCAGCTCGCCGAGTTGATCCAACGGGATCGCAATCGTGCGAGCGTCATCATCTGGTCGGTGGCGAATGAAACGCCGGTCACCGAGGCGCGGAACCGCTTCCTCGGCATCTTGATCGACGATGCGCGCCGGCTCGACGGCACCCGCCTCGTGTCCGCCGCGATGGAGATCCACCACGAGGAATCGCGGCCCGACACCCGGATCGTCGACGACCCGCTTGGCACGTTGACCGACATCATCGCATTCAATCAATACATCGGGTGGTACGACGGTCTTCCCGAGAAATGCGACCGCATCGACTGGGACATCCGCTATGGAAAGCCGATCGTCATCAGCGAATTCGGCGCAGGCGCGCTCGAGGGATGGCACGCGACGCCGGCGACCCGCTTCAGCGAGGAGTTCCAGGCTGAACTCTATCGGCGCACGCTGCCGATGCTGGAGCGCTTGCCCGCGTTCCGCGGTGTATCCCCATGGATCCTGGCCGACTTTCGTTCGCCCCGCCGCCTTCTGCCCAACATCCAGGACGGCTGGAATCGCAAAGGCCTGATCGGCCAATCCGGGGCACGCAAACAGGCCTTCCACGTTCTGCGCGACTACTACGCCAAACGCGCTCTGGAGACGCCATGAGGCCATGCGCCCCGGGCGATCCACCGCGCAAGCCAGCGCATCGTGCCCACGCCCGACCGCTCAGAATCCCATGCCCAGCCCACAACCCACGATCGTGACCCCATCCGAGCCTTCGACACCCGGCGGCGGGTCTTCTTCGACGTTCCGCGTTCCATTCGCGGTGATGACCACGCTGTTCTTTCTGTGGGGATTCATGACGGTGTTCAACGACGTCCTCATCCCCCGGTTCAAGGAGGCGTTCGAGTTGAGCTATTTCCGCGCGATGCTCGTGCAGTTCGCCTTCTTCGGTGCGTACTTCATCGGTGCCCTGGGCTATTTCTGCATCTCAGCCTTCGCCGGCGACCCGATCTGTCGCGTCGGATACAAGAACAGTCTCGTGTGCGGTCTGCTTGTCTCCGCCGCGGGGAGCGCGCTCTTCTGGCCGGCAGCGGACGCGACCTCGTATCCACTATTTCTCTTCGCCCTCTTTGTGGTGGGGCTTGGATTCGCCATCCTGCAGATCGCGGCCAACCCTTACGTCACCATGCTGGGGCCCGCGCAGACGGCGTCCAGCCGCCTGAACCTGGCCCAGGGTTTCAATTCCATCGGCACCACGGTCGGACCTCTCGTCGGAGGCTGGCTCATCTTCCAAGTGTTCGCGGCGGATACGAACCACGGCGCAGACTCCACGAAAGTCCCGTATCTGGCCTTCTGCATCGTGTTCCTCGCGTTCGCCCTGATCTTCCTGGCGATCCGTCTCCCCCGCATCCATGCGGGCGAGCCCGTGCGCGGCGTGGGCGCCCTGCGGTTTCCGCATGTCAGACTCGGTGCGGTCGCCATATTCATGTATGTCGGCGGTGAGGTGGCGGTCGGCAGCGCGATCATCAGCCTCCTGCAGCACCCCGCCGTGGCGGGCATGCAGGAGATCGAGGCAAGCAAGTACGTCTCGATCTACTGGGGAGGGCTGATGATCGGCCGCTTCATGGGAGCGGTCAACTTGAGCAGCCTCTCACCCAGCCGGAAGCAGTGGCTGCTCGTCGCCATCCCAATCGTGGCCGTGACCTTCCTTTGGTTCGCAAAGAGCGCGCCGCTCTCGCTCCTGTATGCGGGTTCGATCGGGGATGCGCTGGCTTCCTGGCGCGTGGAACTTGGGGCGAATGCCCCAGCCTTTCTGCACTATCTGCCCTTTGTCGGGCTGTGCTGGTGGCTCTTGCGGGTGGGGCGGGCCCGCACTGCCCGCACGCTGACGGTCTTCTCGTTGACCGCGGCGGCGCTGCTTCTCGCCGCCATTCTTCTTGGCGGCAGAACAGCCATGTGGTGCGTCGTGGCCGTCGGTCTCTTCTCGTCGATCGGATGGTCCAACACGTTCACACTGACCCTGGACGGAACGGGCGCCTACAAGAGCCAGGTTTCTTCGCTCCTGGTGATGGCTGTTCTGGGCGGAGCTTTGCTGCCACCGCTGCAGGGCATGATGGCCGATCGCACAACGCTGCTGCTTTCCTTTTCCGTCCCACTGCTCGCGTATTCGTATGTCGGTTACTATGGATGGAGAGGCCACCTCGTGGGGCGCACTCGGTCTCCCGATGGCGCACCAGCGGCGAAGGATCAAGACACCGAAGGACGCCTGCTGACGCAGGGACCCTGAATCCCGCCTCTTCCCTTTCGCCACCGTTCTGAACGCAACGCTGCGCGGTGGCAGCCGTGCCGCGGCTCAGGACGTGCCTCTCACCGCGTGCGGTACGGGCGGCGTCGGCGGGGATGCCGGACTGATGAGCACCTTGTCGACGCGATGGCGGTCCATGTCGACGACCTCGAAACGCCACTGCGCCCAGGTGAAGTGCTCGCCCGCGGCCGGGATCCGTCCGAATCGATCCACCATGAACCCTCCCAGCGTCTCGAAATCCTCATCCTCCTCGCCCGGCAGCGGCGGCATGCCGAAGCGCCGCCGCATTTCGTCGATGAGCATTCCCGCATCGACGAGCCAGGTCCCGTCCTCGCGCTGCACCGCGTCGGGCGCGCGCCGGTCGCCGGGCTCCGGCAGGTCGCCGACGATCGCCTCCATCAGATCGATCAGGCTCACCAGGCCCTGCACGCTTCCGTACTCGTCGGTCACGAGCGCCAGGTGCTTGCCCGCCTTCTTGAACGTCTCGAGCAACTGGGCGCCATTGATCGTGCTCGGCACGAACAGGGGCGAAACGAGATGCATGCGGATGTTGTTCGGCAGGCCGGCCGCAGCGTTCGCCCAGAGAGCCTTGACCGAGACCATCCCGATGACGTTGTCGCGAGTTCCCTCATACACGGGGAAATGCGAGTGGCCGCTGGCCACGATCTTGCGCCAGTTCACCTCCTCGGAGTCGACGATGTTGAGCCAGACGATGCGCGTGCGCCGCGTCATGATCTCCGTCACCGGTCGCTCGTCGAGGCGCAGCACGCCCTCGACCATGGCGCGTTCGCCCTGGTGGAAGACACCGGCCGAGGTGCCCTGCTCGATGAGGTGCGACACTTCCTCCTCCGACGGCGGCGCATCGACGTCCTTGCCCAGCCCGAAGACCTTGAGCACGAGGTTGGTCGAGATCGTGAGGAACCACACGACGGGCGCGGCCAGGCGGGAGAGTCCGGTCATGGGTCGGGCCACGAGCATGGCGCGACCCTCGGGATTGCTCAGCGCGACGCGCTTCGGCACCAGCTCGCCGATCACCAGCGAGAAGTAGGTGATCGCGCTCACAACGACAAAGATCGCGATCGCCGGTGCGTAGGGCGCGAGCGCCGGCACCTGGGCGATCGGCACCTGGAGTTTCCCCGAGAGCGTGGCACCGCCGAAGGCCCCGGCGAGCACGCCGACCAGCGTGATCCCGATCTGCACGGTGGAAAGAAACCGGTCGGGCTGCTGTGCGAGCGCGAGGGCCGCCTGGGCTTTGGCGGAACCCTCGTCGGCGAGTATCTTGAGCCGGGCCTTCCGCGACGAGACCACGGCGATCTCTGCCATGGCGAAGATGCCGTTACCGATGAGGAGGAAAAAGATGATGAGAATCTCGAAAAAGGCGTTCATGAGGACGAATGCAGGAAATAGGATAACCGGGTTGCGATCGGTGTGACGTCACCTCCACGAGGCCGCCACCGACCTGGCGGGAATGCCCGGAGGGCGACCTTGGGCGAGCGCTGCCTACAAGCGTAGGGCGACCGACGAGGACTGCGGGATGCACCGCGGTGCGCGCGACGTCGTCACCGCGAGGCTGACGACCCGGCCATGCAACGAGGCCGGCGCGAGCCACTCGACACACGAGTCATGGCGCTCCACCCATCCAAGCGCGTGTGCTTCCGGCCGGAATGCGCTCTCCGTGCCCGTGGCTGGAGCGACGGCGCCTAACGCCCCGCCCCTGCGGGAATCATCCGACGCACCTCCGGCGTCCGAACGACATACAGATCCAGGCTCATCCGAATCCTGGAAGATCAGGTCCTCGTGCTCAAAGGCGCCCAGGACGATCGCCACCAGCCCGAAGAGGACGATGGCGTTTCGAAGGAGCGTGTGCCACGAGGACATTTTGGGCCACGCTTATTGTTCCAGGGTGGCAGAGTGTCAACCGCCACGTTGATGAAGCACGACGCAGGTTCCTCGCCAGCAGGAAGTTGACAATGACATCGTAACCCGCCTCCTGCTGTGTCAACCCGCGGCCGCGCAGGGCCCCACGCAGGCGCCGCCCTCCGGTCCGGAGACGGGGCCCAGCGGGACGCACGGGCTGCCGCTCAGGGTGCAGTCCCCCTGCCCATCTGTATCATTCAGGGCTGTGCGTGCAGCCCACGCCACATCAGGATCGATCCATGCCGAAGTCTTTCGAGGAACTCGACTATCAACACACGCCGATGGGCGAACTGATCCTGCGACGGCGGCGGGTGCCCACGCTGGAGAATCTCGAGATCTTCGAGGTGAAGCTCGGCGAGGAGTTCCTCATGTCGAGTCTGTTTCATGCGGCGGAAGACGCGCTCGCAGATCTCGGGCTGGCAGAGCTGTGCGATGGCGGGGCACTCGATGTGGTCGTCGGCGGGCTCGGCCTTGGCTACACCGCGGCGGCGGCGCTCGCGCACGCAAAGGTGCGCTCGCTCCTGGTGGTGGATGTGATGGCGCCGGTGATCGAATGGCATCGCCGCGGACTCGTGCCGATGGCGACCCGGCTGACGGGCGACGCTCGTTGCCAGTTCGTCCACGGCGACTTCTTCGCGCTCGCGCGCAGCGAGGCGGGCTTTGGCGGCGGTCGGCGGTTCCATGCCGTGCTGCTCGACATCGATCATACGCCGGACTTCCTGCTGCATCCGAGCCACGCCGAATTCTACACGCCCGACGGTCTGCGCGCACTGGCGCGCCATATCCTGCCCGGAGGTGTCTTTGCGCTGTGGTCCAACGATCCGGCTGACGCTGCATTCGTCGCCTTGCTGGAAAGCGTGTTCACGCACGTGCGCGCCGAGCGTATCACCTTTCCGAATCCGCTGACTGAAGCCACGTCATCGAACACCGTGTACGTGGCACGAGTCCCGGGCATGGCGAGCTAGCACGTTCTGTCCCGGGAAGGATCCCCGCCTGCCGGCGCGCCGCGATGGGTCACGCCCCCGAAGCGCGCGGTGTGTCCGCCGTGCGTCGGCGATGGGCGGCGATCCACTTCGTGAACTCCACGGCGACAAACACCAGCAGGCCGACGCCGACGATCTCCAACCAGGCGCGGCCGGAAATCGGCGCGCTGTGAAACAGGCGATTCATGAACGGTGCGTAGGTGAAAAGCAACTGCATCGCCAGCATGGCGCTGATGCCACCGAGGACCCAGAGGTTTGAGAACACCCCGAGGGAAAGGAACGGACGGGTGAGTGAGCGACAGTTGAGCAGGTAGAATATCTCGACCATCACGATCACGTTCACCACGACAGTACGCGCCTCGGGAAGCGACGCGCCGGCCCGCTGCTCCACCAGGAAGAGCGCAAACGCCCCGATCACCATCACGAGCGAGACGAGCCCGATGCGCCACAACAGCTCCGCGGTCAGGATCGGATCCTTGGGCGCTCGCGGTGGCCGCGCCATGATCCCCTCCTCCTTGGGCTCAAACACCAGCATGAGACCCAGCAACAGCGCCGTGCCCATGTTCACCCACAGCAGTTGCACCGGCAGGATCGGAAGCGATGTGCCCAGCAGGACGGAGGCAAGGATCAGGAGACCCTCTCCACCGTTGGTGGGCATGGTCCAGGCGATGAACTTGGTGAGGTTGTCAAAGACGTTGCGTCCCTCCTCCACGGCCGCCTCGATCGAGGCGAAATTATCGTCGGTGAGGACCATGTCGGCGGCACCTTTCGCCACATCCGTGCCGGTGATGCCCATTGCGACTCCGATGTCCGCCTGCTTGAGCGCAGGCGCATCGTTGACTCCATCACCCGTCATGGCAGCGACATGTCCGCGCGCCTGCAGCGCGCGCACCAGCCGCAGTTTCTGCTCGGGAGCGACACGCGCAAAGACCGCAGCCCGCTCGGCGGTCGCCGGCAGGTCCTCATCGGAGATCGTTTCCAGTTCGCGCCCGGTCACCGCGGGCGTTTCGGTTTCGCCCGCACCGCCGCGCAGGCCCAGTTGTTTCGCGATCGCGACGGCCGTGCCGGCGTGATCGCCGGTGATCATCTTCACGGCGATTCCGGCCTCCTGGCACTGCGCCACGGCGCGAATCGCCTCTTTGCGCGGCGGATCGATCATGCCTTGCAGGCCCAGAAAGGTGAGACCACTCGCGATGTCCTCATGCGCGAGCTTCGCGTGCGTGGCGGGAACGGTGCGACGCGCGAAGGCGAGCACCCGCAATCCCTGGCCGGCCAGGTTCTCGACCGCCCGTGTCACCGTATCCGCATCCAGCGCGATCTCACCGCCGGACGCATCGAGCCCGCGTTCGCAGCGTTCGAGCAACCTCTCAACGGAACCCTTCACGTAAATGGTCCGCTCCGCGTCGCCGTGGCGATGCATCGTCGCCATGTACATGTGCTCGGACTCGAACGGAATCACATCCTCACGCGGATACCGCCCCGACCACTCCTCGGTCGTGATACCGGCCCTCTGGGCCGCGACGATCATCGCGGCCTCGGTGGGGTCGCCTTCGACCGCGAGGCGATCGTCCTTGCGCACGAGCTGGGTGTCATTGCACAGCAATCCACAGAGGAGGCATTCATGCAGGCTGGTGCCGGCGGCGACCTCGACGTCCGCGCCATTCCGGCGAATCTCGCCTTTCGCCTCATAGCCGCCGCCCGTGAACTCGATCTCCTCACCACCCGCCATGACCCGGCTCACCGTCATCTGATTCTCAGTCAGCGTGCCGGTCTTGTCCGAGCAGATCACCGTCGTGCTGCCGAGTGTCTCCACCGCGGGCATCTTGCGGATGATCGCATTGCGCCGGGCCATTCTGGATACACCGATCGCGAGCGTGATCGTCACGGCGGCCGGCAGTCCCTCGGGAATCGCACCGACGGCGAGGGCCACGGCCGCCATGAACATGTCGGCGGCGGATTCGCCGCGCAGCATGCCGACCGCAAACGTCAATCCCGCGAGGCCCAGGATCACATACAGCAGCACGCGGCTGAACTCCGCAATCTTGCGCGTGAGCGGCGTGGAGAGGTCGGCCGCCCCATGAATCATCGTGGCGATGCGGCCCGTTTCCGTGTGATCGCCGATCGCGACCACGACGCCCTCCGCCTGACCATACGTGACGGCCGTGCCGGCGAACGCCAGGTTGCGTCGGTCGCCGAGATCGGTGTCGGCCGGCAGCGGCTCGACCCCCTTCTGCGACGGCACGGACTCGCCAGTGAGCGCAGCTTCCTCGATCTGCATGCTGCGAACCTCGAGCAGGCGCAGGTCGGCCGGAACGCGATCGCCGGACTGAAGCAACACGATATCGCCCGGGACGAGTTCCACGGAGGGGACGCGCTGCTTCCGACCGTCGCGTCTCACGGTCGCTTCCACGCGAACCATCTTCGCGAGCGCCTCGATCGCCCTCTCCGCCTTCGCCTCCTGGATAAAGCCCACAATCGCGTTGATGAACACAACGCCGAAGATCACGCCGGCATCGATCCATTCGCCGAGCGCGGCGGAGACCGCCGTCGCGGCGAGGAGAATGTAGACGAGCGCCTGGTTGAACTGCTGGAAGAACTTCACCCACGCAGGCGTGCCCGCCCGCGCGGTCATCTGGTTCGGACCATGTTCGGCCTGTCGCTGCTTCACCTCGTCGGCGGAAAGCCCTCGCGCGGGTTCCACCGTGAGTTTCTTCGCCGCTGCATCCGCGGCGAGATCGTGCCAGGAAGGGTTCGAGGTGTCTTTCGTGGTCATGGTGATGGCCGCAGAGGCGAGGGTCGCGTGGCTGCGCATCCCCGGCAGGGCAGACGTGCCGCACAGATTGTGCGGCGCAATCCGCCCGCAGCCAGCGAAAGCGGCCGAAATTCAGGAAATCGCGGCCATCATCGTCCCGTGTCCCCTGGCTCGCATGCCGCAAGATGGAGGCAAACCGACCGGATCCACTTTCGTTCCTCAGCCTTGTGGATAGTGTCGAGGCATGCCCGCACGACCAACCAGGAAGAAGAGCGCGCCCGTCACGGGACGGAGGATTGCCGCCGAGGCGGAAAGCACCGCCGGGGCGGTGAAACGTATCCGTCTCGATGAGACAGGACTGACGAACCGCACACGCGGGCATGTGGCCGCGCGCGGCAAGCGCGCACAGGCGCGGCGCGATGCGAAATAGCCGCCGCGCTGCGGCAGGCGCCGCGGCCCTGGCGACGCCACCACCGGGGCTCGCGCAAAGGATATGCCGAGCCGCTTCGGCAGGGGCCCGCCATCCCCGACGGGCCGCATCGACCCTCCTCCAGGGATGATCCCAGCCGGAATCGCGCGGCCATGCGCGCCTCCGGGATCAGGAGTTCCCGCCGCACCACCGTGCGATCCCCGGTGGGGCTCGATCGTCGATTTTCCTTCGCACGCACACAGAGGGTCTTTGCCTTGCCCCTGCTCTCCTGCACACTCTGCGGATCATGACCCGCATCGCTCGCCGTGATTTTCTGCGTGCCGGCCTCGCCGGTGGTGCGCTCGCCGCCTTCGGCGGTGTCCGCCCGTCCCACGCCCGCGCGCCTGAAGGAGTTTCGCCCGCCGGCCGCCGGGCGCGCAACGTCATCTTCATGGTGAGCGATGGCATGAGCCTGGGCACGCTCACCATGGCCGAGCTGTATCAAAAGCGCAACCACGGACGCTCGACGCACTGGATCGGACTCTACGACAACCCCGGTGTCCGCCGCGCCATGGTCGACACCTCCTCGGCGAGTTCGTCCGTGACCGACTCGGCCGCCGCAGCGTCCGCCTGGGGCTGCGGGCAGAAGGTCCGCAACGGGTCGATCAACATCGATCCGGCGGGCCGGCCGCGCACGCCGATCATGCATCTCGCGCGCGCCGCCGGCATCGCCACGGGACTCGTCACCACCGCGACGATCACCCACGCGACCCCCGCCGGATTTGCCGCCCAGGCGGAAGCCCGCGCCGACGAGGCCGAGATCGCCCGGCAGTACCTCGCAGCCCGCATCGACGTGCTGCTGGGCGGAGGAGCGAAGTTCCTCGATGCCGCGCGACGCCCGGATCGGGAGGACCTTTTCGGCGCGTTCGCTACCGCCGGCTACCGTGTGGCCCGCGATCGCTCCATGCTGCTGACTGCGACGAGGTCGACGGGGCCGCTGCTCGGCATCTTCGCCGATGGGCACCTGCCCTACACGCTCGACCATCGCGCCGAACCGGAACTGGCCGCGGCGGTGCCGACCCTGGCCGAGATGACTCGCGCGAGCCTGGCGCATCTGGCCGCACAACCGCAGGGGTTTCTCCTGCAGGTCGAGGGCGCCCGCATCGATCATGCCGCCCATGCCAACGACGTCGGCGCGCTCATCCACGATCAGCTCGCGTTTGACGAGGCGGTGGGCGAAGTGCTCGCATTCGCCGCCTCGCGAGACGACACGCTTGTCGTCGTCACAACCGACCACGGCAACTCCAACCCCGCGATCAACGGCAGTGGGGGCGATTTCGCCAGCCGCAGTGGCAGTTATGGCGAGACGCACGTTTCCTTTGACCGCATCGCCCGTTTCCGCCGGACGAACACCTGGGTGCTCTCCGGACTCGACGCCGCGAGCCCGGAAGCTCTCGTGCGCGACCGGGTTTTCGAAGCCACGCAGATCGCGCTCGCGCGCGAGGAAGTGGACATGCTGCGGCGGGCCTTGCGCGACGAACACCGCGAGGGTTACCGCGTGCGCAACGAACCGCTTGTCGCACTGGGGCAGATACTCGCCAACACCACATCCGTGGGCTGGGCGGGAACGGCCCACACCGCCGACTACGCCGAACTCGCGGCGTTCGGACCCGGGAGCGAGGACATCCGGGGCTTCATGCAGAACACCGCCCTGTTCGGCGTGATGACCCGCGCGCTGGGCCTCGCGGTGCCAGCCGTGTAGTGCCCAAGAACGCTCGCCGTGCCGGGACGGCATCGGCGCAATGAACCTGCCTTGCGAATCTCAGAGCGGTCGTGTAATGGGCTCATGCCCATAACGAATCGTACCCAAGCGCCTCCTGCCGAACATGCCCCGCCCCCTTTGTCCGCGCCGCATCGCCCATCGCCCGCCTGCCACCTACTTCAAGCCGGCGGGCATACCCCTGCGCGACCTCGAGGAGATCGAACTCGCGGCGGACGAACTTGAGGCGCTGCGCCTGGCCGATGTCGAGGACCTCTATCATGCGGAGGCGGCGCGGAAGATGGGCGTATCGCGACAGACCTTCGATCGCATCGTCCGCAGCGCACGCCGGAAGGTCTCCCGGGCGCTTGTCATGGGCCAGGCACTACGGATTCTCGTCCCAGAATCCGGGGTCCATACGAAAGCCGGTCCCAGGTAGGGCGACGTCGCCGACTTCTGCCAGGGCGTCGGCGGGCAGGCTGGCCGGGCCGCGGCTCGCGGGGAACGGCGTCAAGGTGCCGCTTCGGTGCGCCTGCCTGCAGGCCATCTCCGACGAACCTCCGCGAAGCAGGATAGCTTCCAGCCCGAGGAATCGCGGTGATCCGCGCCGCAGGGATGTTCACTGCTACCCACTGAATCCGCCGAGGCGACCGTTCACGCCAACGACGGCGGCTCGCACGGGAAGATGAAGCCGGAACCGCGTCCAACCCTCGACCGCGGGGTCGTCCAGCACGATGTCGCCGCCGTGCGCGCGGGCGATCTCGCGGGCGAGACCCAGCCCGAGTCCATGGCCGGCCCGGACGCGCGCGGAGTCGCCCCGGAAGAAGCGCTGGAAGACCCGAGAACGAAGGTGCCCGGGTATCCCCGGTCCGGTGTTCGCCACGGTCATCTGTATCCCGGTTTCCGCTACCCGAAGGGCGATCCGGACGATTCCCCCTGCGTTGTTGAACTTCGCGGCGTTCTCCAGAAGGTTGAGCACGATACGGCGCAAAAGCGCGTCGTCGCCCGGGATAACCACACCCGGAGCGATATCGGCCTCGAGGGTCACCTCGCGCGAGGCCATCAGCGGCTCGAGGTCATCGCATGCCTCGGCAACGAGCGCGCTGAGATCGACAGGCCGCGCCTCGTTCAAGCCCGCGCCGGCATCGAGCCGGGCAAGCAGAAGCAGGTTGCCGGTGATGCGCTCCAGGCGATCGACCTCCTCCTGCAGGCTGACGAGGCGCTCCTCCGAGCGCTCCGGCATCGTCTCGTCGCGCAGCAGCGCCTCGATCTCGCCGCGCATGATCGTGAGCGGGGTCCGCAGCTCGTGGGAAGCGTCCGATGCGAAGCGCTCGGCCTGCTCGAAACTGCGCTCAAGCCGGACAAGCATCGCATTCAACTCCCGGGCGAGGTCCGCGATCTCGTCGTTCGCGGGAGGCACCGGCACGCGGGCGGAAAGACTGCTCGCACGGATGTCCGCCGCCGTATGAGTGACCTGTCGCACCGGCTGGAGCGCCCACCCGGCCACCCACCAACCGCCTCCCCCCGCGACGAGCCCGACCAAGGGTAGCGCGAGCAGGTAGGCGAGGATGAGATCGGCGACGATGTCGTGGACCTCATCCAGGTTCACGGTCACGACGACGTTTTCCTCGCCGCTGGTGAACGCCCTGGCGCGCCACGTACCTTCGCCATGCCGAATCGTCTCGGGAGTCTCGATCGCCAGCGCGACGCGCACCACCTCCTCCGGCAGCGTTTCGTTCGAACGCCACACACTGCCATCGTGGGCAATCACGGCAAACGCCACCCACGGCTCGATCGTCTCGACCCGGGCCATGCGGATGCGACTGCGCGCGGATTCGTCGCCGACCGCGATGTTTGCGATATGCCAGGCCTCCTCGGCCAGCTCCACGTCGGCCGCCTCGATCTGTTCGTGATAGAGGTTCACGAGGGTGCCGACGGCGAAAACCAACACGGCTGCGGCCGTGAGCGTGGCGCACGCAGCCGCGATCTTCGCACGTATCGGCAGGTGGTTGAGGCGGGTCATGAGTCGCAGTGCATCGCATAACCGAGCCCGCGCACGGTCTGGATGAGTTTGCTGGGAAAGGGATCATCGAGCTTGCGGCGCAGGCGCCGGATCGCTGCGTCGACAAAATTGGTGCCGGCGTCGAACTGATGTTTCCAAACCTGCTGGCTCAGATCGACACGTGTCACGGGCCGGCCCGGGGTGCGTAGCAGGCACTCGAGTAGTGCGAACTCACTTTTCGTCAGGTCGATCACGGTGGATCCCCGGCGCACCTCACGCGTGGCGAAGTTCACCTGCAGGTCGCCGCAGCGCATCATCGTCAGGCCTTCGCCGGTCCGTCGGCGCAGGACGGCGCGCAGGCGGGCGATCAATTCAGCCATGAGGAACGGCTTCGGCACATAGTCGTCGGCGCCGAGGTTGAGCCCCTCGATGCGTTCTGTCGGATCTCCCCGCGCGGTCAGCAGGATGACGGGCACGTTGTTTCGAGTCTCGCGGAGCCGCCGCAGGACGCTCAGGCCGTCCCGTCCGGGTATCATGATATCCATGACAATGGCCGAGAACGCGCCGGCCTCGGCGATGCGCGTCGCGGTGTCGCCATCGTGGCAGACGACAACGCCAAACCCCTGCTCCTCCAGACCGGCACGCACCAGCGCCGCCACCTTCCTTTCATCTTCGACCACGAGGACGCGCATGCCGGCATGTTGCCCCAATCCCTCGTGCGGCACGAGCGGGAACTCCACCGGCGGATGACGGATCGATGATGCAGGAATGACCGTTTCGTCATGTTTCTAACCCCCCGGGGTGAGGCGCCGTCTTTCGCCGCACATGAACCAGGCCACATCGAGTCCCCCGGCACCCCCTGTCCGCAGCGCCGCAACGCCCGTCACAGCCGTGACGGGTGCGGGCTGGAGCCGCCTGTTCGCCCGACGTCAGGGCGGAGCACTGCTCCTCATCGTCCTCAGCCTTGCCGGGGCCATGGGGACGCGGCTCGTCCTGACGCTGGCGTCCCTGGGCGAAGTCGTCGGCCCCGGCGCCCACGCCCTCGCGGGTGCCTTCGTGCTCGGCGCGATCCTGGACGCCGCGACGGTGTTCCTTCTCTGCACGCCCGCGGTGCTCCTCCTCGCCGCCCTGCCTCGCAACATCTTCCGCACCACGACGGCCAGGATCCTGGCGCGCTCGGGCGTGTTTCTCGCGATCTTCGGGCTGCTCTTCGTGGCGGTGGCCGAGGCGCTGTTCTGGGAGGAGTTCAGCGCCCGGTTCAACTTCATCGCGGTTGACTATCTGGTCTACACCACCGAGGTCGTCGGCAACATCCGAGAGTCGTACCCGATGCCCGCGATCCTTGGCGCGCTCACCGCGATCGCGCTTCTCGCCACCTGGGCCCTCGCGCGTACCGGTGTATTCACGGCCTGGTTCAGCGGTGGCAGCGAATCCGCGGGACGGCGCTGGCGGTTCGCGTGCATTTGGACCGTCGGCGCGGCCGTGGTCGCCGGCGGGCTGTCCGAGACCATGCTCCCGGAGTTCAAGAACAACTACCATCGCGAACTCGCGAAGAACGGCATTTGGTCGTTCTTCGCCGCCTTCCGGGCGAACCAGATCGACTACGCCCAGTTCTACCCGACGATGCCAACGGACGCCGCCTTCCACCGACTGCGCACGCTGCTCGGTGAACAGGCTGCGCCGACCGCCACAGACCCGCACGACCTGCTGCGGCCTGTGGTGCATCCGGGTCCCGAGCTTCGGCTCAATGTCATTCAGATCACCGTGGAAAGCCTGAGCGCGTCGTTCATCGGTCACTACGGAAACACCGACGGGCTCACGCCCACACTCGACGCGCTGATCCCGCAGTCGCTCGTGTTCGAACGCTTCTACGCCACAGGCACCCGCACCGACCGGGGCATGGAGGCGCTCACACTGAGCGTGCCCCCCACGCCGGGACGCTCCCTGGTCAAGCGCCCGGGTAACGAGCACCTCTTCACACTCGGCTCGATCTTCCGCAGCCGTGGCTACGACACAGCCTTCCTCTACGGAGGCTACGGCTACTTCGACAACATGAACCACTTCTTCGGCGAGAACGGCTACCGCATCGTCGACCGCGCGGCCGTACCAAAGAGCGAGGTCACTTTCGCCAACGCCTGGGGCGCATGCGATGGCGACCTCTACCGCTGGACGCTGCGCGAGGCGGATGCCGCCTTCGCCGCGGGGCGACCCTTCTTCCAATTCGTGATGACGACGTCCAATCACCGACCCTACACGTTTCCCGACGACGAGATCGACCTACCGTCCAAGGACTCCGGCCGTCCCGGCGCGGTCAAATACACGGATCACGCGATCGGAGAGTTCCTCAAGGCTGCCTCGACGCGTCCATGGTTCACCCATACGCTGTTCGTCATCGTCGCCGACCACTGCGCATCGAGCGCGGGGCGGACGGCGCTTCCGGCCGATCGCTATCACATTCCGCTGATCATCCATGCGCCAGGAGGTCAGGTCGGACCCGGTCGCGTCGACACGCTGGCGAGCCAGATCGACTATGCGCCCACGCTTCTCGGCCTGCTCCACTGGAGTTATCCCTCGCGCTTCTTCGGGCGCGACCTGCTGGCGCCTGGGAGTGCGGACGAGCGCGGGCGCGCGCTCATCGGCACCTATCAGAAGCTCGGCCTGCTCGTCGACGGCCCGCAGGGGACCACGCTCGCCGTGCTCGCGCCGGTACGGGACATGAGTACCTACCGCTACGACCCCGGGACTCACGCGACCGAACCGATGGATCGCGATCCCAGTCTGGTAGCCGATGCGATCGCCTACTACCAGACCGCCAGCTTCGTCTTCAGCCATGGCAAACAATCCGAACATGCCGCCGTTGCGCCTTGATCGATCACTCCTCCCGGCAGCCGCGCTCTTGGTGCTCGTCTTCGGGCTCTTCGAACTGACGTGGCTGGACCTGTGGATACAGGACCGGTTCTTCGATTTCTCCGCAGGCACGTGGATGATCGATCGCAACGAGCCGGTCGCCCGCGCCCTGTTTTACAGCGGCCCGAAGGTGCTTCTTGTCGGCCTGAGCCTGGCGCTCATCGCCTCCCTTGTCCGGCCGCCTCGCAGTTTCCGGCGCTGCGATCTCGGCGTGGCCCTGCTCACGCTCGGCAGCGTGCCCGTCCTTGTGGGACTCGGCAAGGACACGACCAATGTCTTCTGTCCCTGGGATATCACTCGCTACGGCGGCGATGCCGCCTACGTGCGCGTGCTGGAGCGATTCGGCGAGGACGAGAGACCGGCGCGTCGCGGTCGCGGATTTCCGGCCGGGCATGCGAGCGGGGGCTTCGCGCTGGTCGGGCTGGCCGGGCTCGCGCGGACGCGTCGCGGACAAGTCGCGGCCATCGCGCTGGCCGCCGCAGCGGGAGGCGCGATGGGTTGGTACCAGATCGCGAAAGGGGCGCATTACCTCAGCCACACCTTGGTGACAGCCTTGCTCGCGTGGATACTCTTTCTCATCAACCGCCGGCTGCTCCGGGCCCGTCTCCCGGAGGACAGCGCCACGCTGCACGTCCCGATACCATGAAAGCGAAATTCAAGATCCTTCTGGGTCTGGCCGGAGCGGCCTCGATCGGCCTGCTCGCGATCCAGTTCGTCCCCGTTGACTACATCAACCCACCCATACGCGGCATCCCGCGGTGGGACTCTCCCCGCACCGAGGCGCTGGCCCGACGCGCGTGCTACGACTGCCATAGCAACGAGACGCGCTGGCCCGCATATTCACGCGTGGCGCCGCTCTCGTGGTGGATCGTGGCTCACGTGCGCGACGGCCGCAGCCATCTGAACTTCTCCGAACCTCCGTACGAGGAGGCCGACGAGGCCGCGGAAGAGCTCATGGAGGGTGAGATGCCGCTGCGCAGCTATGTGCTCGCCCACGCGGAGGCGCGACTGACGCCGGCGGAAACCCAACAACTCGCCGAGGGGCTCCGCCGCACGTTTGGCTCAGACTGAAACCCGATTCTCTCGGGGGCACCGAGGAGACAAGGCCTATGGCGTGTTTTCAAATCGTCCGATACGACTCCCAGGAGGCGGGTCGATCGTTTTGAATCAGACCACGGGGTTGAAACACGTTCTAGTCGGGGCCAACGGCCCCGCCGGACGATCCGATGGATTCGCTCCTTCTCACTGGGGATGACGGATGAAGCATTCGACGAGTCACCGAAAAACGCTCCGCATTCGCTTTTCAGGCACGGCTTGATCTCCTTCGCTATCCGCGTCAGGCCGGCGCGGCCCCCCTTTTTGCTTTCGAACCCCTTCGCTGTCGTCCATCCGCTTCTCGCGATGCTTCAACGATGGTTCAAACTCGCGGAACACCGGACGACCGTGAGCCGCGAACTGCAGGCGGGCCTGACGACGTTTGCGGCGATGGCCTACATCCTCGTGGTGAATCCCTCGATCCTGGCGGAGACGGGGATGGACCGCGCCGCCTTGGTCACGGCCACGGCTCTCTCGGCCGCCTTGAGCACGGTGTTGATGGCGGCTCTGACGAACTTCCCGCTGGCCCTCGCCCCGGGCATGGGGATCAACGCCTACTTCACCTACACCCTCTGTCTCGGCCAGGGCATCCCCTGGCAGGATGCGCTCGGCATGGTCTTCATCAACGGTGTGATCTTCCTCGCCCTCTCCGTCACGGGGCTGCGCGAGAAGATCGTCCACGCTATTCCGCCCGCGATCAAGGTGGCCATCACCTGCGGCATCGGCCTGTTCATCGCCTTCCTTGGTTTGAAAAACGGCGGCCTCGTCGTCGGGCACCCGCAGACGCTTGTCACGGCGGGTGATCTCGGCGAACCCGGCCCTGCCCTGTGTTTCGCCGGGATCCTGCTCATGCTCGTGCTCGTGCATCGTCGTGTGCCGGGAGGGATCATCCTGACGGTCCTCGCCATCGCCCTGGTGGGCGTGATCACGCCGGATGGTTCGGGCGGAACAATCACCACGCTGCCCACGTCGCTCGTCTCAACGCCGGCATCCCCCGGCCCGGTCGCGCTGGAACTGCGGTTCGATTTCGTACGCGATTATTTCTGGGCGGCGCTTCCGATCATTCTCACGCTGCTGTTCGTCGATATGTTCGACAACATCGGCACGCTCATCGGCGTGACGAAGCGGGCGGGCCTTCTCCGGCCGGACGGCACGCTGCCGCGCATGGGAAACGCACTGGTGGCCGATTCCAGCGCGGCCATACTCAGCTCGGTCATCGGCACCTCGACCGTGGTCAGCTACGTGGAATCCGCTGCAGGCGTGGAGGCCGGCGGGCGCACCGGACTCACGTCCCTCACGACAGCGGTGTTGTTTCTCGTCGCACTGGTCTTCTCGCCGATGATCCTCGCGATACCTGCTGTCGCGACTGCGCCGGCTCTCGTGGTGGTCGGCGTCTTCATGATGCAGTCGGCAATGGAGCTGGACTGGCGCGATTTTCCGTGGATCGCTCCGGCGGTGGTCACGATGCTCGTGATGCCCGTCACGATGAGCATCAGCGAGGGCATCGGCTTCGGCATGATCGTGGCGGCAGTCCTGTTGGTCGCCGCGCGCCGCCAGCGCGAGATGCCGGTGCTCGGTTACGTCATCGCGGCCCTCTTCCTTGCCCAGTTCTTCCGCGGTCCGATCGGGCGTTGGCTTCAGAGCCTGTCCTGATCGGCGTCGCGGCGTGGAGCGTCGGTGAGCCCGTAGGTCACGCCGGCCCACGGGCTGCAACCGGAACCGGCGGCATTGAACCGGGCGAGCGTCAGCGGCCGCCGTAGAGCAGCCGCGCGACCATATCCTCGGGGGTTTCGGCGACAGGGGGCTCGTCCACCGGTTCGACCGACAGGATGCGCAGGCGACGGATACCACCGGGGGTGGGCCAGCTGACCTCATCGCCTTCGCGGTACCCGATCAGCGCCGTGCCGATCGGGGCGAGCACGGAAACGCGCTCAACGCCGCCGTCGGTGCGGTCCGGCCACGTGATCACGTACGTCTCCTCCTCGCCTGATTCGTCGTCGACGAAGCGTACGCGCGAATTGACTGTGACCACGCCGGGGGGCAGGGACTCGCGCGCCAAAATGGTGGCGCGCTCCAGTTCGTCCTGCAGCGAACGCGCACCCTCCGGGCGCGGCGTGCGCGGCAACGCCGCGGCGAGCGCCCTCAGCCGCCGGCTGTCGTCTTCAGCGATGAAAATGATGTCCCGGTTCCGGGTTTCGGTGGTGCTCATGGTGGTCTCTCCGTGGTTGTGGGTAACTTAGCGACGCGGTATTCGCATCGCGGTTCGTTGCTGTTGTTGGGGTGCCCAAAGCGCGGGCGGCGGCGTGTGGATCAGCGGTCGGTTCGATCGACGTTCACTCCTGCGGGTCTCCACGCAGCCTGCCTCAGGATCCTCCTGATTGCTGCCGCAGTGCTCGCAGGCTCGCCGGTTTCGCGGGTCTCACCTGAGGCTCCGCGGATCAAGACCGCGCGTGCTCAGCCCACGAAACCGGCTGCGACCGGACAGATGACGCACATGTCGTCATCGCCGATCGCGATGGGTGGAAGCCGGAGGTTCATGGGATCGAAGGTCGCCCTGACTAACGACCCGCCCCGCCGGTTTGTCAAGCGACCGCGGACGGGATTCGGGCCCCGCGGCGACGTGGCGGAAACCGCCGGGGGACTGACCATGAAACCGTTTGGCGAACGAACACGCACGCGAGCCCGTAAGTGGGATTCACCTACACTTCGGCGGCATCGAGCCAACCCGTGCGGTCCCCGTCGTCGCCGAGGCACCAAGTCAACGGAGGGCTTCCGGCGTGCTGCCGTCCTCACCGTGCCGCGGCAGTGCGGCGGTGATTTAGCCTTGCCCGAACCGGCCTCGCCCGGCGTGCTCCGCACCTGTCAACCATGCCCGAACTTCCCCGAATCCTGCTGGTCGACGATGATCGCGCATTTCTGGAGCTGATGGCCAAGGTCCTCGCCTCGGCGGGCCACGCCGTCGACTGTGCCAACGACGGCCATGAGGCCCTCGCCCGGCTGGAACGCGACTCGTACGACGTCCTTATCGCCGATCGCGAGATGCCTGGCAACGACCGCCTGGCGCTCATCCGCAACATCCCGCCGCGCTGCGCCGGGATCCCGGTGATCATCATCACGGCGTATCCAACCGTCGACTCCGCCATACAGGCGCTGCAGCTCACGGTCGTTGCCTATATCGTCAAACCCGTCTCACGGGAGGAACTGCTCGGGCACGTGGCCGCCGCGGTCGAGCTCGGGCGCGCGCGCAAGCTGCTCGACTCGAGCCGCGAGCGGCTCGCCGTCTGGCGGGAGGAGCTCGGCCGGCTGGACATGGTGATGCGCACCTCCCCCGGCGAGGTGATCGATGCCGCGCGCGAGGCGTGGTTTGCGATCAACCTCGAGCACATGCGCCACACGCTGCTGGACATGCAGGCGGGATTCCAGCCGCCGCGGGAGAGCACCGGCCCGGCGGCCGCCACCGCCTTCGGCCTCCGGTCGAGCGAGCAACTGGCGCTGCTGCAGGGCCTGCGCGAGACGATCGAGGTGCTGGAACGCACCAAGCGATCGTTCAAGTCGCGCGAACTGGGCGAACTCCGCCGCAAACTCGACGCGCTCTTCCGGACGCCGCAGGGCCTGGTGCCCCGGCCGCCCGAAAGCCGCGCCTGAGGTCGCCCCACCCGTGCGAACGTCGCCGACCGACGGCGACACCGGCTCACCAAATCGGATGCCGCGCACTCCGGGCTAAAGACTCCCGCGCGGGCTCCGATCTCTAGCATGCATCCCCCGCGTTAATCGCGGGGCGCCTGTTCGGGCAGGATCCGGTCCTGCAAGCCAAGGCACAACCCAGCGCTCGCGCACCCGCGAGTCCTGGGTTGTGCCTTTTTGCTTTCCGGCCTTCCGACGGTGCACGTGCATTCACTCTCTCCATACACCGACCCCATGATCTTCCGCTTCCGGCCCGCCTCAGCGGCGACGCACGCCGCGGCGCGCCCGCCCCGCGCGAGCACCGGCATGCTCCCACGGCCGCGGCGGCACCCTCCCGGCGCCGGCAGAACCCGATGATCAGCCACCAGCGACCCTCTCCGTCACCATCCACGCACTACTCCCATGATCAAGAACCTGAAACTCGGCGTGAAGCTCATCAGCGGCTTCACGCTTGTCGCGCTCCTCGGAGCCGCCGTTGCCACCACCGGCATTTTCAATCTCGCGCGCATCAATGCGATGCTGGACGAGATGTACAGCAATGCCCTCGTGCCCATCTCTGAGATCGGGGGCGCGAATCTGCAGATGGCGTATTTCAGCCGCGCGATGCGGGATTACATCCTCGAACCCGACAAGTCGGGCATGGATCAGATCTCGCAGAGAATGCGTGCATTCACGGAGAGCTACGAGCGTCATCTGCAAACGTATGCGGCCACAGAAACGACGGAACGAGAGAAAGCGATCCTCGCCAAGATCGGCCCACAGTGGAACGCCTACGAACAGTCCGCACAGGAGGTGATGCGCCTGGCCTACGATGGCCGCAACGAGGAAGCCATCGCTAGGAATCAGCGCGAGGCGCTCCCACTCTTCCAGGCTCTCGAAAGCGAACTGCAGGAACTCGCGCGCATCAACGAGGAGCTCGGCCGCCAGGCTTCGGTCGAAAGCACCGAAGTCTACCAGAGCGTCCGCGCGTGGATGATCGCGATGCTAGCCGGCTCCCTCGCGGTCTCCATCGTCCTCGCGCTGCTGATCACGCGCCTGATCACCCGTCCCGTCGAGCGGCTCGTCGACGGGCTGGGCCGCATCGCCCTCGGAGACCTTTCCGCACGCGTTCAGGTCGACTCCCGCGACGAGATCGGCACGCTCTCGGCCGCGGCCAACTCGATGGCCGCGGCCCTCGATGCAAAGGCCCAGCTCGCTTCCCAAATCGGTGAGGGCGACCTCCGACACGACGTCAAGCTCGCCTCGGACAAGGACACCCTCGGCCTCGCCCTGCAGAAGATGGTGGGCAATCTCCGCGACATCGTGGCCAACGTCCGCTCTGCGGCGGAAAACGTCGCCGCGGGCTCCGAGGAGATGACCGCGACCGCCCAGACATTGTCCAGCGGTTCGTCCGAGCAGGCGGCCTCCGTCGAGGAAGTCTCCGCCTCCATGGAACAGTCCGCCGCGAGCATCCAGCAGAACACGGAAAACGCCCGCCAGACGGAGAAGATCTCCACCAAGGCCGCCCAGGATGCCAACGATGCCGGCCAGTCCGTGGGCCAGACGGTGCAGGCGATGAAGGAGATCGCGCAGAAGATCTCGATCATCGAGGAGATCGCGCGCCAGACCGACCTGCTCGCGCTCAACGCCGCGATCGAGGCCGCCCGCGCCGGCGAGCACGGCAAGGGTTTCGCCGTCGTCGCCTCCGAGGTGCGCAAGCTGGCCGAGCGCTCCCAGACAGCCGCCGGCGAGATCAGCAAACTCTCCGGCTCGAGCGTCGAAATCGCGGAGCGCGCTGGCGTCATGCTGGACAAGCTCGTGCCCGACATTCGCCGCACCGCCGAGCTGGTGAAGGACATCGCCGCCGGCAGCGAGGAGCAGAACAATGGCGCCGCCCAGGTGAACAAGGCCGTGCAGGAACTCGACAAGGTCATTCAGCAAAACGCCTCCGCGAGCGAGGAGATGGCCTCGTCGTCGGAGGAACTGGCGAGCCAGGCCGAACAGCTCCAGAGCGCGATCGCGTTCTTCAAGGTGAATGCGGGATCGACCTCGACCAACCGCTCGTCAACCAGCCCGAGCCCGGCCGCGATGACAGCCGCGCATGCCGGCGTGGTTCGCAACGGCAAGGGCGGCTCCGGCCACGCGGCCAAGGCGGCTTTTCCGGCACCCACGGCCCGGAAGGCCGGGAAGCCAACCCCCGCGACCCGCCCGGCCGCGACGTCTGGAATCATGATCGACCTCGATGCCAACGGCCACGACGAAGCCGACGGCCAGTTCGAGCGCTACTGAGCCGCGCCGCGCACACCCACAAGGACACCCATGAGCACGGCAAAAATCACTGAGACCGCCCGCTACCTGACGTTTCGCCTCGGGGAGGAGCTTTTCGCCATCAACGTCTTCAAGGCCCGCGAGGTGCTCGACCTCAGTCATATCACACGGGTGCCGACGGCACCCGGTTATCTGCGCGGCGTCGTCAACGTCCGCGGCAACGCGATCCCGGTCGTGGACCTGCGGACGAAGTTCGGCCTGCCCGAGACCGCCGATACGCTCAACACGCGTATCATCGTCATGGATCTGCAGATCGACGGCGCCAGCATCGTCGTCGGCGGCCTCGCCGACGCGGTCCACGAGGTGCTCGAACTCGAGCCCCACGAGATCAACGATCCGCCCTCGCTGGGCATGCGCTGGAGGACCGACCTGATCCTCGGCATGGGCCGGCGCAACGATCGCTTCACGATCATCCTGGATATCGAGCGCGTGTTCTCGACCGAGGACACCGCCCTGGCCGCCGACGCGGTCGCCGCTTCGGCGGCGGCCTGAATTCCGCTCCGGACTGCACCTTCCCCGGCACCGGGAACGCAGCGATGCGGGCCCGGTGCCGCGCGGTCCGGGTCCACCTTCGGACTGCTGCGCCGACGTCGGCCCGGCCGACTGCAGCAGTCTCGTGTCGCCGCCCCTGTCGCCCACCCGACATGCCTCACGCCACACTCACCGCCAGCCAGTTCGCCGACTTCAGCGGAGTGATCGCCTCGAATCTCGGCATCAAGATGCCGCCCGCCAAGCAGGTGATGCTGCAAAGCCGCCTGCATCGCCGCCTGCGCGAGCTCGGGCTCGAGAGCTTCGATGATTACCACGCGCGCTTCTTCGGCGATCCCGCCTACCAGCGCGACGAGCTCGAGCAGCTGCTCAACCTCGCCACGACCAACAAGACGGATTTCTTCCGCGAGCCCGACCACTTCGCCATCCTCACCGACCAGGTCCTGCCGGCGTGGCTCGGGGTCCACCGCCCGGGCCCGTTCCAGGTCTGGTGCGCGGGCTGCTCGACCGGCGAGGAGGCCTACACGATCGCGATGGTCCTCGCCGCGCAGTGCGCCGAGGCCGCATTTGATTTCCGGATACGCGCCACGGACGTGTCGACCCGGGTGCTGCACACCGCGATGCAGGCCGTGTACCCCGAGGCGCACGCCGCCCCGATACCCCTGCACCTGCGGCAGCGTTACCTGCTGCGCAGCCGCGATCCCGCGCTCGGCCAGGTCCGGATCGCGCCCGAGATCCGCGAGCGGGTGCGTTTCGGCCATCTCAACTTTCTCGCTGCGGACTACGGCATCCCGGACCTCGCCGACGTGGTGTTCTTTCGCAATGTGATGATCTACTTCGACCGCCCCACCCAGCAGGAGGTCGTGGGCAAGATCTGCCGGCACCTTCGCCCGGGCGGCGATCTGTTCATCGCCCATTCGGAGACGCTGCAGGGGCTCGACCTGCCATTGCGCCTGGTCGGCGCCGCACACTACCGCCACGAACCCCGGGGGAACGGCGGATGAGGGCTGGCGCCTTCATCGCGCCTCCGCTCGCCGAGGGCGCGCCGGCGTTCGCCGAGGCCATGCTCTGGGCCGGGGACCTGGTCGTGGCCGCGACACCGTTGCGCCTGTCGACCGTCCTGGGTTCCTGCGTCTCCGTCTGCCTCTACGACCGCCAGCGGCGGTTCGGCGGCATGAATCATTTCCTCGTGCCACGAGGCAACCTGACCGCACACCACGGCGACTGGGCGACCGCCCGGCTCGTCGAGCGCATGCGCCAGCTCGGAAGCACGGTCGAGAGCCTCGAGAGCAAGATATTCGGCGGCGGATCACCGCTGCGCCTCGAGAATGAGACGCTCGCGGTCGGGGCCGAGAACGTCTCGATGGCCCGTCACGTGCTCGGTCGTTTCGGCATACCGATCGTGGCCGAGCGCGTGGGCCACGGGGCCGGCGTGCGCCTGTTCTTTGAAAACTGGAGCGGCGTGGTCTGGCTGCGTGCCCACGCGGAAAGCACGACCGCACCCGCCCGGGCCGCGTCCCGCGCACTCCCCACCGGCGTACCCTGATGTCACCTACACCCATCAACCCTCGCCGCGCCTCCGGACGCGTGCCCCACCCCGCCCGATCAAGGCAACCATGAATCCACGTACCAAGGTCCTCATCGTCGATGATTCCCCCGCCGTGCGGGAGGCACTCCAGGCCGTCCTCGGCTCGGACCCCGGGATCGAGGTCATCGGCGCCGCACCCGACCCCTACGAGGCGGTGAAGATCATGCGGCAGACCGCGCCGGACGTGATCACGCTCGACATCGAGATGCCCCGCATGGACGGGCTCACGTTCCTGCAGCGCATCATGGCGCAGCATCCGATCCCGGTCCTTATCTGCTCGAGCCACGCCACCGATGGCGCCGAGGCAACCCTCCGGGCTTTTGAATACGGCGCGATCGACGTCATCACCAAGCCGCGCGTCAGCACCGAGGAGTTTCTCACGGAATCCCAGGTCGTGCTCTGCGACGCCGTGAAGGCGGCGGCCGGCGTCCGGCGCGACAGGCTCGCCAACCGCACGGCCGCTCGTCGCAAGCTCACAGCCGACGCCGTCCTCGCCAAGGGCCGGGCCGCCGCTGTGCCCACATCTTCGGGCCGGGTCATCGTCGTGGGTGCGTCGACCGGCGGAACCGATGCTGTCGCAGTGTTCCTGGAGTCGCTGCCGACGGACTCGCCCGGCGTTGTCATCGTGCAGCACATGCCCGAGCCTTTCACCCGGGCGTTCGCGCAGAATCTCGACTCCTTCTGCCGCGTCAGGGTGCGCGAGGCTGCCGACAACGACACCGTCACGCCGGGGCTCGCGCTCATCGCACCCGGCGGCCGGCACACCCTGCTCAAGCGCGAGGGATCGCGTTTCTTCGTCGAGGTCCGCGACGGTCCGCTCGTCGCGCGGCACCGGCCCTCGGTCGATGTCCTGTTTCGCTCCGCGGCACGCTACGCAGGGCCCGCCGCCGTGGGCGTGCTGCTCACCGGCATGGGCGACGACGGTGCCACCGGCATGAAGGAACTCCACGACGCGGGTGCCCTCACATTGGCCCAGGATGAGGCCACGTGCGTGGTCTTCGGCATGCCCAAGGAAGCGATCCGCCGCGGGGCTGTCGACCAGGTGCTCCCGCTCGCCGACCTCTCCTCCGCCGCCCTGAAGGCCACCCAAACCATCCGCCCATGAAGACGATCCTTGTCGCCGACGACCTCGCCTGTGCCCGGACTTTCCATACACATCTGCTCCAGCAACTGGGGCACCAGGTCGTCACCGCCGCCGACGGGCTCGAGGCGCTGGAAAAACTCCGGACGCATCGGATCGACGTCGTGCTCCTCGACATGCTCATGCCGCGCATGGACGGCTGTGAGTTTCTCCGCCGGATGCGCGCCATGCCCGGCTACGCCAGCGTGCCGGTGCTGGTCGTGACCTCCGAGGCCGACCGCGAGCATGAGGAACTGTTCCGCGCCGCCGGCGCGACCGCCTTCCTCGGCAAGCCAGCCCATCCCGATGCGATGCAGGAGCTGATCCGCTCGCTGACGCGCTGAGGCAGTCTCCACGCACCCTCCACCCATGGCTCCCGTCCCCAACGATCCGCCCGCCCCACAGGCATCCCGACCGGGGTCATTGCGGTCGCGGGCTGGTGCGTGGTTCGCGCGACTCTTCGGTTCCCCGGGGCGGACGGATGGACTTCTCGCCGAGACGCCCGGCCGGATCGACGACCTCCTTCATTTCGGCCGCGAGACCGATCATGAGTTCACCGCGATGGCGGTCGGGCTGGGCGGCCTCACGACGCACCTCGATCGGATGGGCCAGCGGGCCGGCGAGCTCGACGCCATCCTGCAGGATCGGGATCAGGACAAGGCCCTGGAGTCAACCCACGGCTTGTGCAAGAGCGCCATCGAGCTGGTCCACGCCAGCCTGGGAACCTCGCACGCGCTGCGATCGCGCATGAGCGAGGCCGACGCGTCGCTCACCGAAGCCATGGCCTCCCGTGACGACTTCGAAAGGAATTTCATGATGCTGCGGACGCTCTCCATGGGGATTCGCGTCGAAGCGGCGCGGGTCTCCACCGAGTTCCAGGGTGTCTTCTCCCAGGTCGCGGGTTCCATCCGCGAGATCGACGAGAAGATCGTCTCGAGCACCGGCCGCGCCTTCGACCGCATGCAGGCGCTGGTCAGCGAGACGGCGGTCGACCGCGGCGGCGTGGCCCGCGAGGAGATCGCGCTCTACCAGCGCGCGAAGGAGAGCATCGACCTCGTCCAGCACGACATCGACACGCTGCGCCGGGGCCTGGCACCGTGCGCCGAGGCGCTGCAACGCGTCTCCCAGCTCCTTGACACCACCGCGGCTCCGCGCACGTCGATCCTCTCCTCGCTGCAGTACCAGGACATCGTCCGCCAGAAGCTTGAGCACGTGGCCACGGGTTTTCGCGACATCACACAACACAGCGACGACCGGGTCTTCCTGCACCGCGCCGCCACGCTCCAGCAGGCGCACCTGGCCAGCGCTCGCGAGGAGATCGCCGCGGCCGGCGGCAAGGCCACCGCCGGACTCGACACCCTCCTGCAGATCGGCGGCGAGATCGATGCGCTCCTGAACACCGTGGAAACGACGGCCGTGGCCGCGCTGGGCCGGAGCCGGATCAGCGAGATCGTCGAACGGGAGTTGCTGCACCTCGCGCACATCGCGAACAGCAGCGCCGAGACCAACCGCCGCATCGCCGCACGGGTCGAGCGCATCGAGGCCGTGGTGCGCGTGTTCTCCGGGGACGTCACCGGCCACCAGCGCGAGGTTAAACTCGTCGCACTCAACGCCCAGATCGCCGCCGCCCGCCTCAGTTCGTGCGGCGCCCTCGAGAAACTGGCCGAGGAGGCCAGCCATGTGGCCCAGCGCAATGCGGAGACCACCACACAGCTCACCGCCCGTCTCCACCAGACCCTCGACCGGCTCGTCCTCATCAAGCGCGAGGCCGACGCGTTCCTTGAGGCCATGACCCGCGACAAGGCGGAGCTGGAATCCGGTGCCGCCACTGTCAGTGCGAAGTTGATACGACATCGGCAGGCGATCCAGGACCAGTCGCGCACGGTCCGGGCCGAGTTCGCCGGCGTCCAGGAAGGCACCCGCGCCCTCCTCGCCGGCATCCGCTTTCCCGCCCTGATCGACGGATGCTTCGGGGCCGCCGAGCGGCTCTGCCGCGATCTCGCCGAGCGGACGGCGTGCTCGCTCGCCACGGCATCGCTCAGTATCTCCGGGGCTCGCCGTTTCCGGGACCATGCGCGGCGATACACGATGGAGGAGGAACGCGCCGCACATGAGGCCGTGCTCGGAACCCAGCGCGCGGGAGACACGAGTCCCGAGGTCGGCGCGGTTAATTTCCCCGACTCCGTCCCGGCCGTGGACCCCGCACCGGAGCAGGCGGAGCCGACGCCCGCCAAAGCCGTCCCGGCCGCACGGAAGCCGGTCAACCCTCCACCGCCCGCAACCACCCAGGATCTCGGCGACGGGATCGAACTCTTCTGAACCGCACCATGCACAGCACGCGCATCCTCATCGTCGAAGACGAACGGGTCGTCGCCCGGGACATCAGCCAGCAGCTGCGGGCCATGGGGTATGAACCGATCGGCACCACGCCGCGCGGCGACGAGGCGCTCGTCCTCGCTGCGCAGCTCCGCCCCGACCTCATCCTGATGGACATCCAGTTGGACGGGCCGATCGACGGCGTGGAGGCCGCGCGCCGGATCCGCGAACTCCACGGCATCCCGGTCGTCTTCCTTTCGGCGTTTGCCGGTGAACCGGCCCTGGCCCGTGCGAAGACGGCTGGTCCTTTTGGATACATCGTCAAGCCCTTCGAGGAGCAGGAGCTGCGCATGGCGATCGAGGTGGCGCTCAACCTGCACCAGATTGAATCGCGCCTGCGCACCAGCGAGGCCCGCACACGACTCCTCTCCCGGGCCGTGGAGCAATCCCCCGCCTCGATCCTCATCACCAGCGCCGACGGCGGGATCGAGTACGTCAACCCCCACTTCACCAAGGTCACCGGATACTCAGCCGAGGAGGTCACCCGACAGAATCCGCGCCTGCTCAAGTCGGGCCGGCAATCCCCGGATTTCTACGCGCGGATGTGGGCCACGATTTCGAACGGCCGCGAGTGGTCCGGGGAGTTCCACAACCGCCGCAAGGACGGCACCCTTTTCTGGGAACACGCCTCGATCTCGCCCGTGCGCAGCGACGACGGAGGGATCACCCACTACGTCGCCGTCAAGGAGGACATCACCGCACAGAAGGAAGCCGAGGAAAGCCTCCTCCAGGCGAAGGCGGAGCTTCAGGAAACCAACGCCCGCCTCGAGGTATCCATCCGCCAGGCACGCGATCTCGCGGCCGCCGCGGAGACGGCCAACCAGGCCAAGAGCGCATTTCTGGCGACGATGAGTCACGAGCTGCGCACGCCGCTCAACGTGATCAATGGCGTGTCGGCCACGCTCCTGGAGCAGGACCCGACCCCGTCACAGCGCACCGCCCTGGATCTCATCCATCACAGCGGGCAGAACCTACTCGGGATCATCGAGGAGGTCCTCGACTACACCGGCCTCCAGGCCGGTCAGGCCACGCTCGACCCGCAGCCCTGCGACCTCGCGGCGATCACCTTCCATTCGCTCCGTCTCGCGGCGGAACGCGCCGCTGGCAAGGGCATCGATGTGCGCTGCCAGATCGAACCCTCAGTCCCCGCCCGCGTGATCACCGACGGCCGCAAGCTCGGCCAGGTCCTGACCAATCTCCTCTGCAATGCGGTCAAGTTCACCGAATACGGCCACGTCGAGCTGCACATCACAGCCCGCCGCCCAAGCCCGGGCACGTGGGCCCTCGAGTTCGTCGTGCGCGATACCGGCATCGGCATCGCCGATGACCAGCTCGCCCGCCTCTTCCAGCCGTTTTCCCAGGCGGACGGCACAATCACGCGCCGGTTCGGCGGGAGCGGGCTCGGTCTCGCCATCTCGCGCACGCTCGCCCAGATGCTCGGGGGCGACATCACCGTCGAGAGCCGTCCGCGGGAGGGCTCGACCTTCGTCTTCTCCATGATCTGCGGACTTGAGGGCGACGGCGTCTCCCTGCTCGCCGCAGGCCCGCAGTCCACCGTGTGCGGCCGGCGCGCCCTGATCGCGGCCGCGCATGCGTCGCATGGCTCGTATCTGGAGGCGGTGTTGCGCACGATCGGCGTCGAGTGCGCCGTGCTCGACCAGGGCACCTTGCTGCCCGGTGCCTACGGACCGGGAAACGCCTTCGATGTGCTCGTGATCGAGGCCGAGGCGCTGCCGCCCGGGCTTCGCAGCCGGTGGGACCGCCTTCATGTCGGCCACGACAGCGCGCCCGTACTCTGGATCTCGTCGGATCGCGGCGGACCTGCGCCGACCCGCGATGTGCGCACACGCACGTTGAGCTGGCCCGTCGCGCCGGACGAACTGCAACGCGCGTTCGTCGACCTGCTCAGGCCCGCCGGAAACGACACCGGGGCCGGGACCACCGGAACCGCACCGGCCGCCGAGCCCCTCGGCCGCCGCCTGCCGCTGCGTATCCTCGCGGCGGATGACGTGCGCATCAACCGCGAGGTGCTGCGCATGATGTTGTCCCATCTCGGATACGCGCCGGACTTCGCCGAGAATGGTATTGAGGTGCTTGATGCCTTGTCGCGCCAGACCTACGACCTCGTGCTGCTCGATGTCCAGATGCCGGTCATGGACGGGCTCAGCGCCGCACGCGAGATTCGCCGGCGGTTCGCCGGCTCACCGTCCCGCCCGCGGCTGGTCGCCATCACCGCCAACGCCCTTCCCGAAGCACGGAAGGAATGCCTCGCCGCCGGCATGGATGACTACCTGAGCAAGCCTGTGGTGCCGCGGCAGCTCGAGACGTGTTTCTTCCATCTGTTTTGCGCTGAGACGCCGACGGACGCGTCGAGCCCGCCACCACCCGTCGCACCCGCGCCTGAGTGCGCCCCGGAGTGGATCGATCGCACGCACCTCGCGACGATCACCGCCGGGCGCACGCCGCAGGAGAGCCAGTCGCTCCTGTCGCTGCTCGTGGCGAGCTTCCAGGACGATTTCCAGTCCCTGCTTCCGCGGCTCCAGCAGGCCTGCACGCATGGCGACGGCAAGGCTGCGATCCTCATCGTCCACGGGCTCAAGGGCGGCGCGCTCACGCTCGGATGGTCGCGGTTTGTCGCAGCGTGTGCGCGCAGTCTCGAGGCACTGCGGGCAGGGACGTTCACCGAGTGGAACCAGTTGCCGGACGAACTCGAGAACCTCTTCGCACACTCGCTCGGCGCTGCCGAGGCGACGATGGAGTTCTGGCCCCACGAGGTCGACGCGATGGCAGCAGCGCCGCGCGAGGAGGCGGTTCGCCATGGATGAGATTACGCTCGAAGGCGACGCGCAGGACCGCCTCCTGGTGCTGCGTGGCGAGGTGACCGTGGAGAATGCTCCGGCCCTGAAAGACGCGGTCGTCGAGGCGACTCGTGACGGCGGGACGCTCGTCATTTGCGCCGTGGGCCTCACACGGCTGGACGCCGCGGGTTTGCAGGTATTGATAGCTGGAGCACGCGCGGCCAGGCGGGCCGTGCTCCGAGGCGCCGCACCGCCGGCCTGGCTCGCCGCCTTCTCTCGTTACGCCGTCGAGGATCCCTTCGACCACGAATCCCCTTGCTGACCTTCCCGACCCACCATGTCCAAGACCATCATCACCATCGACGACTCCATGAGCATCCGCGAGACCGTCCGCATGACCCTGCAGCCGGCCGGATACACCGTGCTCGCGGCTGAAGACGGCGAGAAGGGGCTGGCTTTGTGTGAAAAGAACAAGGCCGATCTCGTGGTCACCGATCTCAACATGCCGAACATGGACGGCATCACCTTGATCACACGCCTGCGTGCGCTCGCGGCCTACAAGTTTACGCCCATCCTGATGCTCACGACGGAGTCGCAGGAGGAAAAAAAGCAGGCGGGCAAACGCGCCGGTGCCACCGGTTGGATCATCAAGCCCTTCGATCCCGCACGTCTCGTCGCGGTGGTGCAGAAAGTCTGCCCCCGGTGAGGCCGCTCCGTATTCTCATTCCGCGCACACGCGTGACGTTCCCGAGTTGAACGGAGCCCCGCCCCAAGCCCATGAATCCCGACGACATCCAGGCCCGCATCCAGGCGATCTTTCGCACCGAGGCGGCTGAGCTGTTGACCGACCTCGAGGCCGCGCTCCTCGAACTCGAGGCTTCCCCCGCCAACGCTGACATGATCGCACGGGTGTTCCGCGCGCTGCACACGATCAAGGGCTCCGGCGCCACGAGCGGCTTTCCCGACCTCTCGGAATTCGTCCACCACGTCGAGGACGTGTTCTTCGCCGCACGCGAAGGTCGCCTGACGCTTTCGGCCGACCACATCGACCACGCGCTGGGGATCGCCGATGTGATCCAGCGCTACCTGTCGGCACCGCCCGAGGAAGCCGCCGCCATCCTCAGGTCGGGCCAGGCTACGCTCGATGCCCTCACTCGGACCCTGCCGGCGGCCGTTCTGGAAGGGCCGCGCCGGGCCGTCGCCTCACCCGCGCCCGCACCGCAAAAGAGGCGCTTCGCGATCCGCTACCTGCCCAAGGAAAACCTCTTCGCGACCGGAAACGACCCCGGCGTCCAGCTGGACGACCTGCGAGCGCTCGGTGCCTGCACCATCCGCGGGCTCGCCGATCGTATTCCCTCGCTTGATACGCTTGACCCCCAGGCGTGCCATCTCGGATGGGAGATCGAGCTGGAGACCGAGGCGACGCTCGATGCGATCCGCGACGTCTTCATGTTCGTCGAGGAGGACTGCGAACTCTCCATCGCCGAACAGCCGGCCACCACGACCCCCGCACCGGCACCCACCCGCACCTGGCGCATCTCCTTCGAGATTGATGCCCAGACGGCGGGCTCGCCCGCGCTGGTCGATTCGTTGCTCCTTGAACTGGGCAAGCTCGGCCGGCCCCGCGTCGAGCTGTGTCCAGATCTTCATGACAGCCGTCGCGGACCCGGCACGTGGCGGCTCACGCTCGACACGGCGGCGCGAACGACCGTCGACAGCATCCGGGACGCCTTTCTTTTCATGCCTGGAGTCGAGCCCACGATCGCAGCGGTCGAAGGCGATTCCTCCGACCCCGAGCCGCTGCCTCCGGCGCCGGCCCCCGCGACCGGCGCCTCGGACCAGCCGGCGGCGCCGGCAACAGCATCCACCGCCACCCGCTCCGGCGCCGGCGAGAGCCTGCGTGTTTCCGCCGACAAGCTCGACCGCCTGGTCAACATGGTGGGCGAACTGGTCATCCTGCGCTCCCAGGTCAGCCGCGTCTGTGCGACGATGAAGGATGCGCCGCCCGAGCTGCAGGGTGCCTCCGAGGGACTCGACCGTCTGACCAAGGAGCTTCGCGACGTCGTGCTCGAGGTCCGCATGATGCCGATCGGTGAGACGTTCAACAAATTCAGGCGCCTGAGCCGCGACCTCGCCCGCGAGCTCGGCAAGTCCGTGGAACTCCGTATCGAGGGCGCGGAGACGGAGCTGGACAAGACCGTGCTCGAGCAGCTGCGCGACCCGCTCGTCCACCTCGTGCGCAACTGCCTCGACCACGGGCTCGAGACCCCCGCCGAGCGCGTGGCGGCGGGCAAGCCCGCGCACGGCACCCTGCGCCTCGCCGCCGAACAGCACGGCGATCGCGTGCTCGTGACCGTCGGCGACGACGGCCGCGGCCTCGATGCCGCGAAGATCCGCGCCAAGGCCGTCGCCCGCGGCCTGATCGCGCCCGAGGTCACCATCCCGGATTCGGAAATCTTCCAACTCATCTTCCTGCCGGGCTTCTCCACGGCCGAAAGCGTCTCCCAGGTCTCCGGCCGCGGCGTCGGCCTCGACGTCGTGAAGCGCCAGATTGAGGCCCTGCGCGGCACGGTCACGCTTCGGAGCACGCCCGGCCGGGGCGCGGAGATCCAGATGTCCGTGCCGCTCACGGTCGCGATCATCGAGGGGCTGCTCGTGCGCGTGGAGGACGACCACTACGTGATCCCGCTCGGCCTCGCCCACGAGACCATCGAGTTGACGCGCCGCCAGCGCGAGGCCTCGGGCGGTCGCAATGTCGTGGCGCTCCGCGGCATCCTGACCCCCTACCTGCGGCTGCGCGATGTCTTCGACTACTCGTCCGCCGCGCCCGACCTGGAGCGCGCGGTGATCGTGTCGAGCGGCGACCAGCGGCTCGGTCTCGTCGTGGACGAGGTGATCGGCAGCCATCAGACCGTGTTGAAGCCGCTCGGCTGGCTCTCGCGCCGCGTGCGGGCGTTTTCCGGGGCGACCGTGCTCGGGGATGGCCGCATCGGCCTGATCTGCGACGTACCCGCGCTGATCGCGTATGCGGCGGACAAGTACGGACAGGGCAAAGGTCTCGAGCGGTGACGAAAACCTGGGCCCGGCAGGATACCCGCTATCGAGGCCCCGCGCAGCACCAGTGTCCAGGGATGCCTCTTCGGCCTGGAGGGCGCACTTGAGGTTCGCCGGAGACCCGGCGCGGGTTCAGCGTGGTGTTCACCGCAACCTTACCGCACCACACATGATGCCCTGAACGCAGGGCTGTCATGGATCGCCCCGGCCGCGATTCCCAGACCATGAACTCCGATCCCCACGGCCCCGACTCCGCGAGACCGACACGCCTGCGACGCCGCGGAGTCCTGTACCTGTCCATCCTCGTCGCCGCAATCGCGGCCCTGATCGCATGGCGCCTCGGCCAGTCGTTCGAGAAACGACTGCTCGATCAGGCAAGGACGACAGTGGAAAACCGCTTGAGGGGTTTAGCCACGACTCTCGCCTCGGAGATCAGCCAGAGGCAGTCCGCGGTCACGGCGCTGGCTGCGTTCACACGGGTGTACGGGACCGACGGCTCGATGCAGCGCGAGTTTCCAATCTATGCCGCGGGCCTGCATGCCACGGACCCGATCATCCGTGCGATCCAGGTGTATCCGGCTGATGGATCGGTGCTCGCCTTCCCGGAGGAGGACGGCGCGCAGATCGCCGGCCGGACTTTGCACGATCTCATCCACGACGAACGCCCCGGCGTCCGTGCCGACGTGCAGCGGACGATCGCCTCGCGGGCGGTCACCGTGAGCGCACCCTACGCGTTGCGGCAGGGCGGAAAGGGCGTGGTCGTCCGGCAGGCCGTCCACCACGACGACACACTCGAGGGAATCGTCGTCGTGGTGCTGGATCTGGAGCCGTTGCTCGACCGGGCCGGTGTGCTCGCCGCGTCGTCCGACCTGCGCCTTGCCATCCGGGGCGGAGACGGCGAACTCTTCCACGGCGACGCGGGCATCCCGGCCGAGGAGGCCGTGCTCCTCCAGGCGCCCATCGCGAGTGGCTCATGGACCCTGGCCGCGTTGCCGCAGGAGGGCTGGCTGGCCGGCGCCCGCAACCCGTTGAACCTCTTCCGACTGGCCGGCCTGCTGATCGCACTCGTCCTGGGCAGCGCCACCTGGCTCATCGCGAGCCGGCAGACGGCGCTCCAGCAGACCGTGCAGGCGCGCACCCGGGAGCTCAACCAGCGCGAGCAGGCGCTGCGCCAGAGCGAGGCCCGGTACCGCACGCTCATCGAGAACGCGCCGCTCGCCATCTTCATCAATCGCGACGACCGCGTGGTACTCGCCAACCAGGCCTGTGCCCGGTTGTTCGGTTCCGCGACACCCGAGGCATTGATCGGCAAATCCCCCTTCGAGCTGTTTCATCCGGACGATCATCCGCGGATCCGCGCCCGCATCCAGAGGCTGCGCGTCGAATCCGGGCCCGTGCCCATGATCGAGGAGCGCATCGTCCGGCTGGACGGGTCGGTGGTCGAAGTGGAAGTCAACGCCGCGCCTTTCGTCGACCAGGGCTCGAAGGCGATCCACGTCGTGCTGCGCGACATCACCGAGCGCAAGCAGGGCGAGTTCGAACGCCAGAAGGCCTACGACCTGCTCACCAAACTGGCCGCGCAGGTTCCCGGCGTGGTCTACCAGTACCTCTTCCATCCCGACGGGCGTTCCTGTTTCCCCTACGCGAGCCCGGGCCTGCGCGAGATCTACGAGTGCGAGCCCGAGGACGTGCGTGCTGACGCATCCTCAATCCTGGAACGGCTGCACCCGGAGGATCGCGAGCGAGTCATGGCCGAGATCGCGGAGTCGGCCCGGACGCTCGCCCCGTTTCATTGTGAGTACCGCGTCGTTCTGCCGCGGCAGGGCCTTCGCTGGCGCCTGAGCGACGCGACACCCGGGCGGACTGCGGACGGAGCCACGCTCTGGCACGGTATCATCTCCGACATCACCGACCGCAAGCACGCGGAGCAGGCGCTGCGCGCCTCCGTCGACGAGAAGGAGGCGCTTCTCCGCGAGGTCCATCATCGGGTGAAGAACAACCTCCAGGTGATCACCAGCCTGCTGCGCCTGCAGGCCGCGCGCGCGGAAGGTCCGGGTGCGCGCGAGGTGCTGGCTGAGATGCAGGATCGCATCCGCTCGATGGCCCTGCTGCACGAGACGCTGCACCGTTCCGACGACCTTGCCCGGGTCGATCTCGGCGCGTATGTCGAGAGCATCTGCCGCCATATCCTGCGCGCCGCAGGTCGCAACGAAGCCGGCGGAGTCCACACCGTCCTCGACCTCCACCACGTCCACGTGACGGCCGAACAGGCTGCCCCCTGCGGCCTGATCGCCAACGAACTGCTTTCGAACGCCATGAAACATGCCTTCCCCTCGGGCCGGCCCGGGCGGATCCGCGTCGCGCTCTGGCAGGCCGAGACGGACCGCCGAATCCACCTCGAGGTCAGCGACGACGGCGTGGGGCTGCCGCACAACTTCGACGAACTCCGGGAAAACTCCCTCGGGCTCCAGCTCGTCTCGGATCTGTGCAAGCAACTGGACGGAGCGCTCCACGTCGGCCAAGGTGCCGGGACGATGTTTTCCGTGAACTTTCCGCCGCACGGCAGCGACTAGTTTTCCGCGATGAGCACGGCACGCATCCTGGTCGTGGAGGACGAAGCCATCGTCGCACGCGACATTTCCATGCAACTGGCGCGGGCGGGCTACGAGCGGGTCGGCGTCACGGCCCGTGGCGAGGACGCCATCACGCTGGTCGGCGAACTGAAGCCCGACCTCGTCCTGATGGACATCGTGCTTGCCGGCGAGATGGACGGCATCGTCGCGGCGACCCGCATCCGCGAATTGTATACGACGCCGGTGGTCTTCATCACCGCCTTTGCCGACTCCGCCGTCCTGCACCGCGCGCAGGCGGCGGAGGCTTTCGGCTACATCGTCAAGCCCTTCGAGGAACGCGAACTGCAACCCGCGATCGAGATCGCCCTGCACAAGCACCGCACCGAAGCAGCGCTTCGACGCAGCGAGGCGCGTTTCCGGCGCCTCTTCAACGGCGTGCGCGACGCCGTGCTCCTCGCCGACGCCGAGACGGGCAGGATCCTCGAGGCCAACGACGAGGCCTGCCGTCTGTTCGGCCGCACGCGTGAGTCCCTCGTGGGCTGTCACCAGTCGGAGCTCCACCCGCGGGACAAGGCCGACACGTATCGACGCTTCTTCGACGAACACGTCCGCGGGAGCACCGCCATCCTGACCGATGCCGAGATCGTCGCCGCCGAGGGCCGCCTCGTGCCGGTCGAGATCAACGGTGGACTGGTCGAGCTGGGCGGCCGGTCGGCGATTCTCGGCGTCTTCCGCGACATCAGTGCACGCCGCGCCGCCGAGCAGGCCGTGCGCGACCGCCAGGCGCGGCTCGATGCCATCTTCCGCGCCGCGCCCGCCGGCATCGGCGTGGTCATCTCGCGGGTGATCACGGAGGTGAACGACCACGTGACACGACTGACTGGATACACCCGGGAGGAGCTGATCGGGCAGTCCACGCGCATGCTTTATCCTTCCGAGGAGGAGTTCGAACGCGTCGGCACGAAAAAATACGGCCTCATCCGCGAGCAGGGCACCGGGACCCTGGAGACGCGATGGCGCGGCAAGGACGGCCGGATTATCGACATCCTCATGAGTTCCACGCCGATCAACCCGGGCGACATCGGCGCGGGCGTGACGTTCACGGTGGTGGACATCACCGAGAGCAGGAGGAACAAGGCCGAACTCGCGCAACGCAACCGCATGCTCGAGGGCCTGCAGCGGATCTCGCGCTGCATGCTCGACTCCACCGCCGATGCCGACGTGTTCATGCAGATCGCCGACGAGGTCGCGGCCATGCTCGACGTCCATGTCGCCGCGGTGATGCTCCACGACCCGGCGACACGCACGCTGCGGCTCACCGGCCTGCATGGCATCGATCTGCCCGAGAACGCGCCGCGCGAGATCCCCGTGGGCAACACGCTCTCCGGCCGGGTGCTGGAGCGCGGTGAGCCCGTGGTGGAGACAAACGCCCCGGGCGCGAACCCGACTCTCTCGCCGGCACTGCAGCCGCTGGAGGCTGGCGCCTACGCCGGCGTCCCCCTGGTGGTATCGGGTCGGATGGCGGGTGTCCTTGCGATCGCACACGACGGCCCCTGTCCTGCGGACACGCTGGACATCGCGCGACTGACCGCGATCGCCGCCCATATCGCCAGCATGGTGGAGCGGCGCGAGGCCCGCGCGGCCCAACTGCGCAGCGAGACCGAGTTGCTCGCCATCTACGATCACGCGCCCGTGATCATCTGCCTGCTCGACGAGCAGGCGCGGATCGTCCGCGCCAACCAGATGGCGGCGCGGTTCGCCGGGCGCGAGGCGGGTGAACTGAACGGCGCCCCTGGCGGGGACTTCATCAGCTGCCTAAGCGACCTGGACGACTCCCGCGGGTGCGGCTACGGCCCGAGCTGCGCGACCTGCCCCTTGCGCACCACGATCCTGGATACGCTGCGGACCGGCACGCCGCACGCGCAGGTCGAGATCACGCGCAGCGTCCCGCAGCCCGAGGGCGCGCGCGACATCCACATGCTGCTGTCCACCGCGAGGCTCGAACTCGACGGGCGGAGGCGCATCCTGGTCGTGCTCGACGACATCACCGACACGCGCCGGCTCAACGAGCAGCTCATGCGGGCGCAGCGGATGGAGAGCATCGGCACGCTCGCCTCGGGCATCGCGCACGACCTCAACAATGTCCTCGCGCCCATCGTGATGAGCCTGGGCATGCTGAGCGAATCGGTCCGCGACCCATCCGGGCGCGAGATGATCGAGCTCATGCAGCTCGCCGCCAACCGCGGTGCGGACATCGTGCGCCAGGTCCTGACCTTCGCCCGCGGTCTCGGCGGCGAACGGGTCGAGATCCAGCCCAGGCACATGGTGCAGGAGATCGCGCGGATCGCACGCGAGACCTTTCCCCGGTCGATCGAGATCAACTGCGACTTCGACCGCGACCTGGCCACGATGACCGGCGATCCCACCCAGATCCAGCAGGTGTTGATGAATCTCTGCCTCAATGCGCGCGATGCGATGCCGCGCGGGGGGCAGCTCATGATCCATGTGGCAAATACAGACGAGGTCCCCTCGGATGCGCTGCCTCCCGCCCGCAATGACACGGGGAGATACGTGGTTTTTACCGTGCGCGACACCGGCTCCGGCATGACCCCCGCGGTCCGCGAGCGCATCTTCGACCCGTTCTTCACCACCAAACCCGTGGGCAAGGGCACGGGTCTGGGCCTGGCGGTGACGCTCGGCATCGTCGAGCGTCATGGCGGCTCCATCACGGTCGCCTCGGAACCCGGAGCCGGAACGACGTTCCAAGTCTACATGCCAGCCGCATCCGCAGGTGAAGGAGAAGAACAGCAGCCGCACACCGAACCCGAGATCCCCCGGGGGCGCGGCGAGACCATCCTCGTCGTGGATGACGAGCCGAGCGTCCGCACCGTCATGGCGGGCATACTGACGAAGGCGGGCTTCGCGCCCCTGGTTGCACGCGACGGCGGCGAGGCCCTTCTCCGCCTGGCCGAGTGCGGCGGCGCGGTGAGCCTCCTCATCACCGATCTCATGATGCCGGGCATGGACGGGCTGGAACTGATCCCGCGCATGCGTCAGGCGCGCGCGGGCATCCCGATCATCGCGATGACCGGCTTGGGCGACGACGACGTGCGCAACTCGGCACGCGCCCTCGGCGTCGACCGCATCCTCGCGAAACCGTTTTCCAACGCCGCGCTCCTCTGGTCCGTGCACGAGTTGCTGCAGTCGCAGCCGGCGCCGCGCACGTGAGCCTCGTGCATCCGTAACCTCGGGAAAAGCTCCCGGCGGGTTCCGGGGCCCGGACCGGTGGGGCGCCCCGAGGCGCGCCGGATGTCGCCAGGCACCCCTGTGCGTACCTTCGGCGGCATGGACACACCGAACCACGACAAACAATCCGTGCTCATCACCGGGGCCTCGAGCGGCATCGGCCTCGAACTTGCCCGGAGCTTCGCCCAGCGCGGCCACCGCGTGGTGCTGGTCGCCCCCGTCGCGGCTGAACTGGAGGCGATTGCCGCGGATTTCGAACGGGACTACGATACCGAGGCGATCCCCCATGCCTGCGACCTCAACGATGAGGCCAGCATCGACGCCCTCTTCCGAGGCATCGAGGAGCGCGGTCTGCACATCGACATCCTCGTCAACAATGCCGGGCTCGGGCAACGCGGCAAATTCTGGGAAATCCCGCTCGAGCGCGATGCGGAGATGCTCCGGGTCAATGTCGCCGCGACCATCCGCCTGACGAAACACTTCCTGCCGCCGATGCTCTCGCGCGGACGCGGCCGGATCCTCAACACCGCATCCGTCGCGGGCTTCGAGCCGGGTCCCGGGCTCGCCGTCTACCACGCGACCAAGGCGTTCCTGCTCTCGTTCTCCGAGGCACTCGCCACCGAGCTCGAGGGCACCGGCGTGACCGTGACGGCCCTCTGTCCCGGACCGACGGATACGGACTTCTTCGAGAAGGCGGACATGGTGCAGACCAACGCCTTTCAGCACGGCAACGTGATGGGTCCCCGCGAGGTCGCGGAGACCGGCTACGAGGCGCTGATGCGCGGCGAGCGCGTCATCGTCCCGGGCGGGCTCAACAAGATCATGGTCGCAGGCCGGCGCTTTATTCCCGAATCCGTGCAGGCGAGCAAGAACGAGAAATACTACAAGAGCGCGCGACTGAAAAAGCCCCGCCGGGAGCCCGGCGAGGTCGCGGCGAAGGAGGCGGATCGGTAGGCGCTTCGGCGCGGGTCCCGACGGCGCATTTTTCCCTGCACGCGCGTCGGGACCCCTGCGCACATCAGCCGCCGGTGGTCTCGCCGCCCATCACCTGCAGCACGATCCCGGTGATGTAGGAGGAGTCGGCATCGGATGCCAGGAAGACGTAGGCGGGCGCGAGTTCCTCCGGTTGCGCCGGGCGGCCAAAGGGATTGCTCGAGCCGAACTTCGCGACCTTCTCGGGCGTCATGCCATCGTCGGCCGGATTGAGCGGCGTCCACACGGGCCCGGGCGCCACCACGTTCGCGCGGATGCCGCGATCCACCAGGCGTTGCGCGAGCGCCTTCGTGAAGGCATTGATCGCGCCCTTGGTCGCCGAGTAATCCGGCAGCAGTTCAGAACCCTTGATCCCGGTCTGGGAGCCCGTGGCGATGATCGAGGCACCGGGCTTCATGTGGCGGAGCGCCGCGCGACAGAGGCGAAAGTAGGCGTAGACGTTTGTCTTGAACGTGGTGTCAAACTCCTCGTCGGTCACCTCGTCCAGGTTCTCCTTGCGATTCTGATGCGCGGCATTCGACACCAGGATGTCGAGCTGGCCAAACTCCTGCACGGTGCGCCGCACCACCTCCTCGCAGAAGTCCAAACTCGCGAGATTGCCGGCCAGCATCAGGCAGCGGCGGCCGGCCTTCTCCACGTGGCGGCGCGTGACCTCCGCATCCGACTTCTCCTCCGGGAGGTAGGTGAAGACCACGTCGGCGCCCTCGCGCGCATACATCACGGCCACGGCGCGGCCGATGCCCGAATCGCCGCCGGTGATCAGGGCCACCTTGCCCTTGAGCTTGTCGGCGGGACGATAGCGTGGGGCGAGGAACCGCGGCAGCGGCTCGAGTTTGGATTCGAGGCCGACGCCGCTCTGATGTTGGGCCGGAAAAGGCGACTTCGGCTCGCTCATCATCTGCGGCTTCTCAGCCGGTTCACCTTTCGTGCGGGTGCGGGTGGGTGTTTTCTTTTTCATGGGATGCATCGTCCCGCGGAGCCGGTCACTTCTTCTTCGCCGCTTTGCGCCCGGAACCGCTCTTCTTGCCGCCACCGGTGGACTTGTTCACCGTGGCCCAGGCGCGGCCCTCGGCAGCCTTCTTTGGCACGCCACGTTTCTCGTAGCCGCGCTCAATGTGTTCGGCCTGCCGTTTCTGTTTGCCGGAGTAGCTCTGCTTGCTTCCGCGAGGCATGACGCCGCAACGTGCCACAGCCGGGCACACCGGCCCATCGGGCGGCGACCGGCAACTCACGTGGGGTGCCCCGCGCGCGAGGTTGGCAGAGCCACCGGCAGCGGGGCGCCCGGCACGCGCATCTTGCATGCCGCCGATGGAAAGCAGTCGCCGAATGCAATGGCGCGGCCGGTGCACACCACCTGCCCGGGCCTCCCTGCGCCGAGGGCGGGTCCCATGGCACACCGTCTGCGCTCAAAAAGCGTATGACCACAAAACTTGAAACCCTTGAAGAACTCCTCGTGCACGAACTCAAGGACCTCTACAGCGCCGAAACGCAGCTGCTGAAGGCCCTTCCGAAAATGGCCAAGTCGGCCACGGATGAGACGCTGAAATCCGGATTCGAAACCCACCTCGAAGAAACCAAGGAACACGTCGCCCGCCTCGAACGCGCCATGGAGGCGCTGGGCGAGTCGCCGAGGGGCAAGACCTGCAAGGCGATGAAGGGCCTCATCGAGGAAGGCAATGAAACCATCGCCGAAAAGGCGTCGCCCGATGTGAAGGACGCCGCCCTGATCGTCGCCGCGCAAAAGATCGAGCACTACGAGATTGCCGGCTACGGTTCGGCCCGCGCGTTCGCCGAGTTGCTCGGCCACGACGAGCTGGTCGAGATCCTCGAGGAGACGCTCGAGGAGGAAAAGGCCACGGACGAAAAGCTCAACGAAGCAGCCTCCTCGATCAACGTCGAGGCGGTGAGCGGTGGGGACGAGGACGAGGAGTCCTGACCCTCGCGGACCATCGTATCGGAATGAACACGACGCGTCGGACGGGCCGGGGCTTTGGACGCTCCGCCCGCCCGGCGCTGTGATGTCATGCCCTCGCCACGAAAGCCTGCGCGCGCGAACGCTGGCGTGCGGGCCGAATTCATGGCGCCGATGAAGGCGCTCGGCGTCAGTGCGGTGCCCGCCGGGGCTGCGAAGGCATGGCTTTCGGAGATCAAGTTCGACGGCTACCGTGCGGTGGCTGTGATCAACGACGGCGACGTCGAGCTCTGGTCGCGCAACCACAAGCCGCTCGACTATCCCGAAGTGCTGCCGCCGCTCAGCAAGCTGCGCTGCCGGAGCGCGGTCCTCGATGGTGAGATCGTGGCGTTGGCGGCGGAAGGCCAGTCGAGTTTCCAGGCACTGCAGGGCCGCGATCTCGGTGAGCGTCCACCGATCGTCTACTACGTCTTCGACCTCCTCCATCTGGACGGGCGCTCCCTGCAGGAAGAACCGCTCGAAAAGCGGCGCGAGGCCCTCGAAGGCCTGCTCCGCAAACCCTCGGCCACCGTGCAGCTTTCGCCCCTCTTCACCGTCGATCCTGCGCGGGTCTTCGCCCAGACGCGGGAGAAAGGACTGGAGGGGATCATCCTCAAGCGCCGCGGCTCACCCTACGAAAGCGACCGGCGTTCCGGTGCGTGGTTGAAGCTCAAGCACGTCAATGAGCAGGAGTTCGTGATCGGTGGCTTCACGCCGCCGAAGAACAGCCGCGAACACTTCGGAGCGATCCTCGTCGGCTACTACGAGTCACGCAGATTCCTCTACGCGGGGAAGGTCGGCACGGGATTCAACCGCGCGCTCCTTGCCTCGCTCCATGCCGAGTTCATGAAGCATCGCACCGACGCGTGCCCGTTCGCGAACCTTCCGCTCGACCACCGCTCGCGCTTCGGCCAGGGCATGACCCGCGCCGTGATGCGGACAGTGACCTGGCTCAAGCCGCGCCTGGTCGCGCAGGTCAAGTTCGCGGAGTGGACCGACGAGCGCCTCCTGCGGCAGCCGGTCTTTCTGGGCCTGCGTCGTGACAAACCGGCGACAAAGGTCCGGCGGGAGGCACGTGCGGCGTGATCGGTGCACGAAGGTCACCGCACCGTAGCACCGGATCCCCTGGGGTCGCCACCCACCTCCGCCAGCCATGACCCACGCCTCCACTCCCGCCCCGCCGACACGCCCGACCCGCGCCGATCTGGAGTCTGTCGAGCGCTACTGGCGCGCAACCAACTACCTCGCCGCCGCGCAGATCTATCTTCAGGAAAACGCCCTCCTGCGGGAGCCGCTTCGCCCGGAACACATCAAGGAACGGCTCCTCGGCCATTGGGGAACATGCCCGGGGATCAACCTCGTGCATGCGCACCTGAACCGGCTGATCATCACGCACGACCGCGACGTGCTCCTGATCACCGGACCTGGACATGGCGCTCCAGCCAACCTCGCCAACCTCTACCTCGACGGCAGCCTTCGCGATCACTACCCGCAGCTGACGCACGACGCGGAAGGGCTGGGCCGGTTCGTGCGCGCGTTCTCGTGGCCCGGCGGGTTTCCCAGTCACCTGTATCCAGGTGTTCCCGGGACGATCCACGAGGGCGGCGAACTTGGCTATGCACTGGCGACCGCCTTCGGTGCGGCGTTCGACAATCCCGAGCTGATCGTCGCGTGCATCGTCGGCGACGGCGAGGCGGAGACCGGCCCCACCGCGGCCGCCTGGCACGGCACGAAGTTCCTCGATCCCGCGTCCGGTGGCGCGGTGCTTCCGATCCTTCACGTCAACGGCTACAAGATCTCCAACCCCACGATCTACGGGGCGATGTCTGACGAGGAGCTCCGCGCCTTGTTTACTGGATACGGCTGGGCCCCGCTCCTGATCGAGTCGGCGCACGGTGATATCCACGCGCAGATGGCGGCGTCGCTCGAGGACTCGCTGCGGGCGATCGGGGAAATCCAGCGCGCCGCGCGCAGCGGCCGCCGGCGGAAGCGGCCCCGCTGGCCGATGATCGTCCTTCGCACGCCCAAGGGATGGACCGGCATTCGCGAGATCGACGGCAAGCCCGTGGAAGGCTCGTTCCGCGCCCATCAGGTGCCGGTGGGCGACGTTCGGACCGATGCCGCGCACCTGCGGCAGCTTGAGTCGTGGCTGCGCTCCTACCGTCCCGAGGAGTTGTTCGACAGCCGCGGAGGGCCCGCGGCGGAGGTGCTTGCGATTTGCCCGCGCGGCGATCGCCGCATCGGCGCCAATCCCCATGGGCACGCACGACTTCGCCGTCCCCTCGATCGCCCGGGATTGCAGGACCACGCCGTCGCCGTCGCGCAGGACTCCCGCGGCGACCCGGTTGTCAGCCCGATCGAGGTTGTGGCCGGCTATCTCGCGTCGGTCGTGGCGCGCAACCCCACATCGTTTCGCCTCTTCTGTCCCGACGAGCTGATGAGCAACCGGCTCGGCGGCGTGTTTCGCGCGCCCACGGAGCGTGATTTCGAGTGGCCGGTCGAGGGCGGCGGACGGGCCGAGCACGTCGGCCCCGGCGGCGGTCGCATCCTCGAAATCCTCTCGGAGCACACCTGCCAGGCCTGGCTCCAGGGCTACGTGCTCACCGGACGCCACGGCCTCTTCCCGAGCTACGAGAGCTTCCTGCCCATCGTGACCTCGATGATGGATCAGTTCGCGAAATTCCTGAAGATGAGCGCCGAGTTTCCGTGGCGGCGCCCCGTCTCTTCCCTGAACTACCTGGAGACCTCGACGCTGTGGCGCCAGGAACACAACGGATTCAGCCACCAAAATCCCGGGTTCATCAACGCGCTGCTCAACAAGAAGGGCGACATCATGCGCGTCTACCTCCCGCCGGACGCGAACTGCCTGCTCTCGACCCTGGATCACTGTCTCGGCGGCACCGGGCACGTGAATCTCGTCATCGCCAACAAGACGCCGCTCCCGACCTGGCTCTCGATGGACGAGGCGATCGCGCACTGCCGGGCCGGCGCGTCCGTCTGGGGCTGGGCCAGCACCGACGGAGGCGTCCGGCCCGACGTGGTGCTGGTCGGTATCGGCGATATCATGACACTCGAGGTCCTCGCCGCGGCGGATATCCTTCGTCGCGAAGTGCCGGAACTGCGCGTGCGCGTGGTGAATGTGACCGACCTGCTCATTCTCGAGCAGGAAACCAAGCATCCCCACGGGCTGGACCAGACGCTGTTCGAGGCGCTCTTCACGTCCGACGCGCCGGTGATCATCAACTTCCACGGCTACCCCAGCGCGGTGAAACAGCTTCTCTTCGGCCGTCCGGGAACGGACCGCTTTACGATCAATGGCTATCGCGAGGAGGGCACGACCACCACGCCCTTCGACATGCTCGTGCGCAACGGCACCAGCCGCCATGGCCTTGTCACGCAGGCGATCCGTGCGGCCGCCCCCCGGAACGCCGCTGTCGCAGTGCGGGCCAGCGACCACGTGCTGCGCTACGAGTATCTCCTGCGTCGCTTCCGGGAGGAGATTTTGCGCACCGGAAACGATCCCGCCGAGATTCGCGAGTGGCGCTGGCGCGACTGACCCCCTCACAGCGGGCCGCGCGCGGTTCTCGCGCGCTCAGGGCCGCGGCTGCGGCAGCGTGACGTCATCATGCACGTCCTGCTGCACCTCCCCCGTATTCATGATTGCATACAGGGCGTAGATGAATCCGGCCAGGAACAACACGGACACGGCGACCACCACCGCCACGTTGACCTTGGTGGTCCACTTGTGCGGGTTCACCTTCATCTCCAGCGGTTGGGAGATCCTTGGCTCGGGCATCGGGGACAGGATACGCCGCGATGACGCGACTCGGCATCGGGCGCGTTCCCCACGACCGGCCCGGGAGCCGACGCAGCTTGCTGATAGCCCGGGCCGGGCGGCGGCCCGCGCGCTCAACGCGGCCGTCGGCCGCTGCATGCTCACGCGCTGCTCTGCCACTGCGCGTCGTTGTCCTTCGCGATGCGCGCCATGGAACGTCGCGTCAGCGCGGAGCTGTCGTCCTGGCGCGCGCTCACCGCACGCATGGAGCGTTCGCCCTTCTCGATCAGCCAGACGTTCTTTCCGCCCTCGCTCCGGATCCGGTAGATCCGCCACTCCCCCTTGAGTTTCCTGCCATGAAGGCGCACGCGCATCGAGCCGCGCGCCGGATCGCCGGAGATGAGATCGAACGTGCCTATATCCCACACCATCACGGTCCCGCCGCCATACTGGCCCTTGGGGATGGTGCCCTCGAAGGCGAGGTACTCGATCGGATGGTCTTCGGTCTCAAAGCCGGAACGCTTGACGTCCATGGCGTAGGGCAGGCCCTTGGGCACGGCCCACGATTTCAGCACGCCGTCGAACTCGAGGCGGAAGTCGTAATGCAGGTTGCGCGCCGCGTGCTTTTGGACGACGAAGCGCGGCTTTTCTCCGGCCGGGGGCACGCCCGCCCGCGCCGGCGTTTTCTGTGCATCGGCCTTGGGCGGCGGCTCGGCGGTCTTCTCGAAATCGCGCTTCGCCCTGTATTCGGCGAGGTCGGGCTGCCGGGTCAGGCGCTTCGCGGTCTTCTTTGCTCCCGGTTTCACGAATTGACGCGGGAGCTTCTGCTTGAGCGTGAGCACGGGCGCGAAGAGGTCGCCGCGCCTGGACAGGCGCTTCAGCGCGGCGTCCGGCGGGAACTGCAGTGCCTCCACGTGGCCCTGCCTCGATGCCTGCTTCAGTTCCTTCCAGTCAACGGGCATCGAGACGTAGGGTTCCGCGCGCTTGGCCCGCAGCGAGTAGGCGCAGACCGTGGTCTTTGAGCCGCTGTTCTGGCTCCAGTCGATCATCACCCGCCCGCGCCGCAGCGCCTTTGCCATCCGGCTCACGACGACGTCGGGATGCCGCTGCTCAAGCAACTCGGCGACGGCCTTCGCAAACGGTCCGGTGGTCTCGTAGGAAACGGCCGTGTGCAGCGGCACGTAAAGCTGCAGGCCCTTCGAACCCGTCACCTTCGGAAACGACTTGAGGCCGAGGGACTCGAGGATCTCGCGTATCCAGAATGCCACGTCGATGCAGGTGAGGAGATCCGCGCCCTCGCCCGGGTCCAGGTCGAAGGCAAGGCTCGTCGGCCGGTCGATGGCGGGCGCACGGTGCAGAAACGGATGGAACTCGATCCCGCCGAGGTTCGCGCACCAGACCAGCGTCTGAACGTCGTTCACCAGGATATAGTCAATGACACCGCCCGATCGGTGTCGCGGAACCGGGAAACGCGTCACCCACTCCGGCGTGAACCGCGGCGCGTTCTTCTCGTAGAAGCTCTCCCCGGTGATGCCCTCGGGAAAACGGATCAGCGTGACCGGCCTGCGCTTGAGATGCGGAAGCATGTGCGGCGCCACGGCCGCATAGTAGCGGATGACCTCGCCCTTCGTCACGCCGGGCCCCGGGAAGTAGACCTTGTCCGGATGGGTGATCCTGACCTCCTCGAGGCGCGGTCTCTTCGTTCGGGTGGGCACGCGTCCAGCATAGGAGCCCGCGGCCACCTGCGGCAGCGGTGATCCTCCGCCCTCCGCAGTCGGTCGGGGCCCCGATGTGAAGGCTGTATCGGGTCGGACCGCGGTGGCACCGTGTGGCCCCACGGGCGGCTCGGTTGTGTGCATCAACCTGCACAGGACGGCCGCGTGACATCAATCGGTGCGCGACCCGATGGCATTTGAACCGCACCGGTCGTAGCGTGTCGGCGATGGGCTATATCATCGTCGCAGCTTTGTTGGTGCTGTTTTTCGTCTTTGTCGGGATCGCGATCTTCTCCGCCGTGAGCCCCGCGCGGAGCGGGTCCCCGGATCAGCGCGGAACCCGGGACGGCCTCGCGGATCCCGGCCACGCACTCTCCCGCGAGCAACCCGCCGCGGACGAGCCGACGCCCGGTGCGTCGGATACGGCGGACCCGGACACGATTCAGAAGGCGCAGCGCCGCGTGCCGCCGTCCTGAGGCGTACGGCATGGTCGAATACGCGTGGTTCGACGACTACGCCGACGACGCCGAAGATACCTTCTGGAACGGCCGCTACGTCTCGGGCGCGGGCGTCGGCCTCAACGTCAAGCGGGACTGTCACTGACCAAAAGGAAGGGCGGTTCCTTCGAAACCGCCGCGCTCGCCGCGAGCCGCTCGGGCACGAACGTTTCGATCTGGCCCCTCGAATCACCCGTGCCGGGGGTACGTTTCCCCCGCCCGTGTCGGTCCCCTCCCCGATGGCACGGTCACCCTGCGGTGGTATGGTGCGAGCCATGGAAGACAATCTCCCAATCCTTTACGTGAAGAGCGGCTGTCCCTGGTGCGACGAGGCGCGGGAGTTTCTCGTTGGCCATGGCATCAGCCACCGCGAGCGCGACGTCACGGCCGACGATCAGGCCCGCGAAACGATGCAGCGCATCTCGGGCCAGACCAAGGCGCCCACGCTCGACTGGCACGGCCACGTGCTGGCCGACTTCGGCGTGGAGGAACTCGTTGACTTCCTCCACGAGCACAACGTGGTGCTTGAGGACAGCTGATCCTGCGGACGGAGTCAGCGAACGACCAGCACGGTCTTTCCCTGATTGTGCTGCGACTCCATCAGGTCGTGGGCGTGGCGCGCCTCGACCAGGGGCAGCGTGCGCGTCACGTGCACGGATAGGCGCCCGCGTTCGACCAAGTCGCGTATGGCCTCGAGTTGCGCGGCATCGGCCCGGGCCTTGAAGCCCCGGCCTGTTGTTCCGGCGGGAGCCTCGTCGACCCGCTCCGGCCGCCCGAGTGCTGACACCAGCAGGCCGCCCTCGCGCAGAACCGGCCACGAGCGGCGTTGCGTGACACCCGCCACGAGATCGAAGACCAGGTCGACCTCACGAACGACCTTCTGAAACGGCATGGCGGCGAAATCGATCACGATGTCGGCACCCAGCCGGCTCACGACATCGAGGTCGGCTGCCGCCGCCGTCGCGACGACGCGGGCGCCGTGTTCACGCGCAAGCTGCACCGCGATATGCCCGACGCCACCACCTGCTCCGTGGATCAGGACAGTCTGCCCGGCGCGCAATCTGCCGTGGTCGAAGAGTCCCTGCCAGGCCGTGAGCGCCGCGAGGGGCGCGGCCGCGGCGTGCACGTGGTCGATTCCCGCCGGCTTGCGCACAAACTCTCCCAGCGCGGCGACGGCAAACTCGGCATAGCCGCCGCCGTAACGGTGCAGATAGGCGAAGACTTCCTCGCCCTCCGAGCAGTCCCGCACGCCGGGGCCGCAGGCTGCCACCATGCCGGATACATCGTATCCCGGGATCAGCGGGAGGTCGTCGCGCGAGCCGATGACGCCACGGCGCCTCTTGCAGTCGACCGGGTTGACGCCGGCGGCATGGACCCGGATCAACACCTCGCGCGGCCCGGGCTCGGGCAGCGGCACCTCTTCGTAAACAAGCACATCCGGACTTCCGGTCGTGTGCATCCGGACTGCGATCATCGTGGCGGTCGTGACGTTCATGGGTTTGTTGCTCTTCCGCCAACGTAGTGGCCTGTGCACGACACCGCCACCGGCCCATCCGACCACCGCCGGGCCCGAGGCCGGACCCACATGCCGGCATATCCCGTCCGGGGCTTTCAGCCGGGGACCGGCCCCATGCGTCGACGCACCCGGCACGTGCCGTGCTCCCCGGGAGCCATGGGCCAGCCTGATCCTCACGCCTCACTCACGCCGGTGCTCGATCGCAACATCAGGCGCCTGGTGGAACGCGAGCGCCACCAAGCGCGAAGCGAGAGCATGAGCGTACGCCTGTCCAAGCGTATCACCCGGTTCATCGGGTCGATGCCTTTCGTCTACCTGCATCTCGCCCTCTTCGGATCGTGGATCACCATCAATCTCGGCGCCACGCCGATACGCCCCTTCGATCCGACCTTCGTGGTTCTGGCCATGATCGCATCCGTGGAGGCCATCTTCCTCTCGACCTTCGTGCTGATCGCCCAGAACCAGATGTCCGCCATGGCGGAGCGCAACGCGGATCTCGATCTGCAGATCAGTCTCCTCGCAGAACATGAGGTGACCCGCCTCATGACCCTCGTGGCGGCCATCGCGCGCAAGCTTGAGATCCAGGAACTGCCCGAGGACGAACTGCATGTCCTGCAACAGGACGTCGATCCCAACACCGTGCTCGACCACATCGAGCGACGGCAGAATGCAGAATGAGGGCACACCTCAGGCGCCACCTTTGGACGGTTACCCCCTTGGAGCGGCAATGCCGCGTCGATTCCGCCGCGTCTTCAAACCTTTCGATAGTCCCCCGGGAGCGCGAAACTCCCGCTCCGTCGCGCATGCATCATGGTGGACGCTTGCCTTGAGACAATCGCCGCCGGAATTAACCCGACCCTGTGTACCAGAGGGAAGTCGATCGCTTTTAAGCAGACGACGGGTTTGAATCCAGCACTACAACGTGTGATGCATCCCCCGAAGCCGGCCTCGCAAGTAAGGCGCGCTTGGTCCGGATCGCGGCGCGGCCGGTCTCGTCGGCCGCAGACGGCCTCGGAACCGAGCGCGCTAAGAAGGCCAAATCGCACTCGCGGCGGATTCGGAGAACCGCCTTACCGAGGAGACAGCGCGCAGCGAAGTTTATGACAACGTCTAGCCCCGCATGGGCCGGGCGCCGGTGGAGAGATCGCCACCCTCGCGCAACCGTTCGTCGATGCCCTGTGGATGGATGCCCTCGCCGATCTCCTCGATCAGCTTGGCGTTGAATTGCGGAAGATCGTCCGGTTTGCGGCTGGTGACCAGGCCGCGGTCGGTCACGACCGGTTCGTCGACCCAGTTCGCCCCGGCGTTGATCATGTCGCGCCGGATCGAGGCGTACGAGGTCACCTTGCGGCCGTCCACCACATCGGCCTCCACCAGCATCCAGGGCCCGTGGCAAATGGCGCCGACCGGTTTGCCCGCCGCGAAAAAGCCGCGCACGAACGCCACCGCATCGGGGTTCATGCGCAGCCGATCCGGATTGATCACACCACCCGGGAGGACCAGCGCGTCGAACGTGGCGGGATCCGCCTCCTCGACGACCAGGTCCACAGCGATGCCCTGGCCGAGTTTCTCGCCGTCCCAGGGCCGGATGGACCCCGACTTCAGCGAAACGAGATCGACCTTCGCACCCGCCTCGCGCAGGGCCGCGGCCGGGCTCTCAAGCTCGCTCTGTTCGAATCCGTCCGTCGCGAGGATCGCGACGCGTTTGCCATGCAGTGACTTGTTCATGCGTGTGCCCTGGAAGATTGTTTTGGTTCAGCGCCGGGTTTCCTCATCCGTATCAGCCTGTTCACGACGGGCGCGAACCATCAGGTCGTGCTGGGCCTCTTCGAGACCCTGGAGCGCAAGTCTTTCCGGCTCTTCGTTCTCGTCATCCTCCTCGGGAGCCGCCTCCTCGCTCCGGTGCCCCGGGACGCCGCGTGGCTCGGCCGGATCGCGGGAGAGGAAGACCTCGGAGCGGGCGTCCTGCGCCGTCGATGCCGGCGTCGTGTCGCCGTAAAGTTCGCTCTCGGCGGCCTGCAGATCGGCCTCGGTGTACTTCTCATGGCCGGCGCGAATCAGGCAAAGCTCGGCGGCGCGACGTTCGATGTCCGCCTTCGTGATGCCACCCGCCTCGGCGCCGCGGACGATCACGTGGGTGTTGCGCGATTTAGGTTGTTTCATCGGGGTACGTTACGCACCGCAGCGACGCGCGACATCGGGCGCGGGCCTTAGGCGCGGACGGGGTGAGGAGCCGACCCGCCGCCACCCAGGGCGGCGGGCTCGTTCGTCCTGGCTTCCGGATGGGTTGACTCCAATGCACCATCTACTTTTGATGCCGCCTTTGTCCCGCGCCCGGAGAGTCTCAACCGGATCCAGACCAGCCCGTTGTCGGTCCGCGCAACCACGTCCGCCGGATCGATCTCGAGGGGCAGCGCAAGCACGCGCTCAAAGGGGCCGTAGTCGATCTCCAGCGCGAGCACGCGATGGGGCTCGTCGCCACAGGGATTCGGCGCCGCGCGGAAGCCGCGTATCGCCACCGTGCGGGAGGTGGCCGTGACGTGAAGGGAGCCGGGATCCAGGCCCGCGAGTTCGACGCAGACCAGGAACCCGCTTGCACATGCGTGGACGTTCATGGCGGGTATCCACCCGCGCGGTGTGTCGAGCATTTCGTGGCGTAATTGATGGAGGGGCATCGTGAATGGCGGCCGACAATACGCTTCGCGTCGCGGCCGCCGTATCCAGCCGTGGCCTGAATGACCCTACGGTGACCGAAAGAATGCACCGCGGACGAGGCTCCATGCCCGGGCGCGGGTTGGCGGTCGCTCCTTTCACCGGAAAGCCCCGGATGCTCGGGGGGCCGATTGATGGCTAGAGTACGCCGCTCACTCCGGAATCCCCCGGGGCGATGCAGGAGCCGCTTTCGTCCCATGGCCACTTCTTCCCCTTCATCCACACGACGTGGGGCGCCGCGCCGGGCGCATGCCGTCCCGGGCAGCGCCGGCACATCGGAATCCGGCGTGCAGGTCGTGTCGGTCTGCACGATCCGTCGTCCCGCCTCTGAACTCTACCGCTTCTGGCGCGATCTCGAGAACATCACCACCGTGGTCAAGCACCCGGTCTCGATCACGCGCACCAGTGCCACAGAATCACATTGGTCGGTGAGCGCGCCACCCGGCGACCGCCGCGTGGAATGGCAGGCGATGATCACGACCGACGTACCCGACGAACTGATCGAATGGCGCGCTCGCGAAGGTTCGGAGATTCCGAACTCCGGCTTGGTCCGCTTTTCCGCGGCACCTGGCGACGAGGGCACCGAGGTGCGCGTGGAACTCACCTATCAGGCGCCGGGCGGCAAACTCGGCGCCTGGCTGGCCAAACTCTCCGGCGAGGAGGGTGCCCAGCAGGTCGCCGAAGCGCTCCGCCGCTTCAAGGCGCTGATGGAGGCCGGCGAGATTCCCACCACCGAGGGCCAGTCCGTCGGCGAACCGCAGCGCTCGAAGCTTCAGAAGAAAGGCGAGGCATGAAAGCGGTATGCTGGATGGGCAAGGGACAGATCGAGGTCCAGACGGTCGACGATCCGAAGATCCTCAATCCCCGCGACTGCATCGTGAAGATCACCTCCACGGCGATCTGCGGCTCGGACCTGCATCTTTACAGCGGCCACATGCCGACGATGGAGAAAGGCGACATCCTCGGCCACGAGTTCATGGGCGAGGTGGTCGAAGTCGGCCCGGAGGTGCGAAGATTGCGCGTCGGCGACCGCGTGGTCGTCCCATTCACCATCAGCTGCGGGCACTGCTCGCATTGCCAGCGGCAGGAATGGTCGTGCTGCGACAATACCAATCCGAACGCCTGGATGGCCGAAAAACTGATGGGCTACAGTCCGGCAGGACTTTATGGATACTCCCACCTCACCGGCGGCTACGCCGGCGGGCAGGCACAATACGCACGCGTGCCGCACGCCGACGTCGGTCCGTTGAAGATCGAGACCACGCTGCCGGATGACAAGGTGTTGTTCCTCTCGGATATCTTCCCGACGGGTTACATGGCGGCTGAGAACTGCAACATCCAGCCCGGTCGCAGCGTCGTGGCGGTCTGGGGATGCGGGCCCGTGGGCCAGTTCGCGATTCGTTCGGCCATGCTCCTGGGCGCGGCCAAGGTGATCGCCATCGACCGCGAGCCGGAACGCCTGCGCATGGCCGAGGCGGCGGGCGCCATCACCGTCGACTCCGAGGAAGACGTGCTGGAGCAGGTGCGCGCGCTCACGGGTGGTCGCGGCCCGGATGCGGCGATCGACGCCGTGGGCATGGAGGCGCACGGCTCCACCTATGACAATGTGAAGCAGGCGTTGAAGCTCGAGACGGACAAGCCCTACGCATTGCGCCAGGCGATGCGTACGGTGCGCAAGGCCGGCGTTCTCTCCGTGCCCGGGGTGTACGGCGGCTTCATCGACAAGGTACCGTTCGGTGCGGTCTTCAACAAGGGCGTCACCCTCAAGATGGGCCAGACCCACGTGCCGCGCTACATGCGGCAGCTGCTGGACCTGATCGAGGATGGAAAGATCGATCCCTCCTTCGTCATCACGCACCGGGTACCGTTGAGCCGGGCACCCGATATGTACGAGACGTTCGCTGAGAAACGGGACGGTTGCATCAAGGTGGTGCTCGATCCGGCGGCCTAGCTCCCGTGCGCCCGCCCAGCCTGTATTCATTCGCCCACCACGACCATGGCACATCCATCCGCTCCAGCCACTGCGGCCCTGCAGACAGCATCCCCGGTCCGGCCTCCCGCCTACATCCAGGGCGTCTACTGGGTCGTGACCGGCCTCTGGCCGCTGGTCCATCGCACGAGCTTCGAGTGGGCCACCGGCCCGAAGGTCGACTTCTGGCTCGTGCAACTGGTCGGCCTGCTCCTCGCCGTCATCGGGGGAACCATGATCGTCGCCCGCGCCCGCGAACGCATCACGGGTGAACTCGGGTTCATCGTCATCGGCGCCACGCTGGCGTTGATCGGCATCTCGGTGTTTTACGGGTCGCACGAGCGCATCGCCCCGGTCTACCTGATCGAAGCTGCGGTCGAGGTCATCCTGCTGGCGGGCTGGCTGCGCTGGGCGTTCTCACGGCCGACCCATCGCGTCATCACGGCCCCTGCAACAACGGTCGCACCCGTGGGACTTCGGCGGGAGGGAGAGGCGCCTCCGGCGCGCTGACGGCCTGCACCGAGACCAAGCGACCAGGATCAATCGCGCGACCCGCCGGTTGCCCCCTGAATGATCCGCCGACCCCACGTCTCCGATTCCCAATCGAAAGTCACCCTCATGCGCCTGTCCTGGTTTCACTTCCTGCTCGGTGCGCTCGCGACGTTCCGCCTTTCGCTCCTGGTGAGCAAGGAGGACGGGCCGGCCTTCATCTTCCGCAAGCTGCGACGCGTGCCCCCGCCGGCCTCGGCCACCAGCGAGTGGCTGTCGTGCCTTTTCTGCATCAGCGTCACCGCGAGCGCGATCGTCTGCCTGATCCTCGCGTGGGTCGGCATCCAGGCGCACTGGGGCGAGTGGATCCTGCTCTGGCTCGCGTTCAGCTCCTCAGCGATCCTGATGAACCAGAAGTTCACCCCCGGAAGCCTGAAGGAGGAACGCGGCGAACAGGCGCGCCTCGGGCGGCGCGAGTAGGTCGAGGTTTCGCGAAGCGACGCACGCACAAAGGCTGATCCAGGCCGGCTGCTCATCGGGCCGATTTCGTAACTGCGGGCGGAGCGAGAGCCCGGGCCGGAACGCGCCTGAACCGGCAGGATTCGGACGTCGCTCCGATGGCGGCGGCGCCGTTGCCGTGGTACGATGACCCGTGAGCGACGGCTGGACCATCCGTTCACGCCGCTTCGCATGTATCCACGCGTCATGACACACCTGACCCGACCGAGCCGCCTTGCGGACCCTGTCCGCCGCGACTGCATTCAACCATGAGCCAGCCCCGCCGCGCCCTCCTCATCGTGGACGTGCAGCGCGCCTTCGCGCCGCCACCGGCCTTCGTCGAGAAGCTGCGCCGGTATTCCCGGCGTTTTCCCTGCCGCATCTTCACGCGCTACATCAATCCACCGGGCTCGATCTTCCGCAAGAAGCTCAAGCAGAAGTGCTGCGCCCCGGGCTCGGCGGATACGGACCTGCTCATCACGCCGGACAACGGCGACCTCGTGTTCTCAAAATCCACCTACGGCCTGACGGCGTCGCACATCCGCCAGCTCAAGCGCCGGGGGATCCGCTGCCTCACGGTCTGCGGTCAGGATACGGACGCCTGCGTGCTCGGCGTGATGTTTTCGCTCTTCGATGCAGGCATCGAATGCCACCTGAAGGAGGAGATGTGCTGGAGTTCTTCGGGACTCCACCGGCCTGCCGTGCGCATCGCGCGGGAGCAGTTCCCGGCGCCGCGCTGAGCGTTGTCCTGCGGGCTGATCACGCCGGGTCACGGGCAGAGCGCCCGCCCGACCGAGTGGGGCCATTCACGACCCTGGCTCGCGAGTCGCCGACGCGGTCGCAGTCAACTGCATCGCCTCCGGCATGCGAAAGAGCGTCGGCGCCACCTCCGCGACGGAGCGCGGCCGCGCCAGCATCCAGATCACGTTCAACGCAAAGGCGGCATGGCCGACGAACAGCACCAGGCCGGCCATGGAACGGATGAACAGGTACGGCAGCGTGGCGCGGACGATGTCCAGAAACTCGGGATGGTTCGCCGGATCGTTCATCTGCATGCCCTGGATCACGCCGCCGATGAGGAGCGGCACCACGTAGAGCACGATCCCCGTGCTCGCGCACCAGAAGTGCAGGCTGATCAGCCCCGCTGACGGCCATTCCTTGAGGAGCAACCGCGGCAGCATGAAATACAGGCTCCCGAACATGATCATGCTGAAGAACCCGTACATGCCATGGTGCGCATGCGCGACCGTCGCATGCGTGAAATGAACGACCTCGTTCACCGACCGCAGCGCCATCGTCGAACCCATGAGACCGACCAGCGTGTAGTTGACCGCCCCGAACACGATAAAGCGCAGGGTCGGGCTCGCCCACACTTCGCGGAACGAACCGAGCACGGTGAGGTGATAATTCACCGCCGTGATGATCACCGGCACGACCATGAGAAGGCCCGCGACGACCCCGATCGTCTGCACCCAGACCGGCACCGGACCCCCGATCAGATGCTGCGCCCCGGTCCAGCTGAAAACCAGGGCGAACGACCAGAAACCCACGACGGCGAGATGGTAACTGTGTATCGGTCGGCCGAGTACCTTGGGGATGAAGTAGTAGGTCGCCGCCAGGGCCACCGGCGTGAACCAGAGGCCCATGAGATTGTGCGCATACCACCAGTTCGCGAGGGCCTGGACCACGCCTGCTGTCGGCACATAGACGAGCATGATCTGCGCAACCGAAAACAGCCAGGGGAACCAGAACAACGCCGCCAGCAGAAACCATTGCGCGACGTAGGTGTGCTCCACGCTTCGAAAGCGGAACATGATCACGCCCCACGCTCCGACCAGCGCGTAGCTGAGGAAGAGGATCGGGCTCACGTAGGGGGGAAATTCCAACCACTCCACAGGCACCCCGTCGCCGCGCAGGATGCCGAGGATGCCGGCGAGCACGCCGAGGTTCCAGAGCACGCCCGAGGCATACAGCATGCCGCCATGCCGAAGCGTGGTGCGACAGAGGCGCGCCATCAGCCAGAAGGTCACGGCAAAGGCGGCATTCGTCGCCCAGCCATAGACAACAGCATGGGTATGGGCCGGCCGTACCCGCCCGAACGTCAGCCACTCGCTCGATCCGAGCAGCTCGGGCTGGTGCATCTTCCACGAGGCGATGAGCGCGAGCACCGTGCCGAGGACCAACCATGCTAGGCTGGCCAGCACGAAGAGGAGCACAGGACCGCGCGTGCTCCGATCGATCGTGAACAAGGCAACCTGCTCTGCCGCCACCCGCTCGCGCGCATCCTCCGGAACCAGGGATGTTTCAGAAGCCATGGGTGTGAGCGGCTAAAGGAGATATTCGGAGGGCGGCGGGCCCTTGCCGGGGAAGAAATCGGTCGGCGTGCCCTCGGATTCGACCTCATCGAAGATCACCCGCGCCTGCTGGTCCATGTTGCGAAACTGCCCGTGGCGGATACTCCAGCTCACGGCCACGATCGCCCAGATCATCGCGCCGACGGCGGTGATCGCAACACCGAGGAGGGCCCATGGGATGGCGGAGGTCATGGCGATGATGGGTGAGGTTCGAGGGGGCGCGGGGTTCGGTCGCGCGCTCGCGACGGTTTCGGAAAACGCGACGACACTAGCCGGCCGGTGGCGCTCCCGCCATGGTGTGCATTTCCCAGCCGCACATCGGGCCCAAACCGGTCCGCCGCGGACGTCTACGTTGCCCAGCGGGCGGACACGGAATCGCGCTGCACCCGCCCTCGGCTCAGCGTTTCGCACGCTGGGCCAGGGCTTCCGCGCGAGCGAGGTGGGCGCGCAGCCTGGGCAGCGTCATCGAGGCGAACTCGCTGACCTCCGTGTCGCCCGTGCGCCCGCTCGCCTCTTCGAAGAGTTCAATCGTCTTCTTGTGGTCTTTGACCATGTCCGCGACGAACGCGCGGTCGAACTCGGCGCCGGACTTTCCGCGCAATGCCGCCACCTCGGCCTCGATCGTTGCGAGCACCGCGTCGCGGGGGTCACCGGAGCTGGTCGTCGACGAGGCTTCCGTGGTGCGCGCGGCTGCCGTGCTCTCCTCGGGGGTGGCGATGCCGGATTGGCCGCCCACGACGGTTCGTGGTTCCGTGGCCGCGGCGATCGGCGTCTCGCGGGTCGTGACTGCGGTGGTTCCGGTGAGGCTGGTGGCAGTACTGGTCACCATGCCTTCAGTCGGCAGATCGATGCTGCGGAACCGGGCGATGGACGCGAGGCGGGTGTTCGCCTCCTGGTGATCGGTGAGGAGCATCTGCGCGTAATCGCGCACCTCGGCGCTGGCCGCGCGCTCGGTCGCGAGCCGGGCCAGGCGCACTTCCTTGAGTCCCGATTTCGCCGCCTGCTCGATGAAACGCCGGCTTTCCGGCGTGATCATGGTGGACGACGTCCCGCCGGCGTTGCTCATGGCGTTGCTTCCGGTCGGGCCCGGCTTGGCTGCTTGCGACGAGCCGTCCGCGGATTTGCTGCCTGGCGCTGAAGTGCTTGAAGATGACTGCGCCGCGCCGGGCGATCCCAGGCCGAGCGCGAGCAGGCATGCGGCGGTCGCGAAGGCGGCGCGCGTGGCCTGACGTGAAGTTCTCATCGTGATGTTCATATCGCCCCAAGATAGTCCATCTCCGCGGATGCCGACATCGGGTGCGTGGCGGCAAGCACCACCGGAAAACGTCCCACGCGGCGACCCGCCGTGTGCACAGGCCTGATGGGGCAGCCGTGCGCGGGCCCGATGCCGGGCACCGCATGGTGGGAGCCAAATTCCCGAGCCGCACCCCGGAGGCCTGGCCCCGGCCGGCGGTGTATGTTCAGGCCCAACACCACACCTGCCATGCCATCACCCACTTCATCCTCAGTCGCATCCGTTCATTCCGGAGAGATTCTCCGTCGCACCTCCTGGAGCGCAGTCATCGCCGGCGCCGTCATCGCGAGCGCACTACAACTGCTGCTTAACCTGCTCGGCCTCGCCGTGGGGCTCTGGAGCCTCGAGGTCGACTCCCCGCACGCCATCGGCTTCGGCGCGGGTATCTGGTGGCTGGCGAGTGCGCTCGTGTCGCTCTACGTCGGCGGCTGGGCGGCCGGCCATCTCGCAGGCATCCCGCGTCCATTCGACGGCGCGATCCACGGCGTCCTTGTCTGGGGACTGGGGAGCCTGGCCATGGTGTGGATCGTCAGCACGACGGTCGGCGCGGTGCTCGGAGGCGCGACGAGCATCCTGAGCCGCACCGCCGAACAGGCTGGAAGCATGCTGCAGGAAATCGCTCCGGAGACGGCGCAGGTGGCGCAAACGGCCGCCTCCGCCGCAGGCCTTCCCGCCGGCGAACTCGCCACCGAGCTGGGCAAGTCGTTCACGGGGAAAAACGCCGCGCAGACCACGCGCGAACTCCAGCAACTCCTCGCCGGTGCGGTGCGGCAGGACGTGCAATCGCCTGAGTTTCGCCAGCAGCTTGTGAGCTTCCTCACCACGCGTGGCGAGCTCAGCCAGGCGGAGGCCCGGCGCATGGCCGATACCGCCATCACGCGGATGGTGGAGGCACGGCAGAACCTCCAGGCCACGGGTGACCGGCTTGAAGCCGCGACCGAGGCGGCCGCCCGCACCGGGGGCACGACCGCCTTCTGGGCCTTTCTTGCCCTGCTGGCCGGCGGCGTCGCCGCCGCAATCGGCGGGCGCACGGGTGCGCCGCATCATCTCGACACGCTCGATGTGCTCCCTTCCACGCCCTGAACCCACTCGCGCGATAAGGCACGCCCGGACTCCACCACCACTCGTACCCATCCAGTCATGACGACACCCTCCGCCCGGACTCTTCAGGATCGCGTCGCCCTCGTCACCGGAGCCGGCTCGGGCATCGGCCGCGCGACAGCGGAACGCCTCGCCCTCGCCGGCGCCCGCGTGGCGCTCCTCGGGCGGACCCGCGACGAACTCCAGGAGGCGGCGGCCGTGATCGAGAAGGCGGGGGGCGACACGCTCGTCGTCACGGCGGATATCGCCGTGAGCGATCAAGTGGTCGCGGCGTATTCAGTCGTTGTCGACCGTTGGAAGCGCCTCGATGTCGTGGTGGCGAACGCCGGCATCAACGGCACCTGGACGTCGATCGAGGAGCTTACCGAGGACGACTGGGACAAGACGCTGCGGATCAACCTGCGCGGGACTTTCCTGACCGTGAAGTATGCGGTGCCTCACCTGAAGAAACAGGGCGGTGCCATCGTGATCGTTTCGTCGGTGAACGGCACGCGGATGTTCAGCAACGCGGGCGCCTCCGCCTACGCCACATCCAAGGCGGGCCAGGTGGCGTTCGGGCGGATGATGGCACTGGAACTCGCGCGGCATCGCATCCGCGTCAATTCCGTGTGTCCGGGCGCCATCACGACGAGCATCGATGAGAACACGCGCCGGGTCGGCACGGAGGAACTCAAGCCGCCGGTGGAGTTTCCCGAAGGCCGCGTGCCGCTCACGGGCGGCAAACCCGGCAGCGCGGACCAGGTGGCGGAACTCATCCACTTCCTCGCCAGCGACGCGGCCGGTCACATCTCCGGCGCCGAGGTGTTTATCGACGGCGCCGAATCGTTGCTCGAGGGTTGATCCCGTCCGAGCCGGGTTCAGCGCGGCGGACGCCCTGCCGGGGGCGCCGGCGGGTCGACACGGGGATCCGAGTCTCCCGACACGGTGTGGATCTTTCGCCGGGACTTGGCGACGATGACGCTGATTCCGATTGCAAGGACGACGCCGAGGACGAGGAAAATAGTTTCGATTCCCATGCGTCACAGTCGCCCGGGCGCGGCCGCGCGACCATCCGGGCTCAAACCCAATCCCCACCCCGGGCCAATTCCCCCGAGTACTCGGTGCCGGCGCCGTGTCCAACGGCGCCAGTGTCAGCGCCGGCGCCAGACGCACGTGCTCCGCGGCGGCATCGGGTCGCCCGGTTGCGTCACGTCCGCGGGACCGAGCACGCGCTCCATCTCGCCCTCGGGCGCCGGTATCCGCTGCGCGTGGTTCGCGAGGTTGAGCATGACCAGGTGCCGCCCCACGCGCAGTGTCAGCCACCTGGCCTCTTCGTCCGCGTGCGCCTCGCGGTCCCATCGCTCCTCCGGAGCCCGCTCCCGGCGCAGCGCGATCAGGGCCCGGTGCCACTCGAGCACCTCCTGGTGCTGCGGCTCTTCCAACTCGGCCCACCGCACCTTGGAATGGACGAACGTCGACCGCTCCTGCGGATCCGGCACCGACTCCTGCTGCCACTTGAACGCGGCAAATTCCCGGCGGCGCCCCTCCGTGACGGCCCGGGCGAGTTCCGGCTGGTGGTGGTCGGTGAAGTAGAGAAACGGCGTGCGCGCGCCCCACTCCTCACCCTGAAACATCAGCGGCGCATTGGGTGAGAGCAGGAGCAGCGCGGCCATGGCCTTCAACGCATCCATCGAAACGAGCATGCTCATGCGCTCGCCCAAGGCCCGGTTGCCGATCTGGTCGTGGTTCTGGAGGCAGATGACAAGCTGCTCCGGCCTCACGCCGCGCGGCGGCCGGCCGTGGCCGCGTCGGCGGAATCGCGAGTACTGGCCGACATAGACGTACCCCTGCTGCAGGGCCGCCACGACATCCTTCAGTCCGCTGAAGTCGCCGTGGTATCCCTCCATCTCGCCCGTGAAGTAGGCGTGCACCGCGTGGTGGAAATCGTCAGCCCAGTGGGCGTGCAGGCCGTAGCCGCCCCACTCCGGGGGCCGCACGTAGCGGGGATCGTTGCGATCGCTCTCCCCGATCAGGACCAGTTCGCGGCGGCTCTCCCGCCCGAGCGCAGCCACGCGTTCGCCCAGCTCCTCCAGCACGTGCCGCGCGCGGCCGTCGAGCATCGTATGCACCGCATCGATACGAAGACCGTCGAAGCGGTAGTCGCGCAGCCACATCAGGGCGTTGTCGAAGAAGAAAGCGCGCACGGTGTCGCTTTCCGGCCCGTCGAAGTTCACTGCGTCGCCCCAGGGGGTCTTCCAATGCGAGGTGAAATACGGACCGAAGGCGCCGAGGTAGTTTCCGTCCGGCCCGAGGTGGTTGTAGACGACGTCGAGGATCACCGCCAGGCCGTGCCGGTGGCAGTCCTCGATGAAGTCCGCGAGCTCCGCCGGGGTGCCGTAGGTCGGGTGCGGCGCATAGAGATAGACGCCGTCGTAACCCCAGCCCCGCTCGCCGGGAAAGGTCGCGAGCGGCATGAGTTCCACATGCGTCACGCCGAGGTCGCGCAGGTGATCGAGCTTTCCCCGGGCAGCCGCGTAGGTGCCCTCCGGGGTGAACGTGCCGATGTGCAGCTCGTAGAAGACGGCCTGCGTCAGCGGCACGGGAGAGAACGGCACGCGGTCCAGGCCGGAAAGGGCGGCGGTATCCCACACGCACGACGCCCCATGCACGCCGTCAGGCTGCCACCGCGACCGCGGGTCCGGCAGCGGCGCTCCGCCATCGACGATGAAGCGATAGCGCGTCTCACCCGAGACTGCGGGCAGCTCGACCGTCCACCATCCCGATTCGTCGCGGTGCATCGCGTGGGTGGTGCTGCCAAGTTCCAGCTTGAGTTCCTGCGCCATCGGCGCCCAGACGGAGAAGTTCATGGCGTGGTTGTTTCCTCGATACGATGCAGCAGGGCGACGGGGAAGTCGGCGAACAACCGGGCGACGGCGACCTCGCCCGAATACGACGCTCCCGAGAACACGCTCGCCCAGCGCCCGGCGGGCAGCGCAACGCTCGTGTCGCCCCACTCGTCCCCCAGCGTGAGCACGAACCGCGGCACGACCGCGACCAGGTCGCCGCCCCGCTTGAAGCCGAAGACGTGCGCGAGACGCGCCCCGCGCGCCATGAGCGGCTCGTAGCCGGCGCCGGGGGCAAAGGCCTGCGGGTGCTGTCGCCGGAAACCCAGGACGCGCGCGATCATCCAGAGTTTCGGCCAACCGGAGTCCCAGTCCTGGAGCACCTCCGATGGCGGGGCCGAGGCGCTGCGGGCCAGCAGCGTGCGGCGCGCGTCGAAGTCCACCGGGCGCCGGTTGTCCGGATCGACGAGGCTGTGGTCCCACATTTCGGTGCCCTGGTAGAAGTCGGGCACGCCCGGCGCCGTCAGCTTGATCAGCGTCTGCGCGAGGCTGTGCACGCCGGCGGCGCGCATGAGCGGCGCGATGAAGTCCCCGAGTGATTCGGTGAACTCCCGCGACTCAAGGATCCGCGCGGCAAACCCCGTCACCGCGGCCTCGTAATCGAGGTCCGGTTCGTGCCACGACGTGAACACCTTCGCCTCCCGGCACGCCTTGAGCAGGTAGGCCGTCGTACGCTCGACGCTGATCGGCCAGGCCCCCACGAGCGTCTGGTAGAGCAGGTACTCGGCATGGCGGTCGGGCTGGCGGCCGCCCCAGGCCTCGTGGTTCATCCGCGTCCAGGCCTGCACCGCCTCCGACCAGCGGTCCGGGATCTCGGTGAGCAGCGAGATGCGCAGCCGCACGTCCTCGCTGCGCTTGTTGTCGTGCGTCGAGGTGGCCAGGAGATTGTGCGGCCAGCGCACGCTCAGCTGATGCAGGTAGGCATGGAACTGCTCGGTGGGTATGCCCAGTGACGAGGGTTGCGAGCCCACCTCGTTCCCCGAGACGAGCCGGTCGTAGATGTAGAAGGTCGTGTCCTCCGTGCCCTTCGCCATCACCGCGGGTGTGAGCTGCTGCCAGCGCGCGATGAAGTCCGCCTCGTCCGCGTCCGGCTGCTCGCGCGTGAGCACGTCGTGAAGAAAATCATACACGGCCGGCGCCGTGCCGCCGCTGAAGGCGCGGGCCTCCGCCACTGCGCTCGCCAGCATCGCGAGGTCCTGATCGCGATCCGGCCCGGGTTCTCCCGGAAGGTAGGTGCGGTAGACGGCGAGGAGGACGGTGAGCGCGCGCACGGCATCGAGGAGTTGAGACCGCCCAAGGTCCTGCGTCCGCCAGTCGCGCCGCGCGAGCATCACGGCCCGCTCCACGAGACGCTGGCAGTCGGCACCAAAGGCCGCATCGATGATCGCGAGCTTCTTCTCCCGGACGAGCTTCGGGAAGTTCACGGTGTGCCCGGTGTATTCGGTGTAGATCGCCGTCAGGCGGTCGGCTTTCTCACCCTGCATCCAAAGCCGGTTGGCCTTGCCGAGAAAATCATAGCCGACCGTGCCGTCGACCGGCCAGCCAGCCGGAAGGACTTCGTCGGCATCGAGGATCTTCTCGACGTAGATCCGGCCCCGCGGCAGCCGTTCGCGAAGGTCGCGCAGGTACTTTGCGGGATCGCGCAGACCGTCGGGGTGATCAACCCGCACCCCGTCGATCTCACCCGCCCCGACCATCCGCAAGATCCGTGCGTGCGCCGCGTCGAACACCGCCGTTTGCTCGACGCGCAGGCCCACAAGGCCGCCGATGTTGAAGAAGCGGCGATAGTTCACCAGTTCGCCCTCGAGCCGCCACGAACAGGGCCGGTAGTACTGATGCTCAAGAAGGGTGTGAAGTCTCGCGGGATCGCGCGCCAGGTCCTCCGCCCGGTGGCCGGCCGCCGCCAGGGCCGCAGGATCTCCACGCACCTCCTTCCAGCGCGCATGTGCCGCCTCCGTGGCGCGGGCGTACATCACGCGCGCCGCCTCATCGGGCTCGAGTGTGCGTCGCAGGCGGGTCGCGACCGTCGAGGCCTCATCGGGCTCGTCCGCCTGCTCGTCGAGGAAGACCGCCCATGTGAGCGGATTGAGCGGCCAATTCTGGCCCGCGTATTCGAGCTGCGGATTCGCACCCTCGAGATCGACGCGGAAGCCGCCGCTCTCCAGGGCCTCGCCGTACGGCTTGTCCAGCGTGCACAGGCGCACCCGCCACGGCTCCCCATCGGCGCGGGGATCCATGTCAAAAAAGGCCGCATGCGCACTGTACGGACCGTGCGTGAGCACGTCGGCCCACCAGGGATTCAGGACCGACGTGCTCATGTGGTTGGGCACGATGTCGAGGAGCACGCCCAGCCCGTGTTGACGCGCGGTGCGGCAGAACGCGTCCCAGGCAGCCTCGCCACCCAGGTCCTCGCTGATGCGGGTCGGATCGACGACATCGTAGCCGTGGCTGCTCCCCGGCGTCGCCTGAAGACATGGCGAGAGGTAGACGTGGCTCACGCCGAGACCTGCCAGGTACGGAAGAACCCCGGCCGCGGCGCTCAGGGGGAAGTCCCGATGCAGCTGCAGCCGGTAGGTCGCGATCCACTCCCGCTCACTCATGGGCCTCCGTGGGCCGCGGATTCGGCGCGCGCAGAAGGATGCAGGCCCGGGCGCCCAGCTTGACCGCGGGCGGCGTGCCGCGCACCGCGTGCTTGTCCGGTTCGAGGTCGGGACGCATCGTGTCGAAGACGAAACGCCACTTCTTCGCGCGCAGGTCTTTGGGGAGGATGACCTTCACCGGCTCGTGGTGGGCATTGAGGAGCAAAAAGAAATGATCGTCCGTCACATGCTCGCCCAGCGTGTCCCGGATCTCCGCGGCGTTCCCATCGAGATAAAGCCCCAGGGTGCGCATCCACCCGCCGTCCTCCCAGTCGGACTGCTGCATGGCCTCGCCGTCCGCCCGGAACCAGAGCAGGGTCTCGCTCGGCGCGCCGGTGTCGGGATGTGTCTCCACAAAACTGCGACGGCGGAAGTTCGGGTGCTGACGCCGGTAGTGGATGACCCGGCGCGCGAACTCGAGGAGATTGCTGCGTGTCTCGTCCAGGTTCCAGTCCAGCCAGGTGAGCTCGTTGTCCTGGCAGTATCCGTTGTTGTTGCCCTGCTGCGTGCGGCCGATCTCGTCGCCTGAGAGAAGCATGGGCACGCCCTGCGACAGGAAGAGCGTGCAGATGAAGTTGCGCATCTGTCGCTGGCGCAACTCGAGGATATCCGCGTCCTCCGTCGGGCCCTCCGCCCCGCAATTCCATGAGTTGTTGTCGTCCGCGCCGTCGCGGTTCTCGTCGCCGTTGGCCTCGTTATGCTTGGAGTCATAGCTGACGAGGTCGTGCAGCGTGAAACCATCGTGGGCGGTGACGAAGTTGATGCTCGCCGAGGGACGCCGGCCCGAGCGCTCGTAGAGATCGGCGCTCCCGCCGAGGCGCCAGGCCACCTCGCCGTGCATTCCCATGTCGCCCTTCCAGAAGCGCCGCACGGTGTCGCGGTAGTGGCCGTTCCACTCGGTCCAGTTGACCGGAAAGTTCCCGACCTGATACCCGCCGGTGCCGAGGTCCCACGGCTCGGCGATGAGCTTGATCGGCGCGAGCGTGGGGTCCTGGTAGATGGTGTCGAAGAAGGCGCCGAGCCGGTTGACGTCGTGCAGCTCGCGCGCGAGGGCAGCCGCCAGGTCGAAGCGGAAACCGTCGATGTGCATCTCCGTGACCCAGTAGCGAAGGCTGTCCATCAGCATCCGCAGGGCGTGCGGGTGCACGAGGTTGAGCGTGTTGCCGCACCCGGTGAAATCCATGTAGTAGCGACGGTCGTCGTGCACGGTCCGGTAATAGGCGTGGTTGTCGATGCCGCGGAAACTCAGCGTCGGGCCCAGTTCGTTGCCCTCGGCGGTGTGGTTGTAGACGACATCCAGGATCACCTCGAAGCCGGCATTGTGCAGCGCCTTGACCGTCTCCTTGAACTCGCGCACCACCCCATTGGGAATGTCGCCGCGGGCCGCGTAGGTCGGCTCCGGGGCGAAGAAACCCAGCGTGTCGTAGCCCCAGTAGTTACCCAGTCCCCGGTCAAGGAGATGGCGGTGATGGAGGAAGTGGTGCACCGGCATCAACTCGATCGCCGTGATCCCGAGCTTGCGCAGGTGCTCGAGCACGGGCGGGCAGGCGATGCCGGCATAGGTCCCGCGAAGCTCCTCCGGCACCTCCGGGTGAAGGCGCGTCAAGCCCCGCACGTGCGCCTCGTAGATCACCGTGTCGTGCCAGGGGTGGTTCGGCCGCTCCTCGCCCGACCAGTCGAACTTGTCGTCGCAGACAACGCCGAGCGGCGCGTAGGGCGCGCTGTCGCGGGTATCCTGGGACAGGTCCTTCGCCTCGTGGCCGATGGTGTATCCAAACAACGAATCGTCCCATCGCGTCAGGCGCCCGATGGCCCGGGCGTAGGGATCGAGCAGGAGCTTGTGGGGATTGAACCGCAGCCCCTGGGCGGGGTCGTACGGACCGTGCACCCGGTAGCCGTAGAGCTGGCCCGGCCGAAGCCCGGGTATGTAACCGTGCCAGACGCCGTGCGTGCGGTCACGGAGCACGATGCGCGCGGACTCCTTGCGAGCGTCCACGCTGTCGAAGAGGCAGAGCTCGACCTGGGTCGCGCCCTCGGCGAAGAGCGCGAAGTTGACGCCGTCGCCATCGGATGTCGCGCCCTGTGGAAACGCCACGCCCGGACGGAGCGGGTGCAACTCGGGCACAGCCTCTGGACGGGTGGAAACTTCGAGCGTTGTGGCGTCGCTCATGGGATGAGGCGGGACCGCCGCCGGGAGTCGCAGGTGCTGGATGTCATTCCCCCAGTCTACAGCCTCGGCAGCCCTCCCACCATCGTCCGCCTTTCCGATCATTTCTACGGGACGCGCAGCCCCGCCCGGCCGGCCCTCGGGTGCCACCGTCTCTTCAGACGGCGGCGGACGCCGGTGAAAACGCGGCCCGGCTCAGCGCGCCACCGCCTCGACCAGGGGAACCACCCGCTCCGGGGACGAGAGATTCTTGCGCAGGTGGTCAAAATCGCCGCGCAGATACTTCAGCGCGTACTTCTCGCGATCGATCTCCCGGCGCGTCCTCACCCCGAGTCGGCGAAACACGGGCACCGGTGGACACCACCCGTGGATGCTGTGCATGAGAAGAAAGCCCGCGACGGTCACCGGCAGCCCGAGCCAGCTGCGGCGTCCGAAGATGGCGCCGGTGAGGCCGAGTAGCGTGAGCGAGGCGGCATTGGCCTCCAGGGTCCGCTCGATGTCCCACTCGCGATCGAGTTCGCGTATGCGCTGGCTGATCACCTCGCGCGATTGCGTGGCGTAGAAGCGGACGCTCTTCTCCACCGCCTCGTCGATCCGTTCGTTGATCTCGCGCGCGGTGCGGCGGCGCACCGGCTCCTCGTGGGAAAGGTCCTCTCGCGTTTCGTTATCCATGCCCGACACTAGCCTCCAAAACGCCCGCTGCCATCGGTGACCCGCCTGAAAATCAGGACCGATCACGCAGGGTCCGCGCTCGCCGACTGCGTCTCCGCTGTCCGCCGCGACCACGCGCGAGGGGACGCGCAATGACCGACCCGAGACAGCGCGGAACGCCCGGGAGGGGGCGTTCCGCGCGGTCGTGCCCGAGCCTCATCCGGGCCCGTCGGCGGCGCCACGCAGACCTCATCAGGTCGGACTCGGATGGCGCACGGCGGATTGCCCCGGGCGCGCATCACCAAGGAGACTCCGGGCGCAGGAGCGAGAGGTTTTCGGTATGCTCGCCGGGATGAACCAACCCCAGCCTTCAAACGAAGCGATCGCCGAACTCGCCTATCGCAAGTGGGAGAACGAGGGACGACCCGACGGGCGTTCCGAAGAATTCTGGATCGCCGCGGAACGCGAACTCACGCCCGGCGCCTCCCCGGCTGCCGCGGACGAAGCTGCACCTGCATCCGCGGTCGGCGCGTCTCCACCCTCTGGAGACGCCACCGAGATCACGAACCTGGAGCGCGCCCTTCCGCCCAAGGCCCGCCGCGACGCCCGCGCGCGGCGCCGGGCTTCCTCGCCCGCGAAGACCACCCGGGTCGATTCCCGCCTTTCCCCGCCCGAGCACTTCATCATCCTGATCGACCGCGCCCACCTGCGCATCTTCCGGACGGACTCCAGCGACACGAGCCGTCCGGAGGTCCCGACGCTCACCCACGCACTCGACGCACCGGCAGGGCGCCGCGGCTATGCGGCGGAGGAGAGCGACCAGGCCGGCCAGTTCCCCGGCTCCCGCCCGCCGCGGCTGGCGAGCGCGACTTCCGCGGGCGGCACGAACGATGAGCGCCTTCCCATGCAGGAGGAACGCGACCGCAAGATCGAGCGCGACTGGTCAGCTCAGCTCGAGGACTTCCTCACCACTCACGACACCTCGACCTGGGACTTCGCCGCCGGTCCGGCCCTGCACCGCGCTGTACTCGACCGCCTCTCGCCTGGTGTCCGCCAGCGCCTGCGGCAGGCGCTGCAGAAGGACCTGGTGAACGTACCGCCGGCCGAGCTTAGAAACCACTTCGCCGCGCCGGTACCGGTCCACTCCTGACGTTCTCGCCGTGGCGTACGGACGCCACGCAGTCCGGCACCCTGGCGCGTGTGAAAGCGCAGCCTCCGCGGGCCGCACGAGGCCTGCAACCCGTGCTCAGATTCCGCTCGGGAAAGTGTCCGGCTGGAGTCCGCCCGGACGCCATTTTGGCGTCGCGTCCAGCGGATCGAGCGCGCTCGTCTCGTCGACGTGGATCAACGCGTCGAACTGCCGCGCCGGCTCGGTCCACAGATAATGGCTCAGGCGCTCCGTGGCCGGCCGGTAGATCACGCCGATCGCGCGCTGCAGGCGCCGTCCCAGTCCGTCGCGCAGCCGCCGGTCGCGTAGGTCGAGCATGAATACCGGCAGTCGGGCTCGATGGAGGATCTCCTCGACGCTGCCGGCCAGCGCCGGGCGCACATCCATGCGCTCCGCCGGCTCGTCCCAGTCTTCGGCCGCCGTGACCGTGCCGTGATGGGTGGTGAAACCGAGGCTGAAGCTCTCCCCGGGAAACCGTTCGCGCACGAGCTGTCCCAGGTTGATCTCCTCCCTTTCGGCCATCTCCGTGGCCCGTGCGTCGCCCAGGTGCGAGTTGTGCGCCCAGACGACCAGGCGCCCGGGCAAACCCCGTGCGATGAGGTGGCGTCGCATCGCCTCCAGCGTGTCGGCCATGTGACGATCGCGCAGGTTCCAGGTGCTCGCGCGACCGCCGAACAAGGCCCGGTAGTACTTCTCGGCGTTGGCCACGAGGCGCGCGTTCTGCTCGGCATGAAACTGCTCGTCCTGCGCCACGATTCCGTCCCGCGACACGTAGTTCTCGCGGTTCGCGAGGAGATGCAGGAGCTGGTTCATGGCCGGCTCCGCGCAGTCGGCACCGCCGCCGGTCGCGACGCGAGGGTCATCGGCCTCCTGGTCGAAACGCTCGAAGCACGCGTACCGCTTGCGGGCCGCGCGCGCGGCCGCCGGATCGACGTCCTCGAGGTAGCGGATGACCGCACCGATCGACGAATACATGCTGTAGAGATCCAGACCGTAGAAGCCGATGCGCCGCCCGATCGTCCGGTCCGCGTTGACGCCGTGCAGCCACTCGAGAAACCCGGCCACCTCCATGTTGCGCCACATCCAGTGCGGGAAACGCTTGAAGTCTCCGAGCGCGCCGACCGCGTCGGCGTCGCCGCTGCGCCCCTGGACGTATCGGTTCGCTCGATACGCATCCGGCCAGTCGCCCTCGACCAGGACCGCGTCGCACCGCCCCGCCGCGATCAGCCGACGCGTGATCTCCGCACGCATGCCGTAAAACTCCCGAGTGCCGTGTGTCGCCTCTCCCAGCAACACGATGTCGGCCGGGCCGATCATGCGGACAACCGCCTCCGCTGAGGCGGGCGCGTCCGACGTCCACGCACGCGCGCCCGCCCGGATGAGGGCCACGAGGTCCTCATCCGCCGCTTCGCGCGCCTCCTGCGCGCGCCGCGCCACGTCGCCTCGGGAATTTGCCACGCGTCGATTCCCCGGTCGGCGCTCAGCGCGGTCCCGGGTCGACCGACCGGCGGGTGAGCGAACTCGGCGCGTTGAGATGAGCGTCGGTGGTGACACCCACGCCGAGCCGATCCACCAGTTCGCCGCCGAGCCAGCCCGTAACCATGGCGATGACAATGGCGACGCTCGAGAGCACGATCGCGCCGCCGTCCGGTGCGAGCGGGTCACCGCGCCTCATGGCCCAGCTGATGGTGAACAACGCGAGCACGACGACGTTGCCCGCGCCGTGCCACGCACCGATCCGCCAGGCCCGGGTTTCCCTGGGAATCGCGAGCCAGTCGACCACACCGAACACGGCCGCAAGCACGCCGCCCAGCAGGCCGGCGACGATCAACCAGTAGGCGATCTCGGCCCAGCGGGCCGAGTCGGTGATGATATGGACCATGTCGAAGAGAAACGCCCCGGTCAGCAACCCGAGCGGCAGCACGATCAGCATTTGGTGGATGGGATGCCCCAGCAGCTTGGCGCGAGCTTCCATGATCCCAGAGTCTACGCCCGCGGCTGCCGTTTCGCCACGAGAGGACCATCCCACGCTGCGCCCCGGCCGGAATCCTAGAGCGCGTCATGAACTTTGGAGCCCGGCATCATGGATGCACGGCTCCGCGCGCCTGCCTTGAGGCGATCGCGGCAGGGCAAGGCGAAATCTCCCGCCGCCTTGCGCGCCCGACGGAGGAGCGCTCGCGCCACGAGCGAGGCGCGCCGGGATCGCCCGACGCCATTGCCGAATCCCCCGGTGAACAATTCTCTGAACCGGCCGCGCACGGACGATCCTCAGGCATTCCGTCCCCCGGAATACCGGGCACTCCGCAAAAAACGACCGTGGTCCATTGCAATTCGCCCTGCATCGGCGTGACCAACTGGCGTAGTGCGCGGCTCATGACGCATCTGCAAGCCGCCCGCGGCTGTGAATACGTTGTGAGCAACCCCTCGGCGGCTCCTCCCTCGGGCCGCGACCGGCGGTGCCGCTCGTCCGCCCGTAGTTCCCTTCCGCGGCACGCGACGTGCGGCGCCCCGATGCCACCCCTGCCCGGCGCCCATGACCTTCTCCATCGCGCTCCTGCTGATTCTGGTGCTTGTCGCCCTGGTCTGTTTCTCGTTCGAATGGGTCTCAGCCGACGTCGTGGCCATCGGACTCCTGCTCGCACTCGTGATCACGGGGCTGCTTCCCGCCTCGCAGGCGTTCTCCGGGTTCGGCAGCGACACCACGATCATGATCCTCAGCCTGCTGGTGATGACGGCGGCGCTGGTGAAGACGGGGATGGTGGAACTGGTGGGCCGATCGCTCCTGCGCTTCGGGGGGAGGCGCCCCTTTACTCTCCTCGCCGCGGTCGTGATCGTGTCGTCCACGCTCAGCGCCTTCATCAGCAACACCGCGGCGGCGGCATTCATGATCCCCGTGGTGCTCGGCATCTCGCAAAAGGCGCAGGTGCCATCGTCCCAGCTGCTGCTCCCGCTCGCGTTCGCCTCGATCCTCTCCAGTTCAGTCACGCTCGTCAGCACGTCGACCAACCTCGTGGTGGACGGATTGATACGCGACTACGGCCTCGAGCGGATCGGGATGTTCGAGCTCGCGCCGGTGGGCGTGCCGATCGCCGTGGTCGGGGCGCTCTACCTGCTGTTCGCCGGGCGTCACATGATCCCGGATCGTGGGGCGGGTGGCGAGCCGATCGAAGACTTCGGCCTGCGTTCGTACCTCTCGGAGCTCATCATCCTGCCGGACTCGAAACTTGTGGGAACGACATTGCGGGAGTTTCGCCTCGGGCAGGAACTCGATCTCAACGTCGTGCGCGTGGTGCGGGCACGTCATCCCGACCGCCATGTGCTGCCCTCACCGAGCCTTCGCCTCGGCGCCGGCGACGTCCTGCTCGTGGAGGGGCCTCGCGAGGAAGTCCTCAAGGTGAAGGACCTGGGCGGCGTGGAGATTCGCCCCGAGGTCACGATGCCGGACGTGATTGCCTCCGACGAGGAAACGCTCGTCGCGGAGGCCCTCGTCGTGCCCGGTTCACCGCTGATCGGGCGGAGCCTGCGCGGGATCAACTTTCGCGACCGCTATGGCGTGCAGGTGCTCGGGCTGCACCGGCACGGCAGGAACTTCCTGCGCAAGATCTCGCGCGTGCTCCTGCGCGCGGGCGATCTGCTTCTCGTCCAGGGACGGCGCAGCCGGATCGCCGGGCTGGCGGAGGAGCACGTGGTGGCGACGCTGGGTGCCGTATCCGAAACCCGGATTGACCGCCCGAGCGCCTGGCGGGCCGCGGCCATCTTCCTGGGCGCGCTTGGCGTGGCCACGGTCGGAATCCTGCCGTTGGCCGTGGCGGGTTTCCTCGGCGTCTTCCTGGTCTTCGTGACACGATGCATCACGCCGGCCGACGCGTATCGCGAGGTGGAATGGCGGGTCGTCATTCTGATCTCATGCATGCTCGCGCTCGGTGCCGCCATGCAGGCGACCGGTGCGGCCGCCTACCTCGCCGGCGGCGTCGTCGCACTGGCGCAGGGTTGGGACGCGCGGTGGGTGCTCGTGGGTTTCTTCATTCTCACCGTCCTGCTCACGCAGCCGATGTCGAACCAGGCTGCCGCCGCGGTGATCATCCCCGTGGCGATCGCCACCGCCCACCAGCTCGAGCTCAATCCGCGCACCTTCGCCATGATGGTGGCGGTGGCCGCAAGCTGCTCGTTTCTGACGCCGCTCGAGCCGGCCTGCCTCCTCGTCTACGGGCCCGGCCGCTACAAGTTCGCCGACTTCCTCCGCGTCGGCGCGCCTCTCACCGTCCTGATCCTGCTGCTGGCGCTCTGGCTGGTCCCGTGGAACTGGCCGCTCGATCAGGCCCCTTGATGGATCGCTTGCGCGACTGCAGGCCGCCTGCTCCGGCCGGGAAAGGGCTGGCGTTTTGCATGTGCCCCGAAGGCTTCCGCAGCGACCGGGATTTTTCTTCCCTCGGGGACCCGCGACAGGCCGAAAAACGGCACGAAAATCGCATATGGTCGCCACCCGATGAATACAGCCTCCTCGCGTGCCTCCTCCACTCTGCCCGAACTTGCCGCCTGGTGCCGGTTTTCCCACGATTTGCTGACCGCGGGCCCATCCTCAGCCGTCCCGGAGAACGTCCGCGCGATGAAGCGCCACCTTGCGCGCATGCACCGCCGCCACCTCGCGCAGCTGCGCGAGTGGCTCCCCGAGTCCGACCTGCGTTCGCCCGAGGGGACGAACCAGCGGGCGTGGACGGAGATCGGCGCCGCACTGCAGGCGCGCGATGAACGGGTGGTCCGCGCCGCCTGTGCGCTGCTGCACCGCGCCGTGGTCGCCGCCTATGAGCGGACCGCGCGGCAGGCATCCGGCGACACGGGGGTGATGCAGCTGATCGCCCAGCAGAAACTCGAGAACGTGCTGGGGTTCCGCCAGGCCATCATGGCCCAGGCCCTTCCGTCCGAGATGGCACCCAGGGCCTCCCGGGTGACTGAGCTCGCCTCGACCTTAGCGTCGTAGTCCGATCGGCAGCGTCCGTGGCGGGTGAGCCGCCCCGCCTGCGCCCGCCCGGGCCCGGGCCGGCTAGACCGGCTGCATGTGAACCCCGGCGGCAACTGGTTCCGATGCGGCCAGGCGGGCGATCCGCGCGTGGAACTCGCCGAGTCGCTCGTGCAGCCGGCCGGATGGAGAGAGCCGGAAGCGGTCGTCCGCGCTTTGCTGATACAGCTCGGCGGCGAGCCGGTTTTCAGCCAGGAGCTGATCGGAACGCGGCCCGCCGGCGCGGGTCACCCCGGCGCGCCCGAAATTGGCCACGGCGCTGTTGTTCACCGCGCGCGTATCCACGCCCAGGACCGAGAACACGTCGCGCCAGTGGAACTCCGCATTTCGCCCGACGCCGACATGCCGCTCGCTAACCACCACGCGGGCCCAGGGCACGCGCAGCGCATCGGCAAAGACCGCGGCCTCGGGGAACTCGCAGTAAATCCGCGCGCAACGGCTGATGCGCCGGAGAAACTCAAGAAACGGCAGTCGGGGGCTGACCACCTCGAGGCCGGCCGCCTCGGCGGCGGCCGCGATCCCGGTGTTCATCTCCGACCGCACGTGCGGGACGAGTCCGATCGCGCCCGACGGCGATTCCTGCACGTCGAGCCAGTCGGCCACCACGAAACCTGGGTCGCACACGGCATCGCGCGGTTCCAAGCCCAGGGCGCCGGCGCTCAGCAGCCCGCGCACGGCGCGAAAATCCACGTCCGGGCCAAAGCGCGGCACGCGCTGCTCGGGGTTGTAGCCCGAACCCAGGACGACCTTGGGGCCGACGAGCGTGAACAGCCGCCGATCCACGATCGCTCCCGAGCCAAGCAACCACTGGTCGGGATGCATGCGCTCGAAATCGGGCAACAGACGCCGACAGAATTCGACGTTGAAATCGTCGCCCGCACTGCCTTCGGGCACCCGGTGGGGATAGAGATTCATGGGAGGTGGAGGACGGATGCGAGAGCGGCAGCCCGCCGCTACTGACCGCCGCGCCGACGAATGATGGTCGCGAGGACGCAGTAGAGATCGAGGGCCGGGTTCCAGTTCTCGAGGTAGTAAAGATCGTGCTCGATCCGCTTGCGAAGATCGGTGTCGCCCCGATAGCCGTGGACCTGCGCCCAGCCGGTGAGACCGGCGCGGATCTCGTGGCGCACGTTGTAGTTGGGAATCTCCTCCTTGAAGCGCTCGATCAGTTCCGGACGCTCGGGCCGCGGGCCCACCAGACTCATGTCCCCGACGAGCACGTTCCAGAACTGCGGGAGTTCGTCGATGTCGCACCGGCGCATGAACGTGCCGATCTTCAAGCGGCGCGGGTCATCCGCCGTGCACCAGACGGCGCCGGTCGCGGCCTCGGCGTCCATGCGCATGCTGCGGATCTTGTAGATATAGAACGTCCTGCCGCTGCGGCTCGTCCGTTTCTGCCGGTAGAGTATCGGGCCCGGCGATTCCAGATAGACGAGTGTCCCGAAGAAAAGGATCACGGGCACCGAGAGCACGAAGCCCACGGCGCCTCCCACGATGTCGATCGCGCGCTTCATGATGCGGTTGACCAACCGATCGAGCGGCAGCCGCGACACGCCCAGCAACGGCACACCGCGCACGAGGCGGACGTGCAGCCCGCTGCCGAGCGCGGGGAAAAAGGCCGGCACCATCTGAAAGTCGAGCATCTCGCGCTGGCACAGCGAAATCAGGCGCTCGAGTTCCCGCGCCTGGCAGGACACATCGGCCACGAGGATGGAGGTGGCGCCAAACTCGCGCGCGGCCCGGGCCAGGTCGCCGTATTCACCGAGCACCGGCAGGTCGCGCGGTGGCGGCACGGAAAAACGTCCTTCCGGCGTGGGTACGCAGCCGATCACCTCCGCCATTTGCGCATCGTCCTGCGGAAGCACCTGTCGCAGCTGTGCGGCCTTGTCATTCCAGCCGACCATGATGACGCGATGGGTGGCGGCGCGCCGCACCCGGGGCTGAAGCAGGAGCACGAAGGCCAGCAGCCGCCAGACCGCCTCGAAGAGGCCCAGCGCGCCAACCGCGTAGAAGAGCCCGCCGGGCGCGGACGCCAGCAGGTCCGGGAACAGCCCGACCAGCGCGAGCGTGCACACCAGCCAGACCCCCAGTGCCTTGACCAGGTTGGTGGCCCAGACGTGCACGCGATGAAGGTCGCCCGACTCATAGGTGCGCAGCGCGACCATGATCCACGAGAACAGCACGCTGCCGCCGGCGAGAAGGCCGACGCTCCGCGTATCCAGCGAGCTGATCGCGCTCAGCAGCGTGACATCGCGGTCCTGCTGCCAGGCGTGAAGCCACAGGCCGAAGCCGACGCCGAGGAGGGCGACGATAAGGTCACCGCACCAGAGAATCGCAGCCAGTTGATACGCGCGTTCCTTCACCCGCACCTGAGGCGGGGTGGGTGCCACGCGGGGCGCGGCGGCGGAAGGATTCCGCGGCTGAGCGCGGCGCGTTAAGTCGACCGTCCCGTCGATGGGAGCGGTGTCGGCGGAGCCATAGGCTATTTCCATGGGGATTCCCGTGTTCCACGTCGTTATCGGTATGGGGGTGGCGCTTGAGGTATCTCCGCAAGAAAGCATGGCTCGGGGCCGGACAGCGGTAGAACCCGCCGCGGTCGCATTCGGCCCGGCCGGCGGGTTCTACCTTTCCTCCCCTGCTCCGGTGTCTGGCTCCTAACACCGCAATGTCCGCGCGCCGTTCGTCGCATCCGCTGCGGGAAGCCTTTTGAGCTTCCGCGGTCGCGGCTGAGTTCATGCGGTTGTGGGCGTGCATCGTTTGCGGTGTTCTGTGCCTGAGACTCTCTCGCGCTTTCAGCGCGGCGGATCGGAAATCCGCGCTTGGTGCATCGCAGCCGCTATGCCAGCCATCCCACGCCGCGGCTCGAACGGGAAATCGCCCCATGGCCACATGGCCCATGGTGCCGCGTCGTTCGCGGGCAACACCCGAAAACTCCCGCGGTCGCGCCACCCGCCGCTCCGCGCGGCCGTGCGGCCATGGAGTTGCGAAACGCACCCTGTCACGCGGGCGACAGTCGCACTTTGCATGTGGGCGGGCGACCGGGATGCCTGCGGGGATTCAGGAGCGAAAGGGCCGACGCGCATGGGAGGCGGATAGAACGCGCCAGCCGGGCTGGCGGCATGCGCGGAGTGTATCCGCTCCTCTCCTACGGAAGGCCGGCTCGACGGTCGTCAGGCGCGAAACAGCCCCACCGAGGCAAAAGCGTCCACCACTTCCTGGCGTGTACGCCCGGTCTTGCGGGCGATCGCCTCAAGGAGCGATTCCTCCCGCCCGGGCACCAGGTTCAGGTCGTCGTCCGAGAGCGTGGCGAACTTCCGGCGCAGTCGCTCCCGTGCCTGCCACCATCCTTCGGGTAAACATGCGTCGCAGCTTTGCATGCGGGCGCCGCTCGCACAGCGGGTGCCATCGCGCGCCCGGCCGGGCGCAAGCCTTTCCCCACGGGCAGCTTGCGCACAAAGGCCGGCGGACCGTGTGGCGCAGCCTAGCTGCTCCCTGCACGATCGCGCCGGCCTTCGCATCGCGCCCTGCACGCCCGATCAGGGCGTGCCGGACGTGCGCGCGCCCACGCTCAGCGGGCGCGCCGCAACAAGCCGAAGCCGCCGATCACGGCCGCGATGACGCCCAGGGCGATCAACCAGATGCTGCGATCAGTGGGTGAGCCCGTGACCGCGGAGGATACGTCGGATGCCACGGATTGCGAGGCCTGCAGGCCCCAGATGAGAAGGATGACGCCGACAAGAAGCAGAGCGATCGAGAGCGGTTTGTTCATGGGAATGGCTTTCAGGACTGGGTTCGCCCGGCAACAGCGCCGGTCGCATGCACCCCCCGGCCGCACAATGCGTGCCGCGCCCGGGGGTACCGCGCCGTTGATCGTGTCTCCACGCAAGCATGACAATGCGCGGACGCCGCCGGCCGCCCTCCCCCACACACCCTAAGGTCGCGCATGGATCGCGGCATCGATTCGTGCAAGCTGCACGTTGTATCCAGATCTTTTATGCATTTTTGCACGATTCCGGCCTCTTTTTTACTCGTTCTGCCGCACGTGTCGCATTCGATTTCTTCGCGACGGCGGGGACCCGCGGAAATGGCAGGAAAACGCCTTCATCCGCAGGACCTTCCGCCGAAGAAAAGATTCGCATGCGCGCCACCCACAACCAGAACCGCATCGGGACCCGCCCGTCCCTGGTCCGTTGTGCTGTTGTTGTGGTCGGCCTCGCGTGCGGACTCGGACTCGCCCGGCCCTTGGCGGCCAGCGCCGATTCCGCCACGACCCGCGACCTCGTGGCCGTGCTCGAGCAGTATGGTCATCGCGCCGCCGCCCTCCGGGATGGCGCGCTTCAGACGGGCTCGGTGAGCTACATCGATGTGGTCGATGCCGCCTACGGACCCGGTACGATCAGCCCCGAGGTCCTCGCCGCGAAGGAACAATGGCGCCGAAGCCACGGCGCGGCGTTCGAGTACGTGACCGATTACTCGGCGCTGCTGGACGAGGCGGCCGTGACGACGCTCACCGCGCTGCCCGATCCGAATCTCCAGAGCACGCTCGTCGCCCAGTACGAATCGCTTTCGCACACCATCGGTCTCGCGCCCGTGGCGGCCGATTTCGCCATCTTCCATGAGGCCGGACACGCCCTGCAGCGCGCGGCCCTGCGCGCGCGCGGCACCGCGCAAAGCCGCCGTTCCGAGCTTCCCGAGTTCCTGCTCCTGCACGAGGCCCGCCACCGCGCGGTCGACCCGACCACGCTGCGTCGACTCGAGTATCTCTGCTCGCAGGTCGAGCTCGAGGTGCGTCTCCAGGATCTGAACCGTTTCCACGCCTTCCTCACCGGCTCGCCGATCATGAACGCCTCCGAGGCGCTCCATGCGCTGGCCGCCCTCGGCGTCCCCCTGATGTATGAGGAGACTCGAGACGCGTTCGCACTCGCGGGACACGATCTCAGCCCCGAGGAGTTTGCACGCTGCACGCAGGTGCAGCGGCCCGAGGCCGGCCGCGTCGCGGTCGCCTTCGAGGATGCACGCGAACTGCGCCTCGTGCGGACTCTGACGCGCCGCGTGGATCCGTCGTGCTGGACGGGGCTGCTGGCCAAGCTGATCTTCGAGGCCCCCGGCCACCTCTAGACCGCTCGCGGCGTGTGTCGCCGCGTGCATTTGGCATCGAGGGCGCAGCAGCGCCTTGCCAATCGCCCGGCCACCGTGCGCCTGTTCGGGCAGGCGCGTTCCGCCCAAACCCTTCACGACGAGGGGCCGAGCAGCAAATTGCGTCCCGCTGGCACGGACGAAGCGGACCTGAGGCAACTACGCGGAGATCCCTCGCCGGCCTCCGTGACCATGAAACCTCGAAAAGAAGACACTATGAAATCACCTCACCGTTACGTGACGCTATTGGCCACTGCCTCGCTGGTTTTCGCCGGCGCGGTATATGCGCAAAGCAGCACCGGCGCAGGCGCGGGCAGCTCGAGCTCCAGTTCGGGCACCAGCAGCCGGCCGGGCGACACCACCACGGGATCCAGCACCCGCTCGTCGGATTCGACAATGGGTACTGGCTCGCGGACCACCGGTTCAGATTCCAGCTCCACCATGCCGGGTACGACAGGCTCGAGTTCGGCGCTCGGTTCCACCCATTCGAAAGCCGGAGCAGGCGCGATGGCGCGCGTGACCAAGGACAATGTGGAAAACCGTTTCACCGCCAAGGATCTGATCGGCGCGGCCGTGTATGATCCGGCCGGTGAGCGCATCGGCGACATCACCGATATCGACCTGCATGCCGCGGTCCCCGGTTCGCTCTCGATGGCGTTCAGCCAGAACAAGGCCGGTTCGTCCTCGAATGTCGGCGCCGCGTCGGGCAGCGGCACCTACACGCCCTCGAACACCGCGACGCGTCCCTCGGGCAGCGCCACGACCGGTTCGACGAGCGCCTCCGACAGCACCTATGCCCAGTCGGGCAGCACGGCCGGCCAGTCGGCCACCACATCCGGCGCCCGCACCTCGGGCAGCAGCATGGGTGCGGCCGCGAGTGACGCCCTCAGCGACTCATCGCGCGCCATGTCGAGCATGGCCTCCTCGCTCTCCGGTGCGACCGTGTTCATCTCGGTCGGCGGTCTGTGGGGGATCGGCGATGATCTCGTCAGCGCCCCGGTCTCGATGCTGAGCTACAACTCGGCCGATGAGCGTTTCGAACTCGCCTCGACGAAGGCCCAGGTCGTTGCGCTCACGGAAGACAAGGACGACAATGCCGGCTACGCCAGCACGACGGGTTCCCGCACGGGCACCGCCGTTGGAAGCAGCACGACTGGCAGCGCGACGGCGGCCGGAAAGCAGTCCTTCGGTGATGAAGCTTCGCGCGTGCAGGCGGCGCTCCGCGCCGACCCGCAGGTGTCGTCCTTCGCGCAGAAGGTGCAGGTTTCGTCCGATGGTGACACCATCGAGCTTCGTGGTTCCGTGGATACAGAGCAGCACAAGAAGCAGATTCTTGATGTCGCCCGTCGTGCCACGACCCTGAAGATCGAGGACGAAATCGACGTCAGCAAGTAGCGCCCAGCGCACGCAGATTCATTCCGACGGGCGGATCGCCACAGGCGGTCCGCCCGTTTTGTTTTGTCCCGATCCCGCCAACTGCATCAGGCCAACGAGGGCCCCAGCCTTCGCCAAGGGTCCGCTCTGACGGTGCGGCGGCCGGCGAGTGCGCTGGGACGCTGTGATGGTTGTCGTTTGCCCGCGGGCATCACGGGGTCGGCCGCCGCGGTCGCCGCGTATCCGAACCCGTTCGCAAATGCGTATTCAAGAATGCGGCTTCACTCCATGCCGATCACCCTGAGGTGAAGCCGGGAGAGCGTCACGGCGAGCGAAGCGCCAGGGGGACCATGGCGCGCACGGCGACCGCACGTCCGTCGCGGGTGGCGGGAATGAACCGCCAGCCACGGGCGGCCTCGAGGCAGGGCTGCACGAGCTCCGGGTTGCTCGCGGAGCGGACTTCGGCGGAAGCAACCTGGCCGGACCGGTCGATGACCAGGACGATCTCGACGTGCCCTGGAGCAGTGCGCGCGAGCACGTTGCGCGACACCAGCGGTCCCTGTGCTGCGACGGGGCGCGGCGGGGCATCCACATTGGCCAGGTCGAAAATCCCGCCATCCCGGGTCGACCCGGGCGCGGGCATCACGAAGATCGGTTGTTGCACCCGCACGGCGTCGTCACTGGCGTCGTCGAACCCCGCGGATTCCGGGAGTTCGCCGGAGGTCGGTGCCGCCCCGCTGCCGTAGGTGAACTCCGCGGCACCGGTTGCCGGTTGTCCGCTGCTGCGCGGGGCCGGGCGCTCCCCGGACGAGGTGGGCTCGCCGGAGAAGCGGCGCGAAAGCGATTCGAGAACCGCCGTTCCGGTGGCTCGCATGGTCCGCTCCGTGTTGTGCGCAACTTCCGGATACCGTTGCTCGACGATCTGCCACACGAACCATCCGCCGGCGGCGATCGTGAGCAGCGAGATCGAGGTGATCATGGTGCGGAGCATGAAGACACCGCGCACCGGGGCGGAGGGCGGTGGCGTGGTCCGCGCCGGTGGCGTGGCGAAAGGTCCTCCAGTCCGTGCGCGTTCACTTCTCCATGAAGGCGGCGCGGGCGCCGCGTGACGCGCCGGGGTGGCGCTCCGCGCCGGTGGCGCCGGCGCCGACCCTTTCGCAACAGGCGGTTCGACTGCGACCGGCTTGCGCCCGGGTTCCAGCTCCACCGCCGTCGCACGGGAGGATGCCGCCTGAGCCGGATGCGGGTGCGCCGGAATCGTCTCGATCTTCGAAACAAGCGGCGTCGCGGCGTGCGCGGAGAATGAATGCGCCGGCACGAACTGGGCGGGCACCGCCCAGGACGCATGCACGATCGCCGCGGGCGCGGGTTCGGGGTCCCGCCTGGTCGCTTCGCGCGAGGCGGGCTCCGCCGGCGTCGGCACCCTCGCCTCGCGCTCGTCGGGGTCCGGTGCGCTGGGAGCGGGCGGCTCCCCGGAAACCGCGAAAGCGGGCTGTGCCTCCACCGGTGCGTCTTCAGGCGTGGCGCCAGTTGACTCGATCGGGGCAGGTGTTTCCTCGGGTGGGAGCGACGGAGCGGTCACCGCGGGAGTTTCCTTCGAATCGGTGAGGGCCGCCCCGCTGGCCGTGGCACCCGCAGTCGTGGGGACGACCTCCGCCGTCTCGCGCTGCTGCGGCGGCGGTGGCGCGTCGCGGTCCACTGGCGGCGCGGCGAGCACGCGCGACATGTCCTCCAGCCCGAGCCAGAGGCGGAGCGCTCGCACACTGGCGAACCGATCGGCAGCGGTGGGTTGCAGGCATCGCTGCGCGGCCTCCTCCCAAACCTCGGTGCGGTCCGCGCCGCGTTGCTCCATCTCGGCGCGGTGTCGCAACACCGGTGCCGGCTCGTCGTCGTGCTGGCGCACGGGGGCCGGCGATCCCGTGAGCAGCAGGTGCAGAACCGCACCGACCGCAAAAATGTCATCCGCTGCGGTGGGTGGTTGGCCCTCTCGCACCGCGGGGCTGAGGCAGGCTTTGCCCTCGATCCTGAGCTTGGACCGCGTGGCTTGGGCGGTGATGCGGCGCAGCCAGGCGTTCATCTCCCAGCCGACAACCTTCACATCGTCGCCCTCCGGGAAGATCACGCCTGGGTGGAGCGCTCCGTGGACCAGACCGCGGGCGTGAACGTCCTCGAGAGCGGCGAGCAAGGCCGCGAGCCAGGAACTGATCTCGTCGATCGATCGGGCACCGCGACGCGCGCGCCGATGCCAGCGAGCGAGGCTCAAACCATCGACCCAAGGCATCACAATCGCCGCGCATTCGCCGCTCGCGACGATCTCCTCCGGCGCCACGACCGCCGGATGCCGGCACTGTCGCAAGGCCTGAATGAGGCTCTGCCTCGTCTCGAGCACGGCGGGCGTGCACAGCTTGGTTGAAAAGAACTTCAGCGCCACGGTGGTGCCGCGCGTGCCATCATGAGCCCGCCACACGGCGCCGGTGCTCCCCTCGCCGACCACGTCCACGAGTGCGTAGCGGCCCGCAAACAGCGCCGGTTTTCCCGACCTGCCACGACCCAGGGCCCGAAGAACGTGTCGTTTATCCATAAGCTCCAGCTCTCGGAGTCTCCACAGCAGCCGGGATGCCTTACCCACGAGCGCGAAAGCCTTCGCCTGCCGGCAGAGCGCAGCCGATGGGACGACGGTTCCCCTGAATCGTTCCCTGGAAAGTGAGGCAAGGTGGGTTGCGACTTGCGCGGTGCGCCCGCCCGGGTCGTGCGTGCTGCACGGTCACCGCGTGAGCGGGCGGGACGCCCGGCCGACAACCACCTCCGGGCGAGCGGGTTTCTCAGCGATGCGCAACTCCGTGGCATGCGCGACGCTTTCTATGTGTCCCGCTCTCGGAGACGAGGCGCCCATCCACCATGAGCTCAACCAGTGAATCGAAACCCTCCCGCCAACTCGGTGAATCCATGAATACCGCCATCGATGATCTCCGCGCCCTCGTGCGCGATGCCGAACAGGTTCTCGCCAATGCCGGAGATGCGGCGGGCGAACAAGCCGCCGACCTCCAGGCGCGCATGCGCGAGGCGCTCGATGCGTCACGCGATCGCCTGCATGAGCTGAAGGCCTCGGCCCGAGAGCACCTGGACGAGTACGACGAGTACGTGCGCGCGCATCCCTACCAGTCCATCGGCGTCGCCGTGGCAATCGGCGCCCTGATCGGCGTGCTGCTCGGTCGCCGTTCGTGACGCACGTGGATCCCGCCGACAACCCCCGGGGGTCTGCGGCATGACCGCCTCCGATATCGGCGCGACGCTCACCAATGCCTCGCGTCTGGGCTCCAACGCCGGCCTGCTCCTCCAGGCCGTCGAGAACCGCGCGGTGCTCGCCGTCCTGGAGCTGGAGGAGGCTGGCACCCACTTGCGGAAGACCTTGGTCGCCGCTTGCGTTGCCGCCGCCGCGTCCCTGCTGGGCGGGTTTACCCTCTCGTTGCTCGTCGCCGCGATATTCTGGGACACGTCACATCGCGTCACGGCGATCGCGATCGTCGCGGCTGTCCAGATCGCGCTCGCCGCGGGAGGTGCGTGGTTCGCCCTCGCCGGCTGGCGCCGCGCGCGGCTTTTCTCCGATCTCCGCGACCAACTGACAAAGGACTGCGCATGCCTCCGGGAAGTCTTGAAACCCGACCACAGCTGAGCCACGACGCCCGCAAGCAGCTCGCCCTCGTGGCCTGCACGCTCGATCGCGTCGCGCTGCTCGCCCGTCTGCGCAGGAGGACGACGCCCCACTTGGGCGGGCTCGCCTCGCTCCGCGCGGCCCCATGGGTCGGGCCCGCCATGGCCGTGGCCATGCGCCTGCTGCCGCCAAAGCTGCGTTTCGCATCCGCGCTGCTCCGGCTCTGGCGCACGTAGCCCGTATCCGTACGATCCGGACGTTATCCGGCGAGAGGCACGAGGCGGCAGTTCCCTTCAGGGGGGCAGAGCGCCGGGGCAAACCCCGGCACCGCCACGCGCACGGTCGGTGCGCGATCGCGCCAGTCGGCGGAGAGATGCAGCCGCCAGGCGCCGCCCTCCGGAATGAACTCGATCGTGACGCTGCCCCACGCCGTCGCAGTGGGTCCGTAGCGCAGCGTCGCGCCACCCTCGAGCCACGCGCGGCGTAGTCCCGCACCCACGACAAGTTCGCCGGCCTCCTCGCGGAGGAACATGGCGCGCACGACCAGGATCCACTCGGCCGCGGCCCACGCATGCTGCCCGTCGCCCATGCAGCCGCCACCCGTGCGCGGGTGGACGGCTTCCGGCCACTGGCCCGTCGGGGAGGCGAGCGCGGCCACGGCGTCCACCAGCTGCTCGTGCCGGGGATCGCCGTGGCGCATGAATGTCTGCGCGAGCGCGAGCGTGAGGTAGGCGTTGAGCCCGGAATGGATCATCTCCTGGAAGAACGCTCCCGCATAACGGCATTTCCGCCACAGCCAGTCGGCCGTGCGAAGCGCCTGCTCGGGCGTGACGACGTCGTCGAGCTGCAATGGATAATCGGATACCATCGAGCCGATCGCCCCGGCATCCATGCGACGGTGGGGCGACGCCGGCACCCCCTGGCGCGCGACCGAGGCGGGGAGTCTCGCCAGGCTCCGCCTGACATCCTCGGCAAACGCGGCCTGTTCGCGCCTCCAGCGCGCCGCAGCCTCGGCATCGCCGTGACGCTCCGCGAGGTCGGCCGCAGCGCGCAGCCCGGCGATGCCCCAGAGGTCGTCCCAATAGTACTGATCGACCGGTCCGAGGTGCTCCGCGCTGAATCCGGGGGGAAGCAGGCCGGGATGCGTGCCCTTGCGGTTCGAGTCGCGCCGCTTGGCCGGGATCCAGGCGGCGCCGCGGTGCAGGCTCTCCCAGAACGCCCCCTCGATGCGCCGCCCCGTGCAGCGCTCGAGGCGATCGGCGATCCAGAGGACCTGTCCGTTGGCATCCCACTCCCCTTCCTGTGAATGAAAATAGCCGTCGGCGCGCTGGCGCGCGGGAAAACGCGCGGCCGCCCTGCGCACCCGCTCGTCGAGATTGCAGGCGAGAAACGCGTTCATGATCAGGCACGCGTCGCGGAACCAGAATCGCCGGTAGGTGTAGGGACCGGGGAAAATGTCGCCCGGGGACAACAGCACGAGGGTCCGGATGGCGGCATCGTGCAGGAACACCCAGCGCGGCTCCGGCACCTGCACGGTCGGGGTGCCCTCCAGCGCGGCCGTCCAGGTCTCGTGCGCGGGCGAAGGGGCGTGCCTGGCGCCAGCGCGTCCCGTCGCGGCCAGATCCACGCGGGCGGCGATGCTTCGCGTCGCGCCCGCCTCAAGGCGAAACACGGCGGCCGCTGTCGCCATTCCTGCACTACAGCGGACATGGTCTCCCGGGTGTGCCGCCGAGGCCGGCGAGGCGGTGATGTCGCCGTGCGCATAGGTCGAGGCGATCAACCCGTCCGCGGACTGCGCCAGCTCCAGGCGATAGCGGCCGTTTACCGTCCAGCCGGCGTCCCCGAACTCGACGTGCTCGATGAAGTGCACGCCCTCGGGATTCGCCGGCCGGGCCGCCAGCAGAAGCGTGCCCGCCCGCGCCGCTTCCACGCGGGCCTCAAGCACGAGCATCGGCCCGCTCGAGCCGGTCTCGGGATCCACGCGCGCCTCGGTCTCGAGCCGGCACCCGTCGGCCTGCGACGTGGTGACGACGGCGAGTCCGTCGTTCCACTCCAGCCGCTGGCGCCCCTCGGCATGCCGGGATGGATACAGTGCGCTGCCCTCATCCGGCACGAACCACCAGTCGAGGGACCACGGATCGTCCGGCAGCGTGACCAGCCCACGCGGGTCGACGACCGGACAGGCCTCCATGCCCGGCAGCCCGACCGCGGTCCAGTTGCGGTGGGTCAGGTTGACGTGACTGAAGGAAAACGCGCGCGGCAGGAATGAAGGGTCACCGGGGTCGAACTGCCGCACCACCCAGAAGGGCCAGACCCAGTCGAGGTTGTATTGGAAGACCTTCGTGTTGATCAGGCCGCGGGCGTGAAAGAGCACACCGGCCCGGACGAGTTCGATCGGTTCCTGGACCTCCGAGGGTTGCGCGAAGCGGCGCAGGCGGGCCAGCAATTCGATCGGGTCCACGAAGCCGCGCCGCCGGGCCGCGACACGAAGAAGGAACTGCCACGGTAGCCACGACTTCATAAAAAAATGCCGGACCGGGAGCGACGGTTGCCTCCCAGCCCACCGCTCCCGGTCCGCTTCTCCTGCACGTGATGCGCTCTCCGGCGCCTCTCCTCACGCGCAAATCTGTTTATCGAATTGCCGGCCCGCACAATCAGGGCCGCTACTCGTCAAGGTCTTCCAAACTGTTGCGGACACGCTGCCACGCCTCGGCCACCTCGGCCTTGGCCTTGTCCCAGTTATCCTCCGAGGCATCGCCGAGTTCGTTGATCTCGCGCCGCAGATCGGCGCGGGCCTCACGGAACTCCTCCATGCTCTCGTTCCACGAATCCCTCGCGGACGCGGACATGGTGGAACCACGGGCCTGAAGCTCGTCCCACTTGCTGTCGGCCGAGTTCGCCATGTTTTCCAGGGAACTCCGGACCTTCGCGCGCTCGTCGTAGGTCGCGTCCGCCACGTCGTCCCATGCGTTGGAAAGCGTGTCACCGACGCGGTTGGCGGCGTCGCGGGTGCTGTCGGCGGCGCGATTGGCCGCGTCGCGGGTGCTGTCGGCGGCGCGGTCGAGCGTTTGCTCGGTGCGGCTGACCGGCTGCGCGGGATCATCATCGCGGGGGGAGCAGCCGGTGAGGACCGCCAGCCCGATGCCTGCGCCAAGAACAAGTGAAATGCGTGTATTCATATTTCGGATCTACTTCGAGGGTTGACCGTTTCGGGGCGAACTGCGCGCTCAGACCGGTGGACGTCCGCGGACGGCGCCGGCGATGGCCGAGATCACGAGCAGGACGAGGAAGATGAAGAACAGGATCTTGGCGAAACCCGCCGCGGCACCTGCGATGCCCGTGAATCCGAGCACGCCCGCGACCAGGGCGATGATAAGAAAGGTGATGGTCCAGCTGAGCATGGTAGTGTCCTCCCGAGGTGGATGTTTGTTTTCGGCTTTGGTTGGAATGGGGCGCCGCAGAAGACGCATCCCACATCAGGCTATGCGGGACGCGTGCCAGCACCCCCTTCGATCCATCAAATTCCTCTGCCGCAGGCGGTAACAGCTTACCTGCTGACAGCCTGGCCGGCGACCCCGCCCGCGAAATGCACCCGGCATTCCGGCGGGGTGCCGCAAACTGCACGCCGCGCCGCAGAGTGTGGATGGCGCCGTGCCGGCGGTTCGGCGCCGTTCAGGCCGTGCGAAGCCGGATCCAGAAGCAGGCCCCGCCGTCGGGCGACCGATCGCACCCGATGGTGCCGTTCATCTTCTCGACCAGCTGTCGGGCGATGCTCAGGCCGAGCCCCGTGCTGGACTCACCCGCAGTCGGCTGGGCACTGAGACGTCGGTACGGCGTGAACAAGTACACGCGGTCCTCGTCCGTGAGACCTGGACCCTGGTCGACCACCCGGGCGCAGACATGCCCCGGGGGATCATCGGGCGCCACCACGAGGGTGACGCGCCGCTGGGGCGGCGAAAACTTGATGGCGTTGGAGACGAGATTGCTTAACGCGCGGCTGAGGGCCTCGTGATCGCCGTGGACGCGGATCGCCGCGTGGTCCGGAAAATCCACCTGCAGCTCGATTCCCTTCTTGGTGGCCGCCGGCAGGTTCTGGTTCACGACCACATTGACCGCATCGATCACGTCAACGGGCGCGATCTGCAGGTACTCGAGACGAGCGGCGCGTGCGCTGCGCTCAAGACGATCCTGGATGAAGCCGAGGGCGCCATCGCAGGCGCGGATGATGTCCTCCACGAGCTCCGCGCGCGGATCGGGCAGGACGAGCCCTTGATCGCGCAGAAGCATGGCACTGAAGCGCACCGACGAGATGGGATTCTTCAGGTCGTGGGCCACCGCGCTCATCAGCTCGTTCTTCTGAATGATGATGCTGTGCAGTTCGTCGCGCGTGCGCTTGAGCGCGACATGCGTGCGCACGCGCGCCAGGAGTTCGGCGGTGTTGAATGGTTTGGTGATGTAATCCACCGCACCCAGCCCGATGGCATCCGCCGCGATATCCGCCTCGCTCGCCGCGGTGAGAAAGACCACGGGAATGGGCGCGCTGTTCGGATTGGCCTTGAGCCGCCTGCACACCTCCATGCCGTCCATGCCTGGCATCATGAGGTCCAGGAGGATCAGGTCGGGCGTGCACGAGACCACGCTCTCGAGCGCAGCCTCGCCGCTGCCGGCGACCTTCACCTTGAAGCCATTTGAACCAAGAATGCCGGAGAGGATCTGCAAATTGCGCGGGAGGTCGTCGACGACCAGGACGACGCTGCCGTGCTCGGAGGAGGTGTGGTTCACAGGAAGGGAAAACACCCGTTTGCGCGCGCCGGCGAAGCAAGGGGCGGACGGGTAGTTTCAACCCATCGGGCCTCGCTCCGCGACCCAAATCGTGTGGCACGCCGCCCAGAATTCACACGTCGGTGCGTGCATTGCGCAATGCAGTCGATGCGCAGGGGCATTGTGGCAGGCAACCTGCGCCCGTCCGGGGCATGCAGCGCACAAAACGGAGAACGCGGACGGCGCGCCTTATTCTGGCAGCCACCGTCATCCTGGTCGCCACCGGGGCTGGCTGGCTGGTGTATTCACTGCCCGACGGCACGTGGGACCGCTGGGTCGAATCGCTTTCCGTCGGCACGCTGCTGGCCGCCCTCACGGTCCTCCCGATCTTCGGCTTTCCCATCAGCGTGTTGCACATTGCGACGGGGGCGCGGTTCGGACTGCTGTTGGGGACAGCCGCCGTGGCGGTGACCACCCTCGCCCACCTCATTGCCACCTACCTGCTCGCCCGGGCGCTCGAGGCCCCCCTGCGGCGCATGCTCGCGACGTTCGGCTGGCACCTCCCGCATGTTCCCGCCGGCGCGGCCTGGGCCTTCGGCTTCTGGATCGCGCTGCTTCCGGGCGTTTCCTACGCGCTCAAGAACGCGGTTCCTCCGCTGACAGCGATCTCGCTTCGCGTCTACGTCGCCACCGCGCTCCCCACGCACGTGGCCACCGCATTCATCGGGCTGGGCATCGGCCGGGCGACGGTGGAGTTTTCCTGGACGCTCCTGGTGACGATCGGCGTCTACGCGACCTTGATCGCCCTGCTCACGCGACGCCTGGCCAGGCATTTTCGAAAACCGCCGAAGGGCCACGGCGAGGAAGCCGTGATCGCACTCAGGCAAACGCCAGATCACATCCCATCGGAAGGTGGTCTGAGGTGACGAGGATGAGCGCGTCGCGGGGCACAAACACGCCCTCGACCTCAAAGTGCTCGGAGATGAACACGTAATCGAGACAACGCACCGGATACACCGCGGGGAAGGTGCGATGCGCCACGTGCCCGGGGGCATGGGCCTGCACGTCGCGCAGCCGGCCGGCCAGCCTGCGATACACAGGTGATCCGGGATGAAGGTTGAGATCGCCGCACAGGATCGCAGGCGTGCCATCGGCCTCGTCCATCCATCCGTCGGAGAGCAGTGCGTTGACTTGAGCGGCCCGTTCATCCCGCGCCAGGCCCAGGTGCGTGGATACGACGCGAATCGTCCGCCCGTGCCATGGCACGGCGACGCGCAGCGCGGCGCGAGGCTCACGTCTTCCTCCGCCGCCGGGAAGAATGCCCTGACGTTCGATCTGCACCGGCACCCGCGCCAGCAGCCCGTGCCCGTAGTGGCCGGCGCCGTGCCCCACGGCGGAGCAGAACACGGCCTGCATCCCGAGTTCGCGGGCGATCTCGCCGAGTTGATCCTCGCCGCGCGAGCGCGGGCGGCCCACGTCGATCTCCTGCAGCGCGATGATGTCCGCATCGTACCGGTCGAGGATCCTCGCCACGCGCAAGGGCGACACCCGTCCGTCCGCACCGAGGCAGCCGTGCACGTTGTAGGTCATGACCCGCAGCGGCGCAGGCCGCGTCGGGCGCCGCCGTCGTGGCGGCGGCGCGGCGCGTTCCTCGACACGGTCGCGGCCCAGCCCGTGGAGGACGGCACGTCGCAAGGTCCCGGGCCGGAGGTGGTCGCCCACGCCCTCCGGCAACCACGTGCCCACCGGAAGGAGGGCGAACCCCAGCACCTCGTCGCGCGCCGGTCCGGCATGCGAACCGTTCTCCAGAGCAAACGACCACGGCACTCGGCCGGGAGCCCAGCCGAGCACGACAAGATCGCCAGCGCGCGGATCGTGACACAGCGCGGTCAGGTCGCGCGCCAGCTCGGGCTGCAAAGCAGCATCGACGTCGAACAACGACGCGTCCCGCGGCAGGCGATGCTCGCCGCCCACCTCGAGCCACACCGCTTCGTCCGGTCCGTCGCGCCAGAGCACACCCGGCACACCGTCGCGCACCAGCGCCGCAGCCAGCCGCCGCGCCTGATCCGCGCCGATGTCGCGTCCGAAATAGATGTGCCCGACCGGGCCCATGGCCGCCACCGCGAACTCCTCCTTCTCGAAGGCCGAGAGTTCGGCATCGCGCGCGTGGTGGGCCTCCCGCCTCACGCCGCCTGAACCTCCAAACCAGTGCCCGGGCGACGGCCTCAGCTGTGGACGCCGACCGTTGCGGCTGCGTTCACCGGCGGACGGCCAGTGGCGCCGCACGAGTTCCTCGAGCCCGCCTTCGACATGATTATCCGCCTGCTGGCAGCCCACCTGACCGTGGTCGCTGAACACCCACACCTCATAATCGCGCCGCTCCGAACGCCGCGCAGCGCGGTAGAGGATGCGGATGCTGCGGTCGATTCCCCGCAGGGCCCAGTGGGCGAAGGCGGAGTCCGGCCCGCGCCGATGCGATTGTTCGTCGTATCCAAGAAAGTTGACATGGACGATGGGCAATCCGCGGGCGAGGTCGATCGAGGCGCCGACGGTGACCAGTTCCCGCAATCCCACGCACACGGCCACGCGCGCCACAAGAAACGCCAGTTCCTTGCGCACCCGCCGGCCCTGGCTGAACACCCCGTGCAGCGCATCCCAGAGGCCGATCGCGAGTTCCGCGACCAGCAACCCGATCAGGCGGAACGCGATGTCCAGGTGCATCAGAAGCACGAGGAAGACGAGGCGCAGGCGCAGCGAGCGCCAGGCATCGCCCAGGCCGATGCTCGCCGCGCAGAAATGACTTTCCTCCGGGGCCGCCCCGCCGGTGTAGATATTGGACCAGGAACTTCCGCCGCGCAGCAGTCCCTCGCCCTGCTGGGCCAGCGCAGCCTCGATGCGCTTCGCAACGGTGGGGTACATCATCACGCCCATCGTGCCGCTCTCCCGGTCAAGGAAGCTGAAGGACGGCACGGCGTTCGGGACGCCGTAGTGCAGCTCCGCCTGCACGGCGGGCGTACTCGAGGGCATCCCGGAGTAGTGCGTGTGCAACTCGTGCCCGTGCCGGCGAAGCAGGGCACGCAGGAAGGGCATGCGGCCCGTCTTGATCGCGCGCTCGAGCTGCCGGCGGGCGAGCCCGTCGATCTGGATCAGCAGGATGCCGCGCGCGTGGGGCGGATCCTGTGAAAGGGCGAAGCCGAAGTGCCGCGCGCACCACTCCGCACGACTGAAACGCCGGCGCCAGCGGAGCCAGCGACTCTGCAGGTAGACGAGCATGCGCTTGGCCGGCTCAGCCCGGGGTGGTCGCTGATTCGGTGCCGGTCGCGACCGCGGTTATGGCGTGGGTGGCGGCTGCCATCTTGTCCGAGATCAGCCGTCCCTCGATGGCGACGCGATCCCACACCTGTTTCCACCACTCCTCGGTGGCGTCGATATCGCTGCGCGAGCGCACGCGGTTTTCCGCGATCAACTCGCGGTAGAAGGCGAGCGCCTTGCGCGCGCTCAGCCTCCGGTCGAAGTCTTCCGCCGTCGTGCGCGCGGCGCGACTCCAGGTCTCGCGCAGGGCCGGATCCCGCACGGCACGCGCAAGCGCGCGGGCCATCGATTCCTCGGTCGCCGTGCCCGCCAGCAGCCTTCCGTTGACTCGGTCGCGCACCACATCACGGGCGCCGCTCGCATCGAGCGCGATGACCGCGGACCCCGCGGCCATGGCCTCGACCAGCACCATGCCCTGGGTTTCGCTCTGCGAGCTGAACGCAAACAGATCCATCGCCGCATAGGCCTCCCGCAGGGGGCGTCCCGTGAGTTGACCGGCGAAATGCACCCGCTCGAGCTGGCCGCGCGCGCGAAAGACGCCCTCGAGATCCGCCCGTGCCGGACCGTCGCCGACGATGAGCGCGCGCGCGCGCCGCTCCCGCGCAAGGCAGCGCGACAGCGCCTCGCCGAGGAAGGGAAGGTTCTTCTCCACCGCCAGCCGGCCGACATGGCCGACCAGCACCGCGTCGTCGGGCAGCCCGAGTTTGCGCCGCCATGATTCGCGGTCAGCCGCGGCGAACGCGCGCGTATCGATGCCGGTCGGGATCACGCGCACCGGCGCCGTCACACCGCGTTCGCTCATCAGTGTGGCGAGGCTGTCGCTCGGGGCGATCACGCCCTGGCAGCAGTTCGCAAAACGCGTCGCGAGTTCGCTCACAAACGCCTGCAGCGGCGCCGAGGCGAACGGCACGTAGTGGGTGTACTGCTCGTAGAGCGTGTGATGCGTGAAGACCACGGGGACGCCCTGGAGCGCGCCCAGCCGCAGTGCCGAATCCCCGAGGAGAAATGGATGCTGGGCATGGATGATGTCAGGGCGAAACTCCGCCACGCGCTGGCTCAACATCGGCCCGAGCGGCAGACTCACGGAGAAATCGCTTCCGTTGAATTTCTGCCACGCCGGCACGCGCTGGACGGAACGCTCAATCGCGCGCGGCGCCGGGCCTTCGGGAAATTCCGGGGCGATCACGAGCACCCGGTGGCCGGCGCGTCGAAAGTCCTCCAGGAACGTGCGCACCGACCGCGCCACACCACCGACGTGCGGGAGAAACGTGTTGGTGAAAATGCAGATCCTCATCCGGTTCTGTGAAGGAAATCCCATGATTCGTGCCACACCCCGCGCGACGAGCGGCGCGGTCCGCCGACCCTCCAGAATCACACGGCAGAACGCACGATCACCGGACCCACTTCCGGCGGATCGCCCGCCACGGCACAGGGCGCCACCGGCCCTGCCCCTGCCTGCACCGATCCGCGGTGCCCACCTCATGCGTGACGCGGTATTGCGCGGAGGTGCACAAAGCCACACGCCTCAGTCGGAGTCAGGGAGTGGGTTAAGAGTGCGCCCGAAGACGGAAGGCCGGTTCCACCCGTGGGTCGACATCTCCAGGCTCGGTGAGCGCAACGCCGTTGCATGAGCCCGCTCAGGGGGAAGGCCCATGCTGGCTCCGTGCGCCGGCAGCACCGCGCCTTGGCGCTTGACGCAGTCGGCTAATCCAACCCCATGCGCTTGCGCTTGCGGTAGAGCGTGGCCGTGTCGATGCCGAGGATCGACGCTGCACGTTCCAGGCTTTCGGCCTTGGCGACGATGCGGCGGATGTGTTCCTCCTCGAGCTGGTCGATCGTGACGAAATGGCCGGGACGGATCGCAGTCTCCTCCTCGCGATGAAACTCGTCGGGGAAGTCCTTGGGCGTGATCGCGTCGTCGGCCGTGAGGATGACCGCGCGTTCGATCACGTTGCGCAGTTCGCGCAGGTTGCCGGGCCACGGATACTTGCTGATCGCCTCCATGGCATCGGCTGAAAGCCTGAGCGAGGGCTGGCCCTTGGAGGCGGCGAAGAACTTCAGGTAGTTTTCCGCCAGCGGGCGGAGGTCGCCCGGGCGGTCGACGAGCGCCGGCATGGTGACGGTGATCACCTTGAGGCGATAATAGAGGTCCTCGCGGAAGCGCGATTCCGCGACCTCTTTTGCAAGGTCGCGGTTGGTGGCCGCGATCACGCGGACGTTGGCGCGCCGCGTGCGCGTCTCGCCCAGCCGCTCATACTCGCGATCCTGCAGGAGCCGCAGGAGCTTTGGCTGGATCTCGAGCGGCACCTCGCCGATCTCGTCGAGAAACAGCGTGCCGCCCTCGGCGGCCGAGACCTTGCCCCAGGTGTCCTTCACCGCACCGGTGAAGGATCCGCGCATGTGGCCAAACAGCTCGCTCTCGAGCAGTTCACGCGAGAGGCTCGGGCAGTTGATCGTGATGAAGGGTTCGCCCGCGCGCTGGCTGCGCTCGTGGACCGCGCGGGCGAGGACGGTCTTGCCTGTGCCGCTGGGTCCGAGGATCAGGATCGAGGCCTCCGAGGAGGCGGCGCGAAACGCCGTGTCGAAGGCACGCGCGACCGCCGGCTCGTTGGATTCAAGCATCAGCGCCGGCTGCGCTTCGGCCACCTGGCCTTCGAGGTTGCGGATGCGCGTCCGCGACTGCCGCTCCTGCGCGAGGCGCGCCAGCTTCTGCTTGATGTCCTCCGGCACGAACGGCTTCTGGATATAGTCGTAGGCCCCGCGGCGCATGGCTTCGACGGCCGACTCGATCGAGGCCTGGGCCGTGAAGACGATGACCGACACCTCCGGCTCGCGGGATTTGATCTCGCTCAGGAGGTCGAGGCCTTGTTCCCGACCCAACATGACGTCGAGAAACATCGCGTCGATTGGCTCTTCGTCGAGCACCCGCCACGTCTGCCGGGAATTTTCGGCTGTGAACGGTTGATGCCCCATGGTGCGCAGGGCGTAGGAGGTCGTCTTCAGGACGGATTGCTGGTCGTCAACAATAAGGATGTTCATGCAGTTCCCATGGCTGGAATGTCACAGGCGGGCCCAACTCTTTCCGCGATTCTCATGCCGCCCGCGCGAGCGAGACGTCTCACGACAGGCAGCTCGAGGAACCTGCGACCAAAGCGCGGCGCGACTGCGACCAACGGCTGAAGGTCCCACGAAACCCGTTCACCCGCCGCTACCGAGGGGAAGCAGCACCGAAACGCCGGGATTCCGAGTCACGTGAGCCGCAGACTGGCCCGGTTTCGGGCTAATTGCAATGCTTCGGCACCCGGCTCCGGATTTCGCAAGTTTTTCGCGGGCGGCTGAACCCGCGCAAAAACGCCCGGTTTTCTGGACGCGTTTTGCACGAGCGCCCCGCGGCGTCCGTGCAATTTGCATATCCATGGAGGGTACCTCGGAGGCCGAAGGCGAGGAATTGCCCCTGCAACGCCTCAGGTGAGAGCACCAGTCCGCACATGACCTGCTTCGCGGGTCGCCCATGGGCGACCCAAACACCCCTCCCACCCCCACTCCGACCGCGAAGGAAGAGAAAGCACGCTACTGGTTCGGCCAGCTGCAGAAGCGGAAGGGCCGGCCGTTCACTCGTTCGACCGCGCTCAATGGACTCTTCCTGATCGCGTTCGTGGCGGCCCTGCACTTCGGGCGTGAGGTGCTTCTGCCCGTGGCACTCGCCATCACGGTGGCTCTCGTCCTGCGCCCGATCGTCCGGCTGCTCCATCGCTGGCATATCCCCGAACCGCTGGGAGCCGGCGTGGCGGTGATCGGCATCGTCGCGCTCGCCGCCACGGCGCTGGTCAATGTCTATGCGCCCGCGATGCAGTGGGCGGAACGCGCGCCCGACACGTTACGGGAGGTTGGATACAGGCTGCGCGCGCTGCAGAGTCAGGTTCGCGACGTCGAGCGCGCGGCGGCCGAGGTCGAGAAGCTCGCGCAAATGAACGAGGAAAAGGTGCCCGTCGTGCAATTGAAGGGCGACGGCCTGAAGACGACGCTGGCCCGGTTCACGGTCAACGCGGTCGCGACTACGATGGTGATGGTGGTGCTCATCTACTTCCTCCTGGCGACGCGCGCGCGACTCCTGCACAAGACCCTTGCCCTCTTCGTCGAGGCCGCCGAACGGCCCTCGCGCGAATCGATCGTGGCCGAGACCGAGCAGAACCTCTCGCGTTATCTCTTCACCATCGCGATCAAGAACGCGCTCCTGGGCACCTCCGTGGGGCTGTCGATGTGGGCCTGGGGCATGCCCAATCCGATCCTCTGGGGCGCGATGGCCGGCATACTCAATTTCATCCCCTACCTTGGCGATCTCACGGGGATCCTCATCACCGCGATCGTGGCGTTCGTGTCGTTCTCCGACCTGCGCTGGATCGGCGTGCCGCTGTCCTACCTCATCCTGACAAATCTCGAGGGCCTGCTCATCACTCCGGCCATCCTGGGGCGGAGCTTCGCCCTCGATCCGGTGGTGGTCTTCCTCTGGTTGATCTTCTGGGGCTGGCTGTGGGGCATTGGCGGCGCCCTTCTGGCCATGCCGATGCTCGTCACCCTGCGAATCCTCAGCGAGCGCTCCTCCGCCCTCGCCGGCATCGGCCTGTTGATCTCGAACCAGGACATCCCGCGCCGAAAAACCTGACTCTCCTCAACCACCCTCGTTTTCTTTCCTCTTTCTCTTTCTCTTTCTCTTCCTCCCCCGCCTCCCACCCGTCCCCCCGAAAGAAACGCGTCCCCCGCGACCACCACCCGAGGCACCACCTCTCCGTAGTGATTTTCCACCTACCTCGCGCGCGTCCCCGCCTCACACCGCCGCGGCCGCGGGCGCCGTCCACTGGAGCGCCCACTGGTCGGTGGCGACGAGATCATCGAGGGCGAGCCGCTCCCGCCAGAGGGCGGGCCGGGCCGCAAGCCGGCCGATCGCGAGCACGGCCACGATGCCGGCTTCCGGCGGAATCGACAATGCGCGGCGCAGGGCCGCGAGTTCCAGGCGTTCGCAAGGGACCGCGTCCCATCCCAGCGCCTTCGCCGTCACCATCATGTAGGTTAGCGCCACCGACACGTGCCGGTTGAGCCAACCCGCCACGTCCGCCTCCCCTGCGGGGCCTGGGCAACCCTGCAGCTGCCCGACGATCACCTCCCAGGGTCCCGGCTGAGTACAGGCAACGACGAACACGGGAGCCCCGGCTGCCTCCAGGCCACAGGCCCGCGCCACGTGCTCCCGACGGATTTCGTTTCGCACCGCTACGAAACGCCAGGGCTGAAGATTGCCGCCCGACGGGGCCTGCGTCGCGACGCCAAGAATGGCACGCAGGTCCTCGTCCGACACCGCGTCGGAGGCGAATCGCAACCCCGGTGCCCCTTCCCAGCCGATCGCCCAAAGTCCGCCGTCTCCTCCGCTCGAGACCCTGCCTTCAGAGGAGGGACGTAGGCGGAGTGGGCGCATGGCTGAAGGCTACCGGCGTGGGAAATGCCCGGCCATCGGGCAATTTCCCGCATCTTGCATCGAGGTCGGAGGAACCGGCAGGCAAACGGCATGTGCCTCGGCGTCGGGGAATTTTCCATCCGCAACAAATTCCGCACGCCCCTCCGGGCGCTTCCCTACCCGGTGGGCCCGACGATTGTGGGGCGCGTGCACTGCAGGAATCGGGGATCGGCACGCCGGTTGAAGCGGGGTCGGCACCGATCCTGCGATAGGCCCGGACGAACTTCCGATGACCACCTTGTTGCACACGCTTCCACCCCAAGCCCCGACCTTTCCCGAGGCGTGGGAACGTGCCCTAGGGCCGCGGAGGCTCGATCGGAACCACGGAACCACACGGCCGCACGGTTGCGGCCACAAACCACTGCGATTTGCACTATGAATTCCGTCCAGCTCGCACCCCCGCGGAGAGAACCGGACAGGGATACACGCTCCCTTGCCGCCAGCCGTGACCCGGCCGGCCTGCGCATGGACTTTGACGTCCCGGAAACCACCGCGTTGATCAATTTTCCTGCCGGCACGTCGCCGGTGTTTCCTTCCAGCACTTCGACGGATGCGCCATCGTCGTCCGGCACACGCAGCCTCGAGGAACTCCCTGTGGTCGTGGGCCGCCTCGACGAGGCAGGCTGTGTCATCATGCTCGCCGGTGCCGGTCTCTCCTGCCTGGGACTCGATCGCGAAGCGCTCCTCGGCGCATCGCTCGTCGAAATCTTCCCCGCGAGCGCCGAAGCGGTGGCCTGCGCGCGTCAGGGTTCCCGTGCTTCTTTTGAACTGCATGCCGGCGGAGGCGACCGGAAGGTGCGTCGCCTGCGCGTCGATCTCTTTCCCGATAAAACCGAGGGCGGCGCGATCGGCTTGCTCGCCCAGGAGGCGCCTTCGCTGGGCACCGCCCAGACGGAGGTGCTCCGGGCCGTGGACGCCGAGCGTCAACGCATCGGCGCCGATCTCCACGACGAGGTCGGCCAGCTGTTGACTGGAATCACGTGTCTGAGCACCGCCCTCATCGAACGCCTTCGCGGCCGTGACGATCTTGCGGCGGAAGACGCCGTCGCGATCGCGCAAACCGCGCGCGACGCGCTGGCCCAGGTGCGCTCGCTTGCCCATGGCCTCGCGCCGGTGCGCCTGACGGACCGCGGTCTGGGCAACGCCCTCGAGGAGTTCGCCCAGCTCGCGCGCCGGATGCACAACGTCGAGCTTCGGCTGAACCTCCCGCGCCACATCCCCGAAATGGAGTGCGAGACGGTCATGCATCTCTTCCGTATCGTGCAGGAGGCCGTCGCCAACGCCGTGCGACACGGCCGCGCCTCCGAGGTCGAGGTGTGCCTGCGGCGCCTCGCCGGTCGCTACAAGCTGATCGTGAGCGACAATGGCTCGGGATTCAGCGCCGGCGACGCCCCCGAGGGATCCGGCTCCGGCCTGCGCCTGATGGAGTATCGCGCCGCGCTGATCCAGGCCGAGTTTTCCGTCACCTCCGCGCCCGACTGCGGCACGCGTATCGAAGTTTCCTTCACCTCCACACCATCGCGAAATCATGAAGCTGCCTGCTGATACCATCCCCGTCGAGAGTCCGACATCTGCGCCCGCTGGAGAATGCCGCATTCTCCTGGTCGATGATCATCCCATCACCTGTCAGGGCGTGGCCGCGCTCATCAACACCCAGACCGACATGAAGATCGTCGGCCAGGCCCGCAGCGCCCCCGCCGCGCTCGAGATGGTCGAGAAGCTCGACCCGCACATCGCAGTGGTCGACGTGTCGCTCCAAGGCACGAGCGGCATCGAATTCGTGAAGAATGCGCTCTCGATGCGCCCGCGCCTCCTGGTGCTGATGATGTCGATGTATGAGGAATTGCTCTACGCTCCCCGCGCCTTCCGCGCCGGGGCCCGCGGCTACATCATGAAGCACGAGGCGAGCGAGAAGATCGTGACCGCGCTGCGTCAGATCCGCGAGGGCAAGGCCTACATCAGCAGCCAGCTCAAGGAAAAGCTCGCCGAGCGCGTGCTGGTCAGTCGTTCCCACGAGATGGAGGACCCGGTCGAGCAACTCAGCGACCGTGAGATGGAGGTCTTCGAACTGATCGGCGACGGCTACACGACGCGCCAGATCGCGAAACGGCTCAACCTGAGCGTGAAGACGATCGACTCGTATCGCGAGCACCTGAAGGTGAAGCTCCACATCGACGGAGCCTCTGACCTCCTGCAGCACGCGATCCGCTGGACCAAGACAAACCACCTCGCCTGAGGCCAGTTTTCCAACCGGTCTTGGTCCAAGACGGTCGACCGCCTGAATCGCGCGCTGGGCTCCCCACCCGGCCGCGATCGTCCCAAGGCGAGCGCGTCCAGTGCGGCTCATGTGCGGCGGAGCGCGAGCTCCGCCCTTACTCTTTCTCTTACTCTTACTCTTTCTCTTTCTCGATCAGGGCGTGTTTCCCCACCCGTGGTCGGCCCCAAGCTAAAGTCGCCTCCACGCTACCTTCTCCCGGCGATGTGCCCGGACTGCCCGGAGGCCGCCGCCAGCGCCTCGATGAACCGGGCGCCAAATTCCTCCATGTCCGCCACGCACCGGCTGGTGACCAGGCCGTGATCGATCACCACGGCGGCGTCCACCCAGTTGGCGCCGGCGTCGATCAACTCCTGGCGCGCGGAGGGGAATGAGGTGACGGTGCGGTCACGCACGACCCCCGTATCCAGCACGTTGAGCAGTCCCTGGCACATCGCCGCCACCGGTTTGCCCGCGGCGAACACCTCGCGCACGAAGCGGCGAGCCGACGGAGAATGCCGCAAGGCATCCTGGTTCAGAACCGCGCCTGCGACGGCGAGTCCGTCGAAATCGGTGGCGCTCGTCTGGTCGACGGCGCGATCCACCCGCAGCGGATCGCTCAATCCATCGCCGAGCCAGCCGCGCACCGTCCCGCCCTCCGGCGAAATCAGCCAGGTCCGCGCCCCGGCGGCCTCGAGTGAACGCCGCAGTTCCGTTGCTTCGAGCAGGTCAAACCCCTCGGCAACGAGTATCGCGACATTCAAGCCTGACAGCATTCGTGGCATGTACGCCGCCACCCAGCCTGGCCAGCGGCGGGTATCGCGCTGCTTCTCGCGTGCCATTCCGTCCCCCGAATCACTCCGCCGAGCGACAGACACCGCCCGCCGGTCCGACCCCCACGCGTCTCCCCGGTCCTGATACGGCACTCTGCATGCGAGCGGGGGGCCGATCCGAGCACCCTGCAGCCGGCGCCCCGCCGCGATGCCTCCGTCCTGTCGACGAGAGCCGCGTCCGGCGCGATGCAGAGTGCCTGAAACCCGCTCCGGACGCATGCGCCGGGACTTGCGCTGCGCTTGCCTCCGGGAGCCGGTCCGCGGCACGGACGCGCCGTCTCCCGAGAACCAAGGTTCGTCCATCCTGCGGATACACCGTGAATTGCACATTCGGGCGGTCGCGCGACGGGCGCACGTCGAGCCCGGGCCGCGGACCCGCGCCGGGGCGTGGCACGAGCGATGCGTTTTCCCGGCCGAACGACATCCGCCACTTTCAACCACCGCATCCCATGGCCAAGCTCAAGAATCTATCCGATCTCCTGATCAACGAACTGCAGGACCTCTACAGCGCGGAGACGCAGCTGGTGAAGGCCCTGCCGAAGATGGCCCGCGCGGCCTCCAACGAGGACCTGCAGTCCGGCTTCCGCGAGCACCTCGAGCAAACCAAGGAACACGTGGCGCGCATCGAGCGCGTCATGGAAATCCTCGGCGGCTCGCCCGAAGGGAAGACCTGCAAGGCGATGCAGGGCCTGATCGCCGAGGGCGAGGAAGTCATCGAGGAGGATGCCGATCCGGCCGTCCGCGACGCCGCCCTGATTGTCGCCGCCCAGAAAGTCGAGCACTACGAGATCGCCGGCTACGGCAGCGTGCGGACGATCGCCGAACTCCTCGCCCACGACGAGGTGACGGAAATCCTCCAGCAGACGCTTGATGAGGAGGGCGAGACCGACAAGCGCCTGACCGAACTCGCCGAGACGGTCAACGAGGACGCAGGCGTCGGGGACTCCGACCCGGAGGAAGTCTGACCGGAACCGACAGCGGCGGTACGACCGACGTGCCGCCCACGATCCGCCGGGCCCGTCGCGCCGCGCGCGCAGCGGGCCTTCTTTACAGCGGCGACGATTCGCCCGGCTACGGCCGGCGCGGCCGTCCCGGGAAGTTCCATTTCGTGGATACCCGGGGTCGGAGGATCGCGAATCCCAGGACGCTGGGGCGCGTACGTTCACTCGTCATCCCGCCCGCCTGGACGGACGTCTGGATCAATCCCCGTCCACGCGGACATCTCCAGGCGAGCGGGCGCGATGCGCGCGGACGCAAGCAGTACATCTACCACGCGGACTGGCGCGCCACGCGCGACTCCAGCAAGTTCGACAACCTGATCCCGTTCGCCCGCACGCTGCCGGCGCTGCGGCGGGCGGTGCGCGCGAGCCTGCGCCGCCCGCGCCTCGACCGCGAGCGCGTCACCGCGGTCCTCGTCCGGCTCCTGGAAACCTCGCTCATCCGCATCGGCAACGACGAGTACGCCCGCACCAACCAGTCGTACGGTCTCACGACCCTGCGCATGCGGCACGCCCGCGTCACCCGCGGACGGATACGTTTCGCGTTTCGCGGAAAGAGCGGGCAGCAGCACCGGATCGACGTTCCCAACCCAGATCTTGCACGCATCGTGCGGCAGCTCCAGGACCTCCCCGGGCAGGAGTTGTTCTGCTACAAGGACAGCGAGGGCAAGGTCCGTCGCCTGCGCTCGGACGACGTCAACGCCTACCTGCAGCAACACTCCGGCGCCCGCTTCACGGCCAAGGATTTCCGGACCTGGGCGGGAACCGTGCTCGCAGCCCTGACCCTCGCGCAGTTCGCCTGTCCCTCGACGAAGACCGAGCTCAAGCGCGTTTACAGCGAGGCCGTGCGCGCGGTGGCCGCACGCCTCGGCAACACGCCGGCGGTCGCGCGTCGCAGCTATATCCACCCCGCCATCCTCGAGATGTTCGCGGCCGGGCGGCTTCCGCCGCTGCCGCCGCCCGAGAACTGGCCCGCGCCCGTGCTGCGCGTCCAGCTCGCCCCGGAGGAACTCGCCGTGCTCAAGCTGCTGAAGGCGGCCGTGCCGTCGACCGCGGCGGACGTGCCCGCGGCCTTCAGTCCGCCGGCGGAAAAAGCGCGTGCATCGCACGATCGAGCGACTGCACGTCGATCGGCTTGATGAAGTGGGTGGAAAAGCCCGCCTGGCGCGAGCGTTCGATGTCGCGCTCCATGCCGTATCCACTCAGCGCGATACCCGGGAGTCCCGGCTGGACACGCAGCAGCTGCTGCATCAGCGCACACCCGTCTCCATCGGGCAGGCCGATGTCGGAGACGATGAGATCGAAAGGCCCGCTGGCGACAAACTCGAGCGCCTCCGTCATCGTGCCCGCGGGGAAGACGGTGTGTTTCCGGCGCGTCAACAGCCGGGTGAGGGTCTGCCGCGTCGCGGCATGATCCTCCACCAGGAGGATGCGCAGCGGCCGCCCAGCGCCGGGCTGGCGGTCGGCGCCGGACCGCTTCGCATCACTTTCCGCAAGGGCCCCGGCCGAGCCGGCGGTCGCGAGCGGCAGCTCGATCTCGAGCGTGGCACCCAGGCCACGACCGGGGCTCGAGGCCCCGATGCGGCCGCCGTGATGATCCACGATCTCCCGCGCGATGGTCAGTCCCAGGCCCAGTCCGCCATAGCGGTTGGGTGCGCCATCGCCCGCGTGATCGCCCTGCGTGAAGGGCGAGAAGATTCGCGCCAGCTCGTCCGGCGACATGCCGATCCCGTCGTCCGTGACGGAGATGACGATCGAGCGCTCTGTGTTGCGGCTGGTCACGCGGACATGCCCGGCCTCGCCGGTGAACTTCGCGGCGTTGCGCAGGACGTTCCAGAACACCTGTTGCAGGCGCACCGGATCGCCGGCCACGGTCGTCGATGCCGCTGCGAGGTCGAGCGAGACGCGCAGGCCCTTGCGCTCCACCTCGGGCTGCACGGCGCCCAAGGCCTCGCGCACGATCGCGTGGAGCTCAAGCTGGCGGGTGTCGCACACGAGCTTGCCGCGCGTGATCCGTGTCAGGTCCAGCAGGTCATCGATCAACCCGGCCTCGAGCTCGATGTTCTTGCGGATGGCGGCAAAGTCCGCCCGCACCGCCTCAGGCAGCGATGGATTCTCGGCCGCATCGCTCGCGATCATGAGTGCGGGATTGAGCGGCGTGCGCAGTTCATGCGACAGGGCCGCGAGGAAGTCGTCCTTCGCCCGAGACGCCGCGAGCAGGTCGGCGGTGCGTTCCTCCACGCGCTCCTCGAGGTCGGCGTTGGCCTGGCGCAGCGCCTCCTCGGCCGTGCGCCGCTGCGCGACCTCCTCGGCCAGCGCGCGGTTCATCTCGGCGAGGGCGCGCGTCTTCCGATGCAAATCGACGAACACCGCGACCTTGGAGCGGAGGATCTGCGGGTTGACCGGCTTTGACAGGTAATCGACCGCGCCCGCGTGATAGCCCTCGAGGGCGAAGCGTTCCTCGGGGAAATAGGCGGTGAGGAAGATGATCGGAATGTCCTGCGTGCGCTTGCGCTGCTTGATCAGGTGCGCGAGTTCCAGGCCCGTCATGCCGGGGAGCTGGACGTCGAGCACGATGGCGGCAAACTCGCCCTCGATGAGCGCGAGCAGGGCCGCCTCGGGCGTGCCCGCACGCACGAGCCGATACTCCGCCGAGTCGAGCACGGCCTCGAGCACGTCGAGGTTTCGCGGCTCATCGTCGACGATGAGCACGCGCACGAACGGTTCGGCCGGCTCGCCAGCCCGCGGAGGAGCCGGCTCGGGGCCGGGGGAAACGATGGCGGGCGCCGTGGCTGCGGCAGTCATGGGGGAGCGCGACATCAGCGATAGAGCCAGACCCGAAGAAGCGACAGGAGTTCACTCGTGTCGATCGGCTTGGCGATGTAGTCGGAGGCGCCGGCGGCTAGGCACTTTTCACGATCCCCCTTCATCGCCTTCGCGGTGAGCGCGACGATCGGCAGCGAGCCGAACTGGGCATCGCTGCGGATCGCCCGCATGGTCTCGTACCCGTCCATCTCCGGCATCATGATATCCATCAGCACGACCGCGATGTCGGAATCGCCGCGGAGCATCTCGATCGCCTGGCGACCGTTCGTGGCGGAGACGACGTCCATCTCCAGGTTCTCAAGCACCGTGGTGAGCGCGAAGATGTTGCGCACGTCGTCGTCGACCACCAGCACGCGCCGGTTCCGCAGCACCTCGTTGGAGTTGTGCAGCTGGTCGAGCATCCGGCGCTTCGCCTCCGGAAGCGCGGCGGCACGGCGATGGAGGAAGAGCGCGGTCTCGTCGAAGAGGCGCTCCACCGATTGAACGTCCTTCAGCACGACACTTTTCGCGAGGGAACGCAGGCGGCGCTCCTCGTCGCCGGTGAGGCTCTTGCCCGTGAATACGACGATGGGGATCTCGTGCAGCGCGGGCTCGCCGCGCATCTTCTCCAGCAGCTCGAAGCCGCTCATGTCCGGCAGGCGCAGGTCGATGACGCAGCAGTCGCAGGGTCGGTCGAGCAGCTCGCGCAACGCCTCGGTACCCGTCGCGGCCGTGGCGATCTCCACGTCGTCGTGCCCGAGGAGCTCGACCACGCTCTGCGCCTGGATCGGATCGTCCTCCACCACCAGCAGACGTTTCACGCGCGGCACGACGAAGCGCTTGATGCGGTCGAGGCACTGCTGGAGTCCCTCGGTCGTCGCAGGCTTCACCATGTAGGAAAACGCGCCGTGCGCCAGGCCGTGGTGCCGCTCCTCCTCGACCGAGATGATCTGGACCGGGATGTGGCGGGTGGCGTTGGCGAGCTTGAGGTTGTTCAGGACCGTCCAGCCGAGCATGTCGGGCAGGAAGATATCCAGGGTGATCGCCGTCGGCTGGTACTGCCGTGCGAGCGTCAGCGCCGTGCTCCCACGATTCGCCACGATGCCCTTGAATCCCTTCTCGCGCGCCAGCCCGAGCAGGACGGCGGCGTAGTGCGGGTCGTCCTCGACGATGAGCAGGACCGGGTCGTCCGGCTGGATCACATCGCGATCGTCCTGCACCACCTCCTCGCGCGCCGGAGGCAACGCGACGCGCGCGAGCGAGACTCCACCCCCTCGCGAGGGCGCCTGGGGAACATTGTAGTATTGCGGCAAATACAGGGTGAACGTGCTCCCCGTCCCGGCCGCGCTTTGCAGCCGGATCTCACCGCCGAGCAGCCAGGCGAGCTCGCGTGAGATCGCCAGGCCCAGGCCGGTGCCGCCGTACTTGCGGCTGGTGCCGGCGTCGGCCTGCTGGAAGGCCTCGAAGATGAGCCTTTGCTTCTCGGGGGCGATGCCGATGCCGGTGTCGCTGATCGCGAACGCGACCACCCGCGCGGAACGGCTCAGGACCGGATGGTCCGGCGTCCATCCCTCGGTGGCCAGTTGTGCGGCGATCGTCACGTGGCCCTGCGAGGTGAACTTGAAGGCGTTCGAAAGCAGGTTCTTGAGGATCTGCTGCAGGCGCTTGGGGTCGGTCGAGATCGAGGACGGCAGGCCGGAGGCGAACTCCACGTTGAACGGCAGGCTCTTGGCATCGGCCACGTGCCGGAAGTTTCGCTCCACCGCGTCGCGCACCGACGCGAGGCTGACCTCCTCCGCCTCCACGGTCACCGTGCCCGACTCGATCTTGGAGAGGTCGAGGATGTCGGTGATCAGGTTGAGCAGATCGGAGCCGGACGAATGGATGTTGCGCGCGTACTCGACCTGCTTGGGGGTGAGGTTGCCGGTCGGGTTTTCCGCCAGCTGCTGGCCCAGGATGAGCACCGAGTTGAGCGGCGTGCGCAGCTCGTGCGACATGTTGGCGAGGAATTCGGACTTGTACTTCGACGTGAGCGCGAGTTCCGCCGCCTTTTCCTCCAGCGCGCGCCGGGCATGCTCCACCTCCTGGTTCTTGCGCTCGACCTCGGCGTTCTGGTCGGCGAGCTGGCGCGCCTTCTGACCCAGGGCCTCATTGGTCTGCTGGAGTTCCTTCTGCTGCGACTGCAGCTCCTTGGTCAGTTCCTGCGACTGGAGCAGGAGGTTCTCCGTGCGCATGGTCGCCTCGATGGTGTTGAGCACCACACCGATCGATTGCGTCAACTGCTCGAGGAACGAGAGATGCGTGATGCTCAGCGTGCGGAGCGAGGCGAGTTCGATGACCGCCTTCGTCTGGCCCTCGAAGAGCACAGGAAGCACGACGATGTTGATCGGTTTCGCCTCGCCGAGGCTGGAGCGGACGCGCGTGTAAAACGGCGGCACGTCGCAGAGCACGATGCGCTGCTTCTCGACCGCACACTGGCCGATCAGGCCCTGGCCGAGCGGGATGTAGTCGGGCTGGTCGGAACCCACCGCGTAGCCCGCGAGCAACCGCAACCCGGTCTGGGCGTCGGAGCCGCCCGATTCCTTCTGGTAGATCGCCCCCTGGTGCACCTCGATCAGTGCCGCGAGTTCCGAAAGCAACATCTTGCCGACGGTGTAAAGATCGCGCTGGCCCTGCAGCATGCGCGTGAACTTCGCCAGGTTCGTCTTGAGCCAGTCCTGATCCTGGTTCGACTCCGTCGTGACGCGGAGATTGTGGATCATCCGGTTGATGTTGTCCTTCAGCTCCGCAACCTCGCCGCGCGCGTCGACCTGGATGGAACGGGTCAAGTCGCCCTTCGTCACCGCCGTGGCCACCTCCGCGATCGCGCGGACCTGCGTGGTGAGGTTGGCGGCGAGGAGGTTGACGTTGCCGGTGAGGTCCTTCCACGTGCCGGCGGCTCCGGGCACGAAGGCCTGGCCGCCGAGGCGGCCCTCCACGCCGACCTCGCGGGCGACGTTGGTCACCTGCTCGGCGAAGGTCGCCAGCGTGTCGGTCATGTTGTTGATCGTGTCGGCCAGCGCCGCCACCTCACCCTTGGCCTCCACCGTCAGCTTCTGGCGCAGGTTGCCGTCGGCCACGGCCGTCACCACTTTCACGATACCGCGGACCTGGTCCGTGAGGTTGGCGGCCATGACGTTCACCGAGTCGGTGAGGTCCTTCCACGTGCCGGCCACGCCGCGCACCTCGGCCTGCCCGCCGAGCTTGCCCTCCGTGCCGACCTCGCGCGCCACGCGGGTGACCTCGGCGGCAAAGCCATTGAGCTGGACCACCATCGTGTTGATCGTGTCCTTCAGCTCGAGGATCTCGCCGCGCACGTCGACGGTGATCTTGCGCGAGAGGTCGCCGCGCGCCACCGCGGTGGTCACGTCGGCGATGTTGCGCACCTGCGTGGTCAGGTTGTCCGCCATCGAGTTGACGTTGTCCGTGAGGTCCTTCCACGTGCCGGCCACGCCCGGCACGATGGCCTGGCCACCGAGCTTGCCCTCCGTGCCCACCTCGCGCGCCACGCGGCTCACCTCGGAGGCGAAGGCGTTGAGCTGGTCGACCATGGTGTTGATCGTGTCCTTCAGCTCCAGGATCTCGCCCTTCACGTCGACCGTGATCTTGCGCGAGAGGTCGCCGCGCGCCACCGCGGTGGTCACCTCGGCGATATTGCGCACCTGCGCGGTGAGATTTGTCGCCATCGCGTTGACCGAGTCGGTGAGGTCCTTCCAGGTGCCGCCGACGCCGGGCACGATGGCCTGGCCGCCGAGCTCGCCCTTGGTGCCAACCTCGCGCGCCACACGCGTGACCTCGGCGGCGAAGCCGTTGAGCTGGTCGACCATGGTGTTGATCGTGTCCTTCAGCTCGGCGATCTCGCCCTTCACGTCGACCGTGATCTTGCGCGAGAGGTCGCCGCGCGCCACCGCCGTGGCCACCTCGGCGATGTTGCGCACCTGGCCGGTGAGATTCGCGGCCATGGAATTGACGTTGTCCGTAAGGTCCTTCCAGGTACCGGCCACACCCGGCACGAGGGCCTGACCGCCGAGCTTGCCCTCCGAGCCCACCTCGCGCGCCACGCGGGTCACCTCGGCGGCGAAGCCGTTGAGCTGGTCGACCATGGTGTTGATCGTGTTCTTCAGCTCGAGGATCTCGCCCTTCACGTCGACGGTGATCTTGCGCGAGAGGTCGCCGCGCGCCACCGCCGTGGTCACGTCCGCGATGTTGCGCACCTGGTCGGTGAGGTTCGCGGCCATGGAGTTCACGTTGTCCGTGAGATCCTTCCACGTGCCGGCCACGCCCGGCACCGTGGCCTGGCCGCCGAGCTTGCCCTCCGTGCCCACCTCGCGCGCCACGCGGCTCACCTCGGAGGCGAACGAGTTGAGCTGGTCGACCATCGTGTTGATCGTGTCCTTGAGCTCGAGGATCTCGCCGCGCACATCGACCGTGATCTTGCGCGAGAGGTCGCCGCGCGCCACCGCCGTGGTCACGTCCGCGATGTTGCGCACCTGGCCGGTGAGGTTCGCGGCCATGGAGTTGACGTTGTCTGTAAGGTCCTTCCAGGTACCGTCCACGCCGGGCACCTGGGCCTGGCCGCCGAGCTTGCCCTCGGTGCCCACTTCGCGCGCCACGCGGCTCACCTCGGAGGCGAAGGCGTTGAGCTGGTCGACCATGGTGTTGATCGTCTCCTTGAGCTCGGCGATCTCGCCCTTCACGTCGACGGTGATCTTGCGCGAGAGGTCGCCGCGCGCCACCGCCGTGGTCACGTCCGCGATGTTGCGCACCTGGCCGGTGAGGTTCGCGGCCATCAGATTGACGTTGTCGGTGAGGTCCTTCCAGGTGCCGCCGACGCCGGGCACGAGGGCCTGGCCGCCGAGCTTGCCCTCGGTGCCCACTTCGCGGGCGACGCGGCTCACCTCGGAGGCGAAGGCGTTGAGCTGGTCGACCATCGTGTTGATCGTCTCCTTCAGCTCGAGAATCTCGCCCTTCACGTCGACGGTGATCTTGCGCGAGAGGTCGCCGCGCGCCACCGCCGTGGTCACGCCGGCGATGTTGCGGACCTGCGCCGTCAGGTTCGAGGCCATGGCGTTGACCGAATCGGTGAGGTCCTTCCAGGTGCCGGCGACGCCCGGCACGACGGCCTGGCCGCCGAGCTTTCCCTCCGTGCCGACCTCGCGCGCCACGCGGGTGACCTCGGCCGCGAACGACCGTAGTTGGTCGACCATGACATTGATCGCCTCCTTCAGCTGGAGGATCTCACCGCGGACGTCGACCGTGATCTTCTTGGAGAGGTCGCCGTTGGCGACGGCGATGGTCACCTCGGCGATGTTGCGCACCTGGGCCGTGAGGTTGCCGGCCATCTGGTTGACCGACTCGGTGAGCTCCTTCCAGACCCCGGACATGCGACGCACCTGGGCCTGGCCGCCGAGCTTGCCCTCCGTGCCGACCTCGCGTGCCACGCGGATCACCTCGACGGAGAAGGCGCCGAGCTGGTCGACCATGCCGTTGACGAGCTTGGCCGTGCGAAGGTATTCGCCGCGCAGCGGGTGGCCGACCACCTCGAGCGGCATCTGCTGCGTGAGGTCGCCCTTGGCCACGGCCCCGATGACGCGGCCCATCTCGATCGTGGGCTGCGAAAGGTCGTCGACCAGCGCGTTGATCGCCTCGACGCGTTCAGCCCATTGCCCCGGGGCCTCGGTGATCGGCATGCGCTCGTTGATGCGGCCCTCCTCGCCCACGCGTGAACGCAGGCGGGCAAGGTTCGCGTTGAAGCCGTGCATCCGCGACATGACGACGTTGAACCGGTCCGCCACCCGGCCCTCCAGGCCGGTCAGGTTGGACGGAAGCCGCGTGGCGAAATCGCCGTCGCACACCGCCTCGAGGCGCTCGAGCAGGAGCGCCATGAACGCGTCGGCATCGTCGTGTGTGCGTGGCTTGGCTTCGTGGGTACGTGCGTCGGAAATCGTCTTGCGGACGCGGGGAGCAGAGGAACTCGAAGGCATGGGGGAGAGGAGCGTGGTGTGTCGGGAACCCCGTGGTTTGCGTCTATCCGCAGCCGTCGGGACCGCTCAGACAGCGCGCACGCGAGACGTGGTGCGCACCGCTTACGGTACAGGGAGGGAGAGTCAGGCTGGGACGTGCAAGAACACCCATGGAGAGCGGGTGCATGCCGCACGGACCGGGCCGTATCCGTGCAGAACGCGCGACCCCCGTCAGGCCGGCAGGCCAGGCGCCTCGCATTTCTCACCTCATGACGCTCATGTGCAGCCGGTTACACATGCTCTAATCGTGCATCGCGCACGATACAGCTAGAGCCGTCATCGCAAAACCACCGAGTTCAGGAACGCGTCAGTCGTCAGCTGATGCAGCAAACTGCAAAGCCGCCCGTACGCGAACCATGCAACTTGCAGCAGGATGGCCCGGGCCTCACTCGTCGAGCACTTGGTGGAGGGCCGCATCGAGTTCCTGCGCGCGGATCGGCTTTGTCAGGTGCGCACTGAACCCGGCCTGCCTGCTGCGCTCCAAGTCCTGTTCCATGCCGTAGCCCGTCAGCGCGATGCCGCGCATCTGATAGCGAGCCCCGATGTCCTCCATGAGTTCGTAGCCGTTGCCGTCGGGTAGTCCCACGTCGGAGATGAGCAGATCGACGGGGAAACCGTCGGCAATGGCGCGGGCCTCGGCCACCGATCCGGCCATGTGCACGCGATAGTTGCGCCGGGTAAGGAGGCGCTCGAGGGCGAAACGCGTGGCGGCATGGTCCTCGACGAGCAGGATGGAACGTTGACCCTCGGTCAGCGGCGCGGTGCGGCGCGGCGGCGGTTGGATTGCGAGCGAGTGCGCCCCGTCCAGGGCGGCCGGCGCTTCGCCGCCGTGGTCGGAAAGGGGCAGCTCGATGGTGAAGGTCGCCCCGTGGCCGCGACCCTCGCTTTCGGCCCGAATCGATCCGCCGTGCAGCTCGGCGACCATGCGCGAAATCGCGAGGCCGAGACCGAGGCCACCGAATCGGTGCCCCTCGTCCCCGGCGTGGTCACCCTGTGAGAAGGCATCGAAAATCCGTCCCAGTTCGACGGCCGTCAGGCCGATTCCCGTGTCCGTGATCTTCACGATCACGCGTCCGTCGTTGGAGGAGGTCTCCACGGTGATCCGGCCTCCGATGGGCGTGAACTTCACGGCGTTCTTCAACACGTTCCAGAACACCTGGAGCAGGCGCACCGCATCGGCCTGGACGCGTGGCTGGCTGGTGCCGATGCTGAGCACGAGGCGGATGTGCTTGCCCTCGATCTCGGGCGAAACTGTCGCGATCGCGTCGCGCAGCACCGCATGCAAGTCGAGCAGGCGCCGGTCGAGCGAGAGCTTGCCGCGCGCGATCGCCGTGAGGTCGAGCAGGTCGTCGATGAGGCGCGCCTCCAGTTCCACGTGACGCCGGATCGTCTCGAAATCCTCGCGGGCCTGGGCGGGCAGGGACGCGTCGGCCGCCGCCTCGCTGGAAATGAGCAGGACCGGATTGAGCGGCGTACGAAGCTCGTGCGAGAGCGCCGCGAGAAAATCGTCCTTCGCGCGCGACGCGGCGAGCGCATCGTCGCGTGCGCGCGCCATCATCTGCTCGATCTGCCGCCGCTGCGTGATATCCGTGACGACGCCGACGAATCCGACGACCGTCCCCTCGGCGGCGAGTTCCGGGACATAGACCGCGTTCATCCAGTGCGGCTCATCGCCGGGGAAGTCCACCTCGATTTCAAACTCAACGCGCTCACCGCGTAATGCGGCCTGCATGTACGGCCTGAGAAAGTGCGCCACCTTCGGACCCACCACGTCCTCCACCTGGCGGCCGACCAGGTCCTGGGGCCGCGAACCGTAGTGTTCCGCGTAGGGGCGGTTGACGAACTTGTAGCGCAGCTGCCGGTCGAACTGCGTGAGAAAGACCGACGCGTGGTCGGTCACGATGCGCAGCTGGGCTTCGCTCGCGCGCAGGCGCGAGAGCGCCGCCTGCGTGCGGTCGAGCATGGCGTTGAACGCGTCGGTGAGGCGCCCGAACTCGTCGGTGGCGTACTGGCGCGCGCGCAGCGAATAGTCCTGCGAACCCGCGGCGATCGCTCCCGCCGTCTCGGCCAGCTCCCGGATGGGATGCACGATCGAATCGCGCAGCACCGTGGCGAGCACCCAGGCGAGCACGAAGGTCGCCGCCATCACGCCGAGGGCGAGCAGGCCGTAGTCCTGCATGCGGTCGTTGAGGCGGTCCTGCGACGCCCAGATGTAGAGCGTACCCAGCCATTGGGTACCCTCCACGACCTGCTCCACGCCGAGGATCCGGTCGCCGATGCGCCGCACCCCCGTGCGCGGCGGCGGCAGCGGCGGGGGTTCCACTCCCGATGGATACGAGGCGATGATCACACCGTCCCGCGTGCAGAGCGCCGCGGCGATCACCTGGGGCTCCGCCCGGAGCGAACCCAGGGTCTCCCGCGCGCGGCCTCCGTCCCGGAAGGCAATCGATGCCGTGCTATGATCGGCGATGGACCGCGCAAGTGTCGCGACGGTGCGCATGAGCACACGCTGGCGCCCGATGTATTCGAAAGTGAGGAACACGCCGCAGGCCAGCAGCACCGCCACCGCCGTCGTCAGCAGGATGGCGAAGCGCAGCTTGGCCTGGAAGGGCATGCGTTCGAACCAGTTCATGGCGAGTCATCGACCACATCGACCACGTGGGCCACCTCAAGAAGCTTGGAGCTTGCCGACAATCCCGCGTCCCGCAGGGACCTTGTGTTCAGGTAGAGTGCCTTGTGCGGACCCCGGTGGTCGAGCCCGACCATGCCGCCCGCCTGCACGAACGCGGTCCCCTCGCCCACCGTCAGCACGGGGCGTCCGCGCAGGTTGCGCCAGATCTCCGCCAGGTGTGACGCATCGACGCCGGCGACGTAGAGGATGTGGCACTCGCACGCCTTGTCACCGGGCTCCACCTGGTGCACGACGATCGCGCGTCGGCCCACGTAGGCTCCGGCCATGCGCTCCTGGAGCATGGCACCAAGAACCGGCTCCCCGAATACGGCGATAACGAACGGGGCACCCGGATCGCCAAACGCCGCCGCCGGCCACTCGATAAAGGTCGCCAGATGCTGAAGGACATCCGCCCGGGTGGCGAGATCGTCCGTGATCGGGTCCGCGCGAGCGGGCCAGGCGAACAGCACCAGCACCGCCAGCCATGCACGCCAGCGCCGGGCCGGCGTGCGTCCCGCGGCGCGCACCCTCGCGGGCGGGGCGGTCGTTTCCGAATCAGCACAGGGGCGGAAGGACAATCTCATGTCTACACAGCGGAGGGTCGTGCGGGCAGGCCCATCGCCTCGGCGATGGCGTGATCGAGCGCCTGGACGTTGATGGGTTTGGTGAGGTGCGCGGAAAAGCCCGCGGCATGCGTTCGCGCCATATCCTGCTCCATCCCGTAACCGGTCAGCGCGATGCCCGGCGCGCCGCAGCTCCCGGCAAACTCGCGCATCAGGTCGCAGCCATTGCCATCGGGAAGGCCGATGTCGGATACGAGCAGGTCGAAGCGCACCTCCTGCATGGCCGAGCGCGCCTCGGCGGCGGTCGCGCTCGCCACCACCTCGAATCCACGGCGCACAAGCAGCCGCGTGATCGCGGTGCGCGTCGGCGCGTGATCCTCGATCAGCAGCACCCGCCGGCCGCTGTGCTCGGCGACCGCGGACAGCTGCGGCGGCGGTTCCGCCGCGGGCGCGGCCCCCACGCCCGCGACCAGCGGCAAAGCCAGCACAAAGCTTGAACCCCGACCCGGCCCAGGGCTGAACGCCTCGATACGGCCGCCGTGCATCTCGATCACCCGTCGCGAGATCGTCAGACCGAGCCCCAGGCCTCCGAAACGATGGGCCGCGACCCGCGAGGCGTGGTCGCCCTGCGCGAAGGCCTCAAAGATCCGGGGAAGCTCCGCCGCCGACATGCCGATTCCGGAATCGGTGACGACGATCTCGACCGTCGCCCCGTCCACGGCACGGCTCGCCACGCCGATGCTTCCCCCGACCGGCGTGAACTTGACCGCGTTCTTCAGCACGTTCCAGAACGCCTGCTGCATGCGGACGGCGTCTGCGCGCACGATCGTGGCATTCGCCTCGAAATGGACGGTCAGCGCGATCGACTTCTCGGCCACGTCGCCGGACACGGTCGCGATCGCGTCGCGCAGGATCGCGTGGACGTCGTGCTCGCGAAAATCCAGCGAGAGCATGCCGCGCGAGATCCGTGTCAGGTCGAGCAGGTCGTCGATGAGCCGCGCCTCCAGGCTGACGTGCTTTCGGATCGCGGCAAAATCCGCGCGCACCTGCGCGGGCAGCATCGGGTCCTCGGCCGCCTCGCTGGCCAGCAGGAGGACGGGATTGAGCGGCGTGCGCAGCTCGTGCGAGAGCGCGGCGAGAAAGTCGTCCTTGGCCCGCGAGGCTTCGAGCGCCTCGTCCCGGGTGCGCTCGAGCTCCTGCTCGATCTCGCGCATCTCGGTGATGTCGGTATTCGTGCCAAACCACTGCACCACGCGTCCCCCGGCCTGGCGGATCGGCACCGCGCGGGAAAGGAACCAGCGATACACGCCGTCGCGGCGGCGCAGCGGAAACGTGTCCTCCCACACCATGCCGTCGCTGACGCAGCGCATGAATTTCGCGATGACCCGCTCTCGGTGGTCGGGATGGTGCACGGACTGCCAGTCGATACCTGCGCCGCCTCCCGGATCCAGCCCCGTGTATTCAAACCAGCGGCGATTGAACCAGTGGATCTCCCCGTGCTCGTCCGCGGTCCAGGCGAACTGCGCGATGTGGTCCGCGAGCATGCGAAACCGCTCCTCGCTCTCGCGCAGCGCGGCCTCCGCGCGAATGCGCGCGGAGATGTCGCGTGCGATGCGCGACACGCCGACGATCGCGCCGACCTCGTCGCGTATCGGAGACATGGACACGGAGATGTCGATCGAGGTGCCGTCACGCCGGCGCCGCTGCGTCTCCCGGTGCTCCACGGTCTCGCCGCTCACGATGCGCGCGATCATCTCGGCATCCTCGGCGCGCCGTTCCGGCGGGATGATGATGTTGACGGGCTGGCCGATGATCTCGACCGCCGCGTAGCCATAGAGCAGCTCGGCACCGCGGTTCCAGCTGGTCACGTAGCCCTCGAGGTCGACCGCCAGGATCGCATCGCCGGAGGATTCGACGATGGCGGCGAGCCGTTGCACCGCGAGTTCCGCCTGCTTGCGCTCGGTGATGTCGATGCAGCTGCCGATGAACCCGGCGAATGATCCGTCGTGGGCGAACGCCGGCACCCCGTGGTCGAGCACCCAGCGGAAGTCGCCGTCGTGCCGCCTGAGGCGGAACTCCATCTCGAATGGCCGGCGGGCGCGCTGCGCATCCGCGATCACGGCGGAGCACCGCTCCACATCGTCGGCGTGCACATTTCTCAGCCAGCCCCGGCCGAGTTCGCGCTCCAGGGCTGTGCCGACGAATTCGAGCCACTGCTGGTTGAACCACGTGGCACGGCTGTCCGTGTCGGCCATCCAGATCAACACCGGGGCGGAATTGGCCATGCGGCGGAACCTCGATTCCGTCTCGCGCGCGACATCGGCGTTGCGCAGTTCCTCCCGCGTGTGGTGCCGGTCGGTGACATCGTGGCCGGACGGCACGATGAACGTCATGTCGCCGCTCGGCCGGCGCACGGGTGTAAGCGACAAATCGATACGGCGCTCGCGGCCGTCGGCGGTGAAGAACCGGGACTCCCCGCGAAAGCGCACGCCCTGCAGCGCCTCCGCGAATCCGATCTTCACCCACGCCTGGATGCCCTTCGAACGGTCCCACCATCCCGTCTCCCAGAAGCGCTTCCCGAGGATGTCTTCCCTGCGGAAACCGCTGGCCTCGAGCCACGCGCGGTTGACATCGAGCACCTCCCCGTCGAGCGAGAGCAGCCCCGCAAAGTTGTCCTGGTCGAAAACCGCCTCGTAGCGCGCGTTGGCCTCCTCGAGCTTCCGCGTCTGCTCCCTCTCACGCGCGTCGCGCGGGTCCTCGACCATCGTCGCGCGGCCGAAGGATTCCGTCGCACCCCGGTCATGCTCCGCATCCGCCGCCCCGGGCACCGACCCCGGCTCACCCGTTCCAGTCGCCTCGAGGACGCAAAGCACCCCCGCGGTCTCCCCGCCGGCGGCTCCCACGCGGCTGCAATGGTTGCGCAGCTGGCGGCCGCCGCGCCCGGCGGAATCGCCGCCGAGGTGAAACGCCATCGTGGACGGCACGCCGCGCTCAGCGACCTCGCGGACCTGCGACCGCACCGCGCCCCACGACTCCAGGAGCACCTTGGCGGCCGGGACGCCGGCGCTGTCCTCCCAACTCCATCCCACCAGCTTCAGGCAGGCGGCGTTGCCGAAAAAATGGAATTCACGCCCCCAGCCCACCCACATCGGACACGGCGAGGCGAGGATCGCATCGAGCACGATCCGAAGCTCCTCCGGCCAGCCAGCCGGGAGTCCCAAGGGATGGCCCGACCCATCCATTCCCTGGATACGAGCCATCACTCCGGCGGCTTTCGGTCCGAGACCGGATGCCGCTGGGCGTGGAGAGGGAGTGGAAGCTGCTCGTTTCCGACGCGATCCGGGCACAGATGGAGTTTCTTGGACACAATCCCCGAAGCAGGATGAAGGACTCGCTCTGACAGCGTGGATGATTACAGGTTTCAGGCCGTTTGCACGCCGGGGATGATGAAAGTTAGCGCGAAATGCCTGCCGCTGCCCGCTGGTCATGCGAGATGCACGGGCGGTGGATCAGGTTCCGGGCACAATGCCCGGGCCGGCGCGATCGGGAGGCGCCTCCGGGAGGGTGAAGAAGAAACAGGCGCCGCGGGGTTGGACGGCTTCGTATCCAACGCGCCCGCCCTGCAACTCGACCAGGCGCTGCACGATCGCCAGCCCGAGGCCGCGGCCCGAGTCGTTTTGATAGAGTGTGTGAAACGGCTGAAACAACCGCGGTATCAGGTCCGACGGGACACCCGGGCCGTCGTCGCGCACGTGAAAACGCAGTTCACCATCGCGGCGCGTCCAGCCGATCTCGATCTGCGGCCGGGGACCGCCGTGGCGGGCGGCATTGGTCAGAAAATTGAGCCAGATCTGCTCCACCCACTCGGGCTTTCCCTGCGCCGAGGGCCAGTCGTCCACCTCGGTGATCGTCGCGCCCGTCTCATGGAGCGTGCTTCGGATCCGTTCCTGGGCGGCCCACACGCTCATGCCCATTTCAACCGGCATGAGGACGCCATGCTGGGAGGACGCGCGGGCGATCAGGGTCAACCGCTCCACCACGCTCATGACGTCGCGAGCCGAGTCGATCACCGGCCGGGCCAGTTCGACGGCGGCCGGCACGAGTTCCTCCATCTCCTCGCGGATGACGTCGGCGGAGGTCAGGATGCAGCCGATCGGGGAGCGGATCTCGTGGCTGATCCTCCGGGCCACGGTGCGAAGGTCGCCCTCCGACCGTCGGGCCTGCCGTAGTACGGCGTGCAGATGCATGGCTGTCGTGAATACAAACCGCAGGGCCCCCGCGGTGCGCAGTTCCTCGGGCACCACCAGGATCCCTTCGGCGACCCCATCGCCTCCCAGCGCCACGACAGGCCAGCGGGGCAGGCCGTCCAGGCCCACGGCGGCGACCAGCCGCGACCGCTCCTCGGGCGCGACCCCTGCCCCGACGACAGCGAGTTCGACGCCCGGACCAAGCGGACCCGAATCGACCTCAGCGGCGGAGGCACGCTCCACCACCCGCGCTTGGGGCCAGGCGGACCGTGCGGCCTCCTTCACGAGCGCGCGCAGCTCCGGAGGGAGCCCCACGGCCGTGATGACAATGGCATCGGCGGGCATTGGCGCAACATCCCCCAGCGCTGCGAGTGTGCAAGTCGTTTTTGCCGAGCGGCGCTGGCGGGCGCGTCCTCCCGTCCTGCAACGTGCAAGAACCCGGGGCCGGCAGCGTTGCAGGCGGCCACGTGAGGGTCGCGACGGGAAGCTGCGCCACCGGCACGTGCGACTGAGTATCAAGGACTTGATGACGATGGGAACCGGCGTGGCAGCGATCGTGCGGGGTCGCACCCGGCATGAACGCCCTCACGTACGCTCCCCACGAAGCGCCGACGGCTGCGCCCGCACCTCACGCCCGCCGATGCGCGAACTTTTTCGCCCGTCCCCGGCCGGACTGCGACCCGTTTCCTATCCCGCCATTCACGGCGTGGCTCAACCACACAGATCGCATCATCAGCCTCCCGTCCCATTGGGACCGCTTCGCCGACATGATCGGCGCACCGGGGCTGGAGCGCGACAGCGTGCTGGGGCGACCCCTGACCTGGTTCATCGAGGATGAAACCGCGCGGGAACTCTTCCGCACGCTCCTCGAACGCGCGCGCCGCGAGGGACGGCCCGCACGAATCACCGCGCGGTGCGACGCGCCGGACGAACCGCGCGCAGTGCAGCTGCGCCTGATTCCGATGTCCGCGGGCGCCGTCGAGTGCTCCTGGAGTTTCCTCCAGGGCTCCGCGGCGTTGGAGATTCCGCCACTGAAGACCCACGGGTTCGGCGAGGACGAGCACGTGCGCATGTGCAGCTGGTGCCGCCGCATTCACCAGGGCGGGGCGTGGCAGACGATCGAGGCAGCGCTGCCGGCCCTCGGTGCGTTGGATGGTCAGCCGATGCCGCCCATCACGCATGGCATCTGCCCGCAATGCGCGGCAAGCGCGACGAGCGGGGGACACCTGCGGGCGATATAGCCTTCGCTACGGGCCGGCGCGGCCTGGTTTTTGAATCAGGCCACGGTATTTGAAACAGGCCTCAGCGTAGGAATACCACGCTCACCACGACGGCTGCGACCGTCCAGGCGACGAGGCACCCCTTCACCACCCGCTGCGTGACGGGTGTAAGACGCCGCCAGCGAACGCCCAGCCAGCCGATCACAGGCTCGATCTTGCGGTCGATCCAGTCGAGGAACCGCGCCGCCACGCGCGACTCCTTCGCGATCAGGATCCCGCCGAAGCCGAAGAACACGAATGCCGGTCCGGGAGCCACGGCGAAGAAGGCGCCCACCAGCAGCAGCAGGATGCCGCCGCCGATGTTGAGGATCTTGCGCCAGAGCGAGGACTTCGCCCGCCGCGCCCGGCGACGCTCGTAGCGATCCTGAAAGCGCCGCCCCGGCGGCTGCTGTGCAAACCGCCGCCACTCCTGCGTCCAGCGCGATTTCAGGCCTCCCATGCCCGCACGCGCCCCGCCGGGCGGAATAGCGTATTCATCTTATGCCGACGACATGGGCGCGACCGCCCGGTCAGCGGCCCGGCTTCATCCGGACCCTGGCGTGATCGCCGACGTCGACCGGCGGAGGATTCTCCAGCCCGGACTGCACCGCGGCGATGATCTCGACCATCGTGCTGGACGGAGCGTCCCAGTATTCGCCGGCGACGACATCGACGCGCAGGAGCGCAAGGTCGGGATCGTCCAGGCCCTTCGGGAACCAAGTCACGAGCGTGGGCGACCAGAGCGCCTCCATGCGCTTGCGGTCGCGCGTGAGGCGGGCCTTCCCGTTCACGGCGGCGAACAGCTGCCGCCCGGGATCCGCATAGGCGACCGCAACATGCCGGTCAGCCTCGATCTCCCCGGCTTTCGGGTCGCGCTCCGAGGTGAAGAACCACAACGGGCCCTCCTCCCCCTCAAATCGCGTCACCATCGGTCGCGCGTGCAGCGATCCGTCCGACCGGACCGTCGCGAGCATCCCGATCGCGAGTTGCCTGATGATCGCAAACAACTTCGCGCGCCCCGTGGACGCGTCTTTCAGGCCTCCTGGTTCTGGTGCCATGGCAGGTCCCTCCCGGCTGCGGAGCGGGGACGCTGCGGATGCGGGCCGGCGCCGGGCGCCGGCCCGCATCCGCGCGGCCGGCTCAGCGGTTGTCGTCGCCGCCCGACTTGACGATGATGTTGTTGGATACGGACTGGACCCCGCTCACGCCCGAGGCGAGGCGCTCGGCCTGGATCTTCTCCATCTCCGTATTCACGAATCCACTCAGCTGCACCACGCCCTTGAAGGTCTCGACGTTGACGCTCATCCCGCTGACCTGCTTGTCACCGAGGAGCGCCGCCTTGACCTTGGTCGTGATCACGCTGTCGTCGATGTACTCGCCCGTGCTCTCACGGGTCGCCGTCGAGGCGCATCCTGTGAAGACCGGCGCCGCAAGCACGCCGGCAAGGATCGCGATCGAAACCCTGCGCATCATTGCATTCATGTTCGTTTCCATTGTGTGGATACGACGCGGGCGCCTAGCGCGCCCGCATCAGACCCTTGAGGATCGAGATATGCCGCACCTGGCGGGGCAGGAGCTCGTTGCGGATCATTTCCTTGCAATTGGAAAGAACCTCGTCATCGCCCAGCGCCTCCTCGTACTCGTTGCGCCCGTGCTCCTCGCCCTCGAGGAGCGCCTTGAGGGCGGGCGTGTCGCCCATCAGCTTGGCCGCGCCCTCGACCGCCTTGGCCCACATGCCCCATGCGCCCGAATCGGTGGTCGGCTCGCCACCCATGTCGCGGATGCTGTGCCGCAGGCGGTCGGCGCTGAAGATGTGCTCGCGGCGGATGTCGGCGAGCGTGGAGTGCTCGGCCTCGCCCTTGAACTTGTCGATCGCCTGCGTGTAGGTCTCGATCGCCGAGATCTCGCCCCGATAGAGCTTGTTACAGACGTCGATGCAATGGTCGGTGTGTGTGGTACTCATGATTGTGCTCTCCTTGATGGACTTTGAGTGGAGGGTGGGTGCCGCACGCCCTAGCGGGAGCGGCGGTCAGTGGTGTCGGCAGCCGCGGCCAGCGAGACATTGGCCCGGCGGAAGGCCTCGGAAAGCTCCTGGAGCGCGTCCCGGGCATTCTCGACGTCCTTGGCGTTCTCGACCGACGGACGGACGCTCTCCACGCCGGCGGCGGTGAGATCGGCGCCCAAGGCGGTCTCGATCTCGCGCAGGCGATTGATCATCGGAGCGATCGCCTCGCGGGCGGCGACCCAGCGCTCATGCAGGCCGTCGATGTTTCCCGCCACATCCGAGCGCCTTTCGGCGGCGCGGTTGCGGAGGTCCTCCTCGCGGATGGTCGCGATCTCGCGGTCCCAGGCCACGAGGTACTCGCGCCCTTGGGCATTCATCGCCTCGACCTGGCCGCGGAGCTTGTTGTGGGCGTCCTCGACCTTGTTGACTGCGTCGCGGTAGTTGGAGAACTGCCGCTGCAGGTCCCGTGAGGGATGGTTTGCGATGTCGTTGAGCGAACGAAGGGCCGCGTCGATGCGGCTGTTCAATTCGGCCGCCTGGGCGGCGGTGTCGTCGACTCGCTTGACCATGCTTTGGCGGGGCGTGTCGACAAAGCGCTCCATGGTGCTCGCGCAACCGAAGAGTCCGAGGGACACGAGCGCCACGCCGAGGCGCAGCGCGAGTTTCGAAGTGGAGATGTGCGTGGCTTTCATCGCAGGGGAACACGCAGCACGGGTGCCAATCCGGAACGGGAGAGCGCTATTTCGCTCCCCCGGTGATGGTTGCGCATGCATGAGCATCCCGAGCCGCCCCTGGGCCCGGACATCCTGCACGGCGTTTGTGTCACCACCCGGGCATTACGCCCCACGTTCACCGCCAGCGGTTCCGGCCGCCTGGGGTCCCGGGCCTCCGGCCGCGCCCCGGTCCCCCACCTTCATTCTGCCCGATGGCACCGTCATGCCCTGCGCCATTTGCACGCCGGTTTTTCGCGGCGCGCGCCGGCTCCCCAGCGAAGCCCCGCCGCCCCGGCGGATGGCACGCCCTTGGCTGAGTCAGGGCGACGTCTGCGGGTGTCCGCATCCGGCGCGCACCCGAGGCACCAGGCGTTGATCTCATCTTATGTCCACCTATCTTGATATTCCACCCGCCAGCCTCATCTTCAATCGGACCCTGGATCGGGGACCGCGCAGCATGGCCCGCCGGCTTCGCAGGCGCCATCCGGTCGACGCCCGGTCGGCGCCGATCATCGCCTTCTGTCATCTGAGCTGGCACTGGGTCTGGCAACGCCCCCAGCAGTTCCTCTCGCGCATCGCCCGCACCCGTCGCGTGCTTTTCGTGGAATGGGGCGCGCCGTCCGAGACCTCCGCGAGCTTTGAACTGACCGCCGCACCCGGGCATCCGAACGTGACCCTCTTCTGCGGGCATCTTCCGACCGCGTGCCTGGGGCATGACGCGGAACGGCAGCAGGTGCAGAGTTCGCTCGTGCGCCAGGCTGTGCGGCAACTGGAGGGCGAATTCGACGCGCCGATTCTCTGGTTCAACGACCCGCTCGCCTATCCGGCGATGGCGGGCCGATTCGGCGAGGTGGCCACGGTGTACGATTGCATGGACGAGCTCTCGCAGTTCCGCGGCGCACCGCCCGCGCTCGTCGAGTGTGAACGGGCGCTTGTGCGCCATGCCGACGTGGTCTTCTGCGGCGGCCAGCGCATGCGCGAGAAGCGCCTGCCGTTGAACACGAATTGCCACTTCTTCGGCACCGGCGTCGACTGCGCGCATTTCGGCAAGGCCTTGCGTCCCGACATCGGGGTCGCGCCGGAGATCGCCGCCCTTCCGGGACCGGTGCTCGGCTATTTCGGGGTGGTCGATGAGCGGATGGATTACGAACTGCTGGCCCGGCTCGCGGACGCCCGCAGTGACTGGTCGATCGCGATCGTCGGCCCGCATGCCAAGGTCGATCCCGCGGAGTTCCCGCGTCGACCTAATCTGCATTTCCTCGGGCCGCGCGCGTATGCCGACCTTCCGGCGGTTACGAAGGGGTTCTCCGTTTGTCTCATGCCGTTTGCGCTCAATGCCGCGACGGAGTATATCAATCCCACGAAAGCCCTGGAGTACATGGCCGCCGGCCGGCTCGTCGTCTCGTCAGCACTGCACGAAGTGAAGGCGAACTTCGGTTCCGTGGCCGCCATCGCGCGGGACCACGACGAATTCATCCGCCTCTGCGCCCGCGATGTCGCCGAGCCCAGCCAGGCCCGCATCGAGGCCGGGCTTCGCCTGGCGGCCGCCAACTCATGGGAGCGCATCATCGCCGGCATGGAGGTCCTTATGGTGCAGGCCGCGGAGAAGCGCCTCCTCGCCGGGTCCGACATCACCACCTACGCAGCAACCCGTTCCAACGTCCCCTCCCTCAGCCGTGTTTGACTACCTCATCGTCGGGGCGGGCTTCGCCGGCTGCGTGCTGGCGGAACGACTGGGACGCGGGCTCGGCAAGCGCGTGCTCCTGATCGATCGTCGCAATCATATCGCCGGCAACGCGTATGATTGCCACGACCGGCATGGCATCCTCATCCACCGCTACGGGCCCCATATCTTCCACACCAACTCGCAGGGGATCTTCAACTACCTCTCGCGGTTCACGGAATGGCGCCAGTACCAGCATCGCGTCCGCGCCTGTGTGGACGGCAGGCTGGTGCCCATTCCGATCAACCTGGAGACCCTGCGCGAACTCTACGGTTTCGACCTCACACCGGACGGCATGCGCGACTACCTCGCCAGCGTCGCGGAGTCGCGCGAATCGATCGAGACCTCCGAAGACGTCGTGGTCAGCCAGGTCGGGCGCGAACTCTACGAGAAGTTCTTCCGCAACTACACGCGCAAGCAGTGGGGACTCGATCCCTCGGAGCTCGACGCCCAGGTCACCGCCCGCGTGCCGGTGCGCTACAACCGCGACGACCGGTATTTCACCGACACCTACCAGGCGATGCCGGCACAGGGGTTTACGCGCATGTTCGAGAACATGCTGGACGACCCGAACATCAAGATCCTGCTCAACGCCGACTACCGCGACGTCCGCGACGAGGTGGAATACGGGGAGATCATCTTCACCGGCCCGGTCGACGAGTTCTTCGACTTCCGTTACGGCCGCCTCCCCTACCGGTGCCTGGAGTTCAAGCATGAGACTCACCACAAGCCCGTGTTCCAGCCCGCGCCGGTGGTGAATTACCCGAATGAATACGCCTACACGCGCTGCACGGAGTTCAAGTACCTGACCGGCCAGGAACACCCGCTGACCAGCGTGGTGTATGAGTTCCCGTGCGCCGAGGGCGATCCCTATTATCCGATTCCCCGGCCCGCCAACCGCGCGCTCTACGAACAGTACCAGGCCCTCGCCGAGGCGACCCCCGGCGTCCACTTCGTCGGCCGACTTGCGACCTACCGCTACTATAATATGGATCAGGTGGTCGGGCAGGCGCTCACACTCTTCGGGCGCATCTCCGGCCAGAAGACCTCCGCGGTGCTCGCCACCGCCTGAGAGCGCCAGCCGCCGACTGGCGTCTGCAAAGAAACAGCGTTTTCGTTGAACCGCCGGCCGGTCCCTGGGTCTTCCTAGCTCACACCCGCGCGCCATGTTTCCCTATTCGCCCATTCCGCGTCCCGAGTATCCACGGCCAGACCGACAACGCGGACGCGCCGAGGGCGTGGACTGGCTCAACCTGAACGGCCCCTGGCAGTTCAGGTTCGATCCGGCGCGCCGCGGGCTCGATGAATCGTGGTTTACGCCGGGAGGCCCGGAATGGCGCGAGCAGATCATCGTGCCGTTTTGCTGGGAATCGCTCGCCGCCTGGGGCGAGGCCAGCGCGGCGGGCAACGACAACTACTTCTCAACGCGGGTCTTCCTCAACCCGCTCGAGGTGACGCGGGAGAACCACCGGGCCGCGCCGCGCTACGAGGTCGGCTGGTATCGTCGCTGGGTCACGGTCCCCACCTCCGGACTCTGGCGGTCGCGTCGTCTGATTCTTACGATCGGCGCCGCCGACTTCACCACCGACTGCTGGTGCAACGGACACCACGTGGGCCGGCATGAGGGCGGCTATGTGCCCATCGAGTTCGACATCACCGATGCGGTGCGATCGACCGGCGACGGCACGCGGGCGCTCGTCGTGATCCGGGTCGAGGACCCGATGGACAACCGCGAGCAGCCCGTGGGCAAGCAATGGGGCTGGTACACGCCGACCAGCGGCATCTGGCAGACCGTGTTTCTCGAGCCGCGCTCTGCCTGCCACATCGATCGCTTCGTGGTGGTTCCGGATATCGACGCCGGGCGCGCCGCGTTCACCGTGCATTGCCGCGGTCTCACGGCCGAAGCGACGCTCTCGGTCGAGATCATCCCACCCGATGCCGCGCCCGTCACGATCGCGCTCGACTGGATCGACAGCATCGCGCAGGGGAGCGTCGACCTCGAGCCCGTGGCGCTCTGGGACCCCGGCGACCCCAAGCTCTACCGCACGATCTTCCGCTTGCACGACGGCGAGCGCGAGACCGACGTGGTGCACGGCTATTTCGGGATGCGCAAGATCGGCACGCGCCTGGTCGACCCGAAGGACCCGGCGCCCGCGATGCTCTGCCTGAACAACAAGCCGATCTACCTGCGCGGCGCGCTCTACCAGTCCTACTACCCGGATGGCGTCTACACCGCCGGCGACGCGGCGGTGTTGCGCAACGACATCGCCTACGCGCGCGACGTCGGCTTCGATTTTCTGCGCATCCACATCAAGCTCGATGATCCGATCCTGCTCTACTACGCGGATACGCTCGGCATCCTGCTGATGCAGGACTTTCCAAACTTCGGCGAGGGCGGCGATACGCCGCTCGGGCGGCGCCGGTTCGAGGAGATGATGCGCAAGGGCATCGAGCGCGACATCAACCATCCCTCCATCATCGCGTGGTGCCTGTTCAACGAGACCTGGGGGTTCGGCGGTCAGACCGAGCTGATGAAACTGATCGGACCGACGGCCAAGCCCGGAGCGGTCACGCCCGCCGAGGTGCAGAAGATCGCCAATGCGAGTTCATTCCGCTGGGTGCACGAGATGTGGGCGCTGGCGAAGACACTCGACTCCACCCGCCTGATCGAGGACATGAGCGTCGTCGTCTGGGAACACGTGGCGGCGTATGGACACGTGGATACGGACGTCAACTCCTGGCATTTCTACCTCGACGACTACGACAAGGCGCGCGCGCACATCGAGAACGTGGTGGCGAAGACCTACCGGGGATCGACCTTCAATTACGTCGAGGGTTACGAGCAGCGGGACGTCCCCCTGATCAACAGCGAGTACGGGGGCGTCGGTGCGCTCGATGGCGACCGGGATGTGAGCTGGTCGTTCAAGTTCCTGACGAACGAGCTGCGGCGCCACCGGCAGCTCTCCGCCTACATCTACACCGAGCTCCATGACGTCGAGTGGGAGTACAACGGGTTTCTCAACTACGATCGCACTCCCAAGCAATTCGGCTATCCACCCTCGATCATCAACCAGGGCGACGTGCTCCCGATCGATGCGCCGCCCATCCGCACCTGCCGGCCCGGCGAGATGATCGAGGTCGACGTGATGTCCTCCCACTTTTCGCGCAAGGAAAAGGCCAACGTCACGCTGCATTGGACGCTGGCGGGCATGGACACCCTCGGCGTCCTCCACCCCGACCTCGCGCGCGGACGCGCGGCGATACCGTTCCGGCACCATCGCGTGGAGCTCGCGCGCCGGATCAGGCTCACGATGCCGGACCAGCCGATGCTGTGCACCCTGCTCGTGTCGGCGGTCACGCCGGACGGGACGACCGTGGCGGCGAACTTCGTGCAGCAGCATGTCACCACCGGCGGACTTCCGGAGCGCGACGACCAGGGGCACCGCCTCGTCCTGCGGCGGCGCGTCCGCGACTGGAGCGCGGCGGAGTGGTCGGCGGCGGAGGTCCCCCGCCAGGAGGCGTGCGCCACGCACGCGGCCGCCACCGGCGTGTGTTCGGGCCTCGGATACGGCTTCTTCGAATGGCGGTTCAGCGACGAGCGGCTGCGCGACCTCTCGAAGGCGAAACGCATCCGCGTGCTTTGCGAAGTCTCCTCGAACCGCCAGGACAATTCCCAGACCGACGCGCACCGGCATCCGACGCAGTTCGAGCTGTCGCTCAACGACGTGCCCGTGCATCGGGCCATGCTTCCCAATCATCCCCACGACAGCCGGGGCGCGCTGAGCTATCTCCACGGCGGCCGCGGCGCCTACGGCTACCTGATGCAAGCCACGATCGAGGACGATCTTCTTCGACGCATCGCCTCGACGGTGGGCGAGGACGGCACCCTGCGCTACCGCTGCGCCGTCCCGGCCGACCGCCTGCCCCACGGCGGGCTCACGATCTACAGCCACGACTGCGGACGCTATCCGGTGGGTCCGACGATCGCCGTCGAGTGGGAATGGAACGAGTGACGCCGCCACGGCGTCTCCAGCTTCCTGATTCGCGAACCTTCAGCCCCGGGCCCGTCATGTTTCGAAGCTTTTTCCTAGGCGGATTCGAGAGCACGACGGCGCGCAACATGCGCGGGCAGTGGATCGACCAGATCGCGGCCACGGAACACGACGTACGCGTGGACGAGGACTACCGGCTGCTCCGCGAGACCGGATTGCTCGCGGCCCGCGAGGCGGTGCGATGGCCGCTGGTGGACCAGGGAGGGCGGCTCGACCTCCGCAGCGTCGATCCCTTCCTCGCGGCCAGTGAGCGGCACGGGGTCGACGTGATCTGGGATCTGTTCCACTACGGTTACCCCGAGGACCTTGACCCTTTTTCCGGCGCTTTCATCGAGCGGTTCGCCGCCTATTGCCACGCTGCCGCGAACTATATCAGCGCACGCACGGCCGGCACGTGCTCCTTCACGCCCGTGAACGAGCCGTCCTATTTCGCCTGGGCGGCGGGCTCGGCCCGACGGTTCGCCCCGTATCGGCGCGACCGCGCCCCGGACCTGAAGATTGCCCTCGCTCGCGCCGCCATCGCGGGCGCCGAGGCGATCTGGGCCGCGGCGCCGGGGTCGCGCATCATCAGTGTCGATCCCGTCTGCCACGTGGTCCCGCCGGCCGGCCACGAGGGGCTCCACGAGGGGGCCGAGCACTTCAACGAGCGCGTTGTATTCGAATCCTGGGACATGGTCTCCGGCCGACTGCTCCCGGAACTGGGCGGCAGCCGCGCCCACCTCGGCATTATCGGTATCAATTATTACTGGACAAACCAGTGGGAGATCGGCCGCGAGGAGACGCCGCTGCCCGCGGACGATCCGCGCCACGTGTCGCTCTCGCAGCTGATGGAGCGCGTGTGGCGACGCTACGGAGGCGAGCTCCTCATCACGGAGACCTCGCACATCGGCCCGAAACGCGCGGAGTGGCTGGCCTGCGTCGCCGACGAATGCTCGCGCGCGCTCGAGGCCGGAGTTCCGCTGCGTGGTGTCTGTCTCTACCCGATCCTGGGGATGCCCGAATGGCACGATCGGCGGCAATGGGCGCGCATGGGGTTGTGGGATCTGTATCCGCGCGATGGACGCCTGGTGCCTGTGGAATATGCACCCATGCGCGAGGCGCTGCGGGAGGCGCAGCGGAAACTTGATCCGATCGACGGGGATCTTCTCGAGGCCCCGGCCGGACGCGCCTGAGCGCAGACCGGGGATCCGCCTGGCAGCCCCCTCGCGGGCGCGGCGCCGGGCATTCCGCGGCCTATGGCGAGTTTCCCCAGCAGCGCGAATCTCCCGCTCCGCCGTGCATGCGCGACGGTGGGCGCGTTCCTTGAGACAATCGCGGTCGGGCAGGAGCCCGGCCCTCCATTTCAGAGGTCTGGTCGATCGTCTTGGCCCAGGCCACGAGTTCGAAAACACGCCCTGGTCGCATGGGCACCCCGGCAGCGGGCGGCGGCCGTCGGCGACGGACGCCCCTTCCCCGCCCCTGGACTTCGGGCTACAACGCCGCGCGCTCGGGGCTCGCCTGTGCTGACGCGATCGGCCAGCCTGCGACCAGGATCACCATGAGCGACACGCAGGAAATCTCCGATCTCATCGCGCGCCTGCTGTTGGCGGTGGACCGGCTCGACTGGGCCGGTGTGCGGCGCGCATTCTCCGAGCGCGTCGTGACGGACTACACCTCCTTGTTTGGCGGCAGTGTCAGCGAACTCTCCGCCGACGAGGTGATCGCCGGCTGGCGCCAGCTGCTGCCGGGCTTTGATGCCACGCAACACCTGATCGGGCCGGTGGTGGTGAGCGCCAATCGCGGCACGATCACGGCCGAGACGACGGTTAGAGGATACCACCACCTTCGGGAGGTGCCGGGAGGATCCACGTGGATGGTGGCCGGCATCTATTCCTTCGCGGTCACCGCTGCCGCCGACGGCTGGCAGATCGAATCGATGAAGCTTTCCCTCGCCTACCAGGAGGGCAACACCGCCCTGGTGCAGCTCGCCCGGGATCGCGTGGCCGCCGGGCAGACCCGACGGGTTTAAACCCCGTCGCGTCCCGCTCCGAACCCTCTGCGGCGTTCAGGATCAGGGAGACGTGGCGGCGCGACGGCCGCGGGTCTTCATGAAGGCGACGAGAGCGTCGACCTCGCCGGGCGGGAGGATGCTGCCGTAGGCGGGCATGTTCACGCCGCCGTTGAGCACGCGGATGACCATGTCGTTCTCCGAGAGTCGATCCGCCACGCGTGTCAGGTCGGGACCGCGTCGACCGCCGTGCTCGTCGATGAGATGGCAGTTAAGACAGGCCCTCTCGTGAAACACCCGCGCGCCCTCGATCACGAGGGGATCGCTGGATCGGATGACCTCCGCGGTCAGCGGTTCGGCCTCGAAGTTCGGGGACCACGGGGACCTGGCGCCCAGTATCCAGAATGAACCGATCATCACTACGCTGAGGATCACCACCGCGACCGACCACGGCCGCCGCGACCAGTGTCGCTCGCCCCGATTGTTGAGGACGGGCGCGAGCAGGAGCAGCACACCGATCAGCACGGGGCCCAGGATCATCACCACGCCCTCGGCCTCGGCGGGAATCAGCGCGAGGACCGCGAAGTACCAGAGCAGATACCAGTCCGGTCGCGGGTCCGCATCGAGGATGCTCGGGTCGGGCGGTTTCTCGATCGGCGGCGGGCCCACGATCATCGCCAGAACGGCGATGACGACGATCACCGCCGTGCCGAAAACGAAGTCGCGCCACGCACCATCCGGCCAGAACGGGACGCCCGTGCGCTCGAGTTCCGCCTGGTATTCGCGCCGGTAGGTGGCGGGCTTGACCGGCTTGCCCGGCACCGGCGGATCGGAGATGCCGTGGCGCAGCACCAGCCACAGGTGCAGGCCGATGAACGCGAACATGATCCCCGGCACCAGAAACACGTGGATCGCGAAAAACCGGCTGAGCGTGGCTCCGCCCAGCGTGTTTCCCCCGAGGATGAACCGCGCCAGCCAGTCGCCCACGAACGGCACGCGCCCGGCCTGCTCGGCCGCCACCACCACCGACCACGCCGCGGTCTGGTCCCAGCGCAGCAACTGGCCGGTGAAGCCCATGATGAGCGTGAAGCCGAGTAGCAGCACGCCCGTCGACCAGCTCATCTCCCGCGGATACTTGTAAGCCCCGAAGAGAAACGTCTGCGCCATGTGTGCCCCGACCATCAGGACCATCGCCGAGGCCCCGAAAAAGTGCATCCCGCGGAGAAACCGGCCGAACGGCGCCTCCTCGGTGATGAACACGAGCGTGTCGAACGCCTGCGCCGACGAAGGCACGTAGGAGAACGCCAGCGCGACACCCGTCACGACCTGGACGATGAACGTCACCAAGGTGGCACTACCGAACACGTACCACCACTTCGCATCGCGCGGCACGAGATGCTTCAAGGAAGGTCCGAACAGGTCGGAAAGGCCGAGACGGTCGTCGATCCAGTCCCAGGAACGCGAGAAAAGCTTCTTCATGGGACGGCTCAGAGCGAGGTCGTGATCGGAATGGCCGTCGCGCGGATCTGCACCTGGCCGCGGTCGACGCGCGCGTCGTAGCGGAAGAGCGGCAGGGGCGGCGGTCCGGCCGCGACGCTGCCGTCGGCGTAGTAGACCCCGCCGTGGCACGGGCAGACGAAGAGCTTCGCGCCCGGCATCCAGCGCACCGGGCAGCCCAGATGGGTGCAGTGGGCCGAGAACGCGATGAAGCGCGTCGCATCCTCGCGCCGCAGCCATGCCGCGGCGCGCGCGGTCACGCCCGCCCACGGCAACGGCGAGGGATCCTCGAAGGTGACACTCACGGTCTCGCCGATGCGGAAGTCGTCGATCGGACCGACATCGCGCCAGACGCCGTCGACCTTGCGGAAGATCGGCGTGACCACGAAGCCGACGAGCGGGATGCCGAGGATTCCCGCACACGCCCCTGCCAGTGACAACGACAGGCGGGTCAGGAACCTGCGTCGTGAAACTGTGGCTACAGTCTCACGCATGGCGGGTCCGTCCGGCGGCCCGCCGCCAGGCGACGCGTCCGGTCGCGGTTCAGGCGTGGAGGTCTGGTCCATCATGGTGCATGTCGACAAGCCAGCCAACCAGCGATCCCACGAACACGATGGCGCCCGCCGCGAGGACGACCCACGAGGTGATCAGCCCCCAAAGAAGCAGCGTGATCCCGAGGCCGAGTCCGGCGGGCCAGAAAGTCGGTGGCGGCAGATGCTCCAGCGGCATGGCGGTCCATCCCGCAGGGACCTCGCGTGCAAGGTCGGTTTCGCGTTCGGCGGGTTTCATCCAAGGTCCTCCTGTGGTGGCACGGCGCGCGCACCGAACCAGCGCGCGAGTTCGAGCATGATCGCCGCGACGTAGATCAGACACATCGGCACCCACATGAGCAGCCCGCCGATCTGGCGGTCGCGCAGGGCCCCGAGCCGGTTGCGCAGCGACGCCCAGGGATTCGTCGCATCGACCGGACCGACGAACGCCGAGCACACCTCGATCGGCGTGAGCGTGATGAGCATGCCCAGCGCACTGCAGGTCAGGCAGGCCGTGAAGAGGTAGCCGATGCCGAATCCGGGCGAGAGACGGTCTGCCACGCGCGGTGAAAGGATCGGCCACCAGAAAAGCAGTCCACAGGCGATCAGGCTCACCGTCTGCACCGCGCGCACCGCCGGCACCGCCACGGCGGCGTCGCACAACGTCGGCACATGCCACAACCACATCGCACCCACACCGGCCGGCCAGCCGAGGAAGGGGACGATCCCGCGCACGCGGGCGCCGTCCGCTCCGCGCGGCCGCTCGCGCGCGCGATCACCTGCGGGACGAGCGCGCGGCGCCATTGCCACCGGCCGCCCCAGCTTCGCCGGCAGGCTCAGCAGCAACAGCGCCGGAGCCACGAGCAGCAGCAGGATGTGCTGGACCATGTGGGCGCTGAACAACACGCCGTCGGCGAGCCGCCGGATCGGCGACATCTCCGCGAGCGCCACAACCGCGAGCGCGGCGGCAAACCATCCCCAGCGCGCCCCGTCGCGCGCGATCAGCCCGTAGACAAGCGCGCCGGCGGCGAAGGCGCCGAGCACCCAGGGATCGGCTGTCCAGCCGTCAAATGGCGATGGATCCGGGTTCATCTGGAAAGGCGGCGGAGGGCGCGGCGGCCATCGGAAGACTGGCGCGCAGTGTTCATAGGTATCGCGGGAGGACGTAAACGGTGAGCAGAACGAACACCCACACCACGTCGACGAAATGCCAATACACCCCGACGATGCGCAGGGCCGTGGGCCGGTGGCCGTCGGATCGGGCTGCACCGAGAATCAGCACGATGAGGAGCGCGACCAGTCCGCCGACCACGTGGAAACCGTGGAATCCGGTCACGAGGTAAAAGGTGGAGGCGAACTGGTTCACCGTGGCGGTCACGCCCGCGTGGTACAATTCCCAATACTCGTAGGCCTGTCCGCCGATGAAGATCGCACCGAGCGCCAGCGTGAGGCCGAGCCAGGTGCGGAAGCCCCGCCGGCTTCCGCGTTCCTCCGCCGCCTCCGCGCGCCAGAGCGTGAAGCTGCTCGCGAACAGGCAGAGGCTGAACACGCCCGTGGTGGCGAGGTCGAGCGAGTCCCGCGCGTTCGGTCCCGGTCGCGGCGACAGGTTGAACCAGAGGAACACGAGCAGAAGCGTCCCGAAAAACGCCGCCTCCGATGCGACCAGCGCCCACACGGCGCTTCGCGCCGGAGGAATCAGCGCCACCGCGTCGGGTCCGACCTGCGGGTCCGGCCGGTCGGGGTTGTTGAAATCCCACAGGGGACGGCGGCTGTGGATCGGCGGCAGCGCGTCGAAGTTGTGCACCGGTGGCGGGGAACTCGTCGCCCACTCCAGCGTCCACGCCTGCCACGGGTTGTCGCCGGCCCGGGCCCCGCGCAGCAGGCTCAGCCCGATGTTGATCACCAGCAGCAGCGCCGCGACGCCCATGAGGAACGCCCCGACGGTCGACACGAAGTTCATCCAACCCCAGTGTTCAAAGTCCGGGTACGTATAGACGCGGCGCGGCATGCCCATGAACCCGAGGATGTGCTGGATGCCGAAGGTCGCGTTGAACCCGAGCGTCATCAGCCAGAAGCCCCAGAGCCCCAGCCGCTCGGAGAGCATCCGGCCGCTCATCTTCGGAAACCAGTAGTGGATCGCGGCAAGCAGCGCGAAGACGATGGCGCCCACCGCCACGTAGTGGAAATGGGCCACGAGGTAGTAGCTGTTCTTCGTCTGCCAGTCGAGCGCCGGCGAGGCGTGCGTCACGCCGCTGAGCCCGCCGAGCGTGAACTGGATGATCGCGGCGATCACGTAGAGCATCGGCACGGTGAGCCGGATGCGTCCGCGGAACATCGTGGCGCTCCAGTTCAGCACCTTCACACCGGTCGGGATCGCGATCAACATCGAGGCGATGGCGAAGAACGTGTCCGCGGCCCGGCCCATCCCGACAGTGAACATGTGGTGGGCCCAGACGCCGAAACTCAGCAGCGCGATCGCGACCGACGACGCCGCGACGAACTCGAACCCGAAGATCGGCTTGCGCGAGAACACCGGCACGATCTCCGAGATCATGCCGAACGCGGGAAGCGCCAGGATGTAGACCTCCGGGTGCCCGAACGCCCAGAAGATGTGCTGCCAGAGCACGGGCGAGCCGCCGTCGGTGGCGGTGAAGAAATGCGTGCCGAGCTGGCGGTCCATCAGGAGCATCACCAGCCCGACGTTGAGCACGGGCAGCGCGAAGATGACGATGAACGCGTTGACGAAGTTGATCCAGGCGAAGAGCGGCGTGCGCCGCAGCGTCATGCCCTTCGCCCGCGTGCCGAGGACGGTCGCGATGAGATTGATGCCCGTCGCGACAGACCCGATACCGAGTATCACCAGCGCGATGATCCAGTGGTCGACTCCGGCCGACGAGCTGTAGGTGCGCTCGCTCAGCGGCGTGTAGGCGAACCAGCCCATGTCCGGCACGCCCGTGAATATCGTCCAGTGCAGGAGGGCCCCGCCCAGCGGCACCAGCCACACGCTCAGGGCATTGAGCCGCGGGAAGGCCATGTCGCGCGCGCCGATCATCAGCGGCACGAAGTAGTTGGCCAGGCCGAACAATGCCGGCATGGCGACGAGGAAGATCATCGTCGTGCCATGCATCGTGAAGAGCGCGTTGAATGTGTCGGGCGATACGAGCGTGCCGCGCGGCACGGCCAGCTGCATGCGGATGAAGAGCGCCTCGAGCCCGCCGATCACGAAGAAGACCAGGGCGAAGATCAGGTAGAGGATGCCGATGCGCTTGTGGTCGACGGTGGACAACCATGCGAGGCGCCGGTGCTCCCGCTCGGCCTCGGGCAGGACCGCGGCCGGCATCGCCGGCGAGGCGGGATGGCCCGTGCTCATTCCAGCCCTCCCAGAAAGGCGAGCAGATCATCGAGCTGCTCGTCCGTGAGCTTGAAGTTCGGCATGAGCACACCCGGCTTCACCCCCTGCGGATCGTGCATCCAGCGACGCAGGTTCTCCGGAGTGTTGGGCTCCAGCCCCGCGCCCAGAAAGCGCCGGCTCGCGACATGGGTGAGGTCGGGCCCGGCATTGCTCCTGCCGGCCACGCCCCGGATCGCGTGGCAGTTGACGCAGCTCAATTCCCGAAAAAGGCGCTCGCCCGCCGCGGCCGCACCGCCGACCGGGCGCCGCGCCGTCGACTGCTGCGTGCGAACCCACGCCTCGAACTGCTCGCGCGGCTCGGCGATCACCTCGAAGCGCATCCAGGCGTGCTGCGTGCCGCAGAATTCCGAGCACACGCCCTGGTAGACGCCGGGCGCGTCCGCGCGCATCCAGATGTGGTTCGCCGCGCCCGGCATGGTGGTCATCTTGCGGGTGAGCTGCGGCACCCAGAACTCGTGCAGCACGTCGGCCGTATCGAGGCGGATGGACACGGGCTCACCCACCGGGATGTGTATTTCATTTGCGGTGACATACCCATGCCTCGGGCTGCGCACCTCCCACCACCATTGGTGGCCGATGATCACGAGATCGGGTTCGCCCTGCGGCGGCGCCGGGTCGGCCCGCTCCATGGCCTGCACGGTCAAGCCGAACAGCACCAGCACGATGACGAACGGGATGACGGTCCAGGCGATCTCCACGCGCGTATTGCCCGCGGTCTGCGCCGGATCGGTCATCCCCTCGCGCCAGCGGTGCCGTGCCAGGCTGTAGCCGACGATTCCCGCCACCACCGCGAAGATGCCCGCGCAGATCCACAGCGTGACCACCCACAGGTCCGTGATCGCCTGGGCCTCCGGCGACAGGGGGTCGAAAATGGACGCCGATGAACCGCTCATCGACGGGCGATGCTGCGGCGGGGTGCGGTCACCGCAACGTCACCGGGCCGCCGTCCTTCCCGAAAACCCGCCCGGGCGCTAACCCGACCATCAGCGAACCCGTCGCAACCGGGCCGTTTTGCCAGATCAACGTCCCGGCCGGCGCACCCCCTCGTCGCGTCCGGAAAACCCGCCTGGCGCCCGGCGCAGGCGCGCCTGTGCGTCGGTCAACCTGGAGTCGGCGGAGACCCGCTCGATCCGGCAATGCGTCTCCTGACCGTTCCCGCGCCAGGCAGACGCACGCGGCCGGCCTGGAGACCAGACCGGCCGCACTTCATCCTCCGGACCTGCGCCCTCAGGCCGTCGTAGCCGCCGAGGTCGTGATCAGGTCGTCGACGGGATCGCTCTCGACGTTGACGTCGGCGAAGAGCCAGGTCGACAGGTAGCGCTCCGTGCTCGACGGGACGATCACCACGATCTGCTTGCCGGCGTTTTCCGCGCGCTTGGCCAGCTGGAGCCCGGCCCAGATCGCGGCGCCCGACGAGATGCCCACCGGGATCCCGTCCTGCTGCGTCACCTGCTTGGCGAGCGGCCCGGAATCGGACTCCTTCACCCGGATCACCTCGTCGTAGATCTTCGTGTTGAGCACGGAGGGAACGAAGCCCGCGCCGATGCCCTGGATCTTGTGCGGCCCGGGCGTCCCGCCGGAGAGGACGGGCGAGGCATCGGGCTCCACGGCGACAATCCGGACCGACGCCTTACGGGCCTTGAGAACCTCGCCGACACCGGTGATCGTACCGCCCGTCCCGATACCGGAAACGACAACGTCCACCTTGCCGTCGGTGTCGCGCCAGATCTCCTCCGCGGTGGTCGTGCGGTGGATGGCGGGATTCGCCGGGTTGGCGAACTGCTGCAGGATCGCGCTGTTCGGGATCTGCTTGTTCAGCTCCTCGGCCTTGGCGATCGCGCCCTTCATGCCCTTGGGGCCCTCGGTCAGGACCACGCGCGCGCCGAGGATCTTCAGGAGCTTCCGGCGCTCCGTGCTCATCGTCTCCGGCATGGTCAGGATGAGCTTCATGCCGCGGGCCGCGGCGACGAACGCGAGGGCGATGCCCGTGTTGCCGCTCGTGGGCTCGATGAGCACGGTGTCCTTGGTGATCGTGCCGGAGGCAAGGGCCTCCTCGATCATGGCCGCGCCGATGCGATCCTTCACGCTCGAGAGCGGGTTGAAGAACTCGAGCTTGAGGAGGACCTCCGCCACCGCGCCATGGGCCTTTGCGGTGCGATTAAGCCGGACGAGGGGGGTGTTTCCAATCGTGTCGATGATGTTGTCGTATATCTTGGCCATGGTGTGTGTTGTTTCGGTGGGTTGGTTGAGACTCAGATCGAGTATGAATTCGCCGATGCCGGCTCGGGGACATCGGTTTCGAAAAACTGTCCCTTCGGGAAGAGGCGCACGTGACGGAACACGACAAAGACCTCGTCGCCCTGGTGCAAGTCGAGTTCGCGCAGCCGGTCGCGCGGCACTTCCGCCTCGACGGGCTCGCCGGTTGTCACGCGGCGCAGCGCCACACGGCCGTAATTCCCGGCCGAGAAGACGTGCAGGACGCGCACGCGCAGATCGTGTTCGCCCACCTGCTCCCGCCTGATTTCGACGTCGTGCGGCCGGACATACAGCACATCCCGGTCGGCCACATTCAGTTTGGCAAGGCCTGAAACCAGCCGGTTCACGTTGCCGAGAAACTCGATGACGAAAGGCGACGCCGGCCGGTCATAGACGGCCTGCGGATCGCCGACCTGCTCGACCTTCGCCTGGTTCATCACCACGACCTCGTCGGCCAGCTCGAGCGCCTCCTCCTGGTCGTGCGTGACGAACACCGTCGTGACGTGGAGTTTCTCGTGCAGGCTGCGCAGCCACCGGCGGAGCTCCTTGCGCACCTGCGCGTCGAGTGCGCCGAATGGCTCGTCGAGGAGCAGCACCTTCGGCTGGACCGCCAGGGCGCGCGCGAGCGCCACGCGCTGGCGCTGTCCACCGGAGAGCTGGTGCGGGAGGCGTCCGCCGAACTTCCCGAGTTGCACGAGGTCGAGCAGCTCGGCCACGCGATCGGCGATCTCCCGCGGCGCGGGTCGCGCGGAGCGTCCGCGCACGGTGAGCCCGAAGGCGACATTTTCCGCCACCGTCATGTGCTTGAACAGGGCGTAGTGCTGGAAGACGAAGCCGACGCCGCGCTTTCCCGCCGAGACGCTCGAGACGTCCTCACCATGAAAAAGCACCCTACCCGACTCCGGATCGCTGCTTTCGTCGGCGAACTCCAGGCCGGCGATGACGCGCAGCAGCGTGGTCTTGCCCGAGCCGGAGGGCCCGAGCAGCGCGGTGAGCCGGCCGGTGTCGACCTTCAGGCTCACACCCGCGAGCGCGGTGAACTCGCCGAAATGCTTCCAGACATTGCGTACTTCGATGCTCATCGGAAAACGGAAGAGGAGATTTGAACCACAGAGGGTACAGAGTTCACAGAGGAAGGCAGGAGGGCCCGCAAGCGGGCGTCAGGCGCAAGACGGAGCGGTAGCCGGAGGCTGGCGCGACCTCCGTTCTGATCCTCTGTGCCCTCTGTGGTTAACTTGGGTGTCATTTCGTGGCGAACTGGCGGGTGACGGATGCGGCGGCGGCCTCGACGGCGAGGCGGTGCCGCCACTCGACAAGGCTCTTCAGGACGAGGGTGACCAGCGCGAGCAGCGTCAGGAGCGAGGCCATCGCAAATGAGGCCTGCGTCTGGAACTCGTTGAACAGGATCTCCACGTGCAGCGGGATGGTGTTGGTCTCGCCCCGGATGTGTCCCGACACCACGGATACGGCACCGAATTCTCCCATCGCCCGGGCGTTGCACAGGATCACGCCGTAGAAGAGGGCCCACTTCACATTCGGGAGCGTCACGCGCCGGAACGTCTGCCAGCCGCTCGCACCCAGGGTGAGCGCGGCCAGTTCCTCGTCCCTGCCCTGGGCCTGCATGAGCGGGATCAACTCGCGGGCGACGAACGGGAACGTCACGAAGATCGTGGCCAGGACGATGCCGGGCGTGGCAAAGATGATCCGGATATCGCGCTCGATCAGCCATGACTGCAGCCAGGGGAGCCACGGCTGCTCCGCGTTGAGGTACTGGCCGAGCCAGCCCTGGGCGCCGAAGAGCAGCACGTAGACGAGCCCCGAGACGACGGGGGAGACCGCAAACGGAAGATCGATCAGCGAGGTGAGGATGTTCTTGCCGCGAAACTCGAACTTCGCGATCGCCCAGGCCGCCGCCACGCCGAAAACCATGTTCAGCGGCACCGCGATGCCGGCCGCGAGCAAGGTCAGCCGGATCGCCGCCAGCGCGTCCGGATCCTCGAACGTGCGCAAGTAGGCGGACCACCCCCCGCTCAGGCCTTCTGCGAACACCACCAGCATGGGCACGATCAGGAAGAGCCCGACGAACGCGAGCGCGACCGCGATGAGCACGCCCCTCAGCCAGAGCGGATCCTCGATCGATCGGCGCCGCGGGTGCTTCGCGACATATGCGAGCGTTGAGACGTTTCGTGCCATGGCGTTCAGGCGCGCGAGGCGCGGTTGAATCGATGCTGCGCCAGCTGGATGGCGAGCAGGATGACGAACGAGGCGAGCAGTGTCGTGACGGCGAGCGCGGTGGCGCCGGCGTACTCGTACTGCTCGAGCTTTGTGATGATGAGCAGCGGAGTGATCTCCGTCTTCATCGGCATGTTGCCGGCGATGAAGACAACCGATCCGTATTCGCCGACGGCGCGGGCGAATGCCAGGCCGAAGCCCGTGGTAATCGCCGGGAGGAGCCCGGGGAACACCACGCGCCGTATCGTCTGCACGCGCGACGCACCCAGCGAGGCGGCCGCCTCCTCGATCTCCGGCTCCAGTTCCTCGAGCACGGGCTGCACCGTCCGCACCACGAAGGGCAGCCCGATGAACGTCAGCGCGATCCACACGCCGACCCAGGTGTAGGCGACCTCGATGCCGAGCGGCTCGAGCACGCGGCCGAACCATCCATTTTTCGAATACAACGCGGTCAGCGCGATGCCCGCGACCGCGGTGGGCAGCGCGAACGGCAGGTCAACCAGGGCGTCGACCAGCCGGCGACCGGGAAACTCGTAGCGCACGAGCACCCAGGCGAGGATCACGCCGGCGGGAACGTTGACCAGGGCCGCGAGGAACGACGCCCCGAAGCTGAGCCGGTACGAGGCCAGCACGCGGGGCGAGGTGACCGTCTCCCAGAACTCCGCCCACGACAGCCCCATCGTCTTGAGGAAGGCTGCGGAGAGCGGAAGGAGGATCACCAGGCCCAGGTAGCTGAGCGCGAAACCTAGCGTGATCCCGAATCCCGGCAGGATGCGCCGGGTCACCGGCCGCAGGTCCGGTGGCGGGACGCGCGGGTCGACTGCTGGACGCATGGCGGGAAGGTTCATGGATGTCGGGTGATCGAGGGGCCGGTGGACGGCCGGGTTGGATGCGCGCGCGCTTACTTCAGGTAGATCTCGTCGAATATCGCCCCGTCGGCGAAATGGTCCTTCTGCGCCTTCGCCCATCCTCCGAATGCGCCATCGATCGTCACCAGCTCGATCCTCGCGAATTGCGAGGCGAACTTCGCCGCGACCTTCTCGCTCACCGGCCGGTAGAAATGCCGGCCGATGATCTCCTGGGCCTCATCGGTGTAGAGAAACTCCAGATACGCCCGGGCCACCGCCTCCGTGCCGCGGCGCTTCACGACCTTGTCGACCCAGGTGACGGGCGGCTCGGCCAGGATCGAGACCGAGGGGGCGACGATCTCAAAGGCGTCCGCGCCGTACTGTTTGCGGGCGAGAAAGGCCTCGTTCTCCCAGGAGATGAAGACATCGCCGATGCCGTTCTTCACGAATGTCATGGTCGAGCCCCGTGCGCCCGAATCGAGCACCGCCACGTTCTTGAACAGCCGGCGGACGAAGTCCTTCGCGGCGTCCTCGCTTCCGTATTTGCGTCGCGCATACTCCCAGGCGGCCAGGTAGTTCCAGCGGGCCCCGCCCGAAGTCTTCGGGTTCGGTGTGACGACCGAGACGCCGGGCTTCACGAGGTCGTCCCAGTCCCGGATCCCCTTCGGGTTGCCCTTGCGCACGAGGAGCACGATCGTGCTCGTGTAGGGCGCGGAGTTGTGCGGCAGGCGCGTCTGCCAGTCCTCGGGGATGAGCCGGCCGACGCGATGGAGCGGGTCGATGTCGCCGGCGAGGGCGAGCGTGACGACGTCCGCGCGGATGCCATCGATCACGGACCGGGCCTGCTTGCCCGAGCCGCCGTGCGACTGCTTGATCCGGACGGTGTCCCCGCTCGTGGCCTGCCAGTGGGCGGCGAATGCGGCGTTGATCTCCTCATAGAGTTCACGCGTGGGATCATAGGAGACATTGAGAAGCTCGATGTCCTTGGCGGAAAGCGCAGCGGCAAGCGTCGCTGCGAGAAGAGCGGTGGCGGCGGTCTTGAAGATCATGGATGAAAGCCTCGCCTGGAGGTGGATCGGTCGAATGTCGGGCAAGTCAGAACGTGAGCTGCAGGCGCGAGATGAAGACCTTCTCGTCCTGGTGGAGGACCGCATTGGCCGGCATCGCATGTGCGCCGGGTGCGGCCGTGAAGTCGGTCTGGAAGTAGTTGAGCGTGGCGCGAACGGACTTGGACAGGTACCAGTTCAGACCGACGCCGAAGGCCAGCGCCTCGGCGGCCGAGGCCGCGGGGTCGGCGAAGAGCGGGAACGCGGAGTCGTCGATGGCAAGGCTTGCCACGCGTGCCGTGATCTCGAACGCGCCCCACGTACCCGCCTTCGGGTCGAAAACCGTCCCCGGCACCACCCCGCGGTACGAGGCATCCTCGCCGGTGAGCACGAAGCCCGCGGCGATCTGCCACGCGGTGTTCTTCAGCTCCGCCGTCGGACCGCCCCCACCGGCGCGCGGGTTGACCACGGAGACCACGTATTCGCCAAGCACGCCAACGGGACCGCGGTACCAGTAGGCCTGTGGCGACACGCGCCACTGGTCACCGTCGGCCAGCGCCGTCGACCGGTAGCGGAAGAACGTCTGCTGGCCGTCCGTGCGGTAGCCGGAGGGAAGGCCACCCGTGCCTGAGGCTTCTGTCGTGCTGCCGGCGATACCGAAGCCGAGGCCCCGGAAGGCGGAGTCCTCGTCGTTGCGGAAAGGCGTGAGGAAGACGCGGGCGGCCAGCTCCTTGTCGTCGTTGACATCGGTGTTCGTGGTCGACGCCCCATCCGGCACCCCGTTGAACACGCCCGCGCCCCAGGAAATCGTGCCGCCGGCCAGTTCGCCGTGGAGATATAGGCCGATGTCGCGGTTGCCGACGAGCTGCGATGGCGACGCGCGCTCCGTGAAAAACGCCCACGCATCCGACTGCAGCTGCTCGAGGCCCACGGGCGACTTGAACTTGCCCGCACGCAGCTGAAGCTTCCGGTCGAACACGAGATTGATGTTCGCATCGAGCACGCTCGTGCTGCTGCCGGCGAACTCGCTCACGAACTGGTACTCGAATATCCGGTTGAACACGCCCTCGGCGCCAAGGCGGGCGCGCCGCAGCACAAGCGCGTCGTTGTTCGGGATGCCGCCGTCATCCAGAAAGAGGCGCGCATCGCCCTGGATCAGCGCCCGCAGGCGCAGCGTGTTGGCGCTGTCGGCCGATCCGATGGAAAAGCCCTTGTCCGTGGCGGTGACTTTCGCGGCGTGCTTCGCGGCCGCAGCGGCCTCCTCCTCCCGGATCTCCTGCTTGCGCTCGAGGACCTTCAGCTTCTGGTCGAGCGCGGCGATCTGCTCGCGCAGGGCCTTGATCTCCTCCGTCGTGGCGTCGGCGGATGCCCGCGGCAGCGCGATCAGCAGGGCCGCGGCCGCTGCGAGGGCGGTGCGCGAGGCGATGAATGGATGGTTCATGGTCGACTCCGTTTCGTTCGTGGGATGGAACGCGCCTTCAGTGGACTGGTCGGCGTCGTCGCTTTATGGATGCGGACGTGCTGGTCTTCGGCTCGAGCCGATCGACGAAAGCTCAGGAACGACTGCGGGCGCGTGGCGGGTGTGCGCCATCGGCCGGCGCGGGCGGCGGGTCCATCCGCGTCCTCTCAGTGCGTTCAATGGTCGTCACCCGGTGATCATGCACGACGATCTGGACCACACCGTAGCTGAGGTCCTCAACTTTCTCGCGCACGAGCGCGAGCCACGACGGGATGCCCGTGGGGGCGGATGCGGATGACGATGACGTGCTCATATCGTGTAGTCCTCGAAAAGGTCCTTGATCAGGCCCTCCACCGGCGCGAGACGCGCGGGAAAATCCGGTTGATCGCCATGCCCGCCGGATGAGCGGCGCCGCGGCACGGCCGCCGCGCGCGCCGGCGTGAGTCTCCGCTTCTCCGGTTCCGTGTAGGGCAGCGGAAGGCCGTCGCGACGCATCTTGCGCAACGTCACCTCGACCACGTCGGCCAGCGTGTAGCGATCGAGGATGCCCGCGATCGCGTTGCGCACGTCCATCATCAGCATGCGCAACCCGCAATGATCCTCGTCCGGGCAGCTGCAGGGCTCATAGGCCGACTGGCTCACACAGCTGATCGGAGCGAGCGGGCCCTCGATCGTGCGAACAATCCGCCCGATGGGTAAGGTCTTTGCCGGAACGCGCAGCCGATAGCCGCCGAACTTTCCGCGACGACTTTCGATCCAACCGGCGCCACGAAGGTCGAGCATGATCTGTTCAAGAAACTTGATCGGGATCTGCTTGCTGCCCGCGAGTTCCGTGACCTGAACCAGCTCACGGCCAACCTCTTGCGCGATGCCCAGCTCGATCAGCGCACGGAGTGCATACTCGCTTCTCTTCGACAGCTTCATGAGAAAACGAATGTTGATCAATCGAGTCGGGTATTCCAAGCTTAAAGTTGATCAAGTTGGTAGGATTACAGACCGATCCGTATGGATGTCGCTCACGAAGCCCACGCGTTCCTGATCGAGGGCGTCGAGCCGCTTGCCCATGGGCCGGGCTCCCGGCAGCCTTTCGAGCATGACGGTACGGGCGCTCCTGTTTCTACTTCTCCTCACCGCCTGCCCGCCGTTCGTCCGGGGGTCATCCGTGCTGGACGACGGAGTGACGCAACTGATCGTGAGCATTGCCCCGACCTGGGACTCGACGAAGGGATCGCTCATGCTCCTTGAGCGCACCGCCGACGGGTGGACGGCCGCCTCGCCGCGCGTGGACGTGCTCTATGGCAAGCATGGGCTTGCCTGGGGCCGCGGCGTGGCGGGGACCGACGAGCCCGGCTTGCACAAGCGTGAAGGCGACGGTCGCGCCCCGGCGGGCGTGTTTGCGATCGGCACAATCTATGGCGACGACCCGGCCCTGCCGGAAGGGGCGGACTATCCCTACCATCAGGTGACTGCGCGCGATGCGTGGGTGGACGACCCGAAGCACCCGCTCTACAACCGGCATGTCGCGATCGATGACCCTGCGAATCCGCCGCCGTGGTTTGAGAAACACCGGATGCGCGTGGGAGACCCGGCCTTTCGGTGGCGCATCGAGATTCGCCACAACGCCGAGCCGCCGGTGCCAGGCGCCGGAAGCGTCATTCTTTTTCACCTACGCCGCGGGCCCGAGCGCCGCACCGCAGGCTGCACCGCGATGGCGGAGGAGCCCCTCCTGACGCTGATCCGCTGGCTGCGCGCGGACGCGCGGCCCCACTACGTGCTCCTTCCGTGGGCGGAGTACGAGGCGCGGGTGGACCGCTGGGGGCTGCCGCCGATCGAGGTCGTCGAGCCGATGCGCCCGGCATCCTGAGTCGGACACGTGGGTGAGGCCAGCTGAGTCACCCGGCCCAGCGGCGTTGGGAGCCCCGGATCAGGCGATCCGGCTGCGCATGACGCGGTCGCCCACATCGCGAAACGCGATGTCCACCGCGTAGACGGACTTGAACTCGGCCAGGGCCTCCTCGCCGCGTCCCATGGCCTCGAGGCAGAGCCCGAGCTGATACACGACCTCCTTCTTCAGCTCGTCGAACCCGGCCATCTCGCCCTTGGCGGCGCGAAGCTGCTCCGCAGCCAGATCGTGGAGCGACTTCGCGAGGAAGCATGCGCCGAGGGCGGCCGTGGCCCGCGTGCGCAGGGCCGGGGCGCGCTGCGCCGCCTGGAACTGCTGGATCGCGGCATCAATGTCACCAGCCTGCTGATACAGGCGCCCGAGTTCGAAACGCTGGGCGAGCTCGTTCGGGAACCGCTCGATCCGGGCGCGCAGCGTGTCGATGCGCAGGCGACCGAGCGCGTCCCGCAGGCGGGCGACCTCGGCATCGTCCTGCACCCGGCCGCCGGACACGGCGACCGCGCGCACACGCGCATCGAGCTGCTGCTGCAGACGCGCGACCTCGATCTCTCCCTCCAGCCCGGCGAGCGTCGGATCCGCGGCACCGGTGGGCCGCCCGCGCGCCCGGGCGAGCCATTGCAGGGCCTCGTCCAGTCGGCCGAGCGTCTGCAGGCCCGTCACCGCACTGCGGTAGTGATTGAGGTTGTCCGGTTCGGCCGCGATGCGCGCGATCGCCTCGTCGACAAGCCGGGCGGTCATCTCCGCCGAGGAAACGATCTTTTCCGACTGCTCCAGCGACACGGCCTGCTGCTCGTCGCGCAGCTTGTCGCGGTAGCTTCCGGAGTTGGAGTCCCAACGCCCGGCGGCGATGGACTGCTCGACCGACGCGCGCTTGACCAGTTCCACGACCTCGGCATCGCCCGGCTTTGCCTTCAACAGGCGCTCGGCGAGCGCAAGCGCCTCGGGCGAACGGCCGGCGAGGATGAGCGCGTCCGCGAGGCGCACGAGATCGGCGCGGCGTTCGCCGGCGTGCTCGATCACGCCCTCGAGGGCAAACACCGCGGTCTCGCCGAGGTCGAGCCGGCGCGCGGCATCCGCCAGCAGGCGCAGGGCTGTCGCGTTGGTGGGATCCGCACACAGCGCCTTCTCGGCGAGTTCCATCGCACGAGCGGGCTGGCTGGAGAGACGGGCGCGCCCCTGCACCGAGGCGCGGGCCGCCCCGAGGGCGCCGCTGGCGCGCGCCACCAGCCGGTTGCGGCCACGAAAGCGCTTGAGCTGCGTCGCGCGCAGCAGGCGCCTCACCGCGAGACAGCCGGGATGCTGCGCAAGGATGTCCTGGCAGATGTTCACGGCGTAGTCGGGGTTGTCCCGCGCCACGGCAGTCCGCGCGTTCTCGAACTGCTTCTGCAGGCGTACCGGCAGGGATGTGACAGGTTGTTCCGACATCACGGGTGACGGCGCAGGTTGCGGCCGGCTCCGCGATGTCGCAACAGAAGAACGGCCCGCGGGCCTTATCCCTTCAGCCCATCCCGCGCGATCGCATCCTCGAGCGTCGCAAGCAACTCCGCGACGACCGTCTCCTGCGGTCCCTCGACGAGGAGCCGGATCTTGGGCTCGGTGCCCGAGTAGCGCACGAGCACGCGGCCATCGGCGCCGAGTCGCGCCTCGGCTGCGGCGATCGCGGCGCAGAGGGCCGGCAAGGTGGCGATGTCGGGCTTGTGCGTGACGCGCAGGGCGCGCGTGGCCTGGGGAAACTTCTGCAGGCAGCGGCGCAGCTCGGAGAGCGGACGCCCGGTCGCGAGCATCGCCTCGATCAGAAGCAGCGCCGCGACCAGGCCGTCGCCGCACGGGGCCACGTCGGTGCAGATGATGTGCCCGGAGTTCTCGCCGCCGAGATTGTATCCGCCCTCGAGCATGGCCGCGATGACGTAGCGGTCGCCGACCGCGGTCTGCACCAGCCGGCCACGCTGCTGTTCCATGAACCGCTTCAGGCCGAGGTTGCTCTGCACGGTCGCGACAAGGGTGTGGTGGTTGAGCCTGCCCTGGCGCATGGCCTCGCTGGCCAGAATGGCGAGGATCTCGTCGCCGTCGACCTCCGCGCCGCGCTCGTCCGAGACGATCAGCCGGTCGGCGTCGCCGTCATGGGCGAGGCCGAGCCGCGCCCCCGTATCCACCACCCGGCGACACATCGCCTGCGGGTGCTGGCTGCCGCAGCCCGCGTTGATGTTCGTGCCGTCCGGGGCGTCGGCAAGCGCATCGACCTCCGCACCCAGCGCGCGCAGCACGGCCGGCGTGGTGCGGTAGGCGGCACCGTTGCTGGCGTCGACCACGATCCTCCAGCCGCGCAGCACGCCGGCGGGAAGCCGCCCGGAGAGCCGGCGCACATACGCCTCCTCGGCCGCGAACGGCGTGAGCACGGCGTCGCCCGCGGCGGGCTGCCCGGGCAGGAGCGACTCGATGGCCGCCTCGTCGGTGTCGTCGAGCTTCACACCGGTGCGACCGAAGAACTTGATGCCGTTGTCGGAGGCCGGGTTGTGCGAGGCGGTGACGACAACGCCCAGCGCGGCCCCGTGCTCGCGCACGGCCAGCGAAACCGCGGGCGTCGGCACGACGCCGAGCGAGCCGCATCGCACGCCTGCGGCGCCGAACCCGCGGGCCAGGGCGCCCTCGAGCGCCGGTCCCGAGGCGCGCGTGTCGCGCCCGATGAGCACCTGCAGGGGCGGCGCCCCGGCCGGGCGTCCGCGCTGCAGCCAGCGTCCCGCGGCCTCGCCGAGGCGCGCGGCAAAGGCGTCGTTCATCACCGGTCCGCCGTATTCGCCGCGAACCCCGTCCGTGCCAAAGTAAAGCCGCTTCATCGTGCAAAAAAAGTCCGGGCCCGCGCGAGCCATTCCGCCACCGCGCCGCCCACGAGCAGGTCGCGCGCCTCGGGCACCGCCTCGCGGATGCTGCCGTACCGACCGGTTACATACAGCCCGGCGGCGGCGTTGAGCGCGACGGTGTCGACGAGGCCGCGGGGCGCCTCGCCCGCGAGCAGCCGCGCGAGGATCGCGGCGTTGGCCGCGGCGTTGCCACCCGCGAGGTCGGAAACGCGGGCGGGTTCGACGCCCGCATCGGCCGCGGTGAAGGACAGGTCGATCGCGCGCAGCCGGCCGAAGCCGCAGGCGCGATTAGGCCCGGTCGCGGTGAGTTCATCGAAGACGCGACCATCCGGCCCGGTGCCGTGGACGACCAGGCCGCCGGCGAGGCCGAGACGGTCCAGCGCAGACGCGATCGTCGGGACCAGGGCATCGGCATAGATGCCCATCAGCTGCATGGCGGGGCGCGCGGGATTGAGCAGCGGCCCGAGCACATTGAAGATCGAACGCGCGCCGCGGGCGCCCAGGGCCCGGCGCACCGGCCCGATCTCCTTGAAGGCCGGGTGATAGGCCGGCGCGAAGAGGAAGACGAAGTTGAGCGACTCCATCGCCGCCTGAAGCGCGGCAGGCTCGAGATCGATGCGGATGCCGAGCGCCTCCAGGATGTCGGCGCTCCCGCAGTGCGAGGTGATGGAGCGATTGCCGTGCTTGATCACCGGGATGCCGGCCGCTGCGAGGACGAAGCTCACCGCAGTCGAGATGTTGAAACTCCCGGACTTGTCGCCGCCCGTGCCGCAGACGTCGATGGCGACCGGCGCCCACGGCTCCAGGCCGGGACTGCGCGCGAGTTCGCGAAACGCCTCGGCAAAAGCCGCGATCTCGCCCGGGGTCTCGCCGCGCCGCGCCAACGCCTCGAGGAACGCCTCCTTGGAGGCCTGGCTCACGCCGGGCTCAGCCAGCGCGCGCGCCACCTCGACGACCTCTGGCGCCTGAAGTTCCTGACCGGAAAGAACGCTGCGAGTCTGGGCGGAGAGGTCCATGGCAGTCCGCCGTAGAAACACGTCGCCCGTGCCGTGCACAAACAAAAATCCGCCGGCGCCCATCCAACCTCGACACCGCAGCCGCGTCCGGCATGCACGGATCCTGCATGCCGAGTCTCCTCCGCTTCGCGATCATCGCGTCCCTTCTCCTCCTCCCCCACCTCGCCAGCGCCCAGTCGGACGAACCGGCCGCGGCAACGGCCGACATCGTCACCGCCGGTTCGCCGGTTCGGTCGGAGTTCAGCTACGGCGATGCCACGGTGCTTGGGTTGGTCGAGGGTATCACGGAATTTCTTCCCATCTCCTCGACCGGGCATCTGATTCTCGCGAACTACCTGCTCGGGCTCGACGCCACCACCCCGGCGCTCGATCGCGAGGGACGTCCGCTCTGGATCGAGCCGCCGGATCCCGCCACCGGCACGCCTGGTCGCCCGTTTACAGTCAAGGCGGCGGCCGACACCTACGCTGTCGCGATCCAGATCGGCGCGATCGCCGCTGTCGCCTTGCTCTACCGGCAGCGGATACGGGCCATCCTCCGTGGCCTGACGGGGCGCGATCCCGCCGGACTGCGACTCGTGCGCAACCTCCTCGTCGCCTGCGTCCCCGCCGGCGTGATCGGCCTGGCCTTCAGCGACTGGATCGACGCCAAACTCTTCAATCCCCAGACCGTCGCGGCCGCGCTGCTCGTGGGCGCGGTGATCATGGTTGCCGCCGATCGGCGCCAGCGCGCCCTCGCCTCGCACACGCCCGACCTCGACCCGGCCGATTTGAGCCTGAAACAGTCGCTGCTGATCGGCGTGATGCAATGCGGAGCCCTTTGGCCCGGCATGAGCCGGTCCATGATGACGATCGTCGGCGGCTGCGTCGCAGGCCTTCGCCCGGCGCGGGCGGCCGAGTTCAGTTTCCTGCTTGGGCTTCCCACGCTCGGCGGTGCCGCACTCATTAAGAGCTTGAAGACGGGCAGCTTAACCCTCTCCGCCTTCGGCCCCGGTCCACTCGCCTGGGGTGCGCTCGTGGCCGCCATCTCGGCCGGTCTGGCCGTCACCTGGCTCGTGCATTTCCTCAACCGTCACGGCCTGCTGCTCTTCGCCTGGTACCGGGTGGCGCTGGCCATCGCGGTGCTGGCCCTGTTCCAAGGCTGAGACGATCGTGCCGGCTGCGTGCTGCGCACTTGACGGCGCCATCACCGGAACTTAACAAAGCCGATTCTTTTCGTCCTTCCCGCGACGACGCGAGTCCACCGGGATGCCTTCAAACCACTTTTCACCATGGCCAATCCGAAACGCAAACAGTCCAAGCGCCGCAGCGCGAACCGCCGCGCAGCCAACGCCTTCAAGGCGCCCGAATTCGCTCGCGACCCGGTCGACGGCTCCGTTTCCCGTCCGCATCGCGTGAATCCCAACAACGGGATGTACCGCGGCCGTCAGGTCCTCGATATCGAGGCCTGATTTGCCCCCGATTCATCGCCCAGCCTTCCATGTCCCAATTCGCCGTCGGCAAGCGCATCGCCGTCGACGCGATGGGTGGCGACCTCGGACCGGCTGAGGTCGTCGCGGCCGTGCGGCTCGCCCTGAGCCGCCTTCCCGACCTGCTTCCGATCACCCTGGTGGGTGATGAGTTGCTCCTGCGCCCGCTGCTCGCAAGCGCGGGGTTGAGCACGCACCCGTCCGTGGCGGTTCACCACGCGTCCGAAGTGATCACGATGGACGACGGGGTGATGACCGCGATCAAGGGCAAGCGCGACGCCTCGATGTTTCGCGCCATGGAACTGGTCAAATCCGGCCTGGCCTCGGCCGTGGTCTCGACCGGCAACACCAAGATCATGGTGGCGGCCGGCACCCTCAAGCTGCGCACGCTCGACGGGGTCGAGCGGCCGGCGCTCGCTCCGGTGCTGCCGCGCGAGAACGGGCATTTCATCCTGATCGACGCCGGCGCCAATCCCGACGCCTCGGCCCAACACCTCGTCCACAACTCGATCCTCGGCACCCACTACTGCCGCGTCATCCTCGGTGTGGAACGTCCGCGCGTGGGTCTGCTCACGATCGGGACGGAGGAGGGCAAGGGCAACGCGCTGATCGCGGAGGCCCACGAGGCGCTCAAGCGGCTCGGCGGTTTGATCAACTACGTCGGGCCGGTCGAGGGTTTCCAGGTGTTCTGCGACGAGGTGGACGTGGTCGTGTGCGACGGATTCGTCGGCAACATCTGCCTCAAGAGCTGGGAATCGCTCTCCAAGTTTTTCTCCGGCCTGCTTCGCGAGAAGCTTCGGACCAACCCCCTGCGGATCGCGGGTGCCTTCCTCGCCCAGGGCGCATTCGCCGACCTCAAGGCGCGCATCAAGCCGGAGCGCTATGGGGGTGCCCCCCTGCTCGGCCTGCGCGGCGTGATGCTCAAGGCCCACGGTTCGTCGAACCGCGAGGCGATCATGAACGCGATCCGCGTCGCCCACGAAACGCTCACGCACGAGCTCAACGAGCACATCGTCGCCGATGTGGCCCGCGCCAACGACGTGATCGCCCATCCGGCCTGAGCTGGATCGCCGCCGAGCGTGCCCCGGCGCACGACGCAAGCGACCCTCCGGCCGCCTCAGTCTCCCCTTACTCTTCTCCCTGCCCTCACTCATGAGCGCTGCCCGCCACACTGTCGTCGTCAAGGGAACCGGCTCCTACGCCCCGGCGAAGGTCGTGACCAATCACGACCTCTCGAAGACGCTCGAGACGTCCGACGAATGGATCGTGAGCCGCACCGGCATCCGCGAGCGCCGCATCGCCGGCCGGCACGAGGATGTATCCGATATGGCCACACAGGCCGGCCGGGCGGCGCTCGCCGCCGCCGGGATGACGCCAGCCGACCTCGACGCGATCATCGTCGCGACGATGACCGGCGATCTGCCCTTCCCGTCGACCGCGTGCCTCGTCCAGCATAAGCTCGGCGCGCCCAAGTGCATGGCCTTCGACCTCGCCGCCGCATGCTCGGGCTTCATCTACGGGCTGGAGGTGGCCGGCGGACTCATCCGCTCCGGCGTGCACCGCACGATCCTGCTCATCGGTGCCGAGAAGCTTTCGACGATCCTCAATTGGAACGACCGCACCACCTGCGTGCTCTTTGGCGACGGCGCCGGGGCGGTCGTGCTCAGCCGCGGCACAGTCGCGCAGGAATCGATCGTCGGCATCCGGACGGGTGCGGACGGCGAGGACGCCGGTCTGCTTTACCAGCACGCGGGCGGATCCCGTCACCCGGCCACGGCCGACACCGTCGCCCACGGTCAGCATTTCCTGCGCATGAATGGCCGCGAGGTGTTCAAACACGCGGTCCTCGTGATGGAAAAGACGGCGACCGACCTGCTGGCCGAACACGGCCTCACGGCCGCCGATGTCGATTGCGTGATCCCGCACCAGGCCAATCGACGGATCATCGAGACCATGGCCGAGCGCCTCGAGGTGCCGCTCGACCGTTTCTTCATCAACCTCGACCGCTACGGCAACACCTCCGCCGCCTCGATTCCGATCGCCCTGGACGAAGCCGCGCGGGCCGGCCGCCTCCGCCGGGGCGGTCTCGTCCTGCTCGTCGCCTTTGGCGCCGGGTTGACCTGGGGTGCGGCGCTTCTGCGCTGGCCCGGTCCGGCCTGATCTCCTGGCGCCTTCGTCGCCCGGGCGGTCGAACTTCTTTTCCATCGAACCCGACGACGGCCGCGCTGTCCATCAGGCCAGGCCAATCGACCGCGCCCGGCCGTCCGCATCCCGTGTGCAAGGGCGTCTTCGATCTTCCCCTTTGCATTTTTCGCCTTCAGCCTCTTCCTTTGAGTTTCAGCCTTTCTCAGATGCCGTCCTCCCCGTCTTTCCTTCGTCTGGCGTTCATCCTGATCGCCCTCTCCCTCGTCGCCGGTTCCGCCACCCAGACGCTGGCCCAGTCGGGCCAGCAGAGCCAGAAAGAGGTGGAGGACCGCCGTCCCAAGGTCCGCAGCCGCAACCTCGAGACCTCTGGTTTCCGGGGTTTGTCTCCGGCGGAGGCTCGTGAGGCGCAGGCCCGGTTTGAGAAGGGCCGCCAACTCGAGGAAAAGGGCAAGCTCAAGGCCGCGCTCAAGGCCTACAAGTCGGTCTTCAAGGAGTTTCCCCGCTCGCCCACCGCACCGGAGGCCTACCATCGCACGGCCATCGTCCAGGCCCGTCTTAACAATCTTCCCCGCGCGTTCGAGGCGCTCGACGTCATCCTGCGGGCGTATCCAAATTATGGTCGCTTCAACGAGCTCGTGAGCGAGCAGTACCGCATCGCCTACGAGATGATCAAGGGCCACCGGCGCAAGATGTTCGGCGTGCTGCCCGGCTTCGCCAACCGCGATCGCGGCATCCAGTATTTCGAGCGGCTCATCATCAACGCACCCTACAGCGATTACGCGCCGCTCGCGCTGATGAATATCGCCGAGCAGCACAACATTTCCGGACGCCCCGAGTATGCGATCGACGCTCTCGACCGGCTCATCACGAACTACCCGAACAGCCTCGTGACGTCCGACGCCTACCTGCGCCTGGCGCAGGTGCACGAGCGACTGGTGGATGGTCCGCTCTACGACCAGAGCTCCACCAAGGAGTCCCTGCACAGCTACCAGGACTTCAAGATTCTCTTTCCCAAGGACCCGGACGTCGCCGAGGCCGAGGCCGGCGAGGCGCGCATGAAGGAGATGCTCGCGCAAAGCCGCCTCAAGATCGCCGACTTCTATTACTACAAGCGCTCCCGCTACCAGGCGGCCCGCGTGTTCTACAACGAGGCGATCACGATCGCTCCCAATTCCGATTCGGCCACGCTCGCACGCGAACGCCTGGCCCAGGTCGACGTCGACGAGGCTCGCGTGGCGGCCCAGATCGCCGCCGATACCGAGCGCAGCCGTCGCAGGGGTGGCCTTTTCGGCCTGTTCCAGGGCGATGCCTCCGCGGCCGCCGACGCCCCGGGCACGGGCACGACTTCGGTGGAGCCCGCAACGCCCTCCTCCGAGTCCGAGGAGCAGCCCACCACGACGATCCGTCCGTCCGGGAGCGGCCAGTAATCCGTGAGGCGCCGCGCTCTCCTCAGCGCCGCCCTGCTCGCGGCCGCCGTCCTCGCGGGATGCACGTCCTATCACTTGGGCGATCCGGCGAAGCTGCCGTTTGCGTCCATTTACGTCCGCCCGCCGCTGAACACCTCGAATGCGCCCCAGGCCGCCCCCTTGGTCGGCACTGCCTTGGCGCGCCAGCTTGACCGCTCCGGCCGGGTGGCGATCTCGACCGCCGATGGTGCCGAGGCGGAGGTCCAGGTCACACTCGTGCGACTGCAGCGCGAGCCGACGATCTCACGCTCCGAGGACACCGGATTGGCCCGCCGCTGGCGGGTGACGCTGGAGGCGGAAGTGACGCTCACCGACCGCCGCACCGGCAAGGATTACTTCACGCGGCGCCGCGTCTCCGCGTTTGACGAGGTCTACAGTGACAGCGGCCTGGTGACGGCCGAGTATCAAAACATGCCGCTGCTCGCCTCGCGCCTCGCCGAGGCGATCGCCTACGAGATCACGTCGGTCTGGTAGGAAGGGGACTTCGGGACTACGGGACTACAGGACCACGGGACTACAGGACCACAGGTCCACGGGACGACAGGTCCACGGGGCAGCGGGACCCGGAATACGGGACCCCAGGACGACGTACGGTCAGCTGAGCGCGCGACTCGCGGCGTCCGCGGCCTGCGCCAGCAGTCGCTTGCGGCCGGCGGCATCGCGCTTGCGATCGGTCGTCACCTCCAACACCCGCACGCCCGCTCGGGGCGGGGCAGCGATGAGCGCTCCCAGGCGCGCCGCATCCGGCACGCGTTCGTGGGGAACGCCGTGCGCCGCGCACAGCGCGGCCAGATCGACCGACTGGGGCGTCGCGAAGAACTCCTCGAACGGCGGATCGAACTGCGCCACCGGGAGGTGCTCGAAGATGCCGCCGCCGTGGTTGTTGACCACGACGACCGTCAGGCTTCCACGCAGCTTGGAGGCCAGCAGCAATCCGTTGCTGTCGTGCAGAAAGGCGAGATCCCCGATCAGGAGCACCGTGGGATCCCCGCCATGCGCGACACCCAGCGCCGTGGAGAGCGTGCCGTCGATGCCGTTGGCACCGCGATTGAAGAAGAAGCGGTGCCGCCGTGCCGTCACCGGCCAGAAATACTCCACATCCCGCACGGGCATGCTGCTGGCCACGTGCAGCACGGCGCCGTCCGGAAGAGCCTGGGCGAGCGCCCACGCCACGGACGGTTCGAAACACCCGCCATCGGCCGGCTTCCCCGCGAGGACCGGCCCGATCACGCCGAGTGCCGCCTCCTCGGCCCGAGCCCACGCCTCGCGATAACTCGCGTCAGGGGCCGGCCGCCCCTCCGCCCCGAGCGCCTCCACGCCCCAGTGGACATGACGCGTGCGTCCGTGGAGCGAGTCGCGGTTGGCGGTGCTCTCGCCCACGAGGGTGACTTCCACCCCGCTCTGCTCCAGCCACCCGCGCAGGACTTTGCTGGTCGGCCAGTTCTCCAGGCACAGCACCTGGCGCGGCATCAGGTGCCGCGCCGCCCGCTCCTGGCGGAGGATCGCATCATAGTGCGCGACGACCGGCGCCGTCCCCGAGCCGTAGTGGCGAAGCGGTGACAGCGCATCAGCCAGGATCGGCCACCCCGTCGCGTCCGCGAAGGCACGCACGTGCGCCGCGTAGCCCGCGGGATCGGCGGGACTCGCCGGACCGGCGACAATCAACCCGCGCGTCGTCGTGGGCCGCTGCCAGAGCCTGCCTCCCGGCGCACGCCCCTGCTCCGGTTCGAGATGGGAGAAGAACGACTCGTCGATCGCACCCGCCACCTCACGCGCCGTCGCATCCTCAAGCGGAGCGAGCGGATCGCGGAACGGCATGTTGAGATGCACCGGTGCGCCGTGCGGCACGGTGGCACGTGCCATGGCGTGGACCATGGTCTGGCGCGCATAGCGAAGCCGGTCGAGTCCGGCCTCCGGGACCGCGAACTCGTGGAAGAACGCGACGAAACCGCCGAACAGCTTCTGCTGGTCTATCGTCTGGCCCGAGGCGCAATCGCGCATCTCGGGCGGGCGGTCGGCCGTGATGACGAGCAGCGGCGTGCCACTCTCGTGCGCCTCGATCACCGCCGGCAGGTAGTTCGCGCCGGCCGACCCCGACGTGCACACGAGCGCGACGGGCCGGTGTGTCCGCTTGGCCAGGCCCAGGGCGAAGAACGCGGCCGAGCGCTCGTCCAGCACAGGCGTGCACGCCACCCCGGGATGACGGACGAGCGCCAGCGTCAACGGCGTCGACCGCGACCCCGGCGAGATCACGGCATCGCGCAAGCCGCAACGCACCATCGTCTCGGCGAGCACACTGCACCATAGGGCGTTGGTGTTTCGGGCATCCAGACCGGGTGTCATCGAAGGGGCACGTTAGCGACCGCTCCCCCGCCGGCAATGACGGTGTGCGCCAGCGGCGCAGGCAAAAGGACAGGCAGGCCCCGAAAGACGGAGCTTGCCCCGACCTCTCCTCGGCGGAAGTGCCCACCGGCACCGAGGTCCGCCCTCCGGGGCGGCGTCGGCAGCACCCGCGCCGGGTCAGGAGGGCTGCGCCAGGACGCGCTGGAGCGTGGTGGTCAGCGCATCGATGGAGTAGGGTTTGGGCACGACCGCCGCAAAGCCGTGCTCCCGATAGCGCGCCATGACCGGATCGTTGGAATAGCCGCTAGAGACGATCGCCCGCACGGACGGATCGATCGCCTTGAGCGCCTCGAGGCTTTCCCGCCCGCCCAGGCCACCCGGGACGGTAAGGTCGAGGATCACCACATCGAAACGCCGCCCGCCCTGCAGCGCGGCCTGGTAGATCCGCACGCATTCGCCCCCGTCCGCGGCCACCTGCACCTCACACCCGAGGCGGCGCAGGCATCGCTCGCCCAGGCGGCGAATCGCCTCCTCATCGTCCATCAGAAGCACGCGCGCGTCGAGCAGGGTGCGCCCCGCCGGTGGCTCCGTCGGCGGGGCACTCTTCGGGACAACCGCCTCGGCTGCGGGTATCCAAACTCTGAAGACGGCTCCGTCCTCCGGCGCAGAATCGATCTCCACCCGGCCGCCGTGACGCTTCACGATGGAATAGACGATCGCCATGCTGAACCGGTTGGAATCGGTCGTTGTGGCCGCGTAGGGGTCGAAGAAGATGCGTCGCTGCTCCTCGGTCACCGCTCCTCCGCACCCGCGCAGCTCCAGTTCGACATAGCGGCCTGGCCTGAGTGCTTCCGCGCCACCGGCTTGCACCTCGCGGTTTCGCACCTCGATCGCCACGACACCGCCCCGGGCCTCGGGATCGAGCCGGGCGCGCATGAGGAGGTTCTCCAGGGCGCGCATCATCTGGCCGCGATCCGCGTGGACCGGCCACAGATCCGCCGGCGGTGAAAATGCCGCGCGCACTCGCGCCCCGGCGAGCACGCGCCGGACGACGGCCTGAAGCATGGAGGCGAGGTCGACCGGCTCGAGCATCGGATCGCCGCCCTTGGCGAAGGTGACCAGTTGCTGCGTCAACTGATGCGCACGTCCGGCGCTGTCCTCGATGTCGCGCAGGCAGTCTCCCGCGCGCTTCGCCACTTCCCTGTCGAAGAGCGCGACGGACGCGTTGCCCATGATCGAGGTGAGCAGGTTGTTGAAATCGTGCGCCAGCCCCCCTGCGAGCAGCCCGAGTGACTTGAATCGAAGTGCCCGCTCGAGTTCCGCCTCGAGCCGGGCCTGGCGCTCCACCTGCCTGCGGATCTCGCCCGTCTGCTGCACGACGCGCCGCCGGAGAAACACCGCCGCACCTGCCGACAGGAGCAGCGCACCGGAAAGCAGTCCCGAGACTGCGATCAGGCGCCGGACGGTCCAGAACCGCGCGGGCCGCGCCACCGCAATGTCCGCCGGCGAGCGAAGCTGGAGGTGAAAACCACGCGGCTCGCGCGCATCGTTGTAGACGATCCGGTACAATCCGACGGCGTCGACCACGGCCCCCTGTCGCACGCGTTCGTCGAGCGCAGTCTCGGCTGCGTCCTCGAGCACGGCCTCGAAGTAGACATCGCCCTCGTGCAGCGTCAGCCGCATCCGTCCCGGCTGGTCCACGCGGTCCGCCACCACAGCGCGGATACGCACCAGGCGCTCGTCGAGATCCCGCGCCAGCGGCGCCCGCGGGGAAAGCTCGACCGCTGCCGGCGGTCGCCCCGCACCCGTGCGCCGCACGACGGATTCGCGCAACACCATCCTCGCCCCCACCCGGCCGACGATGCCGACCGCGTCCACGCCGTCTCCCGGGGCCATCGCGGGTACCGTCCGGCTCAGGACGCGCACCGCCGAACCGCCATCCTGGATCACCACACCCTCCCCCGGCACCGCATGAAGGACGGTGCCTGTCACACGTGCGCGGACCAACTCGCGCAAAGCGCCCAGCTGCCGGAGCCCATCCATCGGCTGCACAGGGAGGTCAAACAGGTCCGTCGGCGCATCCTCCTCGATGCTGATGTCATGGAGGAACGGCACCCGCAGCAACGTCCCGGTGATCTGTCCTCCCTCCCCGAATACAGATTCACAGATGCCGTGGATGCGGATCAGGGATCCGGGAGTCGCCACGAAGCTCACGGGCGACTGCAGATGGCCGACGAAATCGCCGTCCGTCCCCGTGACATGGATCCAACGCCAGTCGCCCTCGGAGACCACGTCGCGCAGAAAACCCCGGATGCCGACCCATTGTCCGTCCTCGGCGCCGGTGCGGGCCTGGGCGACGGAGATGATCCTCGGCTTGGGATGCGCCATGGTCCCCACGTCGATCACCTCGACCGCCTCCACCTCGGCGCCGGCCGGACCGGGCCGCGTGCGGCCGATCACACGCACGGACTTCTGCAGCGGCGGCTCCGACAGGCCGTCGTGGCGATGCACGCGCACGCCGCCGCTGAGGTCGTGCAGGTAGAAGAAGTCCGTCTCCGGCATCGACCAGACCACGCTGCCCGAAAGGTCCACGGCACGTCCCTCGCCGGCCTGGAGCGGGTTGAGCCGGCGCACCTGCTCGATGCGAAGAAGTGCGGAGCCGGGCACGAGCGCGTCGCGCGGCGGGAATCGCGTGTCGGCCTCGAGGCTCACGCGGAACAGCGCCGAATCGAGAAGCCAGCGCGCGCCAACCGCACGCACTGTCCCCACCGCCTCGACCTCCACGCCCACGGGGATCCGCTCGCGCTGCAGCGTGCCCACCGTGATCTCGCCGGAATCGTCCCGCACCACGATCGAGTTTCCCGGCTCTCGTCGCTGCAGGCGGCCTTTCACGCGGGCCTGCGTGCCGCGCGGCACTTCGTTGATCCGGCCGATCGGGGTGGCGGCGATCTCGAACAGGCGACTCGCCTCGATCGCGCCGGTGATGACGATGTCGGATTCCCGGGCCACCCAGAGTTCGACCGAGGATTCAGTGCCTGTCGGGTCCAGCCGGCCCGAATACACCGCGGTGAGGCGGACGAACTTGCGCCGCAGGTCGGGAACGCGCGCCGGGTCGACGGGCGGCACCCAGCCGATCGCCGGCCTGTCTTCAACAATCAGATACAACCTGAGGTGATCGTCATCGATCAGCTGCTGGTCGTCGACATAGGCTTCCGTCGTCACGACGCGCCGCGTGAAGGTGGTGATGTCCCCGAACCGCCCCGCGGTTTCCAGCGGCTCGACCGGTGCATCGGAGACCAGGACGGTCACCTCCACGGTTTCCCCGTCGAGGCCATGCGCCGGGACGAAGGTGCCCTCGATGACCACGCGGTCGCCGCTCTGGAGCGGCAGCTCACGCCCGGACAGCTGCACGTAGCGGGCGCCATCCCGGCCCTCGAACCACATGTTGTTCCAGGACGGGTCGATGAAATTCACCCGCCCTTCGAAGCGGCAGCGATGCACGAGGCCGCGGGAGTCCAATGGCATGGTCCAGACATCGTCCGGGTCCGTGATCACCGGTCGATCGTCCTCGCCGGCCGCCCGGGCCTGCAGCACGGCAAGCGCCGCGGCTGCCAGCCAGGCGCCCAGCGCGAGCCACAGCCGGGCGCAAAGCACCGCCCGGCCGCACGGTGATTGTGCGAGACCTCTCATGCGGGAATTCGGGAGCGAACTCGCCCCCACAGTGCCCGACCGCGAACTTCGCGGCAAGGCAAGGTTGGACAGTGCATGGTATACCCGATGCCGCGGTCGTGCCCGCCCGGAGGGTGTTCACGACAACCCGTGCCCCAGGGTCAGGGCGCTTCCGCCGGATGACTCCGCTTCAGATACTGGACGCAGGCTGCGGCACCGCTCCGTGGGTCCAGCGCGCCAGAACCGACGCCATGTCGCCATGCCGCACGGGCTTGGCCAGGAAGTCGTCCATACCCGCCGCGAGGCACTTGAGGCGGTCCTCCTCGAACACCCCCGCCGTCATCGCGACGATCGGCACGTGCTCGCCCGCGACCTCGCGGCGACGAATCTCAGCCGTGGCGGCAAAGCCGTCCATCTCCGGCATCTGGCAATCCATGAAAACCAGATCGAAACGCGCGGCACTGACGGCCTCCAACGCGTCGCGTCCACTCGCGGCGACCGTCACGTCGGCGTGACCGAGCGCGCGCAGCATCCGCACGGCGATGCGCTGGTTCACGACGTTGTCCTCCACCACGAGCAGCCGCAGGGAACGCTCCGGAACCGCCGTGGCGCCCGGGGCTTCCCGTGCAGTGTCCGCCGCGAGCCTGGCAGACGCGGGCGAAGACAGGCGTGTGAGCACCCTGAGGATGCTCGAACGACGCAGCGGCGCCATCAGGCGCACCGCGCCCGCTTCGACCAGCGAATCCTCCGCACCGTGGCCGTGGTCGATGATGGCGACCGTGAATGGTGATGCGGACGAGCCCGCCTCCGCCATGTCCGACAACATCCTAACCGCTGCCGCTTCGCGCCCGGTATCGAGCACGACGAGCCGGAACGGTTGTCCCGCCGTTCGCGCCTGTCTCAACCTGTCCTGGACAAGCCCGGGCTCACACAACTCGGATGCCAGTCCGCAGTGGGCCAGCAGGTCGCGATGGCACTCGCGGATCGCGTCCGTCGCACCGACCAGCAACGCGCGGGCGCCAGCATGGGACGCCATCGCCGGCTGAGCGGCTGCGCGCTGCACCGCGAAGCGCAGCACAAAACTGAAGCAGCTCCCCTGGCCCGGCGTGCTCCTCACCTCGATCCGGCCGCCCATCGCCGCCACCAGCCGCTGCGAGATGCAGAGCCCGAGACCCGTGCCGCCGAAACGGCGCGCCGTGGAGCCGTCGCCCTGGCTGAAAGGCGTGAACAGCCGCTCGACGGCGCAGGGATCGATGCCAACTCCGGTATCTTCTACACGGATACAAATGTCGGCCGATTCGGCCGTGCGCCCCCTCTGGTCCGCGCGCACCACGACGCGGCCGTCGGGCGTGAACTTCACGGCGTTGCCCACCAGGTTGAGCAGAACCTGCCGCAACAGACGCGGGTCTCCGCGCAATTGCACCTCGGTGTCGGGCGCCGGCACCGCGGCCAGTTCGAGGCCCTTTTCCCGCGCGCGGCACCCCACGATGTCGAGCACGTCGTCGAACAGGTCGACGAGGTTGAAGTCGATGGTCTCGGGCGCCACCTTTCCCGCCTCGATCTTGGAGAAATCCAGGATGTCGTTGATGATCCCGAGGAGCGCCTCGCCGCTCTTCGAGATCGTATCCACAAACTCCTGCTGATCCTCGTCGAGACTCGTCCGGCGGAGGAGTTCTGTCATGCCGATCACGCCGTTCATCGGCGTGCGGATCTCATGGCTCATGTTGGCGAGGAACTCCGACTTGAGCCGTGCCGCCTCGAGCGCGTCCTCGCGCGCCTGCACCAGCGCGACCGACTGCTCCTGCAGCAGGCGCGACTGCTCCTCGGCCTTCCGCTTGGCCGCCTCGAGTTCGGCTGCCTGCCGCTCCAGGTCGCGGTGCGCCGCCTCGAGATGATCAGCGCGTTCCCGCGCCAGCTCGTAGAGGCGCGCATTCTCGATCACGAGCGGGTCGAAACTGCCGCCGTCCGCCTCCTGGCGGTCGGTGAGTTCCCACTGCGAGATCGTGACACGGTCGCCCATCTCGAAGGTCTTGCTATGGAGCTTGAAGTACTTGCCGTGCTCGGCGCAGACGTGGCTCAGGCACAGGTTGAGCGGACACGAGATGAAGGGGTTGTCCGTCACCTCCTGGATGCGGTGGTAGGCATCGAGCAGCAGCAGGTCGTGCCAGATGTAGAAATCCCCGTGCTCGGCCGGCCGCACCTCGAGCTTGCGCGCAAAGCCGTTGCGCAGGAAGTGTTCCACGAGTCTGGGCAGGTCGTCGAGGCCACCCGACTCCTGGAACCAGGCGCCATTGGCGCGGAGGTACTCCACGATGTCGCGCCCGACTTCGCGCATGACCTGGGCCTGCGCAAAGGCGTTGTACTTGGAGAGGATGCGGGCAAAGGCGATCAATGTCGCCTCGAACAAAACCTTGTCGAAGGACTGCATGGGAGCCGGGGCCGCGCGGGGAGAGACCGCGTGCGGCAACCGTAATCAATCGGCGCCGAAGCGCAAAGGTGAACGCATCGATGCAGTCGCCCGGGAAGTTCCCGCGCGCGGGCCGCGCCTCCGGCCCGGATGCGCAATAGTCACCGCCGCGCCATGAGGGCTTCCCACCAGGCCGGGGACAAAAGATTCCCCGGATGCGGGGATTGACCCGATCGAACGAGTCGTCCCAGTCAAGCGCGGACATGCCCGAGCCGATACGCGAAGGAGCGGGAACCGGCCATCGCGCTTCCCGCGAGCCGACCCACGCCATGTCAATCAGCGCCGTGACCAACCTGTCCGCGCCCCAGGCGATCTACAACCAGATCGCCGCCCGGCATGGTCCATCGAAGAACAAGCCCGTCGGCGCCGACAAGGACTCGGCCCGTTCGGGCGACGCGCTCCGGGCCGCGCGACAGGCCGGCGCCGGCGCGGGTTCGTCGCATTCCGAGAAGACCGAGGTGCGCCTCCGCGCCTACGCGTGATCGTCTCCGCACGCCGGGACGGCGGCGCAGACTTCACCCGGAAGGTTCGACCTGGAGACGGTCGCTGGTCTCAGATCGACGGCATCACGTGCCCGCCGCACACGGGAATGAACGCGCCCGTGATGAAGCTTGCGAGGTCACTGGCGAGGAAGGCCACGACATTGGCCACCTCCTGATCGGTGCCGCGCCGCGCCAGGGGCACCCCCGCCTCGTAGGCCGGGTTATGCTCCGTGCCCTGCGCGCGATCCTGCTCACTGATCGTCCAGCCGGGCGCCACCTGGTTGACCGTGATCTGATGCCGGCCAACCTCGCGCGCGAGTACGCGCAGGACGCCGTCCATGCCACGCTTGGCGGCCGCATAGGCGGACTGCGTGGGCGTGCACTGCATGGCACATTCGGTGTTGATCCCGATGTAGCGTCCACCTCCCCGCGCCACCATGGCCGGGATGAACGCCTTCGCAAGGTGCACGTTCTGCATCACGCAGGATCGGAACTGGTCCTCGTAATCGGCTGGATCCTCCTCGAGCACCGTCGACCATGGGTGGATCTGCGAGACGGCGCAGGCCACGACGATGTCCGGGGCCCCGATCTCGCGCTCGACGGTGTCGCGCATCGCTTCGACGCTCCTCAAGTCCGCGACGTCCGCCTTCACGACGCAGGCACGCGCACCGAGTGCCTCAATCCCGGCCCGCAGGGCGGCGGCTCGCGCCTCGCTCGCGTTGTAGTGGATGGCGATGGCCGCCCCGCACTGCGCGAGGGTGCGCGCCATGACACGGCCCAGCTGGCCGGTCGCGCCGGTGATCAGGGCGGTCCTTCCGGAAAGATCGATGGAAACCGGCATGGAGGTGTTCAGCGTGCTCCGCCCGCGCGGTGGATCTCGCTCTTGGCATCGCGCAGCATCAGGTCGCGTATGGCGGCGCGCGGGTCCTTGTCCTGGTAGAGCACGGCGTAGACCTCGTCGACGATCGGCGTATCCACGGAAGCCCTTCGCGCAAGCTCGTAGGCGCTCCGGGCTGTCCTGACGCCCTCGGCCACGACCATGCCCATCTCATCCTGGATCTCGGCGAGCTTGCGCCCACGGCCCAGCTCCTCGCCGACATGCCGGTTGCGGCTGTGCCGGCTGGTGCAGGTCACGATCAGGTCGCCGATGCCGCTCAGGCCGGAAAAAGTCTCCGCGCGCCCGCCCAACGCCTCGCCGAGCCGGGCCATCTCGACGATGCCCCGGGTCATGAGCGCGGCCTTGGTGTTGTCGCCCAGGCCCATGCCGTCGAGGATGCCGGCGGCCAGCGCCAGGACGTTCTTGAGCGAGCCGCCAAGCTCCGCGCCGACCACGTCGTCCGAGGTGTAGATGCGCAGGTAGTGATTCATGAACGCCTGCTGCACCAGACGCGCAGCCGCCTCGTCGCCCGAGGCGGTCATCACCACGGTGGGTATCTTGCGCGAGACTTCCTCGGCGTGGCTGGGACCCGAGAGTATGGCGTACCGCACACCGCCCAGCACCTCGGCCACGACCTCGCTCATGCGCTTGCAGGAATCGACTTCGATGCCTTTCGCGACGTTGACGTAAACCAGATCGGCCGGGCGCGGCACCGCGCGAAGCCGTTCGAGCGTGCCGCGCGCGAACTGGCTGGGCGCGGCAAGCACGACGAGTTCCGCCCCGCCGCAGGCGAGGGCGAGGTCGCTCTCCAGGCGCAGCGACTCGGGAAGCGCCACCCCCGTGAGGAAGCGCTCGTTGCGCCGTGTCCGCCGCATCTCCTCCACGTATTCAGGAAATGGACCCCAGAGGCAGACGTCGTGGCCGTTGTCGATCAGAACCAGGGCCAGGGTCGTACCCCAGCCTCCATCGCTGAGAACGCTGATCTTCATCGCGGGGACCGATCGTGGACAGTCGTGGGATGCCAAGCCATGCCGCGGAGATTACGCGGGACTACCGGCGCAGGGAAACCGATTTCTGCCGACCGCGTCAATGACGCGCCTATCCGTGGTATCCGGGCTCCTCGGGGCAGGCCCCGGAGCTCCCGGGCACGGCATGTCCCTGACCGGTGCCGTCGCCGCCACGTGGCCCGGCAGCGAATCCGGCCGACGCAGGCTTCGGCCGATCCGCCCGCGAGACTGAACGGGATTGCACGCGTGCGGAGCCGCCCCATGGTCGCTGCGATGCGCGCTCGCACCGCCCTGATCGCCACCGCCATGCTCGCGGTCCCGTTCTGGAACGCGCTTCGCGCCCAGGACCCGGTCGCGCCCCTGCCCTCGCAGGTCGAGGTACCGGCGATGAAGACCTCGATCTACGTCGGCAGCGTCACCCTCCGGACCACCGCATTCGCACGCACCGGCGATGCCTGGGCCGCGACCTACAACGCGCGTGTGTTCCCCTGGGCATTTTGGAGCGAACATGGGGAGATCACCATCCGTGTGTCCGAGAGCGACCTGGCGCGGCTGATCGCCGGTGAAACCGTCGAGTTCACGGGTGACGCACGCAATCATCGCGGCAAGCCGCGCGCCGTCACGGGCCGGGCGCGGCCGGCCGACGCGCACACAGGTGCCATCAAGGTGCGGATCCACGTGGACGGCACGCAACTTGTCTTCAACGGCACGTACGTCCTCGGGACCGCTCCCTGATCCTTCTCCGGCGGGGTCCATCCACCCGGTCGCCTGGAGTGCAGTCTTCGGCGAGACCTCCTGCCCGCGCAGGATCAGCAACCCGAGCGCAGGTCAGGCACCCGCTCGCGGAGCAATCGGCCTCGTATCAGAAGCGGCTCTCCGCGCGCAAGGTCGACTCAAGCCGGGGCGGAGCCGGTGTCGGAATCGTGCGCCGACATCGCACTGGCGCGGATCTCGACGGTCGCGGTCAACTCCCGCGCAATGTCCGACGGATTGAACGGCTTGGCCACGAAGCCGTCCATCTCCGCCTCGCGACATGCGGAAAGTTCCTCGCTCGTGACGCCGGCCGTGACGGCGACAATGCGCGGGCAACGGTCCGCCGGCAGTCTCTGCCGGATGGCCTTGCTTGCCTCGATGCCGTCCATTTCCGGCATGTGGACATCCATGAGGACGAGGTCATAGGGCTGGCGCCCGACCGCCTCGACGGCCTCAAGCCCGTTGGCGACCACGTCGGCCGTGACGCCGAAGCGACGCAGCATCAGCGCGGCCAGCCGCTGATTGACGGCGTTGTCCTCAGCGACAAGCACACGCAGCGAGCGGGCGCTCTCGAGCACCGGGATCGCCGAGAGGCGCGCATCGCCGCCGGCGGGCGCCGGGTTCCGGCCGGAGCTTGCGCGCAGCAGGCAATCGAGAAGCTGTCTGCGGTGCACGGGCTTGCCGAGGAATCCGTCGATCCTGGGCGAATCGCCCGAGGAGCGTCCCTGGCTCCCGGGCGTAGTCATCAGCACGATACGCGGCTCGGTGCCGCGGCGCCGGCGGATCTCCGCCGCGAGTTCCAGGCCCTGGCCTCCGGCCAGCTGCATCTCAATAAGTACGAAATGGAAAGCCCGCCCCGTCTCGAGCAGCGCCAGGCATGACTCGCGGTCGCCGGCCGTCTCGGCGTGCATTCCCGCGGCGCGCACGAGCCCGGCCAGCGTCGTGCGACACGTCTCGTTGTCGTCGACGACAAGCACATGATGCCCGGACAGCCCGGATAGGTCGGGCATCTTCTGGGGTTCGTCGGGGGCGAACGGCAGTGCGGCCTCGACGCGGAAGGTCGTCCCACGGCCGGGAACCGACTCGCAGTCGATGCTGCCGCCCATGCGATCGATAATCTCGCGCGAGATCGCCAGGCCCAGGCCCGTGCCTCCGAACTGCCGCGTCGTCGCGGCATCGACCTGGGAGAAAGGCTGGAAGAGCAGGGCCTGCTTTTCCGGCGCGACACCGATGCCGGTATCGCGCACGCGGAAGGTCACGCGCTCGTCGGCGGCGTCCGGACCGGCCGCACTCGCCTCGAGCACAACCTCGCCGACCGACGTGAACTTGATCGCGTTTCCGGCGAGGTTGACCAGAACCTGCCGCAGTCGCGTGGGGTCGCCGATGCGCCGGGTCCGGAGTCCGGGATCGATGATCGCGCACAACTCCAGCCCCTTGATGTGCGCCTGGTGCGCCAGGAGATCGAGGACTTCCTCGAGCACTTCGCCCGCATCGAACGGGATGCGCTCCAGTTCCATCCGGCCCGCCTCGGCCTTGGACAGATCAAGCACGTCGTTGATGATCGTGAGCAGCGATTCGCCGGAATGGCGGATGGTGCGGACAAAGTCCTGCTGCTCGTCCGACAGCGGCGTGTCGGCAAGCAGCGAGCACATGCCGATCACGCCGTTCATGGGCGTGCGAATCTCGTGCGACATGTTCGCGAGGAACCGGCTCTTGGCCTCCGCCGCCGCGCGTGCCTGCTGGGCCAACACCTGCGAGTTCTGCAGTGACGCCTCCAGCTCCTCGTTCTTCTGCTCAAGCTCGTCGGCCTGCTTGACCACCTCCTGGGTTCGCTCGTCCACGGCGGCCTTGAGCTCCGCGTTCTGGCGGCGCAATTTCGCGCTGCGCCATGAACCGATGACCAGCACGAGCAGCACGAGCGTGAGAAGGTAACCGACCAGCGCCACCGGTGTGGCGTAAAACGGAGTTGCGATGCGCAGTCTCAGGGAATTCGTCCGAGTCAACTGGCCGGCCGGATTCATCGCCTGCATCACCAGCCCATATTCACCCCAGGGCAGGTTGGTGAGTTCACGGAAATTGCTCCCGCTCCAGCCCGGCCAATCCGGATCGAAACCGGTAAGGAAGAACTGATACTGGTTCAGGTGCGGCGCGGCGAAATCGGCGAGGGCCATCTCGAAGCGCAACGACCGCTGGCTGGAGGATAGGTCCAGCGTAGCGCCCTCGTGATCCGGGAACGGCACGTCCCGCCCCGTGGACAGATCCACGATGCGGACCAGCCTCGGCACCTCGGCCGGCGGTGGTCGTTCGACACGCGGTCGACTCGCCCGCATCAGGCCCAGTCGACTGCCGATCCAGGCGACGTCTTCGCTCTCATAGGCGAGCGCCGAGGCGCGGAAATCGCGTCCGTTCGCATATACCGAGATCTGACCGAGCACGTAATCGACCGGCCGCGGCATCAGATTGCCCAGGTTCACATTGCTCCCGACCCAGGCGTCCCGGCGGCTGCGTCCAAAGACATGCTCAAAGCCGAAAGGCGGTCCGCCGACGTAGTAGGCAATCTCCGGCGCATTCACAAACCGACCGGCCCCGGGATCCCAGCGCACGCACGGTTCACCGGAAAGATACACCTCCCCGTGCAGCACGCCGAACTGCAACCATCGCTGCGGCACGCCGTCGGCCGCGCCGAACATCCGCGCCTCGCCGCCTGTCATGGAAGGTTGGATGCGCGCGACTGCGCCGTGACCGAGCGCGGCCCAGATCGCCCCGTCCCCGCCCTCGCAGAGCGAGAACGCCAGCCGGTCGATGCCCGGGACGCGGCCGCCGACCGTCCATATGCCGCCGCTGCGCACGGCCCAGTAGACGCCCTCGTAGTTGCTCGCGTAGGCCAGGTCGGGAAACTGCGACGGCTGGATCAGGGCCGTGCCCTCGATCGCGAGGATCAGCGACTCGCGCCCATCCCGATGGAGCACCCGCCATTGCGCGCCCATGGTCAGCAGGTCGCTCCCGGCGGGCACCAAGTTTCGCACCGCCCTCGGCTCCGATACGCGGCGAAACAACCGGTCAGGCGTCGCCGCCTCCGGATGCGCCACATGGAGCCCCGCTGTCGTGCCGGCATAGATACGGCCCTCGTGCATGGCGACCGCGCTCACGCGACCCGCGAGCCCGTGGCGGTCATCAAAGGCGAGAAAATCCAGGCTTTGCGCGATGCGGAGCAGGCCGGGGCGGGCATCCGCCCACAAGCCTCCCTGCGCGTCCGTGCCCAGGGCCTCGACTCCGGCGCCCCCCAGGCCGTCGTTCTGCTGGAGACGCTTCCGAAGCGTGCCGTCGGGCGCGTAGAAGAGCAGCCCCTGATCGACGGTCCCGACCGCGAGGGCATCATCATCCAGGTCGGCGAGGTCGGACACGATGAAACCAGCCTGCCGGCGCCCGGCGTCGCCGGACCACACCCAGCTGGCCTTGCCATCGAAACCGAAGATGCTGCCCGCCTCGGACAGCATCCAGACTCCGCCCCGGCGGCGCGGAACGACCTTGACCACCCACTCGTGACGCGCGCCGTCGAGCAGCGACTCGGCACCCACGGCCGTGCCTGTGTCCCAATCCCACCGGGACAGGATCGATCCGGTGGCTCCGATCAGGAACACGTCGTCGCCGATGGCGAACACCTCGTTTCCCCAATGCGCGAACTCGACCATCCGGGGATCCTGGCCGGGTCGGCCCACAAGCATGTGCTTGCCTTCGAGGGCGAAGATCGTGTCGCGCGCAAACGCCAGGTGACGCAACAGGCGCGCGCCTGCCGGCAGCACGTCGGGGGACAGCACCCGCTCGATGGTGTACAAGCCGTCGCCTCCGGGACGGAGCTCATGCACCCCATCGAGCCCGGATACGAACACGCGGCCGCCGGGCGTGACGACAAAGTCGCTCACCTGCCGCAGGCCGGCCAGTTGGCCCCACCGAAGCCCGTTGGATACGATCGCCGCGTCGGCGGTCAGGACGATGAACCCGTCCGGAAGAGCGCCCATCGTGATGACGCGCGAGGCCACCCCGGTGGTGTCGGGCACATAGTTCACGATCGGCGGCAGTCCCCAGCGGAGCCAGACCGAGTCGTCGACGGCGGCGGCGCCGGTGCGCGCGCAAACGCAGATCGCAAACAATGCGACCCCTATCGGCGCCAGGGCGCTGCGAACGCGGGGCAATCGGGTCATCGGATGAATCCGGCAGGCGGTGCCGGAATGGGAACGAAATCGCCGCGGCAGATCGAGAACCTAACCCACCGGGTGCGGCGAAACTCCGCGGCGGGACCGGGGCCGCTCAGAGGTCCGGCGGGACCGTGCAGAGCGACTCCTCGATGGTGGAAAGGCCCTCGACGACCTTGAGCATGGAGTCCTGGTGAAGCGTCTTCATGCCGTTGGCCATGGCGATCTTCTTGATCTCCGCCGCCTCCTTGCCCTTGTTGATCGCGTCGATGAGCTCGTCGCTGATCGTCATAAGCTCGTGGATACCCACGCGGCCCTTGTAGCCGGTATTTCCGCAGCGCGAGCAGCCCTTGGTGTTGGCCTTGTAGACCTGGCCACCCTTCCAGCCGAGCGCCTTTTCCAGGATCTCCTTCTCGCGGCCCTCGGGCTCGTAGGACTTGCGGCAGACCTTGCAGACGCGGCGCATGAGGCGCTGCGCGCACACGCAAAGCAGCGAGGACGAGATCATGAACGGCTCGATGCCCATGTCGGTGAGGCGGGCGATCGTGCTGGGTGCGTCGTTGGTGTGCAGGGTGCTGAGCAGGAGGTGACCGGTCAGCGCGGCCTCGACCGCGATGTTGGCCGTCTCCTTGTCGCGGATTTCGCCCACGAGGATGATGTCGGGGTCCTGGCGCAGGAAGGAACGCAGCGCGCTGGCAAAGGTGAGCCCGATCTGCCGGTGCATCTGCATCTGGTTGATGCCGCCCAGCGTGTATTCGATCGGGTCCTCCGCGGTGCGGATGACGATCTCGGGCGAGTTGATCTCGTTGAGCGCGGAATAGAGGGTCATCGACTTGCCCGAGCCCGTCGGACCGCAGTGCAGGATCATGCCATAGGGCTGGCGGATGACCTCGCGGTAACGCGCGAGGTTCTCCTGCGAGAAACCCAGGGCGGGCAGCGGCAGGGTGGACTTCTGCTTGTCGAGGATACGCATGACCACGCCCTCACCCCAGTTGAGAGGCGCGGTGGATACGCGCAGGTCGATGTCGATGTTCTTTTTCGTGAATTGCTTGAAGATGATGCGTCCGTCCTGCGGGAGGCGGCGCTCGGAGATGTCCAGGTTGGACATGATCTTCAGGCGGGCCACGAGGGCCGGGCCCACGCGCGCGGGAAGCTTCAGCTTGATGTGGCAGTTGCCGTCCACGCGGTAGCGGACGGTGACCTCGGCCTCGCTCGGCTCGATGTGGATGTCGGACGTGCCGGCGACGTAGGCGTCCTCGATGATGCGGTTCGCGAGCTGGATGATCGGCGCGGACTCCTCGCTCTCAGCGTCGCTTGCGTCGAGATCGACGTCCTTCTCGCCGTACTCGTCGCCGACGGCCTTGACCACATCGTGGAACTGCTCGTCGTTGCGGACGGAGCCGGTGCTGAGCTTGTCGCGGATGTCCTTCTCGCGCGCGAGGAACGGGACCACGCGCTTGCCGGTGAGGTCCTGGATCTGGCTCGAGACCGTGAGTTCGAAGGGATTGGCGAAGGCGACGAGCACGTACTCGCCGATCGAGCCGACGGGCAGGACCAGCTTCTGCTGGCAGAACTCCATCGAAATCTTCTCGAACGTCCCCTTGTGCACGCGCACGCGGTTGACGTTGAGGGGCGTCATGCCGAAGGCGCGTGCCTTGGCGATGAGCAGGTGGTGCGCCTGGATGTTGTACTCGTCGCGCAGGAGCTGCTCGAGGGCGTCGCCGTTGAGCTCCTTCGGGGTGTTGACGATCGCCTGCTGCTGGGCGGCGGTGAGTCGGCCGAGCCCGACCAGATTCTCGACGATGGCGGTTTGGAGGCGTCCGAGGGCCATGGCGGTTCAGGTCGGATCAGGCGACGGCGGCGGCGTGCTTGCCGGCCACCGCACTCCCGTTTCGCTCCGCCTCGAACTTTTCGAGGAACTCCCCGACCGACTCCAGCGTGGTGGAGTACCAGACGATCGGGGTGCCAAGTTGTTTTTCCCAGTGCTGGCGCACTGCGGGACTGAGGTAATAGGCGCTCGCGACGTAGTGGATGTCGTCGTCCTTGTCGAAGGGCACGGTCCAGGTCGCCCAGCACATGCCGAGGTTGAACTGGGACTTCAGGTCGTCGTGCAGGTCGATCTCGCGCATGTCGATCAGGCCCATCGACATCTCCTCGACGAGGTGCTCGAGGAGGGCCTCCTCGGTCAATGCACGCGTCTCGTGAATGAGGATACGCAGCAGGCTCGCGTCGCGATCCACCCCCTGGTCGAGCACCTGCAGAAGCCGTTCGGTCGCGGCCTCGAGTTGCTCGACAGTGATGAGATTGCGTTCCACGAGCGCAGCACCGAGCAGGCGGTTGCTGCGCATGATGATGGGTCTGAATTCGGACATGGTTCGACGGAGCAGCCCGCCCAGGGAGGCCACTCCGCCGCGCTCAGTTCTTGGTATTTTTACCGCGAACCCGCCGGTAGAGCTCCTCCAGCAACTGAGGGATTCCCTCTTCGGTCAGACAGGATATCGGCAGAACATCCACGCGATTGAGGCGCCGAAACTTGCGCAAGAAGCCGGCGGCCGCCTCCTCGTCCATCTTGTTGGCCACGACCACCCTGGGTTTGTCCAGGAGGGCCGGGTCGTACAATTCAAGTTCTCGTAAAAGGTGGCGGTAGTCGTCGGCCGGGTTGCGGCCGTCCGTGCCGGCCATGTCGAGCATCAGCACGAGCAGGGCGCAGCGCTCGATGTGCCGCAGGAAACGATGGCCGAGCCCGCGGTTCTCGTGGGCCCCCTCGATCAGTCCCGGAATGTCGGCCAATGTCAGCCGATCGTGGTGATCCGGATACTCGATGATGCCGACCTGCGGGTGCAGGGTCGTGAACGGGTACGGCGCCATCTTGGGCCGTGCGCGGGTGATGAGGTTGGTCAGGCTCGACTTGCCTGCATTCGGGAAGCCCACGAAGCCGATGTCCGCAATCGTCTTCAGGACGAGGAGGAAACTCCCCTGCTCGCCGGGCAGACCGGGATTGGCCCGCCGGGGCGTGCGGTGGGTCGAGGACTTGAAGTGCGTGTTGCCCCACCCGCCATTGCCGCCCTTGGCGAGGATGATCTGCTCCTGGTGCTTGAGCACCTCGGCGACCATCCGCCCGCTCTCGGGGTCGATCACGACCGTGCCCGGGGGCACCCGCAGGACCGCCGGCTTGCCGTCGGCCCCGTGCTGGTCGGAACCGCGACCCGCCTCGCCGTCCTTCGCACGCCAGTTCGGCCGGAACCGATAGTCGTTGAGGTTGTTGACGTCGTGATCGCCCTCGAGGATCACATCGCCGCCGCGCCCGCCGTCGCCGCCATTGGGGCCGCCGAAGGGCTCGAACTTTTCGCGCCGGAAGGCAACGCAGCCGGTGCCGCCGTCGCCAGCCCGCACGGAAATCGTGATCTCGTCGATGAACATCCCGGACGTTGTGGTCAGCCCCGCGCCCGAGCGCGAATGGAAAAGCGCCCCGCGCGCACGCCGCCATCCAAGCACCAGCGGCCCCGCGTAAGGACCGTCCGCGGCCGACCGCCGGCCGGACACCCCTGGCGAAAGAATCTTGGCGCGCGGCCGGGCTGTGCATTGACTCGCGCATGACCCGCCAGGGACAGTTTCCCGGTCCGCTCAGTGCTTCCATGCTCGCCGAAATGCGGCGCTACGTGATCGCGGATCCCTACCCGTTCGTGGTCGACCTGCCACGCTGCGAAGGCATGTGGCTCGCGACGCTCGAGGGCGAGCGGCTCTTCGACTGGGCCGGCTACTACGCGTCGAAATGGATCGGCCACAATCATCCGCGGCTCCTCGAGCCCGACTACCTGCGCCGCCTCGGCTACGCGGCCAACAACAAGCTGGCGAACGTCGATTTTCTCACCCCCGAGTGCCTGGAGTATTATCGCGAACTCCACGCCGCGGCTCCGCGCTGCATGCGCTCCGACAGGCTCGAGCTCTACACCGTGAATTCCGGGGCCGAGGCGATCGAGAACATGATGAAGTACCTGCTCAACCTCCACGACAGGCGAGCCGACGCGAAGCGAGGACCCCGGCGCTTCATCTATTTCGACCAGGCTTTTCATGGACGCACGATCTTCGCCCTGAATGTCACCGAGCTGTCGCACGATCCGATGGTGACAAAGGACTTTCACGGCCTGGTGCACGGCAACATCCAGGTGCCGTTTCCCGCGATCGACACCGATGCACCTCCAGAGGAAAACAGGTCGCGCACCGACGAAGCGCTTCGTCGCGTCGAGAGCAGTCTGCGCGAACACGCTGGCGAGGTGGTCGGCATCATCGTCGAGCCGATCCAGGGCGCCGGCGGCCACCGCGTGGCGGAAAAGGCGTTTTTCCAGGGCTTGAGCCGGCTCGCCCACGAGCACGACGTGTTTCTCGGACTGGATGAGGTCCAGACCGCCGGCGGCCAGACCGGGACGTTCTTCACCGCGGATCAACTCGACCTGCCGTATCCACCGCAGGCCGTCGCCGCCGCCAAGAAGCTCGGCAATGGCGTCGTCTACATGCTGCACTCGATGGACGACGAGGGCGTGCTCGACTCGACGTGGGGCGGCTGCCTCGCCGACATGGTTCGCTTCTGCCAGGAATGGCGCATCGTGCGCGACGAGCGTCTGATCGAGCAGGTGCCGGCCAAGGCTGCACACCTCGTGATGCGGCTGCAGGAGCTGCGCGCCGAGTTTCCGCAGCTCGTCAGCAACGTCCGCGGCATCGGTCTCTACCAGGGCTTCAGCCTGGACACGCCCGAACTCAAGTCCGCCCTCGTCGCCCGCGCGCTTGAGAACGAAAAACTGCTTCTGCTCGGCGCAGGGCGCGCGAGCGTGCGCTTTCGGCCGAATCTTCACGTGACGATCGAGGACATCGACCGGCTCGCCGCGATGTTGCGACGCCTGCTCGGCGCGCTCGCCGCCGAACACGCGGCGCGCTGAGGCGCGGCGGCTCGCAACGTCCACCGACTCGGGGGTCGACAGCGCCTGGGCCTGCGGCGATCCTCGCGTGACTCACCGACTCACTTTCGCGTTCCATGACTGACCAGCCAGACTGCTTCTACTGCCGCAAGGATCAGCGTCTGCACGAGCTGATGATCGAGGTCGCGCCGCTCGGCGCCTCCACGCTCTATCTTTTTCGCGAACAGACCCACCGCGGACGCTGCGTGGTCGCCTACCAGCGCCACGTCAATGAACTCTTCGAACTGCCGGATGCAGAGCTGCAGGCGTTCATGCGCGATGTGACGCGCGCGGCCCGGGCGATCAGCAGCGCGTGCCAGGCCGCAAAGATCAACTACGGCGCCTACTCCGACAAGCTGCCCCACCTGCACATGCATCTCGTGCCGAAGTACGTCGATGGACCGTCCTACGGCTCCACCTTCGAGATGATGCCGGCGGAGAAGAAACTCCTCGGCGACACCGAGTACGCAGCGTTGATCGCCGCGATCAAAGCGGCCCTTTGATCGGAGCTTCGCCGGGATCCGTCGCCAGCGGCCCTGGATGGCAGGCCGGCCATTGCGAGCGCTGACACACACCTCGATGAGAACAACAGCCCGGCTGTCCTCAACCGCCGAAGATGCGGCCGATCCGGGTCCAGAGACTGCCGCGCGCGGAGGACGCGTCGATGCGCCAGCAGTTGCGGCCCGCGTGTTTGGCCTCGTAGAGGCGGCGGTCGGCGTACTCCAGTAATTCGGTGGCCGTCGCCGGCCGTTGCGGCCATTGCGCCCAGCCGATGCCGAGGCTCACGGTCATGCTGATCTGCGCATCGCCCCCGGTGCAGGGGCTCCCTGCGACGGCCTTGCGGATCGTTTCGGCGAGCTGCTGTGCGGCCGCCGGCGGGCAGTCCGGCGCGACGAGCGCGAACTCCTCGCCGCCATAGCGGTAAAGGGTGTCGCGCTTGCGCGCAGCATCATCCAGGACGCGCGCGACGTGCTCGAGGGCAAGATCGCCCGTGCGATGGCCGTGGCTGTCGTTGATCGCCTTGAAGTGGTCGACATCGATGAGCAGCAGCGCGACCGCGCTGCCGGAACCCTCCGCCGCGGCGAGGGCGCTGGCGAAATCCTCGTCGAAGGCCGCGCGGTTGAACAAACCGGTGAGTCGGTCGCGCCGCGCGATACGGCCGAGTTGCTGGTTCTCCACGCGCAGGCTTTGCACCTCGAGTTCCGACGCGAGGCGGAGCGCGTTGCGGTGCTCCTCGGCCTGGGTCTCGATCGCTTGGATATCCGGAGCCTTCGAGGTTTGAACGGAGAGTAACCGTCCATAGCTGATCCAATCCTGGCCGATCTGTCCAAGCAGCACCCGGAAGGCCTCGCCATCGATTTCCAGACGGTCGCCTGCGGCCACGGCGAGTTCCTGCACGGCGGCCGCCGTGTGGCGCGTGTCCTCGACCATGAAGGCCGCGACCGCGTCCGCCATCTCGATGATCTTGGCCGAGCGGTTGGGCCGTTCGTGGCCGGGCTCGAGCGTGCCCGCCGTTTTCCAAATGACCTCCGGCAGGCTCCACTCGCGCAGCAGCTGCATGCCCATCTCGAGATGGTCGGTGCCGAGCGCCGCCCGCTCGCGTTTCTCCAGCGGCTCGCCGCTTCCGGCGGCACCCGCAAGCACGGGCTCGTAATCGGAAGGCATGCCGGTCGCGAGCACCAGTTTTCCAATACGTGCAAGGAGTCCGGTGATGAAGGCCTCCTCAGGGTCCCAGCCCAGCAGGTGCCGCGCGATGCAGCGTGCGCCCACGGCACGGGCGAGCGACTCCGACCAGAATCTGTCAAAGGAGAAACTCGGGCAGCTTTCGCGGTGCTTCTCCGAGACAAGCGAGAAGGACAACGCCATCATCTGCGCGCCGCGCATGCCGATACGCGCCACTGCCTCCCCCACGGTCGTGCCGCGGAAGCCGAGGCCGACGAGCGGCGAGTTGATGAACTTGATGATCTTCGAGGTGAGCGCGGGGTCGCCGCTGATCACCTGCGTGATGTCCTCGATCGAGGTCTCGTCCGATTCGACGAGTTCCAGAATCCGGATCGCGACCCCGGGCGGCGTGGGCAGCCGGTTGGTCGTCTTGAGCAACGTGTAGGGATTCTCCACCATCGGGGTGTCCTTCCCTCCTTCTTCGACCCGGAACGCACGCACAACAGTCCCACGCTGAAGAAAGTGCACGCCCCGCCCCGGGAAAACACCCCAGGCCGCCGCATCGCCCCGGCCATGGCGGCGTCAACCCACGACGGTCAGGACGATGCCCGCGACCACGCCGAGCACGGCGAGGATCTTGCGCCATCCGCCGACCTCGCGGAACAACCAGAGCCCGCCTGCAAACGCCACGAGCGTGCTGCCGCGCCGCATGCTCGACACCAGCGAGACCAGCGCCTCCTCGTCGCGCAGGGCGGTGAAGTAGGCGAAATCAGCCACAAGCAGGAACCACCCGATCCACGGGATGCTCCAGCGCCAGTGAAACGATGCGCGCGGCCACCAGCGGCGTTTCCAGCCGATGGCGAGCGGAAGAAAAAGCAGCACGAGGTAGAAGGAGAACCACGCCTGCACCGTCGACGCGGTGAACCCGGCGCGGCCGAAGAGATACTTGTCGTAGAGGCCGCTCACGGCACCCAGCAGCGTGCCGCCGATGAGAAAGCCCACCCACTTGTCGCGATGAAAATGAATGCCCTCGCGCCGGCCCGCGAAGGACAGCCCCACGAATGAGCCCAGCGTGGTCGCGATCCCCAGCAACTCGAGCCCTGTCGGACGCTCGCCAAGGACAACGATCGCACCGCCCAGCGTCCAGAGCGGCCCGGTCGCGCGAATCGGTGCCGCGATCGACATCGGCAGATGCTTGAACGCAAAGTAGGTCAGGATCCAGGAGCCCGCCACGATGCAGGACTTGAGGAAGACCTGCGCGTGCTGCGCCGGCGAAAGCGGCTCCACGTGCAGCTGCGGCGGCAGCCCGGCGATCCCCCAGGCCTGCAGGCCCATCAGCCCGAGCCACACCGCCGCGCCGAAAACCGTGCTCAGGAACAGAACCGGAAGCACGGCGTTGCCTTGTACCGCGTGCTTTTTGCTCAGGTCGTAGAACCCGAGGAACAATGCGGAGACGAGGCTGAGGACGATCCAGTGCATGAAAAAGGTCGAGGTGTGCCGCACCGGCCCCGGTCAGGCAAGGCCTCGATGCGTCCGCGGCCTTCGAACGCGCATTCCCGTGCCACCGACCGCCCAAAACAAAAGAGGCGCCCGCGGGCGCCTCTTGCCTCAGACAGGGTCAGGCGCTTCAACGCGCCCGATCAACATGGATCAATAACGACCACCGCCGCCACGACGGTCGCCGAAGCCACCGCCGCCGCCACGACGCTCGCCGCCGAAGCCGCCGCCACCGCCGCCACCGCGACGTTCACCGCCGCCGAAGCCGCCACGACGCTCACCACGCGGAGCACCACCGCCGCCGCCGAATCCACCGCGACCACCCTCCTCCTTCGGACGGGCCTCGTTCACGGTCAGCACGCGGCCATCGAGTTCCTGGCCGTTCACTTTCTCAGCTGCGATCTTCGCCTCTTCGTCCGTGCCCATGGTCACGAACGCAAAGCCGCGCGGGCGGCCGGTCATCTTGTCCATCGCGATGAAAACATCGGTCACCGCACCGAACTGCTCGAACACTGCGCGCACATCCTCCTCGGTCGATTTGAACGAGAGATTGCCCACGTAGAGTTTGGAGTTGCTCATGTGATACGTTCGTCGATCCACGCTATCCTGCAGTCCGTTCCCGACCATCGGGTTTCGAATTATCACTGAAGCTCACCTCCAACTGACAATTCACCAGTCCCTGCCACCTAACGATTCTGACGAAACGGCCGCAGCAACGGGCGAAAATGCCGTCGAGGCAAGTCGATTTCGCCCGTGGCGCGGCGGGTCCGGCGACGCCGGGACACGCTGTATCCATGACCCTTCGCGTCCCGACTCCAGCCGGAGCATCGACCGTCGGCGCGGCCGCATCCGGCCGTCGGAACCGCCTGCGGCCGGCGGACGCCACGACGGCCAATGAGGCTCCATATCGCGCCTGCCGCGGGCGTCGGCCAAGGCGTTGGATGGGGCGAAAAAGACAACCGCCGCTCGGCAGAGCCGCGCGGCGGGTCTCTTTATTCGGGACGAGCCCGGGACCACACACAGTGGTCGTTCATCGTAGGTTGTTGTCCAACGGATCGTGTGAACTATTGGGTAACCGTAGTGCTTTTATCGGCACGGATAGCATCGCCGATAAGCGCGAAAATGCAAATCGAGGTATTCACCCTGCCGGGCCCGAACGGATTCCTCCCGGGCCCCTCCCGGATGGGAAAAAGCGGGCCGGCCCCCACCCGCCCCGAAACAGGGTCGGCCGGTTCATCCCGCCCGACGGGTCCGCCCTGCGAAGACCCGCCAGATGCGGATGGCCTCGAGCACAAGGACCGGGCCGAACACCCAGACGACCTCCATTGGAAACACCTTCTTCGCCGAGACCTGATGATACACGACCAGGAGCGCGGCGAGATACACGGCGCGGTGCACCGCCTTCCAGCGTCGCGCGCCGAGGGCGCGCACAACCGGCTTCGCGCTCGTGGCTGCCAGCAGCGCGAGGATCAGAAAGGCCACTGCGCCGACGGCGATGAACGGCTTCTGCCAGTCCGTGCGGAATGTGGCGAAACCGCCCTCATAGATGAAATGCATGCCGACGTGCAGTGCCGCGTAGACGAAGGCACTCACGCCGATGAAGCGCCGGTGCCGCTGCACGACCTGGGCGGCCCGCCAGCGCGGAAAGACGACACGCAGCGGCGTGAGCGCGAGTGTCGCCGCCAGCACCGCCGCGGCGGTGAAACCGAGGTGATGGAGCACGAACTTCGCCGGATCCGCCGCGACACTCGGATCGCCCGACAGGAACAACGGCCACGCCAGCCAGAGCCCCGGAGCAAGCACCGCGGCCGCGATGGTCGCGCCCGAACGCAGGAGCCGCTCCAGCACTCCCGTGCGGCCGCGGCCAGCCGCATCGCGTCCGGCCGGGTCGGATTCCTCCTCCTCCTCCTCCGGTTGCCGCGCGGAGGAACCTCGCGCCGTTCGCATGTTCAGAAATTCCGGCGCAGGTCGAGGTCGGCGTAGAGCGCGGCGACCTGCTTCTCGTAACCATTGAACATGAGCGTGGCTTGCTTGCCCGAGAAGAAGCCGCCGCCGATCACGCGCTCGCTCGCCTGGGACCAGCGCGGGTGATCGACGGTCGGGTTCACGTTGGCGAAGAACCCATACTCATTCGGCGCCATCTGCTGCCAGGAACTCCGCGGCCGCCGGGTGGTGAACTCGATGCGGACAATCGACTTGATCCCCTTGAACCCGTATTTCCACGGGACCACCAGCCGCAGGGGCGCTCCGTTCTGGTTCGGGATCGGCTTGCCGTACATCCCCGTCGCGATGAACGCGAGCTCGTGGGTCGCCTCGTCCAGACGCAGCCCCTCGACGTACGGCCAGTCGAGGATCGCCTGTCGCTGGCCGGGCGCCTGCTTCGGATCATGAAACGAGACGAAGCGCAGGTATTTCGCAGTCGCTTTCGGAGCCGCGAGCTCGACGAGCCTGGCAAGCGGGAATCCGTCCCACGGGATCACCATCGACCAGGCCTCGACACAACGGTGCCGGTAGACGCGCTGTTCGATGCCGCCGAGTTGCGCGATCAGGTCGTTCACATCCCAGCGCCCCGGATTGCCGATCTCGCCCGTCAGCTCAACCGTCCACGGTTCGGTCTTCCAACCGCGATTCGCTGCGCGCTTCGGGTCGTCCTTCCCGGTCCCGAACTCGTAGAAGTTGTTGTAGCTGGTCGCCAGTTCCTCCGGCGTGAGCTTGAGGTCGCCAACCGGATAGGCCGAGCTGGTCAAGGAAGGGAAGCCTGCAGTGGCCCCGCGCGCGAGCGCGGACAACCCCGCCCCCGCCGCGATCACACCGAGCGACCGAAGAAACTGCCGGCGAGCCGGCGCCGTCGCGACCGATTCTTCGGTCGCCGCGTTTTCAGGCAAGGCCCACGCTTTCGGGAGTCGAATATGCATCGTGGAGGAAACGCCGACCGGGTAACGGCCGACTCCGCAAGGAGTGCACAATGCCGCCGGCCGCAAGCGGGTCCGCCCTGTGCCCGTAGAACGTCAGCCGGATCCCGATCGGACACTGTCGTTGACGGGAGTCGTCGCGGTCTTGGATCGCATCGATTCGATTTTCGGCCGCAGCTCGCGGGCCTTGGCCAAACCGGCCGACTCCGCCTGATCGAGCAGTTGCAGCGCTTCGTCGGCGGTGGGAGCGCCTTGCAACCTTTGGAGTGTCGCCACCGACAGCAGGTACTTGGACTCCAGATGCCCGGTGCGCGCCGCGTCCTTCAGGTTCTTGATGCCGGTTGGAATGTCCTGGGGAATACCCTGGCCCGCGAGTCGCATCGAACCGAGGAGGAACAGCGCTTCGGGAGATCGGCTTCCAAGCCGCTCGAGTGCCTTCACGGCTTCGGCCGACTTTCCCGCGACGATCAACTGGCGACAGTCGAAGCAAATGGCATCGGGGTTCTGAAGCTCAAGCGCTCTCCTGTGGTATTTGGCCGCGCGCCGTGGGTTTGCCTTCACGCCAAGGCCCTCGCGATAGATTTTCGCGAGCCGCGAGTTGGCCACGCCTGCGACAAAGATGATCGGCGACTCGTTCACACTGAGCCAGAACTCGCGCGCCTGGCTGTATTCCTTCTGGGCCATGAGCACGTCGCCAAATTGCGCGAGACCGAACGTGTTGCCCGAGGCAGCCAGCCGTAGCAGCCAGCCCTTGGCCGCCTCGAGATCGCGTTCCACGCCGCGCCCCTGCAGGTACAAATTGCAGACCGACCGAAGCGCCTGGAGATCACCGTCGAGGGCTGCGATGCGATAGTAGTACATCGCCTCGCGGGGAGTGACCGGCACGCCGATTCCCTTCTCGTGCATCTGTCCGAGGATCCGGTTCGATTCCGCATCGCCCTTTTCAGCGGCCGTCAGGAAGTAGGTGTAGGCGAGCCTCAGATCCTTTTCGACGCCGATGCCTCCCATGTAGCGTTGCGCGAGATTCCTCGCCGCCATCCATGAGCCGAGCTCGGCGGACTTCTCGAGGTACTTCAGCGACTGGGCGTCCATGTCGGTGATGTCACCGAGCGGGATCCCACGCTGTCCCATGGTCGCGATGTCGACTGCGAGATTGTTGTAGGCGTTCGCGTTTTCCGGGTCGCGCGCGATCACCGCCTGGTTCATCTCGATCGAGCGGCGCAAGTTCATGTTTCCCTCGCGCCTGGACAGGACAATGGCGAACTCGATCATGCAGTTGAGGTCGCCCTTCTGGGCTCCGCGTTCCAGCTCCGGCTCCACCTTGGCCTTGCCCGATAGGTCCTCCCAACCCAGGCGCAGCAGCTGCGCGGTGTAGAAGTGCGCGCCGGCGAAGCCCTCGTCGGCGGCCCGACGCATCGCGCGCAGCAGGTCCTTGGGTCGCACCTTGCTCTTCGGTCCTTCCTGCATGAACCGCTCGTAATCGACGCGTGCCGCGTGATAGCACGCCAGCGGGAGCTTCGTCACGCGGGCCTGTTGCTCCAGGAGCGCCAGCCAGTCGGACGCGCCCCAGCTGCCCTGCGGCGCCAGTCCCGCGCCCGCGAGCGCGCACGCGAAGTTGGACTCGCCGTATTTGGCGACCCAGGCATCCGCCGCTTCGCGGTCCACCGGAGTGCCAACGCCGCGCAGGTGACAAACCACCACGTTTGCAGTCGCGACCCAGGAGGCGCCCGCTTCCCGCGCCCGCGAGTACCACTGAAACGCCGCCTCCGTATCCGGAGCACCAGCACGACCGAGGCGCAGAATATCCGCCAGTTCGAGCATGGCCCACACCTCGCCCGCCTTCGCAGACATCTCGCACCAGCGGAGGGCCTCGGCTGGGTTCTCTTTCAGAAGCGAGGCGGTAACGCTCTGCTGTTCCTGAGCCATCTGGGCCTTCGCCATTTCGCCCGTGACCTTCTCGAGGTCCGCCAGCGCGAAGTCGTCCACCTTGCGATGGGTCCACATGGTGTGCAACTCCGCCATGGCATTGGCGTGCAGGAGCTCGCGGCTGCGCTCGAGCAGTTGATTAGCCTTCGCCAGGTCGCGCGCGCAGCCGCGGCCCAGGGCGCGGGCCCGGGCCGCGCGGAGTACGGCTTCGTAAAGGGCCGAACGCCCGCCGGGTCCCCACGAGGCCGCGGCGTCAAACAAGGCAAGCGCCCCTGCGTGGTCGCCGTCCTCATCACGGATCGTGCCGAGGATGAAATGGCCGCGAGCGATCAGGAGTTCCCAAGGCGGCGGCCGGGCACCGAGCGCGACTGGGTCGTTTCGGGGCTCACCGTCCTTGCGCGCGGCTTTCTGCGCGTCGAGAAGCCACGACGGCGGCGTGGGCGGGGCGTATTTGCTCACCGCGGCGAGGGTCTCCTCCAGGAGCGTCCTGGCCTTGGCGCGGTCCGCCCGCACGCCCGTGCCAAGAAGATAGCAGGTGCTAAGATAGATCCTCGCGATCGTGTCGCCGCGATCGGCCGCGAGACGAAACCACGCCACCGCCTTCCGCGGGTTTTTCGGGAAGCCGTCCTGCCCGCGCAGGTAGCACTCACCCAGGTAGGTCTGCGCAGGAACGAACTCGAGGTCGCCTGCCTCGACGAGCTTTTCGCGGCCATCCTTCTGCTTCTCGGCGTCATCCGAGGAGAGCAACTGCACCGCCATCCAAAACGGCCTCTCACCCGGCGGCTCGCGACGCGTCGCGGCATCGTCATCCGGCTCGTCAACCTCGTTCAGCGCCGGGTTCGACGGCCCGCCCATCGCGTCGGCCCCGCCGGCCGCGGTGGCGAGCAGGGGAAGAAATGCAATAGCAGCACTATGCGCTAGAAACAACCAGCGGCGTGGGAACACGAGCGTCCGGGGGAGCAACATGGGGCGGAGGAGTTCGCCATGACTCTCGCCACCACGCATCCAAAGGGCGATCCAGAAACGTATCACTGAGGCATCCACCGGATGCCCGGCAGGGGCGCACCCTGATTATCGGCGACCCGATGTCAGGGACCGTGCGTCCCGACGTCGCCCGCCCAGTCCGACGCGACGCGAATCGCCTCGCGAAGTGCGATATCGAGCGGCACCGGCTCGCCGACGAGCCATGGGTTGAGATCGGCCAGCCGCTCCAGCATCGCCAGCTGGCCGCGCTGGAACGCGGGGTCGTCGTTGGAAACGCCCGCACGCTCGGCGAGTCTCTCCTCGAAGGCGGCAGCGCGGCCCGGCCGGCCATCGCGCAGTTCCAGAGCAGCGAGGCGAACCGACGCGGCGTCAAGCACGAGCCCGGAGGCCTCCGTGAAGGCGGCAGCGAGGGCCTCACTCTCGTCAGCCACGACCCGGTGGTCCAGCCGGTCGAGGCGCATCTCGCGCCAGGGCTGGTCGCTGTGTCTCCGCATCGCAAATACACCTCGTGCGATGAACTTGCCTCCGCCGAAGCCCGACGCCGAAGCAAGTTCGGCCAACCGCGCGGCATGGGCGTCACGCTGGTCCACGACGGCATCGAGCCAGACCGGCGTCCACGGGTGGTCCAGCTCCGCGGCGAGGCGGCGGCGCTCCTCGGTCAGCAGCCTGCGTTCCTCCTCCAGCGCCGCGCGCTCCGCGCGTCGGCGCCCCAGGTGCAGATCCACGCTGCGCGTGCTGTCCGCACGTGCTCGATACGCCAGGCGCCGGCTGTTCCAGGCGAACTCGGGGAGCCGGGCCACGCGCGCCGAGGAGGCCGACAGGAGACGCGCCCGGAGCGCCTCGTCCAGCGCTGCCTCGACCGGCACCGCTGCCGCACGGCGCGCCGCAAAATCCTCGACCGGCAGGGTGCGCCAGGGGAACGCCCCTGGCAGCGCGTCCTCCAACCGCTCGTCGGGTGAGCGCGGCAACGCCAGGGCGATATCGCTGGTCACACCGCGCTGCTGGGTGGAGGCGCCGTCGGGCAGAAAGAACATCTGATTCGTGATCCGTACCATGCCGAAGTGATCGCCCGCGGAGATCCCCAGGTGGCCGGCGGCGTCGCTCAGCGGAATCACGGTCTGCGCCGTCCCCTTGCCGAAAGTACGATCCGCGCCCACGACGATCGCACGTCCATAGGCCTGGAGCGCCCCGGCCACGAGTTCGCTCGCCGACGCACTGCGCGTCGAAGTCAACACCACCAGCGGCCCGCCCCAGAGCAAACCCGCTTCGGTGGCGGATTCCGTCGTCGCAGGTGCTCCCTCGCCACCGCCGGCCTGCATCATGACCGGTCCGGTGTCGATGAAATGCCCCGCGATCCGGACCGCCTCGTCGGTCCGCCCGCCCGGATTCTCCCGCAGGTCCAGCACAAGCCCGCGCACGCCGCGATCCCTCAGCTTGCACACAAGTTCCCCGACATCGTCGGCCGCACTGGTGTGCGTCCCGCCGTCAGCACCTCGGTCGCCGTAGAAGGTGGGTAGTTCGATCACCCCGTAGGCACCTGCCGCTCGACCCGCCTCCGGACTGGTGAGATCGATGAGGTAGCCGCGCGCGCGGGCCGCTTCAATGGCCACGCGACGCCGCTCCAGCGTCACGCGGCGGGGCTCCCTGCCAGCCTCGCGCTCCACCGCGACCTGAACGCGGCTCCCCGACTTGCCCCGCAGTCTTCTCAGGACATCACGCACACGCAGACCGTCTGTGGGAATGAGTTCGTCGTCGCCCTCGCCCAATGCCGCCAGTCGATCGCCGGGGCGGATGCTGCCCTCGGCCTCGGCCGCGCCGCCGGGCGTCAGGCCCGTGATCACGATCTCGCCGGCCTCGCGACCGATCTCGACCCCGACGCCCACGAGCGAACCGGCCATGGCCGCCTCGATGTCGAGCATCGAATCCCACGAGCTGTACCCACTATGTGGATCCCGAAGCTCCAGGATGGCATTGAGGAAGACCTCGCTCACGGTCTCCTCGTCGATCGCGCCGAGCCGCCGGTCCAGGTCCTCAAGGCGGCGCTCCACGGCCGCGACAGCCCCGGCCTCGTCCCGGCCATCAAGGCGCTCCGCGATCAGCCACGCGGCCAGGAGCCGCTCCCAGGCGGCATCCGCCGCCGCCGGCCCGCCGGGATAGGCCGCACCGTCCTGCGCCGGCTCGAAGCTGTCGTCCCGTTCCAGGTCGATGCCGCTGGCGAGTGCCTTCCGCACCCAGGCAAGCCGCGCCATCCACCTTTCCTGGAATACGTCGTGGATCTCGAAGGCCGGGTAGAGATCCCCCGCGAGGAGGTAGGACGACTTCATCGTCGTGCCGAATCGTTTGCGCAGGTACTTCTCGTCCGAGGCAAGGAAAACCAGGCGCAGCGGATCGAGGCGCTTCATGTAGGAGGCAAGGATCTCGTCGGCACGAAGCTCGACAAATGTCCGGCTCTGGTAGTGGAGATTCTCAAGCAGGCCGATGAGGACGCGAACTTCGCGCTGCATTTCCTTGCGGCGTTCCGGTGGAAGCGAGTCGTAGCTGCCTGCTCGCGACGCCTGGATGCATGCCGCGAGGGCGAGGAAGCAGGCTGCGCCCTGAAAGAGACGGCGCAGCCATCGACCGGTCTCGGAAGGTTTGTTCGCAGGGGTCGAACACATGGCCCGAGCATCTGAGTAGCGACGAGGGGCCCGCAACGGCGAAGCGCGTCCCTCGGGAATCGACCGGACTTGCGCCCGGATTCCGCGGAAGCCACATTCGTTCTCACCCGGTGTCTGCCCCCCCCTCTCCATCCACTACGAACCCACCTTCGGCGGGTGCAGCCCGCCCCATGGCCGGGGAGCCCGGCCGGGATGCGGCGACCGACATGCTCGTACGGATGCTCACGACGGCCACGATCGTGGCTGTCCTGCTGGTTCCGATACGCGCCAAGACGGTTGGATTCTGGCTGTGGCACTCGCTGCTCGACTGGCGTGAACACCTGGGTCCCGCCATCCTGACAGCCTGCTACGACGTGGCTTTCATGGCCGGGGGCACGCTGCTCTTCGCCGCGCTGCTGCTGCCCCGTGCGCGGCGGTGGATCGCACCTGTCGCGGTTTACCGGATTCACCTCGCGTTTGCCGTCGTCACCCTCCTCGACTGCCTCTCGAACATCGTGGTGGTCCCGTGGCTCGGCCAGCCCTTCAATTTCCAGTGGCTGTACTACTCCGATTTTCTCCGCAGCCCTGACGCGATCTCGTCCATCCTCGCCACCCTTCCACTGTGGAAGATGGGGCTGGCCCTCCTCGGCGCGATGCTGTTCGTCGCCGGTGTCCTGTGGACAGGCGCCCGCGTCTCCGCACGCCTGCGCGCTCCGCGAACTCGCCGCGCCGTCATCGGTGGCCTCACGATCGCGACCGCGCTTTACCTCGCGCTCGCATTTCACTGGCGGCATCGCGCCAACTGGAACGAGGACATTCTCATCAATCCCGTGTGGGCATTCGCGGAATCGTGCCTGCGCGCGTTCCGAACGCCGCCCCTTCTTCTGATCGACACGCCGCACGACGCCTCCTCGTTCGCGCCGCCGCCGGCCGATGCCATGTCCTCGTCGCCAGTCTCCAATCAGCCGGCTCCACGAAACGTGGTCGTGTTCGTGCTCGAGTCCCTGGCCGCCCAGTACGTCGGCCTCTACGGCGCGGACATCGGCGTCACGCCCGTGCTCGACAGCCAGTTGCCGCGGGCCGCCGTCTTCACCCACGCCTATGCCCATGCTCCGGCGACGAATCTCACGCTGGTCTCGCTCCTCACGGGGCGATACCCGCGGGTGTCGTTCCGCCCCGTCACGGCGTCCGATCCCGACATTCCCGTGCCGCACCTCTCGCGACTGTTGCGCCAAGCGGGCTTCGCCACCGGGTTCTTCTCGTCGGCTTCACTCGATTTCCAGCGCGCCGAGGAGTTCCTCAGGGCCGGAAACGGCTTCGATCGGATTGACGACGACGAGGCGCGCCCCGAGGCCGCGGCGCGCGCATTGAAGCGGTGGAGCGATTTCGTGGGCACCGACGACGAGTCGACCGTCGACGGCATGATCGCCTGGGCCGGTGCGAAGGGTGACCAGCCGTTCTTCGCCGTCGTCTGGACCGCGCAGTCCCATTACCCCTACTACCCGCCCGAGAACGCCCGCCGTCTCACGTCCGCAACTCCCGGGTTCAACCGCTACCTCAACGCCGTGGGGGAAGGCGACCGCGCGCTGGGCCGGCTCATGGCGTGGCTCGACCGGACCGGACGCGCGGATGACACGCTCGTGATCGTGCTCGGCGACCACGGACAGGCCTTTGGCCAGCATCGCACGTTCGGACATGCGGGGCACACCTGGGAGGAACATCTGCGGATTCCACTCGTGCTGATCAACCCACGCCTCTTCTCCGGCGAGCGTCATGACAGCCTCGCCGGCGTCTCGGACATCGCACCGACGATCACGCACCTGCTTGGGCTGCCCGACCTGCCGGGCTATCATGGTCGATCGCTCTTTCGTAATGATCGTCCGAATACGCTGTATTTTTTCGCGGCGTGGTCGGACTTCCACGTCGGCTTCCGCGAGGGCAACCTGAAGGTCGTGTACAACATGACCAAGGATACGTTCCGGGCCTACGACCTGGAGGCCGATCCGTCGGAAGCGCAAAATCTCGCTCCCGACCTGCCCGATGTCATGGATGAGGCCCGCCTTCGTCTCGCGGGTTGGATGCAATGGGTGGAGTCAACCTACGAGGAAGCGAGGGCGGCCGCGACCGCGCCCTGAACGGCCCGGCAGGCGCAAAGGACATGCCCGTGGCGATGCCGCCAGGGGGACGGCCGCGGGAGGCCGCAAGCGACACGGGGCGTGAACCGGGCCGCAGCGCGTGCGTACATTCGCGGCGTCGTTTCTACAGCAGGCTGCGCAGCCCGCTCCAAATCCGCCGTCGCCCGGCGCGCCCGGAGGTTGCGCCCCGCCGCGGGAGAGGCGGGAGCTGGAGCACGGTCGACCGCGCCGTGTCCCCGTAATGACCGAAGCACGACACACGCCGGACGAAGGTCGTGCGGCGGTGGAAATCCCCTGGCGTCAACGACGGCCGCGGAAGAGCGCGCCGAAAAAGCGGCCCGTGCGGGACGCCGGCGCCGCCTCGACGGACGTGGCGCCGCCCTCGTGTCCGCCGCGGGCCGTCTGCGGCCGGTGGGCGGTTTGGGGGCGATGCTCCTGCCGACTGCGACGTTCCTCGCTGCCGGGCTGCGCACGACCGGGACCGCGGGCCTCGCGGCGCGCTCCGGACCCCGAGCGCCCATCCGGCTGCCCCCGGGATTCTCCAGACTGCGCACTGCGACCCGTCCGGTTCGGCTGCGGCGTGGGGCCGCGCCCGGAAGAGCGGGATTCGGCACTGCTGCCGCCCGAGGAAAACGGATGATCGCGGAGGACGGGGATGTCCTGCCGGATGAGACGCTGGATATCGCGCAGGTACTCACGCTCATCGGGTGAACAGAAGGAAATCGCGCGACCGTCCGCGCCGGCCCGCGCCGTGCGACCGATGCGATGCACGTAGGCCTCGGGCTCGTTCGGCAGGTCGAAGTTCACCACCAGGCCGATGCCCTTCACGTCGATGCCGCGGGCCGCGATGTCAGTCGCGACGAGGACGCGGGTGCGGCCGTTTCGGAAATCCTCGAGCGCGCGCGTGCGGGCGCCCTGCGACTTGTTCCCGTGGATCGCGGCTGCGGCGATGCCGTCGCGGTCGAGCCTCTGCACGAGCTTGTTGGCGCCGTGCTTCGTGCGGGAGAACACGAGCACAAGGCTCTCGCGATGCTCCTCCAGCACATGGACGAGGAGCCGGTGTTTATCGCCACCCTGCACGTGCATGACGCTCTGGTCGATGCGCTCGGCCGTCGTGGCCACGGGCGTGACCGCGATATCGATGGGATCGCGCAGGAGCGTCGCCGCGATCTCGCGGATCTCCCTCGGCATCGTGGCGGAGAAGAGGAGCGACTGCCGCTTGGCCGGGAGGCGCTGGATGATGCGTTTGACATCGGGCGCGAAGCCCATGTCAAGCATGCGGTCGGCCTCGTCGAGGACGAAGATCTCGATCTGGTCCAGGCGCACGGCGCCCTGGCCCATGAGGTCGAGCAGCCGGCCCGGGGTGGCGACGACGATGTCCACACCGGCGGCGAGGCGGTCGACCTGCGGCTGCTGGCCGACACCCCCGAAGATGACGGTGTGGCGCAGCTTGAGATGCTTGCCGTAGAGGGCGATGTTGTCGCCGATCTGCGCCGCAAGTTCGCGCGTGGGCGTCAGGATGAGCGTGCGCGGCCGGCCGGGAGTGCGGGCCTTCGGACGGCCATCGAGCAGCTGCAGGATCGGCAGCGCGAATGCGGCCGTCTTGCCCGTGCCGGTCTGTGCGCAACCGAAGATGTCGCGTCCCTGCAGAAGGTGCGGGATGGCCTGGGCCTGGATGGGTGACGGATGAGTGTAGTTCTTCTCGGCCAGGGCGCGGAGAAGTGATTCCGCGAGTTTGAGCGATGCGAACGTGACGGGCGTATCAGTGGTGGTCATGCGAATACGCGCCGTCGCATGATGCGAATGCGCGCAAGGGTGCCCGCGATGCGGGCGGTCGTTTCTTGAGCTATGGCGGCAGCCCGGTCCATGGGGGACGGAGGCGCCGCAGGTGGTCGATGAGTCAGGTGACCTCTGAACGGTCTCTCATCGAAGAAACGCCCGAAGGGGAACCGGGCGCCTTGGGTATTTCCTACGAGGGCGCCCGCCTAGCCGGCCGCGACACTGGGTGACCCCGCGGTGGCTGCAAGAGAAATTTCAGCAAGTCATCCCCCGACCCGGGCGCCACTCGCCCGGCGAGAAGCATACAGGCCGACGATATGCACGCGGCTTATCGCAGTCGCACCCGCGCCAATGGATGCGCGACTCAAGCCAACGAAAGCACATCCCGACGCTGCTCCTCCCGCGATAATGGCGGGTTTTCGCCGTCGCCTTTCCTCCGGCCCTACGGATCCGCCTTAAGCGGACCTGGCACCGGGGATCGCGTTCGGCTCGCTCATTCCCGAACGCCTCAGGCCCGATCGTCCCGCTCCGATACTAGTCAAGCTCTCCGGCGCCGCCGATTCCGCATCGGTCGTCGCCTACTCTCCATATGTCTCGCGCTCTTCGTCCCTGCACGGCGGCAGCCGTGCTGTGCCTCATTGCCACGCGCTGCCTCGGTGCAGACGCGCCATCCAGCGGCTTCTCCACCAAGGCGTCGCTTGTCGTGGAGGAAACCTACGACTCGAACGTCTTTCTTCAGTCGACGACCGCGCTCGCCGGGCGCGAGTCGTGGGTGACGACCGTGACGCCTGCGCTCGTGCTCAACTGGAAAGGCGGACGCGAGGCGTCCGTGGCATTCGGATACGCGCCGAGCTGGACCCGCTTCCACTCCGAGCGCTCGGAAGATCACATCGCCCAGCGGTTGACCGCGTCCGCCCAGGGGCGCATCGGCGGCGCTTCGGGCCAGATCCAGGCCAGCGCCTCGTTCGTCGACGGTTCGGACGAAAGCCCGATTTGGACCGGCGTGGGAGGCCCGCCGGCGGTGGGCGGCCCGGCCGTGCGCGACCGCCGCGATCAGGCGGTCTACCGCACCTCGGGTTCGCTCACGTTCAAGTCCGGCGCCTGGTTCTTCCGTCCCGTCGGCACGCTCTACTCGGCCGATTTTCAGACCGTCCACCGGGCGACCACCGGCTGCCAGAACTACGTGGATCGCAACGATCTCAACGCCGGGATCGACGTCGGGCACCCGTTGCGTGACGGCCTCAACGGACTCCTCGGCTACCGCCTGGGGATGCAGGACCAGGCCCGCCTGCTTTCGTATCCGGAAGAGTACGACAATACCTACCATCGCGTGCTCCTCGGCCTCGACGGCAGGCTCGCCTCGTGGGCGGCGTTCGCCGTCACCGCCGGGCCCGAGTTTCGCACCTATGCGGACACGGTGCACGCGACCATGACCGGGCGGCGACGCACGATCCTCTTCCTCGATGCCAGCGCGACACTCACGCTCGACGCGCGCAACACGGTTTCCCTCGCCGCGCGCCAATTCGAACAGCTCAGCATGTCCGGCCGCGGCGCGTTCACCGACTTCACCCTCGAGACCAGCTGGCGCCACAAGCTGAACAAGAGCGCCACGATCCAGGCCGCCCTGCGCGGCTACCGGACGGAGTTTCTCCGGCCGGCGCTGCGCGACGACTGGGTCGTGAGCCAGCGCCTCTCCGCGTCCGTCGCGATCACCTCCGCGTGGTCGGCCGACGCGACAGTCAGCCACGAGGAGGGGATCAGCCGCATCGACGGCATGTCCGGCCGCGAGTACGACCGCTCCGCGTTTTCTGTATCCGTCAAACGACTATTCTAGCCCCCGGGGTCCCCTCGCCGAAGGCATTTCCCAGACTCGTCCGCCATGCAAAAACTGTCCTTGCGCCAGCGCCTGTTGATCCCGACTCTCGCCGTCATCGTCCTGGGGCTCGCTGCCTCGGGATTTGCCTCCTACCTCATCGCCAAACGCAGTCTCATCCGCGAGGTCCAATCGCAGATGGAGCAGCTGGCCAGAGTGACGTCGGTCACCCTGGACGACTGGATGAGCGACCAGCTCGGGGTCCTCGAGACCTGGGCGGACGAGCCGCTTTTTGGATCGGCACTCGAGTCGAAGGATGCGGCCGGGCTCGAGAGCGCGCGCGAACGCATGCACCAGCTCCTGTCGCGCTTCGAGCACCTCGAGCGCATCAACCTCGTCAGCGCCGATGGGAAGCTCGTGGCGTCCTCCCACGGTGTGGAGGACGGCTCGGTCAGTTTCGCCGAACGCGACTACTTCAAGGAGGCGGTTCGAGGCACGGCGGTGACCTCGGCCGCGCTGATCAGCAAGGTGACCAACGAGCCTGTGGTCGCCCTCGCCGTGGCCATCCGCCACAACGGCAGGATCGTCGGTGTGCTTTCGTCGGTGGTGAATCTCCGCGTGTTCTCCAAGGTCATGATCGAACCCGTGAAAGTCCTGCAGACTGGATACATCTATGTCTACGACCAGCGCGGACTCTTCCTCACCCATCCCGATCCTTCCAACGTCCTGAAGCTCGACCTGAATACGTTTGAATGGGGCCGCGCGATGCTGAAGGAGTCCGAGGGGCTCGAACGCTACCTTTGGAATGGCGAGTGGAAACAAGCCGCGCACGTCCGCTGCACCAAGCTCGGGTGGAGCGTGGCCGCGAGCGCGACCGAATCCGAGATGTTTGCCTCGATCGCGTCGATGCGCGGCATGAGTCTGGCCATCGCCGGCGGCACGCTCACCGCTTCGATCGTGATCCTGCTGCTCGTGATCCGCTCCATCACGCGGCCGCTCGATGTCGTGGTGCACGGACTCGACTCGGGCGCACGCGAGATGGCCGCCCACGCCGACCAGATCTCACGCGGCAGCCAGTCGCTCGCGGAAGGCTCGAGCGAACAGGCCGCCTCGCTCGAGGAGACCAGCGCCTCGCTGGAGGAGATGGCGAGCATGGCCCGCCGCAATGCGGATCACGCGAAGAAGGCCAACGAACTCACGCGTGAAGCCCGCCAGTCCGCCGATGCCGGCGCCACGGACATGCAGGAAATGGCCGCCTCGATGCACAAGATCAAGAGCTCGAGCGATGACATCGCCAAGGTGATCAAGACGATCGACGAGATCGCCTTCCAGACCAACATTCTCGCCCTCAATGCCGCTGTCGAGGCCGCGCGCGCGGGCGAAGCCGGTGCGGGATTCGCCGTCGTGGCCGAGGAGGTCCGTGCGCTCGCGCAGCGGAGCGCAAACGCCGCCCGCGAGACCGGGTCGATGATCGCCGGCGCGATCGACAACACCGCACGCGGAGTCGCCATCAGCGAGAAGGTCTCGCGCAGCCTGGCCCAGATCGTCGAGCGCGTCCGGCAGGTGGATCAGCTCGTCGCCGAGGTCGCGACGGCCTCCTCCGAACAGAACCAGGGCATCGAGCAGGTCACCAAGGCCACCGCACAGATGGACCAGGTGACACAGTCAATCGCAGCCGCCGCGGAGGAGAGCGCGAGCGCGTCCGAGGAACTCCACGCGCAGGCCGGGCAGTTGCACCGGTTCGTCGGCGACCTTTCGACGTTGATGCGCGGATCGCGCCCAGTCGACGCCTCACTCGAGCTGCAGACGCCCACATCCACTCGCGCATCCAGTCTGCCTACGGCGGCGGCCGCGCCCGCCCGGGCACGGCATGACGCGCCGGGCGCCCGCGGCGCCAAGGTAAAGCCGCAGTCCGAGCCCGTCCTGTTCTGAGCGCACGGAGGCCAGATCAGGTCGCCGGCACCTGCGCCGGCGATCGGGATCGTGCCCGTTTCGGCGCGCAGCAGTCTTGCGCTGCGCCACGCGATCCGAACACTCGGACGACCTATGGCAGATCCAACCGCTACGAAAGTCGTCTTCGAAACGACCCAGGGCCGCATCGAATTCAAGCTCTTCCCTAACATCGCGCCCAAGGCGTGCGAGAATTTCACCGGACTGGTGAAGAAGGGCTACTATGACGGGATCATCTTTCACCGCGTGATCCCGCAATTCATGATCCAGGGTGGCGATCCCACCGGCACGGGCCGCGGGGGCAAGTCACTCTGGGGCTCGCAATTCGAGGACGAGGTCACTCCGGATGTGCGCTTCGACAAGACCGGTCTGCTCGCGATGGCCAATGCCGGGCCCGGCACGAACGGCAGCCAGTTCTTCATCACCACCGCCAAGACGCCCTGGCTCAACATGCGCCACACCATCTTTGGCGAGGTCGTCGCGGGGCACGATGTGGTCCAGAAGATCGAAGGCGTCGCCACCGATGGCAGCGATCGCCCGGTCGAGACGCAGAAAATCGTCAAGGCCACGGTGGTCGAGGGCTGACCCAAGCCTCCACGCGCACTTTGACGAGAAGACACCGCCACCGCGCGGTGTCTTCTGCTTTTCCATTCCCGCGGGTCGCGCGCGCGGCGGGCGGGCGCCCGCGGAGCACCCGGCTCAGCGCGCGAGCCAGCCGCCGTCGACGGCGAGGGTATAGCCGTTGACGTAGTCGGACGCTGGAGACGCAAGGAAAACGACCGCGCCCTTCAAATCGTCGGGCGTGCCCCAGCGCCCTGCGGGGATGCGATCGAGGATGGCCGCACTGCGCTTCTCGTCCGCGCGCAGCGGCGCGGTGTTGTCGGTCGCCATGTAGCCGGGCGCGATGGCGTTGGCATTGATCCCCTTCGCCGCGAGCTCGTTAGCCATGAGCCGCGTCAGCCCCTGCACGGCGCTCTTCGAGCAAGTGTAGGAGGGCACGCGGATCCCGCCCTGGAACGAGAGCATCGAGGCGATGTTGACGATCTTGGCCCGCGCGTGGCGTGCGAGCACATCGCGCACGAACTGCTGCGAGAGGAAGAATACGGCGTCGATATTGATGCCCATCACGTCGTCCCAGTCCTTTTCCGTGAAGTTCACGAAGTCCTCGCGACGGATGATGCCCGCGCAGTTCACGAGGATGTCGACCGACGCGAACGTCTTCCTGGCCTCCGGGACGACATTCGCGAGTGAAGTGCGATCGCCGAGGTTGGCCGCGATGCCCACGCACTTCCGACCGAGCGCCTGGATCTGCCTGCAGGTGTCGTCGGTCGGGAGCAGATCGACGGCGACGATGTCGGCGCCGGCTTCGGCCAGCGCCAGGGCCATGCCCTGGCCGAGGCCGCGGGCGGCGCCGGTCACGATGGCGGTTCTTCCGTCGAGTTTGAAAAGATCAAGGATGGAACTCATGGGGTGTTTCCTGGGGAATTGACATGGAATGGCCCGGTGGGCGCGGGGCGCGGCGCAGGCTTGCGGTGGGCGGGCGTTGTTACAGGAGTTTGGATACCGGTGCGGGATCCATGTCCGTGTAGTCCTGGTTCTCACCGCCCATGCCCCAGACAAAACCGTAGTTGGACGTGCCGCAGCCGCTGTGGATCGACCAGACCGGCGAAAGCACGGCCTGGCCGTCGCGCACGACGAGGTGGCGCGTCTCGGAAGGCTCACCCATGAAGTGCATCACCGCCTGGTCGGCGGCGACGTCGAAATAAAGATACACCTCGTTGCGCCGCGTGTGCGTGTGCGCGGGAAGCGTGTTCCAGACGCTGCCTTTCTGAAGGATCGTCACGCCCATCACCACCTGGCAGGTCGGAAAGCGACCCGCGTGGATCAGCTTGCAGAGCCTGCGCTCGTTGGCCGTGTCCTTGGCGCCGAGGTCGAGTTTTTCCGCCCCCGCGAAATCGGCGAGTGTGGTCGGATGCACCGCGTGCGCGGTAAAGCTGAGGAGGTAGAACTTCGCCGGATCAGCTGAATCGGCGGAACTGAACACAATCTCCCTGGAACCCCGGCCGACGTAAAGTCCGTCGAGTTTGCCGAGCGGGAAACTGTGCCCGTCGACGTTGACGGCTCCGGCCCCGCCAAGATTAACCAGCCCGATCTCGCGCCGCTCGCAGAAGAACTTCGCCCGCAACTCCGGATGGTTCGGGAGCGCGAGCGGCGTTTCCCTGGGCATCACGCCGCCGAGGATCGTGCGATCGACCTCCCACCAATGCAGCCGGGCCTCGCCGGGCACGAACAGATCGGTCACGAGGAAATAGCGGCGCAGTTCCTCCGTGGTCATGCGCGACACCAGCCCGGTCAGGGGAAAGGGAACAGGTTTCATGGCGAGTTTAGGACACGTGTGCGAGTTCATGCCACCGTGAGCGTTTGCCCGCTCCCGTGCAATGCCCGAACGCCCTGCACATCGCCCTGGCGCCACGGAGCGCCGAGCAGCGCTGCCCAGGCGACGGGGAGCACACGCGAGTTCACCGGGAATCGATGGTGCACACGCGATCACTCTGCGCTCGTCATGGCGCAAGGCGCGGCCCACTGTGCGCCTGTGCCGGAAAACAAGGGCGTCAGCTTCATCACCTCGACTCTGGAATCGCCCGTCTCTCCCCAGGAGGCGGCGCTACGGCCGCCGACATTCAGTGATTTTGTCGGCCAGGCGAAGACGGTCGACCGCCTCAAAGTGATGACGGGCGCGGCGCGCAAGCGCGGCGACGTGCTCAATCACATCCTGCTCAGCGGCCCCCCTGGACTCGGCAAGACGACGCTCGCCTTCATCCTGGGGCACGAGATGGGGCGCAACGTGCGCGTGACCTCCGGGCCGGTGGTCGAAAAGGCGGGCGATCTCGCCGGCCTGCTCACCAACCTCGAGGAGGGCGACCTGCTCTTCATCGACGAGATCCACCGCATCCCGAAGACCGTGGAGGAGTATCTGTATTCAGCGATGGAGGACTACCGGATCGACATCATGATCGATCAGGGGCCGAACGCGCGCAGCGTGCGGCTGAGTCTCCCGAAGTTCACGCTCGTCGGCGCCACCACCCGAGCCGGCCTGCTCACCGCGCCGCTGCGCAGCCGCTTCACCCTGCAGACGCGGCTCGACTACTACGTGGTCGACGACCTCGTCTCGATCGTCAATCGCACGTGCCGCCTGCTCGAGGTGAAGATCGAACCCGCCGGCGCACTCGAGATTGCCTCACGAGCCCGCGGCACGCCACGCATCGTGAACAATCTCGTCCATTTTGTGCGCGACTTCGCCCAGGAGCGCGCCAAGGGCGTGATCACCCAGAAGGTCGCAGCCGCCGCCCTCGAGATGCTCGAGATCGACGCGGCCGGGCTCGACGAGATGGACAAGCGACTGCTTCGACTGATCGCCGATCACTACAAGGGTGGGCCGGTCGGCATCGGCACGCTCGCCGTCGCCGCAGGTGAGGAGGCCGAGACGCTCGAGGAAGTGCACGAGCCCTTCCTGATCCAGAATGGATTTCTTCAGCGCACGGCGCAGGGGCGTGTGATCACGGAAAAGGGCCTGCACGCGATCGGGCTGAAAGCGCTCACCGGCGGCAATCAACAGACGATGTTCTGACCCGCGTCGGCGGCCGCGTGGACCCTCGCTGCCGGCGCGACGTGGGATGCAGCGCGCGATGAGGTTTCCTCAAGCACGGGCCCGCGGGAGCCGCGCGCACCCGCAAGCGGCGTACTACCGGCGACGCCCCGCCTTCTTCTTCAACTTCGCCAGTTCCGAGCCAGTCCGCATGCCCGGGCAATCGCAACCCTCGTGCTCGTGGCCGCGCCGCTTCCACCAGCGCCGCAGCAACCACGCAGCCGCACAGGCGACGATACCCAGCGCGATCCAGGTCTGCACTTCAGGACTCATGCGACCACAAGGTAGGGCGAGGCCTCCGGCCGAGCCGCACCCTCCGCGGCCGGCCAACGGCTCGGCCGGAGGCCTCGCCCTGCCCGCCCGATCGGCCGGGCTTTTTCGACGTCTCTGTTTCGCATGGTCTCGCGTATCCGTTTCGGCACGTCGCTCCGGTCACGCCCATCCAAACAGCCGCCCGGCCTGGTAGATGACCAGGCAGACCAGGTAGGCGGAACCCGTCATGTAGACGGTCTGGAAGACCGGCCATTTCCAGGAGTTGGTCTCGCGCCGCACCACGGCGAGCGTGCTCATGCATTGCATGGCGAAAACGTAGAACACCATGAGCGAGAAACAAACCAGCGGCGTGAAAAGCTGGCGGCCGTCCGGCCATCGTGCCTCGAGCAGCGCCTGGCGCAGCGGCGTGGTGTCCTCCTCGTCGCCTTCCTGCACGCCGAAGATCACGCCCATCGAGCTGACGAAGACTTCGCGCGCGGCGAACGAGCTGATCAGGCCGATCCCGATGCGCCAGTCGTACCCGAGGGGCCGGATCACCGGCTCGAGGGCGTGGCCCGCCGTGCCGGCGAAACTGCCCGCGATCTGGTCCTGCGGCGCGGCATTTTCGTCGCCATGCTTCGGGTACGTCGTCAGCGCCCACAGCACGACGGAGAGGGCGAGGATGATCGTGCCCGCCTTGCGCAGGAACATCATCGCCCGCTCCACCATGTGCTGGGCGATGTCGCGCAGCCGCGGCATGCGGTACGGCGGCAGCTCCATGATCATGAGCGGCGGCTCGCCCTTGAGGATCGTGCGCTTGAACAGCCAGGCGAAGCCGAAGGCGCCGCCCGTCCCCAGGGCGTACATCGTGAACATCAGCCCGACCTTGGCCCCTGCCGACACGGCCTCCCCGGGCAGCAGCGCGGCGATCATGAGCAGGTAGACGGGAAGGCGCGCCGAGCAGCTCATGAGTGGCGCCACCAGGATCGTGACCAGCCGGTCCTTCGGGTCCTCGATCGTGCGCGTCGCCATGATGCCCGGGATGGCGCAGGCGTAGGAACTGAGCATCGGGATGAAGGAGCGGCCATTGAGGCCGACCTTGTTCATCACGCGGTCCATGATGAAAGCCGCGCGCGCCATGTATCCGGTATCCTCCAACAACCCGATGAAGAAGAACAGGATCAGGATCTGCGGGAGGAAGATGATGACGCCCCCCACGCCGGCGATCGCTCCGTCGGTGATCAGGTCACGCAGGTCGCCTTCAGGCATGCTCGCTTTGACCCAGTCGGAGAGCCCGGCCACTCCGCCGTCGATCAAGTCCATCGGGTATTCCGCGAAACGGAAGATGGAGAAGAAGATCGCAGCCATGATGCCGCCGAAGATCACCCAACCCCAGAGCGGATGGACGACGTAGCGGTCGATCCGGTCGGACACCGCGGGGCCGGTCAGCGCCCCGCGAGTGACGACGTCCGCACAAATGCGCGAGATCGCCTCGTAGCGGCTGTTGACCAGGGCGCCCGACCAGTCGATTTCCTCCTGGCGCCAGCGCTCCTTCCAGGTGTCGAGGATCGCGATGGTGCGCACGTTGTGGGGCACCGAGCCGGCGACGCGCATCGGATCCTGGTCCGTGAGCAGGAGCAGCGCCTCCGCCCGCGCGATCAGAGGCTGGCGCCCGTCGTTCTGAACGAGCGAGGCCTGAAGCTCGGAGACCGCGGGTGCGATCGGCGCCGGCATGTCCCAGCTGTGGCGCGGCAGAGGCAGGTCGGTCCGGCTCATCGCAAGCCGGATCTCGACCAGGCCCTTGCCGTTGGTCGCCTCGCAGGGGATCACCGTCACGCCGAGGTCGCGCTCCAGGCGCGCGACGTCGATCGAAAGCCCGGCGCTGGCGGCCACATCCATCATGTTCAGCGCGACGATCGTCGGCCGGCCGAGATCGAGTACCTGATGGACGAGGTAGAGGTTTCGCTCGAGATTCGAGGCATCGACGATGCAGATGATGCGGTCGGGCTGCGGGGTGTCGGCGCGCCGACCCAGGAGCACGTCGCGCATCACCGCCTCGTCGGGCGAACGCGCCGCGAGGCTGTAGGCGCCCGGCAGGTCGATCACGCGCATCGGGCGTCCGTGCTGCGAGTAGCACTCGCCCATCTTCTTTTCGACCGTCACGCCCGGGTAGTTGCCCACCTTCTGTTTCAGGCCGGTGAGCGCGTTGAAGAGCGTGCTCTTGCCGCAGTTGGGGTTGCCGACGAGTGCGAAGGTCGGCGCGCCATGGGCCGGGGCGGCCACCGGACCCGCCCGCAGATGGGCGGGGAGCGCGGCGCCGGGCGCGGGAGGACTGGATGGGGGAGCGTCCATGGAGGCGGGAGCCGCGTGGGCGCCGATCAGCCGCCGGGCGGATCGATGACGATCCGGGCGGCTTCGTCGCGCCGCAACGAAAGGTGGTAGCCACGCACTTCGATCTCGAGCGGATCACCCAGCGGCGCAGTACGAACGAGCTTCACGCGCGTGCCAGGCAGCAGGCCCATCTCGCGCATGCGAAGAAAACGCGTTCCAGTGGCCGGAAGCTCCCGCAACACGGCGGTCGCTCCGGGAGAAAGTTCAGAAAGCTTCATGAACAGGCGAACCTCGGCTCGTCGCGCGCACGCTGCAACCACCCACGTCGTTCAACGGACGGGGACAAGCGGCTCCACGTGAATCGCTTCCGCGAGCAGCCGATTCAAGGCGACGCGCGTCCCGCAGACCTGGCAGACCATCATGTGCTCGCTGCCGACGCGACAGATCACGGCCGACTCGCAAAAGCCGATCTCACGCAATCGCTGACAGGTCTCGGCCTTGCCATCGAGACGGGCGACGCGAGCTTCCGTCCCAGCCGGCAGGCGGCTCAGCGGTATCGTGACGGGCTTCACAGGACGGAACTGCATGACTGGGGGAACAGAACGAAATTGAGACTCGATTTCAATTAGAATTATCCCGTAAGGCAAACACGCCCGGCCTATTACGCCGACTTCACCAACGTCGCAGCCATCTTCTGACCCCGCGAAGGAACACGCCGGCCACGAACACGGACGCCGAAGCCTGGAGTTCGTCCGTCCGAAACCGCACCTCTGGCGCGTCAACACGATGAACGCTTCGGGCCTGTCGCCAGCCTTGTCGCGCGACTGTCTCAAGGCAGCGCGGTCTCTCCGAAATCACCGCGCCTGCGAAGCGCCCGACTCGGCGCGCCCGGAGCGCGCGCCCTCCTTGCTGGGCCGGGTTCTGAAGCTCGTGGCAGCCGCTACACGCCCGCCCGCGCACGCATCGCCGGGAGGCTGATGCCCGAGGCAGTCACTTCCGTGGCGAGATAGGCACGCGTCGCCAGGGACACCGCCCGCCGCGCGTCCTCGCCGAGCCCGCTCGCACGCAGCTCGTCTTCGCGCCGCTGGGCGACAAGCCGCGCCTCGGCGAATCCGGACAAAGCCGCTGCCAGCGTGGGCGCCACGCCCCCGCCCCACCCCAGCGCCAGCGGGAACACGGCTTTGCCGCCGGCAGGTATGCGAAAAAGCAGACCCGCCGCGCGCGTAGCGAGCGACTGGTCGTCGTCAAACACGCTCACCCCATCAGCGGCGGCCGTTGCAAACCCGAAACCACCCTCAGTCGCGGCCACCCCCTTGAGCGCGCCCGACCCGGATCCGCTCCCAAGCTCGCGCCACTCGCGCGACCCGTCGCCGATTGCGAACACGAGTTCCACCGGGACGTTCATGTGCGTGTTGTCGAAATCGAGCAGACCGTGGATCGCCTGCAGCCGCAGGACCGCCGGGAGCGGCTGCACACCGTCGCCGGCCAGCCGCTCCGCTTCCGTCGCAAACGGCGTCACGAGCAAAAACACCAGCGCCTGTGCCATCCAGCGGTCGTTTGCCCAGCCGAACATCCGGCCGTAGCGGCCGTGCGGGAGGACGGCGAGAGCCCCGCCCGCGGCCTGGGCGGTCGCGTCGCTCACGAACGGCAGCAGGGTCCACGGCTCGCCCGCGTATCTGTATCCAACAAACACATCCTGGGCCCCCTCGCGCACGGGACCGGATACAAATCCGCCGGGCGCTCCGTTCAGCCCGAGAAGGAAACTCCCGCATGCGCCCGCAGGGGCGTGATGGGCATGATAACTGTGCTTCATGAAACTGTCACGGCGCTCGACGGGGCCGCGTGCGGCGCGCCTGGTGCGGCCTGAACGCACGGCGCCGGCGGCGCGGCGGCCGGCGTTTCCGCCGCGGCGACCTCCGCCGCCTCCTCTGCCGCGACCACGGCGGCATCCTGCTGCGCCTCGAAATCGAAATGCGCCTGTGCGCGATCGACCTCGGCGGTCCTCAGGAAGGTTGAGACAAACAGCTTCCTGTGGTGCGCGCAGGAACCGATCGCGAGGAGGGCGGCGCGATGTTGCGGCGTGGCGTAGCCCTTGTGTCGCGAGAACCCGTAGCCCTGCGCCTCGACGTCGAGCGCATCCATGAGGCGGTCGCGCGTGACCTTCGCGATGATCGACGCCAGCGCGATGGCGAGCGACTTGGCGTCGCCCTCGACGATCGCCCTGTGCGCGAAGCCGAAGCCGCGCAGGGGCTTGCCATCGATCAGGACCTTCCAGTCCGTGATGACCTCGCCGGCGGCCAGCGCGGGCGGGTTGTCGTAGGTGAAAAGTGGATCCGGCGGATGCAGGCTGACCCGGCCGCCCGCGAGCGCGCCCTCGATGGCGCGGCGCATGGCGAGGCGCGTGGCCCCGAGGATGTTTTCCGACTCGATCTCGGCCACGCTCGCGGTGCCCGCGGCAAAGATGATGCGGTGCTCGCGCCGCAACCATTCCATGCGTTCGTAGAGGAACTCGCGCTGCTCGGCGGAGAGTTGCTTCGAATCGTTGATCAACGGCGCGTGCCGCCGGCACCAGTCGCTGTCGAGGAAGGCGCGGTTCACCAGGACCGCCCCGGCCACCACCGGACCCGCCAGCGCGCCGCGCCCGGCCTCGTCGACGCCGACGAGCCCGTAGCAATCGCGGCACAGCCGCAAATCGTGCGCACGCAGGCGGCGTCTCGTGCTCACGCGTCGTCGCCCCCCACGGGTCTGGACCGGCCGAACGTGCCGGTGAATTCCCTCGGCTCCGGAAGCGGAAACTCGCCCAGCAAGCCGGCCTCCTTCACGACCTCGTAGGCGGTGCGAAAATGCAGCTTCACGAATCGCGGCAGCGCGTTCACGCCGAACTTCGCGATGATGTCGTGCGCCTGCTTCTTCACCAGGGCGCTCGCGCCTTTCTGGAGCGGAAAGCCGGCCTCGTCCGAGAGCGTGCGCATCGTGCGCACAAACTCCGCGCGCGCACAGACCGATGCCGCCGCGACCACCGGGTCTTCCTCCGCCTTGGTGCGCATGCGCAGGTCGAAATCAGCCACGCCCTTCTTCTTCAGCTCGGCTTGCGCGAGCGGTTTCTCCGAGAACTGGTCGAGAAGGCCCCAGGGCACGCGCTTCAGCTCGAGCGCACGCACGAGGCCCGTGGCGTGCTGCCAGCCGAGCAGGCGGTTCAGGTTGGCGCCCTTTTTGCGCATGAGCTCGTTGTACTTCTCCATGCGCCAGGTGAACACCTCGACCACGACGCCGCGCGTGTTGCGGATCATCGCGTCGAGTTTCATGATCTGCGCGTCGACGATGCGCTTCGAGTCCTTCACGCCGGCCTTGATCCAGGCCTCGACGGCCGGGCGGTCGGCGATGACGCAGGCTGTGACGACGGGGCCGAAGAAATCGCCCTTGCCGCTTTCATCGAGGCCGGCGTGCGACTCGAACCAGTCCGGATGCAGCACGTCGTCATAGCCGAGCGATGCTTTCTTCAGCACATCGGGTTCGAGAAAGTTGACCACGAACGCCTCCGCCTCCCGGCCCGCCACCACAAGCTTGCCGCTGGCGTAGGCCGTGACGTTCACCTTCGGGCCCTTGAACGCGTAGTGCGCGTAGGCGACGTCGAACTTCTCCCAGGCGCGCTCCTCGCAATAGGCCCGCACCTGCCGCGCCTGCTCCTCCGTGAGCTTGGCGGTGTAGCTGGTGATCTTCTTCGGCGCGTCGTCGTCGACCGGCGGCGTTCTGGGCATGCGATGAGATGGCCACAAAATGCCGCCGGAAGGCACGAAAATTCATCACCCTGTCCCGACCCGAAGCCGCGACTCGCCGAAGATGCCCGTTCTCGAACCCCTCCAAGCCCGCGCGCTACAATGTCAATCATTGATTGACATTGTGCGGAGCGCAAAGGAGGCCGAGCGGGGGAACCACGGCCAACCCCGCGAGTTCGTACTCGTTCCCGGAGGCGTTCTTCGGCTCTTTCGCGCCTCGTGCCACGCACTGCCAACACGTCCACTCGGACCGCTCCGGCCACGCCGTCCCTCGACCGCGCCGCGTTCAGGCGCGCCCTCGGGGAGTGGTTCGAGAAACACCGCCGCATCCTGCCGTGGCGTGTCGAGCGGACGCTCTACCGCACCGTGGTCTCGGAGTTCATGCTCCAGCAGACCCAGGTGGCGACCGTGCTGCCGTACTTCGAGCGATGGATGCAGGCGCTCCCGGATTTCCAGGCCCTCGCCGCGGCCGACGAATCCACCGTGTTGAAGCTCTGGGAGGGCCTCGGTTACTATCGGCGCGCGCGGTTCCTGCACCAACTTGCGCGCGAACTCGCGGCCATGCCCGAGCCGCCGCGGACTGCGGCCGGCTGGGCCGCGCTGACGGGCGTCGGCCCCTACACGGCGGCCGCGATCGCAAGCCTGGCCTTCGAGGATCCCTCCGCGTGCGTGGACGGCAACGTCGTGCGTATCCTTGCTCGCATTACGGACGACCGGCGGTCGTTTCCCGACGCCTCGAGTGCGGTGAAGGCGTTCACCGCACTCGCCGAGGAGCTGCTCGATCGGCGCGGTCCCGGCCGCCACAACGAGGCCATGATGGAGCTCGGCGCGACGGTATGCTTCCGACGCAAGCCACTCTGCACGGTCTGCCCGGTGCTCGCACACTGCCGCGCCGCCCGGAAGGGTACCGCCGAGGAGATTCCAGCCATCGCCCGCCCCGCGGCGGAGAAAAGGGAGGTCGCTCGCGTGTGGGTCGAACGCGACGGTGCCCTCCTGCTGCACCGCATCCCCGAGGGCGCGGCGCGCATGAGCGGGTTGCACGAGTTGCCATCCGCCGAATCGCTTGGACTCGCGGCCGGAATCCTGTCCGCCGATTGCCTGCTCGCCACGCATCGCCGCGCGATCACGCGCTACCAGATCACCGAACGCATCTACGGCCTGGCGTGCCCGGACACGTTGGCCGGGTGCGACGCTGAGACTCTCCGCGGGCGCGACTTGGTGTGGGTGTCGCTCGAGTCAATCGACACCATCCCGCTTTCCGGTCCGCACCGGCGCTGGGTCACGGCGTTGTTGCGGCGCTAGACCTCTCGTGCACTTCGCTGCGCGGTCTCGTAGGTAGGGCGACTTCTCCGAATCCGCCGCAAATGCGAATCGGCCTTCTCGGCGCGCTCGGTTGCGAGGCCGCGCCTGCGGCCGACCAGACTGGACGGGTCCTCGAAATCGCGGAGCCGCCCCGTGGAGTGGGAATCAGTCCGGGATGCAGGGCGCCGCGTTACTCGCGGCGCTGCTTCGTGGCGAGCTGGTTTACATATTCGAGAACCGGATACTGGCAGGGCGAGGCCTCCCACCATAGCCAGGGCTTCCCCGGGCCGGCTGGCCGGGCCGCGGCTCACCGGTGACGGGGTCAAGCTGTCGCTTCGCGTGCGAGGCCCCACCCGCAATTGCATGTACCCGTGTTTCCGGGTTCTCGGAGATCCCCTACCGTGGCCGGACCGAGCTGGCCGAAGCCAGGGTCTTCTCGAGGAAATCCCGCCCCTCCACGACTTCCGCGGGGTCGAGCCGGGGGTTCAGTTCGAGCACCACGACGTGCTCGGGCCGGACGTATTTGGCGACCATGGCAAAATCGATCTCGCCTGAACCCGGCGGCATGTGATCGCGGAATCCGATGACGTCGTGGACGTGGATCCCGGCCAGGCGCGCGGCATGGACCTGCAGGTGCTCCTCGTGATGGAGCAGTCCCATCTTCTCCTTCAGGTGCGCGTGGCCGCAATCATGCCAGTAAGCGACCGGCGCGCCGGGCGGAAACTGCTCGAGAAACGAAAGCATGTCCGCGTCGAAGGGCAGCTCATCGATCTTCTCGCGGTTTTCCGCACCGATCACCACGCCAGCCGCGTGCGCATGGTCGAGGATGCCGTGGATGCGCCCGACCAGGCGGTCCATCGGATCGCCGCGGCGTTTGGCGAGCTTCGGCAGCGCCGCGGCAACGGCTGCGCGCAAGCGCTCGACATCCTTTGCGACCGGGCGGCGCACCTCGGACAGGGCCGCCACCTTGCGCGCGGGGTTGAGCCAGCCATGGGATATCGCGCCCATGTGCGTGACCAGCACCGAGGCGCCGACCTGGCGGGCAAAGTCGATCGAACGCCGCGTGTAGCGCTCCCACTGGCGGATCTGCGTCTCGTCGCGCGAACTCGGCAGGAAGAGGTTCGGCGAGGCGGTGTTCACGCCGGGCGGTAGCGGGCAGAAATTGTGCGTCGAGCGCACCCGCACGAGTTTCTCCTCCAAAGCCCGCATGATCCCCGGAACCAGCGACAAGCGGATGCCGTGGCTGAGCTCGGCGTACTCGAACCCGAGCGCCGCAATCTCAGCCATCATCTCGTACCCGTCGGTGTGACGGGGCGAGTTCCAGCAGGTCGATAGTGCGATGGCAGGCATGCGAAAGACGGCTCAGAGGATGGACCGGAGCAAAGAGTGAACCACAGAGCAGACACAGAGGGCACGGAGAAAGCCGGCGCAACCTTGTGTTTCCTGCCCGGGCATCGCCCGCCACGCGCCGGCCATCCGGCTGGCCGGCCCAAACCCGACGCCCCGCAGCGCCGCGACCCCGGTGCGCCCCAATGCCACGCGTGCCCAGGCTGCGTAACGACCGTTACACCGCTTGGACATGGGCGGAGGCTATGGTGAACCCTTGGCAACTCGACCTGGAAACCGGGCAGGCAGGCTGACACAGGCGCCGGGCCTGCCGTGAGCCGGGGTCGGTCGGTGTGGGATCCAGCGACCCCGCGAGTCGCCCGACCCATCCGAGACGCCGAAAAAGCAAAAACCCGCGCGGCGAACCGGCGCGGGTTGAGAGCGGACTGAGGCGCGTGCAGTGGACAGCGAGCGCGCGGAGCGGCTCAGCTGTTGTAGCGGGCGCGAAGCATCGCCGTGAAGGCGGCGACCTTTTCCTTGCGGCGGCGCTCCTCGCAGGGCTTTTCATAGTAGCGCTTCGCACGGACGTCCTTGATGACGCCTTCGCGGTCGAGTTTCTTCTTCAGACGGCGAATGGCGCGGTCAACAGGCTCGTTCTTGCGGATCTTGATCTCAATCGGCATGGCGGTGGTGATTGGCGAAAGGGGATAAGGACTCCACGCCGGAGCCTCGCGGTCAAACCTAAATTTCGCCGATCCGCCGATGGGTGGATTCCCGATCGGCGGCACTCACCGCGTCCCGGCGCCCGGACTGGCCGCGGCGCGCGTAGCGCTGGGTCTGTGCCAGGCTCGATCGGAGCCAGGGGCCTGCCACGCGCAGCCGCATCGCCGGCCTCCTCGCGGGCGCGGAGCGAGAGTGAGCCCCCATATCTCCGGAGCCGGCCGCGAGCGAGACCCGACGAACTCGCCCACTTCGGCGTTTTTGGCCTTCAGCCTTCCGCCTTCAGCCTTCAGCCTTTCCGCTCCATGTCAGGCTCGCCCTCCGATTTCGTCCACCTCCACGTCCATACCGACTACAGCCTGCTCGACGGTGCCTGCAAAGTGGACGTGCTGATGAAGCGCGCGACCGAGCTCGGCATGAAGGCAGTGGCGCTCACCGATCACGGGAACATGTTCGGCGCCATTGAGTTCTATAACGCCGCAAAGGCCGCCGGGATCAAGCCGCTGGTCGGCTGCGAACTCTACCTGGCCATCGGCTCGCGGCTGGAAAAAACCGGCAAGTCGGAGGAAGGGAAGAGTTTCTACCACATGGGCGTGCTGGCCCGAAACCTCCAGGGCTATCAAAACCTCCTCAAGCTCGTCTCCGACGCCCACCTACGCGGCTTCTATTACAAGCCCCGAGCCGATCTCGAGACGCTCGCGCGGTTCGCCCCCGGATTGATCGGGTTCACCGGCTGCCTCGCGGCCGAGATTCCCCAACACCTGCTCGCCGGACGCTACGATGAGGCGCGCAAGGCCTGCGGCCGTTATGTCGACATGTTCGGCCGCGAGAACTACTTCGTGGAAATCCAGGACCACGGCCTGGCCGAGCAGCGCAAGATCATCCCCGATCTCCTCAAGCTCGGCGCCGAATTCGGCCTGAAGGTGATCTGCTCGAACGACGTGCACTACGTGCGGTCGACGGACGCTTCGCCCCACGATGCCCTGCTCTGCATCCAGACCGGAGCCAAGCTCGCGGAGACCGACCGGTTCCGATTCGACTCCACGCAGTTCTTCCTGAAGTCGCGCGACGAGATGCTGCAGATCTTCGGCGAGATCCCCGACTCGCTCACGAACACGCTCGCGGTGGCCGAGATGGTGGATTTCGCGATTCCGTTCCCCAAGGGCTCCGAGCGCTACCCGCGCTACCCGCTGCCCGCCGAGGTGAAGGTCGACCGCGCGCAGTACCTGCTCGACCTCTGCATCGCCGGCCTGCAGCGCCGCTACGGTGTTGACTACCACGCGGTGGCCACACGACCGGCGGTGCACGAGCGGCTCGCGACGCTCCAGGTGCCGGCGGGCCAGAAGCCGCAGGCGCCCGACTACACCGGGCTCGCGCACGAGGAGGAACTCGTGGTGCGCATGGGCTACGAACTCGCGATCATCAACGTGACGGGCTTCGTCGACTATTTCCTCGTCGTCTGGGACTTCATCAACTGGGCGAAACAACAGGACGTGCCCGTCGGCCCGGGCCGAGGCTCGGGTGCCGGCTGCATCGTCGCCTACCTGCTCGGTATCACGAATCTGGATCCCATCCGGTTCAAGCTGCTCTTCGAGCGTTTTCTCAATCCCGAGCGCGTGTCGCCGCCGGACTTCGACATCGACTTCTGCATGCGCCGCCGCGGCGAGGTGATCGACTACGTGCGGCGGAAGTACGGCAACGACTGCGTCGCCAACATCATCACCTACGGCACGCTCGGCGCGAAGATGGTGGTGCGCGACGTCGCCCGCGTGCACGACCTGCCCTTCGCCGAGGCCGACCGCCTGGCCAAGATGATCCCCGACGAGCTGAACATCTCGCTCGAGGACTCGGTCATCAAGTCCGCGGAATTGCGCGCCGAGATCGAGAGCAACCCGGTGGCGAAAAAGATCATCGAGGCGGGGCGCGTGCTCGAGGGCATGGTGCGCAACACCGGCAAGCACGCCGCCGGCATCATCATCACGGACAAGCCGCTCGACGAGTTCGTCCCCCTCACCGCCCAGGAAGGCGACGTGACGGTGCAGTTCGACATGAGCGCCGTGACCAAGCTCGGCCTGCTGAAGATGGACTTCCTCGGCCTGAAGACGCTCACCGTCATCGCCGACGCGGTGCAGAACGTCCGCCAGACCGCGAGCCCCGGGTTCGACATCGAGACCATCCCGCTCGACGACCCGAAGACCTACGAGATGCTCAACGCCGGCCGCACGATCGGGGTGTTCCAGCTGGAATCCGGCGGCATGCAGAGCGCGTGCAAGCAGGTCGGCGTGACCGACATCAACGACATCAACGCGATCTGCGCGCTTTATCGCCCGGGCCCGATGCAGTTCATCCCCGACTACGCCCGCGGCAAGCGCGACCCGTCGACCGTCACCTACCCCCACCCGCTGCTGGAGCAGTCGTTGCAGGAGACCTACGGGATCATCGTCTACCAGGAGCAGGTGATGGAGTGCGCGAAGATCATCGCCGGCTACACGCTGGGCGGCGCCGACATGCTGCGGCGCGCGATGGGCAAGAAGGATGCCGAGGCGATGGCGAAGGAGCGCATCAAGTTCGTCGCCGGCGCGAAGGAAAAGCACGGCATCAGCGAATCCAAGGCGAACGAGATCTTCGACCTGCTCAACAAGTTCGCCAGCTACGGCTTCAACAAGTCGCACTCGGCCGCGTATGCGCTTGTCAGCTACCAGACCGCGTATCTGAAGGCCAACTACCCGGTGCAGTTCATGGCCGCGGTGCTCACCGCCGAGCTCGGCAACGCCGAGAAGGTCTCGCACTTCATCGACGAGGCGCTGGCGATGGGCATCACGGTGCTCGGCCCCGATGTGAACGAGTCGCGGATGAGCTTTACGCCCGTGTTTCGCCGCGCCGGCGGCGAAACACGAGGCGAGAGGCTGGAGGCGAGCGGCGAGAGGAAGACCATCGCCACCCAGCCGCTGCCTCTCGCCTCCAGCCCCTCGCCTCCGGCCTCCGCGCCAGCGGACGCGGCCGCGTGGATCCGTTTCGGCATGGCCGGCATCAAGGGCGTGGGCGAGTCCGCCGCGCAGAAGATCATCGAGGAGCGCGAGAAGAACGGGCCGTTCAAGGATTTCCGCGAGTTCGTCAACCGCGTGGACTCACGTGCCGTCAACCGCCGCGTGCTCGAGTGCCTGGTCAAGACCGGTGCGTTTGATTTCACGGGCGAACCGCGCGGCTCGATCTTCCACCGGCTCGACGAGCTCATCGCCGAGGCCCAGGAGCGCCAGCGCGATTCCGCCGCGGGCCAGGAGTCGTTTCTCGACATGCTCAACGCCTCGGCCGCGCCCGCCGGCGGCAAGGCGGCGCAGGCCTCGCGCGCCGATCCGTCCAAAGCCTTCACGCAGGCGGAGATGCTTCAGTTCGAGAAGGAGCTGCTGGGCTTCTACATTTCCGGCCATCCCATGGACGCCTTCGGCGGACTGGCGGAGGCGCTGAGCACGTGCCGGGCGGAGGAACTGGCGTCACTTCCCGATCGCACGGACTTCCGGCTGTGTGGCGTCGCCACGGGCATCACCAAGCGCCTGTCCAAGCGCGACAACCAGCCGTGGGCGTTCTTCACCCTCGCGACGCGCACCGGCTCGGTGCAGATGAATTGCTATTCCGACGCCTACGCGGCCTACGGCGCCAATCTCGAGAACGAGAAAGCCGTGATGCTCATCGGCAACATCTCCAACCGCGAGGGCGACGTGCGGTTCATCGTGCGCGAGATCCACGCCCTCGAGCGCGCGCTGCCGTCACTGGTGAAGAAGATCACGTGGGTGCTGCGGCCCGGGCCGCCGGTGCACGGCTTTTTCCATGAACTGCGCGCCGCGCTCGATAAGCAGTCGGGCGACACGCTCATGGAGATCGGGCTGGTGGGCGAGGATGACTTCGTCGCGATCGCCGAGGTCTCCGGCGCATTGAAATGGCGCATCGATCCGGCCGAGTTTCGCCGGCTGCGCCGGCACGCCGCCTGCGCCGGCTTCGTGGCTGAGACGAAGCCGATCCCCGCCGCAGAACCGCGACGGTGGGGGAAGCGCAACGGCGGAGGATGAGCCCGACGGGTCGCGGGTGGCGCGTGCCGAAAGGACCACGCAGTGGCCAATCGCTGCACAGCCTTTGACAGGATTTCGTGCTACATTGGGTCTCCGTGAACAGCGCGAAGTCAGTCCACCCGGCGGATCCCCGCGGGTTTTGGCACGCATCGGCAGCGGGCCGGGCGTGCCGCACGGTGGAACGCTGATGACGTTCTCCTCGTCGGCGTCCGCGCGGTGCTTTTGCGGATTCTAGATCCCTCGCCCGATCGCATCCGCCTTCTCCCGTGCACCTGTCTGAAACGTATCAACCCGAGTTTGACTCGCTCGCGGAGCGCCTGCTCGAGCTTGCGCAGATCCGCTCGTCGGAGGAACTGTTGCAGCGCGTCGTCCAGCGCCAGGCGGAGCGTCCCCATGTCGCGCTCGCGCGGATGTGGCTCATCGCGGACGGCGACGCATGCGCGTCATGCCCGATGCGTCCTCGCTGCCCGGACCGATCGCGCTGCCTGCATCTTGTCGCGAGTGCCGGCCGCTCGCAGACAGGCGCCGAGTGGTGCGTGCCCGACGATCCGGAATGCCGCCGGGTGCCGCTCGGGATCGACCTCCCGGGTCGGGTCGCGGCCCGCGGCGAGGCCCACGTGGTCAAGGACCTCTCAGAGGCGCCCGATCCCCACGTCGACGCGGCCTGGGCGGCCGCCGAGGGTATTCGCGGAGTGGATGCGCAGCCGATCCGCGGACCGGGTCCGGTGATCGGCGTGCTCGCGCTCTACACGCGCATCCCCACGCACGCGCGCGGCCCGGCCTGGGTGCGGGTGTTTGCCGACCACATCGCGGTCGCGCTGGCAAATGCGCGCGCCTTCGAGGAGATCGAGCGCCTGCGCTCGCGCCTCGAGGTCGAGAACAACGACCTGCGCCGGCAGGTGCACGATTCGCGGGCGCTGGTGGACATCGTGGGCCAGAGCGTCGGATTGCAGCGGCTCCTCCGCCAGATCGAGATGGTTGCGCCCACCGACGCGACCGTGCTCATCGTCGGCGAATCGGGCACGGGAAAGGAACTGGTCGCGCGCGAGATCCACCGCCGCAGCCGCCGCCGGGCCGGACCCCTGGTGCGCGTGAATTGCGCGTCCGTCCCGCGCGATCTTTACGAGAGCGAGTTCTTCGGCCATGCCCGGGGTGCCTTCACCGGGGCAGTCCGCGACCGCATCGGCCGCTTCGAGGCCGCGGACGGCGGCACACTCTTCCTCGACGAGGTCGGCGAGATCCCGCTTGAACTCCAGGGCAAGCTCCTGCGTGTACTCCAGGAGAAGCAGTATGAGCGCGTCGGCGAGGAACGCACGCGCACCGTCGACGTGCGCATCATCGCCGCGACCAACCGCGATCTGTGCGCGGACGTCGCCGCCGGGCGTTTCCGGCAGGACCTCTATTACCGCCTCAACGTATTCCCGATCGAGGTGCTCCCGCTCAGGCAGCGGCCGGATGACATCCCGATCCTTGCGCGGCATTTCCTCGCCCAGGCTGCGCGACGCCTTGGCACCACGCTGCCGGCATTCACCGAGAAGCACGCCCAGATGCTGCTCGACTACGCCTGGCCGGGGAATGTGCGCGAACTCCAAAACATCGTGGAACGCGCGGCGATCCTCGCCCGGGACGGCGACCTGCACTTCGATATTCCGGGTTCGACCGCGGTAGTCCGCCCCCCGACATCTTCGCTGCCGCCCGCTGGCGGCATACTCACAGAGGCTCAGCTGCGCCGGCTGGAGGAGGAGAACATCCTCACCGCCCTGCATCGCAGCCACTGGCATGTCCACGGCCCGAGCGGTGCCGCGGCCCTGCTGGGGCTCAAGCCCTCCACCCTCGTATCGCGCATGAAAAAGCTCGGCCTGCGGCGCCCGGATTGAGCCCGGGCTGAACGCACCCAGCCGCATTTGGCAAACGCGGCTATGGGCAGGCGCCGCCGGGATCCAGCGGCGGCGTGCGCCGGGAAGGACCACGTCGCGCGGCGAGCCGCGCCTCGGCCAGCACCCTTAAGCCGCGGCGGCTGACCACCGCGCTCGTGTGCGTGACTGCAGCGAGGTTTCGCGATAACCGCGAGATTTCGCCGGATGAACCGCGAAACTTCGTGGATGCTCCACCGGGCGCTCCGGCAGCGCGGCTCCGGGAGTTCCACGGCATCAAGAGCTTGGATACATGCGCAGCGCACAGGAGCGCGGTTGGCATCCGTGCTGCACCAGAAGATGGCAGCAACCCACGATCACCACCATGTCCCGCCTGCAACCCGCCGATCTCCAGAGCAACTGTCCCGAAGCCCGCGACATCATCAAGACCCTGGGTCATCCGCCGCGCGAATCCTGCAACTTCATCCACCTGCTGGCGCAATCGCCTGCGGGGCTGGAGATGTATCTCGCGAGTGCCTGCGCCCTGGCCGACGGAGGACTCTCCGCCGAACGGCGCGCGATGATCGGGCTGGCCGTTTCCGAGATCCATGGTTCGGCCTACGGCATCGCCATGCACCATGCGCAGGCCGTCGCCGCAGGCGTTGCTCCCGGTGACATCACCAACGCGCGCTACGGTCGCGCCGACGATCCCGCGACGCACGCCATGCTGCGTTTCGTCATCGCCGTCGTGCTCCAGCGCGGCGACGTGAGCGATGGCGACCTCCAGGCGCTGCGTCGCGCGGGCTTCAGCGATGGAGCTGTGGCCGAGATCGTGGCGAACGTCGCGCACTGCACGTTCGGAGACCTCTTCAACAACGTGGCGCGCACGACGGTGGATTACCCCGCGCCGACCGGCGACGCGGCCGCGTCGGCCTCCGTGCCCGTACCCTTCCCGCCCGCCGTCCCTGCGACGTCGGGCGCAAGCAAGAAAGTCAAAGTGTCCTGATTCGATCAATACACGTACCATGAATACGACTCCTTCCCCGAAGAGCTCCGGCCGCAAGGCCAGGAATTTCGCCAAGCCGGGCTCCAATCCGGCCGGCACGCCGGTCTCCGCCCAGCAAGCGCCCGCGCCCGCGGCGACCCCCGCCGCCACGCCCGCGCCGACCCACTGTTGCACGCCGGCCGCCGCCCCGGCCCCTTCAGCTCCTGCTGCCCCACAGCCAGTCCACATCTGACCCATGCCCGACATGGGGCGGAAGGATTCCGCCGCCGTGTCCTTCGACCGCCAGGCCCATTTCCCGGGGCCTGGCGGTTTTTCTTTGTGCGCTTCCGTGCGTTCTACGGTTCCACCCGTCTTGCCGTTGCCTATCGCCCGCAATCCCTTTACGTTTCGCCCATGTTACGCCACCTAGTTTCACCCGCACGAGTTCTGAAACTCGTCCTTGTGTTCGCCGCTACCGTCATGACCACGACCGCGTTCACCGCCCCGCAAAACCCCGCCGGCTTCGCCATCCGCCGCGGCACGAACCTGAGCCACTGGCTCTCCCAGGACTTTGGCTGGACGCCGCGGGCGATCCATATCACGGAAAACGACCTGCGTTACATCGCACGCGTCGGTTTCGACCATGTGCGCCTGCCGATCGACGAAAAGGAGCTCTGGCACGAGAACGGGAAACCCAACGAGGAGGCCTTCGCACTCCTCGTGAAGGCAGTCGACTGGGCACGGACAAACAAGCTGCGGATCATCATCGACCTCCACACCGTCCGCTCACACCACTTTAACGCGGAGAACGAGGGCGGCGCGCCGAACACGCTCTGGAGCGATCCGGCCGAGCAGAAGCATTTTCTCTCCCTTTGGACCGAACTCTCCAAGCGCCTGCGCCATTTCCCGGCCAGCGATCTCGCTTACGAGATCATGAACGAGCCCGTCGCCGACGACCACGAGGACTGGAACCGCCTCATCAATGCGGCGCACAAGCTCATCCGCGCCTCCGAGCCCGATCGCGTCCTCGTGTTCGGTTCGAACAAGTGGCAGATTCCCTCGACGCTGCCCGCGCTCAAGGTGCCGGCCGGCGACAAGAACATCATCCTGAGCACGCACACCTATTCGCCGCTGCTCTTCACCCATTACCTGGCGGACTGGACGCCGCTCCGCGTCTACACGGGCCCGGTGAAGTATCCCGGACCGGTGGTCGACAAGGCCACGGCTGACAAGCTCCTCAAGGGCGCGACGAAAAACTTCTCGGATGTCGCGGCCAACGCGAGCGACGACTGGGGTCCCGCGCGCCTGCGCAAGGAACTCGAGCCGGCGATCAACCGTGCGCGTGAACTCGGCCTGCAGCTCTACTGCGGGGAGTTCGGCTGCATGCCCACCGTGCCGCGCGCCGACCGCCTTGCCTATTATCGCGACATCGTCGGTGTCTTCGAGGCCGAGGGCATGGCGTGGGCGAATTGGGAATACAAGGGCGACTTCGGCATCTTCGAGTGGTTCCCGGAGCAGAAATCCTCGGGCGCACCCGACGTCGAGATGATCGACGCTCTGCTCGGCCGACGCTGAGCGGAGGAAGAGGACGGAGGACCGAGGACGTTTGCACGGTCCGAACCCGGCGAGGACGAGGCGCCACCGCCCCGCGCCCCGCTGAGCCTGCACGACCTTGCGCGAGCAGGCTCAGCGGCGGTCCAGCCACTTGTCGACCTTGACCGGGCGATGGCTCCGCATGCGCGAGAGCATCAGCTCGAGCGAGTTTTCGACGATCAGACCGTCGAGCTGTTCGGCGCGAAGGAATCGCTCCGCCACCATGTGACGGAGGAAAGCGAGCAGCGGTCCATAGAAACCGGCGACGTCGAACAGCGCCACGGGCTTGTGATGGATGCCGATCTGCGCCCAGACGAAGATCTCCGCGACTTCCTCAAGCGTGCCGATGCCGCCTGGCAGCGCGATGAACCCGTCGGCGCGCTCGGCCATCGCGAGTTTCCGTTCGTGCATGGAGTCCACCTCCATGAGTTCGGTCAGCCCGCGATGCGCGACCTCCATCTCAATGAGCACACGAGGCATCACACCGACGACGCGACCGCCGCCCGCGAGGACGGTGTCGGCAACGATGGCCATGAGCCCGACGTTGCTCCCGCCGTAGACGAGCGTGATTCCCTCCCGGGCCAGGGCAGCGCCCAGAGCGGCCGCCGCCGCCGCATACTCCGGCCGCGCGCCGGGACTGGAGCCGCAGTAAACGCAGATCGATCTCATGAGTCGGAGTTCATCTCACAGGAGGTCATGGAGCAAACGGAGATCAATCCGGGGAAATCAAGGCCGTGCGAGGAAGGAAGCGTCAGGAGGAAGGGCGAGGCCTCCGGCCGAGTCGCGCCTGCGCGCACATCATTGGCTCGGCTCGGCCGGAGACCTCGCCCTTCCGGCGCATTCGCTCATGGCGCCGTGACGATGCGCCAGTTGTCGGTGGGCTCGGCCGGAATGACGCCGTGCTTTTCCACCCAGGCGATGATCAGGTCGCGGATCTCCGCACCGGAGCGCCACACCACCGGCGCGCCCTTGAACATCGTGTATCCACCGCCTCCATTCACGCGGTAGTTGTTGAGCGCGAGCTTGAGCTTGCGGTCGGGCGCAAGCGGCTCGCCCTGGAAGGACAGCCCCGTGATACGGTCGCCGGGCTCGCGCGTGAGATCGATCGTGTAGTCGACGCCTTCGGCGAGGTCGAAGTTGTACCCGGGCTGGCGCTGGTCGATGAGGTCGCGGGCGGTGGCGCCCTCCGTGTAGGGAAGAAAGTAGCGCGCGGCATGCTCCAACCCGGCCTTGATCTGCGCACCGGTCACTTCCACGACCACGAGCGAGTTCTCGTAGACATACAGACCGGCGATATCGCGCACCGTGACCGCGCCCTTCGGGAGGCGCGCGTTGAGATTGAAGCTGGCGGCAAACGAAACGTCCGCGCCTCCGGCGTCGAGTTGCACGCGCTGGATCAGGTCGAGGATCGCGGTGTCGCGCAGGCGCGACTCGGCTGCGCTCAACTCGTCGGCACAGGTGCCGATCGGCTTGTCGAGCCAGGCCTGCACCTCCGCCTCGTATGGCTGCGCGAGAGCGGCGATCTCCGGATCGGTCGCGGTGGTCGGCGTGACCGGCAGGGTGCGTCCGCTCTTGGCGGCCACCTTCCACCCTCCGCCGTCCATCCGGTCAAGGTAGAGGTCGACGCGTGCAAGGCCATCGGCCCACCGGCCCGCCTGGGCGAGGAGCACGTCGTTGATGAACAACCCGGAGACCTCGCGATGCGTGTGTCCCATGAGCATCACATCGATGCCGGGCACCTGCTCGGCCACGGCGACGGCAGCGTTCTCGCCCGGGATGTTCCACAGGCCCATGGCGCCGGTGCGCAGATCGATCTCCAGGCCCATGTGCACCGCGGCGATGACGACGTCGGCGCGTTCCTTGCCGCGGACGTGGGCGACCCATTTCAATGCCTCGGCCACGAGATCGCGGAACTCCAGACCCGCATAGTTCGCAGGCTCCTCCCAGTTCGGAATCGCGGGCGTCGTCAGCCCGACGATCGCCACGCGCACGCCCGAGACTTCCTTGATGACATAGGGATCGTAGACATTGCGGTTGTTCGAATGACGCTGATAGGTGTTTGCGGACAACCAGGGAAACGCCGCCTCCCGCCGCGCTTTTTCCAGGACACTCAGGCCGAAGTTGTACTCGTGGTTTCCGGGGACCATCGCGTCGTACCCAAGCGCGTTCATCGCCACGATCATCGGGTTGGCCGGCCGGCTGTTCTTCCGCGCGAAGTAATAGGCGAGCGGTGTGCCCTGGATGGTGTCGCCGCAGTCGATCAGGAGCGCCTCGGGGGCCGACTTGCGCACCTCGTGAATGAGCGTGGCGACCCGCGCGAGCCCGCGGTCGGCCTGCCGGCCGGTGTAGTAGTCGACCGGCATGAGGTTGCCATGCATGTCGGTCGTGGCGAGCACCGTCACCTGGACGCGCTCAGCGGTGGCGGCGGCCGAAAACGCGAGAGCCAGCGCCATCAGGGCGGCGGGCAGTCTGAAGCGGAGACAATTCAGCATGCCGCATTCGACGCGCCGAACCGCACCGGTGTCCAGCCGGACATGCGGATGGCAGCGCCGTAGGGGGCGGCCCGGCGCGTCGGCGCGGCAATCGGACGCGCGGGAGTTACCCTTCGGAATGGACAGCGACCTACCCGAGCCCGCGTCCGCGCCGCGGAGCAAACGCTCGCGGCTTGCCAGCCACACAGGGTCTGCCAATCACTGGCGCCCCAGTGAAACAAAGCATCGTCACGCTGGACATGGAAGGGGTACTCACCCCGGAAATCTGGATCGCTGTCGCCGAACGCACCGGCATCCCCGACCTGAGGCGCACCACGCGTGACGAGCCCGACTACGACAAACTGATGCGTTACCGGATCGAGATCCTCGATCGCCACGGCATCACACTCTCGAAGATCCAGGAAGTGATCGGTGGCCTCGACCCGCTGCCGGGCGCGCTCGAGTTCCTCGACGCCCTGCGCAGCGAGGTGCAGCTCGTCATCCTGTCCGACACCTTCGAGCAATTTGCGCAACCGCTGCTGCGCAAGATGAAATGGCCGACGCTCTTCTGTCATCGGCTCGTCGTCGAGGGCGACAGGATCGCGGGCTATCAGCTGCGCATGCCCGACCAGAAGCGCCATTCCGTGCGGGCGTTGCGTGCGATCAACTACAAGGTCATCGCCGCCGGGGATTCCTACAACGACACCACCATGCTCGGTGAGGCCGACGTCGGTTTCCTCTTCCACGCGCCGGCCAACGTCGTGCGCGAGTTCCCGCAGTTCCGGGAGATCAAGGATTACGCGTCGCTTCTCGCCGCGGTCCGCGAGGAGTGCCGAAGCAGCTGATCGGCAGTCAGCGGGCAGCAGAAAGCGATAGGCTGTAAGCTATAAGCTTTAAACTCAGCGATCAGCGCGTCGCGCGTCGCGCGCTGCGAGGTAGGGCGAGGCCTCTGGCCGAGCCGCCAGAAGCGGTGGGTGCTCGCTCCATTCCCGGCAGGCAGAAAGGACAAGCGAAGACACAGAGCACAGAGCGAAGTCACAGAGGCTATGCCGTGCCGCGAGCATCACATGCCGCACTGTTCATCTCGCAGATGATGCCTCGAGGCCATCCGGAAACCAGGCAAGCTGTTGGAGATGCTTCGCAAGTTGGAGGTGTCGTCCTCGGTGAGCCGCAGCTCGGCCGGAGGCCTCGCCCGACCCCAGACCGGTTCTGGGACCGCCCGTAATCAGCGGCGCCGGTTCTTACCCTCCAGCAGCCCGCCGCCGTTCAGGATTCTCCATTCTACATTCTTCCTTCTGCATTCCCCGTCCCGGGCTCACCCGCGAGCCAGGAACCGCTCGATGCGCGCCAGCACGCGCTCGCGACCCATGACCCGGAACATCGCGGTCAGGCTCGGGCCGACGTTTGTACCCGAAACGGCGAGACGCGCGATGGCCTGGTAATCGCCAAAGCCGAAGCCGTTCTTTTCCGCGAGCGCCTTGATCGCGTCCTCGAGCGCGGTGTCCGACCCGAAATCCGCGGTCGCGAGCAGGTCCGCAAGTTCGCGCAGCCGGGCAAGCGGATCGCCCTTCTTGAAGACCTTCTCGCGTGCTTTCGCGTCGATCGGGAAATCCTCGGTGAAGAAGTACGCCGTGTAGGCCGGCAGTTCGTCGATGCCCTTGATCTTGGGCTGGCTGATCGCAAGCACCTCGCGCAGGTACGCGGGCTCGGGCCAGCCGGCCGCGAAGGTGTCCTGCCGCGTGAAGTACTCGCGGGCCATGGCCTCGAATCGGTCGAGCGGGAGTTCGAGCAGGTAGGCCATGTTCATGTGCGCGAGCTTCTTCTCGTCAAAGCGCGCATTGCTCTGGTTCACACCCGGCAGGTCGAAGAGGCGGATCACCTCCTCGATCGGCATCTTCTCGCGGTCGTCCTTCGGATTCCAGCCGAGCAGGCAGAGGAAATTGACCAGCGCCTCCGGGATGAATCCACGCTTCTGATACTCCTCGATGAGGGCGCCGCGGTCGCGCTTGGACATCTTGCCGGGGCCGTCCTGCTTCAGGATGAGCGGGATGTGCGCGTACTCAGGCACGGGTGCGCCGAAGGCCTTGAAGAGCTCCACGTGCTTGCTCGTGTTGGAGAGGTGATCCTCGCCCCGGATCACGTGCGTGATCTTCATCGCAATGTCGTCGACGACATTGACGAAATGGAAGACCGGATTGCCGTCGGAGCGCACGATGACGAAGTCCTCATCCTCCGTGCGCTCAACGTGTCCGCGGATGTGATCCTCGATCACGGCCGGGGTGTTCCTGACCTTGGTGACCGTCTTCTTGCGGTGGTCGTCGAAGGCTTCGAAGCGCTCGCCCACGAGCTTGAACCAGATCGCGCCGTCCTTCTCGTAAGCCCGGCCCGCATCGAGGAGTTTCTGCAGGTAGGCCTTGTAGAGGTCGCCGCGCTCGCTCTGCCGGTACGGTCCGAAGTCGCCGCCGACCTTCGGACCCTCATCCCAGTTCATGCCCAGCCAGGTGAGGCTGTCGTAGATGACATTGAGGAACGCCTCGCTGTTGCGCTCCTTGTCTGTGTCCTCGATGCGGAGCACGAACACCCCGCCGGTGTGACGGGCGTAGAGCCAGTTGAACAGCGCGGTGCGGGCGCTGCCGATGTGGAAAAACCCGGTGGGACTGGGAGCGAAGCGGACACGAACCTGGGACATGGCGATGCGACGTGTTGACGAATGGAAACGGCCTGTATCCCAGTCGCGCGACCGAGTGTCAAAGCTGGTTCTCGGATGTGCCTTTCGCGCCGGCACCCGCCAGCGAGTCCGCACACCGGCGCTGCTCGAGCCAGTCACGCAGCGGCCCTGCACAGTTCATAGCAAGCCCGGCCCGTGCCGCTCGCCGCCGATCCCTACAGCGGCGGGACACAGTGCCCGGTCCTCTCCTCGGTGCAGCGAGTAATGTGCGACCAGGACTTGCCACGTTTCGCACAACGCGCCCACGACTGCGGCACGAGGCTCGGCGGGATGCCTCGCCCGTCAGTGAATACCGTGCGCCCTAACTGAGCGCGACGACTGCCTGGATCAGCGCGGCGCCGGTCCGCGCCGCCGCGCCGTCGACCCACACGCGAACCCCGTCGGTGTAGATCACCCGGCCATCCGGCGCGACGTCGTAACTCACGACATGCCGGTCGATCAGTTCGTCGGTGCCGGCGGCGTCACGGCGGCGCAGCTCCCACGTCGCGGGCACGAGCCGGACGGATTCATCGCCACTGGCCAGCCGGCGGGTGACCTTGTCGAGGCGAACGGCCTCGCCGAGGAACGTACCGAACCGCGGTCCGCGTGCGACCTCGGGGCTGTTCGGTCCCCCCGTGGGTCGCAGCGACTGGCGCGCGAAGATCCGGCTGAACGCGTCCAAGAATCCGAATACGGCGGCGCCCAGCGTGACCGGAAGCATCGCGAACGCCTTCACCTGGTCTCCCAGCGAGATGTGCGCGCGATCCTGATACGGACGTCGGATGTAGAGCAGCCATCCATCCGGGGTGCGTCGGGGGCAGAGATAATCCCAATGCTCGTCAGCGAGAAGGATCTCGTGGTGCCCGCTCGTCGGGTTCACACGATGAATCTCAGCAGGTCCGAAGGCCACCACGCTGCCCTCCTCATCGCGACCCACGCCGTTGGATTGAAAAAGGATCCAATCCGGATCGGCCGCATCGAAACTGGGAAGCGTGTCGTGCCCATCGCCGCTGGTGATCGTGTCGCGGCGGCGGTCGGTGTCGTCGACCAACTGGAGCTTGCCCATGCCGTCGGCCCCGCGCGAGGCCACCACGACACGCCCGGTCCGGGCATCGCACCCGATGCCGCAGGCATCAAAATCCTCCTTGTGGAAGAGCCGCCATTCCTCGCCGCTGCTGAGGTTCCGTCGAAAGAGACCGGCGCTGTGCGACATCCCCACGACATAGAAGAGTTCGTCGGAGGAGGCACCGCGCGTGACGTGGCGGATCACCGGCCGGTGCCGGGCGGCGTCGCCGGGCACCTGGCGCCCCCAAACGACGCGGCTGGCGTAGGGCCCGGCCTCTTCGCGTTCGCGACCCTTCCAGGCGTGCCGTTCGAGGCGCTTTTCCTCCCGCCCGACGTACTCGAGCGCGAACGGGCTCTCGAGTTCGACGGCCGGCTTTCCCGGCGCGTGCAGCAGCAGTCTTCCCTCGGCAAGGGTCACATGGGCCATGCTTGTTTCTATCGGTAGTCCAGCGTCCGGCCTAATCGGCAAGTGCATGGCCGCGGCGTGCCATGCGAGATGACCCGCCGCATCTCCATGATCGAGGAGCAGCTGCAGATCGCCGCGGGATGAAAGCACCCTTGCGTCGTGCCGCCGGGCGTGAGGGTGAGACGTCGGATCCCGCGCGTCGCGGTTCACCCGCGGAACTCGTGGTCACCGGCGCGGTGGGCGAGAACCTCGTTCAGGTCCTGCGCCATCCGCTCGCGCACGAACGCGACGAGGTCGGCGGTGGGCGGCGCCTCGCAGAGCAACGGGCCGTCTTTGAGCTGAAACTCCACGCGCAGGCAGTGCAGGGCCTGGCGCTTGAGCAGCAGTCGTCTCTCAAGCGAAGGCGTCCACCCGCCCTCCATGAATTCAAGAAAACACGACGGCGATCCGCCGTAGACCTTGTCGCCCACCACGCGGTGGCCGAGCCATTCCGCATGGGCGCGGATCTGGTGGGTGCGGCCGGTGAGCGGCACCGCCTCGACGACGCTGAAACCGCCTCCGTGTGCGAGCGTGCGGAAAATCGTCTTCGCCTCCTGGGCCTCGGGCGCGGGACCGGCGCGACGCTTGGTGAACACCACTGAGCCGAGGTCGGGCCCGATCGGTGCATCGACGACGTGTTCGCCCGCCGGGAGTTCGCCCTGCATCAGCACGAGGTAACGCTTGGCATTGCGGCGCTTCTCCACCGCCACCTGAAGGGCGCTCGCGAGCGTGCGCTCCTTCGCCAGCACCACCACGCCGCTCGTCTCGCGGTCGAGCCGGAAGATGAGATGCACGCGCTCCAGCCCGGTGAATTCGCGCGCCGCGCCCACCACGCTCGACCATGGACCGTTCTTCGAGGGATGCACGACGACGAGCGCCGGCTTGTTCAGCACGAGCAGCCGCTCGTCCTCGTTGACGATCCACGAGGCGAATTCCTCGCGTGTGATCAGGTATCCGTCGGCGGTTTCGGGCATGGCAGTCTTGGGCCGCCGGGTCACGCCCGCGGCTGATCCTCCAGGCGGGATCGATCTCCTGGAAGTTTTCGAGCGGCGGCGTCCGTGTCTTCCCCTGCGGGCGTGCAGGCTGCGTGGACTGCACGCGCGCGCACCGCGACGGCCCGATCGCCGGTGCGGCGAAGCGTCCGCTCGGCGAGCGCCGCCACCAGGCGAAGTGGCAGCCGCCGAGCCAGGGCGGCGAGGACGGCATTGAGTACGCCCGGCACGACCACCACCCGTCCGCGCTGCAGGCCCCGGAACGAAGCCTCGACCACGCGGTCGACCTCATGGCTGAACCGCGGAGAGATCACGCCCTCGAATCCGGAGCGCCGGCCGAAGTCCGTCCGTGTGGGGCCGGGACAAAGGACCTGCACCTGGACGCCCGTTTGCGTCAACTCACGCGCGAGGGCCACGCTCCAGTGAAGCACAAAGGCCTTCGTCGCCGCATAGGTCTGCATGCCCGGCAGCGGCTGGAACGCGGCGGTGGATGCGACGTTCACCACGGCACCGCCCCGGCGGTGCAGTTCCGGGAGCAACGTTCCCGTAAGTTCCACCATGGCCGATGTATTCACGGCGATCATTTCGGCGTGTTGGCGCATTTTAGGCTCAGGAAATGGGCCGATGGTGCCGAATCCAGCATTGTTGATGACAAGCAATCTCCCCGCATCTGCGGCGGCTGCCCAGGCAGCCACGCGGGCGAATGCGGCCTCCCGAGCAGCTCCGTCGGCGAGGTCGCACGCGACGTGCATCAGGTCTCCAGACAGCTCCGGCTTCTCCCGAGAAAGGTTGCAAAGGCACACCTTCGGACTAGCGTCCCGGATCGTGGTGAGAAATCTCTTCCCGATCCCGGAGGAGCCCCCCGTAACGACGGCGAGCCTGAAGCCACGGAGCGTTTCAACGGCTGCCTGCATCTCACCCTTTCGATAGGTCAGATCCAAAAACCGTACAACCATGCCCAACAAACATATCGAACAGCACAACGGTCACGAGTTCATCCTCACTGGCATCCACATGGAACTGACGGAAGCGATCAAGAACATCGCTCGCGAAAAGGTGCAGCGATTGTTCCGTCATGAGGACCGGATCGTGCGTGTGCGAGTCGAACTGGAATGGGATAAACAAAAGACGCCGGACGCTCAATTCATCGCCAAGGGGCACATTCAGATCTACGGGCCGGACATGAACTGCGCCGTCACCTCGGAAGACTGCATGAAGTCCCTCGATCAACTCATCGACAAACTTGACCGCATGCTGCGCCGCCGCGCCCGCCTGAAGAAGGTCAAGCGGCATCACCCGCACGCCGTGGAGTTGCAGGCAGCCCTGCCGAAAGTCTGAGCCGCTCTGCTTCCGAGCGAACGGGTGAAGCCTCGGGCCCGGTTGAACAAACCGGGCCTTTTTCGTGCTCGGACACGCGACACGAAGCAGATCTCCGGTGCCGGGCCTTGCTCCTGGCCAATGTCTGCGCTGACCCTGATTCCCTCAAGTGAATCAGGTCACAGGGCATCAGCCTCGGCCGAGGCTTCGGCTCGGCAGGCAGAGGACGCTCATGGAGTTCATAGAGCGGCCCGCAGAACCGAGGACCACGCCTGCACCCATTCACTGGCGAGGTGATGAACCGAACCGGCCGCATCCTCCGCAACGCTCTGTGCCCTCGGCACTTTCCTCTGTGATCTCTGTGTCTCCAACGGCGCTCCTCAGGATGACCCGAGGCGGCTCTTCCAACCGGTGGGACGGCGCGCCCGCGCGCGACGCGCAAGGCCGTCGATTCTGCGAAAAATCTACTTGCTTAGCCTCCCCTCAGACCTTTCCCTCACCGCTCCCATTGCGCACCCGTAGCTCAATTGGATAGAGCATCTGACTACGGATCAGAAGGTTTGGGGTTCGACTCCCTACGGGTGCGCCACTTTTGAGGCCTCCAGGACCCCGTCCTGGAGGCCTCGCTGTTTTCCGGAAAAGCTCCGGGAATCGAGGTCGACCTGAGAGCGGACCGCCCGCCACCGAAGCTAGAACCAGTCATGGACTTCGCTGCGCGGTGTCTGATAAGTAGGGCGGATCCTCCGAACCCGCCGCGAGTGCGAACCAGCCTTCTCGGCGCGCTCGGTTCCGAGGCCGCGCCTGCGGCCGGCACGGCCGGTCGCGCCGCAATCCGGACCAAGCGCGCCCTACCTGCGAAGTCGTCTTCGCGAGCGCACGACACGTTCTAGAGGAACGGCGTGGCCAGACGCGCGATGCCATCGCGCAGGCGCACGGGCAGCGAACGGCCGTTCACCTCGTCCAGCGTGACTTCGTGGGCCGCTGCCTGTCGTTTCTCAAACCATTCCACGAGCTGGCGGGAGAGCGGCATCGAGTAGCATTCCATATCGAGCTCGAAGTTCAGGCGCAGGCTGCGCGGGTCCCAATTGGATGAGCCGAAGAAACACCATGCGCCGTCCACGATCATGACCTTGCTGTGGTCGAACGGCCCCGGGACCATGAAGATCCGGCAGCCGCGCTCGAGCACCTGCCAGAAATGCGCAGCGCTGGCCCATTTCACGTAGGGAAGGTTGTTGGTCTCCGGGAGCAGGATCTCCACGGATACACCGCGCAACGCCGCGGTATTGAGGGCCGATATCAGTGCCGGATCGGGCAGGAAATACGGCGTCACAATGCAGACGCGGGAGGTGGCGCTGGCAAGAGCGCCCAGAAGCGTCCAGCGCAAGCGATCGAGATTCTCGTCCGGCCCGTCCGCGACCACGCGCGCATAGGCATCGCCCGCCACGGCCAGTTCCGGGAACCAGCGTGGGCCCTCGATCGCCTCCCCCGTGGTGAAGAGCCAGTCGTCGGCGAACACGTCGCGCAATTGCGCCACGACCGGGCCCTCGACGCGAAAGTGTGTATCACGAATCTGGATCGTACCGTCGGGCGCCGTCTCGTGGCCGGCGCGGATGTTCATGCCGCCCGTGAAGGCGATGCGGCCGTCGACGAGCAGGAGTTTCCGGTGACAGCGCATGTTCAGCGCAAGCGTGCGGATCGGCGCCAGCGTGGGCAGAAAGCGCGCGACGGGCACGCCTGCGCGCCGCAGGACCGTCACGATGGTCGGAAAGGAATAGCGAGCCCCCGTGTCGTCCACGAGGACGCGCACGTGCACGCCGCGCGACACCGCCCGCTGCAGCGCGTGAACGAAACGCACGCCAGTGGGATCGCGATCGAAGATGTAGGTGCAGAGTGCGACCGACTGGGTGGCGTCGTCGATGGCGGCGAGCATGTCGGGATACGCTTCGTCGCCGTCGAAGCGCGGTTCCACGTGGTTTCCCGCCTGGAGCGGCGCATGCACGACGTTCTCCACCAACCGAATCAACCGGCCCAACTCCGGCCGCACCACGACCACAGGCGGCAGGTCCGGTGTCGCGCCGCGCAACCGCTCGAGCGCAGCGCGATCGCGTCGCGGTCCGGTGCTGCGCAGGAGGACGGCACGGCGTTTGATGCGATTGACGCCGAGGAGGAGGTAGAAGACGGCCCCGCCGACCGGTGCGAGCCAGATGAAGGCGACCCAGAGGACGGTGGCGCGCGTGTCGCGCTTGTAGAGAATGGCATGGCCTGAGGCGAGCAGCGACCCGCCGATCGTGGTCACCGCCACCACCACACCCCAGGCTCCCGCCATCCAGTCTCCCAACGTCATCCGGCCCGAGCGTCGCAGCTGATCCGCGATTTGGGAAAGGCAAAATGCGCCCGGACACGCACGAGCCGCTCCGCTGCAACGTCCCGATCCGTCCTGGGAGCAGTTCGACACAGAGATCACCGAGGATGGATCCGCGGGCCGAGAGCGTCACAGTGGATTCGGCCGCTTCAGCGCATCACGTCGTGAGTGAATCGGTGAAGGCGTATCTTGATTCGGCGAGGGCCGCTCTGTGAGCTCCATGATCGTCCTCTGCCCACTAGGCCGAAGCTTCAGAGAAGACTGGTGCCTTCTGTGACCTGATTCCATCGAGCAACTCAGGTTCATCCGAGGTCTGGAGCGGCATGCGTACGCAAAAAGCCCTCCCGGCGGACCGGAAGGGCTTGGAGACTGGCCGATCGCGATGCGATCGGCGGACGCGCGGCGGCTTACTTGCGCGTGCGCTTGAACTTGTTCGTGAACTTCTCCACGCGGCCGGCGGTGTCGACCAGGCGGCGCTCACCGGTGTAGGCCGGATGGGAGTCGCTCGTCACGTCACGCAGGACGACGAAGTATTCTTCGCCTTCGATGGTCTCCTTGCGGTTCGACTTCATCGTCGAGCGGGTGAGGAAACGGTGACCCGAGGACACGTCGACGAAGGCGACGTTATTGAGCTTGGGATGGACTTCGGCTTTCACGATCGGTCGGAAGAGGTTTGGGCCGGGCTGGATCAGCCTTGGCGGGCCTTGTAACGCGGGTTGGACTTGCAGATCACGTACAACCGCCCCTTGCGGCGCACGACCTGGCAGTCCGGGTGGCGGCTCTTGGCCGACTTGAGGGACGAGACAACTTTCATAAGCGCGCCAACGCATCGATTCGCAGAACGGCTGTCAATCGGTATTTCGGGAAAGCCGCCGGCGATAAGCGATAGGCGATAAGCGGTAAGCAGTAAGCGTTAGGCTGAAAGCTCGAGCCATGGGCGACGAGCGTTTCGGGACTGTTCGGGTTGCTCCTCAGGGGCCCGGGCCGGCGCCCGCGCGCGGGAGAGATCACCGGGCACGCGGCCGAAGGCTCTCGAGTCGGCCCGCCCTGCCCAGAGCCGCCCACGGCCTAAAGCCTGGAGCTTAACGCTTACCGCTTAAAGCTTACCGCTTAACGCCTTCCGCTTCCCGCTTCCTCAATTCAGCTCCGGGTCGTCCGGGGCCTCGGCTAGGAGGCGCAGTTCCGGACTGATCCGACCGATCACCGCGCGCCAAAGCTCCGGCCCGTCAGCGACTTCCAGCAGCGTGCCGTCAATCGGCGCCACCAGCCAGGCATTCTGTTGGAGTTCCCCCTCAAGCTGCCCGCCCGTCCAGCCGGAGTAGCCGAGGAAGGCGCGGATGGTAAGGTTGTCGTGCGTGCGCTTGAGCTCGGCGGCCTTCTCCGGGTCGAGACCGAAGTAGAGCTTGAACATCCCCTCCTCGTCCGAGGCCTCCCAGGCCGAGAGGATGAGCTGTTTGTCACTGACCGGTCCGCCAGTGAACACCGGCACATCCGCAAGTTCGCCGAGGGCGAAATCGCCGCTGAGTTCCGCGAGCGTGCGGCCGGTCGGGCGATTGATGATCACGCCCATCGCACCTTCATCGGAGTGCTGCGAAAGAAGGATGATCGAGCGCCGGAAATTCGGATCGAGGAGGCTGGGATGCGCGAGAAGGAGCGAACCGGCGAGCTTCTGCGGGATGGCGCGGCGTCGGGTCATGGGCGGGACGGTGACACCTAGAGCTTAATGATGCCCACGCCAGCCTCAACCAGAATGTCCCGACAAAGCTCGTCGTTGCGGTAGTCGCTGTGGAACTTCACGGTGCGGATACCGGCGGCGGCGAGGATCTTGGCGCAATTGATGCACGGGTAATGCGTCACGTAGGCGATGCACCCGTCCACGCTGATGCCGCGACGGGCTGCGTCGGCGATCGCGTTCTGCTCGGCGTGCACCGTCGCCTGCTCGTGGCCGTCGCGCACGCGCGACTTGTGCGGCGTGCCGGGAAGAAACCCGTTGTAGCCGGCGGCGATGACCCGGTTTTTCTGCTCGCCCGCCGACACGATCACACAACCGACGCGCAGCCGTTCGCAGACGGATCGCGTGGAGATCAGAAACGCCATGGCCATGAAATACTCGTCCCACGACGGCCGCTCCTGTTGCGCTGCGGCCAGGTTGACGATCGCGTCCAGAAATCCCGGAGTCTCGCTCATAGATGCTCGGTGCGTGACGTTGGACCGGGCCGGCGGCCGTTGGCGATACAATCCGGTGAGAGGCGAGAGGCCAGGGGCCAGAGGCGGGCGAACAGGCCGAGCCACAAAGGACGAGTCACGAATGACGAGTGAGGAGGGACGATCTGGCGGAAGCAGTTCCTCGGCTTCAGCTCGATTGCAGGCCCCGTCGCTCGAAGGTCCACCCGCCCGGACGGGAGCGGCCCGGGCTCACGCGCCCTCAGTGCGCCGCAAAGGTTTCCGCCCAGGCGTCGGTGCGGAATGGCGCGGCCGGCAATCCCAGCCCGTTCTCAAGCGAGAGCGCCGGATTCGCCTCCCATGCGTAGCGCACGGCCACCGGTTCCGTGATCGCGGGGTGTGTCACCACCACGGAAGCCTGCTCGATGCGCGCGTCCGCCCAGCGAAATCTCCGATCGGCGCCTGCGATGGCAAATCCCTGCACCACGGCCCCGCCACGGGTCCTCAGGCCGCCGTCCGCATGCGAGAACCGAACGCGGATCGCGCCCCCTTCGACAGCGTGCCCGGTGTAGAGAGGACCTGAATACGGCATTGAGCGCTGGTAGGCCACGGCCAGCGCCGCGAGCGCGAGCCGCTCGCCCACGGTCCTCTTCTCGCGCGGGTGGATGTCGTCGGCGTCGCCGACGTCGGCCGCCACCGCCATCGCGGTCGCGGGCTCGTGCAGCGCGTGCGCCTGGGCCTCGCGCAGCTCGGCCCACGGATCGTCGCCGGGCTCGTCGCGGCGCTGCAGGTGATTGGCGAGCTGGACGAAGAGGAACGGCATCTCGGCGCACCGCCATTGCGCGCGCCAGCTCCGGATCAAGTCCGTGAAGAGCGAACGGTAGAGGCCGGCGCGACCCACGTCGGACTCGCCCTGGTACCAGATCACGCCGCGCGCCGGCAGCCGCGTGAGCGGCGCGATCATGCCGTTGTAGAGGCCGGATGGATACTCCGGCTCGGGCATGCGGCCGTCCGCGTGGGCGGGGGCCTTGATCGGGATCTGGCGCTCCACGGCGTATTTCCAGCGGCCCGCGAGCGGGATCGCCTCGTGCGGGCGGCCGTCGGGATAGAGCCGCATCGCCGGCGCCGGCCCCGTGAATCCCCCGCTGCCTCCCTGGTCGAACACGCGCACGGCGATGAGATTGGGTCCCGGCCGGACCAGGCGCTCGGGCACGAGGTAGCGGCGCGGCGTGCGCCACGCCTCGCCGTTCTCGGCCCCGATGCCGCCGACGGCCGCGCCGTTGAAGTAGGTGCGGTCGTGGTCGTCGATTGCGCCGAGCTCGAGCCTCAGCCGGTGCGAGGCCCAGGAAAGGGGCACGTCGACCCAGCGGCGCAGCCAGACCGCGCCGTTGAACGCAAGGCCCTGGTTCTGCCAGGTGCCCGGCACGATCATCTCCGGGAGCGGGTCATCCGCAAATCCCTCGGTCGCCCAGCCCCGGCCCTCGCCTGCGTTGCCTGTATCGGGATGCACGACAGGAGGCGGAGGCTCCACGAGTTCGCGCACGCGCCCGATCGGCGCGGCGACCGCGGCGTATTCGGTGCGCGCGCGCAACGCCTCGGCCGGAGTCCACGCGGCGACTGATGTGCCGCCCCAGGTCGCCTGCATGATCCCGACCGGGCACTCGATCGTGCCCTGCAGCACGCGCGCGAAGTGGAAGGCCACAGCCGAGAAGGCGGCGGCGTTTCTGGGCGAGCACTCGCACCACTGGCCGGCGCATTCCGCCGCCGGCGCGAGCCCGCCGCGATGCGGCACGGTGAAGAGGCGCATGCGCGGGTAGCGTGCTGACTCGATCGCATCGTCCGCCCCGGCCGAGTCGCTGAGCGGCCATTCCATGTTGGACTGACCCGCGGCGACCCACACATCGCCGATAAGAATGTTGCGGCGAAAGAGCTGCTTCGAGGGCGTCGACACCGTCAGGGTATGGGGCCCGCCCGCGGGCAGGGGCTCCAGGCGGGCCTCCCAGTTGCCCGCGGCATCGGCGCGCACGGACGTGACGCGGGAGGCAAGCGCGACCTTGACCGCCTGCCCGGGCACCGTGCGCCCGAAGATCGGTATCTCACGATCGCGCGGCAGCACGGCGTTGTCGGAAAACAGGGGATGAAGGGTGAGTGTCGGCAGCATGGCTCTCGAGTGGTGCTGGGGCGGCCCGGCGCGGTCCGCCGGACGCGAGCTATCACGCTAAGACATCGACATGAGCGACAAGTGCATTGCGCCCCTGTGGCCACCCGCACCCGGGTTTCACAGGAGTTTTGCAGCCCGACCGCCGGCCCGCGCCCGCGCGTCCCGAACGGCACCCGAGGCCCGCGTCCGCACCGCGGGTATTCACGTTTTCGCTACAACCCGGAGCGGGCGACGCGCCTCAGCAAAAAGCGCCGCACCCGACGGGTACGGCGCTTTGTAAACCGCAGAAGTCGACCGACCATGACGGGCGGCCGAAATTGAAGCCTCCGCACTACCGGTCTGAAGCGATCAGGATGACCGGTTCGATGGCGTTGGCCACTGGAATCGAAGGCCGGGTGACAGAAACAATATTCGTCACCCGCGTGGCGTAATCACGCGAGGATCGCGGGAGCTGGCCGTTGACCACACGGCCGAGACCGGCATTCCACGCAGCGGCCATGAGATAGGGAGTCGGCGTGCGGCCATTGCGGATCAGGCCATCATGCAGCCAGCCGTAGTGGCGCGCCGCGACGTCGTAGGAGACCGACGGGATGTGGGCGTCGGCAAAGGCACGGCGCGTGTGCAGGCGCCACGTCGTCCGCGTGAACTGGAACATCCCTCGCTCACCCCGGCGTCCGATGGCCCGGGCGTTGCCGCCCGTCTCGACCTCCGCGATGGCCCGAAGGAATGTTTCCCGCTCCACATCAACCGCTTCGGCGGCGGACACCGCCTGGCCCGAGCCCATCCAGAGAGCGGCAGCAAGGCCGATGGCTGCGAACCGTTTCGCCAAAAAGCCGCGCACTCCAGCACGTTTCGTCAGACAATATCCGTAGGTTACCATGACTGTCCCTTGGTTTGAAAAGTCGGGCCATGGAGCGGGACACCCAAAAAGGACTGCGCGGGAACGGAGTCGTTCCCGACGCACGGTCCGGATTTCTGGGGAGCATGGATGTCTGACGTGCTCGGCATGGCTGTTGGCCGCTAGATGTTCGGCACCCGGACCGAGTCAAGTCACAGGATTTTTACGACCAACCGCAACCTGCTCCACCGTCGATCCTTCAACCGTCCATCACCGACGTTTGCTGGACAGGTCATCTGAGCCCTAATGCACCTTCCCGAGGGCATGGCGCCGCGGCCTACGGGCACCGCCGGATCGCGCCGCGCCGGTGGTCGGGCGATCCCGGCGCCGCACACCGCGGCCTCCGCAGCGTCACGAGGCAGAACAAGCTCGCCCAAAACCCGCGGAACTGCTTCATGGCACGCATATTCCATCCACGTGGCCTCCCTGAACGACGTCGTTGCGCACTGCCAGTTGCGCCTGGGTTTGCCGGGTTTTCCGGATTTCCCAGGAGCGATGAATGGCCTGCAGGTGGCAAACAGCGGCTCCGTGACTCGGATCGGTGCCGCCGTGGACGCCGGACTCGAGCCGTTCCGCCGCGCAGCTGCACTGGGCATCGACTTCCTTGTCGTGCATCACGGGCTGTTCTGGGAGCCGCCGCGACCGCTGGTGGGCGTCGCCAGGGAGAGACTCGCGCTCCTGATGCGGGCAGATCTCGCGGTCTATGCCGCGCATCTGCCCCTCGACGCCCATCCCGAGCTGGGCAACAATGCGGTGCTGGCGAAACGGTTGCGCCTGGAACCCGCGGGGACCTTTCACGGCTACGAAGGGCGCGACATCGGCCTGATCGCGCGCGCCGGCATGGACCGTGCCGAACTGGGGCGGCGGCTGGACGCGCTCTTTGCGCGAGTGACAGCCATCGAATTTGGCGGCGTCTGGCCCGAGCGCGTCGCGATCGTTACGGGCGGCGGGGGTTCTGCGATACCCGAGCTGCGCGCTGCCGGCGTCGATACGCTCATCACCGGCGAGTTGAAAGAGCACCATTTCAACGTGGCGCAGGAAGAGGGGCTCAACCTCTACGCCTGCGGCCACTATGCGACCGAGGTGTTCGGCGTGTGTGCGCTGGCCGAGGAACTCGCGCGGAAATTCGACCTGCCCTGGGACTTCATTCCCATGGAAAACCCGCTCTGACCGCCCGCCCATGAAGATCATCGCCATCCTGAACGGACCCAACCTCGATCGCCTGGGACGCCGCGAGCCGCAGATCTACGGCCATGAGACGTTGGCCGACCTCGAAACCCGACTGAACGCCGAGGCCGCGGCGCTCGAGGTGGCCCTGGTCTTCTTTCAGTCCAACCACGAGGGCGCCCTCGTCGACCGTATCTCCCAGCTGGCCGACACGAAGACGCATGGGATGATCATCAACGCTGGCGGACTCACCCACACCAGCGTCGCCTTGCGGGATGCGATCGCGGGATCGGGCATTCCGACGATCGAAGTCCACATTTCCAACATTCACGCGCGCGAGGAGTTCCGCCACAAGTCGGTGACGGGCGGCGCCTGCCTGGGAATCATCGCGGGGCTGGGCCGCGAAGGCTATTCCTACGCGCTGCAGTTTCTCGCCCGACGCAGCTGAACGCGGCCCACGAGCGGGCCGGGGGATGAAACGAAGGCGGGGAGCCCCCGGATACCGCGGAACACTGGGTCCGGCGCCGTTGCGGCGGCTGCGGCAATCGCCGAGGTCAAGAGCGCTTCGGAAGGACTTGGCCGGAGCCGGGTGCCCTATCGAGAAAGAGAACGAGAACGAGAAAGAGAAAGACTCCGACCTGGGCGGCATTCATCATTCTCCATTCACCATTCTTCCTTCTCCATTCGCCCTCTTCTGCCTTCTCCCTTCTCACATATGCCCGGTTGTCACCCAGGCGACGGCCGGCGTGAAACGCACGATCACCTGCAGCACGGCGCAGGCTGCGAGCGCGGCGGCGACATCGTCGAGCAGGACGCCCAGGCCGCCGTGGTACCGCTGCAGGCGTGCGATGCCGAACGGTTTCAGGATGTCGAAGAGCCGGAACAACAGGAAACCGAACACGATGATCAGCCAGGCATGCGGCTGGTTCAGGTGATCGGGAAAGGCAGCCAACACGATCGGCATGCTGACAAACTCGTCGAGGATCACTTCCGGTGGATCCGTGCGCGCAAGCCGCTGCTCGGCTTCGCCGCAGAAAACCAGCGCCAGATAAAGACCGATCAGGATGATCAGCCAGGCCCCGATCCACCCGGCGGGCGCGCAAACGGCCGCGTACCACGCGATGCCCGCCAACGAGCCCCACGTCCCCGGCGCCTTAAGCCTCCCGAGCGGACCGAGTGTCGCGAGACCCACGACAAACACCGAGGGCAGGAAGCGGGCCCAGCCGGGATGCCTGTAGCGCCAACGCATGGCCGTTCACCTCATTTCGCGAACACCAGGTAGCTGTAGCGCCGGAAATAGCGGATCCCGGAGCTGAGGGTGAAGACGGTGGCCGCGATGAACAAGCCGAGGCCGGCGTAATTGAACACGCCCACAAGTAGGGTGAGGTCGAGCGCGACAAACGGATCCACATCGCGCATGACCACGAGCCCGAGCATGAGACTCCCGACAGCCAGGATCTGGGTGAGCGTCTTTTGTTTGCCGCCCTTGTCGGCCGAGACGACGACGCCCTTCGACGCCGCCACGAGCCGGATGCCCGTGATGAGAAACTCCCGGCCCATGATCAGCAGGACGAGAAACACCGGTATCGGTTCCTCGAGAAACGGGATGCGGCCCAGGTCCACCAGCGCGATCATGATGCCGAGCAACAGCACCTTGTCTGTGACCGCGTCCATGAGGATGCCGAAGTTCGACACCTGGTTCCACTTCCGGGCCAGGTAGCCGTCGAGAAAGTCCGTCACGCCCGCGATGACGAAAAGCACGAACGTGACCGAAGCGCTCCCCGTCCACTCCGCGTACAGCAATGCCACGATCAGGAACATCAGTGGCACGCGCGAGAGAGTGCAGATATTGGGCAGGCTCATGCTGTGTTTGCCAAGGCGAAGCGAATTGGTCACAAACCCCAAGGCAATTCCGACCGCCGCCCCCGCGCGCGCGTCCGCCGCAACCGACAGCATGAGAACCTGCATCTATCCGGGCACCTTCGACCCGATCACCAACGGCCATCTCGACGTCATGGCGCGCGCTGCGCGCATGTTTGACCGCATCATCCTCGGGGTCGCCGTCAATCCGGGCAAGGGCCCGCTCTTCTCCCTGGAGGAGCGCGTCGCGCTGATAAAACCAAACCTCGCCCCGTATCCAAATGTCGACGTCGACACCTTCGAGGGCCTGCTGGTCGACTTCGCCCGCAAGCACGGCGCGATCGCGCTGATCCGCGGCCTGCGCATGCTTTCGGATTTCGAGTTCGAGTTTCAGATGGCGCTGATGAACCGCCACCTGGATGCCGGCATCGAGACGATTTTCGTCATGACGAAGGACGAATACAGCTACACCAGTTCGCGCCTGGTGAAACAGGTCGCCAACTACGGCGGCGACATCACGCCGTTCGTCCCGGACAATGTCCAGAAGGCGCTCCGCACGCGCTGTTCGCCGAAGAACGCCCATTACGTCCCGGGCGGCCACGACTGAGGACGCAGCGCCCGCCGGCGGGACGACCTCAGGCCCGCCCAGGCCCATGGGGCCGGTCCACGCCGGCGACTGGCCTCCCGAGTCTGTATCCGCCCGCTGGAGGTGGAATCGTCGGGCGGCTCGTTGGTCGCGCCGGGCCGCAAGTCCGGGATGGAAAAACGGCGTGCGATTCGCCAGCACTGGAGCACGCGCCCACCGCGTGACCACCCTCCGCGTCCCCGAATCCCGTGCCCGCCCTCGCCTCCATTCACCTCTACCCGGTCAAGTCCTGCCGCGGCCACGCGGTCGAACTGGCGACACTCGATCGCTTCGGGCTCGCGACGGACCGGCGCTTTCTCGCCGTCGACGCCTCGGGCCGGTTTCTGACCCAGCGCACCCTGCCCCGCCTCGCGCTCGTCGAGCCTGCCCTCACGGCCGATCACCTGACGCTGGCGGCGCCGGGGTTCGAGCCGGTCCGCGTGCCGCTTCGCCCGACGGCGCCCGGGCCGGCCTTTGAGGTCACGATCTGGCGCGACACCGTGAGCGCGTTGGATCTCGGGGCTGCCGCCGCCGATTGGCTCACGCGCTGGCTCGGCCAGCCCGCCCGCCTAGTCACCCTCTCGGCCGCATACCATCGGCCTGTGAGAAACTCCACGGGCCCGGATCCGGATCAGGCGGCGTTTTCGGATGCGTTTCCCGTACTCGTCATCAGCGAGGCCTCACTGGACGAGTTGAACCACCGATTGGACACACCGCTGCCGATGGACCGCTTCCGCCCCAACCTCGTCGTGCGCGACTGCCCGGCCTACGCCGAGGATGCGTGGCGACGCATCCGCATTGGCGATGTCGTGCTGCGGGCGGCCGGACCCTGCGGACGGTGCGTTGTCACGACGACGGATCAGCAGACTCTGGAGCGAAGCAAGGAGCCCTTGAGAACGCTCGCGCAGTACCGGCGCGGCGCACAAGGCGAGGTCTTCTTTGGTCAGAACTACATCCACGAGACCCGGTCGGGCACGCTCCGCGTCGGGGCGCCGATTGAGGTGCTTGAATGACGTCGCGGCCGGCCTGTCTCGAGCGTGTGCTCCGCGAGGCCCGGCCCATCCCACGGGTTTCCAGAATCTCCCATCTCTCGTAAGAACAACGAGAAACCGCGCGCCGGCGACCGCCGCCAGGCATGCCGGGCCTCAACCCCGGCATTGCGGCCGCCGATGGTCGTGGCGTGAGCATCCGCCGCTTCCTCATCGCCGCCGGGCTGGCACTCGTCGTCCTCGCTGCCGCCCCGCCGGCCGCCGGAGCCGAGGCCTGGACCGTCGGCAGCAAAACCTACGAACGCGTGCGCGTGCTCGAAGTGACGGCCGCGACCGTGATGATCGCCCACGCCGGAGGCATGGTGCAGCTTGACCTCGCCTCCCTCCCCCCGGACCTGCAACAGCGTTTCAACTACGATGCGGAGCGCGCCGCCGCTTGGAAACGCGAGGCCGAAGCCGGCATGGCCCGGACGGAAGCGCTCCGGCAACGCGAGGAAATGGAGCGCAAGCGCCGGGCCGAACTCGAGGAAATCCGCCAGCGGATCGCCCAGCGCCAGGCCGAGGCCGATCCCGACTACGTGGAGTTCCGCCACGAGGTCGACCTGCGGCCGGTGTTCGTCGAGTACAGCCTCTACCTGAAGAACCAGGGCGCCCGCCCGAGCTGCTCGATCTTCGCCGTCGTGAGTGTCCTGGAATATGAATACGCCCGGCGGTTCGGCCTGAACGAGCCGCTCTCCGAGGAGTACCTGATCTGGGCCTTCCAGCGGATGAAACCCGGGAAGCCGATCAACAGCGGCTACAACTTCGGTCAATTGATCGAGGTGCTGCGCGAATGCGGCATCGCCCGGCGCACGCTCCTTCCGGATTCGTTCGCGTCGTACTTGAAGGACGAGAATCCGCCCCTCGCCGCCCTCGACGACGCGGTGACCCGCCGCGCGTTCAACGTCGCGGCGTTCGACCCTGACGACAAGCTCCTGGTCCAGAAGATCGTCCACGCCCTCAACACCGAGACGCCGGTGATCCTCGGCATCCGCTGGCCGCCGCAATCCACGCTGGAGCACAACAACCTCCTCAAGGACCAGGCGCCGCAACCCAATGCGGCCCACGCCGTCACACTCGTCGGCTACCGCTCCGAAGGCACGCCCGAGAGCGTGGTCTTCATCTTCCGCAACTCCTACGGACCGCAGTGGGGACTCGGTGGATACGGTCTGATGGACGTCTCCTACCTGCGGAAAAATCTCGTCACCGCCTTCTGCCTGCTCGTCCCGAAGCCCGAGGACGCTCCATAGCCGGTTGAACCACAGAGGACAGAGAGCCCGCAGAGGGAGGCCGGAAGAACCGCACGGAAGATCGCGAAATCTGCCGTGAACGGAGACTGAGTGACTCGACGGAATGAGTATCCAATCCCGACCCAGCAGTTGCGAGTCACGAATGACGAGTTCCCGGCCAGTTACTTGATCGCCGTTCGATTTCTCCGCGCGTTACGCATACGACGGCGCACGCTCTTGGAGACTCGGTGCCCCTCTGTGGTTCAAGACCCGCCCACTCGGCAGAATGGGTCAGGCGGGGACGCTGACCCTCCAGGGAAGACCACCGCACGGACGGCCTGTCCGGCATGGTCCGTATCTGTCCACCAGATACAGCCTCCGGCGGGCTACACGGCGAAAACTCAGTCGATGCCGCAGGCGCGGCGGGCGCGCTTGAGCACGACCGTGGCGATCGCGCGCGCCTTTTCCGCACCGCGGTCGAGGATGGCGCGCACCTCATCGGGGTTGGCCGCGAGTTCGGCACGACGCGTCCGGGCCTCGGCAAAGTAATCCCAGTAGGCCTCGAAGAGCTTCTTCTTGAGGTCGCCATAGCCGAGTCCGCCGGCGCGCAGGCGCGCCTCGTAGTCCGCGGACACGTCAGCCGGCGCCACCAGTTTCAGGAGCTGGACCGCGATGTTCCTCTCCGCGTCGGGCTTGGGCTCCGTCGGCGTGCGTGAGTCCATCACGATCCCCATGATCTTCTTCCGGAGAACCTTTTCGTCGCCGAAAATCTCGATGGTGTTGCCGTAGCTCTTGCTCATCTTCTCCCCGTCGAGCCCGGGCACCTTCGCCACCTCGCCGCGTATCTGCGGCTCCGGTACGACGAACGTCTCACCGTAGGCGTTGTTGAACTTGATCGCGATGTCCCGTGTCACCTCGACGTGCTGCTTCTGGTCCTGGCCGACGGGCACGACGTTGGAGTCGTAGATGAGGATGTCGGCGGCCATCAGCACCGGGTAGGCGAAAAGGCCGTGGTTGACCCGGTCGAGATCGTCGCCCGCGAGCTTGGCCTTCTTGTCCTTGTAGCTGTGGCAGCGCTCGAGCAGGCCCATGGGCGTGACGGTCGAGAGCAGCCAGGTGAGTTCCGTCACCTCCGGCACGTCGGACTGCTTGAAGAAGAGGGAGCGCGCGGGATCGAGCCCACAGGCGAGGAAGTCGAGTGCCACGTCGAACGTGTTGGCCCGGCGCGCCGCCGGGTCGGTCAGCGACGTCATCGAATGGTAGTCAGCGATGAAGTACAACGCCTCGCCGCGCTGCTGCAGGTCGATGGCCGGTCGCATCATCCCGAAGTAGTTGCCGAGATGAAGGGCGCCGGAGGGCTGGATGCCGGAAAGGATGCGCATGGTGGGTGTGGAGAGTCAGGGCACCGGCCGACCGCGAGGGCCGACACGTTGTGAAGGGTATCGGAGTAAGCGCACCGGGCCGGCCGAGAGAAGGAAAATTGAAACGAACTCAGCTCAGTCGAACCGCGGCTGGATCACGCATTCCGCGCGCGCCGGCGCGGCCACCATGCCTTCGGCAAGGATGCCGCCGAAAGCCGTCACCGGGTGGACGAGCGCGCGACGTCCGAGCACCGTGCCCGGCTGAAGCACGGCGTTGCAGCCAACTTCGGCGCCGTCGCCAACGATCGCGCCAAACTTGCGCAACCCCGTGTCGAGGCGCGTGCCGTCGGGCATGCGCAGCCGGATGTTCTTCCGGTCGAGGCGCAGATTCGAGCAGATCACACCGGCCGCGAGATGCCCGCGATTGCCGACGATCGTGTCGCCCACGTAGTTGAAGTGCGGCACCTCGCACTTGTCGAGGAGCAGGGCGTTCTTGAACTCGCAGCTGTTGCCGAGCACGCAACCGGCGCCGACGATCACGTTGCCGCGAATGAATGCGCCCGGCCGCACTTCCGTGTCCGGTCCGATCCAGGCCGGGCCGTGGAAGGTCGCGGTGTGCGGTAGTTTCACGCTCGGGTGGATGTAGACGTCGCCGACGATCTGCACCCCCGACGGGACGCTGATCTCGAGCGGCGTGAACGTCCAGGACTTCAGCGCCACGCCGATGAGCTTCAGCCATTCCCACGGGGCGACGTCGCCGGGAAAATGCGCGGCAAACGGCGCGAGGCTCTGGGGAAAGGCGAAGAAATCGGAGGCTTTCATCCTAAGTTCGGCAGCAGACCACAGAGATCACAGAGGGAAGTGTCGAGGACACAGAGCGATGCGCAAAAACTCGGAAGCGTCACCGCCCGCTTCGTGAGCGCTCGCTTACTTTCAGTCCTGCTTCTTCGAGCAGACGGCCTGTAGGCCTCTTGCGGAGACGGGAAGAAGTCGGAGGCCTTCATCGGAACGGGGTCAAGGTTCGTGGCGAACGCAGGGCGGGAGCGGAGATTTGTGAGGACGCGCGAGCGAGTCCCGATTGGGAAGCGGGTCAAGTCGGAGGCTGACGGTTCGAAGTGAAGCGCAGCGTCTCACGCCAAGGCTGAAGGGCCGGCCCGATGTTGGCCAGCCGAAGACGGCGGCGGATGGAGACAGGTCGGCCGTCCGTCCATCCCGCACGGGCCGACCCCGATGACTGGCGGCCTACACCGCCGTGAAGACAACCGAAGAATTGGTGCCGCCGAAGCCGTAGGCGTTGGAGAGCGCGATCTTCACCGGACGCTCCACGGCAACGTTCGGCGTGAAGTTGAGGCCGGAGGCGGCGCACTGCGGATCGACGTTGTCGAGGTTGATCGTCGGGGTGATGACGCCCTCGGCGATCGCCTTGACCGCCACGAGCGCACCGAGCGCGCCGGCACCACCGAGGAGGTGTCCGGTCATGGATTTGACCGCGCTGACGTTTGCCCGCTCTCGACCCGAACCGAGCAGCGACGCGATGGCGGCCGCCTCCTCGGTGTCGCCACCGGGCGTCGACGTGGCGTGCGCGGAGATGTAGTCAACGGCGGCCGCGTCGATCCGCGCGTCCGCCAGCGCCCGCGCCATGGCCCGGCGCGAGCCCTCGGCCTCCGGAGCGAGACCGGAAATGTGATAGGCGTCGGCCGTCGCGCCGTAGCCAGCGACCTCGGCATAGATCCGGGCGCCGCGCGCCTTGGCGTGCTCATAGTCCTCGAGCACGAGCACCACGCTGCCTTCGCTGAGGACGAAGCCGTCGCGGTCCGCGTCGAACGGCCGGGAGGCGCGCGCCGGATCGTCGTTGCGCGACGACAGGGCCCGCATCTGTGCAAAGGAACCGATGGCCAGCGGCGTCACCGTGGCTTCGGCACCGCCGGCGAACATGACATCGGCCTCGCCGCGCTGGATGGTGCGGGTCGCCTCGCCGATGCTGTGTCCGCCCGTGGCGCAGGCGGAGGCGATGCAGTAGTTCGTGCCGCGCAGGTTGAGCAGGATGGCCAGCTGCCCGCTGAGGATGTTCGGGGCCGTCTGAATGATGAGAAACGGCGAAATTTTGCGGTAGCCGCCGCCGCGCAAAACTTCGCCTTGAGCCTCGATCTCCGGCAAACCGCCGAGGCCGACGCCAAGGTTCACGCCACAGCGATCCGGGTCGAGACGCTCGCGAACCGCATCGAGCCCGCTGTCCGCGTAGGCCTCGAGGCCCGCGGCCAACCCGAGCTGCGTGAAGCGGCCGAACTTACGCACCTCCTTCGGAATGAGCGGTGCCTTGAGTTCCTCGCCGGCCGTCCCGCGCGGCCTGAGCGCGAAATCGGCGCGCGTGGCGTCAAACCCTTTCACCTCACCGGCAATGCGCACAGGACTCGGCGTCGCGTCAAAACGCGTGATCGGGCCGATGCCGGAGCGACCTGCGACGAGACTAGTCCATGTTTCGCGGGCGTTGAGCCCGACCGGCGTGACAGCGCCGAGGCCGGTGACCACGACACGACGAACGGTTTGAGTGGCGGGTGCTTGGGTCATGAATGCGTCCGAACAGGTGGTTTGAGGCTCAATTCCGCAGACAAAGCCATGACAAGGGAATCCAGAAAAGACTCGAATACAGGCCAAAGTCCAAACTTCTGCACCATGGCACACACGCCTCCCCGAAACACCTGTGGTGGATGCTGCGCTCCGCCCTCGCGCGAAGGGGCAAAAAAAGACCCGTGGCGCGTGGCCACGGGTCGGGAAAAATGGAGCGGGCGATGAGACTCGAACTCACGACGTCCACCTTGGCAAGGTGGTGCTCTACCAACTGAGCTACGCCCGCAGGAACTGAAAGGCCGGGGACTATTCGTACCGGCATTTCCCTAGTCAATACGGAAAAAGCGAACTTTCTTCGCGCCGCCAGATGGGACCCGACGGACTAATGAATGGGCCGCAAAAAGGCGCAGACGGCACAAGAGGAAGACGGCCAGCCCGGTCTTCCCATGGGCCGTGCGAACGTCCGAACAGCACGCGACCGCCCCTGAATCCAGCGACAGCCGAAGAGCACCTGGTTCGGGACTCTTGCGCCTTCTTGCGCCTTCTTGCGGCCAATCTCTTCAGCTACTGCGGCCACACGCACGCGTGTCGTCGGCATCGCGAATCTCCGTCTGCGCCATCTACGCCACGGCACTGAACGGGCCGCAAAGAGGCGCAGAAGGCACAAGAGGAAGACGGCCAGCCCGGGTCTCCCCATGGGCCGTGCGAACGTCCGAAAAGAACGCGACCACGGCTGAATCCAGCGACAGCCGAAGAACACCTGGTTCGGGACTCTTGCGCCTCTTGCGCCTTCTTGCGGCCAATCTCTTCAGCCACCGAAGATGGTCGCCGCGGAATCACCTGCGCTTCGTGGGGCTCTTCGTTCTGCCGCAACGGGCTGCTCAGCGGTCGATCACGTCGAGTTCCGGCCACTCGACGAGTTTGCGGTGCAGGGTGCGCCGGCTGATGCCGAGGAGCCTGGCCGCGCGGGTGCGGTTGCCGCGGGCCTGGAGCAGCGCTTCACGCAGAAGCTTCTTCTCGTTTTCCTCGACTGAGAGCGGACCCGGCCGTGGGGCCGCCAGCGCCGGCGTGCCGTGCTGGCCGGAAGCTCCTGCCCCCGCCCCGGGAGACGCTGCGCTGCCGTCGCCGAGCCCTCCCTGCATGGCACCCGTGCCCCCGCGGAACTTGGGCTCCAGATCGTATTCGTGGATACGCGACGAGCGGTGCAGCACCACCGCGTTCTCCGCGAAGTTGCGCAGTTCCCGGATGTTGCCCGGCCAGGCGTAGGCCTGCAGGCAGCGCATGGCGCCCGCCTCGAACACGGGCGGCTCGATGCCATTCTCCCGCGCGAAGGATCGGAGGAAATGATCGAGGAGCAGCGGGATGTCGTCCGTGCGCTCGCGCAACGGCGGCATCGCGACCTGCACGACGTTGAGCCGGAAATAAAGGTCCTCGCGGAAGGTGCCCTCCTTCACCATCTGCTCGAGATTGCGGTTCGTCGCCGCGATCAGCCGCACATCCACCGCCTGCGGCTTCGAGCTGCCGATGCGCTCGAAAGTGCGCTGCTCGAGAAAACGCAGCAGTTTCACCTGCGTGGTGAGGTTGATCTCGCCGATTTCGTCGAGGAAGAGCGTGCCGCCATCCGCCGTCTCGAAACGGCCGATACGCCGCTCCGTCGCCCCGGTGAACGAGCCGCGCTCATGGCCGAAGAGTTCGCTCTCGAGGAGATTCGCCGGCAGAGCGGCACAATGGACCGCGACGAACGGCGCCTTGCTGCGCTGGCTGAGCTGGTGGACCGCCTGGGCGATGAGTTCCTTGCCCGTGCCCGTCTCGCCGGTGATCAGGATCGTGGCCCTCGAGGGCGCAACGAGTCTCACCCGCTCGATCACCTGCTGAAGCGGGCCCGAGCTGCCGATGATGCCCTCGAGGTTGAACCTGGCGTCGAGCCGCTCGTGCAGCTGCTTGTTCTCCGTCTCGAGCGTGCGGCTCTTGAGCGCGCGCTGGATGAGGATCTCGAGCTTTTCGAGGTTGACCGGCTTGGTGAGAAAATCCGTCGCGCCGCGTTTCATCGCGTCCACCGCGGACTCCACGTTGCCGTAAGCGGTCATCATGATCACCACCGGCTTGTTCGGCAGCGTCAACGCGCGCTCGATGACCTTGAGGCCGGACTTTCCCGGCATGCGCAGGTCGGTGATGATGACGTCGAATGTCTCCGACTCCATCAGGTTGAACGCCTGATCCGCATCCTGCGCGAGATAGATGTCGTACTGCTCCTCCAGCGCCTGGCGGAGACCCTCGCGAGTATGCTTTTCGTCGTCGACGATAAGGACGGTCGGAAGCATGTGGGCGCAAAAATCTCAGCGGGCCGCCAAGTGGGTCAACGGGAAACAGCCCCGCAGGGCAAAGAGCGGCCGCGTGGCATCGCAGTCGCGAACGCCAGCGCGCCGCAGGCCGGCCGCTCGCGGGCGGCCGTGAACGCAGGCGACATGTCGCAAGCCGGCTGCGGGTGCGCGGCCCACGGCGGCCAGCGAAATCGCAAAGCACATTCGCGCCCTGCGCGTCCCCGTCTCGGCAGCGGGCACGCCTATCCCCTCGCCTTCTCCGCCTTGCGGTCCTTCTTTGCGGCGGGGTCGCTCCCGACCTGCATGACCAGGTCGTCGTTTTCCACCGAGAAGGCGACCTCGCTGTGCTCGGGAATCTCGCCGGCAATGAGGGCGCGCGCCAGCCGCGTCTCCACATTGCGCTGCAGGAAGCGGCGCAGCGGACGCGCTCCATAGACCGGATCGTAGCCGCGGTCGGCAGCCCAGGTCTTGGCCTTCGCGTCGAACTCCACGCGCACGCGGCGGTCCGCCAGACGCCGGTTCAGATCCGACAGCAGCAGATCGACGATCGAACCGATCTCCTCGAGCGTCAGGGGCTTGAACAGGACGATGTCATCGACGCGGTTGAGGAACTCCGGCCGGAACGCCTGGCGCAGCTCGGCGAAGACCGATTCGCGCACGCCGTCCGGGATCGTGTCGCCCGTGACGCGCTCGACGATGTGCCGGCTGCCGATGTTCGAGGTCATGATCACGACGGTGTTCTTGAAGTCGACCGTGCGGCCCTGGGAGTCGGTGATGCGGCCGTCATCGAGCACCTGCAACAGGACATTGAATACATCCGGGTGCGCCTTCTCGATCTCGTCGAAGAGCACGACCGAGTAGGGCTTGCGCCGGATGGCCTCGGTGAGCTGACCGCCCTCGTCGTAGCCCACGTAGCCGGGCGGCGCGCCGATCATGCGGGCGACGGCGTGCTTCTCCATGTACTCGGACATGTCGATGCGGACAAGGTTGTGCTCGGAATCGAAGAGCGACTCGGCGAGGGTCTTGGCCAGCTCGGTCTTACCGACGCCGGTGGGACCCAGGAAGATGAAACTGCCGATCGGCCGGCGCGGATCCTTGATGCCGGCGCGGGCGCGGAGGATCGCGTCGGAGACGAGGTTGACCGCCTCGTCCTGTCCGATCACGCGCTGGTGCAGCTGCTCCGGGAGCCGCAGGAGTTTCTGCTTCTCGCCCTCGAGCAGGCGCGTGACGGGCACGCCGGACCATTTTGCGACGATCTCGGCGATCTCCTCCTGCGAGACCTCCTCCTTGAGCAGCCCGGTCCGGCGCTCCGCCTTCTCGGCGGCCGCAAGCTGGGCCTCGAGCTGCGTCAGTCGGCCGTACTTCAACTCGGCCGCCTTGTTGAGGTCGTAGGCGCGCTCGGCGCGCTCGACCTCGAGCTTGGTCTGCTCAATCTGCTCGCGCAGCCTCTGCAGCTTGCCGATCGATTCCTTCTCCGCCTCCCACTGTGCGCGCAGGCCCTGCGACCGCTCGCGCAGGTCGGCCAGTTCCCGCCGCAACGCCTCGAGGCGCTCGCGGCTGGCCTCGTCCTTTTCCTTCACCAGCGCCGCCTCCTCGATCTCCAGCTGCATGGTGCGGCGTGTCAGCTCGTCGAGCTCGGTCGGCATGCTGTCCATCTCGGTGCGGATGAGCGCGCACGCCTCGTCGACGAGGTCGATCGCCTTGTCGGGCAGAAAACGGTCCGCGATGTAGCGGTTGGAAAGCACGGCCGCGCTGACCAGCGCGTTGTCCTGGATGTGCACGCCATGGTGCACCTCGAAGCGCTCGCGCAGCCCGCGCAGGATCGAGATCGTGTCCTCGACCGTCGGCGGCTCCACCTGCACGGGCTGGAAGCGGCGCTCGAGTGCGGCATCCTTCTCCACGTGCTTGCGGTACTCGTCGAGCGTGGTCGCGCCAATGCAATGCAACTCCCCGCGGGCGAGCATCGGCTTGAGCAGATTGCCCGCGTCCATGGCGCCGTCGACCTTGCCGGCGCCGACGATGGTGTGGAGTTCGTCGATGAAAAGGATGACGCGGCCTTCCGCGGCCTTGATCTCCTGGAGCACGGCCTTGAGGCGCTCCTCGAATTCGCCGCGGTACTTGGCGCCGGCGATGAGCGAGCCCATGTCGAGGGAGAATATGGTCTTCTCGCGCAGGCCCTCGGGCACGTCGCCGCGCAGGATGCGCTGCGCGAGCCCCTCCACGATCGCCGTCTTGCCGACGCCGGGTTCGCCGATCAGGACGGGGTTGTTCTTTGTCTTGCGCGAAAGGATACGCACGACGCGCCGTATCTCGCTGTCGCGGCCGATCACCGGGTCGAGCCTGCCCTTGCGGGCCTGGGCGACGAGATCGAGGCCGTACTTCTCCAGCGCCTGATAGGTCGCCTCGGGATTCTGTGAGGTCACGCGCTGGTTGCCGCGCACGTCCTTGAGCACGGTGAGCACGCGGGAGCGGTCGAGCCCGAAGCTGCGCAACAGGCCGGCCAGAGCCGCGGGGCGCGCGACGTCGATCAGTCCGAGCAGCACGTGCTCCACGCTGACGTACTCGTCCTTGAGCTTGGCTGCCTCCTCCTCGGCGCGTGTGAGCACGTCGTTGACCGCCTGGGTGACGTAAATCTTCGAGGTGTCGACGCTGCCGGAGACGGTCGGCAGGCGGCCCAGTTCGCGGTCCACGGAGAGGCGCACGGCATTCGAGGGGATGTCGAGCTTGCGCAGCACGCCCTCGAGGATGCCGCCTTCCTGCGCCAGCACCGCCGCCAGCAGGTGCAGCGTATCGACTTCGTTGTGGTTGCGCCGGCGAGCCTCGTTCTGCGCCTCGCGCAGGGCCGCAGCGGACATTTCGGTGAGGCGATTGAGATCCATGGGACGTTTTGTGGAGTGACTCGCACGAACCGTTCCGAAGCACGGCGGCGGGCGCGAAACCAACAGTTCGCCTACAATACCCATGAGCCCAGCGACTTACAACACCCCGCCCCGCCCTCCGCCCGACCGCTATTCCCGCTGGGCGGGGCGGCGCGTCACAGCCGGCCGGCGGATGCAGCGCCATTTCGCGCCACCTGCGGGCTGAGCGATTCACCCTACCCGCGACCGCACCCCGATCCCCGCCCCGTGCGTTTTTACACAAGGAACTGATTTTCAGCAGGTCACGCTCGCGAGTGCCCCCTGAGTTTGCGGTAAACCCCCCGTAAATTCCCGCCGCGCCGGTGAACCACCGCCTTCTTCCAGACGAGCAAACCGGGAAAGACCCTTTCCTACCTTGACCCGCAAAATCCTCATCCTGCGTGCCAACGCGAAGGCCAAGCGGACCTTGGCGCTTCTCATGGCGGACCTCGGCTTCGACATCCGCGCGTTCGTCAACGCCTCCGAAGCGCTCAAGCTCGCCCGCCAGGAACTGTTCGACCTCGTGATCACAGACCACGAGATCCCGGACTCGAGCGGGTTCGCGTTCGTCGAGGCACTCAAGAAGATCCAGCCGACCGTGCCGGTGTTCATGATCGCCGGCAACCTGGAGCTGCCGTCGATCATCAAGGGTATCCGTCTTGGCATTACGGACGTATTCAGCGACCCGGACAACCTCAAGGAGGTGGTCCGCCGCACCGTGCATCTCCTCCGTCCCAACGAGAATGCGGGCGATGCCGTCACCGCCGAGGAACTGGGGCAGATCGAGACGCTCCTCGAGAACATCGGGCCGATCGAGGCGGAGTCCGCACCCGCGCGCAAGGCCGCCACGAGTTCGTCCGCCCCTGAGCCAGCCGGGGAGAACCCCCGCATCGGCGACACGGCCGGAGTCCGCAAGAAGATCGCCGGCCTGCGCCAGGATCTCGACCGCCTCTCCGGCGACCGTCGCGACCTCGAGGCCGCCGCCGAGCAGCTCCGCGTCGAGAAGACCGCCCTCGAGGTGCAGGTCGCCGAGCTCGCCGCACGCAAGGCCGAGCACGACACCCTGGTCGAGCAGATCGACCGCCTCCGGCGCGAAGCCCGCGTCGACGAGGAGCAGTCCACCCGCACCAAGGCCGAACTCGCCGCCGCCCAGAAGCGCCTCGAGGAGGAACGGCAGCGCCTCAACGAGCGCGAGAAGATGCTCGTCGACGAGGAGGAGCGCATGGCCCTCGAGGGATCCCGGGCCCGCGAGCTGCTCAAGCAACTTGAGATCGATCGCACCGAACTCGCCGCGGAACGCAACGGCCTCGTTCAGGCCCGCGTCGCCGTCAATCGCGACAAGCAGGAGGTCGCCCGGCAGATCGCGCAGCGCGCCGCGCTCGAGGCCGCGGAGGCGGAGCTGAAGCAGCGGACCGACGCGCTCGACGCCCGCACGCAGGAAATCACCGCCCAGGCCGAGGCGATCGCCGCCCGGGAAAATGCACTCGACGCCGACCGTGGACAAATCGAGCAGGAGAAGGCTGCGCTGCGCGAGTCCGTCACCCGCCTCCAGGGAGAACGCGAGGCGCTTGCCAAGGCCCACCAGCAGGCCGCCTCGGAATCCGCCCAGCTCGAACGCCGCGCCGCCGACATCGCGCGGCTCGAGTCCGAGATCGCCACGCGTTGCGAGGAGGTGGAAACCTCCGGTCTCGAAGTCGCGCGCCTGCGGGCCGAGGTCGACCGCCGTGCAACCGAACTCCAGGTGGTCGAGGAACGCCGCGCCGAACTGCAGCGCGACGAGCAGCGCCTCGCCGCCGAGGGCGCCCGACTCGCCGCACGCGAGAAGGATCTGGCGTCCCGCCAGAGCCAACTGGAACTCGCCTCCACCACGCTCAATTCCGCCGAGGAGGAACTCATCCAGGAACGCGCGAGGTTCGAGGCCGAGCGCACGCAGCTTCTCGAGTCGCAGGTGGAACTCGATGCGCGCCGCATCCAGATCGACCAGCGCCGGCTCGAGCTCAACGCCACGGCCGAGATGCTCCGCTCACGCGAGGAGCAGATTCGCACGCGCGAGGAGGAGATCGAGGGCTTCCGCACGTCCCTCGAGGAGCGCGAGGCCGCGCTCCGCCAGCGTGAGGAGACGATTCAGGCCGACCTCGCCGCGGTCGAGCGCCGCTCGGCTGAGATCGCCTCGGAGGAACACCGCCTCGAGATCGCCGCCGAGAACGCCCGCACAAGCGTGCGCGATTTCGAGGAGCGCGCCGCCGCCCTCGACCAGACACGCCGCGACATCGCCGAGCAACAGGCCGCGCTGGAAGCCGCGCGCGACGAGATCAAGCGCCGCGCCGACCGGCAGGCCGCCGAGCAGACACGCATCGACGAGGCCCGTGCACAACTGGCCGGGCTCGAGCAGCGCGCCGCCCACATCGAAGCCGAGGGCGCGCGCCTCGCGGAAGACACGCGCAGGATGGAGGAGCGTCGGGCCGAGTTCGATACACTCCAGGCCGAGATCAACTCCCGCCGCAGCGAACTCGACGCAGCCGCCACCGCGCTGGAGCGGCGTCGCGCCGAACTGGATTCCCGCGAGGAGCACCTCGTCACAGAACAGGCGACGCTCTCCCAGGAACATGCCCGCCTCGCCGAGGCCACCCAACAGGTCGCCGCCCAGCAGACTGTCCTCGAACGCTCGCTCGCCGAAGCAGCCGCCAACCAGGCGGAAGCCGCCCGGCTGAAGCAGGAACTCGCCGGTCAACTCGAGATCAAGAAGACCGTCGAGGCGGAGGCCACGAAGCTTTCCAAGAAGGAACTCGCACTCGACGCGGCGCGCCGCGAACTCGCCGCGCGGCAGGAACAGCTCGAAGCCGACGCCCAGGCACAGCGCGACCGCGAGGCCGCCTTCGCCCAGGAATCCGCCACCACGCGCAGGCAGATCGAATCCGACCGCCTCGTCCTGCGAAGCGAAACCGATACGCTGCGCCGACGCGCCGCCGCCATCGAAGCCGAGGGCAAGAGCCTCGCCAACGCGCTCCTCGAACTCGAGACCCGCCGCGCCGAACTCGAGAAGAAGGAACGCGCCGCCGCCGCCCTCGTCCGCGACAACGAGGCGGGAGCCGCCCGCCTGCGCGATGCCGAGTCGCGCCTCAACGCGGAGAAGAGTTCACTCGCCGCCGAGCGCGACGCGGTTTCGCGCCAGCGCACCGAGACTGACACGCTTCGCCAGGAGATCGCCGCCGCCGAAGCCGCCCTTTCCGAGGCACGCACGCAACTCGCACGCGAGCGCGAGGCGCTCGCCACGACCAAGGCCGAGGCCGACGCCGTGCTCGCCCTGCGCGATTCGCTCCAGGCCGAGCAGGAATCGATTGTGAAGGCACGGGAGGCCGTGCACCTCGACGAGGAACGACTCGCGACGGCGACCAAGTCGCTCGAGTCAACGCGCCTCGAGCTGGACCAGCGCGCCGCGGCGATCGCCGCCGACCGCAAGTCGCTCGCCGCCTCGCGCTCCGATCTCGCCAACCGGGCCGCGGCCCTCGCCCTGCGCGAGGCCGAGGTGGAAAACCTCCTCCAGTCCGCCTCCGCCGCCTCCGGCACGCCGCCGGAGCAGGAAACGGTTCTCGCCGAGATGCGCGAGAAACTGACGGCGGACAAGCTCCAGCTTGCCCGCGAGCGTTCCGAACTCGAGCAACGCGTGGTGCGCGCCCAGGCCGAGGCGAAGGCGGCGCGCGATCGCGCCGAACAGCTCGAGGCCGACCGGGCCATGCTCGCGGCCGAACGTGAGCGCCTCCAGGCCGAGGCCGCCCGCGTGCTCGCGGAGAAGGAATCGCTGGCGCGCCTCGATGAGGAGGCCCGCCGCCTCCAGGCACGCGCCGACGAACTCGCAGTCTGGGAAAAGTCGCTCAAGGATTCCGCCGCTCGCGCCACGTCGTCCGACCATGGCTTGGTCGAGCGTCTCAAGGCCCTCGCCGAGACCGAGGCGCGCATCGAGAAGGATCGCGCCGAGATGGCCGAACGTTCCACGTCCGAGCTCCAGGCGCGCGAGGAACAGCGAGCCACGATCGCCGGCGAACGCGCACGCCTCGATGCCATCCGCGAGACACTGGCCAACGAACGCCGCAGCCTGGCGAGCGAGCGCGAAAAGCTCGACCAGACGCGCGCGGCACTCGAAAGCGAGCGGCTTTCGTTCAGCTCGGAAAAGGAGCGACTCGCCGCCGAGATCGCCCGGCTGCAGGCCGACCGCGACCAGGCCCACGGGCTCGAAAACGAGCGCGAGGATATCCGCCGACTGCGCGAGAACCTCACGGTCGAGCAGCGCAAGGTCCAGCTTGAGTCCGCCCAGCTGGCCGAGGAAAAGGGCCGCCTCGCCCGCAAGAACGAGGAACTCCTCGCCCGCCTCGAGAGCGAGCGCGCGATGCTCGCCCGCGAGAAGGCCGAGTTCGAATCACGCCTCTCCCTCGCGACCGCTGACAAGCTTCGCGCCGAGGAGACCGACCGTCAGCAGTTGGAAGACCTGCGCCGCAAGCTCCAGGAAGAGCGTGAACTCCTCCACAAGGAGCAGCTCAAGATCCGGCTCGATAGCGCGCGCCTGAAGGAATCGGCCGGCAAGATCGAGGAGGACCGCAAGCACATGCTTGAGGACCTCGAGACGCTCGAGAAGCAGGAGAAAACGCTCAAGGCCTTCGAGGTGCGTCTGCGCGCCCAGGCCGCCAAGATCGAGAAGGAGCGGGTCAAGGTCCAGACGACGAAGGTGCCGACCCGCGCCGCTGCGGCCAAGGTCGACGACGCCAACATCAAGCTGGCCTGGGAGAAGGTCCAGCAGGCCTCGGAAAATCTCGAACGCGAGCGCAAGGCGTTCCTGGACGACGTCCGCGCCTTCCAGGAGCAGGAAGCCGCCATGCGCCGCTACGAGGAGCACCTCCGCGACAAGCAGACTCAGATCGAGAAGAAGGAGCGCAAGCTGGAGGAACAGGAGCGGGACTTCACGACCAAGCTCGCCCAGGTCGCCGCCTCCGCCCCCGCCGGCCAGCGCTCACTCTGGAACCAGCGCGGCCGGTAGGCCCGCGGGAGAGGACTAAGGGACCACGGACGCTGAGGGGACCACGGACGGAGGGACCACTGGACCTTTGAAGGGACAACTGGACCACGGGACCTTTGAAGGGACCACTGGACCACGGGACTACTGGACTACGGGACCGCAGACAGGTAGCAGTTATTCGTTACCAGTTATTGGGTACAGCTTCGTTGCCCCAGGGTATTGGGTGATGCCTCGTGCACTCATGCGGTGAATAACCATTAACCGGGAACGGGTAACTGGCATTCACGGGACCACGGACGGAGGGACCACGGACCACAGGACTACTGGACTACGGGACAGCAGAAAGTTAGCAGTTATCTGTTACCAGTTATTGGGTACAGAGACGTTGTCGGGGCATTGGGTGATGCCTCGTGCACTCATGCGTTGAATAACCATTAACCGGGAACGGGTAACTGGCATTCACGGGACCACGGACGGAGGGACCACAGACCACAGGACTGCTGGACTACGGGACAGCAGAAAGTTAGCAGTTATCTGTTACCAGTTATTGGGTACAGATTTGTTGTCGGAACGCAAAAAGGTCATCCGAATGATGCATCTTGGTAGGGCGAGGCCTCTGGCCGAGCCGAGGCTAACCGGGGACGGTATCGCTATTGCTTCGCTCGGCACTTCCGACACCAACTCCGGACGCTATTCGCCTGGAATAGCGGGTCTGTCGTAAGCGTAAAGCCGGTCGCCTCCTGTTCGTAGGAAATACGACAGTGTAGAGTGTCGCAATGGCGAGCACTACCACGGAGCTGATCGAGAGCGGGACGAAGGTGGACGGACGAGGCCGGCGTATC
>JAEWQP010000026.1 GCA_023399155.1 Verrucomicrobiota bacterium | reverse complement strand
GAGCAGAGTGATCGTACCAGCTGTTGCCAAGGATGTGCGGTATTACGGTTTGATCAAAACCATTGGTACCACACCCAGACAAATTCGCAAAATCATCCGCAAACAAGCATTATGGCTATGCATTTTTGGTGTGCCTGCTGGGTTGTTTGCCGGATACCTTGTTGGAATGATGTTGGTTCCGGTGGTGATTTCCATCATGAATACAGATGTCATAAAAATGTCGGTGCATCCGCTTATCTTTATCTTGTCGGGACTGTTTTCTGTTTTGACCGTTATCATAAGCATTTCCAAGCCGTCAAAAATGGCATCGAAGGTCAGCCCGATAGAAGCTTTGCGCACAACGGATAACAGCGGGGACACCAAAAGGAAATGCAAAAAAACCGCCAAGGTCAACCCGTTCTCCATGGCTTTTAGCAGTATTATACGGAACAAAAAGAAAGCTGTGTTGGTTACAATCTCATTGTCGTTGGGATTGGTTATTTTGAATGCGACCTACTCTGTGGCAAACAGCTTTGATATGGACCAATACTTAAGCCGTATGATTGGCAGTGATTTCGCAGTGGGTGATGTATCCAACTTTAACGTGAACATCTTCTATACAAACCAAGATGCGCTGAATCAGGCATTCTTTGAGAAACTATCCTTGCAAGAAGGAATCGAAAGCATCAACAATGTATACTTTACCGAACCTTACGTTCCAACTGATCCAAAATTTTCGCAGATTCCTGCTCAGGCTGCTGCAGAATATGGATTGGAGGGGGGTGGACTGAGTAGGATGGAGGAGACTGCACGAAACCCCCAAACGATCCTGCACATCTACGGCTTAGACGAAGGTGCTTTACAGCGGTTATCTTTGCTTCAGGGCAGCATTGACAAAGACAAACTGGATTCGGGCAAGTATGTCATTGCCGCTCCCTATGATGAAGCGGGGAAAATACTGTATTACGAGATCGGAGATACTGTGGGGCTTCCGAATATGGACGGCAAAATGCAGGAATATGAGGTGCTTGCCATTGCCAATTACCCCTACAATATCAGTGTAAAGCACAGCCATGCATTAACTCCAGCGTTCTATCTCCCAAGCGAGGTATTTTTATCTCAAATTGAAAACAAGACCCCAATGCTCACCACCATCGATGTTGCGGACGACAGGATGGGCAGTATGGAAAGATTTCTGAATGATTACTGCAACATTACTGATCCAAATATGGACTTTGACTCCAAAGCATCCTTGGCGGCTGAATACGAAAACACCCAGAGAACCTTCAAAACCGTAGGTATCACCTTGAGTGCGCTTGTAGCACTTGTGGGCATTATGAACTTTGTCAATACGGTCATTGCCTCCATCATTGCACGCAGACGTGAGCTTGCTGTGCTGCAGAGCATTGGCATGACGGATAGGCAGGTGATGTGGATGTTGATGATTGAAAGCATGATTTATATCCTTCTAACCGCTGTCGTGACCCTTACTATCGGAAGTGCAATCTGTTACCTTGGCTTAGGCGAACTTACTGCTGGTGCCTCTTTTATGAAACTATATTTTACGGTTGCCCCCTCACTACTGTGCCTGCCGGTAGCGATGCTGATTGCGATAGCCGTGCCTGTCATCAGTCAAAAAAATGTTTGCAGGAGCAGCGTTGTAGAAAGATTGAGAGAAGTGGAGTAGCTTTTGGATTAGATCAAACTCTTCATATTTGCTTTAATCCAGTTTTTTAATGAAATCTGATTTGTGCGGAAATTGAGCCGTTGCATCCTTAATCTGATGCAACGGCTCTTAGTTGGTTACAGACCCAAAATCATCCAGTCAATACTTGCGTAAAGACGGTGAACGAATTTTTTCTTTCATAGTGACTGTGTCCTTTCTATTGTTCATATTGTTTGATTGAAAGTTCCGTTTTACTATGGTAAACTTACTTTGTATATCTACCATGTAAAACTTTTGTGAAACGGTAGCACGGAAAATTAACGCTCGGTGAGCGAATTTATATTTTACGAATACACAGAATTTGTGAGGTGAAAACATGAGAATGAATTAATGCGCAAGGTTGAAATGCCTTACTAATAATCTACTTATATAAAACGCAAAAATTAGGAGGGCTTAACAATGGGATTATTTAATTTCAATGGTAAAAAAATATATTATAATGAGGTAGGAACAGGTGTGCCTTTGCTACTGCTTCATGGAAATACCGCATCTTCAAATATGTTCTATGAAATCGCAGAGAAGTATTCTATGACTTACAAAACAATTCTCATTGACTTTTTAGGACATGGGCAGTCAGAAAGGCTTGAGGAGTTTCCGGCAGATTTGTGGTTTTATGAAGCCGAACAGGTAATTGCATTTTTAAAAGCAAAACAATATGGCAAAGTTAATATTATTGGAAGCAGTGGAGGTGCATTAGTGGCTATCAATGTTGCCTTAGAAGCGCCTTCACTTGTGGGCAAGGTGATTGCAGACAGCTTTGAGGGTGAAAAACCATTAAAGGCATTTACCCAAAATGTGGCGGAGGATAGGGAGAATTCCAAGCATGATGATAACACTAAAATGTTTTATGAATATATGCATGGTGATGATTGGGAAAAAGTTGTTGATAATGATACCCATGCAATCATAAGACATGATAAAGAAATCGGACAATTTTTTCATAAAAAATTAGAATCCCTTGTACCCGATATTCTTTTGACCGGCAGTAAAAGTGATGAGTTTATCTGTAATATTAGCCCCACTTATTTTGAAACGGTTTATGGCGATATGATAGCAAAAATTGGACACGGAAAGATACATTTGTTTGAAACAGGAGGACATCCAGCCATATTGAGTAATCAAGATGCCTTCCGTCAGGTAAGTGAAGATTTTTTTAGATAATAGTGTTGGAACCGCTATTATGCTGATACAGGTATTGAGCAAACACCTTAGCGAGCCTAAATTGGCTTTGCTAAAGCTAATCTTGATTACTACGAAAGTGTGGGCAACCTCGCCGCTATCGGCTTGGTCGCCCACTTTCTATTCACCATCATAATCCAAGAATAGTCCAGATATATAAGGGAGCCGTCAGCGTGAACACAAGGCAGGCAAACAGGATTGCCGGAGCTGCCCATTCGAACTGGCCATGTTTCCGATAATCAAAATAAGCCGTGCCTAATTTGGCAAAGAAAAACACCGCCAGAATCAGGTCGATGGCAGGGAACACTACTTTGTTGACTACCGTCTTGATCTGCTGGGAAGCGGTCGACCACGTTCCCTCAATCGCCCCGGCCACGTCGCCGCTCCCTGCTGCATAGGCCGTTGTGCTGAACATCAGGCACAGCATCAGAGCTATGCACAGGAGCATTGCAATTCGTTTCGATTTCATAATTTTACACCTCTTTCTATATAGAGCTAAGAG
>JAEWQP010000029.1 GCA_023399155.1 Verrucomicrobiota bacterium | reverse complement strand
GATACGCCGGCCTCGTCCGTCCACCTTCGTCCCGCTCTCGATCAGCTCCGTGGTAGTGCTCGCCATTGCGACACTCTACACTGTCGTATTTCCTACGAACAGGAGGCGACCGGCTTTACGCTTACGGCGCTTCATCATACGACCACAAAACACTTGAAGCGGACTTCGTTGCGTACGATCCGGTCGAAGCCATAAGCGTAGTTCGGAGCGTGTTAGCATTTTACGGACTCCCGGATGACGTCCTCATCGAAAGAATACCCGCAGAGTCCGTGCGTAGATCGCATTTTATCGCACCCTTTGACCTATTACGATGCGCCAGCGGTCCGCTGGGGCCAGCAGACGGGGTCGATCGAACGGACGGGGAATGGCAGGCTGGCGCGAAGCCTGGGAATGGCTAAGCCAGCCGCCGCAAGGCAGTTTGTACGCCGGCCCGTGCTCGATGAAGTCGGGCCGAAAGGAAGTCGCCCGGTCGCTGCGCCGGATGCCGTCTTGAAGAGCCTCGTTGTTCAGAATCAGGAGCACCCCAGCAGGCCAGCGGACCCCGTTCGACCCGGGTTTCCTCCCGCCCGCAGCATGAGGCGTGGCACCCTGCGCCCAGGGCGCCCGCACAAGCGGGCGTGGGGTCTCACGTCCGGAAGCGGGGGGCGCTACGTTCGCCGTAGCACGAAAAACGCGTAGCCGTAGCTGTCGCCGAAACGACGGTGCAGTTCGGCCTCGGCTGCGATCGAGCCGAGAGCGGCGGTGGCTTCGGCGTCGCCCGCGTACTTTTCCCGCAGTTCCCTGATGCGCGCCTCCATCGGCGTGTAAAAGGCATCCCACCATGTTTCGCCGGGGAGCACGAAGTGTCCGGCGATCCCGTAACCGCAGCGCGATGCCAGCGCGAGATTGGACGGCACGTCACCAATCTGTGGGTACTCCTTTTCCCAGAAGGCCCGGGCTTCAGCGGGCGGGTCACTCCGCAGCCATACCGCCTCGGTGTAGGCCAGGTAGCCGCCCGGACGCAGGAGCCGATGCCAGATATGCAGGGCGTTCTCCAGGCCGATGCTGTAGGCCGCGCCCTCGCTCCAGATGAGGTCGGCGCCTCCTGGGCGAAAGGGTGGATGTGCCATGTCGCCGAGGACGACACGGACTCGCGGGCTCAGTCCGCGCCCGGCGAGCGTGGATGACAACCGCTCGACGAACGGCGGGTGGCTGTCGAGCGCGGTGATCCTGCCGTCGGTCAGGGCGGCGAGATCAAGGGTCTGGGCACCGGCTCCACAACCGAAATCAATGATGATCGGTTCGTCCGGCAACTCACGACACAGGGCAAGCGCCCGTGCCGTGCACGCACGGCTGCCCGGGCCCTGGCGCGGCAGGGATTCGAAGACCTCGAGGAACGTCGGCCAGTATCGGTCGCCCGTATCCATGGCTGCCTCACGTCACCGGCCGCAGCCCGAGGAAGATCTCCGCCGAGCCAAAGTCCGGCGGGCCGTCCGGCGGCTTCACGGCGCGCGCTGAGAATCCCGCCTGCGTCAGCAGCCGCAGCCACGTCTCGCGCGGGAAGAGGCCCAGGAGATGCCGGTCGTGCGACACCTGGACCGAGCCGTCGCGATCGCGTGTCATGATGGCCATGTCCACAGTGTAGGTCGTATCCGCGGGGTCGGGGTCCCGGCGCCATTCGAGGTAGCGTAGCCCTCGACCGTCGCGATCGACGCCGCCGGTATCGGTCCCTGGCTCGAAGGTTTCGCAGATGGAATCGGGGAGGAACAGCGCCACACCGCCCGGCGCGCAGTGCACGAACGCCGTCTCGATCGCCGCGCAGAGGTCGGGCTCGGTCGCCATGTAGCTGACGGCGTCGTGCACCAGCACAGAGTCAAACGCTCGTGCGAGACGAACGAGGCGCATATCCCCCAGCACGTGCTCGGCCCCGGGGTTGATCGCGCGGCTCAGACCGAGCATGTCGGGCGAGAGATCGACGAGGGTACAGGTGTAGTGATCCGTCAGGTACGAGGCATTGTGGCCGGCCCCGCAGCCGAGTTCGAGCAGGGTCCGAAGCGGTCGGTGCGCCGCCTGTTCGAAGAGGGCGCGCAAGACCGCGGCCTCGTCGGCATAGTCCTCGCGGGGCGTGAGCAGCCGATACCAGGTCGAGAGATCCCGGTAGAGGCGCGGCAGAGCGGCATCCCGGGGTGTGGAAACCAAACCCGGTGCGGGTGAACCGGTGCTGGCCGTTTCAGGGGATCGGGTCTTCATGGCGACATTCCGGGGTCGTGTTCTGTGCATCCGCGGGCCCCAGCGACGAAGGCATCCCAGACCCGAGGTGGCACGTCGCGGAGGCTGCCGCGCCTGGCCGGGCGGGCAATCCCGATGTGGCGAAGGGGATCGTTCGAAAGGATGGGTAGAGAGATTCGAGGTCCGTTTCGGTCCCGTGCTCTTCCTCGGAACGCGTTGACCGGCCGGAGCGCCAAGGTCGAAAGGCGCGGGCATGTTTATTGTCGTGGCGTACGTCTCTCGGACGCGCCTTCGGCCCGATGGGACACCTGTTTACGTGCGACTCACCTCTGCGCTGTCGTTCTCGGCAGTGCAGAATCGGGGTCGGTCGACTGACTCCGCAGACCCGGCGACATGGGTGGCGCGACCGGGGCGGTTCGGACCGTTTTCGGCGGCTGCCTCGCGAGGACAGCGCTTGCTGTCGGGCGCGGCCTCCATTCATTGGTCACACCATGAAACGCTGCCTGCTGCTTCTGCCGTTTGTCGCGCTTCTCACCGGCTGTTACACCGTGCCGGAGACGGGCCGAAAGTCGCTGATGTTGGTCTCAGTCGGCCAGGAGACGCAGCTCGGTGCCGCATCGTTCGCCGATCTGAAGTCGAAGGGGAAGGTATCCAACGATGCGCAGAAGAACGCGACCGTGCAGCGGGTGGGCACCCGGATCGCGCACGCCGTGGGCGATGCGCTGCCCGGAGCGGAATGGGAGTTCGTGCTGTTTGACGATGAATCCCCCAACGCCTTCGCGCTCCCGGGCGGCAAGGTCGGCGTGCACACCGGGCTATTCGAGTTTGCCCAGACCGACGACGAACTTGCGATCGTCATGGGCCACGAGATCGCGCACGTGACTGCGCGCCACGGTTCGGAACGCATGTCGCAGACGATCCTGATGGCTGCGGGCGGAGTGGGGCTGGATATCGCCCTGCGCGAGAAGGACAGTTCGCAGCGCCAGCTGGCGCTCGCCGCCTACGGCCTGGTTGGCACCGGTGCCGTGATTCTTCCCTTTTCCCGCCTGAACGAGAATGAGGCCGACGAGATCGGGCTCCGCTACGCCGCACGCGCGGGTTACGACCCTCGTGCTGCGCTCGATTTCTGGCGGCGCATGAAGGAGGAATCGGAAGGCAAGTCGAAGCCTCCGGAGTGGATGTCCACGCATCCCTCGGACGACACCCGGATTCGCAAGCTCGAGCAATTCATGCCCATCGCGCTCGAGGAGTACGAGCTCTCGAAGACGAAGCAATGAGGTGAGCGGGCGCTCCGAGCACACCGGACGGCGTGCAGGGACGGCGTCCGTTCGTGGAGCCTTTTCGCCCACGCGAATGCGGAGGGACCCGCGCGGCCGCCTGCGCCATCGGCTTCGACGTGCCCGGAAATCGGGCACCGCTGCCATGTTGCCGCGCCGGAGCACAAAGCGCCAAGGCGGGAAGGCGAGAGGCCGGGTTTCACCGGAGCTCGACATGCGTGCGGCCGTGTAATCGTGTCCGACCTTTTGAGTCGCCTCACTGCGCGGGCGGCGCGACGCTTGGGACATGTTTGATCACGTCGCGAAACTGAAAGAATACATCCGGTGCGAAAGCGTTTCAGCGGATCCGGCGTTTGCGCCCGGCATGCAGCGCTGTCGCGAGTTTGTGGCGGCCACGCTGCGCGAGATCGGCCTCAAGGTGGAACTCGTCGCCACGGAAAAAGAACCGATCGTGCTCGCGCGTCGTGACGGCCCGGCCGCCTGGCCGCACGTGATCATCTACGGCCATTACGACGTGCAACCGCCCGACCCGCTGCAGCTGTGGACGACCAAGCCGTTCGAGCCCGAGATTCGCGGCGAGCGGATGTACGGGCGCGGCTCGGCTGACAACAAGGGCCCGTTCCTCGTGCACGTCACGGCCCTGGCCCGCCTGCTGGCGGAAAACCCGGACCTTCCCCTGCGCGTCACGATGGTGGTGGAGGGCGAGGAGGAGATCGGGAGCCCGAGCTTCCACGGCTTTCTCAAGACACACCGCGACCAGCTCCAGGGCGACCTCTTCCTGCTTTCGGACACCGGTATCCCGTCAGCCGACCAGATCGTGATCACCTGCGGCCTGCGGGGCATCGTCGCAGGCGAGGTGGAGTTCGTGGGGCCAAAGGGCGACCTGCACTCCGGCCTGCACGGCGGCGTCCTGCTCAACCCGATACAAGCAATGGCCGAACTGCTGGCGACGCTCCACACGCCGGACGGCCGCGTGAACATCCCGGGCTTTTACGATGCCGTCCTCGACGTCGAGCCCTGGGAGCGCGAGGAACTCAAGCGCCTGGGAACGAGCCTCACGCAGTACCAGGAGTTTCTGGGCGTTTCGCAGTTTCACACGCCGCCCGGGTTCGATCCATTCGAAGCCACGCGTTTCCTGCCGACGCTGGAGTTCAACGGCATCGGCGGCGGCTACCAGGGTATCGGCAGCAAGACCGTCATCCCGTCGCGCGCGTTTGCAAAGATCACCTGCCGGCTGGTTTCCGACCAGGATCCCGATGCTATCTGGGCGCTGCTCGAACGCACGCTGCTGGAGCGTTGTCCCAAGGGCGTGTCCATGAATATCACGCGCGGGCACCAGGGACCGCCCTACGTCGTCGTGCCTCCCGGCCGCAGCAATACGCCGAAGGATCAATCGCCCGTCCTGGCCACGGCATTCGCGGCGGCGGAGGAGGGGGTGACGAAAGTCTTCGGCAAGCCGCCGCTTTTCCTGCGCGAAGGCGGAAGCATCCCGATCATCGCGGACATCAAGCGCGTGCTCGGGCTCGATTCGGTCCTGATGGGCATGTTTCAACCCGAGGACAACCTGCACGCACCGAACGAGAGCTTTGATCTCACGGTGATGGGCAAGGGAATCGAGGTCTCGAAGCACATCCTCGGCCGGCTGGCGGGACTGAAGCCGTAGGGAATCGCTGTTCGAGTTCCCCGGCGTTCAGGCGCGGGAGTCGCCCGGCGGGAAACCCAGAATCTGGATACCCCATTCGGCGGCCTGCCTCAGGACCTCGGGCTTTTCCAGGATGATCGTGTTGCCCGCCTCGAGCGCGGCGGTGGTGATCCTGGCGTCGCGCATCGACTCGAGCGTGCGGCGGCCGAAGACCGGGACATCGAATCGATAATCCTGCGCGCGCTTCACCGTTTTCACGAAGATCATGCCGTCGGTCTTGAATGTGCCGGCGCGGCGCAGCATATCATCCGTCCCCTCGAAGGCCTCGACTGCGAGGACGGTGCCCTTGCGCACGACGACGCCCTGGCCGATGTCGAGGCGCGCGACTTCGCGGGCGATCTCGATCCCGTGGTTCAGGTATTCGTCATCCACGCGCTCGAGGCGCTTGGTCATCCAACCCACGTCGGCGAGCTGGTCATCGAGGAAGACGCGTGCGTCGAGTAGCGTCACGCCGATGGCGGTGATTTCCTCGGCGATCGCTCCGAAGATCGTTTCCGCGTTCTTGCGCTTGAGCCGGAAGAGGATCGCCGCCGCCTTGAGGTCGGGCTTCAGGCCGTGGAAAAGCCGCTTTGGCGTGACCTGCCCGGCCATGATTGCATAGCCGCAACCAAAATCACGCAGGCTCGAGAGCATCCGGCCGATCTGGCCCACATCGATCACACGCCGTTCGCGCTCGGGAAAGGAATCCACAAGTTCGGTACGCACGTCGCCGTCCACGCCGAGCAGCCGCACGGGAAGGCCGGCACGCCGGATCGCGCTGACCGTCTGGATGGGATAGATCCCGTTGCCGGCGATCACTCCGATCGGCCGCGAGCGGTCGAAATCCGGGGGGAGAAAACGGGACGGCATGGGGGGAGTGTCGAGCGACGAGTGACGCGTGACGAGTGCGGAATGTGCGGAAGCAGCGGCGGTTGCGTGCGTTTCGCGGCAGCGGATCGCAGTTTGAACCACAGAGGTCACAGAGGACACAGAGGCCGGAGAAAGGGCGGATTGGCCGCAAAGAGGCGCAGAAGGCGCAAAAGGGATCATAACGGCCGCTCGCGGGCACGATCCGCTCGATGGTGAACGACGCGGTCAGAGAGGGCCACAGAGGTCACCGGCCCGTCACCGGCCCTTCGGCCTGGCAGGCGGAGAAGCACGGAGCGCATACCGATACCGCAGATCTTCCCGGGGCCTGCGTAAGGAAGGGCGAGGCCTCTGGCTGGGCCGCGCTCACCGACGAGGAACGGGCCTGCCTCCAGGGCATGCTCAAGTAACTCGCGGAATCTCGAGCAGCGTTGGGTTCGCCGCAAAAAGGCGCGGAAGGCGCAGAGCGGTCGGAGGTTTCGACATGGAGAGGAGGTGCGGCGTCTCGGACGGCGCGCCTGCCAAGGAGATCCGCGCGGCCGGCCCGCGTAGCGATCGAAGTCTGGAGGCTTAGGGCCTATAGCTTTCCGCCTACCGCTGACCGCTGTTCGCCATCTAGCCGCGGTGCGGGTTCTCGAAGCGGTAGCCGATGTCGCGGATGGTCTGGATGTAGACCGGGTTGCGAGAATCCGCCTCGATCTTGCCGCGCAGGGTTGTGACGCAGCGGTCGACGCTCCGGTCCGAGACGATGACGTCGTCGCCCCAGACCGCGTTCAGGATGGTGTCGCGGGTGAGGGCACGGCCGGGCCGCTGCACCAGGTACTCGAGCAGGCGAAACTCCTTTGCCGTGAGCTCGATCTCCTGCTCGCCCTTCAAGAGCTTGTGCGCGGTGAGGTCGAGGCGCAGATCGCCGAATGCGTGCACGCGCGAGGCCGTTGTTTGCTTGCGCAGGAACGCCTTCACGCGCGCGATCAGCTCGCGGATGCTGAACGGCTTCGTGACGTAGTCGTCGGCGCCGGACTCGAGGCCGCGCACGATGTCCTCCTCCTGGCCCTTCGCCGTGAGCATGATGATCGGCAGCGTCAACTGCCTCTCCCGTGCCCGGGCGCAGATCTCGTATCCGGAAAGCGAGGGCAGCATCAGGTCGAGGACAAGAAGGTCCGGCGGCTCCTTGAGCAGCATCTCGAGCCCGCGCGCGCCATCGCTCGCGGTGCGGACGAGGTAGCCCTGGTTGGCGAAGTTGTCCTTCAGCCCGCGTAGCAGTGCCGCGTCGTCTTCGATGATGAGGAGGGTCGGTGCGTCCATGGATCAAGCGGTGGGTGTGGTGCCGGTGCTCGCGAGGTGGGGCAGGTCGAAGGAAAACGTGCTTCCCTTGCCTGGCATGCTGCTCACACGGACGTCTCCGCCGTGGGCCGAGATGATGAACTGCACGATGCTCAAGCCGAGGCCGCAGCCCGAGCGACCGCCGCCGCTCGCGTCGGACACGCGATAAAACCGCCGGAACACGCGGCGAACCTCGCGATCCGAGAGACCGATGCCGTTGTCCTTGACGGCAAATACGACGCGCCCGCCGTCGTGTCGCACCGTGAGGGTGATCTCCTTGGATTCGCCCGTGTACTTGAGGGCGTTGTCGAGAAGATTGATCACCGCGGCAACGAGCGCGTCGGTATCCGCGCGGATGTCCGGGAGGTCCGGTTCCATCTCCACCTCGAAACGGCACGTCGGTGTATGAAGGCGGTCCTGCAGCGCGGCGGTGGCCTGTTGTACAATCATCTCCGGGGAGACGGTCGAGAATGAGAAGGTGTACTTGTTGCGCTCGATGCGCGAGAAGGTGAGGAAGTTGTCGATCAGGCGGGAGAGGCGGAGGTTCTCGCGGGCGATGAGCGTGAGATATTCGCGTGCCGTGGTTTCCTCGAGCCGCGGTGCGTCGAGGAGCGTGTCCACGAGAAGCCGGATCGAGGCTAGCGGCGTCTTCAACTCGTGCGTGACGTTCGCAACGAGGTCGTTGCGCAGGCGCGTGAGTGCGAACTGGCGGCGCATCAATCCCCAGGTGAGCGCGCCGAGGAGCGCGACGACGGCGATGACGAGCAGGCCGATCCACAGGTAGGATGTCGCCCGCTGCCGCGAACTCGCAGCAAGCTGCCCGCCGTCGAGCAGGGTGAGGCCCAGTCTCCAGCCCGGCATGACGGATGGCGCGGGGACGCTGACGAGAAACGTCGCCGGCGCCTCGGCGCCGGGTGCGACGAAATCGAGCCGTGCCTCCGAAGCCAGGCTCGACGGCGTGATGGCGGCGCGCATGCGTTCGAGCAAGGCCTCGTCGCTATGAAGGCTCACGACGAGCCGTTCCGGTGCTCGGAACTCCCAGATGTCAGGCAGGGCGGAGCGGCGGAGTCCCTCGGTACCCGTCTGATCGGGTGCGGGCAGTTGCAGCCAGCGTGCGGCGAGGTCCTCGGCCTCGAGTGTCGCGAACTCGACGGAAGGTTCGATGCGCTGGAGCGCGCGCATCAGGAAACGCCGCTGCGCCGCAGGCATCTCGGGACCCTCGTAGTCGCGGAGTCGCGCGGCAAGTCGGTCGAGCAGCGCCTGCGCGGCCTCGTCGCGCGGCGTCGCCGCGAGAGACTCGAGCGCGAGCAGTTCCGCCGAGGGAAGGACGGGACGACCCTGCGCATCGCGGGCCGCCGTGAGCATTTCGTCCTGCAGGGGGCCTTCGACCAGTGCGACAACCGCCGCGCGATCCTGCGCGCGGATGGCGGCGCGAAGATGTTCGAGGAGTTCCGTCGCACGTGCGCTGGCCGAGGCTCGTTCGGCCGAATCCGCTACCGGCGACTGCAAACTGGGAGGAAGGGCGGACGGATACAGCACGCGGCCATCGTCGTCGCGGATGATCACGGCGTCGGCCGTGCCGGACGCGATGGTCGAGGCGAACAGCTGTGCCGGATTCTCGCTCGCAGCGGACGTATCCAGATGCTGGAGGTGATCGCGCCAGAAAACATCGAGCCGCTCGCGCGCGAGCAGCAGGTGCGCGCGGTAGGCGTCGGTCAGGCGCTGCTGCACGGCGAGCTGTTCGTTCTGCGCGGCGCGATTGACGAACCAGAGCAGGCCGGCCGATGGCACGGCGGCGACGAAGAAAAGCAGGAGCGTCAGCCAGCGTCCGAGGGACGGGCCGACGCTCCGGGTTCTGGCCATGCGCGGGACGAGACGCACGCGGTTTCGTTGAGCGCCTCAGCGGGCGCGATAGGCGGCCACGACGGTATCGAGGATCGGGCGGTACTTCTCGACCTCGTCCGGCGGGATGACGCACGAGATGTCCACGGCCTTGCCCTCCACGAAGCCGCACACGGAGATGAAGACCTGCATGCCCGTCGGTCCGGTGTGCACGTCTGCGATGTAGCTCACGGCCGGCTGGCCGGCGAGCTGGGTCTCGGTCCACGAGTCCGGGCGGACTTCGTACTTCGGGGCGTTCTTCTTGCCCTGGGCGATCTGGTGTTCGGCGAACGCGCGGGGGGATTCCTGGGCGGCGGCCTCGAGCTTTTCGACGTCGTCGACCTTGATGATGGAGATCGTGTTGGCATCCGGATCGAGCGCGAGGAGCACCGTGCGATCCGGCTTGGCGTTGTTGGGATGCGGAAGGAGGTACCAGTCGGCCGGCATCTCGACCGAAAAGCTGTGGCGCGAGTCGGCGAAGCGCTCCGGCTGCCCGGGCGTGAACGAGCCGATGCTGGCAAGCTCCGCAATCACGCCCATCGCCTCAAACTTCACGAGGTAGCGGTGGGCATCGGCTGAATACCAGAAGGTCTGGTTGATGTTCAGCTCGACCTTGAAGCAGTCGAATGTCCCGGCGGGGACGGTCACGCTCTCGCGCGCGGTGACGTGGAGCCCGATCGGCATGACTATGCCGCCATTGAGACTGACGTAGATCGAGAGGCGGCTCGTGTAGCCCTCGGCCAGCGGGAGCCGGCGCATGAGGTGGATCGCCTCTTCGTTGTCATAGACCATGCCTTCGAGATCGATCTTGGTGGGTTCGGGTCGGCCTTTGAGTGTGAGGGTGGCGCTGCCGGGGCTGAATTCCGTTTCCGCCTTGCCGAGGACGTCGCTCTTCCAGCGGCTGTGCAGCGGGCGGAAGGTCCGGGCCTCGACCTCGGTGCGGCTCCAGGTCTGCGTCCCGGCGATCAGGTGCGACTGCAGCAGCCAGGTGTCCGTGTCGCCCCTGTGTCCCGAGGAGACGCGATACCGCGCCGCGCCGAACTTTGCGCCAGTGGCGAACTTGATATCCATCGTGAGCTCCTCGCCGTCGACCCAGGGCGCCGGCAGGAGAACGGCGCCGTCGGCCAGGTATTCATTGGCGAGGGCGACGAATTCCTTCTGCTCGGGATAGTCGCGCACGAGTGTTTCGAAAGCCTCGGTGGCGGCGGCGAAGTCCTTCTTCTTGTCGTAGCAAAGCGCGAGGCGGAACTGGGCCTGCGCGGCGACGGCGCGATCGGATTCGCTCTGCCTGAGCACGGTCTGATAGAGTTCGATGGCGCCGTTGAGATCGCCCTTGGTTTCCTCGGTGTAGATGCCCAGTTCGAGAGTATCGGACAGCGTCACATCAGCGGCGACGACCGGGGCTGCGACAAGCATGCTGAACCAGAGAAGCGTGATGGCCTTGCGACGCACACGCCGGCGCGCGTTGTTCAGGAAGGGTGTTGGTTTCATCGTCACTGAATCTGCCGCGTCTTTGTTACCGATTGATGACGGGCGCATCCTTTCTTTGTCCAAACGCGGCCTGACTGTCGCGCGGGAAACGTCTTCGGCCGGCGGAAATCGTCAGGCGTTCGCCGCTGACATCGAGCCGCGCGGCGCACACGCTCCGAAGTTTCCCACCGATCCATGGCCCGCGCCAAGTTTTGTGAAACCGCCCTGTATCCCGCCGTCCGGGACTTCCTGGTCGCCCAGGGATATCGCGTGCGTGCCGAGGTCCATCGCTGCGATGTGGCCGCGCACCGGGGCGACGACCTTGTGCTCGTGGAGCTGAAGCTCGCCCCCACGCTCGACCTCGTGCTCCAGCGCTCAAGCGCCAGAGATTGAGCGATACGGTCTACCTCGCCGTGCCGCGCCCGACTACGCGTGCGCAGGAGGTGCGCGTCCGCGCGGTCAAGCCGCTCCTGCGGCGCCTCGAACTCGGGCTGCTTCTCGTCGACCTGGCGGTGAAGCCGCCATGCGTGGCCGTCGCCGTGCAGCCGCTGCCGGCCCAGCGGCGACGCCAGCCGAAAGCGCGGCGCGCCCTCGTCCAGGAGCTGGCTGCACGCACGGGCGACGACAACGCCGGCGGCAGCACGCGGCGGCCGCTCATGACGGTCTACCGCGAGCAGGCGCTGTTCATCGCGGCAGCGCTGCAGCGCTTCGGACCGCTCTCGCCGAAACGGCTGCGCGCGCTCGGGGCTGCGCCGAAGACGCTCTCGATCCTGCATCGCGACGTCTACGGTTGGTTCGAGCGCGTCGACCGCGCCCTCTATGGCGTCAAGCCCGCCGCCGCCGACGCGCTGACGCGCTACGCGGACGTGGTGGCTCGATTCGCAGCGAAATTAGGGAGCGTAACGGAATCTCAACGACGCGCCGTCACTCCAGGTGGCGGCGCAGGAAACCGAGCACCAGCGGCCACGCCTGCTGCGTCGCCCGGAGGTTCGCTCCGCCCGCGCCGTCCTGCCGGCTCGTGAACCCGTGACCGGCGCCCTCGAAGGTGTGGTACTCGTAGGTTTTGTTCAACTTCATCATCGCGGTGATCGTGGGCGGAAGCGTGGCATTGATGCGCGCATCGTTGCCGCCGTAGAGACCGAGCACGGGCGCGTGGATGGCGGCGAGCTGGTCCTCCGGCACGCTCGTGGCGTTCGCCCCGGGGACGTCGCCGTAGAAGACCACGGAGGCGCGCAGCGCCGGCTGGGCCGTGGCGTAGCGAAAGCTCTGCGTGCCGCCCCAGCAGAAACCGAGAACTCCGGTCGCGCCATTGCTGGCGGGAAGCGTGCGGCCATGCTCCATGGCGGCGTTGAGTCGCGCCACGACCTCCTCGCCGGTGAGCGTGCGGATCGTCTGGCCGACATCCTTGCCCAGCGCCGCCGTGCCGCCGCCGTCCGGCCCCTTGCCGGAGAGAAAGTCGGGCGCGATGGCGATGAATCCGTCCTGCGCGAGCTGGTCTGCCACGGCGCGCGCCCAGTCGCTCAACCCGCGGATGTCGTGGACCACGAGCACGACCGCGGCCTTGTCACCACGTTCCGGGTACACGATCCAGCTGTTGAGGGGCGCGCCGTCGCCGAGCTTGATGTCGATGAACTCACCGTGCCGCGAAGACTCGGCCAGCGCGCGCTCCACATGGGCGGACGTGCCGGGCGGCAGGGCATCATTCCAGGGTACATCGGCCGGCATCGGCTGCTGCGCATGCAGCGCGGCGGCGGCACCGACGGTCAGGGCGAGGGCGGGGACGAATCGGGGGCTGAGTCGTGTGTCCATAGGGTGGGTGTGGTGGACAGAAGCACAGGCACGGCGTTGATTCAAAGCGGGCGGCCGGTTTTCGGCCGGAACAGACCGTCGGTACGGGTACGCATTGCGGTCCGCAGGCCTTGTCAGCGGTTGCAGACGGACCGTTGGCACGGGCATGACTCAACAGGAGAAGGGTGTCCGGTTTCGCGCGCTCCATGAGGCGCCGGGTGTGTTTGTCATTCCCAATCCCTGGGATGGCGCCTCGGCCAGAATCCTCGCCTCGCTGGGATTTCCCGCGCTCACCACCTCGAGCGCAGCCGCGGCGGCGACCCTCGGACGACCGGACGGCCGGCTCTCGCGGGACGAAGCGCTGGCGCACATGCGCACGGTCGCTGCCGCCGTCGACCTTCCGGTGGCCGGCGACCTGGAAAACGGCTTCGGCGACGCACCCGAGACAGTTGCCGAAACGATCCGACTCGCGGCCGAGGCCGGGCTGGTCGGCGGTTCGATCGAGGATGCCACCGGCCGGGAGGACGAGCCGCTCTACGAACTCGCACCTGCCACAGAACGCGTCGCCGCGGCGGTGCAGGCCGCGCGAGCGCTGCCGTTTCCGTTCACGCTGGTTGCGCGGGCGGAGGGGTTCATCCGGGGCCGGCCGGATCTCGACGACGTCATCCTGCGCCTTCAGGCCTACGAACGCGCCGGCGCGGATGTGCTCTTTGCGCCCGGTCTGCCGGATCTCGAGGCAGTGCGTCGTGTGTGCGCGTCAGTGACGAAGCCGGTCAACGTGATGGCGGCCGTGCCTGGCCGTGGATTCACCGTCGCCAACCTCGCGGCCGTCGGTGTGAAACGCATCAGCCTTGCGGCGTCGCTCTATCGCGCGGCGATGACGGCGCTCGTCGCGTCCGCTCGCGAGGTGCTCGACGCGGGATCGTTCGGGTACCTTGAGCGAACGATTCCGTCGGCAGAGTTTGGTGCGTATTTGAAGACGTGAGCCATCGGGATGGAGGACCCGGCTCCTGCCGGGCCGCGAACGCGAACCCTCAGTGCGGCGTTCTGCCAAACGGCAGAAGACCGCGCGCTACCCGGAAGACCACGAAGACGAAACCTCAACGCGGCGCGGCCGGAGCCGCGCCCCGTGGGCACCTCCATCAGGCCTTGGCGAGCGCCTGTTCGAGATCCGCGATGAGGTCCTCGGGATCCTCGATGCCGAGCGAGAGGCGCACGTAGTCCGCGGTCACGCCGCTCGCGGCCTGCTCGTCGGCCGAGAGCTGCTGGTGGGTCGTGCTGGCGGGATGGATGGCCAGGCTCTTCGCGTCGCCGATGTTGGCAAGGTGGGAGAAGAGCTTGAGCGCATTGATGAAGCGCTTGCCGCCCTCGAAGCCGTTCTTCACGCCGAAGCCGAGGAGCGCCCCGAAACCACCCGTCAGGTATTTCTTCGCGATCGCGTGGTTCGGTGAATCCTTCAGGCCGGGGTAGTTGACCCACTTCACCTTGTCATGCCCGGCTAGATACTCGGCGACCTTCATCGCATTCGCGCAGTGGCGCTCCATGCGCAGGTGCAGCGTCTCGAGGCCCTGAAGCATCAGGAAGGAGTTCATCGGGCTGATGCACGCACCGATGTCGCGCAGGAGCTGCAGGCGCATTTTCAAGATGTAGGCGACGTTGGCCCCGCCGGCGGGGGGAAAGCTCTTGAACGCCTCCCAGTGGACCAGGCCGTGGTAACTCGGGTCGGCCTCGGTGAAGCCCGGGAAACGGCCGTTGCCCCAGTCGAAGTTGCCGCCATCGACCGCCACGCCGCCGATCGAGGTGCCATGGCCGCCGATGTATTTGGTCGCTGAATGCACCACCACGTTGGCGCCCCATTCGAACGGCCGGTTGAGCATCGGCGTGAGGCAGGTGTTGTCGATGATGAGCGGCACACCGGCCTCCTTGGCGATCTTCGCGACCTCCTCGAAGGGGAAGATGTTGAGCGCGGGATTGCCGAGGCCCTCGCCGAAAAAGGCCTTGGTGTTGGGCTTCAATGCGCGGCGGAACGCGTCGGGCTCCTGAGCATCGACGAACGAGATCTCGATCCCGAGCTTCCGGAGGGTGTGGTGAAAGAGATTGTAGGTGCCGCCGTAAAGCTGGCTGACGGACACCATGTGGTCACCCGCGCCGAGGATATTGAGGAGCGAATCGGTGATCGCCGACTGGCCGGAGGAATGGGCGAGCGCGCCGGAACCGCCCTCGAGCGCGGCCATGCGCTGCTCGAAGACGTCGGTCGTGGGATTCATGATCCGCGTGTAGATCCAGCCCAGTTCCTTCAGGGCGAAGAGATTGGCGGCGTGATCGGCGTCGCGGAAGCCGTAGCTCGTCGTCTGGTAAATCGGAACGGCGCGGGCTCCGGTGGTGGGGTCGATCTGCTGGCCGGCGTGGAGGGCTTTGGTGGCGAGTTTCATGGAGGGTGAGTTCGAGGTGGATCAGAGACTGCGGGAAACTGCGGAGGTTCGCCGATGAATGGGCACTAATCGCGGCAGGTTGTGAATCGGGAAATGGTGCCGGGGGCGGGAGTCGAGAGTCGAGTGCCGAGAGACGAAGGCATGCACGCCGCGTCGAGAGACGAGAGACGAGGATCCGCCCTCGGGCCTCGTGTCTCAACGCGGACCACAAGCGGAGCGATCGACCCTCGACCCTCGACCCTCGACCCGCCTCCTGCGCTGAGCCCGCGCAGGAGGCGACAGGTGATCGCCTTGCCTCGGGCGCGATCGGTGCTGCATCATCAGGTCATGCGTGCCATCGAAATCGCCCAGCCGGGTGGTCCCGAGGTCTTAAGGCTGGTTGAACGTCCGACGCCGAAACCGGCGGCTGGAGAGTTGCTCATCCGCGTGCGGGCGGCCGGGGTGAATCGCCCCGACCTGCTGCAGCGCATGGGAAAATACCCGCCGCCCGCGGGCGCCTCCGATCTTCCGGGGCTCGAGATCTCCGGCATCGTCGAGGCGGCCGGACCGGGTGCGGAGAACGCCGCGCATCGGCCGGGCGATGCCGTGTGCGCGCTGCTCGCCGGCGGCGGCTATGCCGAGTACGTGAGCGTGCCTGCCGAACAGGTGCTGCCGCTGCCGCCGGGCGTGGACATCGTCGCCGCGGCCGGCGTGCCGGAAACGGTCTTCACCGTTTGGACCAACGTCTTTGAGCGCGGGCGGCTCCAGGCCGGGGAACGGTTTCTGATCCACGGCGGTGCGAGCGGCATCGGCACGACAGCCATCCAGCTGGCCAAGGCGCGGGGCGCGCAGGTGTTCACCACCGCCGGCTCACCCGAGAAGTGCGCGGCGTGCACCCGGCTCGGCGCGGATCGCGCGATCAATTACCGCACCGAGGACTTTGCGGAGGTCATCCGCGAGGTCACCGCCGGCAAGGGCGTGGATGTGATCCTGGACATGGTCGGAGGTCCCTACGTGGCGAAAAACATCGAGATCCTCGCGGCGGACGGACGGCTCGTCTACATCGCTTTCCTGCAGGGCGCACGGGTCGAGGTGAACCTTGCCACGATCATGATGAAGCGGCTCACGCTCACCGGGTCCACGCTGCGCGCGCGGCCGGTGGCGGAGAAGGGCCGGCTGGCGCGCGAGGTGGAGCGCGAGGTCTGGCCGCTCTTCGCGAGCGGCGCGATGAAAGCATGCGTCCACGCGACCTTCCCGCTCGAGCACGCCGCCGATGCGCACCGTGCGCTCGAATCCGGCGATCACATCGGCAAGGTCATCCTGACGATTGAGAACTGACGCGATGACTCGCTGGGTCGCCGCCGTGAAACTCGGGCCCGGGGTAGGGCGAGACCTCTGGCCGAGCCGCGGCTTGAAACTCGGGCTCGGGGTAGGGCGAGGCCTCTGGCCGAACCGTGGCTTGAAACTCGGGCCCGGGGTAGGGCGAGGCCTCTGGCCGAGCCGCGGCCATCGCTACTCCTGCGCGTCTCGGCCGAAGGCCTCGCCCTACATCGAGCTATGAACCACGTCGCGAGCACATCCCGGGCACGGCCCCAGTCCTGGCTGCAGGCCTTCGTCGAAGGATTCGGCGCGCCGCTGGCCGGGCTGCGCTTTATGAACCGGCATCGCCGGCTGTGGAGCTACGCGGTGCTTCCGATCCTCCTGAATCTGGTGCTGACCACGTTGTTTCTCGCGGGGTTGGTCTGGGGCGGGTGGCATCTGATCGGCTGGGTGCACGGTCTGTTCTCGCCCGGTTGGGGTTGGGTGATCGTCAAGGTCCTAGTCGACATCGCCGCCGTCGTGATCGCCCTCGGCCTGGCGATCGGCGCCTGGCTGGTGTTTCAGGGAATCCTCTGCGGCTATTTCTACAGCGAACTGGCCAAGCGTGCGGAGCTGCTGCTCGGGATGCGCGAGGAGGATATTCGCGAGGTGCCGCTGATCTACCAGGTCGTCGATGCACTGCTCGACGTCATGTTCATCTCGTTCATCGCGATCGTGTGCCTGATGCTGAGCTTTGTCCCCGTACTCGGAGCCGTGGCTGCCATCGGCATCGGGAGCTTCTTCAATGCGATGGTCTACGGCATGGACTACCTGGACTACCCGCAGGCCCTGCGCGCGCGCGGACGCCGCGTGCAGCGGGAGTTCGCGCGCAGGCACCGGGCCCACACGCTCGGACTCGGCGCGTGCGTGACGCTCATCACCTTCGTGCCGATCCTGAATGCCGTATTCCTCACGGCTGCGGCGACGGGTGCGGTATTGCTCTACCGTCGTCTCGGCGCGCCGGGTACGACGAAGGACTGACTCCGGACGGAGCGCCCCGATCGCCGGGAACGTGCGCTGAGACGCGCTGACCCGTGTGTTGAGGTGGAGCGCTCTCCGAGCGCGCTGCGCGACGTGCGTGCACCGACCTCGCGTCGCGCATGGCGACGCGGGCACGGCGAGGACGAAACGACGAACAAGCGCGCCCGGAGGTCGGGATCCACCGGCGGGCTTCACCGGGCACCATTTGGGGGCTCGGTGCTCTACGGGAGTGCGTCAGATCAGCGCGTTTCGCGCGGCGGCGCGATTGAGGGCGCTGACGATCGCGTTCATCGAGGCAATCTCGATGTTCGTGTCCATGCCCACGCCGAAGAGCGTCACGTCGGCCGACGTCTTGATCTGGATGTAGGACACGGCCCGCGAGTCCGCACCCTTGCCGAGCGAATGCTCGGAATAGGAGAGGATTTCGAAGGGCCGCACGCCCGCACCCACGAGCGCGTGCGCGAAGGCGTCGATCGGTCCGTTGCCTGTGCCGGCGAGTTCGCGCTGGGCGCCGTCGATCACCATCGTCGCGCAGCAGGCGACCTTGCGGCCCTCGCGCGGATCCGTGCTGAACTCGACGAGCTTGTAGGGCGCCTCGCGCTCGAGGTACTCGGCCTTGAAGGCGGCGAAAACTTCGTCGGGGGCGATCTCGTTGCCCTTGACGTCGGCGATATCGTTGACGATGCGGCCGAGCTCGCGATGCATCGCCTTGGGGAGCTGCAGGCCGAACTCCTTCTCCATGACGAAGGCGACACCGCCCTTGCCGGACTGGGAGTTGATCCGGATGATCGCGCGATAGTTGCGGCCGAGATCCTTCGGGTCGATCGGCAGGTAGGGAACCTCCCACAACTCCGTCGGCGTCTTCTTCGCCTGCGCGGCGAGTCCCTTGTTGATGGCGTCCTGGTGCGAGCCGGAAAACGCGGTGAAGACCAGCTCGCCGGCATACGGTTGACGCGGTGGAACGTCCATGCGCGTGCAGCGCTCGTAGACATCGCGGACGGCATTGAGGTTCGAGAAGTCGAGCCCGGGATGCACGCCGGCCGAGTACAGGTTCAGCGCGACGGTGACGATGTCGACGTTGCCCGTGCGCTCGCCATTGCCGAAGAGCGTGCCCTCGACACGGTCGGCACCCGCGAGCAGGCCGAGTTCGGTGGCGGCCACCGCGCACCCGCGGTCGTTGTGCGCGTGCAGCGAAACAATCACGCTGTCGCGGCGCGACACGCGCCGGCAGAACCACTCGATCTGGTCCGCGTGCACGTTCGGCGTGTTCACCTCCACCGTGGCGGGCAGGTTCAGGATCATCTTCCGCGCGGGCGTGGGTTGCCAGACGTCGGCCACCGCTTCGCAAACCTCGAGTGCGTACTCGATCTCGGTGAGCGAGAAGCTCTCGGGCGAATACTGAAACACCACCTCGGTGCCGTCGACGATGGGCAGGTGTTTCTTCACCAAGGCCGTACCGTGCGTCGCGATCGCCTTGATCTCATCCTTGCTCAGGCCGAAGACGAGTTTTCGCTGGGCCGGGTTGGTGGAGTTGTAGAGATGGAAAATGACGCGCCGCGCGCCGCGGAGGGCCTCGAAACTGCGCACGATCAACTCCTCGCGCGCCTGGGTGAGAATCTGGATCGTGACGTCGTCGGGAATGCGGTTCTCCTCGATCAGGCGCCGGCAGAATTCGAACTCCGTCTGGGAGGCCGACGGGAAACCGATCTCGATCTCCTTGAAGCCCACCTGCACCAGCGTCTCGAACAGCTCGAGCTTTTCCTCCACGTTCATCGGGATCGCGAGGGCCTGGTTGCCGTCGCGGAGGTCGACGCTGCACCAGATCGGGGCGCGCGTGATCGTGCGCGAAGGCCACTGGCGGTCCGGCAGGTCGATGATCGGGTAGGGCCGGTATTTCGTGATGGGTGAAGGTTGCATGGACGAAGCGATGAGTCTGCGAATGCTGGGCGAAAAAGAAGAGAACGAAGTGCGGTTGGCCTGAACGGGCCGGACACCGGCGCACGGCGAGAGCGTGCCCGGTCGAAGGGATTCCGCTGCCGCCCGTCAGAAAGCGCCGGGGCAGGCAGCGTGCGGGGTGGAATGAGGGCGCTGGGCGCGCCGGACCAGTCCGCGAGATTCGGGCTAGGCCCGAAGTCGATCGTGGGTCGTCTTGATGTAGGCGGACGACTGGAGCGAACCGGTCATGGTATCGCGGAGACAACGGCCGGTGCAGGCCGCGAGTCAAGTCGGCGTTTTCGGAGCGCCCGGCAGCCTCAACGTCCGGTCGCCGGCCGCCTCTGCCCGATGTCATCGAATGATTGACATTGTGCGGAGGCGCGCCACGAGGTCGGCGGGGCGGGGGCTGCGGACGCGGGTATCCGGTCGGGTGGGCGGAATCGGCGTGCGGTCGTTCAGATTCCGGTCGAAACCAGCGGACTGGCCGGTTTTGGTGCGAGCTGCCAACTTCCGAAACGCGGTGGCGCAGCGCGCCGTCCGCCTGCGCAACGGGAATCGCGATCCAACCACATGCTTGACGAGACATTTGACGTCGCCGCCTGCCTCGAGAAGGTGCGTCGCGACGACCAGGCGGCCTGCCGGGCGCTCGTGGAGCACCTCTACCCGCTCGTCATCCGCATTGTGCGCGCGCATCTGCCGCGGCGCACGCCGGAGGAGGACCTGGTCCAGGAAGTTTTCATGAAGATGTTTCGGCGGCTGGCTCAGTATGAGGGCAAGGTTCCCTTTCCGAACTGGGTGTCGCGCATCGCCGTGACCACCTGCATCGACCACCTCCGCGCACAGAAGCGCCGCCCTGAGTTTCGCTGGGCCGACCTCTCGGAGGAGGAGGCGCAAGTGCTTGATGCCGTGACCCGCGACGACCACGAGCCCGACCCCGCGGCCGCCGCCTCGGCCCGCGAACTCGTGGCCAAGCTTCTCGATACCCTCGGACCCACCGACCGCACCGTAATCACCATGCTTGACCTCGAGCAGAAATCCCTGGCGGAAATAAGCCAGATCACAGGATGGACCCAGACGATGATTAAAGTCCGGGCCTTCCGCGCCCGACGGAAACTTCAACAGGCGTTCAAGCGTCTGCAGGAAAAGGAGCACCCATGAACCGCGACCAACAGAGCTGGACTCGCCTGACGGATCTTGCGCGTCGCGCCCCCTCGGGGGCGGCGGCGCTCGAGTTGCCGGCGGGTTTTCCCGCGCGCGTGGTCGCCGCATGGATGGTGCAGCGGCGCGAGGGCTTCGTCGAGTCGCCGTGGGAGACCTTCGCGGTGCGCGCGCTCGCGCTCGCATGCCTGGTCACGGTGGCCGCCGCGGTCGCCGCCTGGCCGGTGGTGACGAGCAGCACGCGCGACTCGATCACCGACGTGGCGGATCCGATCAGCACGGAGGTCCTGCCGCTATGATGTGCGGGTCCCGCTGGAAGATCGCGCTCACGCTCGCAGGGATCTTTCTGGCCGGGGGCGTGGCGGGCGGTTTCGTCGGCTATGCCTGGTCGCACAAGGACCCGCGCCCGCGCATGAGCCCCGATCAGTACACGGAGCGCTACCTGCAGCGCATGATCACCGACGTGAAGCTCACCGGCGAGCAGGTCGAGTGTCTGCGTCCGATGATGGAGGAGTTTTCCGAGAAACTCTCGATCATGCGCCAGAAGGCATTTGCCGAGGCCCGCAGCGTCCTCGTCGACATGGACCGGCGTATCGAGCGCGACCTTACACCTGAGCAGATCGAGCTCTACCGGCTGATGCAGGAGCGGGATCGGGCGCTCTGGCAGAAGCGTCCCGTCGTGGCCAAGCCCGAGAAGCCCGACCGGGGGCCGACGATGGAAAATCCGGAGTACAAGCCGCCGCCGCCACCTCCTGCGGCGACCTCCCACGACTCGGAGTAGCCGCTCGCGGCCCGGGCCCGACCCGCGCGATCGGACGGTCCGCGCATTTGGTGTTGAAACACGCGGGGGCCGCCTCCACGGTCCGCCCTCGCGGCCAGGTCCTATGCAATGCCGGACGGGTGAACCCCGCCAGGACCGGAAGGTAGCAACGGCAACCACGCTCCGCATGTGCCGTAGGTAACCTGGCCGCACTTTTTTTTCTGCGCGTGGCGCGAGTGGGCTTGGAACAGAGCCGGACTCATGCCGCCGCGGAAGCGGAGCGCGATCGCAGACGCGCCGTCGCGAATGCCGCGCCTTCCCGTTTCCGCCCTGGCCCACATTTTCACCTTCACTTTCCCGGGGCAGGCCATGCACTGGTCGCGTGTCTTCCAGCTATCAGGTGATCGCGCGCAAATGGCGCCCCCAGACGTTTGATGAGGTCTCCGGGCAGGACCATGTGGTGCGCACCCTGAAGAACGCGATCCTGCGCAATCGCATCGCGCACGCCTACCTGTTCGTGGGGCCGCGCGGCACCGGCAAGACCACCACCGCGCGCATCTTCGCCAAGGCGCTCAACTGCAAGAACGGCCCCACGCCGGAGCCCTGCGGGAAATGCCCGGCCTGCGTCTCCATCGCCGGCGGCACGTCGATGGATGTCCTCGAGATCGACGGTGCGTCCAATAACGGCGTGGAGCAGGTGCGCAATCTGCGCGACGACGTCCGCTACGGTGCGGCCGACGGGAAGTTCAAGATCTACATCATCGACGAGGTGCACATGCTCTCGGCCGCGGCGTTCAACGCGCTGCTCAAGACGCTCGAGGAGCCGCCGCCGCACGTGAAGTTCGTCTTCGCGACCACCGAGGCGGAGAAGGTGCTCCCCACGATCGTGTCCCGCTGCCAGCGCTTCGACCTCAAGCCGATCGCCGACGAGGTGATCGTGGCGCGCCTCAGCCAGATCGCCCAGGCGGAAAAGATCAATGTCGAGCCCGCCGCGCTCGCCGCCATCGCCCGCCTCGCCGCCGGAGGCATGCGCGATTCCCAATCGATCCTCGACCAGATGATCGCGTTTTGCGGCGACACCGTCACCGAGGCCGACGTGCTCGAGGTCTACGGGCTCGTGGCACCCGACAAGGTCAACGCGTTGCTCCGGGCCGTGGTCACGGCCGACTACGCGGGCATTTCGTCGCTGGTCGACGAGTTCGACGCCAACGGCCGGGATTTCGTTCGGCTCATCGGCGATCTTCAGGTCCGCACCCGCACGGTGCTGCTCGACGCGGTCCGCCACAAGGGCTCGAGCGACCAGCTCGGCGCGCCGCTCACGGTCGAATCCCTTTCGCGCCTGCTCGACGCCCTGCGCTCCAGCGAGTCGTCGCTGAAATTCGGGCTGAACGAAAAGGCCAACTTCGAGATCTCGATGCTTCGCGCCGTCGAGGAGTGCCGCGCGCGCGCGATCGACACGCTCATCCGCGAGATCGCATCGATGGGCGGCTCCGGCGAAAAAAAAAAGTAGCTGAGGATCCGGTCCCCGACGGTGGGGAGCCGCCTTCGAGGCTTCCGCCAGAAAGCGCAGCCCAGGCTCCGGCCACACACGCGCCTGCCGCGAGCCCGGCCCCGTTTCTCAAGAATCTGAGAACAAGCCCGCCGGTGGCGACTCACGCCCCGGTCCCGGCGGTTGTTGCGAGCCAGGGCGCGGCCGACCCAAGCGGCGCGGCCGTGCGCCCGGTGGCACAAGCGGCCGAGGACGACGGAGATGTGCTCCCGGAGAGCCCGGTCTCCGAGGAGAGTTTCGAAAGCGCGACGATTGTGCCGCGTTCCGCCCTGGCCGACCGCGACGTGGATCGTGCGGACGACGAGGCGCCGCGGCCGGCGCTGAAGCCGCCCCCGCCGCTCGAGGACGTAGTTGCGAAGATCCCGGCGGACATGCGCAAGGCGCTGGAGGAGCTCTTCCGCGCCCGCTTTCGAACCGTGCGCCGCATCACGCCCGAGCAGCTGCGCTAGGGGCAGGAACGAGACGATCGCGGCCCGGCAGGAGCCCAGCCCTCGATTTCGGAGGCGGGTCGATCGTTTTGACCCAGAGCACGGGTTGGAAAACCTGCCCTTGATCGGGATGGAGCGCAGTCGACCGGGTATCTGGTTTTCGGCTACACGCGGAAGAACCGCGCGGCGAGGAAGTTTGCTGCGAGACCGAAAGCGCCGAGCACCAGGAGTGGCGTGACGATGGCGTCGAGACCCGCGCCGTAGGTGATCAACTGATGGAGCGCATCGAGCGCCCAGCCCGTCGGCACGAAATGCGCCGCCTGCTGGAGAAACTTCGGACCAAACTCGATGGGCCACCAACTGCCGCCGAGCGCCGCGGCGGGAAGGGCGATCGCCAGGCAGATCCCGATCACCTTGTCCTCCTCCCGCACCAGGAATCCGATCACGACACCGATCGAGGCCGCGACCCACGAGAACACCAGCATGACGACGGCGATGCCCGGAATGCTGTGCGCGAGGTCGACGCCGAAGACGAACTGGCCGGCGAGGAGCATCACGACCGTCTGCACGCCCGCGAGCAGTTCAAGCCCAAGGAGCTTCCCAAACAGGAGCTGTGCGCGCGACACGGGTTGGATCGCGAGTCGGCGCATCACCCCGGCGCGCCGCTCTTCGGCCACGCGGGCACCGCCGAAGATCAGGATGTTCAGGAAGACGTAACCGACGAGGTTGCCGGGAAGCGAAAAGCCGAATCCGACCGGCCGCGGTTTGGCGCCGGCGTGCCGGGAAACGACGGCGACGGCGGGAGTCGCCTCCATCAGTGCGGCGAGCTTTTCCTCCGTGGGCGCCGCGCCGTCGGATTCGATCGCGAGCCGCACCAGGCGAGCATTCATCGCGAGCAGCACGCGCAGGAGACGAAGCTCCACGATCTGGGATTCGCCCATGTCGGAGCCCGCGATGGTGAAGTATTCGAGCTTCACCTGTTGCGTCGCCAGTATCCGTTCCGTGAAGTCGGCGGGCACCGTGACCCCGCGGCGTGCGTCGCGCGGGTTTTCGGGAGTGACGATATCCAGGCCCTGTTGACCAAGTTCCTTGAGGAAGACGCGCCCCATGAACCCCGCGTCCCTGTTGTCGATGACCACGCGCGGGCGGGCATCCTGGGGGTTACCCTGGCGCGGTGCGGCGAGCGACATCATCGCCACGAACGCCATGGGAATGACGAAAAGCCAGAGATAGGAGGCGCGATCCCGCAGGAAGAGCCTCACGTCGTGCAGGCCGAGCAGGAGGATGGTTCTCATGCGCGCACCCCCCGGGCGAGCCGGCGCCTGAACAGCGCGCTGGCGACCAGCAATGTCACAACCCCGAGCGTCAAGAGCTTCGCACTGGCGAGTATCCAGCCGTCGGGTGCGCTCCCGTCCTGCAGGCCGCGAATCGCGGCGGCAAACCAGCCTGTCGGCATAATGGGCACGATCCATTCGCGCATGAAGGCGGGGAGCACCTGCGGCGGAAACATGCAGCCCCCGAGCATCGCCATGGCCATGATCGCCAGGTTGTTCAGCGCGTCGGCCCGGCGCTCAGTGCCCGCCAGGGCTGCGAACAGCCCGAGGATGCCGGCTCCACAGAATGAATACACCACGACCAGCAGGATGAGCGGCATCGGCTCGTTCCAGCTGAAGCGGAAGACCAGCGCGCTGCCTCCGAGGAGGATGACGGCCCCGATCAGCCCCATCGCCATCGCGAAGCAGACCTTCCCGCCCAGGAACACGAGAAGGCTCTCGTGCAGGGTCTGGAAGCGATCGAGCGTGCGTGCGCGCGCCTCGCGGTAGAGATCGCGCATGGCGCTGTCGATCAGGTAGAGCAGGAACATCGCCGCCATGCCGGCCATGAGGAACGGAAAGATCTCCCGGCCCTGCGATGGGCTCGCGGGCGCCGCGGGATCCCGCGTCTCCTCGGTGTAGGCCACAAGCGGGGGAACCAGATACGCCTTCACCGGCTCGAGGCGGCGGCGTGCGTCCATCAGGATCGATCCGGCGAGCGCCATTTTTGTGAGCGTATCATCGTCCTCATTGCGAACGAGCGCGCGGATGTCGCCCAGCTGCTCACCCGCGACATCGCGCACGGCATTCATGGCCGTGGCGAGGAGTCCAAGGGTTTCCTCGACCACGCGGGGATGGATCGCCTGGGCCGGATTCTTGATGATCTCCAGCGACACCGGCTCGCCGGTGTCGAAGTAGCCGTCGGTGAAACCCTTCGGCAGGACGATGACCGCGGCGAACTCGCCCCACGTGGTGCGCCGCACCGCCTCCTCGCGGCCGAGGGCGGCGAGTTCGAGCTGGAACGGCGCCTCGGCGCGGCGCTCGGAGGTGCGCATCTGCTCGAGCATGCCGGTGAGAAACTCGCCCACGCCGGAGTTGTCCTCATCGACAAGGGCGACACGGATCGTGCCCAGGCTCGGGTTGCCGCCGCCCCTCGGTCCGAACATGGCGCCAAGCAGGGCGGTGATGAAGAACGGGACGACGAGCGAGACGAGCAACGGGATCGGATTGCGCGAGGCGCGTCGCAGGTCCTTGGCGAGGAGCGTGCGGAGCATGGTGGGTCACTCCCGCAATTCGCGGCCGGTGAGGTGGAGAAACACGTCGTTGAGCGTCGGCCGTTTGAGCGCGACGTTGTCGATGCGCACGGGCAGGGCGAGCAGGGCGCGGATCGCATCGGGCGGGGTCTGGCCCTGGATGGCGGCGACCGCGATCTGGCGATCGTTGTGCTGGAGGACGCGAAAGGCCTGGGCGAATCCCGGCCACGTCTCCGGTCGCACATCGGCGAAGGCGCCCTCGACCGTGTAGATCTGGTCGTCGCCGAGGCGTTCGCGCAGTTCCGTGAGCGTGCCTTCGGCGAGGAGCTTGCCGTGGTCGATCACGCCGATACGCGAGCAGAGCGTTTCCGCCTCCTCGAGGTAGTGCGTGGTGTAGAGGATCGCCGTCCCGGAGTCGCGGAGCGCGCGCACGAACTCGAGGATGTTGGCGCGCGCCTGGGGATCGATGCCGACGGTGGGCTCGTCCAGGAGGAGCAGGCGCGGCCGGTGCATGAGCGCGCAACCGAGATTGATGCGGCGCTTCATGCCGCCGGAGTAGTTTTTCACCGCGTCGCGCGCGCGGTCGCTGAGCGTGAGCGCCTCGAGCAGCTCGACGGCCCGGGTCTTTGCCTCGGCGGCGCCGAGTCCGGCAATGCGACCCCAGAACTCCAGGTTCTCGCGCCCGGAGAGTTCCTCGTAGAGTGCGATCTCCTGCGGCACGACGCCCATGAGGCGACGCGCCGCCTGGGGATCACTCCACAACGTGCTGCCGGCGATGTACACGTCGCCCGCGTCAGCACGCAACAGGCCGCAGACCATCGAGATCGTCGTCGTCTTGCCGGCGCCGTTCGGGCCCAGCAGTCCGTAGATCTCACCTTCCTGGATATCGAAGCTTACGCCGTCCACGGCGCGCAGCTGACCGAAGGACTTCGACAGGCGGTCGACTCGAAGGAGTGTCATGGGTGGAGAGGTCTCAGGGTGCGTCGAGCTGCAGGCCCATGGCGAGCAGGTACGGCACAAGGACGCCGTCGCGCGTACGCGACGAGACGCGGGGTGGGGCCATCAGCCGGCGATCGGTGGAACATCGGGTTGCCGTATGATACCCGCCGCGCGCAAACCGGGTTACACCGCCCCCAAAAATCTTACTCTTACTCTTACTCTTTCTGTTTCTCCCCCCCGTCCCTGTCCCGCGACACGCGCAGCCACTCGGTCTCCGTCTCAAACACTCGGATCTGCGGCCCGCGGGTTGTGGCGCAGAAACAGGATCGGGTTCGCGGCGATCGATTGGAGAATGACGGAAGGGGAGAACGAGAAGGAGAACGAGAAAGAGTTGGGGGACGATAAGGGGGGCCGGGGAGTCCCCCACGCATCCTTCTTACTCCTCACTTCCGAACAGACGGCATTCCTTGATCACGGCGGCGGCGGCGGCGGGGACGTGGCGTTCCCAGCCGGGTTCGCCCTGGACGATCGCGGCGAGTACGTCGCGGGCGAATACAGGCAGAAGCGTCCGATCATAGCCCGTCAGCGTTTCCACCAATCCGTTGTGCAGCACATAGGCGTGCAGGTCGCGGATGTTCTCCGGCAACGGGATGTTCGATGCGTCGACCAGCGGGCTTTCGGGATCGTCGGGCCGCTGCAGGCGGGGGTAGACGAAGAGGCGGACGTTGCTCTTGAAGAGCCGTCCAAGCGCCTCGAGGATGCCGCCGTCCAGTTCGGCATAGGCGGATTCGTCGAAGAGGCGTCCGAGCGCCCGGGCGCCCATGGTGAAACCGATCATCTCGGGCGTGTAGCGCCGGAAATACGCGGTCAGGCGGAAGTAGGGCAGGTCGTTCGAGACAAGCACGTTCATCCCGACGGCGGAGAGCGTATCCACGCGCTCGAGGAAGTCCCGCGGGTCGATCTTTCCGCCCGCCTGGAGCTTGGACATGCTCATCTCAAGCAGTTGCACCACCGGTTTGCCGTCGAGCGCGGGCTCGCGCGAGAACCGCTCCGCAGCGCAGCGCATCATGTCGAGATGTACGTGTGTGATGGGATGAAAACTCCCGCGCTGCACCAGCACCGCCTTCTTGTAGAACGATTCGGCCGGGAGCTGGGGAACACCGCCGGGCCCGAAGAACACCGCATTGGTCATGCCCTCCTCGACCAGCTGCAGGGTGAGGAGGCGGTTGTCCGCCGCCAGGTCGGGGCCGGAGAACTCGACGGAGTCGACTTCGATGCGGCTGGTCGAAAGGCCGTCGACGAGCGAGCGCACGAGCGCCGGGGGATCCTGCGCGAGGTAGAAGGCGCCGTAGATCAGGTTGACGCCCAGCACGCCGATCGCCTGCTGCTGCATGACGTTCTCGCGATCCCACAGGCGCACGTGCACGACGATCTCGCAGGGCGGCCGCGCGGGCTCGGCCTGAAAACGCACGCCCAGCCAGCCGTGACACTCGTTGTTCCCACGGTAGCTGCGCGCCGCGACGGTGTCGGCGAAAACGAAAAAGCGCGTGTTCCCCCCGCGCGAGCCGGCGAGCCGCTCGCGCAACAGCTCGTACTCGTGGTCGAGCATCGTGACGAGACGGTGCCGCGAAACATACCGCTGGCTCTTGCCGTAAATCGCGTCGCTGAACGCCATGTCATAGGCGGACATGGTTTTCGCAATCGTGCCGGCCGCGCCCCCGGACTGGAAGAAATGCCGCGCCACCTCCTGACCCGCCCCGATCTCGGCAAACGTGCCGTAGCGGCTCTCGTCCAGATTGATGACGAGAGCCTTGCGGTTGGTCGTGAGAAGTTCGCGGCCGGAGTGCGGGGCTGGCTGGTCCATGGGGGGAGCGGTGGCGCGTCGGGCGCGGCGCGGTCGGCTTTGCGCGACACAGCAGTGAAATCGACCCGGGAAGCGCCGTCCAGCCCGCTTTGGCGCCCACGAAGCGTGCGCGAACTGAGGGTGCTCCGTGCTTGAGGGCGCGCGGGAACCGCGATTAGGTCACGCGATCCGCATATCCCTCATGAAAGAATTCTTCCGCACTTTCTTCGCGTGCCTGCTGGCGCTTTTCTTCACCGCGGCGATGGCCGGCCTGTTCATGCTGGTCGTGTTCGCCATGCTTGCGGCCGCCGGGCAGCAAACGGCAACGGTGCCGAAGGGCGCGGTGCTCGTGTTCGACATGTCCGCCAACATCGCGGACGCGCCGGCACAGGGATCGAGCGCGGAAATGATCGCCGAGCTCACGGGCGGGGACAGCCCGCGCCGACTCGAGCTTCGGAAGGTGATCGAGGCGATCGAGGCCGCCGCGACGGACGAGCGCATCAAGGCGATCTACCTCGAGGGTGCGTTTGCCCCAAGTAACTACGGTTCCGGCTACGCCGCGCTGCGCGAGGTCCGCACCGCGCTCGAACACTTCCGCTCATCAGGCAAGCCCGTCATCGCCTATCTGGTCGCGCCTTCGACGCGCGAGTTCTACATCGCCTCGGCTGCGAGCAAGCTCGTGCTCAATCCGCTCGGCATCGTTGCCACCCCCGGCATCTCGGCCGAGGTGACGTACTGGGGCGGCTTCTTCAGCAAGTACGGTGTCGACGTCCAGGTCGCGAAAGCCGGCCGCTACAAGAGCGCAGGCGAAACGCTTTCGCAGGATCACATGAGCGAGCCGCAGCGCGAGCAACTCACCGAGATCCTGGGCGACGTTTGGGGAGACTACGTCGGCACGGTGGCGCAGGCGCGCAAACTCACGCCCGAGGCCCTGCAGGCACTCATCGACGCCGAGGCGCTCATCTCGGCTGAGAGCGCACGCGAGGCCGGACTCGTGGACGTCCTCGCCGACTTCCCCGTGGTTCTCGACGAACTCAAGGGCATCACCGGCGAGAGCAAGGGGGAGAAGACCTTCGCCCAGATCGCCCTCCACACCTACATCGCCGCACGCGAACCGAACCCCGCGGCGAAGGAATCCGGCCCCCAGGTCGCCGTGGTGTATGCCGAGGGCGTGATCGTCGACGGCGAGGGCACGCCCGACCAGGTCGGCGGTGATCGCCTCGCGCGCTCGATCCGCAAGCTGCGCAACGACAACGATGTGAAGGCCGTCGTGCTGCGCGTGAACAGCCCGGGCGGCAGTGCGATCGCCTCGGAGGTCATCCGCGCCGAACTCAAGCTCCTGCACGAGAAGAAACCTCTCGTGATCTCGATGGGCACGGTCGCAGCCTCCGGCGGCTACTGGATCTCGACGGTCGGCGACCGCGTCTTCGCCCAGACCACGACGATCACCGGATCCATCGGCGTGCTCGCCATCATCCCCAACCTCAGCGACCTCGCCGGCCGCTTCGCGATCAACGTCGAGAACGTCAAGACCGCGCGTCACGCGGACATCTTCAGCGTCATGCAACCCCGCGAGCCGGGCTCGATGGAGATCATCCAGGGCTTCGTCGACAACATCTACACGAAGTTCATCGACCGCGTGGTCGAGGCGCGCAAGCTCGACCGCGCCGTGATCGAAGGCCTCGCCGAGGGTCGTGTCTGGTCCGGTGCGGATGCCCTCAGCCATGGCTTGATCGACGAGATCGGCGGGCTGCGCGAGGCGATCCGTGCGGCCGCGGCCAAGGCCGGGCTCGATTCCTACCGCGTGACGGACCATCCCGCCTCGAAGACATTCCTGGAAAAGATCATGGAGCAGCTCGCCGAGGGCGGCTCCAAGCCCCTGGCGGCGCGCGGCCCGGCCGCGGAAGTCCGCCGCATGGTCGCCGACGGCCTTCAGTGGTCGAGCATGCTGACGGATCCCACCGGCGTGTACGCCATCATGCCGGAGATGATCGCGCTGAAATGAACGACGGCGCATCCACGCGTTACCTACACACATGAACGAGAGCCGCATCCTTTCCCGCGACGTCCAGGCCACGCAGATACCCGCCGGTACGTCCGCGACGCTCGCCGCGGGCACCGAGGTCTGGATCGTCCAGACCCTCGGAGGCAACGCGACGGTCCGCTGCGATCAGGGGCTGTTTCGTATCGATTCGGCGGATGCGGACGCGGTGGACCCGGCGCTCGCCCGCCCGACTCCGGTCGCGGGCGAGGCGCCGGCGGAGTTCTCGGAGCAGGCGGTCTGGGATGTCCTCAAGACCTGCTTCGACCCCGAGATCCCGGTCAACATCGTCGACCTCGGGCTCGTCTACGACCTCGATGTCGAGCCGACCGCCTCGGGCAGGCATCACGTCGATGTGAAGATGACGCTCACCGCTCCGGGATGCGGCATGGGCCCGGTCATCGCGAACGACGCGAAGAACAAGATCCTGAGGCTGCCCGACGTCGAGACGGCCGACGTGGTGATCGTCTGGGATCCCGTGTGGACGCCGCAGATGATTTCCTCCGACGGCCGCAAGGTGCTCGGGCTCGAATAGCCCTCGCCGCGCCGGCGGCCCGCATCGGCGCAGCACTCTCACCTGTCCGCCCGCGCGAATTGTTACTCGGAAGCTGGATCCGAGTCCTCGTCGTCGTCGGTTCCAGGGTCCGATTCCACGATCGGCGTCGGTTCTGATCCGGTACCGGCGAAAGTCGCCGACTCCTCGCCAGCGGGCTCTGTATCCGCGGCAGGAGCCTCCTCCGGGGCCGAATCCGCCTCCGCACTGGGCTCGGCCTCAGCGGCCGGTTCGACGTCGGCCGCGGGTTCGGTCTCCGCAGCCGCGTCTGTCTTCGGCGAAGGGTCGGCCTCGGCAACGTCGGCAGGGTCCGCGGCGGCCTTGTCGACCTGCTCGGTTTCTCTCTCGATCGTCGTCTCGGGCTCCACAGCAGGCACGCCCGTTGTTGGAGGCTGCGTCGTGTCATCCGCGTCCACGTCAGCCACCGGCTCGTCGGACGCCGATGAACTCCCGGCTTCGTCGGGCGACGGCTGCGCGGCCGCATGCTCCACCGAATCGACCGCCGCGATGGCGGCCTCGGCGGGAGTTGTCAGCGTGTATTGGAGCCACCACCACAGGGGAAGGCTTCCAAGGAGCGCGAGCGCGGCGACGATCGAGGCAAGAAGTCGGGCAATCATGGCGGATGTGAACGGGTTGAAGAGCGGTCGCGACGCGGCGTGGACGAATTGAAGTGTTGTTCCCTGGAACGTGTCATGCACTCGCGAAGACGACTTCGCAGGCAGGGCGCGCTTGGTCCGGTTCGCGGCGCGAGCGGTCTTGTCGGCCGCAGGCGTGGCCTCGGAACCGAGCGCGCCGAGTAGGCCGATACGCACTCGCCGGCGGGTTCGGAGAACAGGCCCTACCTGGGAGACACTGCGCAGGGAAGTTCATGACAGATTCTAGCGACGGCGACCCGGTGGATGTGTTCAGTCCGTCCGGGTAAACGTGTCGTCAAACCCGCACAGGCCGGAGCCCGCACCCCGGCCGATCCATGGAGTTTTCCCCAGATGCGTTTTGGGTGGCGGGAAGGCTCGGGGTTGCACAGCGGCGGATCCGGGCTAACGCAGGGTATGCGATTTCGTCCCCGCACACGGCTAAGGCTGCGCAGGTTCGCTTTGGGAACGGTGCTGCTGACCCTCCTGTTCGCCGGCATCGTGGGCGCCTGGCTGGTGGCCTTGGGTGCGCCTCGCCCGGAGCGATTCTCGGCGCCGCGGGCGCCGATTGCCAGCGTCGCGGTCACCGCCGGCGATTCGGGGGAACTGGTCGAACTGCGCGCGGCCGATGGCTTCGTCGTGCGCCTCGGCGTGGTGCGCGATCACGACCAGGCGGGGCCGCGGCCGGTCGTCGTGGTGCTGGGCGGGCACCGGACGGGCCGCGATGCCGTCCGGCTGGTCGGAGAACCCGGGGGTATTGCCGTTGTTGCGGTCGATTATCCCTACGACGGGCCGGACCGGATCCGCGGGCTCTGGCAGGGACTGCGGCATGCACCCGGGATGCGTCGCGCGTTGGTGGATACACCGCGCGCCCTCTCGCAGGCGCTGGACTGGATCCTGCAGCAGCCCTGGGTCGATGCGGCGCGGGTCGAACTGGTGGGGGTCAGCCTTGGCGTGCCGTTTGCCGCCGTCGCCGGTGGAAACGACACGCGTTTCACCCGGGTCTGGTTGATCCAGGGCGCAGCCGACAACGCCGCCTGGCTGGAGGCCAACCTTCAGCGCCGGATCAACACCGGCTGGCTGCGCCGGGGCACCACCTGGCTGCTGCATCGCCTCGCCCATGGAGCCTCGTTTGACACCGCCACCTGGGTGGCGCGCATCGCGCCGCGGCCCGTCGTGATTGTCGGTGCGCTGGATGACCAGCGGCTGCCGCGAGAACAGATCACCCGGCTCCACGAGGCCGCGGGCGAACCGCGCGACCTCCTCTGGGTGCCGGGGCGGCACATCAACCCGCGGCGGCCGGAGACGGTGCGGCCGCTCCTGGACCTGGTCCGCGGGCGGGTGCGCTAACGAGACGCGCGAATCGAAGCCGGCCCCAGTACGATGCACGGAAGAACACCGGCCGGCCGAGATCACTCGGCCGGCCGATGGATGACTGCTCGGAAAGGGAAGCGGCTGTCGCTGGCGGCTCAGACAGCGATCGCGAGTTCGGGCGCGTTGAGGGCACGCCACGCAAGCGGGGAGACCTCCCGGCCGTCACTCCACCACCGCGAGCCGGTCCACACGGCGCGGCACACCGTGAGATCCGGGAGTTGTACCTCCAACGGTTGCAGGCGGTCGGGCGGAATGAGCAGGGACATCCAAGGGGGGGTGGTCGTCATGTTCATAGCAGGCGCAGGGTGCCACAACGGTGCATTCTGCGCCAGCAGTGCGGCTCCCACCCGTGAGGAGGGGCTTTCCCCTAGAGCAAACCGGAATCCAGCCGACATTTCCTCTCGATGGCTTCGGTAGCTGAATAGGGGCGCGTGACGTCCACGCGATTCGGATGAACCTACGCACCGCGATTTCGCGCTGCTATAGGATTATAACACACTATTACAGTTGCCTTGTCCCTATAAATAGCGACCATGCCGCCGTATGCTCTCATCCAAAATCAAGGAACTCGCAGACTATAAGGCTAAGATCGTCCAGCTGGAGAAGGCAGTCCTGGAGGAGCGGGAAACGGCCCTGGCACGCGCGCACACGGAACTGGGCTTCGCGAGCCGCAGTGATTTGATCAAGGCGCTGAAGGCCCTGGAAAAGGCGGGTCCGAGGCGCGGGCGCAAGGCGGGCAAGGCCGCGAGCAAGGCCGCGGCGGGCACCAAGGCGGCGCGTCGCAAGCGCACCACCATCACGCCCGAGCTGCGTGAGAGCATCCTCGCTGCCGTGAAGGAAGGCGGCACCGGCAGCGCCGTCGCGAAACGCTTCGGGGTTTCGCTGCCCACGGTGCAGAATATCAAACGCTCCGCCGGTCTCACGCGCACGTCCGCGCCCGAGAAGGCCACCGCGTCGGCTGCGGGTGGCGCGGGATCCTGAGACGCCCCCGAGCACGCACGCATAGCACGAATCATCCTCAAGCCCGTCGCGTGTGCGGCGGGCTTTTTTGTTGTTTGCCGCGCGGCGCAGGAGGAGCGTAGCCAACTCTGCCATGGGCGAGTACATCCAGGCCAATACCAACGGGCGGCTGCACGATGCATCCGAGCCTTCGCTTTCGCCGCTGAATCGCGGCTTTCTGTATGGCGATGCCATTTATGAAGTGTGGCGCACGTATCATGGCGTGCTGTTCGGGTTCGAGGAGCACTGGCGTCGTCTGGAACGCTCGGCGCGCGCACTGCATCTGGCCCATGGGCTCTCGCCGGAGAGCCTCGTCGCCGAGATCAAGCGAACCGTCGCGGCGTGGCGCGAGCATACCGGTGAGACAGGCGAGGTCTATGTGCGTCTGCAGGCCACGCGCGGCGCGGGGCCGATCGGCCTTGATATAGCGCTGGCCGACACCCCGACCTGGGTGCTGCTCGTGCAGAAGCTGAAGATCGGCGCCCCCAAGCCCGGCCGGGCCGGTTTGCACCTCAGCGTGGCCTCGGCGCTGTATCGCAATCCCCCGAACGCACTCAACCCGGCTTGGAAGACCGGCAACTATCTCAACAATCTCCTCTGCCTGCGCGAGGCCAGGGCGCGCGGGGCCGACGAGGTTGTTATATTGAATCAGCAGGGGGAGGTCACGGAGGCCGCGGTGTGCAATATCTTCTTTGCACGCCGTGGGGTGGTGATCACGCCGCCGCTGGGCGCGGGAATACTCGAGGGGATCACGCGTGAGTTGATCGTCGGGTCGATCGCCGCGCGCGCCGGGCTCGAACTGCGGGAAGAGCCGGTCCGACCGGCGGACTTCGCCTCGTTTGGGGAGTGCTTTCTCACGTCGTCGACACGCGATGTCGGCCCCGTCGAGGCCATCGATGCGCATCGCTTCATTGTCGGGCCCGAAACGGTCACCGCCCGGCTCAAGGCGGCCTTCGCGGAGTACACGCGCGACTATGCGGCTCTCCATCCGGAGCTGCGCGTGTAGCGCGCCAGTGCCGGCGATCGCCTTTCTTCTTGCCCGGAATGGTCCGCGTCGGGGAAATCTCGCGGGTGAACAAGCTCGCGCTCCTCTCCGTCAGCGACAAGTCCGGCCTCCTCGATTTCGCCACCGCGCTCGTGCAGCGCCACGGCTTCACGCTGCTGTCCACCGGCGGCACTGCGAAGATGCTCCGCGATGCGGGCCTGCCGGTCACCGATGTGAGCGCGCACACCGGGTTTCCCGAGATGATGGAGGGCCGGGTCAAGACGCTGCACCCCAAGGTGCATGGCGGGTTGCTCTGCCGGCGCGACAGCCACGAGCATCTTGAGCAGGCAAAACAGCACGGCATCGACCTGATCGATCTGGTCGTGGTGAACCTGTATCCATTCGAGTCGACCGTCGCGAAGGCGGACGTCACGCGCGAGGAGGCGATCGAAAACATCGATATCGGCGGTCCGTCCATGCTTCGCAGCGCGGCGAAAAACCACGAGGCCGTCTCAGTCGTGTGCGATCCTGCCGATTACGGCGCCGTCCTTGCCGCGCTCGACGCGCCAGGGACGCTGCCGGCCTTGCGTCGCACGCTCGCGCTCAAGGTCTTTCAGCGCACAGCCAGCTACGACGCCGCGATCGCGCGCTATCTGGAGGCCAATGCCGACGAGCCGGATCTCGAGGCGATCAGCGGTTTTCCCTCGGCCGTCACCCTGTCGCACAAGAAGGCGCAGGCGCTGCGCTATGGTGAAAACCCGCACCAGAAGGCCGCGCTCTACGGCACGTTCCACGACCATTTCGAACAGCTGCAGGGCAAGGAACTCAGTTATAACAACATCCTGGATATCACGTCGGCGACGTACCTGATCGGTGAATTCGAGAAACCGACGGTCGCGATCCTCAAGCACACGAATCCCTGCGGCGTGGCCAGCGCCGCGTCCCTCAAGGACGCCTGGGACCTTGCCTTCGCGACCGATCGCCAGGCGCCGTTTGGCGGCATCATCGTGGTCAACCAGACGCTCGACGCCGCGCTGGCGAACGAGATCAAGGACATCTTCACCGAGGTGATCATCGCCCCCCGCTTCAGCGACGAGGCGCGCGCGATCTTCGCCAGGAAGAAGAATCTCCGGCTGATGATCGCGAAGCAGGGACTCGGCGCCGATTCGATGCGCGAGGTGCGCTCGGTCATCGGCGGCGTGCTCGTGCAGGACCGCGATGCGATCCTCGGCAACCCCGCCGAGTTCAAGGTGGTGACGAAGCGGCAGCCGAGCGCCGAGGAATGGGCATCGATGATGTTCGGCTGGCGGGTGTGCAAGCACGTGAAGTCAAACGCGATCGTCTACTGCCGCGGTGAACGCACGCTCGGCATCGGGGCCGGGCAGATGGCGCGGGTCGACAGTTCGCGCATCGCGGTGTGGAAGGCCGGCGAAGCCGGGCTCGATCTCACGGGCTCGGTGGTCGTGTCCGAGGCGCTTTTCCCGTTCCCGGATGGCCTGATCGCCGCGGCCGACGCGGGAGCGACATCCGCGATCCAGCCCGGTGGCTCGGTGCGCGATGCCGACGTGATCGCCGCCGCCGACGAGCGCGGGATGGCGATGGTCTTCACCGGCATCCGGCACTTCAAGCATTGATCCGGTGGGGCAATCCGCGCCCCTCGCCACACGGCGCTTCCCGGACTGCTCGTTCGTCCGGCGAAGGCCGCCGCTTCAGCCTGATATGCTCAGTTGAAGCAGGTCGCAGGGGGCCGCCCCCGGCTCCATCCTCCGTGATCTCTGTGCCCAACGGCTCTTTTCAGGCTCACTGCGCGGCGGCGCACCGGCGGAAATGGTAGCCGTAGATGGAGAGGGTCACGGCTGTCGGCAGCAGCCGCGGCCGGCGGAAGCAGGTCCAGACGAGCAGGCCCCAGAACTGGAAGCGCTCGCGGCCGAGCACACCGAGCCGGAGCGTCGCCCGGAGGAACGCCATGGAATCGCGCAGCTTCGTGGAGGTGGCACGCGAGACCGGGTGGTACTCGCGCATGAAGGTCCGCACCCGCGCGTAATACGGCCCGGGTGAATAGAGATGGTGCATCAGGCGCCGATAACCCTCGCGGAGGACCTCGCCGCCCATGCAGGAGGTGAAGTTGGTCGTGCCGTCGGCGTTGTCGCCGCTCGACCGGCCAAGCAGGCGCCCCTGTTGCGCCAGGCGCTCGTGTAGCCGCGTCCCGGGTACAGCCTGGAGCATGCCGACCATCGCGGTGACGATCCCGCTCCGCTGGATGAAGTCGATCTGCCGCTGGAAGATGCCCGGCAGGTCGTTGTCGAAGCCGACGATGAACCCGCCCTGCACCTGGATGCCGGCGCGCTGGATGCGCTTGATGTCGGCGATGAGGTCGCGGTGACGGTTCTGGCGCTTGTTGCACTCGGCCAGACCCGCCTCATCCGGCGTCTCGATGCCGATGAAGACCTGGTCAAAGCCGGCCCCGACCATCATGCGCATGAGGCCGGGATCGTCGGCGAGATTGATGGATGCCTCGGTATAGAAGGCGAAACCACGCCTGCCCTCGCGCCACCGTTGCAGCGCCGGGAGGAGTTCGTCGCGCAGCGAGCGCTTGTTTCCGATGAAGTTGTCATCGACGAAGAAGACCGTCCCGCGCCAGCCGCGATCCCAGAGCGCGTCGAGTTCGGCGATCACCTGGGGCGCTGCTTTCAGCCGCGGCCGGTGTCCGAACATCGCCGTGACGCTGCAGAACTCACAATCGAACGGGCAGCCGCGCGAGTACTGCACGCACATCGAGGCGTAGTGGCGCAGGTTGATCAGGTCCCAGCGCGGCGTGGGCGTGCCGGCGAGTTCGGGCAGCCGCGGGGACGCGTAGGCGTGGCGGGCCTGTCCCCGTTGAAAGTCGCGCAGGAATTCCGGCAGCGTGATTTCCGCCTCGTTCAGGACCAGGTGGTCGACGAGTGGGAACTGGTCGGGCTCGGCGGTGAACAGCGGCCCGCCCGCGACGATCGTCTTCCCGGCGAGGCGGCAGCGGGCGATGAGGTCTTCGGCGGATGTACGCTGGACGATCATGGCGCTGATCATCACCAGGTCGGCCCAGGCGATGTCGTGATCACGGAGGTGCCCTACATTCAGGTCGACGAGGCGCAACTCCCAGTCCTCCGGAAGCATCGCTGCCACGGTGAGCAGACCCAGGGGCGGCAACGCCGCGCGCTTGTGGATGAACTTCAGGACGTGCTTGAAGCTCCAGAATGTATCCGGAAACGTAGGATAGAGCAGCAGCACTTTCATGATCGCAGTCTCCTCGTGCGCCCCGTGCCGTCGTGTTGCGCGGACATCCGCAAGCGGGCGTCGACGGCCAGGCGGCACTCACTTCGCGGGAGGTTATGCCGATTGTGCGCCACCGCAAATCGCTTCGGGCTCCGACGGACCGCAATGGGGCCGCCTTGCACGGCGGAGTGCGTGCCGCCGCGGCACCCGTCACCGGGTGGTCTTCTGCACGCTGCACTCGATGACGCCCGTCGCGATGGCGTGCCGGGTGAGTCCGGCCGTGTCGTGGATGTTCAGGCGGTTCATCAGTCTCTGGCGGTGTTTTTCGACCGTCTTGATGCTGATGCCGAGTTCGGCGGCGATCTGCTTGTTTGCTGCGCCTTCGGCGACGCGCTGGAGCACCTCGGCCTCGCGGGCAGTGAGCGTCTCCATCCGCTCCTGGCGGGGCGTGTCGCCTCGGACCCCGCGTTGTGCGATGACCGAGAGGCGCCGCGCGATCGCCGGGCTGAAAAACGGATGGCCCCGCGCGATCTCGCGCACCGCACGCACGAGGATCTGGCCGGAGTTCTGTTTCACAAGATAACCGGCGGCGCCGACGCTGAGCATGTGCGCGACGTATTCGTCGTCGCTGTGGGCGGAGAGCACGATCACCTTCGTTTTGGGCGCGATCGCCAGGATCTGGCGGGTGGCCTCGAAACCGTTGAGCGTGGGCAGGGCGATATCCATCACCACGATGGCGGGACGGAGTTTCTTCACCAGCTCGACCGCCTCCCGTCCCGACTCGGCTTCGCCAACGACGTCGAAGTCCTCGCACATGATCAGGAGCGAGCGCAGGCCCTCGCGAACAATGGCGTGGTCCTCGACGAGGAGAATCGTGACGCGTGCGTTCATCCGGGAACCCTCAACTGACCCGGCCACTGGTTTGATGGCGCCTCTGGGAAGAGGTCAGAGGGAGCTCGTTCGCGAGTTCAGGCGTCAGCGTGGGTCGATCTCCTCCGAGGTGCAACCGGAGGACGTCCGAACACTCGGAAAACGCTCGGTGCACTCGGCACGCACCTCCGTGGCCTCTGGGCCCGATGGCGGAGTGCGCGTTCATGGCTTCCGTCCATTACGCCGCAGGGGGACTGTCGCTGTGACAGTCGTGCCGCTGCCGGGGGATGATGCGATCACGAGCGTCCCGCTGAGCATCTCCACCCGCTCCCGCATGCCGACGAGACCGAGCCGGTGGTTGGATCGCAGCGCGAACACGCGGTCGGCCGCGAAGGATCGTCCGTCGTCGCGCACGACGAGCCGCACGCGTGTATCGCTGCGATCGATACGAACAGTCGCGCTGCGGGCATGGGCGTGGCGCACCACGTTCGTGAGGGCCTCCTGGGCCACGCGGTACAGGACCGTCCGACGCGATGTGTCGATGGTTTCGATCGCCCCGACCGCACTGATCTGGATTTCGAGGCCGTTGCGGCCGGGAAGCCCGCGGATGAGCGACCGCAGTGCGGGCATGAGGCCGAGGTCGTCGAGCAGGGCCGGGCGCAATTCGCGTGCGAAGCGGTGGACGGCCTCCACTGATTGCTCGACGAGGTGCTGGGCCTGGACGATCCGACGGCTCAGGCTCCGGTCGTGCACGGCGGCCGACTCGCGCAGGCCCGCCAGGTGCACATTGATTCCGGCGAGGATCTGGGCCACCTCGTCGTGCAGGTCGCGACTGATCTCCTTGCGTTCCTCCTCCTGGGAGACCAGGAGCTGACGCGCCAGGCGCCGCGACTGCTCCTGCATGCGGCGCGCCTGGGCGAGCAACTCGCGGTTGCGCCGCGCCCCGAGGGCCAGTCTCATCTCGCTGAACCGCCGACGGGCCGTCTGCCGGCGCAGTTTGCGGCCAAGCGCGGTCATCTCCGTCGATCGCTGCCTGAGGCGTGTCGCGAGTTTCTGGATACGACGGCTCAGGGCCTTCCCGTTGCCTTGGTGGCGCATGACCGGGCCGAGGACATCGCAGAGAAAGCGCCCGGCGCGCGCGACAGGGTCGGTCCGGAGAGGCGCAGCCTCGCGGCCGGTCCGCGAAACCAGGGCGGCGACCGACCGGGCGTGAACGCGGGCGACCGTGAGCGGATCCATTTTCAAGGTGATCGCTTCGTGGCCGAGCGCCCGGGCGCGGTCGCCTTCCTGGCGCCCGCCGACGGCTGCACGCAGGAACTCGCGCAAGGCGGTCCTGTAGCGCCGGGAGAATTGGATCGTGCCGTTCGAGTTCATGCTTCGCGTGGAGCGGGGAGCGTCGCGGGCCGGTAGGCTCGCGTCGCACATGCGCAGTTGAGCCGGTACTATAGCCGGGTTCGCAGTCGGAAGCGAACCTTGCTCCACGGTATCGTGGCATCTTCGCGGCGAAAACCGCGTCCGTCGGTGACGAGCGCGCGGGGATGCCGGGGCGGGTATGACCCCATGGTAGACGGCGACCGGCCGGTGTAGCATGGGACCGGTGCCCGCCAACCCAGTGGGCCGCAGCCGCGTATCGCATGACCCCATGAATGACCTCTCTTTCAGCCCGCACGACGGCGGTTCGCGACCGCCAACGGCTGACTGCCTTTCGCCAAGGCCGGGCTTCGTCCGCCACCTGCTGATTGTCGACGACAACGCGGAGTTGCGCGAGGTGCTCGCGACCGTCCTGCGCTACGCCGGCTATCGGATCACGAGCGCCGCGGACGGGGAGGGGGGCTGGGAGGCATTCTGCGGCTCGAGTTTCGATGGTTTGATCACCGACTACGAGATGCCCGGAATGGACGGGCTCGCTCTCATCCGCCGCATCCGCGCGGGATCGATCGAGTTTCCCGTCATCCTGATTTCGGGAGCCATGCCCTGGCAGCACCCGGGGCTGGAACAACTACTGGCGCCGGGCATGCCGATCAGCAAGCCGTTCCAGATGGCTCCGTTCCTCGTCAGCGTGCGTGAGATTTTCGGACGCCCGCTACGGGCGGATACGCGATCCTGCAGCGACGGTGCGCGTGGTTGCGCGCGGAGCATGCCGCCATCGCAGGCGACGCCGCGCGGGGTGCAGGCATCCGCATTCGAGCACCGCGTGGCCGTGCCACGCGGAGCTGGAGCGTTCCACCTGCCACCGGATGCCCGGAGGCGGACCGGTTCTCCCCTCCCAAGTCACTGCCTGCCGAGAGGATAGACAGTCCGTCGCGAGAACGCACCCATGCTCATTCATTCCGTCTACTGCATTTCGGGATCCCGGGGCCGCGCTGACAGCATCCTGGTGGATTTGAGAGACGACGGTATCCGCACTGATGATATCTCGGTGCTCTTTCTCGATCCGGATCATGCGCCCAATGCCGCCCCTGGCGACGCGATCGCGCCGGTTCCGCCCTCGGCAGGCCCTATTCGCGGCGTCGTAGCCATGCTTGGCGGGGCTGAACGAGTGGATATCCCGCACTCCGGCCCGATGATCTTGAGCGGCGCGCTTCTCGCGACCGCGAGGGAGCAGGGCGCGACATCCCTGGGTGAGTTGCTCTTTCGCTTTGCTGTGCCGCGAGACGAGGTGGTCCGGATTGCGAGCCAGATCATGGCCGGGCAGTTCTTCGTCGCCGTCCAGTCCTCGCTTCCCGGCGCATGCGTACGCGCGGGCGAGATCTTTGCCGCGGGCCGTGCCAGCGACATTTGCACGAAGATCGCACCGGCACCGTCCGAGCAACCGGCAGGGAGCGGTCCGCTTCCGGCGGCGGCGATCATCATGGATCGATGAAGACGCTCCGTGATCTCTTTTTGAACGAGCTCGCTGACATTTACGATGCGGAGAAGCGTGTTGCCGGCGCGTTGGAAACGCTTTCCAAGGCTGCAGCCGGCGTCCATCTCCGGCGCGCCCTTCGATCGCACGCCACGACGAGCCGGGGGCATGTCACGGCGCTGGAGAGCGTATTTCGGCTGGTTGGCTCCCGGGCGCGGGGCCGCCCCTGTGAGGCGACGGTCGGACTCCTCCACGAAGTCCACGAGATACTCGGCGAGTTTCGGGGCTCACCGGTCATCGATGCCGCCGTGATCTCCGCGGCACAGAAACTCGAGCACTACGAGATCGTCACCTACGGATGCCTGCGGACCTGGGCAACCCAACTGGGACTGGCGGAATGCGCGCAGATCCTCGACCAGATCCTGGAGGAGGAGAAAGCCTCCGATGAACTGCTCTCGCGCCTGGCGCGGCTGCGGAGCAATCAACAGGGGCTGGGCGAGAGCGATACCGAGGGAAGCCGACCGATGAGCGGATCGCGGGTGCGACTCGCGACACCAAAGCGCCGTCGACGCGCCCCCGCATGATCTCGCACCGCCACACCGACACTCCGGTCCTTCGCCGAGGCCGCGTGCTCCGTGTGTCTGGCGTGCTGCTGTCAATCGTTTCCGGTCTTCTCCTCCCATCCGCCGCCGCAGTCGAAGGATCTGAGCTGGAGCCTGCGTCGGAAGAGCCATGGACGATGGCCCTTTCGATCTGGTTCTTTTCCCGTAGCGCCGACCTGGACGCGCAGGAGGGAACCAAGGTCGCCGACCTCGCCCTCAGGATGCGCAACGAGGTGGCTCTCGAGGTGGGCATCCATCTACCGGGCGAAAGTGGGAGGCACGGCTGGGAAGGACCTGATTTGCGCGAGTCGCGTGTCGCGGCCATACGCGAGGCGATGATCCGTGCGGGAATCCCCGCCGAAAGGATACGGATCGGCGTGTATGGCGGTGCGGAATACGATATCGACCGGCGCATCGTGATCTTTCGCCGCACCGGTCGGGACATCGCCGCTGTGGCGGACCGCGACTGACCCTGCGCCCGTCTCACATTGCCGGTGTAGACGGCGTTGTATTCTGCGGGGCGCTGAGCTCGCGATGTTTCCCGCGGTCGCTCAGCACGTGCCAGGCATGGTCGTCGAGGGGCATCGTTTCCGGGTCGAAAGTCTTCCCGAGCACATGCACGTGCACGATCCGGTCGGAGAGGAGGCCGAGCGGCTTGGCGCCTGCGGTTCCCGCGGCATCCAGGATCCAGTAGCGGTTCACACCATCGCCCGATCCGAGCTCCTGACCGTAGTTGAGCGGGATGCACTCGCGATCAACGGTACCGGCGTCGGTCTGGGAATAATACACGATGCGAATGAGCTTTCGCTCGCGAATGGCGTCGAGGAATTGCTGGTGATTGGGAATCATGTCGGAAGGAGTGTGGGTACCCGGTTTGTCCGCCCAGGATGCCCGTTGGAGGTTATGCAATAACTGGATTCAGGTAGGGCGAGGCCTCTGGCCGAGCCGTCGCCGCCCATCGCGACTCGACCTGGCCTCTGAAATGGAGAGCTGGGTTCCTGCCCGGCCGCGATTGTCTCAAGGCACGCGCCCGCCGTTGCGCATGTGTGGCTGAGCCGGAGCTTCGCCCTCCAGCGGACCTGTCAGAGGCTTCGAGAACACGCCGTTGCCTGCGATCATCGCTTCGATCTCCGCGCGCGTCAGGTGGTGTTCGCTCTCCGCGGAGATCATCGCGGTGTCGACTTGGGTCGCGGTGGCATCGCGCAGGACCGTGAGGCCAAAGATCTGCTTCGAGAGCATGCCGTGGAGGTGTCCGTCGACGAAGATGTCCAGGGCGCCGTTGGCAGCCTCCTGCGTCAGGGCGAAGCGCGGTGTCGCCCGTTCCACCGTGGGTGATCCGGGCGGTATGCGGGACTCCCGCGCCATCGCGGAGGTGAGGCTCGATCCGGGTTGATTCATGGTGCTCGTGGGGCGGCGGATCCGGGCGGCCTCCACGCAGCGGGTCGGTGGCTGTGGGGGCCGGGGACCGCCTGCGTGTCAGAAGCTAATGGATACCGTCGGCAAACTGGCGACGAGCGGTTTCGGCGAGTGCGATGGTCTCGTCGGACTGCAGCTCATACCCGACGCGGCGTTCTGCGATCTCACGCAATGCCGTGTCCGGAAGCGAGAGCCGCTCCAGGGATTCGACCAGCGGGCGGTAGCCGCGACGGAGTTGCTTGACGCGCTTGGATACCAGGTTGATCAGGATTTCCGCATCCGGAATCACGAGCAGGGCCTGTTTCAGGTAGTCATCTCTCATAAGTGTGAAGGTGTGCGCGCTATCGCGCGAAGGTGGACGGTGAATGGACCGGGGGCATGGCGGCGGCGCGCACTTCCGGCGCTGCACAGGCGGCTTCGCTGCCCGATATCCTGCCGGGCGCGGGAGCGATGCTCCCGCCCTCATTATCCCAGACCGACTCGGCCAGCCGTGCGGCGGACGTCGGATCGGCAACGGGCGGTTTGTTCCGCCGGGCGCGCCCAGCGTGTGTATCCGAAATGTGGGGAGCAGGCATCGAAGGCATCCTATTCCAGGCTCGTCATGACGAGGATCCCGCCGCCACAGAGTGTCACGGCGACGCCCAGGAGCATCGGAAGGTACACGCCGCGGCGCGATCCCGGCTCCTGGGAGCGCGGAAATCCGCTGAGCGCGGACCGGTCCTGCATGATCGTGTTGACGATGATTGCCATGCCGATGGCGAGGAAGAGGAGGGCGAAGAGAGTGGTCATCGTGGGAAGTGCGTGTCGGGTGGTGGCGGGCCGGACTGCGGCGGCTGCATGGCCGGCGTGTCCCGGGCGTTCCATCCTCCGGTTGGGCGGGTGCGGGCAGGACGGATTGTGCCAGTGTCAGGTTATACCGGATTGGGGTGCGGCGCGATGGGGTGTTACCCGCCCCCGAGCCCGAAGCCGCGCTGTCGCGCTTTCCCCTCTTTGCTGCAGTCAGATCGAGGTGGCCCCGGCGGCAACGGTGCCGAGATGCGATGCAGAAGCGGGACCATGCGCGCACCATTGCCCTTGCTCTGGTCGTGCATCGGAGTATGCATGGGCTGTCCCGTCTGCGCGATTCCGCTGCGGGCGGGGCGGCACGGTGGTTGTCTCCATCGCGGACCTACAGCGACGGTAAACCATGACTGATCCTCACATGCGCCTGGCTGACTTCATCCTCAGCAACACGGGTCCGATTCTCGACGAGTGGGATGAATTTGCGCGCAGCATCTGGCCCGTGGCTGATCCGGCGCCGGCGGGTCTCCGCGATCATGGCGAGGAGATCCTGCGCTGGATCGCCGGGGACATGACCGAGCCTCAGTCGGAGACCGAGCGATCCCGCAAATCCAAGGGCAGGGGCGGTGCCCCGGCCCCCGACCGTGGGTCGGCCACGCATGCGATCACGCGCGCGGAGGCCGGTCTCGATCTCATGACCATGGTTTCGGAGTACCGGGCACTTCGTGCCAGTGTCCTCCGCCTGTGGGCTCAGAGCCGGCCGGACCCCGACCAGCGACACCTCGAGGATCTCACGCGTTTCAACGAGGCGATCGACCAGTCGCTCTCCGAGGCCATCGCCAGTTATCACCAGCACCTCGAGCAGACCCGCCATTTGTTCCTCTCGATCCTCGGGCACGATCTGCGCAATCCGCTCAATGCGATCATGATCACGGCGGAGGAACTCCTCGAGAACGCGTCCGTGGAGTCCGGCCAGGCGGAATCGGTTTCGCAGTTGATCACCAGCGGTCGCGCCATGGAACGGCTCCTTGCGGACCTGCTGGAATTTGCCACGCGGCAACTCGGGCGAAGAATCCCGGCTGTCTACGAGGCGGCCGACCTCGGAGAGATCGCGGCCGAGGTGGTGAAGGAATGCCTCGCGGCCTGCACGGGTCGCCGGATACTCGTGTCCGGCACCGGGAATCTGTCCGGGCATTGGGACCGCAGCCGGCTGCGTCAGCTGTTCTCAAACCTGATCGCCAACGCCCTCGTGCACGGATCGGAGACCGACGTCGTGGAACTCCGGCTGCAGGACTTTGGACCTTCCGTGGAGATCCGGATCCACAACGACGGTCCGCCCATCCCCGAGGAATTGCTCGCCAGGATCTTTGACCCGCTCGTGCACGGTCCCTCGTCCCGGAAAAACCCCGGCAGCCTGGGACTCGGCCTCTACGTCGTACGCTAGATCGTCACGGCACATCGCGGCACGATCTCGGTGGAATCCTCGGCCACCCTCGGGACGATGTTCACGGTATCGCTTCCCCGCAAACCTTGAGGCAGCCACTTCCGTGTCCTCTGGGCCCTGCCGAATCATGAGTTATCCTTTCCTGCGCCGCCGCGAAGACCGCATCGAGCCGGATCGGCGTGCCGCACCGTCGAGACTCTCTTGATACGCGGACCGCGGGCGGGACGATCAGCGCGAAACGGTGCCGGGAAACGTCTGCTGAGGGTTGATGAACGCGCCCGTCGAACCCACATTGCGTCGAGGCTCACTCATCCGGCGAACAGCGGCCGATTTCAACCCGAGGGCATGCCATGGACCGATCTCCCGACGAAGACTCACCGAAGACGGAGCAATTCTCAGTTCCGCTCTTCGTCCTCACGGTTCTGGGGACATTGGCGGCGCTGTTCGCGGCGCTGCGTCTCTTCACGCCCGACATCTGGGCACGCCAGTTCGCTGCCTCGACGTGGCAGTGGATCGTCGCGTTTCTCGCCATCTCGCTGGTGAACAGCTTCGTCGAGTATTTCTTCCATCGCTACGTGCTCCACACGCCCGCCGTGCGGTTCCTCCGGCGGCTCTACCGACAGCACACGCTTCACCACGCGCTCACGCGGATCGCGCGCAGACGCAGCCGGGACGGGCGGGGAATCCTCTTCATCGAAAACAAGTTTCCCATCGTCGAACCCGAGCAGGGCGAGGCCTCGTTCTTTCCCTGGTACTCGCTCGGCATCTTCGCGGCGTGCCTCACGCCGCTTCTGGCATTGCTGCAATGGCTTCTGCCGGAGTTTCCCTGGTTCGTCGCGGGCTTCGCCGCGCTCGCGGTGTCGTTGTCGCTCTACGAACTGCTCCACGCGATCAACCATTGGCCGTTCGAACGCTGGGAACCGCTTATCCAGCATCCGCGCTGGGGCCGGATCTGGCAGCCGATCTACGGATTCCACCTCCGCCACCACGCGGTGACCGACTGCAACGAGTCGATCTCCGGCTTTTTCGGTCTGCCGATCACGGACTGGGTGTTCGGCACCTGCGTGATCCCCCAGACCATGTACGCCGAGGGCGAGGAATGGACGCCGGAGAAGTTCCGCCAGCCGCGGCCCGTCTGGTTGATCCGGAGGCTCGACGCCTGGGCGCAACGCGCTGTGCAGAAACAGCGGCGCAGCGGCGCCGGCGACGTCCTGCCGCCTGCGGGACCGCCCTCGCCTGAAGCCGCCGCCTCGCTCTTCGCTTCTCGAGCCTACAGTCGCGGCGAGGAGATCGCCAACTGGGCGACGCACGGCGTCGGCCTGGCCTTGAGTCTCGTCGGACTCGTCCTCCTGATCGTCTTCGCAAGCCTGCGCGGCAGCGCGTGGCACGTGGTGAGTTTCACGGTGTTCGGCTCCACGCTGCTCCTGCTCTACACGGTCTCGACCGTGTATCACGCGGTGCGTAATGAGCGGGCCAGGTCCATCCTGCGCAAGCTCGACCATGCCGCGATCTTTCTGCTCATCGCCGGCACGTACACGCCATTTCTGCTCACGCATCTCCGGGGGCCGCTGGGATGGACGCTCTTCGCAGTCATCTGGGGCATGTGCGGTGCCGGGGCCATCTTCCAGCTCTTCTTCGCCGGCCGCTTCGTCGTGGCCACGACCGCGGCCTACCTGGTCGCGGGTTGGATGATCGGTGTCGCCGCGGGCCCGCTCACCGAGCGTATCCCGGCCGGCGGGCTCTGGCTGCTCCTTGCCGGCGGACTCTGCTACACCGTGGGCGTTGTGTTCTATTTGTGGCGACGCCTGCGCTATCACCATGCGGTGTGGCACACGTTTGTCCTCGGGGGCAGCAGCTGCCATTTTCTGGCGGCATTTCTCTTCCTGCTTCCGCGCTGAAGGCACAATCCGGCCCCGGAGGCGACGGCCGCGCGCTTCAGCGCAGGGCGGGCGGGTGAGCGTCGACACTCGGCGTCAGCCGCGCGGCCACGAGTCTCTCCTCACTGGTCCACTTGGGATTTAGAATCCCTGCTGATCAGAGGGATGCGCCTGGCTACCATCCGGTACCTGGCGAGCGGCTGAGTGGGAAATAGACTGACCCGGAATCCTCGACCAACCCGGGCGCGGCGATCTCCGGATTCCCCTGGTCGCGCATTTCCGGAAGGGAAGACGCGCGCCGCCTGGCCGGGGCGACTTTCCACGGATGGCTGATGGCCCCGGACCCTTCGGCGTGCCGGCGACCCGAACGGCTGTGTGGCCGCCTGCGCCTGGGTCGCTCCACGTACGGGGCAGGATTGCGCCGGCTCGTCGCGGCACCGCAGGCCGAGGATCGACAAGGCTCGTGCCGGACCCACGACGACACGCGTGGGCGGGCCTTCGGGACGCATTACTCTCGTGCCATCAGCGATTTGTGGATTCGAGCCGGGCCGGACGATTTCACCCGGACTGTGATCGGTGAGTCGATTTAGCGCTCGCGGGCCCCGCAGAATCCTCCAGGTGGGCTCCGCCTGTCCGCGGCCGACAGCGGGACGCCGATCCCCGTGCCGCCCGCCGTCCGAAGGCCCGGCTTGGATACGCGGCACGGCCTGGCGATTCGCCCCGGAACCGGTATTCAATCGCCGGTACGCGGTAGTGAGGATGCCCTCACACCCGCCCTCCAGGCGAAATCGTGGGCTCGAAACGGATACAGACGCATTTCTGTGCTGACCGATCGAATCAAATGGTGTATGGATGTGGCCCTACCATGAAAAAGAAGTCTGAGAGTGCTCCCCTCACGTTCGATGCTCCCGAGTCGCTGATCGCCAAGATCGAGAAGCTCGCCGGCAAGGAAGACAGCAAGAGCGCGGTCGTTCGCCGCGCCCTCGAAGCCTTCGACATCGATCGCTACAAGCCCACGACCGAGGATCATCGCCAGATGTCCGTCCGCATCGACGGCAAGCTGAAGGCCAAGCTCCTCAAGGGCGCCAAGGCCAAGAAGGTCAGCGTCGGCGAGATCCTCCGCGCTGCCATCGACGCTTTGCCCGCCAGGAAGGGTCGCTGAGCCCACTTTTCGCCTGTATGTGCCGGCCCCCGACGACCTCGGGGGCCTTTTTTTGCACCGGACGGACCGCGGAGCTGCCGGTGCCGTTCGGGTCCGGTCGATCAGCCAGATTTCCTCAGCGTCTTAATCGATTCACCGCGAGGTGATGCGCTGAGGCTTCCGAATCCTCGCACCTCGCTGTGCCCTCGGCCCGAGCCTCCGTGATCTCTGTGTCCAAAGGCTCTTCTTGGAACCAGTCCGCGCCGCCAGGCAGGCGCGCGAGCCCAGTCTGCCGGCCGTATCCATGCGGCTGCCGGGCTCAAGAAACCGCAGCCGTTTCACCGAGGGCGCCGCGGCTGGACGCGTTTTATGGCGGCCCCGGCTGTTTGCGATCGCTCGTCGCCGGCCCCGGAACCACTCCAAACGCCGGCTCCCCGGGGGTGTCTGCCCCCGCCGCGGCTCCCGGCGCCGCTTCGCGGTCTTCGCGCTGGCTGCTCAGCCGGGCAAATTCGTCCGCCAGCATGCCGTAGCAATAGGATCCCGAATACGTGCCGTCGGACCAACGCCGGTCCTCCCGGAGATGTCCTTCGCGCACGAATCCGCAGCGCTCGGCCACCTGTGCGCTCCGCGTGTTGCGGTCGCTGCATCCCAGCGACACGCGATGCGCCCCGAGCGTCCCGAACAGGCATGCGAGGACCGTCCGCAGGGCCTCGCTGATGTAGCCGTGCCCTTCCTGCTCGCAATCCGCGAAATAGCCCACGGAAAAGCTGGGCAGGCCTGGATCGGCCACCCCGATGTAGAGCTGCCCGACAAACGCATCATCGCTCCGGCGGAAGACGCCCAGAAAGTAGGCCCGACGCTCCGACCAGCGTTTCTCGATCGAGGCCAACACTTCTTCGCTGTCCCGCACGGTCCGAATGCCGAAGGCCGCATTGCCTGATTCGAAGGTCGCCAGGTGATCCCGATTGCGGATGGCGATATCCCGATACTCGACGGCATCCTCCATGCGATAACGTCTGAGATAGACTCGTTCCGCCTCCAGGCGGTCGGGCATGGCGGTTGTCTGAAGCGCGTGGGTCATCGTGGGACGTGAGCTAGGCGACGTCGGGTTCCGGTGCGGTCGGTGGGTGCAGGAGTAACTCAGTCTGACTGCCGCGAGGAAACACCTATCCACGCCGATACTCGAGGCCCCGGCGGGATTTGATCAAGCGTCACAGTAGAGGCGCATGCACGCGTGGCGTCCGGCCGGGCGTCACCTGGCCGGTCGCCCGAGTGCTTCTCGCTCCGACAAGGCCCGGACCGGCCGACCGGTGGGAAATTGTCCGGGCGACGACGCGGAACCGCTCCGATGGCGCAAGGCCTGCCGTACGCCTACTGTCGGCGCATGGCTTCTTCGAAACCCCACCGGCGCTCGGATCCCGATGAGCACGCCTCGGATCGGGTCTCACGAGGCGACGCTGCGGCCGCTGCCGCGGACCGTGCCGCGACTGCCGTGAACGTGGATTCGCCGTTCCGCATCTCGCTGCGGGTTTTCCTGGCCTGTCTGGCCGTGTTGCTCGCTCTCGCCGCGGTCTTTTCCTTTCGCTACATCGTGCTCGGAGCCCTCGTCGGCGTGATGATCGGCGTGCTCCCTGAACCGTTGACCCGATGGCTGCGCGACCGGTTCGGCGTCCCGCGGGCGGTCGGCGCCGTGGGCGTGGGACTGCTGGCCGCAATCGCCTTCGGGGCGCTCGCTTACGGCGTCTACGTCACCCTCGTGCCGGAAATCGAACGCCTGTTGCAGCAGGGTCCCGCCATCGCCGAGCGCCTCAACGCCTACAAGCAGGAGGTCTTCGAGCGACTCTCAAGCCTCGGCGTGAATCTGGAGCAGCTCGACTTCGCCGCCATGGCCCAAGGCGGCGCGCGGCTGCTCATGACCGGCCTCAGCATCGGGATCGACGGACTCGCCGCCGCGGTGGTGGTGGTGATGATCGCGTTGTTCGTGATGTCCAACTACGAGGGCTACGTCCGCGGGGTGCGAAGCGTGTTTCCCCCGCGCGCCCGGCCGCGGGTGACGGAACTGGGCACGGGCTCCGCGCGGGTGCTGCGGCGCTGGTTCGTCGGTCAGCTCGGCGTGGTGACGGTGAGCGGCGTGCTCACGGCCGTGGCGATGCTCCTGATCGGCGTGGACTACTGGCTGCTCATCGCGGCGCTCACGATGGTGCTGGATTTCGTGCCCTTCATCGGCGCGGTGATCACGGGGGCGGTGGCGTTGCTGCTGACGTTTGGCACGGAGCCGGACAAGGCACTCTGGGTCCTGCTCGCATTCATCGGCATCCAGCAGATCGAATCGAACCTGGTGCTTCCCATGGTGCTGAAGGGAACGATACGGCTCCCGGAGGCGCATCTGCTCGTGTTCGTGGTGGTGATGGGATCCGCCTTCGGAATCCTGGGCATCTTCATCGCGCCGCCGTGCTTTGCCGTGCTGCACTACCTCTACACCGAGGCCTACGTGCCCTGGCTGGAGCGACGCGCTCGCCCGGGCTGATCCCGGCGTGTCTCGACATGCCGGTCCCGCGACCGGTCCCACGCCCAGTCGATTAGGGGGGGAACCGCCCGATGGCACGCCGCGCCGTCCGGGCTATCGTGCCACTTGACCTTGCCGGACCGCACGCACCCCAACGCGCGTCGTTCCGGCGCCACCGCGGAGAACCATCGAATCATGTTACTTACTCTCAAGGATCTGCTTCAATCGTCGGTCAAGGCACGCGACGGCAACATCGGCAGCGTCAAGGACCTCTACTTCGACGACCAGCACTGGACCGTGCGCTACCTCGTGGTCGAGGCCGGCTCGCTGCTCAAGAGCCACAAGGTGCTCCTCAGCCCGGAAGCCATCAACCGCGCCGAGTGGCCGGAACTCTCCGGGCCGCGCGACATCGCGGTCGATCTCAACCATGAGCAGGTGCGCAGCTGCCCGCCCGTCGAGGCCGACCAGCCCGTCTCCCGCCAGCAGGAGGAGATCGTCCGCCGCTACTTCGGCTGGCCCGCCTACTGGGGCACGTCGGCCTCCTACGGCGGAGTCTATCCACTCGCAGGGATGCCGCTCAACGTGCCCCCCGCGGCCGCGATGGTGCCGTCGGCGGCACCGCCCACGGAGGCTGTCGACGAGGGGCGCCAGCCCGCGGAGCCCCAGGGTGATCCTCACCTGCGCAGCGGCCGCGAGGTGACGGGCTATGCCATCGCCGCGTCCGACGGCGAGCTGGGCCACGTGGAGGATTTCCTCGTCGACGACCGCTCCTGGCGCATCGGGCTGCTCGTGGTCGACACGCGCAACTGGTGGCCGGGGAAGAAGGTATTGGTATCGCCAGCCTGGATACGGTCGATCTCGTGGACGGACAAGAGCGTGGGCATCGATCTCGACCGCGCCACCATCCGCGGTGCGCCCGAGTTCGATCCCGGCACGACGCCGTCCGCCGATTTCCTCGCCAGGCTCCAGCAATACTACGGCCGACCTGTCGCTCCGGAGCGCTGAACAGCGCGATAGGGGATGCGGGGCGGCTCTCCGCGGTCCGGGAACGTCGGTACGCACGAGTCGCCGCCCGCGATGCCGCCGGAGTCCCTGCCGGGCGCTTCGTCCGTCGACGCAATGACCGAGCAGTGCCTGCGCCTGGCCGGGGCCGAGCTTTGTCCCCGCTCTGGCTGCGGTGGCGCTCGGCGGCCTCTATGTCGTCGGTACGTTCCATCTCCCGGCCCCCGCGATCATCAGCCTCGTTGTCTCGACCGGGGTGATCGGGAGCGCGGTGTTGACTCGGTTCGGTGATACAGGCGGCACCCGTGGCTAGTTGCTGGCCGAGTGCGCTTCACGGCGGCGTTGCCGTGCAGTGGCTCGGGTTGCTGGTGGTGACGCGATTCGTGCTCACGGTGGCGAGGTGCGGGAGCGGTGCCGCCGGCGGCATCTTTGCGCCGCTGCTCGTGATCGGCGCACTCGGAGGTCTCGGCTTTGGGCACGCCGTCGCCGCTTCCATCCCGTCCGTGGCGATTCCGCCCGTGATCTTCGCCGTCGTCGGCATGGGCGGCTTTCTCACGGCCATTGTTCGCGCGCCCCTCACCGGCATCGTGCTGATGGTCGAGCTCACCGGGAAATATGATTTCATGCTTCCCCTGTGGGTGTGCTGCCTGGCGTCCCACGGCGTCGCCGAAGCGCTAGGAAGCGTGCCGGTCGGACGTTGCGCTGCGCCTCCGCGCGAGGGCCCTGGCCGCCGAAGCCGCTCCGGTTCGCGGCCCGGGAGTCGACGCCTGAGGATCTGGCGCCCCGGGAATCGGCCCGAACAATCCGTGGGCGTCGCCCGCCTCCTTCACGACCTGGATCATGGCCCTCGCAGACGACGACATCCTGGAAACGGCGTCCGCCGTCGGGCCGCTCGTCCCTGAGTCGGCGGATGCCGCTGCCGACGCGTAGGGCGGGGCCGGCGGATTCCGCGCCGTGCCCATCACCGGTCGCGGCCGCCGCGCCCGTAGCGGGCAGCGCCGCGCGTCTCATCCGCGTTTTGCATGATCCGGTGCGCAATGCTGCGCGGGGAGGCGTTCTGTCGCCGGGCTCATCCCGCCGACAGAACGGGAACCGCGACCGCCACACGCTGCCGCCGCGCCCATCGTGCGATAACTCTACGGTATCACTGCGTGAGAAATCACTCCTCGCTCCGCGCATTTTGAGTAAATGTCTTCACCCTCATGTCGTTGAACTCTGCATACACTACGATGCACTCGCGTGCACCTTGCACGATGCACCCGCGCGCCCAGGCCGTGCAGCCCGTGCAGGATGCATTCCGGTAAGGACTCGGCGCCGCGTTCCACGTTGCACATCCACACTCTCGTTCACCACGCCTCCTCCGCACGATTTCGCTCCCGATCATGTCTGTTTTGCGTCTCTTCGCTCTCCTGATCCTCATCGTGACGCCGCTCCGCGCCGCCGGCCCCGCGCCAGAGCCCGCTCCGGTTCGCGTCGAGATCCCCGCGTTCCTCAAGGCGTTTCGCGAAGGTCGCATCACGCAGGGACGCACGCTCTACCCGAGCGGCACTGTCGATTTTGTCCGCCTCCACGGGCTCTACACGCCGGATGGTGCGGCCGCCGTCGCTGACGCTCAGGCGACCCTAGACGGCGCCGCCCCGGCACCCGCGGCCGCGGTGGCCTGGGTCGCCGAGGGCGTGATCGAGAAGGGCGAGGCCCTCGAACTCCGCGATGCCGGCTTTACCCAGGTGTCCTCCGCCGAGGCCTACGCCGGCTTCCTCGAGGACGTCCGGCGCGCCACCGAACTGGAGAAGTCGCGGCGCGGATTCTGGGAAAAGGCCGGCGGCGCCGTGCGCGTGGTCGGCCCGATCCTCTTCATGATCGCCGTGCTCGTCGCGTTCCTCTTCGTCGCGCGGCGTATCCAGGGCGGCATGGCATCCTGGCGCGGCGGCATCCGCGGTGCCACCGGCAATTCCGTTCGCTTCTCGTCCGTCGCGGGATGCGATGAGGCGAAGGTCGAGGTGCATGAGGTTGTTGAATACCTCCGCGATCCCAAGCGCTTCTCCGCCCTCGGCGCCCGCGTGCCCAAGGGCGTCCTCCTCGTCGGCCCTCCCGGCACCGGCAAGACGCTCCTCGCCAAGGCCGTCGCCGGCGAGGCGGGCGTTCCGTTCTACTCCGTCTCCGGTGCCGATTTCGTCGAGGTCTTCGTCGGCGTCGGTCCCGCCCGCGTGAAGCAACTCTTCAAGCGCGCCCGCAAACACGCACCCGCCATCGTCTTCATCGACGAGATCGACGCCGTCGGCGCCCGCCGCACCGAGTCCGGCAGCGGCGCCTCGCGCGAGGACAACCGCACGCTCAACGCGCTCCTCACCGAGATGGACGGCTTTTCCGCCGACACCAGCGTGATCGTCTTCGCCGCGACGAACCGCCTCGACGCACTCGATCCCGCCCTCCGCCGCGCCGGCCGCTTCGACCGCACCGTCCACGTCGGCCTTCCCGATCTCCGCGGCCGCCAGGACATTCTCAAGGTCTACCTCCCGCGCATCAAACTCGCCGACGACGTCTCCGCCACGCAACTGGCCGCGATGACCGCGGGTTCATCCGGCGCCGACCTCGCCAACCTCGTCAACGAGGCCGCCCTCCACGCCGGCCGCAACAATCACTCCGCCGTCCGCCACGCCGACTTCCTCGAAGCCGCCGAGAAACTCGTGATGGGCTCCCAGCGCCGCAAACCCATGACCGAGCGCGAGCGCCGCACGGTCGCCTGCCACGAAGCCGGCCACGCGCTCATGCGCGTCCTCGACGGCGAAGGTGAAGTCCGCCTCCAGAAGGTCACGATCATCCCGCGCGGCGACAGCCTGGGCTCCACGCTCTTCGCCCCCGAACGCGACCTCCTCAATCATTCCGAGTCCGAACTCGAAGCGCGTATCCGCTGCCTCATGGCCGGCCGCGTCGCCGAGGAACTCCTCATGGGCGCGATCACCAGCGGCGCCTCCGGCGACATCCAGCAGGCCACTTCCGTGGCGCGTGCCATGGTGTTGTCGCTTGGCATGTCCGGCCTCGGCTTCGCCGCCATCGGCTCCACTCCCGAGCGCGAGGGGATCACCTCCTCCGCCGTCGTGGCCCAGGCCGAGCAGAAAATCCTCGCACTCCTCGACCGCCTCTACGCCGAGACGCGCTCCCGTCTCACCGCCGCCCGCGACTGTCTCGTCGAAATCACCGACACCCTTTGCGAGCGCGAAACTATCCCCGGCGACGACATCCGCGCCATCGTCCAGAAGCACAGCCTTGCGCCCGCTGCCGACCGCCCGAGCGTGTCATGACCTCTCGAGCCCGGCTCGGCGGGTAGGGCGTGCTCTCCGAGCGCGCCACTGGGCGCTCGCTGCGGTTTCGACGAAACCGCCCGACGCAGGAGGACCGATCCTCCGCGGATCGAGAGCCTGCCACGCGCTCCTCGCAGGCGGACGCGCACTTGCGTCTGCAGGCAGACGGTCTACCGGAGGCATAAAGCCTCGAGCAGGGTAGGCCGCCCGCTCGCGGACGCCACCTGATCGCCCCGGCTAACCTCGAGCCCGCCGTCGCCGATCGCGCAGTCTGAAGCAGGTCGCACACATGGTTTATACGCTAGGAAACGCTCCTGCGGCTCTCGACTACCTAGCCCATGCCGGGCTCTCCGAGAACCTGGCCCGCCGGAACGAGCGATCTCCGTCCTCCGTTCGTGGCCGAAAAAGCGCGCAAGGATGAAGTCCCCGGTTGACCGGTGCTCGCGGGCGTCGACATACTGAGTTGACCGGTTCCCCCTGACCGGTCCGAACCACCATCCATCGTGCACCTCCCCTGGGCACATGGC
>JAEWQP010000002.1 GCA_023399155.1 Verrucomicrobiota bacterium | reverse complement strand
CGTCCGGGGGCGTCATCTCCGGCACGCCGACGGGCACCGGCACCAGCACGTTCACCGTCCGCGTGGCCGACAGCGACGGCATCACCGGTGCCAGCGACGAGGATACGCAGGCGCTCAGTATCCAGGTTTCCACGAACGGCTCGGTCACCGCGATGCCCGGCGGTCCGTTCCTGAACCAGGCGCTCGGGTCCAGCCAGACCGGAACCTTCACAGTCACCTACTCCGCGACACCCTCGGCGTCGCCAATGGACGGCTTGGTTGGTCTCTCCAACGCGCCGGTGTCGTCGTTCGGCGGGATGGCGTGCCTGATGCGGTTCAATCCGTCGGGCAACATCGACGCGCGCAACGGCGGCGCCTATGCCGCGGCTGCGACCATCCCGTACTCCGCCGGATTGACCTATGCCTTCCGCGTGGTCGTGAACGTCCCGGCCCATACGTATTCAATCTTCGTTACGCCGCCAGGCGGCAGCGAGTTGACCGTCGGCACCAACTTCGCGTTCCGCACCGACCAGTCGTCCGTGACGAGTCTCAACTACTGGAACCTGCGCGCCGAGCCCACGCCCGCCGGCAGCCTGACGGTGAGCGGCTTCAACCTCAGCGCCGGTGGCACCACGCCCGTCGCGACGATCGCAGCCACGGACGCGTCGGCCGGCGAACCGTCCAATCACGGTCAGTTCACTGTGACGCTGACTCCGGCCCCGGCCGCGAACGTCACGGTCAACCTCATCCGTTCCGGCACCGCGACGAACGGCAGCGACTACAACAGCATCGGCACCACTGTCGTCGTCGGGACCAGCGGCACCGCAACAGTTCCAGTCACGGTGATCAATGACAGCACACCCGAAAGCGCGGAAACCGTGATCCTCACGCTCGCATCCGGCACGGGCTACACGATCGGCGTGACGTATTCGGCCACCGTGACCATCGCCGACGATGACGGCGGCCTGCCCAGCCCTTGGACGTCGCAGGATGTCGGCGCGGTCGCCGCGACCGGCACTGCCGCCCACGCCGGCGGCACCTTCACCCTCGAGGGTTCGGGCGCGGACATCTGGAAGACGGCGGACGAGTTTCGCTTCGTTCACCAGGCCGCGAATGGCGATTGCTCGATCACCGCGCGCGTGACCGGCGTGGAGAACACCGACAACTGGGCGAAGGCGGGCGTGATGATTCGCGAGTCGCTCGGTGCCAATGCACCCTGGGCCATGGTCTCGCTGAGCCCCAAGAACAGCAGTACCGCCATGTTCGCGGCTCGCTCGAGCAGCGGTACGAACGCGGTCTCGGTCACCGAATCCATCGTGTCGGTGCCCACATGGGTGCGCGTCACCCGGGTCGGCAACACGTTCACCGGTTATCGTTCCACCAACGGCACGAGCTGGACCAACATGGGCTCGGTGACGATCGCGATGGGGACCAACACCTACATCGGATTGGCCGTGACGAGCCACATCGACGGCACGCTGTGCACCGGCACCTTCACTGATGTGACTGCGACGCCCTGATTCCCTAATCTAAGTCCCCGGCGGTCCACCCGGCCCGCCGGGGATTTCGCTTTGTCGGCGAACGAAGCCACGCCGCAGCACCGCTGCACCCGATTCGCCGGTCTCGTTTCCGGGCATCCGACCCGTTGCCGCAGGGCCTGAACGACCACAAAGCCCGCGAATGTGCGATCTGGATACGACACGGATTACGGGCTGGTTGCAGGCTTGCAGCGCTGATCCACCTGCACTCGAGGGAGCGCCACCGCGCGCCGCCCTGTAGAGGGTCGTTCCAGGATTCGACCTCGCGCACGCGATCGAACACGCACGAGGTCGAACCAAGCATGACCCTACCTGACACGCTTGCGCGCGGGCGGGAGGTGCTTGCGGCGTGGTCGCAGCCCCTCGGCTAGCCGCCCGAAGGGCGGAACTCCCCCACCGCCGCGCATGCGCCACGCTGGGGGCTCGCCCTGGCACGATCGCGGCTGGGCAGGAGCCCCAGCCCTCCATCTGAGAGCCTGCGCGATCGCTTCGGACCCGACTACGGAGCTGAAGAAAGGCTCTCTAGTGGGATTGATCGTGGGGAACTGCGACCTCGACCGTGGCCGTGGCGCTGTTTCCCGCGTCATCCGTGCTGCGCACCGTGATGGTGTAGATGCGACCGTTGCCACTGCCTTCGCGTTCCGCCCGAAGCTTTAGCGCCAGCAGCCCCGTGATCTCCCAGTCCGGAGAGCCGCCAACGGCCTCATTGCTTGTGACCGAGATGATTTCGGTGACGGGCCCGTCGTCCACCGCATCGCTGACCGTCGCGCTCAGCGTGACCTGCACCATTTTCCTATTCGGCGGCCACAGCTTGTTGGGAGAGGCCGCAAGGGACGTGATCTCCGGCGCGGTCGTGTCGACGACGGTGATCGTGAACGTCTTTGCCCCCTCATTGCCGAACACGTCCGTGGCCGTCACCGTCACCTGCGTAACGCCGAGCGGGAAAACGCTGCCGGAGGGATGGCTGGTCGAGATGGAGAGCGGGAAGTGATACGCATCGCTCGGCGCTTCGATGGCGAAATCCGCGATCGAGCCCTCCGGGCCGGTGGCCTCCACCACGAGGTCGGCCGGAACAGTGAAATCGGGGATCGCATCGAAGAACTCCCGGTTGAACCCTTTCGCGATGTAGTCGATGACCGCATACGCCGTGTAGTCAAAGGGCCATTCGCGCAGTCCGCGCGCGCGAGCCTGGTCGATGAAGGCAACCAGGGTGGGTTCCGCACCGAGCATACCGTGATACGAATCCACGGAACGATCGGGGTCGACCCACGAGGGATCGAACATATCACCAATGCCTCCACCCCAGTTGTATTGGATATTGTCGACGTACACGACGTCGGGATGACTCAGGATGCCGCGGTTGGTGCCCGATTCCTTGCGGTGGGCCACGATGTTATCGGCGACGTGGAAAGTCCCGGGAATGATCTCGGCGATGTCGAGTCCCCACACGGCCGTGCTACCCAACGTGGAAACGCCCTTCGAGGGATTCATGCGATTACCCTGCAGGATGACGTTCTTCGAGGCCACGGACATGGTGTCGGGAAGGTCCAGCGAGGCGCCGCGACCGAGAAGCAAGCCGACCGAGTTTTCGACAAATAGATTGAGTTCGTATAATCCGCCGGGACGCCCCTGCACGCCCGTGGCTGCGCCGCGCGTGAAGATGTTGCCGCGAACGACGACCTTGTTGCCAATGTTGTCGGACTGTAGATAGAGGTTGTGGCAAAACTGGTTCGCTCCGGCATCGGCGACCTGTGCATTCCAGCCGTTGTGGTCGAAGAGGCTTTCCTCGACGAGGAGCCCGTCCACGCCGGCGGCATACATGCCGCTGGGACGCGGATTGTTGTTGGTCGAGGTACCGCGCGCCCAGGTGTCGACGAAGATGGAGCGGCGGACCCGGAAGTTGCGGTAGACATTCGGGCTGAGGCTTTGGGCAACGAGTTCGACCATCTCGAGTTTGCAGTCTTCGATCAGGATGTTCTCGCCTCCGCCCACGAAGCGCATGGTGCGCCGATCATTGTTGTTTCCCGTGTAGGCCGGGTCGTCGGGATCGATGCGGGGAGTACGCAGGTGCAGACCGATGAAGGAGACGTGCGAGCGCGCCTGGCCGTTGTGATCCACGAAATGCTGCAGACCGCAGTTGATCAGCGGCCGGTCGCCTGACTGGCCGTAGTACGAAACGACCATCGGTTCGTCGGCACTGCGGCCGTTGAGGAAACGACGGCCATTGGTCGTGGTGCCGAGGCTCTCGTCCGTCCACACGTCTCCACGCCTGAGCAGCAGGTGATCGGGAAAACCATCGCGCATGAGCGAAGCGCCGCGTGCGAGCGTCTTGACCGCGGTCGCTGGCGAGAGGCCGTCGTTGCCATCATCGCCCTCCGAGGCGCTCACATGAATGACCTTGGTATCAGCGGAGGCTGTGACGATCGTCCACCCTTGCGGATCCAATGCGCCGTAGAGGGCGAAAGGTGAAACGAGGGCAGCACAGAGATAGACAGCCGCGGCACGAAGCCCGGCGAAAACGTGGCGGCGCTGGAGCGGGCAGCGCGATTCGGCAGCAATGGTGTGCATGGGCATGGATCTGCGGGCGTTGCCGAGGCAGGGGGCATCAGGGGGCCTCGGGTTGAGCGGGAACCTCTCCGTTGCGCGCTGCATCGGCAAGGCGGCCGGGGTGTCAACCATATGAAACGCGGGCACACCGTCCGTGGGGCCGGACCGCCCGCGGGCATCGATCGGGCGCACCGACCGGCTTCACCGGGTTGAACGGCAGCGGGGATTCCCACCGCTTGCTCCCGACGCTGCACTGGCGCATCCCGCATGCCCCGGCTCTCATCCGTCGCCTTGGTCAACCAGTCCTTCCCCGCCGGCTTTCGCTGGGGCATCGCCGCCGCGGCGCCTCAGATCGAGGGCGCCGCACGCGAGGACGGCAAGGGCGAGTCCAATTGGGATCACTTCGCCGCGCAGCCGGGCCGTATCGCACATGGCGATACACCCGCCGTCGCCTGCGACCACTATCATCGCTACAAGAGCGACATCGCACTCATGCGAAGACTCGGCGTGAGGAACTACCGGCTGTCTGTCGCCTGGCCACGCGTCATCCCGGACGGCGACGGCGCGGTGAACAGCCGCGGGCTCGACTTCTACAAGCGGCTCCTCGACGCCCTGCAGGATGCGGGCATCACCCCGTTCGTCACGATGTTCCACTGGGATCTGCCCCAGGCACTCGAGGCGGTCGGCGGCTGGCGCGTGCGGCGCACCCCGGAAGCGTTCGCTCGTTATGCCGATACGATCGTGCGCGAACTCGGTGACCGCGTGCGCCACTGGATCACGCTGAACGAGACGAGCTGCTTCACCCGTCAGGCCTACGGCGGCGCCATGCGACCACCGGCGCTCGACGAGCCGGAGCAGGTGATCAACCAGGCCTACCATCACGCTCTTCTCGCCCACGGACATGGGGTGCGGGCCGTGCGCGAACACGGAACCCGCAGCTCCGAGGTCGGCATCACCGATGACAGTCGCATCTGCATTCCGGTCATCGACAATGACGCGAACGTCGCCGCCGCCCGCCGGGCCTTCAGGGAGGATAACATCCGCGTCCTCGACCCCATCCTGGGCGGCGGCTACGGCGCGGCCTACCGCCGGCTGACTGGACGCGATGCAGCCCGTATCCACCCTTCAGACACGCCGTTGATCAGCCAGTCCATCGATTTTCTCGGACTGAACATCTATACGGCGAACTTCGTGCGCCGGGGTCTTTCCGGCCGGCCGGAGCAGCTGCCGCTGCCTCCCTCCTACCCGGCCGCCGACAGCCCCTGGCTGCGCCTGACGCCCGCGGCCTTGCACTGGGGTCCGCGGCTGGCCCATGAGGTTTACGGCGTCCGCCGGATCTACGTCACGGAAAACGGCGCGGGCTATGATGACGCGCCGCCGGTCAACGGTGAGGTCCTCGATCTCCACCGTCGCGAATACGTGCGCCAATGCCTCGGTGAACTGCACCGTACCATTGCGGCCGGCATCCCGGTCGCGGGTTACTTCCTGTGGTCGTTCATGGACAATTTCGAGTGGGCCGACGGATACACGCGACGCTTCGGTATTGTCCACAACGACTTCAGCACCCAACGACGCACGCCCAAGCTGAGCGCCCGCTGGTACGCCGAGGTCATGCGCCGGAATCGCCTCGTATGACCGGCTGTCGCATCTGGTTGAATGCGTCGCGGGCTTGTTCCGTGCCCTGTCCCTGCTGGTGTAGCACGTGTCATGCACTCCCGAGCACGATTGTGCAGGTAGGGCGCGCTCCACGTGCGCCTGAGGCCGTTTCGCCCCGCGGCGTGTCCTGAGAACCCGTCCCACCTCCGGCACATCGTGCAAAGGAAGTTCATGACAGGCTTCGCCGCCCACCGCCCATGACCACGAGTCCGTCCCCACCGTGCCACTTGACGTACGAGCACCCTTTCGCCCTGAAAGCGAACGCCATCATCCGCGCGGCGCTGGCCCGACGGGATGAAAAGGTCGTCGTGGTCGACGATGATCCGACCGGCACGCAAGCTTTTCGCGACATCCCTGTCCATTTCGAATGGTCGGTCGAAACACTCGCCGCGGCTCTGAGATCGGACGAGGCAGCCGGCTTTTTTCTCACCACGAACTCCCGCGGGTTGCCCGAGGCGGAAGCCATCCGGATCAACCGCGCGATCGGCACCAACCTCCGGGCCGTCGAAACGCTCACGGGTCGGCGCTGTCACCTGGTCAGCCGCAGCGACAGCACCCTGCGCGGTCACTTCCCGGCCGAGCTGGTGGCATTGGTTTTCGGATACCGGGTTGCCTTTCATGGCGTGCTGGTCGCGCCGTTCTTCCATGAGGGCGGCCGCGTGACGCGGGAAAACACCCACTATATCCGGAAGTCGGACGCGGACGTGCCCGTGGCTGAAACCGAATTCGCCCGCGATCCGGTGTTTCCCTATGCGACCTCGCATTTGCCCGATTGGATCGAGGAAAAGTCCAAAGGAGACATCCGGGCGGACGACGTGCAGCGGCTCAGCTTGGCATGCATTCGCACGGGCGGTCCCGAAGCCGTTGCTGCCGCGCTGCGAGCGATGCCGGCGGGATCCTATTGCGTGATCAACGCCGAAACACCGATCGACATGACCATCGCCACGGCGGGCGCGGTTCTGGCGGAACGCAGCGGCCGGCGTTTCATCTGGCGAAGCGCTGCCTCTGCAGCACAGGCACGACTCGCCCAGACGGCCGTTCCGCTGGTGCTCGACGCGGCGGAATTGCAGGGCCGCTCGACCGACCGGGGCGGTTTGGTGATCGTTGGGTCCCACGTCCAGGCAACCACGCGCCAGCTCATGCGCTTGCTCCAGCAGCGCGGCGATGCGGTGCCGATCAAGATCGATGTGGACCGTCTGATCGGAGACGAGCGTGAGCACGTCATTCTCTCGTCGGCGAGCGACGTGGACGCCGCGATCGAGGCCGGGCGGATCGCAGTCGTGTACACCAGCCGCGATCTTGCCCGCGCGGAAAGCGACGACGCGTTCCTTTTCCAGGGAGAGCGCATCACGGCAGGCTTGTCGGCCATCGTCCGGTCGCTCCGGGAAACCCCGGCGTTCGTCATCGCCAAGGGTGGTATCACGTCCCACTGCATCGCGCGCGACGGCCTGCGATTGCGGACCGCATGGGTGCGCGGCGCCCTACTGCCCGGCGTGCCGGTGTGGCGATGTCCGCCGGACAGTCGCTGGCCGGCACTCGATTACGTGGTGTTTCCCGGAAACGTCGGCGCCGACGACGCGCTGTTTCACGCCGTGCAGCGCCTGACTCGCTCATGAACCTCAAGAAACTGACACTCGAGGAACGAGCCTCGTTGGAGAAACTCGCGTTCGAGATCCGCGTGCTGAGCCTGGAGTTCATCACGGGTGCCGGCTGGGGGCACATCGGTGGCTCGTTCTCGGAGGCCGAATTGCTCGCGTGCCTGTACGGTGGTGCCCTTCAGGTTTCACCGGACAGGACGTCGAGCCCGGAGCGCGACCGCTTCGTCTTGTCCAAGGCGCACGCGTCACCCGCCTTCTATGCCACGCTCGCGTTGCGCGGATTCTTCCCGATGGACCGGCTCTATCACTACTGCCGGCTGGGTGGGCTGGACGGACACACGCAACGCAACAACCCGGCCGGTGTGGAGTATTCGGGCGGCTCGCTCGGCACGGGTTTGTCGTTCGCCGCCGGGCTCGCGCACGCGCTTCGGATGCGTGAACAGGCTTCCCCGCGCGTCGTGTGCCTGCTCGGCGACGGCGAATGCACCGAGGGCCAGATCTGGGAGGCCGCCCTCTTCGCCGCCCACTACAGGATGGATAACCTCATCGCCATCGTCGACTACAACAAGGTGATGGCGAAGGGCCGCATGTGCGAGATGATCGGCGTCGAGCCGTTCGAAGCCAAGTGGCAGGCCTTCGGTTGGGAGGCGCTGACCGTGGACGGGCACGACGTGGATGACATCTGCCGCGCGCTGCACCGCGCGTTCTATCTCGAGCGCAAGGGCCGCCCGGTCTGCATCGTCGCGCACACCGTGAAGGGCCGCGGCGTGCCGGAGTGCGAATTCAACTACCAGTGGCATACGCATGCCCCGTCGACCGCCAAGGCCGAGGCCTTCCTCGCCGAACTGCGCCGCACCTATGGCGTCGCCGAAGAGGCATTTCAGCGCCCGCTTGGCCGGCCCGACGAGGCCGGCCTGGAGGCTGCCATCGACGCATCGCTCGCCACGCCAGCGAAATGAAATTCTACGACAAGGAACTGCGGGCTGTCTTTGGTGAGACGCTTGTCGCACTCGGCCGCGAGTTTCCGCAGCTCGTGGTGCTCGACGCCGATCTCAACACCTCCACACGCACGGTGCTGTTTCAGAAGGCGTTCCCGCGGCGTTTCGTGCAGTGTGGCATCGCCGAGGCCAACATGTTCGGCGTGGCGGGTGGACTGGCCGCGGAGGGCTTCATCCCGCACGTCGCCACGTTTGCCACCTTCGCCAGCAAGAAGGCCGCCGACCAGGTCTATATGAACGCCGCGTATCCGCGGCTCAACGTCAAGATCCCCGGCGCCTATCCGGGCATGACCGCCACGGAATGCGGTCCGTCGCACAATGTCGCCGAGGACCTCGCCATCATGCGCGCCATGCCGCACATGCAGGTGTTCGACTTTGGCGACAACGTGGAGCTGGCATCGGCGATGCGCGTGCTCACCCTCACCGAGGGCCCGATGTATTATCGGGTGCCCAAGATCAAGGCGCCGGTGCTCTTCTCGGCCGACCACGAGTTTGCGATCGGGAAAGGCCACGTGCTCTGCGACGGTAAGCACCTCGCGCTGCTCGGCACCGGCATGACCACGGGGCTCTGCCTCGCGGCCGCCGAGCTGCTGGAGCGCGCCGGCATCACCGCGACGGTGGTGCACATGCCGTCGATCAAACCGATCGACGAGGAATTGATCGCCGCGTGCGCGCGCCGCCACCCGCTCCTCGTCACGGTCGAGAATCATCGCATCCATGGCGGCTTCGGCAGTGCCGTGACGGAAGTGACCGCCACCCGCCATCCGGTTCGCGTCGAACGCATCGGGCTGGGCGAAACCGTATTCGAAAGCGCACCGCTCGCGCATCTGATCGAGCACTACGGGCTGTCGCCGCGCGCCATCGCCGCCCGCTGTCGGCGCCTCATGGAGGAGCCGTTGTGAACCGCATGCCACAAGACCCGCTGCCCCTCTTCGAAGCCTACATGCGGCTCTACGGCACACCCACGCTCGCTGCCGAACCCGGAGAGCCTGGCCTCAGCGGGAAAACGCTCGGCATCGTCAACGGTTCCGCGTGGACCACGCTGTGGTCGGTGTTTTTCGGCCGCCGTCACCTCCCCGGCGTCAAGCTCGCCAACGTCGGCAATGAAGCCGTGCAACTGAACTTCATGGCCGCGCATGCCGCTGGCGAGGCGTGCCCGCCCGAGAGCAACGTCCGCTGCTTTGAGAACTACGCGGCCGACCTCGTCCGGCTCTGCGGGCCGGACGCCATCCTGCTCACGTGTTCGACGATGAACCGCGCATCAGCATCCGTGCGTCGGATGCTGGATGACTCCGGTATTCCGCTGGTGCAGATCGACGAGCCCATGATGGAGGAAGCCGTCCGCATCGGCGGGCGCACCCTCGTCATCGCGACCCACGGGCCCACGGTGGCCAACACGCAGGCACTGCTGGGCGAAACCGCCGCGCGCCTGGGCCGTGAGCTCACCTTCACCGGCGCGACGATCGAAGATGCGTTTCACCTGCTCGGCGAAGGACGCATCGTCGAACACAACGAACTCATCGCCCGGACGATTGACGAGGTGCGGGCCCGCGAACCGATCGATTCCGTGGTCCTCGCGCAACTTTCCATGGCCGTGTTCACGCTGTCCCATCCGAATGCACGAGCCCGTTTCGAAGTTCCGGTGCTGAACAGCGGCGACTGCGGTTTCCGCCGCGTGCGGGAGCTGTTGCTCGCCGCGCCGCGGAAGGTGTCGTAGCGATGAGCGAGTCCGCCGCTCCCGCCGATGGATGGTACGCGCGCCACTGGCACTGGTGTGTCCTGGGGCTGCTTTTCCTGGCAACCTTCCTCAACTACCTCGATCGCCAGACGCTCAGCCTGGCCATCGAGCCGATTTCCGCCGAACTCGGTCTCGACGTCGCGCAGCGCGGGCGATTGTTGTCGGCCTTCGTCTATGCCTATGCGTTCAGCCACCTGTTCATAGGGTTCATCCTCGATCGGGTGCGTGACCTGCGACGCTTCTTCTTGTTCATGGTGGCCGGTTGGTCGTTGGCCACGATGGCTGTCGGCTGGGCGGAAAGCTACTCGAGCATGCTCTGGCTGCGCTGCGCCCTCGGTGTGTTCGAAGCCGCGAACTTCCCGTTGGGTTTCCTGCTGATCGCGCGGCTGTTTCCCTCACGCCAAAAAGCGTTCGCGGTCGGCATTCTGTCGAGCGGCGCCATCCTGGCCACGCTGGTGGCACCGAAGACGGTGATTCATTTTTCCACGCATCACGACTGGCGCTGGGCCTTTCTTTTCTGCGGAGGGTTGGGACTGCTTTGGTTGATCCCGTGGTGGCTGGTGTTTCGCGACCCGGCGAAACGCGCCGCGTTCTGGCCGCTGCCGGTGGGCGCAACCGCGGGACACGAGGGATTGCGCCTGCGGGATGTCCTCGGGCGCCGGGCGTTCTGGGCCGTGACCGGCGTCGGCGTGGGGATCATCCCGGGGCTGTACTTCATGACTCAGTGGCTGCCGAGCTACTTCACCCTCGAGTGGAAGCAGGATTTCAACCAGGCCCTCGGCAACCGGCTCGTCGTTGTTTACCTGATGCAAGATGCCGGCTCCATCGTCGGCGGCCTGCTCGTGTGGCGGCTGGCCAGCCGCGGCCTCGCCCTCGTGCGCGCGCGCAAGGTGGTCATCGCGGCCGCCTATGTATGCACGCTGCCGATCCTGCTGGTGCCGTCTCTCACGACGATCAATCAGGTGGTGGCGGCGGCCGGTGTCTACATCTTCGGCCTGGCCATGTGGATATCGGTCCATGGTGCCTTCAAGCAGGAGGTCAACCGGGCCCAGGTCGGGGCGGTGGCCGCCCTGATCGGCTGCGTCGAGACCGGGTTCGCGGCCTTTGTCATCGGACGCGTCGGCGAGATGGTGCGGGCGGCGGGCGGCTTCGTCGGGGTATTCGCCCTCCTCGGCGTTTTCCTGGCCTTCGCCGCCCTCTGTGGTCTTGTGCTGATCCGACGGCGGGATCTTGAAATGTGAAGACGGCGTGGGACCCTCCTCTCAACCTGATGAATTGACAAACCCGTGGCGCTGCGGCCGTGAGACTGGATGCTATCCCTCGTCGTCGTCCCCTCCCCCGTTCATCATGCGTGCCACCCTGTTCCTCCGGACCTTCGCCCTGCTGCTCGCGTCGGACGGCCTCGACGACGCGCTCGCGGCAGCCGGGCCGGTCCGCGTATCCGATGATCGGCGACACCTCGCCCGGGCCGACGGCACGCCTTTCTTCTGGCTTGGCGACACGGCGTGGGAACTGTTCCACCGCCTCACCGTCGAGGAGGCCGACAGGTACCTGCGCAATCGCGCCGAGAAAGGGTTCACGGTCATCCAGTGCGTGCTTCTGGCCGAACTCGACGGCTTGCGCACGCCCAACGCCAACGGCGACGTGCCGCTGCACGACCTCGATCCCGCGCAACCCAACGAGGCCTATTTCGCCCACGTGGACCGGGTCGTCGCGCGCGCAAACGAGCTGGGGCTGACACTGGCGCTGCTTCCGACCTGGGGGGACAAGTTCAACCTGCAGAGCTGGGGCGTCGGTCCATTGGTGTTCACGCCGGACAACGCCCGCATCTATGGCGAGTGGGTCGGGCGACGTTACGCCAAAGCCGACGTGGTCTGGGTGCTCGGCGGTGACCGCCGGCCCGACGAGCCCGAGGACTTTGCCATCATCGAGGCCATGGCGACCGGCGTGCGTGCCGCCGTCGGCCGCACCCAACTCATCACGTATCACCCGGCAGGCGGCAGCTCCTCCTCCCGCTGGTGGCACGAGCATGCCTGGCTCGACTTCAATCTCTTCCAGTCGGGTCACTCCGCCGCGGACAATCTCAACTTCCAAGTCACTCTCGCCGACCGCGCCCGCGTGCCCGTCAAGCCGGTCATCGACGGCGAGCCCAACTACGAGGACCATCCCATCGCCTGGAAACCGGTCGAGTTGGGATGGTTCACCGACTTCGAGGTGCGCCGGGCCGCGTGGTGGTCGATGCTCTCCGGCGCGGCCGGGCATACCTACGGCCATCACGCCGTGTGGCAGATGTGGCAGGCCGGTCGTGAGCCGGTGGGCCACGTGCGCACGCCCTGGCAGGAGGCGCTCGACTATCCAGGCGCGTTCCAAATGGGTGTGATGCGTCGTGTGCTGGATAACCTGCCCTGGGCCACGCTCGAGCCGCGCCACGAAATCGTCGCTCCCGACGAACGCCCGCCCGAAGCAAGCATCCTCGCGGCTGCGGCCCCGGCCCCGGCTGACGCCGGCGTGGCCTGCGTGATTGCGTATTCACCGTATGGTTACGCTTTCACGCTCGACCTGTCCGGATTCGGCGACCGCGGCGCCTCAGCCCGTTGGGTCGACCCGCGCACAGGCCATGCGATCAGCCTCGCTTCGCCTCCGCGCGAGGCAGCGGCACGCGGCGCGGTCGCGTTCGATCCACCGCAAAGCCCCGCGCGAGGAAACGATTGGGTGCTCGTGATCACTTCTCCATGATTCGACCGGTCTCCCTTGTCGCGCTCACGCTGGCGGCCGTCGTGCGTCCTTCTCGCACGGGCAGGCCGAAGCGACCATCGATCCGCCGGCCTGTTCGTAACCATCTGTCCTCTTCACCATGAAACTCTCCCGGCTCCTCTGTTCCTGCCTTCCCCTTCTGACGCCTCTGCTCTCCGCCACAGAACCAGCCGCACCCGCCGGCCACGTGCTCGCGATCCAAGGCACGCGCTTCCTCTTGGACGGGCAGCCCTTTCCTCTCACAGGCGTGAGTTTCTTCAACGCCATCTACAATCCCGAGTTCAATCGCGACGCCACGACGCGCCGTCAGTGGCTGGCGAAGTTCCAAAGATACGGCGTGAACATGATTCGCGTCTGGGCCCAGTGGGACAACCGCAACGGCTTCGTCGACGCCGGCCCCGACCGCACGCTCTACACGCCCGAGGGCGCGCTGCAGGCCGCGCATGTCGCCACGCTGCGAGCCATCCTCGCCGACGCCGACGCGCTGGGCATGGTCGTCGAACTGGCCGTGTTTGCCAACGAGAGCCGAGCCGACGGTATCCTGCTCGAACCCGACGCGCAGGATCAGGCCGTCGCCACGCTCACGTCCGAACTCAAACCTCACCGCAATCTCATCCTTCAGATCTGGAACGAGCACGACGCCCGCGTCCCCGCGCTGGTCGCCGTGATCAAGCGCGAGGACCCGGAACGCCATGTGACAAGTTCACCCGGCTGGGCCGGACACCTCGGCGATGTGAAGGACAACCTCGCCCTCGATTTCCTCACCCCGCACACCTCGCGTGAAGGGACGAACGCACCGCACTGGCAGGTCGCGCCGGATGAAATCGCCTACCTGCTCAAGCGCTACAACAAACCCGTCGTCGACGACGAGCCTGCCCGCAATGGCACCGCAAGGTTTGGCGGTCCCACGGGTGACCCGACTTCACCCTACGACCACATCATCCAGATCGCCCGGGTGTGGGAGCTCGGTGGATACGTTGTCTACCACCACGACATGTTCCAGACCGGCTACGGATCACCGGCTGTCCCACCGAGCGGCATCCCGGACCCGGAATTCAGCCCTTACCATCACGAGGTCTTCAAGTTCCTCGCGCTGCGCGATCGCTACATGCGGTAGACTGATCCACCGGCTGCGTGATGCGGCACTCCTCTCCGGGACTGCGCTTTCCTGTCGTTCATGCGCGCCGCGGCTTCCGCGCCCCCGAGTCTGCGGCACGGTTCGACATCACGCCCGGCGGCAGCTCACGCGGATCGTCCCGCCGATCGGGATGGTCACGATGGTGCGGCCTCGGGCGGCATACGCTTCCCGAAGGTATTCACGGACGCTCCCGGCATCCTCCGTGACGCGCACATCCGTCAGGCACCCTTCGAACTCCAGATTCATCCGCAAGGGCGATCGTAGCACGTACTCGGTAGAGTCATCCTTGGGCAACACCGCGAGAAGCTCCGCGTCGCTGCCATAGAGGCGAGGATGCTCGCGCGTATCTCCCAGCTCGACCACGACTTCATTCCGGCCCGCGCGCAAAGCTGTCTCTGGAATCTGGAGCGTCCACGGCATCAGCTCGCCATTGAGCCACCATCGACGCACCTGCGGGCCCTCGCCCCGGCGTCTCACATCGATCGTGGCGAGCCGATAGCGAAACTGCCTGAGCTCTCGCGTCAGTCCACCATCACGTACGGCGATCCCCTGCGGCAACGGTGCGAGCAGTCGCGCTGTCTGGGCCAGCACAAACGATCCGATGGTGAAAGGCAGCCCGCGCAAGGCGTCCGGACGGCGATGATCCTCGTGCAGGGAACCCTTCATCGGATACTTTCGCGGCGTGGTGAGCGCTTCCTCGACCTCCTCGCGAAGGTTTTCCGCGCTGGCCTCGGCGCTCAACAGGCCCCACTCGTGGAGCGATCGATTGAGCACATTCCACGGGCACAAGCCGTAGCTCCGCCTGGCACGGCGTGGCCACTCCTCGATCAGCCGGATCGCGCCTCGTCGCTGCGCGTCCCACCAGGGAAAGAACGGCCCCTGTGCCACCGCCCACGCATACTCCCAAGGATCGGGCTCCTCGTCCAACCCGGTCCAGTGCGTCGAGCCATCCTCGAAGATCGCCCTCAGGCAATAGGGTTCGCCCTTCGAGTCGATGAACTGCTGCGCGACGCTCTCCTCCAACTCAGCCAGACGGGTTCGCCACGCAGCGGTGGCGGCAGTTTCTCCATCGATCGCCTCCACCAGGCACAACGCCATGCGCAGCAGGTTGCAGGTGTTGGCCTGATGGTAGAACGTGGCGACGCGCGTGATCAACCGGCCGTCGGCACGCACGTTGCCAACGGCGTCCTGCAGCGCGCCAGTGACGATGTCGTATCCATGGTATGGATTCCCTCGAAGGGCCTCCTCGCCGAGCGTGTCGCTGATCATCAGGCGCGATGCCGCGTCCCAGCACCTGCCGAGCTGCGCATCAATCGCCCGCTTCAGCAGATCCAGCGCTCCGGAGCGCAGCAGGCGATCGTCACCGGTGGTTCGGAAGTGGATGAACAGGGCCCAGGTGGCGTAAAACAGCCCGTCATCCTCGGACTTGCTCCAGCGCGTCCCGAGCATCTGACCAAACTCCGGGACCGTCGCACCCTCATCCGTCCGGGCCTCGGTCGGATTGGCCCACAAGAATGGTGCCCAGATGCGGATGAACTCAGGGTTTCCCGCCAACGCGTGATGCACCGAACTCATCGATCCATCGCGCACCCAGATGAGTTGGTAGATTCTATTCAACGCTCCACAGCACGCGCCTCCGGCATCGATCGAGGACCACCCGATGCGGCGGTTCAAGTCATAGACTTCCTGATACTTCGCGTCCTCCAGCCGCGCCTGACCCGCGGCCAGATCGCGATCGATGGTCGCCTCGTTTTCCGCCAGCAAGGCCACGATCGATTTTCCGGCGAATCGTCGCAGCACACGTTCAACCTGGGCCTCGTTCTCCTCGCCGCCCACGAGAACCGGATCGTCCGCGAGAACCTGAAGCACATGGGTCCCGTCCTCAAGCACACGGAAGCGACTGGCCTCGAATCCCGGGAACTGGACGAAGCTCACGATGTCGCGCCCCCGGTCCCGAAACTTCTCCATCATCAACCCATCACGCACGACGAAGGCTCGATGCGGGCGGAACGCGAGCATCAGCGGCGCACGCGCAGCGATCACGAACGCATTCTCGTCGGCCATATTGAGCAGATGGATAACGTTCGCCGCGCCACTCGCATGGCGCGGCATCACCCGCGTGTGGAAGGGATCGTAGGCGAACGACAGATCCGCCGCACTCGAGATATCCGGCCATTCGCAACCGCCGAACAGGTTCGTCTGTAAATCCCGGTTCGAAAAGTTGCGGGAAGCGAAGTCCTTGTTGCGGTATGCGTTGGGACGATAGAGAAACTCCAGTTCCGTGTGACCCTCGCGCACGAGTAGCGTGAGACGGTTCCCGCACCGGTTCTGCAGGATGACGTTTTGCAGACCCTCTTCGTTCTGGGGCGTTCTATAGTAATGGTTCATCGCAGCATCGAAGTACGAGATTCACGAGGAATCGGGGCCGCTGTCCGCCGACACACCGCGGCACCGCACTGAAAGCAAGGTCTCGATATCCACGCCATCCAGCGAAGGAATCCCGAGGTCAACGCCTGGATGACGGTGCGCTGAACCCACCCCGACCACCCGCATCCCTGCAGCCCGGGCAGCCATGACTCCGGCCTCGGCGTCCTCAACCACGAGGCATTCGTGGTGAGGAACGCGAAGGCGTCGCGCCGCGAGCTCGAACACCTCCGGATCGGGCTTGCTGCGCGCTATGTCGTTGCCGTCGGCGATGGCATCAAACCGATCCGCCAGCCCGATGCGCTCGAGGATGAGCGGCGCATTGCGGCTGGAAGAGGCTATTGCCGTGCGCAACCCACGCTGTCGCAAGTCCGCCAACAGACGCTCCACACCCGGCAGAATCTCCGCGCGAGTGAGTTGTTCCAGCGACTCGCGGTAATATCGATTCTTCCGATCGGCAAGTTCCTGCCTCGCCCGCTCATCGTAATCCTGCCGCGACTGCTCGAGCACAATCCCGAGACTCTCCATCCGGCCGACCCCCCGACACCGCTCGAGTTGCGCGGAGGTAACAGAGATCCTCTCGTCCTCCGCGAGCCGCCTCCATGCCCTGGCGTGACACCCGTCCGTGGATACGATCACGCCGTCGAGATCGAATATCACCGCCGAGATCCGCGCCGGCCGCCGCACCTCGAGGACGCGCCGTCCCGCCGGTACGGCAATTGTCCGTTCGACCACCCGGCACACGAGTTCGTCCTGACCGAGGTTCTCGATCGCGACCGAGTCGTGCCGCACCTCGACGCGCACGGGCATGCCCCGCCAGATCAACGGGAATCGGATCGCCCTCCACTGCGCCGGCATGCGCGGTCGCAGCGTGAGGGTCGTGGATTCAAACGCCGTGGCCATGCCGGCGAAACCGAATGCCGCCATCATCCAGGCACTGCCAGCGCTGGCGATATGGATGCCCTGGGCTGCACCGCCCGCGATATCCAACCGGCTTCCCAGCAACCAAAAGGAATAGGCTTCCTCAATCTTCCCGAGGCGCGCTGCGACGAGAGCATGCGTGCCGGCCGAGAGAGACGAATCATGGGTGGTTCGAGGAACATAGTAGTCCCATGCCGCCCGAAGCTCGTCCTCGCTGAATTCGTGAGCAAAGAGCCACTGCATCAGCAACACATCCGCCTGCTTCAGATTCTGGCTCCGATAGAGGCGCTCCTGCGAAACCTGCGAGGCATAGGGCTTCGAACGGTCGCGCCACCGTTGCTCAAACGACGCTTCCACGCGCCGGTCATAGCCGTCGCACTGCAACACCAGGCGGGGATCGCTGGCGCTGCGAGGGATGGCCAAGGACTCGGCGAGTTGACGAAAGAGCGTGCGCTCCTCCATCGACGCGCCCCCGATCACACCCACCTCCCCCGATGCGCATGAGAACGCCAGCTTCACCACGCGATTCGTGTAGGCGTTGTTGTCCGAGAAATGGGCATACTCGTCCGGGCCCATCACACCCAGCAGACTGGGATGTTCATCACCGGGACGCCGGTCACAACGCGCCGCCCAGAACCGGCAGGTCTCGACCACCAAGGGTGCGAACTCCGCCAACAGCGGCGTAGCCGGCACTGCCGCATCGTGGTGGGCGAGCGCATAGATGATATCCGCCGAGACATGTATCTCGTGATCGGCATACTCCCATGCCGCGCAGTTCTCGTCGCCGAGATCATCGGACTCCCACGCGAAGCGGGCGCCGGGATAGCCATAGCGCGCGGCATTGCGGCGCGCGCCCTGCAGCGAGTGATTCCTGAAGGCCAGCAGTTCCCGGGCTCGGGCCGGATCGGTGTAGAGGAAGAACGGCAGCAGGCACATTTCGGTATCCCAGAAAAACCGACCGAAGTATGCGTCGCCGGCGTACCCCTTGGGGTCGATCGCAAGCCGCTCGTTACGCGGATGGGATCGGAGCATGTGAAACAACGAGACACGCAGCGCGCGCTGGTCCACTTCGGGACCGTCGATCTCCACATCGCAACCGCGCCAGCGCGCCTCCCACTCTGCCTCGTGCGAAGTGCGCACGGCTTCGTATCCACGTTTCACCGCCGCGGCCATGAGTTCCTCCGCCTCCCCTAGATCGACGCGGTCGCGCGAGGTGGAGACGGCCCCGAACCCATCGCACACCAAGGGCTGGCGTGGACCGAGGCGGAAGAAGTCGCGCCGAACGATGGCACGCCCGGCGCACTCGATCACGACCCTCTCCCCGGGAATCGACGAGGATGTGGCACGGCGGATCTCCACCCGGTCGCCCCGATCGGTCAGCACCGCCGCGGACAGCCGGCCATCCCTCGGCGCGAATGTACGGTCCGTGAAGTGGTCGTAGCCATTGGTCCGCACGTCGGAGTCGATGCCGGTCCGCATCTCCAGCTCGATCGCACGATCGCTCTCGAGGCGGACCCGCCACGCGAGCAGTCGACCGGCATCCGCCGCCACGAAGCGCTCGAACGACATGCGCAGGACTGCGCCGTCGGCCGCGGTCCAGCCAAGCGACCGAGTCAGTACAGCACGTCGCAGGTCGAGCTCCCGGCGGTGATCGAACGTCCGGGAGCGTGACGTATCCAGAGATTCGCCACCCGCGACGAACCCCACGCCGGCAAACCACGGAAGGTTGACCAACTGCGCGTTGAGCCGTGGATGCCGTCCGTAGATGCCGGGAACATAGGTCCCCCACTTCTGCCGTCCTTCGGGGAAGTTCTCGGCTGTCACGTTTCCCGGAGACCGCATGTACTCGCGATTCTGGGGGTCAACGCCCACGGCCTCCTCGAGGCATCCTCGGACATGGAGTCCCGGAGAACCGAGGGTGAACAGTCCCTCCCAGGGCAGCAACTGGGCAAAATCGGTCTGCGACACTATCCAGGGGTCACTCATCGCACGGGTTCGCTGAGATGCTACGATACTTTCAGCGGATTTTCCGGGGGCGAGGCCTCGCGGTTCTCGCCGTCTTGAAACTCCTCGATCTCCCGTCCGGGCGGATAGAGGCGGAGGATAAAGTGCCGTGATCCAAGAGCGCCGAGCGCGACGACCACGACGCACGCGGCGGCGATCTCCCAGAATGCGATGAAGAATGCCATGATCCCGAAGAAGCATCCCCACACCACGCTGACGATCGAGGCCACGAGCGCCACCTGCACACCGATCGGATCCGGTTGCTTGACTGTATCACCGAGTTCCCGACGAACCGGCCCCCAGAAACCGAACGGCCGCATGCGGCGATAGAAGCGGCAAAGCTTGTCCATGGGCTCGGGCTTCGTGAACTTCATCACCACGAGCGCGAACAGGGTGCAGCACAGCGCCGCGGAGAGGTTGCGCGTGATGATGAAGGCATCGTTCCCCTCGAGGTTCATGAGGCCCATCAGGCCAAGCACGATTCCCTTGCCCGCGGGCGAGAGGATGATGGCAAACACCACCAGCGCGAAGATCTGTGCCGCCACTTCGGCGGCGCCATTGGAACGCCACCATACCAGGCGCAGCATCCGGATCCACCCGCCGCCCAGAGAGATGGTGATCGCCAGATACCCCAGCTTGAGAATGTCGTCGGCGAGAATACCGATCATGATCGTGACGAGCGCCGCGAGCGTCATCATCGCCTTGGTGGCGGCCACATAGTGGCGCTCGTCGCGTCCCTTCACCAGATAGGGCCGGTAGAGATCGTTGATCACCACCGCGCCGGTCAGGTGGATATTGCTGTCGAACGACGACATGAAGGCGCAGAGGAAGGATGCCGCCATCAGTCCCGTCAGCCCGATCGGCAGGTAACGATCGACCAGCACGGGAAACGCGCGCTCCCAATCCGGGACCGGCTCCCCTTCTGGCGTGTAAAGCGGGGCGTGGTTCGCCAGCAACAACGCATCGTCGATCAGGAACATGCCGATCAACCCGATCACGACATAGGGAATGGTCTGGACCACGAAGCCGATCACCTGGCGAGCGATCAGACTGTAGAGAACCTCCCGCTCGTCCTTCAGGCTCAGGATCCTCTGCATCCCGGGATTGAAACCACCCTGATCCAGCAGGGGATTCACCAGAAGCATCCCGATGTACACGATGCTGAACGGCTGTAGAAACGTAAGGTACCTGGCATTGTCGCCGGGCAGGTTCTCCAGCTGCATGCGCAAGCCCGTGCTGCCTCCGCTTTCCTGATACAAGATGATGAGCAGCGCATAGACCGCGACCACCGCGAACCCCAATTGGAACAGGTCGGTCCAATAGACGCCCCGCGCGCCGGCGGACGCCGAGTAAACCAGGGCAATCAGCACCACGCCAACCACGACCACGGTATCGCTCCCAAGCTCGAGGCCGAGCACGTCCACGTGGGCGGGCAATCCGAGCATGACCACGGCGACTTTCTTGATCCCGACCAGACCGATCGCCGCCCAGATCGACGTCACGACTCCGCCGAAGATCACGGTGTCGTAGATCCGGGCGAAGTTCGCCTGCCAGCCGTCATACCGTTCACGGTAGAACTCCATCTGAGTCTTGAACCGCGCCCGGCGCCACAGTCGCTCGAAGAACACACCGGAGACGCAGTTCTTCAGGGCAAACCCCCACAGGTACATCATGCCGCTGATCCCATCCTGTCGGACCTTGCGCGAGCTCTCCAGCATGGTGCTGGTGTTCAGTCCCGTGGCCACGTCGGCCACGCCGATCAGCCACCAGGGCATCTTCCGCCCCGCCACGAGAAACTCGGTCGTATTCTTGCTTGCGATACTCGACAGCCGGAATCCGATGATGAGCGAGCCGATCATCACCAGGACCAGGATGACGTAGTCTATGAGATGCATGAGAATCGGCCGGTCCGAACCGCGCCGTTCCTACCGGGAGCGCGACGGACCGATGATGAGCCTGCGTGCTCGCGGCGACTCAGCCCACGCCGAGGTGGTCGCCAGGAGCGAGACTGAGGGCCGGAAGAGTGCGTGCACGATCATGGAGTGAGAAATTCTCCCGCTCACTTGCGCGTTTGATCGATGTGAGTGACCCTTGAATACTGCGTGGGGCGACTTCAGGCGAAAGGCCCTCCGGGATCACCCGAAGGGCCTTCGTACCCTACCTCTGTGAGCCTTGGCTCAGAAGCTGAAGGTGTTGGACACCCGCCAGCTGCGCCCTTCCTGGATCCGCATCAGCGCGTGGGAACCATCCGGATTGGCGGTGACCGGAATCAGCTTGTTCTCACCGAACGCATTGTAGACGTTCAATTGCACGCGCCAATCGATCCGTTTCCCGAGCTTGCGGCCGTAGCTGAGGATGAAATCCACACGGCTCGTTTCGGGACCCATGAACGGACGATCAATGTCCGCGGTCACAGAACCGAACTCATTGAAGTAGCGCGGATAGCCGATCGAGCGCGCGCCTTCCCACCGGTAGGCTGCACCTATGCCCAGGCCCTTCAACCGGCCTTCATCAAATGTGTAGTTGGCGAGCCCGTTGAAGCGCCACTGCACGAGATCGGTGTTGCGTTGACCGTTGCGCTGCAGGGTCACGACATAGTTTGGCCAGATATTATTGCGGAAGAACTGGCCCATCGTCGCATTGACATCGAACGGGTTCTCATTGCTGCGAAGCGCTCCCGCCGCGGTGAGCGTTTCGCCATCCCACAGGGCGTCGTTGAGAAACTCATAGATCGCTCTGGTGGCATCTCCTGGCACGTTGTCGGCGTAGGCATCAATTTTCGAGGCGTTGAAGGTCAATCGAAGCTGAGGAGTGGGGTTCGCCGTGAACTCGATTTCATAGCCCTTCGAGAGAGTGTCCGCCGTATTGGTTCCCCCGATGTTGAACGTGGTCGCCGCGTTGCTCGGTCCGAACGTGCCCGCTCGGAGCCACTCGGACACGAAGGTCGGGAACCGACTCTTCAATTCCGTCTCCATTGCGTACCAAGCTGGAGCGCTGATATTTTCCTGATCATCGATGCTCCAACTGGGCGGCGTGGTCTGACTCTCATAGGCGTCACGCAGGATGCCATTGGCGGCATTGTACGCCGCAGGTCCACCATTGACGCCCAGGAGCTGTTGCAGTCGGTATTCGTCGGTGATTCCCCCGGTGGTCGCATCCAGAATCATCGTCTCGAACCTCGCCACTTTGAGGCTGAAGCGTCGATCCGGCGTTGCGAGGAGGATGCTGTATTCGTCAGTCGTCCCCGCCGGTGGCGGCAGCGGCCGTGCTAGTTTGTCAATCCGTCCAGCGGATGGGTTGAAGTTCTCGCCATGGTTGTAACCCAGCGCGATATTGATCGGCAGCCGCTCCATCCCGGGCAGGCGGTTCAGGTGCGCCACCACACTCTGGCTGCGAGACTGCACCCGCATCGAATAGGTGTTGCCCGTGCCGTAGTTGAAGATCGCCGGATCCAGGTTGGCCCCGGCATCGGGTCGCGCGGTGCTGCTCTTCTGCCGGGTGCGGTTCGTATCTTCACGCCAGCCGACTGTGCCGACGATCGCCCCGTCCAGGAGGTATCCCTGCCATGAAAGGATCCGCGACTCGACCCGGCTGTGGGTCATCGTTGCACCGCGCGTCGCGAGATCCAGATCCGCCTGATCACCGCTGAGCGCATCGATCAGTGAATACTGCTTCGGCACCCACCCGACGTAGTTCGCCGGATTGGCCGACTGCGTGGAGTTCTGCCCCAGGGGATTCACCCAAGGTGCATTGAGAGCCACGCTGTCTGGAGCAATCCAAGTCGGATCGAACACCGTAACCGTGATGGGCGCCTTGCCGATCGTATCGAGGATCGGCGTCACAACGGAGGAGAACCCGGCCCCGGAGAGACTGGTCCGCCCGGTCAGGTCGTCGCTGATGTAGTACTGCACGCCGGTGCGCGTGTTGTTGTTGAATCGCAGCCCCGGGAACCCCACGGCAGTGAGCAAATCGTCCGGGAAGACATGCCGCTGGAAATCGCGGGTGCGGGTTTCGTTCGCGTCGCGCGACCAGGCCGCATTGATCACCTGCCGACCCAGCACATACTGGAGCCACTTGGGCCCCTTGCCCTCGCGCCTGAAATCGTAATCGAAGTACCCAGAAATTCGAGACGCATCGATATCATAGCGGCGCATGCGATTGCCACCGAAGGTCGTCTCCTGCACGTAGGCGCGCCCGACATTTGGGTTCGGCGTGCCATCGCGTAGAAATCCGTTGATATCGACCAGGATGCGGGAGTTGTCGCTCAGCATGCTCGTCTGTCCGAAGTCAGCCCATTCACCAAAATGCGAGAGTTCGAGCCCCAGCTTGTTCTGGAAAAACGTCGTCGCCAGTACGCCGCGCAACTGCTCGAAGTCCGACCACTCCCGCTTGTTCGGACCGTCCAGCAGGTTGTTATAGAAATCGAACGCCGTGGCATCGGTCATCGACGTGCGCGACCACGCGCTTCCGAACGGATGGCCGATGGCCGTGGCGTAGCTGTTCAACGAATTGATGAGACGGGGGCTGTAGTTCGCCCCGAACAGGGCCGACGAAGTCGGATTCGTGTTGATGGTGCCGTTGGCATTGAACACGCCGTAGGCACCTCCGCGTCCGACGACCCAGCCCTGCGCCCCGTCCGGACTCGCGATAAGCCTCGTGCCTTCCCCGTCAAAACTCGTGCCAATGCCCAAAGGCAGCGTGCCGCCAAAATAGTTGGCGTAAGGCACTTGGTAGCCGTTGAGCGCGAACGTTCCGCCCGGAATCACGCCGTTGGGGTAGGTCTTGAAGTTGGTGCCCGCGGGCAGCTGAATCTCCTTGATCTCCAGTCCCGATACATAGGGGGTGATGAAATCCACCGGAGGCGCATATCGCGGACGGTTGCTCTTCGTCTCGCCGCGTTCGTAGTCCACGGAGATCTCGAAGGTCCGACCGTGTCCATTGAGGACAGGCGGGCGGTAGGTCGCCGCAACGTATTGCCGGTCCTCGTCCTCATATGCAAACCGCTGACGGAACTCGCTCCGCTCGGACATAGCCGCGACGCGCACTGCCAACTGACCTTCGGAGATGACCTTGTTGTAGTTCAGCGTGCCACGCATCGAGCCGAACTGATCGAACGCCAGGCCGACCTCGCCAGCGTCGTTTTGCAGGTTGGCGGCGTCCGTGCTCGCATTCACCACACCGCCGGGACTGCCCAGGCCGAAGAGAATGCTGTTGGGTCCGCGCAGTAAATCGATGCGACCGACATTGTAGCTGTCCCAAGCCACATTGGTCCGGAAGTAGTTTCGCGTGTTATCGGCACTCACCAGGCCGCGCACCCGCGTGCTGCCAGCCGGGTTGAGCATGCGCAGAGTCTCGTCGTTGTTTCCGAAGCTGCCGTTCGAAGCGTGGATGTAGTTGCCGCGCGCCGACGACACTTCCATGTTGGTCGCATAGGCGAGAACGGAGCCGGAATCCGTTCCACCAAGATCCTCGATGAATTCCTCGGTCAATACGGTGATCGAGGAGCCCACATCCTCCAGATTGGTGCGCAATCTCGTGCCGGCGAGGGTGGACGTGGCGGCATAGCCCATATCCTTGTCTGTGCTGACCACGAACGGGGGAAGCACGAATATCTCTTCTTCCGTCGGTTCCGGTGTGGGGGCTGTCTGGGCAGCGGCCACGCTGGCGATCGCACCCGTCAGGAGGGCGACAATACAGCGCGAACGACTTCCCGACATAACTTGGGAGGGGATCATGAGGTCTGGATTGATTGGGGTGAGCGAAGATCGGGGACCGTCCCCGTCATCGCGGTGCAGCCTATGCGCGATCCCGTGGCCTCCAATTCGCCGAAAATTCATCTCGTTGAGCCGGCTCGCGTATGGGCGCGGACAACAACGCACGCCTCAGTCCCGCACCGGCAGAGTGGTGCCCTCATGCCAGACCGGCTCAAGCAACAGTTTGCGCTGTAGAGAAGGCATGCCCCATTCGTTTTCGTTCATCGCGGCGATCAAAGCGTCGACTCCGGTTGAACCGATCTCATCAACGGGCCGCAGAACTCCGGTGAACTCCGGTGTCTCATGCGTGTACACGGACAGCCCGGCCACGGCGACATCCTCGGGCACACGTCGTCCGGAGGACCGAATCCAACCATATACCCGTGAGATGAAGCAGATGACGGCCTCGGGTTTGTACTTATCCAGCCAGCGCAAGAAGGAGTCCCGGTCGTTCGGCCCCGAGGTCAGCAAAGGCAGGCGTTCGCGGGGCGTCAGCAGCTCGGCTTGCGCGGCAGCCGAGCTCCCATAGCGCGTCGCATCATCGACCGCGCGCGGAGCGTGGGAAAGGATGGCTCCACCGACCCGGCGGTAGCCCCGGGTCACCACTTCCGCCCACACCTGGCGCGTCGCTGCGAAACGGTCGGGAGCAACAAGATGAAATCGAGTCGCCACCCATCCCAGGTCCAGGCCGACCAGGGTGAAGTTTTCCACGGGCATGTCCAGTATGCCAGGCCCCTTTGTGTATTCAAACTGTGGCAACAAAAGACCACGGATGCCCCTGTGGTACAGCACCCGCGCCGCAGTCTTGACTGACGCATAGGCGGCGAGATCGAACTCATGCACGACATAGCCGCGCTGCTCGGCCCGCGCCCGGGCCGAGGGGAGGAACCGCACGTGCTGTTCTGCGTTCTCCATCCGGCTATCGACGAGATAGGCCAATGCAGCGCCTCCACCGGTCGAGAGACCGGCCCACCGCTGCCGCGCCAGCATCGAGAGCGCGGGATCCGGACGGTAGCCGAGCTTCTTGGCCATGGCGTGCACGCGCTCGCGAGTGGACGCCGAAATGCCCGCGAAATTCCGAAGCGCGAGCGAGACCGTGGACTTATCCAAGCCCAGTTTCTCGGCGATATCCTGTTGGGTGATTCGACGGTTCACGGATCGGGGAGGCTCAGGGTAGGTCGGGGAAAGGAAGGGCGGTTGCTTCCGGATCACCCTGTCTGGAGGGCGATCCGGCGTTTGTCACGATCCCATCCATTCAACGGGATGAATAGCCGGTCGTGTTGCCCGGAATCCGCGAGGGTCGATGGTGAAAGTATCCGCGGCTCGTCCCTGCCCTCTTCAACCGGCACGCGCCTGCATCCGTCGCGACCGGTGATCCAGAGACTTCGGACCGCATCCTCGACAACAAGCGCCAGCAACCAGCCAATGCCACCGGGGCCCGCGGCCGCGCTACGCTCATCTTTTCGTGAATCCCGCAACTGAATACGCCTCGGGATTCCGCTCCTCATCGCCGGTTCGAGGCGAACGACCGAATAGCGTATTCTTGTTTCTCCTACCGGTCCAGTTCCCACCGCAGCGTGGCAACCACGAGTCGCCGACCCGGCGGCCTCCCCATCCGCATGAATTCGGCGGCGTTTGGCGCGCTTGAGCAGGCACGACATGGTGCGAACGGCGCGCCGCTTCCGCTTCCCGCGTGCCCTTCTAGCGATGCGGACAAGGCGCTCGTCATCGACGCTGACCTGCCACCCTTGCGAGCCGCCTTTGTCTGGCCCAGCCTTGAGCAGCGCCAGGACGCCTGGCGGACCTCGCTGTTCCGCCGCGAGTTCGTCGTCACCACCCGGCCGAGATCGCGCCGCATCCTGATCACAGCCGACAATCGCTACATCCTCTGGCTCAATGGTCGCCGGATCGGCCGCGGACCGCTGAAAGGCACGTTGGCCCGTTATCACGCCGAGACGTATGAACTTGCCGACTTGCTCCTACCGGGCCGCAACGTGCTCGCCGCCGAGGTGCGCTGGTGGGGGGAACAGGGACCGATAAGCGAGGTGCACGGTCTCCTGCCCGGGTTCCTCGTGCAGGAGTTTGACGGAGATGAGCTCGACACGCCCGGTGCCTGGCTGGCGAGACCCGACGAATCCGTATCGCCCCAGAAGGACCACCTCTTGCATGAGGCTCAGATCTTCCTCGGACCGCTTGACCGCGTGGACGCCCGTCTGCGTCCGGCTCGATGGCAATGCCCGGATTTTGACGCGAGTGGATGGTCTTGCCCGGTTCCCGTCCCTGGACTCAGCCACACCCAAGGCTGGGGATTGTCACCGAGTCACCGACTTCACGCTCGTCGGCTTCCAGCACTGACTGAGGTTCCGCGCGAGTTTCTCCACATCTTTGTCGACAGGTCGCCGATCGTCCTTCCCTGGCGGCTCGACCCCGGCATCTCAGGAGAGGCGTGGCTGCAGGCCGATGTCATGACGACCAGTTACCCGGTATTCGCCTTCGAGGGCGGCGCAGATCGAGTCGTGGAAATCGTGTATGCCGAGGCTCTCGGCCAGTGGACCGGCGAAGGTGACAACACGCAGTGGCGCAAGTCCGGCCCACGCGACGACCTGGCCCGCGGCGAGCCGCATGGCTACCGCGATATCCTTGTGCTGCCTGGAGGCGAACACGTCTTCGAGCCCTTCCACTGGCGAACGTTTCGCTTCATCAAGCTGCTCGTCGGCGCCGGCGACTCCCCCGTCACACTTCGCGCGGCTCACCACCGCTACACCGCCTTTCCGCAGGAGATGCACGCCCGGTTTGACTGCGCCGACCCGGACACATCCGGGTTCTGGGTCACCAGCATCAGGACACTGCATCTGTGCGCACACGAAACCTACGAAGATTGTCCGTATTTCGAACAGCTCAACTACGTCGCGGACGCCCGCATCCAGGCGCTCTGCAGCCAGTATCTGGCGAATGACACCCGGCTGGGGCGACAAGGGCTTCTTTACTTTCGCGATTCGCTCGACGCGAGCGGCCTCGTCGCGAGCCGGGCCCCGGCGCGCGGCCGGCAGGTCATTCCGCACTTTTCCCTGCATTGGATTCTGATGCTCGGCGACTATTGGCGCTGGCTGGGGCATGCGGATGCGTCCTTCGTGCGCGAATCATTGCCGGCCGTGGACGCCGTGCTCTGCCACTTTCGAGATCGACTCACACCGGAGGGATTCGTGGGTCGTATCGACGCATGGGCGTGGATCGACTGGGTCCCCGAGTGGCCGGAGGGCGTGGCACCCTGTGCCGCCGCCGGCGCGCCCTCCACCTTCCTCACAGCTCTGTTCGCTTTGGCAATCGAAGCTGCGCTGGAACTGCACAACGGGGCCGGCAACCCATTCGAGGCGCTGCGCTGGAGCCGACTTCAGAAGGTGTTGCTCGGAGCCCTCCGCACCGCCTGGTCCGAGTCCGCGGGCTGCTTCCACGAAGGCCCCGGTCGCGAGTCTGATCCCCTTACCGAACATACCCAGTCGTTTGCGATTCTCGCAGGAGCCCCCTCGGCGTCGCAGCTTGTCCGCCTCCGGACGAGTCTCGCCGAGACCACAGGCCTGATTCCGATGTCGCTCATGCATCGGTTCTACCTGGTCCAGGCGCTGGCACGACTGGGTCGCCTCGATCGCCTGTTTCCCGACGTGCTTTCACCCTGGCGCGCCATGCTGGCAAACGGCCTGACCACATGGCAGGAAATGGCCGACCCGACCCGAAGCGACTGCCACGCCTGGTCGAGTTGGCCTGTCATCGTGTTCCTGCGCGAGGTGCTCGGAATTCGGCCCGGGGCGCCAGGCTGGACGAGCATTCATATCGCGCCGGGCCTCGACGCGACATCGCACGCCAGCGGCGCTATCGATACGCCGGTCGGACGTATCCGGACGACTTGGACGGTCCGCCCGCTCCAGAACCGACTGGATCTGACGGTTCATGCGCCCGACGCCATTCCCGTCACAGTCACCCTGCCCGGAGCAGCACCGCTTTATTTTCCAAACGGTGGGGGGATCGCCCTGAACGACCTCCCGCTTCCGCCTTTCTGGAACCGGCCCCTGTCCATCACTAAGAAGCGCTCATGAACATGCGCAGCACCAAGTCGAAGGCGCGAGCCCGCGTCGTGGGGTGCACCTCACACCTCCAGAAGGCCGCCCCACCTGCCGAGCGGGTGAGTTGACGTCGCCCGTTCAGGAGAGTCACCCGTCGCTACCCTTTTCCTGCCTAGATTTCCACATGCCCGACCCCAACCCCTTCCACGTGATGTCCAAGCCAATCGGGCCGGCGTGCAACCTGGACTGCACCTACTGCTTCTACCTCGAGAAGGCGAAGCTCTACCCCGACACGCGCAACTGGTGCATGCCCGACGATGTATTGGCTCGCTACATACGCGACTACATCGCCGCGCAACCCTCCGGTGAGGTCACGTTCGCCTGGCAGGGCGGCGAGCCGACCATGCTCGGAGTACCGTTCTTTGAGAAAGTCGCGGCGCTGCAGCGACGATACGCGGATGGGCGCAGCATTCACAACGCCCTGCAGACGAACGGCACCCTGCTTGACGACGCGTGGGGCCGCTTTCTCGCCGAGCATCATTTCCTCGTCGGCCTGAGCATCGATGGCCCGCGCAGGCTGCACGATGCCTACCGTGTCGATAAGGGCCGGAAGCCGACGTTCGACCGCGTCATGGCCGGGCGCGAGATCCTCAAGAAACACAAGGTCGAGTTCAACACGCTCACTGTCGTCAACCGCAGGAACTCGCGCGAGCCGCTCAAGGTCTATGAGTTTCTGCGGCGTTTCGGCTCGGGTTTCATGCAGTTCATCCCGCTGGTCGAGCGCGAGGCACCCGCGCACAATCCCAGGGGACTCACGTTGGCCGAGCCACCCTCGCTCGATCCGACCGACGAAAACGTCGTGCAATCCACGCGAATCACACCGTGGAGCGTGCGGCCCGAGCACTTCGGCGAGTTTCTCGTGACGATCTTCGACGAGTGGGTGCGACGCGATGTTGGAAGCACGTTCGTGCAACTCTTCGATGTCACCCTCGGCAACTGGGCCGGCCAACCGGGCGGCCTGTGTGTGTTCAGCGAGAAGTGCGGCAACGCCTTAGCAATCGAGCACAACGGCGACGTCTACTCCTGCGACCACTACGTGTATCCAAAGTATCGACTCGGCAACGTCATGACCGAATCCCTGGGCGAAATGGTCGCCTCGCCCCGCCAGCGCAAGTTCGGCAGCGACAAGACCGATACCCTCCCGAAGTTCTGCCGCGAATGCGAGGTGCGCTTCACCTGCCACGGAGAATGCCCCAAGCACCGTTTCCTCGTGACGCCCGACGGCGAACACGGTCTCAACTACCTCTGTTCCGCCTACAAACGCTTTTTCACCCACGTCGCACCGTACATGCGCGTGATGACCGATCTCCTGCGCCAACAACGTCCCCCTTCCGAGATCATGGGAATTGCTGACCGCATCGGAAGGCAGGTCAGGCCTCGTACCCCGCTCTGATCGAGCCGCGAGCGGACAGCACCATCCACCGCCGTCAGAGCGCCACGCCCGCTGATTCAACCGCGATCATCTGAACGACACAACCCAGGCGACCTTGGCCGAGGGAGCGAATCGCAGAAGGTGAGATTCCGACCCCGTTCCCAACACATCTACCCTAAACTATTGATTGTCATGGCTGTCACCCTGACGCGAACCAGGCCTGCCCGCATGGGTACCTTGGGTTGAATCCCACCCTCTCCGCCATTTCTCGCACACGAGGTGAATCGTCGGCCTCGCATACGGCGCAGCTTGTGGAACGTCCCTGGGCTCCGTGCGCGAGGGGACTTTCGACCTCGGTGGCAGCAAACTTCACCCATCGAGCCGAACCCACTTGGCATCGATGGGCGAAGGACATGTTGTCTGATGCACGCAGCCATGGGAATGAACATCGCTTATCCGCCCTGCGCCCAAGTTCCTCGTTTCCTGTAATGCCGCTGGCGACGACAGAGCTGTCCCTCGACGCGTTCGCTCCCCTCGTCAACGAGTGCTTCACGCTGCACCTGGATGCGGCCACGACCGTCGCGATACGCTTGAGCGTCGTGACGCCGTCGGGCTGGAACACGCCGAGCGAAAAAGGCGGCCGGCAGTCGTTCTCGATGGTCTTCCACGCGCCGGCAGACGCGCCGATTTCCCAGGGTGTTTACCCATTCACGCATCCGCAGCTCGGCACGCATGCGCTCTTTCTCGTCCCGGTGAGCCGGGATGCGCGAGGCCTTGGACTTGAGGTCATTTTCAACTTCGCCTGAGCCCCACAACCCACGCTTCCGATGGCTGAACCGTTCCTTTCAGAGATCCGCCTGATGTCCTTCGTGTTCGCGCCCAAGGGCTGGGCGCTCTGCAACGGTCAACTCCTGCCGATCAACCAAAACCAGGCGCTCTTCTCGCTCCTTGGAACGACCTTTGGCGGCGACGGCCGGGTGAACTTCGCGTTGCCCGACCTGCGCGGGCGCACGCCGATCCACGTCGGCATCGGTCACACGCTGGGCGAGCGCGGTGGCGAACAGGCGCATACGCTCTCGATGGCCGAGTTGCCGACGCACACCCACGTGGTCAATGCCTCGTCGGCCAGCGCCTCCTCCGTTGCTCCGGGCAACAACGTCCTCGCCCGCGGCAGGACCGCGAATGGCACCACGCCAATCAACTACTACAGCTCGGAAATTTCGAACCTTGTCTCGATGAACTCCTCCACCGTGGAGAATACCGGAGGCTCACAGGCTCACCTCAACATGCAGCCCTTCCTCACGCTGAGTTTCTGCATCGCCCTGCAAGGCATCTTTCCCAGCCCGAACTGACTCCCATGGCTCAACCCTATATTGGAGAGATTCGCATGTTCGCGGGCAACTTCGCCCCCGCGGGCTGGATGTTCTGCGAGGGCCAGATCCTGCCGATTTCGGAAAACGAATCCTTGTTCCAGCTCATCGGCACAACCTACGGCGGCGACGGCGAATCGACGTTTCAGCTGCCGGACCTGCGCGGGCGGATTCCGATCCATCAAGGCAACGGTTTCATCCTCGCCGAGACGGGCGGCGCCGAGGAAGTCACGCTGACCGTGCAACAGATCCCGGCGCACACGCACCCTTTCATGGTTTCCGGCAATCCAGCCGATACGCCGAACGCAGCCAACAGCCTCCCCGCAGCCGGCAGACTGAGCGAACTCTACTGGGCCGATTCCGCGGATGCGAATTGCTCCCCGCACGCTATCAGTCCCGTCGGAGGCAGCCAGCCGCACACGAACTTCCAACCCTACCTCTGCGTCGATTTCATCATCTCGCTCTTCGGCATCTTTCCGTCGCCGACCTGACCCACGTCCGCAGCGCCTCCACCCGTCATCCCGTCACCGCTTCCCATGGCCGATCCCTTCGTCGCCGAGATTCGAATCTTCCCGTTCAACTTCGCGCCCAAAGGCTGGGCGTGGTGCGACGGGCAGCTCCTGCCTCTGTCGCAGAACACCGCTTTGTTTTCGCTCCTCGGCACCACCTATGGCGGCAATGGCAAATCAAACTTCGCCCTGCCGGACCTGCAAGGTCGCGCACCGATGCATCCCGGCCAGGGTCCCGGGCTGTCGCTCCACGGTCTCGGCGAAACAAGCGGAAGCGAAACAGTGACGCTGCTCGAGAGCGAGATTCCCAGCCACACGCATGCGCTTGGCGCGGTCGCGGGCGATCCCGCGGATCAGTTCGCGCCCACACCCGCGACCACGTTTGCACGATCCAATAGCGGCAACGCGTGGGCTCCCGCAGCCAACTTGACTGCACTCGCACCGGAAGCCCTCGCGCCCGCCGGAGGCGACACGCCGCACAACAACATGCAGCCCTACCTCACCTTCTACTTCTGCATCGCGCTCCAAGGGGTCTTCCCGCCACGCAGTTGACCCGACCGCATCCCGCTCAGGCGTGCGCGAATGGCGGGACGTGCTGAAGCGGCTCCAGCGTGATCAACGACGTCACTCCCTCCGGCTTGCCAGTGACCGCCCGCCTCGTCGGTGACGCGGATACCGACTTCCTCCGCGCGGTCTACGCCAGCACCCGCGAGCTCGAACTCGCGCCCCTGCCCTGGTCCGCCGAGGAGAAACACCGTTTCATCGCCCACCAGTTCGGCGCGCAGACCACTGCGTATCAGAAAAACTACCCTGGAGCCGAATTCCTGATCCTCGTCGTCAACGGAATCGACGCGGGGCGGCTTTATCTGCACCGCCGGCCGGACGAGATCCGCATCATGGATATCGCGCTGCTCCCGGCCTTCCGCCGCCAGGGCATCGGTTCAGCCGTGGTCCGCGGGGTCCTGCATGAGGCGCGGACGAGCGACCGTCGCGTGACGATCCACGTCGAGGTATTCAATCCGGCCATGCAGTGGTATCAACGCCTCGGATTTCGCGAAGTCTCGCGGACAGAGGTGTACGCGCTGATGGAATGGCGGGCTGATCCACCCCGGGCTGAAACGGGCGGGGCCGCCCCCGCACCGCTGTGATTCACCCGACGAGCCGGTTGAACACCGCTTCGTAGCCGAAGGTCGTCGCATCGATCGGATGCGCGACGACAAACGCCTCAAAGCCTCCGAGTTCCGGGTGTTCAAAGCGCTGGATGCCCTGGGCAAACGCCTTCTCCGCGGCACCCGTGAACCGCAGCGAGAAGTTCTCGATGTCGGGACCGCGCGGATACTCCGTCACCTCGGAAAGAACGACCGGTTGTGGAGCCGCCGCGGGGCCACGCACGAGGAAGGTCGCACCGCGCAGCCGCGCAAAAGTCGCCCCACTGAGCGAACCGACAGGAGCGTCCGGCGTGTTCCCGAGCAGCGATGAGAATGCAGCCAGGGCCTTGTTGTGGAGGAGCGCCGTGGCGCCCGAGGCCAGCACGAGCCCGCGGATGAACGCGCGGCGATCGGGCATCGTTATCGTCGGCCTATGCACGCGGTCACCGACCATGTCTGGAGATTCAGCGGGAGCTTTCATTCGGTATTTCGTAGATCTCGACCAGGCCGACCCCGGCGGCGGTCCCGGGCTTGGCGGTCACATGCACGGTGTAGACGCCCGGCGCGAGAGTGAGGATCATGGCGGCATCGGAGCTGCCGACAGGAAGGGCAAAGGCACCCGTGACCCGGGCCGCGGCGGCGTTCTCCGTGGCCGCGATCGGGTCGTCATCCCAATCGTCGTTGTGCGCGACCACAGTGTGCCCCTGATACACATGGATCACCGGATCAGCCACCGGGACGAGAATGCCCTGGGCCGACAACGAGGGCCCGACTCCGCGAATAAGGACGCGCTTCGCGGCGTTGCCGAAGACCACAAAGCCACCGATGAGGATGTTGTCCCCGGTGCCCACCTCGGCCCGAGACGAGATGTTGATCAGCCGATTGGCGACGGGATCCGGCGAGTCGCTGGCGTCGTAGACTTCAGCGAGCGCCACACCTTGCGGTGAGTTGGCGGCGGCCGTCACGTGCACCGTGTAGATTCCGGGGTCGAGCGTGACCAGAAGCGCCGCATCGGCGCTGCCCTCGCCGATCCCGAGCGCCCCGGTGCGCGCCATCGCCCGAGCCACTTCAGCCGGATCCTGCCCCAGGGACCAGTCGTCGTTCTCCGCGATGACGCTGTTCTTCCGGTAGAGGTGGATCTGTGGATTCGGCAGTGCCTGGGCGACACCCAGATCCGTCAGGCCTGGGCCGACGGCGCGCACCAGCACGGGCAGCGGTTGTGTTCCTTGGATCACAAATCCGGATACAAGAAGGTTCTCGCCCTCGCCCACACGTCCGCGCGCGGAAAGATTGATCAGGCGATCCGTCCGAGCGACGCCATCCTGCACCCCGCGGAACGACGCCGGGGCCTGTCCTTCGAACACGATCGAGCCGTGGAGCGTCGCCCCGACAGGATCGAGTCGACCGCTGATGCCTCCGCTGGCGGTCTCCGTCTGAAGCGCCAGGACGAAGGCACCCGATGCATTCAACGTGGTCATCCCTCCGCCCGTGAATGCCGGCGTCAGGATCAGGATGAGGACACGGTTGTCCGTGCCGACGATGGTATGGATTTGTCCGCTGCCGGTACCCAACACGATGGAGCTATACAGCCCGGCGCTGGCTGCGGACGGCCCGTCGCGGGCCTCCAGTTCCAGGCGGAAGGTATGGTCGGTATTCTCGATCAAACCCGAGAGCACACCGGCCACGATCTGGCCGCGCACCACGAACCTGCGCTCCGCGGGCGCGTTCTGACCGGCCTTCTGGGTGACGCTTGCAACAAAAGAACCGTCGGCCGCGAGCGTGAATGGAGCCAACTCGTCGATCCCGATATCCGGTGCGACGAACATGAGCGATCCCGTGGTGCGATCGGCGGAGAGCACGGCGGCAACGTCGCCAACCTTGGTGATCGATCGCGCGAGCGGTTGCTGAGGACTCGCGCCGCCCGCCTTTTCCGCCCCGGAAACAAGTTCCCCAAAGAACACGCGCAGGCCCTCCGCTTCGACCTCAAAACTGCGCAGCACATCCGCCGCCGCGGCGTAGACAGCGTCGCCCGGCTGCGAGGCACGCACGATCACCGTGCCGGGATTGCCGGTCGGCGTCAGCGTGGTGCCGACGATCGTCGCCGGTCCTTCGACAATCGTGAACACCACGGGCAATCCGCTGCTCGCCGTCGCGTTGAGCGCGACCGGACCATCGCTCGCAGGCCTATCCGCAAGTTCGCCGAACGTGATCGTCTGCGCGAGCTTCGTTGACGCGATCGTCTGGTCGACATCCGTCGCGGCGAGATGGTTCGGGCCGCCGGGCTGGGACGCTCGGACGACGATCTCTCCGCCACCGGTGACCGCGAGGGTTCCGCCCGAAACAGTCGCGGGACCACGGATGACACTGAATGTGACGGGCAACCCACTGCTCGCCGTCGCGGAAAGACCGATACTATCTCGTGGTTGCACGCTGCCGACCGCAACGAACGCAATCGTCTGCCCGGCTTTCGCGATGGTGAGCGTGCCGCCCGCCTGTCCGGTATAGTCGTCCTCATCGATCGTCGCAACGACCGCGTACTCGCCGGCGTCTGTCGGCGCCGTCGTGTCGCCGTCGTAGGTGAACTTCACGGCGAGACCGACAGGCATCGTCGTGGCTGTCGCAGATTTCTGTGTCCCGTCATACGTGTGTGCCAATCCTCCCAGCGTAATCGTCGCTTCTTTTGCGGGGACATTCAGCGTGATCGTGCTCGGGGCGAGCGCATAGGCGCTGCTTTGATCGCGGACGGAGAACGTGAAGCTGGCGTAGCCCGCGCCGATCGCATCGGGCGCGGACGTGAAGACGAGAGCGCCAAGACTGGGCGCATCCACGATCTGTCCCACCGCGACCGGTGCTCCGGAGAGCGTGAGTGCACCGGCGCCGGGCAGCGTATCGATGCGCACCGCGCTGAGCGCGTCGCCCGTATCCACGTCCAAGAACCCGAAGTCGGACGCGGCAAACGTGCAGGCGCCGCCCTCGCTGGTCGTGATGGTCCGGTCTGCGCCGGTGGGCGCATCGTTGACGCTCGTGACTGCGATCGTCGCAGTGTCGGTGGCGCTCGACAGCGGTGTGGTTTCGCCGGCGATACTCGCATCGATCCTGGCACCGTGCTTGTTGAATGCCACTCCAGTGTGGTCGCACGCACGGTACGTGATGCTCCCCACGGTCCCGTTCAGTCCATCGGGAACGAAGCGGATCAAATCGCCGGCACGCAGCACGAGTGCGCTGGCATTCGTGACCGCGCCCATGGCGGACCAACTGCCGCCGCCATCGAGCGAGAACTGCCATGTTCCATTGCCCGACATGGTCGACGTGATGGCAATTCCACCGACGACGTTGTCCACATCCGACACGCTCCCACTTCGGAAACTCGCCACCGTCTGGCCGACATTGGCGGTGTCATCCTCGGTGATATCTGTGAGAGAAGGCAAAATCGGCGTGAGCACGGGCGCGTCGTTGATGCCGGCGATCACTATCCGCGCCTCGGCGATGCCAGTGGAGAAGGCGGTCGTGCCGCCATTGGTTGTGACATCGGCCGTCCGCCGGGTGGTGTTGTCGGAAGCGGTACCGCTGGTCTGGTCCCACGCCCGGAACGTGAGCCGCGCGTCTTCAGCGCCAATGCCATCGGGCACGTAGCGCACCTGCGTCGCACTCGAGAGTAACAGCGATGCATCGGGCAGGACAGAGCCAACGCCATTCCAATTCACACCGTCGGTCGAATACTGCCAGGTGCCGTTGCCTACGAAGGCGGTGATCGCGATCCCCGACAACGCCCCGGAGTCGACATCGACATAGGTGAGGCCGGCGAGAATCGCGGAGACCCGTGTGCCACTGGAGGTGGTATCCTCATCGGTGGCGGCAAGCACGAACGGTCCGCCAGCCAGCGTCGGCGCATCGTTGATACCCACGATCACGACGGCCACGGCGTCAGCGACGGAGGAAAATGCGGTTGCGCCCCCGCTGGTAGTGACGTCGGCGGTACCTCCATTCGCACCGCTGGTGCGGTCCCATGCCTTGAACGTGAGCACGTCGGCGATCAGGCCGTTGACGTTCGGAGCAGGCTGGAGGTAAACCCGGGCATCGCTCTGCAACAGCAGCGCCGACGCGGCGGTCACTGCCGGCGCCTGGCTCCAGGTGCCGCCGTTGTCGATCGAGTACCAGAGTGTGCCCTGTGTGGTCGTGCCGATGATCGCCACGCCCTGCAGGGCGCCGACATCCGGATCGGAGACGCCGCCGAGAAGGGCCGAAACGAGCGTGCTGCCCGCCGTGCGTCCGAGGGTCGGCGCGGCCAGATCTTCCAGGATGTCGGCCAACGCGAGCGAAAGGCTGGCGTCGAGCACAGGTGCGTCGTTGGTGTTCTGAACAAGGACCGTGATGTTCACACCCAGGCTCGTCAACCCGGTGTCATCGGTGACCGTGAACCGGATGATCCGGTCGCTATTGCCGATGCCGGTGGCGGGGTTTGGATTCGTGCTGCTGTAGACGACCGTGCGCAATGCCGCCTGATACTGTGCGCGCGTCGCGGTGCCCGACAGTGCGAGCACGCCGGTGGCGGCGTTGTAGCTGCCCGCGATCCCGTTCTGATTGGTGAATCCGAGCAGGTCACCCGTGAGAAAGTCGGTGATCGTGATCGTCGCGCCGCCCAGCGTGATGCTGTCGCCATCCGTAATGGTGATGCCACCGCCGATCTCCACCGCGGGGCCGTCTTCCACATAGATGCGCGCGCTTCCGCCGCCCGTCGATAGGACCGGAGCCTCGGCGATCGTGATGATGAAGGTCAGGCCCGTCAGCGCGACGCTGCCGTCTTCGCCGCCGTCGGCCACTGAGAATCTGACGCTGTCCTGGCTCCCAGCGCCGCCACCGTGCAGGTACCTGATTCGCGATTCGTCGATGTCGTTCTGGGTGAACGTATCAGCGCTCGCGAGCGCTTCGCCTCCGTCCACGATCCCGTTGGCGTTGGCATCGATGAACAGCGTGCCGTAGCTTGGCGCCGTTGTGATGGTATACGTGATTCCCGTACCGCTGTCATCCGGATCACCCTCGTGCAACATCGTGTCCGCGATCGTCTCCAGGCCTCCCACCGGGACCGCAACGCCGGTATTAACATATCCACACACTGGATTCGTCGTCGGCGAATCATTCACCGGTGTCACCACGATGGTGATCGTCCGGGAGGCGGCTTCGCTGGTGGCGGTGCCCGTCGCCCCGGTTGCCGGCTCCCGACCGGTGGCTCCGCCGTCGTCGATGGTCACCGTCGCTGACACGTTCTGATCGCTGTTCGGCGCGGTCTTGAACTGGATGCGACTTGCGGCGACATAGCCGTTCAGCGCGTTGAGCGTTCCGCTCAGCGTCAACGTGCCCGTGCCACTGCCCGAAACCACCGTAACGACTCCGCTTGATGTTGCCGTGAGCGTGCCTGATCCGACGGAGACCGTGGCCGTCATCAAGCTGCTCCCCGGGGCGGCGTCGGGGTCGGAGAACACGAATGTGTCGAGAGCCGCGTCGACATCCTCGATTGCGCTGTCGTTGGTCGCAGCGATGGCCGGAGCATCGTTGACCGCCGTGATGGTGAGCGTGCCGGTCAGCGCGCTGCTGGTCTGTGCCCCACCCGCTCCGGTGTTGCCACCGTCGTCCAGCGTCACCGTGACGTTGCGACTGGTGTGGCTGCCGAAGGCGGTGGGGTTATCGTCACCATAGTAGTTATACACGATGGTCCCCAGAATGGCATTCGCATGGGCAATCACTGCACCCGATCGGAAGGTGATAACCAGAGCGGAGCCGAAGCCGCCGGAGGCGCTCGCGATCCATGTGCCATTGAATCGAATCTCCGAGGTGCCGGAGTCGTAGGTCAGCGTGTCGGCGCCTAAGGCCGTGGACGGCGGCAGCGAGAGAAGATCGCCCGGCTCATAGGCATCGAATGCCACCGTGAGTGCAGCGCCGGTCAAACCCGTCGCGTCATCGCTGACCACGGCTTCGCTAAACAGGAAGACCGGGTCTCCTGCGAACCCAGCACCCACGGTGGTGTCGCCTTCCCTCCAGCCGGCGGCGTTGATCGCACCGACCAGGACGGGAGGACCATTGAGCGCAGTGACGGGGAAGCTGACATGGCCGACCGCGCTAAGCGGATCGGGCGAACCGTCCGATGTGCCGTTATCCGTGATTGTGTAGTCGAATCCGGCCGTCCCGTTAAATTCGGAAGCAAGCGTGAAGATCACGTCGGCGCCGACGATCTCAACCGTGCCGCCGACCGGATCGCTCACGGCGGTGACCGTCACGGTCTGGCCGCTCTCGTTCGCCGGACCGGCGAGATCATTGGCGAGAAGGCTGGCGGAGCTGATCGATCTCGGACCCGACCCTTCATCGACCGCGCTCAACGTGTCGTCCGTCGCCGTGGGCGCATCGTTCACCTCCGTGACCGTGACACCCACCGTCGTAATGCTGCTCAGTCCGGCGCCGGCGGAACTGGTGGCTGCCTGAACGTCGAACGAGAACGTGTCGCCCGCGGGCGTATTCAGATCCCGTGCTGGCGTGAATCTCAAACCCGCCTCGGCTTGGGCGATCGTGATGAAGCTGGAGTCCGCGACCGCGGTGGTACCGTCGTTCAGGAATACGATCCCATTGACGCTATTTGTGATCTTGAAATGGGTCACTTCCGCGCCGTCCACCACGTTGCGGGTGATGACGAGACCGGCGGATGACTGCGTATCCTCGGCGACCGTAGCGGCAGCGATCACCGGCGCATCGGCGACCGGGACGACCGTGAGGTTCACCGCCGCAGGTTCAACCGCGGAGAGGCCGGCAACGGAGCTGTCGGTCGCACTCCACATGAACCCTGACGAACCGAAGTAGTCAGAGCCGGGCACGAAAGTCAGGGATGGGATGCTGCCCCGCGCGATGGTCTGCGGCACGGTGAATGCGCTGCCATTGAGCCGGAGCTGGCCGTTCGCCGGCAATGACTCGATGCTCACCGAGTGGAGCGTGTCTCCGTTGCCGTCGCTGAAGCCTGCGTCGAAGAGTGCAGCCGAGAAGGTGAGAACGCCGTCCTCGACCACGCTTGGCGCAACGTTGGCGAGAGTCGGAGGCACGTGGACTCTCGTGACCGTGGGATCCGTCTCACCCGCGCCTTCGGGATCGTCGGTGAGGACGCTGAAGCCGGAGCCGGAAACCGTGCCCTGGCCGCTGATCGTCGGTACGGCCGCGTTAATGGTGACGGCGTACGTGACGCGAACCGATTTTCCCGGAGGCAGCGTCCCAAGGCTGAGTGGAGCGGAGAGAAAGCGAATGACGTCGGTGCTGAAAGACGTGGCGCGATCCGCCTGCCCCGCCACCGGGAACCGCCGCTCGCCCGTGCTGAGATGACCGAACATCAGGTCGTCCCGGTCGCGGGGAAGGTAGGTGTCGTCGAGTCCGAGGGCATGCCCCATTTCGTGCATGATCGCGGTGAGAAGGTCCACGCACCCTGCGGGAGCGCCGACCGGATCGGTGTAGTGACGCGAGACCGACACAACGTTTGCAAAATGCGCGTCACTGCCTTCGGACGCGTCGGCAAACCAGCCATTGCCGCCCGCGTCGGCATCGAGACGAATGCGGATGCCGGCGGCTTCACCGAGATACCAGCCCGGGAGATCGGCGACCTCGAATCGCAATGAGCGAAGGACGGCGAGCTGTTCAGGCCGCAATCCGGCCGCCTCCCACCGGGAGAGCGCCGCGGCGACAGCGAAATCGAGTCCCGACTGGGTCAGCACCGCGGGTCGGGCTTGAACACTCAGCGCATCGACGCCTGCCTCGGAGCGGGCGGGTGCCGGGGACTCCACCGCCTCAGGCTCGCGACTGGTCTTCACGATCACCCGCGGGGCCGCCATGACGGGCTCCACGCCGCCCGGCACATACATCAGCGGTACGGGCACGGATCCGGCGGTGGCACTGAATGGCGCAGACGCAACGACTGAAACCTTCTTCAGCGAAACATTCGACGAGTTCTCCTTGATCGTCGTGACCCAGTCCTCGACGTCGGTGGTCGACAAACCGTTTCCGGTGAAGTTCTGGAGTTGGAACGTGCACAAAGCCCGGTTGACCAGCCGATAGCCTGCCAGGTACGAGCCTCCGTTCGCCGTATTGCCGGAAAGATTGAGCCGGATGGTGTTTGTACTGGTAATTGCACTACCGCCCGACTCGATACTCACCACCTGCAGGCCCTGGCCTGTGTTATCCGTTCCGTCGAGTCTGTTGCCGCTCACGGTGAGATTCAGGACACCCGATCCCGCCCGCGCCTGGGCGTGGATTCCGCGCTGGAAATTCCCGGTGACAATGTTGTTGGAGATCACAGCGGTGCCGGTGCCGCCGCCCTCCACGATCACCTGCAGCGCATTCGTCGTCGGACCGGCGGTGTGCGCGATCGAGTTGTTCGAGATGGTCCCGCGGCACGAGCCCGCCCCGGTCTGGATGACCGCAATGGCAACACTTCCGGTGCCCGAGAACCCGTCCGCCCCAGAGTTATTGGCGATATTGTAGGTAACGACTCCTTCACCGGACTGTCCCACGACGACCCCCGCTGTGTTGTTGGTGGTCCTCAACTGGGAGACCGACAGGTCCAATTTCCCATTTGTCCCGCCCGCCGCGGCTTGGACGCCGACGCCACCGCCGTCGATGATGTTGCTTCCGAAGTCGCCCTTAACCACCAGCCGGAAATTCGCGCCCGAGTCCGCCAGGATGGAGAGATGATCACCTGCGAAGGGGCCGGTGTGGTTGTCCCAAGCCGTAGCGGTGACTGTGAGCGTATCCGGGTTGCCGTTGTACTGGATGGCGGTGTTGTTGACGACGTAGACCTGGCGCGTGTTCGACCGGGCAAACCGCGCCCCGTGGATCGACGAGGTGCCGAGCAGATTGGTGATGTGGATACCGTCGAAGTTGGCCGACGGGTTCGCTGCGCCGCCGCGATCGAAGGTGCCGTTGAGAATAACCAGATCGGTGATACTCGAGCCCTTGATGCCATGGTCCACCGAGTTATCGGTGTTCACGCGATTGAGCGTCAGCCCCACCACACCGGTCGCATCGATGTGGCTTCCTCCGCTGTTGGACACCGTCATGCAGCGGAGCGTCACGTTGCGGGTCGTGTGGAGATAGATCGCATCGCCCGATTTGTTGGTGATGGTGCCGCCGCTGCCGTAGTTTGAGTCGACGCCCGTGATGGCAAAGGTGCCTCCCGAGGTGCCCGTGTTGTCGAGGACGATGCCCGCGTATCCGCCGTTGCTGTTTACGGTCTGCAGCGTCACGCCCCCGACGCCAATGATGGTGTCGACGATATTCACCGCGGTGCCGGCTGAGGTCGTGATCGTGCTGCCGCTCGCGGTCGCCGTGATCGTGCCACCGCCCGTCGCGTTGAAGGCCGTATTCGCGCCCGTGTTCAGGGTGAGCGGGCCGGAGAACGCGATGGTCGTGCCCGGATTGCTCACCAGGTTGATCCCGCGGCCGCTGGAGTTGTTCGTAATCGCGCCGGACAGGGTGACGCCTCCGCCCGACTTGCCGCTGACACTTACTGCATGCGCCCGGGTGTTGGAGATCGTACCGCTGTAGGCGATGCTGGCGGTGCCTCCGCTCACCTCGAATGCGTTTTCTAACGCCCCGGTCAGTGATCCTGTTCCCAGGGTGATCGTCCCACCCAATCCGACGAGGTTCACGTTCTTGCTTCCTCCCGCAGAGGTCAGCCCGGTGAGTGCGATGCTCACCACCGGGTTCAATTCACCGGAAAGATCCAACCCGGCGCCGGTGGTGTTCACGGACAGGGAGTTGATGGTCAGCGCGCCGACATCTGTACCGACCACCGCAGGGCCGGTGCTATTGCCGATGTGAAATCCGCGCAGGGTGTTGTTTGCACCGAGCGTCACAGCCGCACCGGCATTGTTGGCAATCGTCGGCACCGAACCAGCCGGGAAGATGGGTAACCCATTCACCTCGAGGGCGACGCCTTCGCCGAGCAACTGCTGCCCGCTGTCCAACGCAAAAGCGCCGTTCAACGTGCCCGAATCGTAGAGCACATAGATGATGTCTGTCGCCTCCGTGGCTTGGACGGAGGCCGTCACCGGGCTGCCCAGCGGAGTATCGCTGCGGCCGTCTCCCGTACCGCCGTTCCGCACATACCAGACGCGGCCTGAAATCGTGAGATCGACATACCCCACCGACACGCTCTCCTGATCGTCGGCATCCAGGACGATGTAGCTGAAGCGTTCCGTGCCCGAGGCCACGCCGACCTCAGGCGTGTAGTTGAAGCTGCCATCGACGGCGAGGACGAAGGTGCCCGTGGTGGTTCCGCTGATACGCGCAACACTGTCGGCCTTGACTCTCAGATGCCCGTTGGCGAATGCGTTGAGCTCGTCGGGATCGACATCGTTGGCCAGAACGCCGCTCGAGGCGGCCACGGTGCGTCGCGTGTTGCCAACCACGTCGTAGGCATCGTCGAACGCGATGGGGGTCACCTTCACCGAGCCCGCCACGAGTTCGGTATGGGCCGGTGTGTTGTCGGTGAGCGTGACGCCCAGGGCATCCGTGACTTCTTCACCGCTGCTATTGCTGATCGTGACCGTGTAGGTGATCGTGTCGCCTGCGCGTTTCCGGGTGCCCGCATCGATGCCATCGTCCTTTTCCGCCGACACGGAAGGGGCAGCGGAAGCAGGGGTCACGAGCGCAGCGCCGCAGATCACTCCTAAAACGGCGGTGAGAATGAGGTTCTTCACAGAGTCGTGCAGGTGGCGGTTCAATGGCCGTGAGAGGTCATGTGGCGTTTGCCGCGGAAGAGGAGGACTCTCGTGCCGTCGATATCGCGGGAACCGCCGCGGGCATCGGCCTTGATCGCCCGGATCTCGCGACTGAATGCCTCACTGCGTGAGTTGTTGGTTCGACGCCTGAAGTTGCCTCATGGATCGTCCCAACGGCATTGCACCCGTCCGCGATCATCACCGCGGCAGGGGCTTGCCCCCCGAGGCGCGGCGTCGCGCGGCGTTCCTCGTGCAAGTCAGTCGCCGTGGCGGCGATCACGTCCGGGGCAATGAACCCGCCTCGCGCGCGCAGCACCGGAACAGGAAAGGGAGCGTGATCCACCGAAAACGCGGACGCGCCCGGGAAGCGCCAGGCGCCCGCGAGAGAGGAGTGCATTGGGGAGGTGTACAGTTCGAAACGAAAACCTGAGATGCGGCCTAAAGATGTTTCGACTGATTTGCAGCGAACCTAAGCCGGGCCCTTAAGGTCAACGTCGATCCTTACAGCCCGTTTGAGACAAACGATCGTGTCGCCGCGTGTGGGCGGTGACGTCGAAGATGGTCATCGCCGAGAATCCCTTTTCCCGGGGGTTGCACCCCAAGTGGCGAAATCCATCGACTTCGTCCGGAGGCAATACGCGAGGCCGCGAGAAAATTTCAGTGATCCAGCCAATCCGGCACTTCCCGGTACAGGCTAGCATTTCGGATGCGAACGAAGTCGGGCTCCTCTCAGTCAGTCTCGCGATGGCCTTCCGCGTCGCGGGATCTGCTCCTGCGACAGTTCCCGTTACCAGGAAACGCCGGAGCATCCGGCCGAGAGAACGCGACGACGGTCAACGATGGAGCGCGACGATGGCGATGCCGCATCACGAGAGACTATCCGGGAAGTGAACTCTGGTAGCAACAAGGGCGAGGCTTCCCATCCTCGCCAAGGCTTCGGCGGGCAGGCTGGCCGAACCGCGGCTCACCGGGGACGGCTCGCCCCACCTCGACCTGTTTCGACGAAGTCTCGGTTCCCGGATAGCCTCTAGCGGTCCGGAATCGAATACGGACCGTCAGCCACCGGGACGCCGAAATCCGGCGTACCATCCGCGGTCCACGAAACCACTTGCGCACGCGTGGCCCGGTCGGGGTTGGCCAGCGCCTCACCCGGGATCTCGCGGTAGTTGCGGCTATGGTACACAAGGATGTCGATGCGGCCGTCCGGCGTGGTGGTGAATGAGTTGTGGCCGGGCCCGTACTGGCTCGTGGATTCGCTGCTGCGAAACACCGGTTGCGGCGACTTTGTCCACGAACGGGCATCGAGCAGGTCCGCGTCCTCCCGGGCGGTGAGGAGGCCCAGGCAGTAGTTGTGATCCGTGGCGCTGGCGGAAAAGGTGATGAACACCCTGCCATGCCGGACCAGCACCGCGGGGGCCTCGTTCACCCAGTAGACCCGCTGCTCCCAGGCGAACTCGGGCCGCGAGAGCATCAGCACCGTCCCCTCAATCGAGGTCGGCGTATCCATCCTTGCGATATACAGGTTCGTGCCCTTGATGCCCGGCTCGGCCTGGGTCCAGACCAGGTAGCGCACGCCGCGATGCTCGAACGTGGTGGGATCGAGGGTGAAGGAGTCCCAGGGCGTCGCGATCCGCCCGCGTGCCCTCCACTCGCCCGCGAAGGGATCCGCCGCGGCGTTCTCGAGCACGTAAAGCCGCACGGAGTGGATCTTGCCGGGCACATCGCCCCCGGAGAAATAGATGTACCAGACACCGTCAATGAAATGGATCTCCGGCGCCCAGACGACGCCGCTCATAGGTCCCTCCGTGGGTCGACGCCAGATCGTGCGGGGTTCCGCATCCGCGAGCGCGCCAAGCGTCCGCGCCCGACGCAGCTCGACGCGATCATACTCGGGCACCGTCGCGACGAGATAGTAGAAGCCGTCGCTATGAAGGATGACGTGCGGATCGGCCCGCTGCGGGACGATCGGGTTGTTCCAGGCTGTGGCGGTCGCCGCAGGCGTATCCGGCAACCCGGTCACGGCTGCCGCTGTACGCGCCGGAGAAGAGACGGCCGCCACGATGGTCAAGGCGAGGGGCGCGACAAAACGTACTGTCCGGATCGAGATCATGGCCATGGGAGATCGAAGTTGAAGGTTCGGACCGTCAGTCAGCCGGCGCCTGGGTCCACACCAGAACCGTGCCGTCCCGCCGATCGGGATGTGCACCAGGCCAGTCCGCTGCATACGGCTCGCCCGTCTCGGGGTCGAGACCGAGATAACGATGGGTCTTGAGCGAGAGCAGCATGCACTGGCGGTCGCGCAGCATGTCCTGCCAGAGAAACAGGCTGGCCTCCGACTCCTCCTTCATTGGACGCACGTCGCACGACAGACCGGCGCCGACGACGGTGAGGAATCCGCCGCTCAACGCTTCCAGCACGACGCGGCCCTGCCCGCGGTCGTGCACCCGGAAGCGGGTTCCCGGGCCACTCGCCTCCGGCGATCCGGGTGGCACCGAATGAAGCATGCCGTGCGGGTTGGCCCACGCGACGCTCTCGTTGGCGAGATTGGCCAGGACGACGACCTTGCCGAACGGCACGTTGCCGGATCGATCCGCCAGCGGCTCGTCGACGCGGAAACTGGCGAAGTCCGCAAAACCTCCTTCGCGCCCCGATGCATTGTAGGCGAAAAGCGCATACCGCACGCCCTGGAAGGTCTTCAACTGGTAGGGCAGGCGGATCTCGCCACCGAGGGTGGAAAAATCCCGCCCGTCGGTGCTGAAGCTGAGTTGCGCGACGTCCTGGTCGAAGTCGCCTGTCGCGCGCAGGAAGATGCGCGGCGCGGTCAGCGGTTGCTCGAGCGTCTCGTCCGTGAGCTGATTGTACCAGCGCAGGACGAGACCCGCCCCGGTCCGAACGACGCCTATTGAGGCGAAGGGCATGTTCAGCAGGGCGAGCCCCGCGTGATCACCCGGTTGCAGGCCCGAGGCATCGAGTTCCGCGGTCGCGGTCGAAACCGGCCCGATGACGCGCTGCGTGAGCGTGTTCCTGGCCCAGAGGAACTGGCTGGCGGGCAGGGTGTGCAGGCGCAGCGCACCCGGGTTCTCCGACAGCGACCAATGGCCGTCGACCGGCGCATGGTTCCACTGCCAGACAGGCAGCAGCGTCGCTGCCGAAAAGTCGTCGCTGCGCTGATACGGAGCGGTTGGCGTGACCACGGCGGTCACGGCCGGTTTGAACCACGTGCGCGGGGTGCGGCCGGGATTTCCCGGCAGGCCGAAGTACGGCCAGCCGTCGCGCCAGGTCACGGGCGAGAGGCAGGTGGTGCGTCCGACCGACCGGAAGTCCATCATGGAGAAGCCCCACCACTCGCCGTTGGGAAGGTCGACGATGCCGCCCTGATGGAGCGGAACGGCACCGTGAAAGTTTCCTCCGGGCTCGGACAGCGTGAACGTCACCCCCGGCTCGGGCACGGGCCGGCCAAGGCCGACGTTCTGCACCTGCCAGCCCCGCTGCGTCCCCAGGGTCTCGCGGTCGCTGATCACAACCGTCTCGTAGGGTCCCTCCGGCCGATCTGCGCGGGCGCACTGCATGCGGCCGACCGGTGAATAGTTCGCACTGAGGATGTAGTACTTCCCGTTGATCTTGTAGAAATGGTGCCCCTCGCCCATGGCGTTGCCGCGCGGGATGATCACGCGGTCGCTTCCCTCGATGAAGCCGGACAGGTCGGGTTTCAGCTCGATCATCCGCACCTCATCGTAGTTATAGACAGCATACACGCGGCCGTCGTCGTCGAAGAGCACGGACAGGTCGTGGATGCCACCGCCGAGGTTGCGGTGTTCCCAGGGGCCGGCAGGGTCGCTCGCGATGAACACCTGCATCCCGTGGCCGTTGACGTTGGAGAAGAGGTAAAACTTCCCCCCATGATGACGGATGCACGGCGCCCAGATGCCCTGGCCGTAGGCCTCCTTTCCGTTCTCGAGCCGGAACTCCGGCCCGAGGTCCAGCCGCTCGGTGGCGTAGCTGAGGAAGGTCCAGTTCACCAGGTCCCTCGAGTGGAGCACGACCAGCCCGGGCATGGTGTGCATCGTGGTGCCCGCGAGGTAGAAGTCGTCGCCCACGCGGATCAGGTCGGGATCCGAGAACTCGTCGTAGAACAGTGGGTTCGTGTAGGTTCCGTTGCCGTTGTCCGCCGTCCACGAGCCGGCGCTCAGGGAGGGCGAACCGAGGGCCGCGAGGCAGCCCGTGAGGATCAGTATGCGGTAGAGCATGACGGGGAAGCCCGTACCTCCGTGACGTCGGTGTCCAACGGCGGAATCTCGGTTCATCACGGCGGGGAAGCTCGGGGCCCGGGACGAGCGGGCCCCGACGAGTGCTACACCTACCGGACCTCGAGCACCACAACGGACTTGGCGGGAAGCGCGACGTTGAGCATCCCGTCCTTCACCGTCGCTCCGGAAAAGGCCGCCGGCTCGACCGTGCGCGGTGCGTCAAACGAGTTGTGCGCCTGCATCGTCGCCGCCGTGAGCACGCGACCCTTCACGGAACCGGCCTGGACCCCGGAAAGGCGAAGCGAGACACGCACCGGGCGGTTCGGGTCGGTATTCACGAGCGAGACGTGAATCCGCCCCGCCGAATCCTTCGAGGCGGATCCGCTGACCGACGCGATCCGCTGGTCGCCGAACACGTAATCCGGCGAGCTCACATCCATGCGCAGCGAGGTGGCGTCCTGGTGGACCTTATACATCTCGAACACGTGGTAGGTCGGCGTGAGCACGAGCCTCTCCTTGTCCGTGAGGATCATCGCCTGGAGCACGTTGATCACCTGGGCGATGTTGGCCATCGTGACACGGTCGGCGTGCCGATGGAAGATGTTGAGGTTCAACCCGGCCACCACCGCATCGCGCAGCGTGTTCTGCTGGTAGAGGAAACCGGGATTCGTGCCGGGCTCGACGTCGTACCAGGTGCCCCACTCGTCCACGATCATGCCCACGCGCTTGTCCGGATCGTGACGATCCATGATCGCACTGTGCCGGGTCACCAGCTCATCCATCCGCAGCGTCTGCCAGAGTGTGGCATGCCAGGCGGCCTCCTCGAAGTCCGTGGCCGATCCCTTCGAGCCGGTCCACGATCCGGTCGGCAGCGTGTAGTAGTGAATGGAAAGGCCGTCCATGCGATCGCCGGCCAGGGTCATCAGTGTCTCGGTCCAGGTGTAGTCGCTTCCGGCCGGGCCGCAGGCGACGCGGTAGAGCCGGTTCTCGCCGTAGTTCTTGGCGAAGGTGTTGAAGCGCCGGTAGACATCCGCGTAGTACTCCGGACGCATATTGCCGCCGCAGCCCCAATTCTCGTTGCCGAGGCCGAGGTACTTGATCTTCCACGGCTGCTCGCGCCCGTTGGCCTTGCGCAGGCGCGTCATGGGTGAATCGGCGTCGGAGGTCATGTATTCCACCCACTCCATAGCCTCCTGGACGGTGCCGCTTCCGACGTTGATCGACACATACGGCTCCGCGCCGATCTGCTCGCAGAGGTCGAGGAACTCGTGCGTTCCGAAGTGGTTGTTCTCCACCACGCCGCCCCAATTTGTATTGATCATCTCGGGACGCTTCTCGCGCGGGCCGATGCCGTCCTTCCAGTGATACTCATCGGCGAAGCAACCGCCCGGCCAGCGCAGCACGGGCACCTGGATCGCCTTCAGGGCGGCGACGGTGTCGTTGCGGATGCCGCGGGTGTTCGGAATAGGCGAATCCTCGCCCACCCAGATGCCCTCGTAGATGCAGCGTCCGAGATGCTCGGAAAAATGGCCGTAGATGTTGCGGTTGATCACGGCGCCTGGCTGGTCGGCATAGATCACGCCAGAGGCGATGGACTCAGCCGCGCCGGCGTGGACCGGCGCAAGGATGCCGGCAAGCAGGCCGGCGGCAAAGATTCCGCGGAATGGGTGTTTCATGGATGGTCGCTCGGAGCTCTGAGGTCGTTTGCGGACGCTGTCAGCGCACGCTGAACCGATACACGGTGGTGCTGCGCAGGGTCTCCCCGGGGCGCAGGATGGTGCTGGGAAACGCCGGCTGATTCGGCGAGTCAGGGTAGTGCTGCGTCTCGAGGCACAGGCCGCTGCGGTGCGGGTAGGTCTTCCCGCTCTTGCCGGTCAGCGTGCCATCGAGAAAGTTTCCGGAATAGAATTGGAGCCCGGGCTCGGTCGTCAGCACCTCGAGGAAGCGTCCGGACTTCGGTTCGTGCAGGGTCGCCGCGAGGCTGAGGGCCCCGTCCTGGGCATCGAGCACCCAGTTGTGGTCGTAGCCTCCGCCAAACCCGAGCTGCGCGTCGCCGGCGTCGATGCGCTCGCCGATCTTGTGCGGCTTGGTGAAGTCAAACGGGGTCCCCACGACCGGTGCCAGGGCGCCCGTCGGAATGAGTCCCGCATCCACGGGCGTGAACTTCGACGCGCGCATCATCAGCTCGTGGTCGAGGATCGTGCCCTGGCCTTCGCCGTGCAGGTTGAAGTAGGTGTGATTGGTCAGATTGACCGGCGTCGCCTTGTCCGTGGTTGCGCGGTAATCGATCCGCAGCTCGTTGTCGCGGGTGACGGTGTAGGTCACCTCGACCGTGAGCGTTCCGGGATAACCCTGTTCGCCGTCGCGACTCGTGTATTCAAGAACCAGCGTCGGATTTCCCGCCACGAACAGCGGCCGCGCCCGCCACATGACCTTGTCGAAGCCCATGAAGCCACCGTGGAGCGAGCACGGAATGTCACCCGGCTTGTCGTTGAGCGGAAGCGAGTAGGTCAGCCCGTCGAGGGTGAACTTTCCATGGGCGATCCGGTTGCCGTAGCGGCCGATGAGGGCGCCGAAATACGGCGAGGCCTTGGCGTACTTGGAGACGTCGTCGTATCCGAGCGACACATCGGCGAAGCGGCCCGCGCGGTCGGCAACGAGCAGGTTGACGACGATTCCGCCGAAATCGCTGATGTCGGCGCGAAATCCGTGCGCGTTTTGCAGGACGAAGAGCTGGGCTTCGCGGCCATCCGGCAGCGAGCCAAATGGCTGCACGCGGATCGAGGGCTCGCTCGGGCTGGCGCCGAGGGCCCGGAGGACAAGGAGCAGGGCGAGAGTCGTGGTGACGAGGCAACGCATGATGGATCGAGGTAAGGCGCGTCGCATGACACGGGGTGTGTCCTGGGCGGAGTGCGCTTGGAGTACCTGCAGGCAAACTCCGCGCAACAGCGTGCGGCAACAGGGTTTTCCCTGTTCTCCACATTACCGTTCGGTCCTGACTGCGGACCGGCGGGGACGGGGTCCATTGGGAACGAATCGTTACGGCGGGAGTCTCCAGCCCACTCAATCCACACGGCGCCACCGGTCCCGAACGCCTTGCGACGGGGTCACTTGTGTCGCAGACTGCCGCGGGCACGGTCTCGGAACCACCGGCGGACCGTTCAACGTACGAATCTCGCAAACGCACGCGGAAATAACACCCACGCGAAGCCCCCGCCATCTGACCATGGATAAACCTTCCGTTGCTGCGCCCGCACCGCCGGGTCCGCCGGTCCCCGTTCTCGCGGCGGATCCGGGGGCCCAGCCTCAGGCATCGGCCGGCACCCGGACCGCCCGCGACCGCCGGCTCGACCTGATGCGGTTCTTCGGGATCCTCGTGGTCATCATCGCCCATGCGCACCCGCCGGAGTGGCTGTTTCAACTCCGCAACTTCGGCACGCCGCTCCTTGTCGCCGCCTCCGCGCTCACCTACGCAACGATCTACCAGTCCCGGCCGCTCCACGCCCTGCCCTTTCTGCGCAAACGCCTGGCCAAGCTGATCCTCCCGGCGTGGGGTTTCCTGACCTTCTTCTTCGCGCTGTTCGCCTGTATCGCCGTCGTGACCGGCCAGGCCTTTCCATTTCCGGCCAAGAAAATCGTCACCTCGTATGCGTTCTATTCCGGCATCGGGTACGTCTGGATCTTCAAGGTCTACATCGCCCTGGCGCTGATCACACCGGCGGCGATCGCGATCTCCAAACGCCATCCGGGGCGGGCGGGTTATTTCGCCACCCTGGTCGCGGTGTATGCCGCTTATGAGGTGGCGCTGCCCTGGGTCCCGGCCGACGTCCTCGCCGACCGGACGTCCATTATCCACGCCTTCGTCCTCACGCTACCACCCTACATGCTTCTGTTTCTCTATGGGCTGAAGATGCGGAGCTTCACGGATCGACAGCTTCTCGCCATCGGCGGCACCGCCCTGACTGTGTTCCTGGCAGCGAGCTGGCTGATGGCACGCGGCGGCGCAGAGGCCTTCGCGATCCAGGACTACAAGTATCCACCGCGCGCCTACTATCTCGTCTACGGATTCGCCGCGATTCACTTCATCTACCTCGCGTGCCGCCACCTGGGAAGACTCGCGTCCGCCCGGCCGGTCGCGTGGGTGGCCGAAAACAGCCTCTGGATCTACCTGTGGCACATCCTCGCGATCTACATCTGGCGAACGCTCGACCTGCCCACGGAGGAGAAACTCCGGTGGTTCATCCCCGATCTCCTGTTCCTGCTCGGCTTCGGCATTGCGCTGACTTACCTGCAGGGGCGGGTGAGCGCACGCATGCCCTTCCGGACTCGCACGCGCTCGCGCGTGGATCGCGCCACGGTCGTGCTCGCGTCCCCGGTCGCGGAGGACCCGAGCGCCCGCGGCGTTCGCGAGCCGACCGCCTGAGCCAGCGCCAGCTCTGAACCCCAGATGGCATTCGGAGAAAGAGATGGAGTGGTCGCCGATTGCCAGCTGGACAGTCGACAGCTTCACTTGCCGCAATGCCGCCCGCCATCCGTTCTCTCGTGCGCGATCAGCTTCCGGTCCTCAGCCTGGACGGGACGTCCTCCCGCCTGGCCGTGGCCCTCCAGGGGGCACAGGTGCTCGACTGGCAGCCCCACGGCGCACCGCCGGTGCTCTTCCTGAGCCCGCGCAGCCCTTTCGTAGCCGGGAAAGCGGTACGAGGCGGGGTTCCTCTGTGCTTTCCCTGGTTCGGCCCGAACCCGGACGATCCCCGGGCGCCCCAGCACGGCTTCGCGCGGACGATGGAGTGGACGGCCGAGGTGCTCGAGATCGCGGCGGACGGTGCGGCCCGCGCCGTGTTCGGACTGGCGCCGGGCACGACAAGCCGGAGTCTCTGGCCGCGCGAGTTCACCGCGCGGCTGACGGTCCGGGCTCACGCACGGCTCGAACTCGCGCTCGAGGTCCGCAACCGCGGGTCCAGCCCGTTCACGTTCGGGGCGGCGCTGCACACCTACTTCGCCGTCTCCGACGTCCGTCGGATCTCGGTGCACGGGCTCGAGGACACTGAGTACATCGACAAGACCGCCGGTGGCGCACGGCGGCGGGAGGGCACGGATCCGATCGTGTTTCGGGGCGAGGTGGATCGCGCCTACGTCGGGACCGCGGCTGCGTGCCGGATCGACGATCCGGATGCCGGCCGTCGCATCCGCGTGGCCAAGTCGGGCTCCCGTTCGACCGTGGTGTGGAATCCCGGCGAGGCCAAGGGCGCCGCGGTCGCCGACCTCGGCCCGGACGCGTGGGCGCGATTTGTCTGCGTCGAGACGTGCAATGCGGCGGACGATGTGGTCACCCTCGCACCTGGAGGCACGCACACCCTCGCCGCGGAGATCTCGATCGAATCCTGCTGACGGCGACGCGCCACCGACCCGCGGGCGGCTGTCGGTTCCCCGGAAGGTTGACTCGGCCGAACCGTGCGGTGGCATGCGCAACGGGCGATGTCCGCCTCTCGCAGGCCGGCGTGCCCCCCGCACGGCGGGCATCACGGCCGGGAACGTGCCGGCGTCGCATGGCTTGGCGTTTGTTGCGCAGCAACTCACCCGCCATGGGCACGGAGTTGACCCGCCGGGCCGGGCATTGCTTCATGGCCGGACGCGTCGGCACGACGCCTCACCCCATGGACTCCGTCAAGATCCTCCTCAACGAACGGGATATGCCGTCCGCCTGGTACAACATCCAGGCCGACCTCCCCAAGCCGCCCGCCACGGTGCTGCACCCGGGCACGATGAAGCCGATCACGCCTGATGACCTGGCGCCGCTGTTTCCGATGGCGTTGATCGAACAGGAGGTTTCGACCGATCGCTGGATTCCGATTCCCGACGCCGTCCGCGACATCTACCGGCAGTGGCGCCCCAGCCCGCTCTATCGTGCGCGGCGGCTGGAACAGGCGCTCGGGACGCCCGCCCACATCTACTACAAGTACGAGGGCGTCTCGCCCTCCGGCTCCCACAAGCCGAACACGGCCGTGCCGCAGGCCTACTACAACATGCTCGCCGGCGTGAAGCGCCTGGCGACCGAAACCGGGGCCGGCCAGTGGGGGTCCTCGCTCGCCTTCGCAGGTGCGATCTTCGGGCTCGAGGTGCTCGTCTACATGGTCAAGGTGAGTTATCACCAAAAACCCTACCGGCGCGCGCTGATGGAAAACTTCGGCGCGCGGGTGGTGGCCAGTCCGAGCGAGGAGACCCGCGCGGGTCGCGAGATCCTGGCGGAGCATCCCGACAGCACGGGATCGCTCGGCATGGCGATCTCCGAGGCCGTCGAGGTCGCCGCATCCGATCCAGATACCAAATACGCGCTGGGTTCGGTCCTGAACCACGTGCTGCTGCACCAGACCATCATCGGCCTGGAGGCGGAGAAGCAGCTGGAGCTGGCCGGCGAGTATCCGGACGTGGTCATCGGTTGTGCCGGTGGCGGCAGCAATTTCGCGGGCATCGCCTTTCCCTTCCTCGGGCGCAAGCTTCGCGGCGAACGCGACGTCCGCATCGTCGCCGTGGAACCCGCCTCCTGCCCGACCCTGACGAAGGGCAGGTTCGCCTACGACTTCGGCGATACCGCCCACCTCACGCCGCTGGTGAAGATGCACACCCTGGGAAGCACGTTCGTGCCCGAGGGCATCCACGCCGGTGGATTGCGCTATCACGGGATGGCCCCGCTGGTCTCGCACGTCGCCGATCTCGGCCACGTCTCGTCGCGTTCCTACCATCAGATCACTTGTTTCGAGGCCGGCGTGAACTTCGCGAAGGCGGAGGGTATCCTTCCCGCCCCCGAGTCGAACCATGCGATCCGCGCCGCGATCGACGAAGCGATGCGCTGCAAGGCGGAGGGTCGCAAGGAAGTGATCCTCTTCAACCTCAGCGGACACGGACACTTCGATCTCCCAGCCTACATGGACTATCGCGCCGGACGCCTGCGCGACCACGAGTACAGCTCGAAGGAAGTGGCCATGGCGCTCGCGGGGTTGCCGTCCGTCGACTAGCGGCACGCTGGCAGTCGCAAAGTTTCTCGCGCGTTCGCCGTGGTCGCGGTGAACGCGCTCGTACGCTGGCATCGCACGCTGAAAAAGCGGTCCCTGTCGCTTGCGTGCCGCGGCCCACGGGCGTAACCTGTCGCGCCGCGGCGCGGAAGCCACGGCATGAACCACACCATCAACCCTCAACCCCAGATGCCATGCATACACCCATTGAGATAACCAAACCTCTGGTTGCGGCCCTGAGGAAGTCCGAGGCGTTGCCGAACACGCAGGAAATCGGCTCCGGCAATCTGCACGTGCTCTACGGAGAGCACTATGCGCCGGTCGGCTACCTGATCGAGAAGAGCACGGTCGAGGACGCCTGGGAGAGCCTCGATCCGAGGTTCTTCATCACGACGTCACACGCCGAGGCGATGCGCCTGCTCGGGACGCCCTTCCGGGAGTTGCCCGCACGCGAAGTGCTCGCCAACTAGGAGGCCGTCGCAGCGCGCGTCGCCGGGACGCGAAACTCCAGGTTCGCAGAACGGAGGCTGCACCCGCCCCGTCCCGGCGGCGTGCGTAGGCCGCCCGCTCCAGGGCACCGCCCGAGCGTCGCCCGCGGCGCGGGCGGCCGCAGGTGAACAGCCCGCAGATCCGCGCCTGCGCGACCACCGCCCCTGCGCCCGTCCAGTGATCCCAGTCCGTGTGCAGGACAGCGGCTGGCGTCAACTGGCGCGCGGCTCGGCCCCGTGCCTTGGTGGCCGCGGCCCCGGGCTCCGCGCGATCATCCCAGGCGGCACACGCGGCGATAGATCTGCTCGTAGCGCGGCAGAATCGCGTCGGCGGAGAAACGCTCGCGGGCGCGCAGGCGCGCCGCGGCGCCCATCGCGCGGCGGCGCTCCGGATCGCGCAGCAGGCCGTCCATCGCCTCGGCAAGGTCGTGCGCCTCGTCCGAGCCAACGAGCACGCCCGAAACGCCGTCCTCGATCACCTCCGGGATGCCGCCCACCCTCCGCGCCACGCAGGGACAGCCCAGCGACATCGCCTCCAGTGCGCTCAGGCAGAAACTCTCGCTCTCGGAGGTGAACATCGCGGCATCGGCGATCTGGATGTAGTCCTCGATCCCGACCACCTTCTCGCGCACGATCACGCGCTCGCGCAGTCCCAGCCGCTGCACGTGGGTGATGTAGGGCGAAAAGTCGGCGCCCGCGAGGATCAGGAGCTTGACCGGCAGCTCGGCGTGAAAACGTGCGGCCGCATCGAGCAGCAGGTCGACGCGCTTGACCGGCCGCAGGTTCGAGGCGTGCAACACCACCGGTTCCGAGCCCAGCCCAAGCTCACGCCGCACCTCGTCGGCACTGCGCGTGGGTGGCTGCGGCTCGAAGAAATTGTGTACGACGTCGATGGGCTTCTCCACCCCGAGCAGGCGCACGGTCTCGAGGCGCAGGAACTCGGACACCGTGGTGACCGCATCCGACTCCGCCAGGGCGTGCCGGATCGCGGGACCGTATCCGGGGTCGCGCCCCAGGAGAGTCGTATCCGTCCCGTGGAGCGTCGTGACCACGCGCGGCCGCTGCCCCTCCGGAAGCATCGAACGCGCGAGAATGGCCGCGGTCGCATGCGGCACGGCGTAGTGGACGTGCAGCAGGTCGAGGCGGTGGTCGCGCGCGACCTCCGCCATCTTTACCGACAACGGCAGCGTGTAGTCCGGATAGCGGAATAATTCGTAATCGTTGATGACGACGGGATGGAAAAAGAGCCGGGGCGCCGTCGCGGGAAGCCGGAACGGACGCTGATAGCTGATGAAATGCACCTCGTGCCCGCGTCGCGCGAGTTCCTCCCCCAGGGCGGAGGCGAGGATGCCGCTCCCGCCGATGGACGGGTAGCACGTGATCCCGATGCGAAGCGGTCTGTCGCTCGTCATCGAAGGAGACCGGCCACGGAGGCACGGAGACACGGAGCCCTGCAAACAGCTCGTACCTCCTGATCAACTACGCCTAGAACATCGAATGTCTTGCTTTCCATCTCAGCTCTTCTCCGTGCCTCCGTGTCTCCGTAGCCAATCATTCAAAACCGCCGCGCGCTGCGCATGAGCGGCGCGAGCGACTCGAACACCGGCGCATCGTTGGGAAAGAGCGGCACGGCGTACCGGACGCCGCATCGCATCCCGTTCGCGTGCGCGCGCGTGAGCACGAGATCGGCATAGTCGCGCGTCTTGGATTGCGACGCATGGGCGTGGATCGCGGCCGTCCAGGCCTCGACAACGTCGTCATCCGACACGTCGATGAGCACGGGCGAAATGTCGCGCGGTTCGGCGTCCGGCGAGACCGCGTAATAGAAGAGCGCCCCGGTCACGTGGGGCGGCAGGGCCCGGAGTTCGGCGACCCCGCCGTAACGCGCGAGCCGGGTGGCATCGCGGACCATGGCGCCAAGCCGAGCGTGGTCGGGGTGCTGATTCTCGACCAGGCTGGGCGCCAGCACCAGCGCCGGCCGTACCCGGCGGACAATTACGGCTAGCTTGAGGGCCGATTCGACCGACCGCTCAAAATGGGCGTCGCCGCCCAGGTCCACGAACTCAAGCGTGGCGCCGAGCGCGGCGGCGGCCTTCTGCGCCTCGAGCGCCCGCTGCTCACCGGTCCCGTGGGTTCCGGCTTCCCCCCGCGAGCCGACCACGAGGTGGGTCGTGCGGCCCTGCCGTGTCTCGCGCGCGACCACGCCGCCGCATCCGAACTCGATGTCGTCGGGATGGGCGCCAAAGACAAGCAGCGCGGCCGAGGATTCAGGCGGGGGCATCGGTATAGGCTTCATCGGAACGATCAATCGGATCGCGTTTCACATACACGATTTCCGGCGCGTCTTCACGCCGGAGATAATCCTGTTCGCTGGCCCCGGCCACATAATGCGTGCAATGGAGGACGGATTGCATCCAGCGCAGGCGCGAGTCGCGCGTGGGACTCACCTGTTCGCACGTGTAGGAGACCGGAGGCAGGCTGATGTAGCGGTCGCCGCCTTCGTGCAGGCAGAGTTCGCCGCCCCGCAGGCGCGCCCGCACGATCTCGCCGTCGTGCGGCACGTCGACGAAGCACTCGTCGATCGCGCAGGCCGCCCGGCGAAACGCGGGATCGCTCGAGCGCACCACGCGGATGCCCTCGAGCAGCCCCATCCGCTGGTACATCTCGAGGCAGAAGTCGGACACACATTCGGCGCGCACGTTCTTGAACGCCGCCACCCAGCACGGTTCGACGAAGGCGGGCAGTTGCCGGGCGGTGTTCTCCTGCCAGCCCGGGGCGATACGCTTCAGATTCAGAGGCGTGAACCGGCGCTGCGTCTTGTTCAGGAACGCGAAGTTCAACTCGCACGGCTCGCCGGTCTTGCGATGACGCAGGATCGTCCGGGTCTCCCGCGGATCGTGGTCGCTGTCGTGGCAGAAGAACACGATCTCGCCGCCGAGTTCCCGCTGCAGCCGCCGGGCCGTGACGATCTTGGCGTAGAGAAATCGTCGCGGGAAAAAACCGCAGGGTTGCTGCCCGAAAACGATGACGGGTGACGTGCTCATGACGCGACGCGAAGCGAGTTGGTCGGGATGGGCCACGGAGACACGGAGGCACGAAGATCCAAGGGCATGAGAGCGAGCGTCTGTCCTGCTATGCCAGTGCCGGCGTGCCGGAATGGCCAACGGCCTCGCTTTCTTCTCCGTGCCTCCGTGTCTCCGTGGCGGAACGACATCTTCATGCGACAGGCAACTCCTCCGCGTGATCACGACCGCCGAGGATCGTATGCAGCATCAGGCTGAAGAGCACGCAGAGCGAGCAGCCGATGAGGTTGTACCAAAGATAGCCGATCGAGAGCGTGAAATATCCGGCGATCACGAGCGCCTCGGCCGCGATCGCCGCAAAGAACACCGCGGTGCCTCCGACCCTGCGGAAGAAGAACGCGACCAGGAAAAGTCCCAGCACCACGCCGTAGAAGAGCGAACCGATGATGTTGATCTGCTCGATGAGATTCTCGGCCACGCGCAGCAGCAAGGCCGAGCTCACCGCCACCACGCCCCACGCGGCGGTCAGCCATTTCGACGCCCGCACATAGTGCGCCTCGTCCGCCCCGGGACGAAGCACGCCGCGGTAGAGATCCATCGCGGTCGTGGTGCCCAGCGCGTTGAGTTCCGACGACGACGACGAGAGCGCCGCCGCAAAGATCACGGTGAGCAGGAGGCCGATCACGCCGTGCGGCAGGTGATCGAGCACGAACGAGATGAAGACGTAGTCGGAGTCCTTCGCATTGATCTTCGGATCCGCCGCAACAAGCGCCTCCTTCGTCTCGTCACGCAGCGCCTGGGCGCGTTGCTGCACCTCGGCCACGGCCGCCCGCATCGCAGCCTCCTGCGCGGCGTCGCCGCTGCGCCGGGCCTCCACCCAGGCCTCGATCGCGGCGAGCTTCTCGTCGTGCATCTGTTCGTGGCGCTCCTCGAACGCGCGCAGCGGCGCGCCGCCCTCGCCGGTGCTGTGCCTGCTCCACTCGGCCTTGTTCCAGAATACCGGCGGCCGCTCGAACTGGTAGAACACGAAAAGCAGCGCGCCGAGCAGGAGGATGAAGAACTGCATCGGTATCTTGAATACGGCGTTGAACATCAGCCCCAGCCGGCTGTCCCGCACCGAGCCGCCCGCGAGGTAGCGCTGCACCTGCGACTGGTCCGTGCCAAAGTAGGACAACGAGAGGAAGACCCCGCCGAGGATGCCCGACCAGATCGTGTAGCGGCGGCCCGGGTCCAACGAGAAATCCACCGCCTCGAGCCTTCCCATGCCGCCGGCCACGTGCAGCGCCTCGCCCAGGCCCAGGTCCTCCGGAAGCTTCATCACCAGGATGACGAACGCCACCGCCATGCCCGCGAGGATCACGGCCATCTGGTGTTTCTGCGTGAGCGTCACGGCACCGCTTCCGCCCCTGACCGTGTAGATGATGACAAGCGCGCCGCTGAGCAGGACCGTGAGATCCAGCGACCAGCCCAGCACGGTCGACACGATGATGGCCGGGGCGTAGATCGTGATGCCCGCCGCCAGCCCGCGCTGCACGAGGAACAGCAGCGCGCCGAGCACGCGCGTCTTGGTGTCGAAGCGCCGCCCGAGGAATTCGTAGGCGGTGTAGACGTTGAGGCGCCGGTAGAGCGGCACGAAGACCGCCGCGACGAGGATGAGCGCGATCGGCATGCCGAAGTAGTTCTGCACGAATCCGATTCCGCTCTCGTAGCCCTGGCCGGGCGTGGAGAGGAAGGTGATCGCGCTCGCCTGCGTGGCCATGACAGAAAGGCCGATCGTGGCCCAGCCCGTGTGCCGATCGCCCCGGATGTAGCTGGAGAGGTCGCGCGCGCCCCGCGTCCGCCACATGCCGTAGGCGGCGATGCTGAGCAGCGTCCCGACGAGGACGACGTAGTCCCAGACGTTCATGAAAACACCCGCGTGAAGACCGTGAGCGCGACGACATACGCGACGAAGCACACGAGCACGGTGACGTAGACGCCGCGCCAGCTGCGGTAGCCCGGAAGAAACGGGCGGCCGTCAGTTCCGTCGTCGTGCGCGGCGAACAGGTGCGGGTTCTTCATGTTACTTTCCCAGGGAGACGAGATTGGCCAGGAGGCGATACGCGCCTGGAACACCCTCGGGCAGCTGCCGGAAGAAGGCCAATCCCGTGTAGGCGAAATGCCCGCGGCCATGGCGTGCCACCAGGAGCACGCCCTGCTTCTGGCTCTCACCCGGATCGGCGCACGCGAGCAGCGGGGTGAAGCGCTCGTCCCATTCGGTGGCAAAATAAAGCCCGCGCTCCTGCACCCAGCCCGCGAAGTCGGCGGGCCCGATGCGGTTCGGCACGTTGAGCGCGCGATGATCCGGGGCCAGGAGCGTCATGGCCGCACCCTCGTCGGTCACGCGCTCGTTGCGTGCCACGCGGACGGTGAGGGGCGAGAAGGTCGTGAGCGTGCGATCCGGGGTGTTGTACTGGACGATCGCGGCCCCGCCGTCCTCGACGTACTGGTACACCGCCGGCAGCCGCGCCGCGAGGCCCGGCCGGGTGTTGAAAGCCCGGATACCGAACACCACGGCGTCGAAGCCCTTCAGCCGCGCGGGCGTGAGTTCCTCGTCCGAAAGGACCGTGACCTCATGGCCCATGCGCGCAAGCGCCTCGCCCACGCTGTCTCCGGCCCCCGTCACATAGGCGACCCTGCGCGCATGCGTGGCGATTTCCATGCTGGTCGCACGCAGCCGGGCCGGAGGTTGCAGCAGGAGCGGGGGAATATGTTCGTACCCGATCGCGATCCGGCGGTTCCCGGTTCGCACGCCGTTGATCTCAATGGACGCACCGATCAGGGCGGTCGCGGTCGCGCCGGGTGCCGTGAGTGAAAACTCGATACGCGCACGTTCGCCGGAGACGGCGAGCCGCACGGGCTGCCCGGCGGGCGCGACTGTCCATCCCGCGGGCGCCTCGAGCCGCAGGGTGCCGGCGGTGTCGGCCCGAGCCGCCTCGACCTCCACCGCGATCGTGCGCGACGCACCGGGAGCAAACAGCGCCACCTCGTCGACAAAGCGCAGTGCCGCCGGGGCGACGACCGCCAGCGGGCGGCGGCTCTCGCCGTGCACGCGGTCCACGCCGACCTGGACCGGCTCGTCCGCCACGACGAGTTCCTGGCCGTCGATCTCGAAGACATGCTCCACGGGAAAGACCGGCGGGTTCGCGGGCCGGCCGATCAACCGCGGATCGTCGACGCGCGCCAGCCCGGCCGTACCGTCATAACGAAGCCAATACGGCCGGCTCGGCGGCGTGTCGGCGGCGAGCGTCCGGGTGACTTCCTGCGTGGCGGGGGTATTGGGCTGCAGGGGCGTGCCGATCGCGATCTCCGCGCCGTGCCCGGGATGGCGGACGGCGACCCACCGCATCGGATATCCCGCCCGGGACAGCACGGTGTGACGCAGCTTCAGCTCCTCGCCCGGGAGGACCTCGGCCTGCGGCACGACCGTTTCCACGTGGAGCCCGAGGCAGGCGCGCAGGATCGCGTCGAGCTGCACGCGCCTGGCAGCGACAGCCGCGCTCAGGTCGGGCAGCGCGGCAAGGTCCCGGCGCAGGGCAAGGAGGGCCGGCACGCTCGCCACGGGCTGGAGAGGCTGGAACGCGGCGAGCACGGCCTCGGCTCGACGCGCGATCGCCTCCCCGCCCTCGACGCGGGACCAGCTCGTGTTGATTCCCTCGAGGATATCGCGGGTCGCGGGCTCGCCGGCGATCACCTGGAAGCGCGAGACCGAGGTGCCGCGCGAACTCATGGCGCCCATGCCCTGCGACTTGTGCATCGTGCGGCTTTCCGCCGCGATCTCGCCGAAGGACTTTCCCGAGACCGGGTCGAAGCCGCCGATATCGATCTCGATCGCAGGCTCGTTCTCACCGCCCCACCAGCGGGCGAGGATCACACGGCGCGGGCTCCATGGCCGCAGGCTGTCGAGCTGTTCCGGATACGCGGTGGGGTCGCCGGCAAGCTTGAACGCTTCCATTGCAAGCACGGCCGACGCGGTGTGATGCCCGTGCGTCGTGCCCGCGCTCTCGGGCGAGAAGGGCACCATCAGGATGTCGGGTTGGTAGAGCCGGACGAGCCGGACCACGTCGCCGAGCACGGCGGCGCGGTCCCAGATCGCGAGCGTTTCCTCCGGCGTCTTGGAAAAACCGAAGTCGATCGCCCGGGAGAAAAACTGCTCGCCGCCGTCGACGCGACGCGCCGCGAGCAGTTCGTGGGTACGGATGAGACCCAGCGCCTCCCTCAGCTCGGGCCCGATCAGGTTCTGACCGCCGTCGCCGCGCGTGAGCGACAGGTAGGCGGTGCGGTAGCCGCGACCGCGCGCGAGCCAGGTCAGGATGCGCGAGTTCTCGTCGTCGGGATGGGCCGCGACGAAGAGAACCGTGCCAAGTTCGCGGAAGCTGCGCAGTTCCTGTGCGATCTCCGCAGCCGAGCGCGGCTCCGCCGGCGCGGCCGGCGACGCCGCCGCCAAGGCGACCGCACAGAACAGGCTCCCGCACGATCGCCGGATCGGGCCGTGCATGCGTGGTGAGCGAAGGGGCGCCTACTTCAGGCGCGCGATCAGGTCCTTATTGAGGCGCGTGTACTCCTCGCGGATGCCACCCTCCGCCTTGGAGGCCATGTCGAGCGACTTCTGGGCGGCGGCGAGTGCGCCGGCCTTGTCACCCTGCTTCTCAAGGATCAGGCCCTTGCGGTAGATGAGATAGAACGCATCCGGCTGCGCCTTGATCGCCTCGTCCATCCAGGCCGCGGCCTTCTTCAGGTCAAGCCCGTGGTCGAGGTAAAACATCGCGGCCTGCGCATACGGCTTCTTCTCCTCGTTCGAGGCCATGACCGCCTCGATCTGCGCAGCGAGCGGCTTGAGGTCGAACTCAAGCTTCACCGGCACGCGGATCTTGTCCCAGACGAGATCGAGCGTGGCCGACTCGTCGCGGATGTTGTTCACATTGATCGTAAAGGTCTCCACCGGCTCGGAGAGCTTGACCGGAGCGACCGTCGCCCGGGCGACATCGTCCTTCTTGTCATAGCGATAGGCACCCCATTGGCCGGTGACCTTGCTCAGGATGACCGACCATTCCTTGTCACCGGGTATCGAGAACAACGCGTAGGTGCCCGCGGGGACGTCCACGCCGCCGAACTTCACCGCCGTGCTGAAGGTGATCTTGGTCGCCTGATTGGCACCCGTGCGCCAGACCTCGCCATGCGGAACGAGGCCGCCGAAGACCTTGCGGTCCTTGATGCCGGGGCGCGAATACTCGACCGTGATGTCCGTGATGCCGACGCGTTGTTTCACCGTGCTCGCCGGGCTGGCGGCGGGGAACTCGACTTTGGGCGGCTGGTTCTGGGCGTAAAGGCCCCCGACCGGAAGGACGAGAGCAGCGAGTGCAACACAAGCTAGGGTGTTTTTCAGGTTCATGGCAGATCTTTGCGGGGTTACCCAGACATCGCCGGACGTCAAACGAGGGGCTGCGATCGCGACTGGCGCGACCGCAGTGGACAAACCCGCGGCGCAAGTGACGCCCGGGGCGCGCTGGAGTTTCACGGTAGTGCGGATAATTGTCGTGGAAGGCCCGGGTGTGACACGGCCGCCGCATCTCCCGCAGGGCGCCCGAGCAGTCGGGGCCGGTGGCGCGCCGCAGCAAGGCAGTTTCCGCTCGGCGCTCGCCACTTCGCAACGCCGGGCCCCTGCCGGGCGTCTCCCGCTTCGACCTCGCGTGCGCCCTGCCCCACCTCGGATGCTTGATATTCCGTCGTTGCCGCGTAGTGCACTTCCACGGCCCTATCCTGCCATGCCCCGATCATCCCGTCGCCGCACCCCTCACCGTCAGCCCAGAAGTATCCTCGCGTATGTGGCCCGCGTGGCGCAGCGCGCCGCCGCTGCCGCCATCGTCCTGCTCGCGTCCGCGGCCGAAGCCGCGGAATGGCGGTCGCTGTTCAACGGCAGCGACCTCGGCGGCTGGACCGTGATCCATGGGAACGCGCCCTTCACGGTGGCCGATGGCGCGATTGTCGGCACCACGGTGGCGGACTCACCCAACAGCTTCCTTGCGCATGACGAGGAGTTCGGCGACTTCGTGCTCGAGTTCGAGGTGAGGCAGGATGGCGGTCCGTCGAACTCGGGCGTGCAGTTTCGCAGCGCCAGCCGGCCCGAGGTGGAGAACGGTCGCGTGCACGGCTATCAATGCGAGATCGATCCGTCGGAGCGCGCCTGGACCGGAGGCATCTACGATGAAGCGCGGCGCGGCTGGCTCTACCCCCTCTCGCTCAATCCCGCCGCCCGCACGCTCTATCAACACGGCCGCTGGAACCATTTTCGCATCGAGGCCATCGGGTCGTCATTGCGCACCTGGGTCAACGGCGTGCCCGCGGCGCACGTGATCGACGATGTCTCGCCGCGCGGCCTGATCGCGTTGCAGGTCCACAGCGTCGCGTCCCCGGCGGAGGCCGGGCGCCGTGTCGCCTGGCGCAACATCCGTATCCAGACCACGGATCTGCGGCCGGCCGCGACCGATTCCCTCTTCATCCGCAACACCCTCGCCAACCACGTGAGCGAACCCGAGCGCGCGCAGGGCTGGCGGCTGCTCTGGGACGGCCGAACGACCGATGGCTGGCGCGGTGCGCACAAGACGGCATTTCCGCCGGCCGGGTGGAGAATCGACGAGGGCACGCTCGTCGTGGAGGAGTCCGGTGGCGGCGAGGCCCGGCACGGCGGCGACATCGTGACCGAGAAGGCGTATTCGGCCTTTGAACTCCAGCTCGAGGTCCGCCTCACCCCGGGCGCCAACAGCGGCATCAAGTATTTCGTGACCGAGAAGACCGGTCCGGGCGAAGGCTCGGCCCTCGGCCTTGAGTATCAGCTTTTGGATGACGAGCGCCATGCCGACGCAAGGCAGGGCGCCGCGGGCAATCGCACCCTGGCGTCCCTCTACGACCTGATCCCCTCGGAGAAGATCACCCGGGGCCTCGGGCTGGTGCCGGTCATCGACCAGTGGATGCACGTGCGCCTCGTCGCCCGTGCGGATGGCACGGTCGAACACTGGCTGAACGGGATCCGCGTCGTGGAGTACAACCGCTTCTCCCCCGCCCTCGCCGCGATGATCGCGCGCAGCAAGTACGCGGAGATCCCCGGCTTCGGCCTGGCCCGCGAGGGCCGCATCCTGCTCCAGGACCACGGCAACGAGGTCCGCTTCCGCTCGATCAGGATCCGCGAACTCCGCTGAACGACCCGCCCCGAAAACCAGGCCCGCTCATCCCCTTCCCTGATCATGAACCGCCGCACCTTCCTCAACCTCTCCTCCCTCGGCGCCGTCGCGCTCGCCACCTCCCGCGCTTGGGCCCGCGTGCCCGGGGCCAACGACAGGCTCCGCGTCGGCATCGTAGGATTCGCCGATCGCGCGCGCGCCACGCTGATCCCCGCCATCCAGGCCTGCGCCGCCGAACTCAACGTCGAGATCGTCGCCGTATCCGACATCTGGAGCGTCCGTCGCGAAGAGGCGGTGGCGTGGTTCAAGGAAAACTATGGGCAGGACGTCACCGCCTACCGCAACAATGAGGAGATGTACGAAAAGGCCGGGCTCGACGCGGTCGTCATCGCGACAGCCGATTTCCAGCACGCGCTCCATTGCATCGAGGCCGTGCAGGCCGGATGCGATGCGTATGTGGAAAAGCCCTTCGCGGAGACGATGGCCGACGCCCGCGCCGCGCTCAAGGCGGTCCGGGGAAGCGACCGGATCGTGCAGATCGGCTCCCAGCGCCGCAGCGGAATCAACTACCAGGCTGCGCACGAGTACCTGAGGACGGGCGCGTTCGGCCCGATCGTCTACGCCGAGATGTCGTGGAACGTGAACCAGCCCGGCCGCTGGCGCCGGCCCGCACTCGTCGCCCGGATGCGCGAGCAGGACACGGACTGGCGCCGCTTCCTCATGAACCGGCCGGCGGTGCCGTTCGACGCCCGCAAACACCTCGAATACCGCCTGTTCTGGCCGTACTCATCCGGCATCCCGGGCCAGTGGATGTGTCATCAGATAGACACCGTCCACTGGTTCACCGGCCTGCCGCACCCGCGCAGCGTGGCCGCCAACGGCGGAATCTACCAGTGGAAGGACGGTCGCACCAATGTGGATACGCTCACGGCCGTCTTCGACTACGGCCCGCTCGACGACCCGGCCACGGGGTTCCAGGTGACCTACACCTCGCGATTCTCCAACTCCGCAGGCGAGACGAAGGAGATCTATTACTCCAACGCCGGCGAACTCAACCTCGAGACCAACCAGGTCACCTCGCGCGGCGGCCTGCAGGAGCGCGAGGCGAGCGCCATGGGCCTGCCCGCAAACCTGGTCGAGTCCCGCTCGATCGCCGGTGCCGGGGCACCGGCGGCGACGGCTGCAGACACCGGTGTCGATGAAATGAGCCTGGCGCACGTCCGCAACTGGCTTGAGTGCATCCGCTCGCGACGCGAGCCGAACGCGCCGGTCGAGGCGGGCTACCAGCACGCGATCGCCTGCGTCATGGCCAATGCCGCGGTGCGCACCGGCCAGCGCGTCACGTTCGACACCGCGCGCCAGGAAGTGATGGCGGGCGGCACGGCGTTTCACCTCTGATGGTCGGGCGCCGACCGCAGACGCCGGTCCTGCCCGATTCGGCACAGCGGCCCGCCGGGGCCGATGACCGCACAGCCGGCCCGCGCGCCGCTTTCAGCTTCATCCGGCCGTCGGGATGCACCAGACTCGGCGCCTCCGATCGCCGGCCGCGCGCGACGTGCTTTCAGCCATGACTTTTCCCCATATCCTCACCCGCCGCCAGGCATTGAAAACCCTTGCGGCGCTCGGCGCCGGCACGCTCGCGGGAACCCGCACGCTGCGTTCGAACGAGCCGGCCGGTGCCGCCCCGCAGGCGCCACCGGCCGTGAAGGACCCGCTGCGCCTCGGGTTCATCGGCGTGGGCGGCCAGGGCGCGCTGAACCTGCGCAACCTCGCCGGGCACCATTTCGTGGCATTCGCCGACGTCGACGACGCCCACGCGGCACCGGTGTATCGGGAGTTTCCCGACGTGCCGCGCTACGGCAACTACCGGGCGCTGATCGAGCGCCACGCCCGCGAGATCGATGGCGTGCTCGTCTGCACGCCCGACCACTCGCACCACCCGATCGCCACCGACGCGATGTCGGCCGGGCTGAACACGTTCGTGGAAAAGCCGCTTGCGACCACCATCTGGGAGTGCCGCGACCTCGAGGCGGTGGCACGTCGCCACAAGGTGGTGACACAGCTCGGCATCCAGGGCCACAGCGCGGGCGCGCTTCGGCTGCTGCGCGAGTGGATCGACGCCGGTGCGATCGGAAGGGTGCGCACCGCCTACCTGTGGACCGATCGCATGCAGCCACCGCGCTACGTCGTGACTCCGGGCCTGCCGCCGGAGGAGCCGGTGCCACCCACGCTCGACTGGCCGCTCTGGCTCGCCGCGCGCCCATTCCGTTCGTTCAGCAGCCTCTACGTGCCGAACCGCTGGCGGAATTGGTGGGACCTCGGGACCGGGCCGATCGGCGACATCGGCGTGCACATGTTCGACGTGCTGGAGTTCGTCCTCGACCTGGGTTTTCCCGAGTTGGTGGAAGCCGAGACCCCGGGGCTGAATCCGCTCGTCGTGCCGCCGTGGACGCGGGCCCGTTGGGATTTTCCCGCCCGCGGTGCACGTCCGCCGGTCGTCGTACACTGGTGCAATGGAACTCGGGACGGCGCGTTCCTCCGGCCCGAATCGGTGCCGTACGTTCCGCCGGAGACGATCGCGAGCACACCGAATGCGATCGTGCTGGTCGGTGACGAGGGGGCCGCGTTCATTCCGGATATGCGGGCCAGTTCGGCGCCCCGCATCTTCCCGGCGGAGCGCGAGGCGGATGTGCTCGCCAACCGCCCCCCGGCGACTTTGCCACGCCCGAAGGGCAGCCATTTCGACGATTGGTTTGCCGCCATCCGCACCAGCGGAGAGGCGGGTGCCGGCTTCCGCTATGGCGCGCCGCTCACCGAAGTGGTGCTCCTCGGGCAGCTGGCGCAGCGTACCGGTCAGCCCGTCCGTTGGGATCGCGCGGCGATGCGCACCCGCGACAATCCCGCGGCCGACACGTTGGTGCGCCCGCCGCTGCGCGCCGGCCTCCCGGGCGGGCGCTGACCGGCACTGCGGGCCGCACAAGCGCAAAGGCCGGCACCGCGTCGCGGGGCCGGCCTTCGGACTCATTTGGACGTCGCGTTCGTCAGCGGTCCTTGTCGCTTCGCCGCTCGGTGCGGGATCCGCCGCCCGAGCGTTCTGCGCGGACCTGACGCGAGCCGCGATCCTCGCTGCGCGCCGCGCGCGCCTGCGGGGCACGTTCGCGGGCGGGCGCGGACTCGACCACGACCTTGCGCGAACCGCCCGTCGGCAGCGGTATACGAGCCACCTGCGGGCGATCCGGCGCGCTGCGTTCGCGCACGGGTGCGACGCGCGGCGGCGGAGCCGCGCGCCGAGTCGCCTCGGTGCGAACAGGAGGCGGGTTGCCCGATCCTTTTGCCCGATCAATCCAGCGGCGCGGGGCCGGGGCCGCATCCGGCCTGGAATCTCGCACCACGGGCTGACGCGGCGGGGTGCCGGGCGCCTTTACGCGCGGGGTTTCAGGCCGCGTGACCACGTGAGGATTCGACGGGCGCCTCTCGGGCCGGGGCTGCACGTTCCGCGCAGGTGGCGTGCGCGTGCGGTCGTCGCGGCCTTCGTGGAGGTCCACGCGGTTGCCCCGCGGATGGCCCGGGCGGTTCACCCGTTCGTCGCGTGTGCGATCGCCAGGGCGGCGCCTTTCTTCGCGACTCAGGTCCCACCAGCCGTCGCGGCCCGGCACCGGGCGGTCATGCCGTGGGCGCACCCCGTCGCGGCGGCCGTCGCGGTCGCGATGTCCGTCGCGGTCGCGGCGATCACGCCAGTGATCGTGGCGCGGGGTCCAACCATGGCCGTAATCGCGGTCGTGGTGGTAGCGGTGGCGGCGGTTCGAGTGCCACCAGTCGCGATCGTGATACCAGCGATGGCGGCGGTGTGAATGCACCACCCAGACGCGGTGGTTCGACCAGTCGCAGTCATATGACAGCCAGACGCCTGTCGGGTAACTCCAGCGATACGAGATGACGCTCGTGCGCCAACCCCAGCTCGGCCCCGAGTTCACGTAAACGACGGCCGGATCATAGTAGGGCACGTAGATGATTTCCGGACGCGCCGGGACGATGCGGATGCTCCCCTCCTCTTCCATGACCTTCTGCTCGTCGGAATCGACGAGCGTGCCGGCGGCCCTGGCCTTTGCGCGCAGGCGCTGGATCGACTGCATCACATCGACCGGCTGGGCGACAAACGCGTCGCCGATAAGGATGGCCCACGAAAGCTTGTCATCCATCCACTTCACCACATCGGGATAGTGCGCGAGCGCGCGCACGCTCTCGTCCCACGGCTGCTCGTCGACCTTGGCGGTGTCGCCGCCGGCACCGAGGTAGCGAGAAGCGAGCACGAGGTCGGTCGGCATCGTCGCGGCGGGAAGGATCAGCGCGATGAGGGCGTCGGGGTAGAGGGCGATCGGTCCCAGCAGTTCGTCGAGCTGTTCGGCGGTGAGGAGGGGAATCGAACGCTCTTCCGCGGCGGCAGGATCCGGGAATCCCGGTTCAGTTTGGGCGAACCCGAGGACCGGAGCCGCCAGCACCGCAAGGAGAGGTAGGGCGCGGCTAAGGGAAAGTTTCATGATGCACTCCTGCTCGAATGGTTACTGATCGACCCGTGGGACGTAACACTGTGCCCACAAATTCATGCCATCAGCTCGGATGCGCAAGTCACCCCACCTCGGACGACCTCGGAGGGTAGCCCGGAGGTTTTTCTGGAGGTGACTACTGCTTCATAGTGCACGGTTTACGTCGCTCCCCTTCCGGGGAGCATTCGTACATCAAACCCAGCACATGCATATGAATACCATCACCAAGGACCAGTTCGTCAGCATGCTCGACGCGGCGGGGATCACCGACGCGCAGAAAACACGGCTTCACGCGGAGTTCGAGAAGCGCCATCCCCAGGGGCACCAGGCCTTCCTCGAATGGCTCGGCGTGTCCGCCCAAGAGACCGCCGCCATCCGCGAGCACGCGCGAAGCTGAGTCTCGCCACGCGGGGCCGGACGGACACACTCCGTCCGGCCCTTTTGCTGCCTCATGAAAACGGTCCGCCAAGTTGCGCAGGCTTTCGGCCTTTCGCGCGCCACCCTGCTCTACTACGATCGCACCGGTCTGCTTCGACCGTTTCATCGCACGTCCGCCGGCCACCGGCTCTACTCGGCCGATGACGAGGTGCGTCTTGCGCACATCCGCGAACTCCGGGCCGCGGGCATGCCGCTGCAGGAAATCGACGCCGTGCTCGAGCCGGACGCGCGTTTCCGCTCATGCCTGGACGAGGCGCTGCATCGACGGCTCGACGACCTCAATCGCGAGATCGCCGCATTGCGGCGCCAGCAGCAGGTCGTGCTCGCCCTGCTCAAGCAGCCCGCCGCATCCGGCCGCTCGCGCGTGATGACGAAGGAGCGCTGGATCGGCTTGCTGGAGGCGGCGGGGATGGATGAGTCCGACCGCGACCGCTGGCACCGGGAGTTCGAGCGGCTCTCGCCCGAGGCGCACCAGGATTTTCTCGAATCGCTCGGCATCGACACCGACGAGATCACCCGCATCCGCGCGTGGAGTGCGCAAGGTGAGCCGGGCAAAGCCGCCGTACCGCGCAGGCGCCGGGCGCCGGAGTCGCCGGCCTGAAACCGCCGCGGCACGGGGCGCGCCGCGCGCGTCCGGGCAGGGGACGATCGTCGCGGCGCGGGGCGATCCGTATCACCTTCGCCACGACATCGGCCTCAGGCTCGCGCGGGGTCGCGCGTCACGCCGCCTCGGCCAGAATCCGCCGCACCACCGCGGGCGTGATATCCCCGCGCTCGCCGATGCTGGTGACCTTCCGGGCCGCGAGCCGCTTTTCCACCACCTCGGCGACACTGGCCGGGATGCCGTGGCCGGAGAGCCGCGTCGGCGCGCCCATGGACTCGAAGAAGGCGCGGAGCTTCGCGATGGCGGCGTCGATCCGCTGCTCGGGATCGCCCTCGCGGATGCCCCAGACGCGCTCCGCCCATTGCAGGAGTTTCTCGCGCTTGGCTGCGCGCTTCACGTTGAGCAGCGATGGCATGACCACGGCGAGCGTGCGCGCATGGTCCGTTCCGTGCAGTGCAGTCAACTCGTGCCCGATGACGTGCGTGGCCCAGTCCTGTGGCACGCCGACGCTGATCACGCCGTTGAGGGCCATCGTCGCCGTCCACATGAACGTCGCGTGCAGGTCGTAGTCGCGCGGGCTGGCCAGAAGTTTCGGCCCGATCTCGGTCAGGGTGACCAGGATCGATTCGGCGAGGCGATCCTGCAGCGGCGCGCCGGCCGGAAACGTCATGTACTGCTCCATCACGTGCACGAAACTGTCGATCACGCCGTTGGCGATCTGGCGCGGTGGCAGCGAGAACGTGGTCTCGGGGTCGAGGATCGAGAAGACGGGAAAAACCAGCGGCGAGAGAAACGCGAGCTTCTGGTCGCCGCGCGAGATCACAGCCGCGGTGTTCATCTCCGAGCCGGTGGCCGGGAGCGTGAGCACGCACGCGAGCGGCATGGCGGACTCCACGACGGCGCCTTCGGCGAGAATCTTCCACGGATCGCCCTCGGTGAAGGGCACGGCGGCCGCGATGAACTTGGTGCCGTCGGCGACCGAGCCGCCGCCCACCGCGAGGAGGAAGTCGAGCTGGTGCGCCCGCACGAGCTCCACGCCCTTCATCAACGTCTCGTAGCGCGGATTCGGCTCGATGCCACCGAGTTCCACGATGGTCCGGCTGCCGAGCGCGGCTTTCACCTGCTCGTAGACGCCGTTGGCTTTGATCGAACCCCCACCATAGGTCATCAACACGCGTGCCTGGGCCGGCACTTCGGTGGCGAGGGCCGCGATCTGGCCCTTGCCGAAGAGGATCTTCGTGGGATTGCGGAACGTGAAATTGTCCATTGCCGCAGGGATAACAGCGGCACCTCGCACCGTCAGGTCTATCCGTGCCCGCTCCAGTCCAACGTGTGAGCATCGCAAGCCGAGACCGCCGCCCGCATCCCGCCCAACACTAGCACACCCCGGCCCGACCGCCGTCACGTCGCACACACATCGGCGGAGCCGGGGCAGCCCTCCCCGCTTTCACCCCGTCCCTCGATCCTCGTCCGTCGCTTTCATCCTGTGTTCGCCATGCCCACGTCATCCACACCTCGCCCCGATAATTACTACACCCAACACTCGCCCCTCGGCGCGTTCGCCTCGTTCTCGATCGGCATGATCGGACGGCCCGGCGGCTTTGGGCACGCGCTGCGCGGCCCGGCCAACCAAAACGTCTATATCGGCTACCAGGAGGGCGACTCCGCCTGGAATCTCCTGCCGTTCTTCCGCCCGCCGCAATCCAACGAGGGCGCCTTCACCGGCGAGGCCGCGACGGCGCAGGCGCCGAAAAATGTCAACGTGCTCACGCCCGAGAACTATCGCCGCGACCTCGGCTGGGCGAGCGACACCTGGACATCGCCGGACCAGCGGTTCCGCTTCTCTATCCTCTCGCCCTTCGGCGAGGTGGACGATCCGCGAAAACTCAATCGCGCGCAGGCGCGCCAGGCGTTTTCCCCGCACGTCAATGCCTGGATCGAGTTCGACAACTCCGCGGGCAAAGCTCCCGCGCGCCTCATGTTCGGTGTCGGCGAGCCCGACGGCATTCCTCGCCCGCTCGAGGACACGGCGCCGGGTCTCGCCGGATTCGCACACGGTACGCAATGGGGTTACGCCACGTTGCCGGGAGCCGCGGTGGAAAAGCGCCAGGCCTTCGATCTGCTCGATCTCAAGTTCAAGGACTTTCGCGGCCTGCACGTGATCGCGGGCGAGACCGCGCTCGTCTTCACCATCCCGCCCGGACGGAAGAAACGTTTCCCGCTCGCGCTGGGTTTCTTCGAATCGGGCCCGGTCACGACCGGCATCAGCGCGAGCTACGCCTACACGCGCTGGTTCAAGGACCTCGAGGACGTTCTCGCCCATGGCCTCGCGCAACGCGCCACGTATGAGAAGCTGGCTGCTCAACGCGACCGCGAACTCGCGCGCTCGGGGCTCGATGCCGACCAGCAGTTCCTCGTCGCCCAGGCGGCGCACAGCTATCTTGGCAGCTCGCAGCTGGTCTGGGGCGCGAAGGGACCGCTCTGGGTCGTGAACGAGGGCGAGTACCGGATGATGAATACGTTCGATCTGACCGTCGACCACGTGTTCTTCGAACTCCGCTACTTCCCGTGGGCCGTGCGCAATGCGCTCGACCTCTTCGTTGAGCGCTATGCCTACACGGACCGGATCAAACTCGCCGACGGCCGCACCGCGCCCGGTGGCATCGCGTTCACGCACGACATGGGCGTGAACAACCAGTTCACCCCGCCGGGCCACTCCAGCTACGAGTGCGACGACCTGCACGGCTGCTTCAGCCACATGACGATGGAGCAGCTGCTCAACTGGGTGCTCACAGCCGTGTGCTACACCGAGAAGTCCGGCGACGCCGCCTGGCTGCGCAAGCGCAAGGCCACGCTGCTCGCCTGCGCCGAGAGCATGCGGCGCCGCGATCATCCCGACGCCTCCAGGCGCGACGGCCTGCTCAAGCACGACAGCGTGCGCTGCGGCACGGGCTCGGAGATCACGACCTACGACAGCCTGGACGTGAGCCTCGGGCAGGCCCGCAACAATCTCTACCTTTCGGTCAAGGCCCTCGGCGCCTGGGTGCTGCTGGAGCGGGCCTTCTCGCGGCTGCGCCTGGCCCGGGACGCCGCCGCGGCGCGCGCCTCGGCCGATCTCCTCGCCTCCGCGGTCGCCGCGAAGTTCGAGCCGGACACGGAATCGTTTCCCGCCGTTTTCGAAAAAGGCAACCGCTCCCGCATCATCCCCGCGGTGGAGGGCTTCGTCTACCCCCTGTATTTGGGAATCCATGACGCGACGAGCCGCACCGGCCGCTTCGGCCCGCTGCTCGACCTGCTGGAGCGCCACCTCGCCGGCATCATGAAGCCGGGCGTCTGCCTCGACCGCGTCTCCGGCGGGTGGAAGATGAGTTCCACGAGCACGAACACCTGGTTCAGCAAGATCGCCATCGCGCAGTACGTGGTCCGCACGCTCTTCCCGTCGGTGGTGACCGAGGCGGTGCGGGCCGCCGATCGCGTGCATGCCGACTGGCAGCGACAGCCCGGATGCGGGGAGTTCGCCATGTGTGACCAGATCAACAGCGAGACCGGTGTGGTCTGCGGCAGCCGCTACTACCCGCGCGGCGTCACCACCATCCTCTGGCTGGACGAGTGACCTTCGCGATCGCGGGCCGGCTGCAGCAGCAGCGATCGACCCCGTTCGGCCCTCTCGCGGCGCCTTCCGCCGCGTGAGGGCGGGGCTTTGCCGGCGCCCGAGCGTCGCCGCCACGCCCCCGGTCGGGCAGTGGTTCGCGCGCGCGACTTTCGCGCTCCCGCTCACAGCTTACCGCTTACCGCCTATCGCTTATCGCTCACAGCTTACCGCCCCCGGTCAAACGTTCTCCCGGCCCGCGGATTGCGCGTCGTTTTGTTTCCACCACAGTGGCAACCATGCCTCACCCCATGAAAGCCCTGGCCGCGGGCGCCGCGCTCGGCGCGCTCGCCATCGCCTCGTCCGCCTCCGCCGCGCCGCTGCGTGTGCTCTATTTCACGAAGTCCGCCGGCTACGAGCACTCCGTGATCAGCTGGAAAAACGGACAGCCCAGCCATTCCGAGCGCATCCTGCTCGACCTCGCGCCGAAGCACGACCTGGCGTTCACGTTCAGCAAGGACGGCAGCCTTTTCTCACCGGGCTACCTCGCCGGATTCGACGTGGTGATGTTCTACACGAGCGGGGATCTCACCACCACCGGCGTGGACGGCCATCCCGCGATCACGGCGGCGGGAAAGCAGGCGCTGCTCGACTACGTGGCGGCCGGCGGTGGATTCGTCGCGGTGCACAGCGGCAGCGACACGTTCCACACCCTGGAATCGGGTGGCGGCAATCCGACCGAACGCGGCACGCGCTACAAGGTCTACGGCGAGGCCGCCGATCCGTTCATCCGCATGCTCGGCGGCGAGTTCATCAACCACGGCCCACAACAGGTCGCGACCGTGCGGGTGGTCGACCCGAAGTTTCCCGGATGCTCCGAGCTCGGCGACAGCTGGGAGTGCATGGAGGAGTGGTACTCGCTCAAGGAATTCGCCCCCGATCAGCACGTGCTGCTTGTCATGCTCACGGAGGGCATGGACGGCGTGGACTACCAGCGCCCCGATTTCCCGCTGGCATGGGCACGCCCGCACGGCAAGGGCCGCGTCTGGTACAACGCCATGGGTCACCGCGAGGACATCTGGGAGCATCCGAACTTCCAGGCCATGCTCCTCGGAGGCATGGCCTGGGCCGGCCGTCGAGTTGACGCAGACGTTTCACCCAACATCAAGCTCGTGACACCCGGCGCGTCCACCATGCCGCCGCAGCGCGGCGGCACCTAGAAACTCGTCGTGAACTCGCTCGCACGAAACCTCCCCGGTAGGGCGGGTTCTCCGAACCCGCCGCGAGGACGCGACGACCTCCGCGGCGCGCTCGGTTCCGGCGCACGATCGCCGTAACGAGTCTTTGCTTACATCCCAGCCCTCGGCCGGGGCCCGCGCCCGACCGCCGTCAGCGCCGCCATGTTGCTTCCCCGCCGCGCCCCTGTGCCGATTAATACTCCCTGACATGCACGCCCTGCGCCTCGCGCTACGCTCCCTCGCCCGCTCGCCGGGATTCACCAGCATCGCCCTGCTCACGCTCGCACTCGGCATCGGCGTCAACACGTCGATGGTCAGCCTCGTGCAGGCGCTGCTCTTCCGCAGCGCGCCCTACGCGGATGCCGAGCGCCTGGTGCAGGTCATCGGCACCGCGCCGACCGGACGGGTCGACACGTTCTCGGCCATCGAGGTGCGCGAGATCAGCGAACGCGCGGGCGCCTTCGAAACCCTTGCCGTCCTGGGCGCCTCGCGGTTTGTCGCCTCCGAGCAGGGCCGGCCCACCGAGCGCCTCCACGGCATGCTCGCGAGCGCCAGCATGTTCAGCACCTTCGGCATGGAGCCGATGCTCGGCCGCCCGTTCACCGCGGAAGAGGCCCAGCCGGGCCGCAACGGCGTGATCGTGATCAGCCATCACCTCTGGCAATCCCGCTATGGCGGGCGTCCCGATGTGCTCGGCCGCGCGCTCCGGCTCGACGGCGTGCCGGTGGAGATCATCGGCGTGATGCCGCCCGGTTTCGACTACCCGGCACTCTGGCGAAACACGCAGTTCTGGCGCCCCCTCGCCTACACGAAGGAGCAGCTGGACTGGCGCGATTACCGGATGTTCCAGCTGATCGGTAAACTGCGGCCGGATGCATCGGCACCGCAGCTCGCCGGGACGCTGGCCACGCTGGTCGCCGACCAGGCGCGCAGCCATCCCCAGACGTATGGAGGATTTCGCTACCGCGTGCTCCCCCTCCAGGAGGCGCAGGTGGATGACACCGGCCGGCGCACCTCATGGATGCTCCTCGGCATCTCGGCGTTCGTGCTCCTCATCGCATGCGCCAACCTCGCGAACCTGCAGCTGGCTCGCGCCACCGCCGGGGCGCGCGACCTCGCGATTCGCGCCGCGCTCGGCGCCTCCCGCGCGCGGCTCGTGCTGCGGCAGGTGGGCGAGAGCCTGCTCCTTGTCGCGGGCGGCACGGCGCTCGGCCTGGCCGTGGCCCACGTGATCAACACCACGATCGAGCAGCGGTTTCAATTCCCGGGAACCACGGGGCTCGACGTCGCGCTCGACGGCCCGGTCCTGGCGGTCACGGCCGGCGTGGCACTGCTGACGGGCGTACTCTTCGGGATGATACCCGCCCTGATGGCCTCGCGCGCCAACGTGAACACCGTGCTCAAGGGCCAGGCGCGCGGCAGCACCACCGGCAGGGGACACCAGCGCCTCCGCCAGGCGCTCGTGGTGATCGAGATCTCGCTCGCGGTCGCCATGCTCGGCGGCGCGGGCGTGATGCAGCGCAGCTTCGCGAAGTTTCTCGAACGCGACAGCGGCTGGGACGCCGACCGCATCGTTTCCGGCACGCTTCCGGTGCCCGAGGCGCGAATCGACAATGACGCGGCGCGCATCGCGTTCTACCGCCGACTGGAGACGCGGCTGGCCGCGATCCCGGGGGTGGAGCGCGCGGCCATCGCCACGTCGCTGCCGATCTTCGACTACAACGGCGAGCGCCAGGTCCTCGTCGAGGGACAGGCCCCCGGTTCGGCGGAGAATCTTCCGTCCGCGTTTCACGTCATGACCACGTCCGGGTACTTTTCGACGGTGGGCATCGATCTCGTGGAGGGGAGCCTCTTCCCGGAGGACATCAAGGCCGACGATCGACGCGTGATCGTGGTCAACGAGTCGCTGGCGCGCCAGCTCTGGCCCGGCCGCAGCGCCGTGGGTCAGCGCCTGTGCAGCATGGACAGCGGCATCCCGTTCTGGGCCGAGGTGATCGGCGTGGTCCGCGATGTCGAGAGCGCCGCCAGCGTGCGCCCGCCCGCCACGCGGCTCGTCGTCTACAAGCCCCTGGTGCACGAGCCCTGGGGCTGGGTCCACCTCGTGGTGCGTAGCGAGAATCCTGAGACATTGATCGAACCGTTCCGCCGCGCCGTCGAGGAGGTCGACCCGGAGATGCCGGCCGACTGGATCGCGACGGTCCCGCAGCAGATTGAAGGCGCGCAACACAACCTGCGCCTCACGGCGAAGACGCTCGGCTTTTTCGCCGCCCTCGGCCTGGCGCTCGCCGCCCTCGGCATCTACGGTGTGGTCGCGAACATCGTGGCCCAGCGCACGGGCGAGTTCGGCATCCGGCTTGCCCTCGGCGCCCTGCCCTCGGACGTGTTTCGCCTCGTCCTTCGCCTCGGCCTGGTGCTGACAGGCGTGGGCCTCGTGCTCGGGTTGGGAGGGGCGATCGCGCTCATGCGCGTGCTCGGCTCGATCATGCCGCGGCTCGTCGGGCTGGACTTCGCCGCGCTCGCGCTCGTATCCGCCGTCCTCGTCGCCGTCGCGCTGCTGGCCTGCCTGGTCCCCGCGCGCCGCGCCACCCAGGTGGATCCTCTCGAGTCCCTGCGTTCCGAGTAGGCGCGCCCGCAGAGCGATCCAGGCGGCGTGGTCTATGCCGACTACGTCCTTCCTGCAGAGCAGCTCCGAGGAACTTCCGGCATTCCGGATAGCCCCTCACAAGCTGCTGCGGGCCTGCCCGCCCGGCGGCGCTGCATCACCGCGCAACGATTTGCCGTCGGGCTGTATCCGGGACGAATCGCAGCAAATGTGAACTCCGCGACCTCCTGAGCGAATCGACTGGTGTGCCTCCCCATGATGGAGCGCGGCCGGACAGCTTGACTCCAGATGGGCCTACGGCAGTCTTGCCGCGACCCAACCCGGCAAACCCTAATCGCGGCCGCACGGGCTCGTCCGAAGTCTTTCCGCCCTCACCCCATCCTGCTTTGGTCGACCTCGCGGCTGTGCCTCCAGCATGCGTATGTTCAAGCGCCTTTTCCTGGCCGTCGTAGCCTGCGCGCCGTGCGTTTCCGCCGACGATGATCCCCTCACCAAAGTCGAGGCGACCTCAGGCGCGTGGATCGAACTCCGCGCCGAAACAGTCCGACTTGAGTCAGGCTGGATGACTGAGCGGGCCCTGCTTGAGTCAACCATCGCCGCACTCGAGGAGCGCGCGATCGCGGCCGAAGAGGGCCGCGATCTGGCGCGCGAAAAGACGGCGAAGGATCGCAACGAGGTGGACGGTCTCGAACAGCGCCTTGCCGCGGCGCGAGCCGAGGAGGCGAGCTTCGAGACACGCCTGCACGAACTAGGCGCACGCCTGCTGGCTTTGCGTCCGTCGCTTCCACCGCGGCTCTCTGATGCGCTCGACGTCTCCTTTACGAGCCTGGCGGGGACGCGGCTGACGCCAGGTGAACGCACGCAACTCATGGTGTCGGCGCTCAATCGCTGCGCCGAGTTCAACCGCATGATCACCTGCGGCGACGAGGTGCTGCGGATCGATCCCTCGGGCGAGGCGCGCCTGTACGAGGTGATCTACTGCGGCTTGAGCCACGGCTACGCCCTCGATCGCGCGTCCCGGCGAGCGTGGTACGGGACTCCCTCCGCGGAAGGCTGGCGCTGGGAACCGCGGGAAGACCTCGTCCGCCCCGCAAGCGAGCTCATCGCGATCTACCGGGACCGTGCCGATCCGACATTCGTCGCTGCGCCGGCGCGCCTGGCCCGTCCCTCGGCCGCGAAGCCCCAACCCTGATCACCATGCGCCTTCGCCTCTCGCGTCCGGCAGGATTCTGGATTCCCGCGACTTGGGTGTCCGCCCTCGCGGCTGTCCTGACACTCGCCTCAGCAACGCCGACGGCCCGCGGCCAAAGCTCCACGGGGCCGAGCGGTGCCGCAACCGCACCGCGCTTCGACGATGTGCTGTCGCAGGTCTCGATCCGCCTGGAGGAGCAGCAGCGGCTCGCCGCGGAAGAGCTCAACCGCACACGCACCCGCCTTGCGGAGGAGAAGGCGCCCCACCTCGCGCGGATGCGAGCAGCCGAGGATCGCATCCTCGCTGCCACTGCCGAGATGCGCCGCCTTCAGATTCGCCAGGAAGCGACCGCCAACGAGCGGCGACGCCTTCTTCAGGAACTCGACGCTGCGCGCAAGGCGGCCGCGTTCGGGGCGACGATCGCGCGTGACAGCTTGAGCGCGCTCGACGACGGGCTTCCACCGGGCGAGCCCGCCGCGGGCGCCGAAGCGATCCGTCACCTGCTTGCTCAACTCGACAACACGACAACACCTCCGCCGCCCGGCGCGGTCCTGGATGCCGTCGAACTCATGCTCGGCCGCATCGAGTCGTCCCTCGGTGGATACGGGGCGGCGGGCGAAGCGGTCCGGGCGGATACCAACCAGATCGTCTCCGGTCAGTTCGCCTTCGCGGGGCCCGAGGTGTTCTTCCGATCGGACGACGGGAGCGAGGCCGGTCCCGTCCGTGCCCGCGAGGGATCGACCCATCCGGTCGTGTACCGCGCGGACAACTGGCGGCCCGACGCGTCCGCGCGCTACTTCGCCGGTCAGGACGGCACGATTCCCGCCGACGCCTCCGGCGGCAAGGCGCTGCGCCTCGAGCAGACACGCGGCACGATCGGCGAACACATCGACAAGGGCGGCGTGATGGCCTATGTCATCATCGCCGTCGGCATGTTCGCCCTGCTGCTTATCGTCCAGAAGATCCGCGATGTCTCGAGCATGCGGACGGAAGAGGCGCAGACGATCGAGACATTCCTCGCCATGGTCGTGCGGGGCGACCACGCGGAGGCCCAGCGGATCGTGGCGACCTTCCGCGGCCCGTCGCGCGAGCTGTTTGCGGCCGGCCTGAAGCACCGGCTCGACCGGAAGGAATTGCTCGAGGAGCACCTCGAGTCCGTGTTGCTCGAGCAGCGGCTGCATTTCGAGCGGCGGCTTCCGCTTCTGGCGGTGATCGCCACCGCTGCACCGCTCATGGGCCTGCTCGGCACCGTCGTCGGCATGGTCAAGACGTTCGCACTCATCACGGTCTTCGGCACCGGAAACGCCGGCAAACTCTCCAGCGGCATCTCCGAAGTACTCGTCGCCACCGAGCTCGGACTGGCCGTGGCGATTCCCACGCTCATTGCGCACGGGTTCCTGGCCCACCGCATCGAAAAGAACCTGGCCCAGCTTGAGCGCCTTGCCCTCAAGTTCGTGATCGCCGCCGAATCCAGCCGCGAGCGCGTGGGTTCGACGCATGCGCCCGCAGCAACACCGGCCTCCGTTCTCGCGACATGAGCCTGCTCACGTCACTCCTGGAACGCGGCGGCCCCGTGATGATCGCGATCCTCACGCTCTCGGTGGTGCTCTACGCGCGTTGTTTTCGTCTCCTGCTGGAGCTGTGGCGCTCGCACCGCATCCTCGCGCTCGAAGCGTCGCGCGATGCACTCGATATCGCGGAGGTGCACTTCCGCCGCGGGGAGGTGGAGTCCCTGTTTCGCCGTGAGCGCGTCGTGCTCGGGTCGATGATCGCGGCAGCTCCGTTACTCGGGCTGCTCGGGACGGTCAGCGGAATGTCCACCACGTTTGCGAGCCTGGTCGATCGCGGTGGCCAGCGCTCGATGGAAGGCCTGGCCCGCGGCATCTCCGAAGTGCTCATCGCGACCGAATCCGGTCTGCTCGTCGCCATCCCCGCGCTGCTCGTGGTCTGCCTCGCGCACCACGGCATGCGTCGCAACGTGCGCGAACTCAACCGGCTGGAAAACCATCTCCGCGTTCGCGGGACACTGTCATGATCGGACGACGTCGCGGCCAACGGCGCATGGAGGTCACCCACATCGACATGGTGCCGATGGTGGACTGCATCATGGTGCTGGTCATTTTTCTCATGATCAGCAGCTCGTTCGTGAGCGACCCCGGCATCGAGGTGCAGACTCCCGACGTGGCTGGCTCGCTCAGCGGAGACCAGAATGCCCTGCTCATCGCGATCTCGGCGGACAATCGCATCTATTTCGATGGTCAGGAAATCCGGGCTGAGCAGGTGGCGCCGTTGATGAAGCAGGCTGCATTTGGCCGCTCGCCCGCGCTCATCATCCGCGGCGATCGCGCAACCGATCTCGGCGTCTTCGCGGTCGTGTACGCCGAGGCCAAGCGCTCCGGCATCGAGCACGTGCAATTCGCGACCACCCGCACCGAGTAGTCGTCCGACATCCCCATGAATGCCACGCACACCCTCGGCCATCCCCACGCGCAGCGGCTGCGTCGGTTCGGTGCGGGGATCGCGAACCTCGTCGTGGGCGCCGCCGTGACGTTCGTCCTCTTCGCCGGGATGGCACGCATTGAAAACGTATCCACGCTGGAGCCCGAGGAGGAGATCTCCGACCTCCGCATGCTCGCGTTGCCGATGGAGCCGCCCCCCCCGCCGCGCGAGATCGAGCCGGCCCGCGTCGCGGCCGAAACCACCGCGCCACTGGCGAACCTTCAGATCGGGGCCTCCGACAGCCCGGTGAAGATCGCCGTCGTCCCGCCCGAGCTCGCGATGCTTTATCCTCCGGAAACGACCGCACCACCGGCGCGCATCGAGGTCACCAATCTGTTCACCGAGCTCAGGCCCAAGGTGGAGATGCAGGTGACGACGCGGCACATCTACCAGCAAACCGAAGTCGACCGGGTCCCGGTCGTGCTCCACCGCACCGACCCGCGCGTGCCCAGCTGGATACGTAAGGATGCGGATATGCTGCGCGTGACACTCGTGCTGATTCTCGAGCCCACCGGCCGCGTCTCCAGTGCCCGCCTGCTGCGTCCCTCCGGAAACCGCGATTTCGACAGGATCATCTCGGACTCCGTCTCACGGGATTGGGCGTTCACTCCCGCGATGAAGAACGGCAAGAAGGTCCGCGTCCTTCTCCAGCAAACCGTCACCGTGAAATGGGCCGATGTTTCGCCCCTCGGCTATTGAACATGAAGGCGTCCCTTTCCCTCGCCACGCTCGTCATCGCAGCCGTTCTCGCCGGCCACCTCGCTGCCCAGCCGGCGGATACGGCCGAAACGGAACTCGATCGCATCCGCGAATCCCAGATGCGAGGCGGCACCGGTGACCAGCACACGGCGCCTACCGTCGACACCGCGGCAATCGTCAACGAGTCCAACGCGTTTCTCAAGGAGCGCGAACCGGAGATGACGGCCGAGGAATACGCGCTCTACGAGAAGATCGTGGCCATGCTGGAGACCAATTCGAAGTTTGCCCTGCGTCTCCTCGAGGGCATGACCTCCGAGAAGCAGAAGCCCAGCCCGGCCTTCGAGTTCATCCTCGGCAACACCTACTACTCGGCCGGCAACATCGCGAAGGCGGAGGAACTCTACCGCAGTGCGGTTACGCGGTTCCCGACGTTCCTGCGCGCGTGGAACAACCTGGGCGTGCTTTACTACACGTCCAACCGCTACGCCGAGGCGATCCCCTGTTTCTCGCGCTCGGTCGTGCTGGGCGACAAGGATCCAATGACGTTCGGCCTCCTTGGATACTGCCTCGAACACACCGGGAACGTCGTGTCGGCGGAAATGGCCTACATGCAGGCGCTCGCCGGCGAGCCGTCCAGCATACCGTGGAAGGAGGGCCTGCTGCGCATCTACGTCAAGGGCGGCCAATACGGACGCGCGGAGTCGCTTGTGCGCAACCTCATCAAGGAACGCCCGACGGACACGAGGTTCTGGCTGGCCTACGCCAATCTCCTCGTGAAGGACGGTCGCAAACTGAAGGCGATCGCGCTGATCGAGACCGCCGTGCAGGCGGGGATCGCCGGTGCCGCTGAGATCACGCTTCTCGGTGATCTCTACGCGGAGCACGAAATGGTGGCGGAAGCGATCGCGACCTACGCCCGGGTGAGCCAGCCGGATACGAACATCGGCACCCGCAAGCTTCTTTCCTTCGCCCAGGCACTCGTCGCCGCGCGCAAGTACGCGGATGCGCTCGCGGTGCTCGACTCGCTTTCGCGGGAGCTCTCCACCGGCGAGACGATCACCGCGCTCCAGGTTCGCGCCGACATCGCCGCAGCCGAGAAGCGCTGGGCTGATTCCCGCAGGCATCTCGAGGCGTTGCTCGCGCTTGCCCCGATGCATGGGAAGGCCTGGATCGGCATCGGCCTGGCCCATGTGGCAGAAGGAGATCTCGCCCGTGCCGCGTTCGCCTTTGAGACGGCGCTGCAGGACGAGGCCACCACCTACCGGGCCCATCTGGAACTCGCAAATCTCGACCTCAGAAACCGCCGCTACGCCGACAGCGTCCGCCATCTCGAGGAAGCCCTCGCGCTCAACGACACCGAACTCGTACGTTCCTATCTGGCGCGGATCAAGCCGCTGCTGGTGGAGACCAGCCCTTCCGAATCATGAACCCGTCGTACACCACCGTATCCCGCGCAGCGCTCATCGCGCTGCTGTTTGCCGCCGGCAGTCTCGCCGCCCGCGGAGAAACGAGCCCGCAATCCCAAGCCGACATGCCCGCGCAGGCGGTGGAGCCGACGCACACGCTTTTCATGGGGGTGGACCTCGCGGTGCAGCGGGGCGATCGCCTTCTGCCCGTGCGCGATGTGCAGGGGGCGCATCTGATCTCGAAAGTCAAGGGGAAGGAAATCCGCATCCCCACGACCGGAAAATCGCTGAACATGAAGGTCGCGCGCACCCTCAAGGTGTCGCAGCGCGCAGCCACGCTGGAAAAGGTGAAGGTCGACCGCGCCTACACTCCGGGCAACGACCCCTTCAAGAAGTTCGTCGCGGCCGCGAGTATGTCCGCGGGCGCCGATGCGGTCGCCTCCCTTGCCCAGGGGCACATGACAACCGCGATCCTGAATCAGGACTACGCCAAGGTCGCGGAAGCCAAAGGATACGCCTGGGGAGGCGATAGTGATGCCGTTCGAGCCAACGCGAGCATCACCGATTTTGCCAATGCCGCCGCCATGGCGGATTCCCAGAGCCTGAGCACCGGGGTCCATGCCAACCGCCTAGCCGGAGATATCGCGGAAGAAGCCTTTGACGCACTGGAGGTCTCTTTCGACGTCGCGTCGTCCACGCCGCTCACCCAGCCCTACGTCGTCGTGCTCGCGCAGCTTCGTGCCGGTGAGGCGAAGAAGGCGACCCAGTACAACTGGGTTTATGCCAAGGCCATCGATGGCGTCGGAGAAAAGCCAAGCCGTGTCTACATCAAGCAGGGCGGCTTCCCCGCCGGCTTCGTGATCGAGCAGTGCACCATCCACCTCTTCAATCTCGGCGAGGAGGTCCCGACCAATCACGCCCTCATGCGCGTGGAGATGTCCAAGGACGAGGCCTACGAGTTCGCGACGATTGACTACGTGACCAAGAACAAGGAGGCGACCCTCCCCGCCGGTCTCGCCACGGGCCAGAACACGGAGGCCCTGCGCCGGCACCTCGCCGACAACTACAAGGGTGGCCCGGTGTTCGTTGAAGTGACGACGGGCGGGCGGGTCAGCCGCGCATTTGGCGACAAGAAGGCTTCCGAGGAACTCCAGGACGAAAGCCTCATGGCGATCCTCCGCGAACTGCACTTCCATCCCGCACTCTCCAAGGGCAAGCCTGTGGAGAGCGTCGTGCCCGTGAAGGCGAGCACCGAGCAGGCCTGAACCTGATTCCCTCGTTTAGATCAGGTCACGGAGGCCCCCTTCGCCGAAGCCTCGGCTTGGGGGGCGGAGGATGATCATGGAGTTCGCCGCGCGATCGTTGCAGAACCAAGATGGCGGCTTCACCGATTCACCCCGAGGTGAGAACCTGAAGCGGCAGAGCCCTCGCCAATTCTCTGTGTCCTCGGCGCCATCCTCCGCGGTCGCTGCGTCCAGGTGCTCTTTATTAGGCTGAGTCCCCTGCGCCGCACGGGCGCTTCTCGCACGTCGTCGCAACGAAGGCCAAGCCGGCCGGCCGAGGCGTTGTCGCGCACCGCGGCCGGCCGGTGGCCGGGCGTCGCCTGACGTCCTCATAGCGTCGGCGACCCGCGAACGGCCTACCAGGCCACCTCGTAAGCCTCGACCAGGCCGACGCCGGTCGTCTCGCCCACCCCGCCCATGACGGAGGTGTAGGCGCCGGGAGGCAGGAGGAGAAACGCCGCCGCCTCCGCCGCCTCGGTCGGCGCGAAGCCGGAGCCCGTGACCTGCGCCTGGAGAAGCCCGGTCCCGAAGTCGTCGTTGACGACCAGTACGCGCCCGGAGGCATCGTGGACTGCCAGTATCGGATTTTCCAGGACGCCGCTCACGCCAAGCTGGGCCAGCACCGGCCCGCGGCCCGTCGCCAGCACCGCGAGCGGTTCCATCCCCTGGATCACAAACCCGGCGATAAGGGCGCCGTCGCCCGTGCCGACCTGGCCGCGCGCCGACACGTTGATGAGCCGGCTCCTCGCGCCGGCGTCGCCCGCGCGCAGCTGGCCCCGGATCTCGCCGCCCGGAAACACGTCGGAATGCACGTTGACGTAGGCGCCGTCGTTGAGGAGCAGCAGCGGCGTGCCCCCGTAGGCCCTGTCCGCGAAGACCTGCGCGTAGGTCATGCCCGAGTTCTCGTATTCCGCGGCCCCGCCGAACCCGACCCGCACCGACCCGTTCTCACCCTCGGGGGCCTCGTGGATGTGGGAGTTCGCAAGCGTATTCGTGAAGTTGTACACGAACACGAGCGTCGTGATCATGTTCGTCTCCGGATCGTAGACCGCCTGCGCGGCCCCGTACGCCTGGGTCTCGGCGGCGGGCACCTCCTGGGCGCCGGAGAGGATGGCCGAGAACCGCACAGGCTCGGGCACGAGCTGGCCCCGGATCTCGCCCGAGGGGAACTCCGCGCTGTGGAAATTGAGGTAGGCCCCGCCGCTGAGCAGGGTGGCGGGGGTGCCGCCGTAGGTGAGGCCGGTCAGCGTGCCCGTCACCGTGGTGCCGTTGCGCGCATAGTTCGTCTCGTCGCCCAGCGGCACGACGGGCGGGCCGCTCACGCCGGGCGCCCCTTCGTGGATGTGCGAATTGGATACAGTGTTGGCGAGGTTCGCGAGCGAGACCGTGAGGTCCAGCGTGTTGGCCTCGGTGTCGTAGAGCACGATGGCCGTACCCGTCGCGGACGACGTGCTCACCGGCGTTTCCTGCGCGGCGTCGAGTGCGACGTTGAACCGGACGACGGCCGCGGAGGCGGAAGTGAGGGCCATGAGGCTGGCGACGAGGGGCAGGGCGGCGAAACGGATGGATCTGCGTAGGTTCATGCGGGGGTGTGGTGGACCGTTCGAGGTTGTGGTGGTTGGAGGGGAGCCCGGAGTCAGAGGCCGCACGGCGCGGGATATTCCGCGCTGCCGCCGTTTTCCCCGACCGACGCGCCGCGACGCGAACCCGGGCCGCCGCCTGTAGGGGCCACGCCGGATACGCGTCGCTTCCCGGCGCGATTTCCTCGACTCGCGCGACCTGCACGATCAATCTTCCGCCGTCCACCGGCCCCGAACCGCCGGCGCGGGCGCGACGGGATCCGTCCCGGCCCCGAATGAATTCGCGCGGGCGCACGCCGAGTCGGCCCCGTCTCCTGACATGCGACATCGCCCGCTCGTTCTCGCCCTCACGGCTGCGGCTGTCCTGCTCATCGCCGCACTGCTGGTCGATTCCCCCGACGATTCACTCATGCGCCTGCAGGAAGCCGGGAGCATCCGCATCGGCTATGCCGTCGAGGCGCCCTTCGCCTTCGTCACGGCACGCGGCGTGGTGACCGGCGAGGCGCCCGAGACGGCGCGCCTGATCGCCGCCCGTCTCGGCATCGGCGGCGTGACCTGGCGCCAGGCGGCGTTTGAACTCCTCATCGGCGAGTTGCGGGCCGGCACGATCGATGTGATCGCTGCCGGCATGTTCATCACGCCGGAACGCGCCGGCCAGATCCGGTTCTCGAGGCCGACCGTTCAGGCCACTTCCGGACTGCTCGTGCCCGCCGGAAATCCCCGCATGATCCGCACCTACCGCGATCTTTTGGCAGCCGCGGACCTGCGCGTCGCCGTGCTCCACGGATCCGTCGAGGAGGCGGCGCTTCTCGACGCCGGCTTCGTGCCCGGGCGCCTCGTCCGCGTCCTCGACGTCGCGACAGGACGGGCCGCGCTGGATTCCGGCGAAGCGGACACCCTCGCCCTCTCCGCACCGACGCTGCGCTGGATGCTCCGGGAGCGGCCCGACGATCGGTTCGAGTTGGTGGAACTCCCGGAAAACCCAGGCCATGCCCGTTCCGGGTGGGCGGCTTTCGGGTTTCGCCCCGAAGACCGCGCGCTTGCGGACGCGTGGGACCGCGAACTCGCCACCTGGCTCGGTTCCTCCGAGCACCGCGCGATCCTCAGCCGCTTTGGATTTTCCGCGACCGAGCTGCCGGAACACAGCGCGCCATGAACGCGGCATTCACCAAGGCGCCCCAGCTCCGCAGTCTCGTCGGTCTGCGCTACTCGACGTGGATATCCGTGGCGCTCTCCGTCGGGATCTGTGCCGCCCTCGTGTGGATCCATCTCGACCAGCGCTCCGCCTTCCTTCGGTCCGTCGCACTGGTGGATCGTTTTCGCCAGTCACGCATCGATCTCGCCACCGGATTCATGCACGTGGTGATCGGCTCCGACGACCGCGCGCCGTTCAGCCGCGCGAACGGCGTGGCGCTCCTCAACCAGGCGATCGAGGAAATGCGCGCGGTGCGCAGCACGCATCCGCCCTCCAGCGCCGCCGAGGCGACGGACTCCGCCGGGCCCGCCTTCGATCGTGCGGCCGACGAGTTCCGGCGGCGCCTGCGCGAGTTCGTGAACGCACCGGAGGACCGCGCCTTTCGCGAGACGCCGGCGCGTATCAGCTTTGCCGAACTCGATCGCGAGGCCCACCGGCTTGATCTCGAGCACCACCGCCGCCTGCAGGGGCTGCAGGAGCGCCTCGATCGCAACTTCACGTGGTCGATCTCGCTGGCCGGCCTGCTCCTGACGGGCCTGAGCCTGGCCGTGCACCGCATGGTCCAGGTGCATACGCATTCGGTCCAGGCGCTGCGGGCAAACCAGGATCAGCTCGATGCCGTGATCGAGAACCTGGCCGAGGGCGTGGTGCTGAGCGACGAGGCCGGCGAACTCCTCCACTGGAACCAGGCCGCCATCCACATCCACGGTTTCGGGAGCCGCCAGGAGCTTGCGAGCCGCCTGCCCGATTTTCACGGCATCTTCGAGCTGCGCACCCTCGACGGCGCGGTGGTGGCGTTCGAGCAGTGGCCGATCAACCGCATCCTTCGCGGGGAGATCCTGCACAACACCGAGCTGCGCATCCGTCGGCTGAATACGGGATGGGAGCGCGTACTCAGCTACAACGGCGCGCGCGTCGACACCGCGGAGGGAAGGCGGCTCGTCTTCCTCTCGTTCGCCGACATCACCGAGCGCCGCCGGGCCGAGGATTCGCTGCGCCTGTTCCGCCGGCTCGTCGACGCCTCGCAGGACGCCTTCGAGGTGCTCGACCCGGAGTCCGGGCGTTTCCTCGATGTGAATACCGCTCTCTGCACGCAGACCGGCTACTCGCGGCAGGCGGTGCTACGCATGCGGGTGTTTGAGATCGTGTCGTGCTGGACGGCGGCGACATGGACGGACACCGTGGCACGCATCCGCATGGCGGGCTCCGCGCGCTACGACGGAACGCACCGCCGACGCGACGGCAGCGTCTTCCCCGTCGAGATCATCGCCTCCTGGGTCGAACTCGAGCGCAGCTATCTCGTGGTCGTGGTGCGCGACGTCTCGGAGCGGCACGTCGCGGAACAGCAATTGCGCGAGGAGCGCGACAAGCTGGTCCGCATCGCGGAGACCTCGCCCGGCGTCGTGTGCTCGTTCCGTCTCGGCTCGGACGGACGCGTCACCTTCCCCTACGCCAGCCCGAAAATCCGCGACATCTACGGCATCGAGCCGGCCGAACTGGCCGTCGACGGATCGCCGGCGACCGCACTGTGGCACCCTGCCGACGTCCCGCGGCTGCAGGCATCCATCGAAGACTCGCGACGGCACCTGACCCCCTGGCACGAGGAATTTCGCGTGCTGCACCCGAAGCGAGGCGAACTCTGGGTCGAGGGGCATTCGGTGCCCGTGCGCGAGCCTGACGGCGCCATGATCTGGCACGGCGTGATCATCGACGTCACCGATCGCCGGCGCGTGGACCGCGAATTGCAGGATCAGACCAGGCTCCTGCAGGAGACGGGCAACCTCGCGAAGGTCGGCGGATGGGAGATCGATCTCGTGACCGGGGCGGGCCGCTGGACACCCGAGGTCGCATGTATCCATGATATGGATTCCGGCGTGCAACCCAACGCCGAGCTCTCGCTGCGCTGCTATCCGGGTGCGGCCCGGGCCCGGCTGGAGGCCGCCGTCCACGCCGCGATCGCGCGCGGCGAGCCCTATGACCTTGAACTTCCATTCGTGAGCGCAACCGGGCGACACAAATGGGTGCGCACCATCTGCCGTCCGATGATGGTTGGAGGAAAAGTCGTCCGCGTCAGCGGCGCCATCCAGGACATCACCGACCGCAAGCGCGCCGAACTCCGCGCCGAAGTGCTGCATGCCACCACGCGGGCCCTGGCAGAGGCCCCGGACCTAGCCGCCGCGGCGCGGACGATCCTGCGCGTCCTCTGCGAAAAACTCGGGTGGGATCTCGGTGAACTCTGGCTGCCGGACCGCGTCTCGCGGCGCCTGCGCCATGCCGCCCGCTGGACACGGCTGGCCCTGGATGGCACCGAGTTTGCCGAGCGCACGGGCGTGCTCGAGTTCGCCGCGGGTGAGGGTCTGCCCGGGACGGTGCTGCAGGCCGGGGAACTCGTCTGGATGCCGGAGGTGACGTCCAGCCCCCTGTTTCAGCGTGCGGCCGAGGGGAGAAAGCTCGGCCTGCGTGGCGCCATGGGCATCCCGATCCTCAACCGGGGCGAGACGACGGCCGTGATCCTGCTCTTCAGCACAGACTCGCGTGAGCCCGACGCGGAGATGAGGACCACGCTCGCCAGCGCGGGCGCCCAGCTCGGCCAGTCCATCGAGCGGCGCAAACTCGAGAACCAGGTCCTCCAGTCCCAGAAGCTCGAGGCCATCGGCACCCTCGCCGGCGGCATCGCCCACGACTTCAACAACGTGCTCAGCGCGATCACCGGATTCGCCAGCATCGCCCACATGGACACCGCCGACCGGCCCGCGGTCCGCGAGTGTATCGACGATATTCTTACGGCGGCGAGGCGTGCGACCGACCTCGTCCGGCAGATCCTGGCGTTCAGCCGCATCCAGGAGGGCACCCGCAAGGCGATCCAGCTGCGACACATCGTGGACGAGGCCCGCAAGCTCCTGCGCGCCTCCATCCCGAGTTCCATCGAGTTTCAGGCGTCACTCAATCCCGCCACGCCGGTGGTCCTCGCCGACCCGACGCAGGTCCACCAGGTGATCATGAACCTCGCGACCAACGCCGCCCATGCGATGCAGGGCACGACCGGCCGGCTGGATTTTCTCCTCGAACCGGCCCAGGTATCGGAGGTCTTCGCCTCCGCGCATCCCGGGCTCCGGGCGGGCCTCTATGCGAGGCTTTCGGTCGCCGATACCGGCCACGGCATGAATGCCGAGACGCTCGGCCGCATCTTCGATCCGTTCTTCACCACCAAGGCCCCGGGCGAGGGCACGGGGCTCGGACTGTCGGTGGTGCACGGGATCATGCAGCGCCACGACGGCGCCATCGTCGTGCAGAGCCAGCCTGGCGCCGGCACGCGTTTCGATTTGTATTTCCCGGCCCACGAGGCCGGCGAGCCATTGCCCGAGCCCGACCGCAGCCCGTTCCCGCGCGGCCGCGGCGAACTCATTCTTTGTGTGGACGACGAGGAGCCGCTGCTTCGGGTGATGAAACGGATGCTCGAGATGGTCGGTTACGCGGTGGAAACCTCGACAAGCCCGGCCCGCGCGCTCGAGACCTTTTCGGCCGATCCTGCGCGCTACGCCGTCGCCGTGGTGGATCTGACGATGCCGCAGATGCTCGGCACGGAACTGGGCCGGCAGTTGAGATCCGTGCGATCGGACCTGCCCGTGATCCTGATGACGGGGTTCTCGGGCACGCTGACCCGTCAGAAGGTCCGGGAGTTCGGATTTGCGGAACTCCTGATCAAGCCGATCTCGCTGCAACAGATCGCCGCCGTCCTGGCCACGGTCCTGCAGAAACCATCCGGCGAATCCTGAGCCGGTGCGGCCGCGGCGGGAAAGGTGTGTCGCGCAAAACACCGCCGCACGAGCGCTCATCGAACCGCACTCGCTGCACCGGGACGCGAGTGCGACCGACCATCCGGTCTGGCGGAAAAGGCACAGGGTCCCGTGGGGATTTATCGCAAAGGTCCCCGGTCGACCATACGGCGATCCAAGGGGATTTCCAGCCACGGCTCACCCGGCCGCCCGCGACGTCGATCACACGTTCGATGCCACCACGTCTGAACCAGGACCCGGAGTCCCTCGCCGAGTTCTTCGGTCTGCTCGTGGAATGCCCGCTCCACGGCGGCAATCCGACGCATTGTGAACTCCGCCACCTGCGCGGGTTGCACCTCCAGGATCGATTCGAGTGGTCCAAAGCGCTGCTCGTCGAGGAGGCGGCCGCGATCCGAGCCCGCTGCGCGCGGTGCATGCACGACGGCGCGCCGGGTTGAGTCGGCGCCCGCGGGATCCGGCGCACGTCGCGCGGCCGGGACTCTGCGCATCCACTTCGGCAGGCTCAGGCCTCTCCGACAGCGGCGCTAACCGAACCGCGACGCGCCAGAGCCTATCACCGTCCCCGCGGTGCGTCCTCGCGCGCCGGCTTCTCGTCCGGAACGACGGCATCGGCCACCGCACCCGCAGCCGCGCCCGTCGTCTTGACGGCGGCCCCCGCCACGGCAGCTCCAGCGCCCACCACGGGTTTCACCACCATGCAGCCGCCCGCACCCGCCACAGCCACGAGCAGCGTCAGGACCAGGGCATCACGTCGGTGGGCTTTCACGCTCATGCGTAGGTGTGACATGCGCGGTGCGGGTGGGTTTCGACAGCGCAGGCGGCGGGCTGCGGACGCGGCCGGTGCGCGCGCCACCTCATGTTCCCGGAGGCTGCGCCATTGCCGCGCGGCCGGTGTGGGCCTCGACCCAACGGATGAAGTGCGTCATGTTCGAACGATCCTCGTGGCCGCCGGTGTGCTGGCGCCAGGCGAGTTCGCCCTCGAGCAGGTCGGTCAGCGGCGGTGGAACGGTGACCGTGCGGAAATCCTCCTTCACGCCGAGACCACGCGCACCAAGCAGCTGAAACACCGGACCCGCGGCCACGGTGGCCATGAAACTGCCCTGCTGGTCGAGCCAGAGCGCATCACCCTGTTCGGGAATGCCATAACTGACGAACGTGAGTCGCGGCGCGCAGAGCGCGAGAACCGCATGCGAATCCACGGGCAGCGCGTCAGCCGTCATGCTCCCAAACGCGGCCTCGGCGGCGCCGTACTTCATGAAGTTGCCCGCCATCCAGTGGTAGCTGTACGTGCTGGTGAGGTTCTCGACTGCTTCGCCGAAGTTGCGTCGGTAGGGGGCGACCCCGCCCTTCCCCGAGGATCCGATGAGCACGAACGCGAAGCGCGGCTCGAAGGCCATCGCGACCAGCGCCGCCTTGCCAAAGCGCGACACGCCCTCGATGCCCACGCGCCGCGCATCGACCTCGGGCCGTGTCTCGAGGAAGTCCAGCGTGCGGGAGGCGCCCCAGCCCCACGCGCGCAACGCTCCCCACTGCTCAGGCGTGCGGCGCTGCCCGCGATTGGTCAGACCGATGATTCCCGCCGTCAGCCCTGCGCCGTTGTCCGCCTGGATGCTCGCCGGGCTGAGCGCAACATAACCCCAGCCCGCCGCAATCAGCTGCTCCTCCGAACTCGGACCCGCCGGCTCCGGGAAGCCGGGAAAGCGCGGCGGTGGCTCGTCGGGCATCGTGCCCCAGTTGAACAGGATCAGCACGGGCACAGGTTTCGCGGCGGAGGCCGACGCGGGCAGCACGAGCGCACCCTGGAGGGTGACCTCGATCTGCGGGGCCGCCGAGTTGTCGACACGACCGAGTATCCGGCGCGCCACGACGGGCGCACCGCCCACGGTGGTGCGCACGGTCTGCGCCACCTCCCACGCGACCCCGGGCACGCCGGCGGGGATCCGTCCGTAGAGCTCACGCTCGACGTGCTCCACGATCTCGGGGCGACGCGTCGTCCGCCACGCCTCCACGGAGTCGACCGGCGCGCCGTCGTTTCGCACCAGCACGTCGGGCCATTCCGGGTACGGATTGGCCGCGGACTCGTCGTAGTTGGCCGCATTCGGCTGCCCGGGCGCGGGGTTGCCGTTGCGGCCGGGCCGGAGTTCGCGGATGCCGAGCTGGCGCATCATGTCAGCGTGGTCATCGGCCGTGAGGCGCGCGAGCCGCTCGCGTTCCTCCGCGCTCAGCTGCCACGGCGGAACGGCTGCGGCCGCTGCGGGGCGGGCCGGGGCCGCATCCTGCGCGTCCGTGCGTGCGCAGAAAACGAATGCGGCCAGGCAGCTCAGTCCGAGAACGCGAATGGTTACCGGTAAGCGTGAAAACGACAACGGGAGGTGGCAATGCATGGGATGGGAAGGCGTTGATCCGGCGTTCATCGCTGACTCTGCGGCGAGATGATTCTCACCCGGCGATTCGACGGGCATCGCGGTGTGTTCGTCGACCGGATAATCCCCGGCCGTGCTGCGACAGGCGCATCCGCGACCCGGTGCCCAGCTCTTCGGCGATGCGATGACGACGGTCCATGGCCTCAATGCGCCTCTCCGGAAGCCAGTTTGAGCCCGACGACGCCGGTCACGATCAGCACGATGCACAGGATGCGCACGACTTCACGCGATTCGCCGAAGAGCACGATCCCGAGGATCGCGGTACCCGCCGCTCCGATACCGGTCCAGACCGCGTAACCGGTCCCGATCGGGATCGTTTTGAGTGCGGCCGCCAGAAAGCTGAAACTCGCGACCATGAGCGCGATCGTCGCCACGCTCGGCCAGAGCCTTGAGAAACCGTGGGTGTACTTGAGGCCGACAGCCCAGCCGATCTCGAGAAGGCCGGCGATGACGAGGTAAGTCCAGGCCATGTTCAGATGCAGAGGGATCGAGCATCTCCCGGGCGTTGCGGGAAAAGCGAGCGGGTTTCTCAGGAACCTCGCCGTCGGGGGCCGGCAAAGAGTTCGCGCACGCCGGCGGCGAAGAGATCGGGAGTCAGATCATAGTGGGTGCGCCCGGGAAACCGCCGTATCGCCAGCGCAAGCTGCGCAAACGGGCGTGCGCGCAGCTGCGCTTCGAGGAGCTCCAGGTCGCCGAGCATCGAGGGCGTCTCGTCCTCGCCCACCCCGATGAAGACCTCGGCCCGCAGCGATGCATGGCGATCGCGAAAGGCGCCGAGCTGCTTGAGCAGCGCGCGATCGTCCCACCAGATCGATGGGGCGCCGATGATCGCGCGGCGCGCCACCGGACGCTCCTGCAGGAGCGCGAAGAGCACAAAGAGTCCGCTCAGCGAATGTCCCGCGAACGCGCTCCGTTCGCGATCGATGCGATACCGGCCCTCGATCGCCGGTATGATCTTTTCGGCGACGTGCTCAAGGAAGGCCGCGGCGCCGCCGCTCGCCGGCTCCTCGACCGACGCCGTGGGCGTGTAGTCGCGCCCGCGGTGGTTGTCGCGATCGCCGAACGGCCTGCCGTAGCCGACTCCCGCCACGAGTAGACCGTCCAGGGGGCCCTCCGCATGCAGCCGGCGAGCAGCCCGGACCGCATCGTCGAAGCAGTAATCGCCGTCGAACACGAGCAGCGCCGGCATACCCGGGCCGTCCTCTGGAACACGTCCGACAGCCTCGGTCCACACGTGGTATTCGGTAGCGAGGCGCGGCGCGCGTGAAATGAGGTCAGGCGGACGGGAAAGACGGACCGGCGGCATGTGCGCGAGATGGAGCGCGAAACCGCCCGCGAGTCGAGCGCCAGCGGCGTTTTTTCGAGGCGTGCGACGGCCCACCGGCGCACTGAACCGTCACGGAGATTCCGATGGGCTTTGCGTTGCTGCACGCGGTTCGGCGTGGTTTCCGTTAGGACGAACGCCCGCCCCCAACCCATCATCCCGCCATGGCTGCGACTCGCCCGCTCCTCGTTCTCCTCAGCGTCGTCCTCCTGCCCTCGTCCGCACTGCGCGCGCAAAGCGATGCAACGCCCGCCGTACCACCCCGGGATCGTGGGCCGGTTCGCGCCTTCGCGCTGGGCGAGGTCGCACTGCTCGAGGGTCCGTTCGAAAGGGCCCAGGAGTTGAATCGACGCTATCTGCTGCAGCACGATCCCGACCGCCTGCTCGCACCGTTCCGCACCGACGCGGGCCTCGCGCCGAAGGCGCCGAACTACCCGAACTGGGAAAGCATGGGCCTGAATGGCCACACCCTCGGGCACTACCTCACCGCACTCGCCCAGGAAGCGGCCGCCACCGGCGACATGGAGTGGAGGCGACGACTCGACCGCATCGTGCAGGAACTGGCCGAATGCCAGCGCGCCAACGGCGACGGCTACGTGGGCGGGATTCCGCGCGGGCGGACGCTCTGGGAGGCGGTGGCGGGCGGGAAAATCGACTTTCAGAACTTCTCGCTCAATGACGCCTGGGTGCCGTGGTACAACGAGCACAAGCTTTTCGCCGGGTTGCGCGATGCGTGGCTGATGGCCGGGCATGCAGGGGCACGCGATGTGTTGATCGGCCTGGCCGAGTGGTGCGAGGCGCTCGTGCGCGGACTCACGGATGAGCAGATGCAGGCGATGTTGCGCGCGGAACACGGCGGCATGAATGAAGTGCTCGCCGACATCGCCATGATCACCGGCGATGCCAGGTACCTCGCGCTCGCGGAGCGCTTCTCGCATCGTGCCATCCTCGAGCCGCTGCTGTTGCATCAGGACAAGCTCACCGGGCTGCATGCGAACACGCAGATCCCGAAGATCGTGGGCTTTGCACGCATCGCCGAGCTCGGCGGCGACGCCTCCTGGCGCGAGGCCGCGCGGTTCTTCTGGGACACCGTCGTCGAGAACCGCAGCCTCGCCTTCGGAGGGAACAGCGAGCGCGAACACTTCAATGACCCGGACAACTTCGGCCCGGTCCTGGAATCGCGCGAAGGTCCCGAGACCTGCAACACCTACAACATGCTGCGGCTCTCGGAGGTCCTCTTCCGCAGCGAGCCCGCCGCGCGCTACGCCGACTACTACGAGCGGGCGCTGTTCAACCACATCCTCGCCTCGCAGCATCCCGGACACGGCGGCTTCGTCTATTTCACGCCCATCCGGCCGCGGCATTACCGGGTCTATTCGCAGCCCGAGGAATGTTTCTGGTGCTGCGTCGGCACGGGCATGGAGAACCACGGCAAGTACGGCGCCTTCATCTATGCGCACAACGACGATGCGGTGTGGGTGAATCTCTTCATCGCCTCCGAGGTCGCCTGGACTGCACGCGGGGTGCGGATCCGGCAGGAGACGCAGTTTCCCGACGCGGCGGGCACGCGGCTCAGGATCCGCACGACCAAACCCCAGCGATTCGCCCTGCACCTGCGCCACCCGGCCTGGGTCGCCAAGGGTGAGCTCGCGATTCGCGTCAACGGCAAGGCGCAGGCGATCACGTCGAGCCCCTCAAGCTACGTCAGCCTCGCGCGTGAGTGGCGCGACGGCGACGAGGTTGAGTTGGACCTTCCGATGCGAACAACGCTCGAGCGCCTGCCCGACGGATCCGACTACGTTGCCGCGCTGCACGGACCGATCGTGCTGGCGGCCCCCACCGGCACGGAGCAGCTCGACGGCCTCCTTGCAGACTCCAGCCGCATGGGTCACGTCTCGCCCGGCCCCTACCTCCCGCTCGACGAGGCACCGATGCTTGTGGGCGATCCGGATACACTGGCCGGGCACATCCGCCCGGTAACAGGGAAACCCCTGACCTTTACCGCGTCCACGCTGATCCGGCCCGAGTCGTTCCGCACACTCGAACTGATGCCGCTGTTTCGCCTGCACGACGCCCGCTACATGCTCTACTGGCGCGCCGTCACGCCCGACCGGTACGGCGAGGTGACCGCCGCCCTGAAGGCGGCGGAGCAGACCCGGCTCGACCTGGAGGCGCGCACGGTCGATTTCGTGGCGCCCGGCGAGCAGCAGTCCGAGGTGGGTCACCAGCTCGCGTTCGAGGACTCGACCAGCGGCGCGATGCACGGCCGCCAGTGGCGCGACGCCGGAGGATGGTTCAGTTACACGATGAAGGCGGAACCGGGCAGCTCCATGCAGCTTCTCGTCACGTACTATGGGGACGAGAGCGGACGAAGTTTCACCATCCTGGCCGACGACCGTCCCGTGGCAACGGTGCAGCTCGGCGGCGGACAGCGCGACCGATTCATCGATGTCGCGTATCCGCTTCCCCCTGACGTTCTTTCAGCCGCGGCGGATGGCACGCTGACCATCAAGTTCATGGCCGCGAGCGATACTCGCACAGCGCGCGTCTTCGGGCTGCGCCTCGTGCGCACGCCGCCTGTCCCGCCGCCCGCGAGCTGACCCGGCAAATCGCGTCATCGTCCATGGCGAGCGGGGCCCCGGGCCCCCGCTCAGCGGGCCACCACCTCGGTCCGCGCGCGGTGCGTCTCACGCTCGACGCGGGACACACTCTCGCGACAATGGATGCCTTCACCATGTCACTCCGCAGCCTTCTTCGTTTCATCGTCCTCCTCATCGCCTCCGCCGCGATCCCGTGTCAGGCCGCACTCAAGCTCGGCAGCCCTTTTGGGGACCACATGGTGCTTCAGCAGGGCATGCCCGTGCCCGTGTGGGGCTGGGCCGATCCCGGCGCCACACTCACCGTGACATTTGCCGGTCAGAACAAGGGGGCGCGAGCCGATGCGCAGGGCGCCTGGCGAGTCGTGCTCGAACCACTCACGGCAAGCTCTGAATCGCGGACATTTGCTGTCGTGGCAGGCGAAAGCGAAGGTCGGCCGCTCGAACGTCTCGAGTTGAAGGATGTCCTCGTGGGCGAGGTCTGGATCTGCGGTGGCCAGTCCAATATGGAGCGCGAACTCGGTCCGCGTGCCGGCCAGAAACCGATCATCGGCTGGGAGGAGGCCGCGGCCTCGGCCACGCTCACCCAGCTCCGCCAGTACTATGTCGTTCAACACACCGCAGACGCGCCGCAGACCGCGACCGAAGGTGGGTGGACCGTGTGTTCCCCTGAGACCGCGCACACCTTCACGGCCGTCGGCTTCTTCTTCGCCCGGGCGCTGCAGGAGGCGCGCGGCGGCGTGCCCGTCGGCATCCTGCACACCTCGTGGGGCGGCACCGTGGCGGAAGCGTGGACGAGCCGCGAGGGCCTGGCTGGGTTCCCGGAGATCATTGACGCAATCGATCTGGCGCAGCGTGCCAGGAAGGACTTCGCCTCGGTGCAGAAGGCCTACCTCGCCACGCTCGAGGATTGGTATCGCGAGCACGACGCCGGCACCAACGAGCGGTGGTGGACGCCCGGGCTCGACGCGAGCGCCTGGGAAACAACTCCTGTCCCCGGTCTGTGGGAGGACGCAGGGCACCCAAACTGGGACGGGATCGCCTGGTATCACCGCACCTTTGACCTTCCGGAAACCTGGGCCGGGCAGGACCTCGTGCTGCACCTCGCCGCGGTCGACGACATCGACACCACCTGGGTCAACGGCGTGAACGTTGGCTCGACCAGCTACTACAGCACGCAGCGCACCTACCGCGTGCCGGCCTCCGCGCTCAAACCCGCGGGCAACGAGATCACCCTGCGCGTACTCGATACCATGGGCGGCGGGGGCATCTGGAATCCGCGCCTCAAGCTCGGGCTTGAGCGGGCCGACGGCGCCGGCGAGACTCTTCCTCTCGCGGGTCCGTGGCGCGTGCGCTTTGTCCGGTCGCTCGAGGGGCTGCCGCCGCCGCCGTCCGCGCCCGTGGTCGGCGGACCGAACGTACCGACCGTCCTGTACAACGCCATGCTGGCGCCCCTCGCACCCTATGCGATCCGCGGCGCGGCCTTCTACCAGGGTGAGAGCAACGCGTCGCGCCCCGCCCAGTACCGGCGCCTCCTCCCGGCCATGATCGCGGACTGGCGCCGCGTGTGGGGCCAGGGCGAGTTTCCCTTCCTTTTCGTGCAGATCGCACCGTTCAGCGGCCAGCCCCCGGAGATCCGTGAAGCCCAGCTGCTCACATGGCAGGAGACGCAGAACACCGCCATGATCGTGACGATCGACGCGGGCGACGCCGACGACATCCATCCCGCGAACAAGCGCCCGGTCGGCGAGCGCCTCGCCCGCGCCGCCCGCGCACTCGCCTACGGCGAGCCCGTCACGTATTCAGGTCCTGTTTACGCGGGTGCGGAGTTCGGGGACGGAAGGGCGGTCGTGCGCTTCACCCACCTGGCCGGCGGGCTCGTCGCTCCCGGCGGCCGGCTCGAGGGGTTCACGCTGGCCGGGGCGGATGGCGCCTTTCACGCGGGCGAAGCCCGGATCATCGGCGACACCGTGGTCGTCTCATCGCCAGCCGTTTCGAAGCCCGCTGCCGTGCGCTACGGCTGGGCGAACGTCGCGCATGGCAATCTCTTCAACACCGCGGGCCTGCCGGCCTCACCGTTCCGAAGCGACGGGCCCGAATGACCGGGTTCGCCGGGTATGAGAGCACGCCCTAGGGGGATCCGGCGCGGTCCCCGCCGGCGGCTCGCCCGCTGGTGCGTATCCGAGCGACCAGCACGACGACGGCGAGAGCGAGCACCAGAGTGACCACGTTGGCGGCGATGATTGCGACCGAGTGGATGAGGCATCCGTAAACCAGCCACGAGGCCACGCCCGCCGCGAAGATCGTGAAGGTCAGGAGCGAGATGCCGTCTGCGTTGCGCGTGCGCCAGAGTCGGACAACCTGCGGAAGAAAGGAACCCGTGGTGAGCGTGGCGGCAGCCAGGCCCAGGACTTCGGTGGGATTCATGAGAAAAGTGGAGCCCAGCCGTCCGCGATCAAGGCCTCGACGCCGCGCGCGAACGCGGCTCCGGGCGATCCGGATGGCGCGACGGACGTCGCCCTGGCGCGCACATGCGCACGGGCATGCGGCATCGCGACCGAGCGTCCCGCCCACGAGAAGAGCGGGAGGTCGTTGTCGGCGTCGCCGAAGGCGATGACGCGCTCACGCGCGATGCCGAGATGCCGGGCGAGTGCCGCGACACCGGTGCCCTTGGTCACGCCCGGGGGCACGAACTCGAAGACATAGTTGTGGGAGCGCACCGTATCCACGCCGGCGGCGGCCGCGCCCGGCCCACCAGCGTCGATCAACGCGTCGATGCGTGGTGTATCCGCGATCCACATAAGCTTGAAGAACGACTCCCCCTCCAGCTGGCCCGGATGGATCCGTCCGACGCGCGTCCTCGAAACGCTCTCGTAGCGCGCGATCTCCGGGTGCTCCCACGGAGTCACTTCGCCATCGGCCGTGTATGCGACCACGCCGAACCCGGCGCGGTTTCCCGCCTCTGCCGCGCGCAGCGCCACACCCGCGGGCAGGACGTGACGCCCGAGGATCCTCTGGCCCGACACGTCTGAGACTTCGCAACCCTGGCATCCCACGATCCATCCGACCATCGGAAGACCCGCCGCGAATCTCCTCATGTCGATAGGATGCCGCCCCGACGCCAGCGCCACGACCGCGCCGCGGTCCACCAAAGTGTGCAGCGCCGCGCGATTTCCGTCCGCCACGCGGCTCGTCTCGTCGAGGAGCGTGCCATCGAGATCGATCGCGGCGAGAAATCTGCGTGACTCTGCGACTTTCTGCATGTTTCATGCATAAAACCGCATCACGGCCGCGCGAATCAAGCACTTAGTCGCATGCTCGCCCTACAACGTCATGAAGCCATCCTCGCCCTCTTACGGGAACGCGGCCGCGTGCACTCGGCCGAACTGAGCCAGCATCTGGGCGTCTCCGAGGACACGGTCCGGCGCGATCTCGCCGCGCTCGCCGACGAGGGTCATCTCGTGCGCACCCATGGCGGCGCCGTGCCCCGGTCCACCACGAAGCTGGAATTTCATGCGCGTTCGCGCGAGCGCCCGGTCGAGAAAGCCGCGCTCGCCCGGCATGCGGCCACGCTCATCCAGCCGGACCACGTGGTGTTTTTCGATGCGGGCTCGACGATCCTCGCCGTCGCGCGCGCGGTCCCCGCCGACGTCGCGTTCACCGCGGTCACGCACAGCCTGCCGACGGCCATCGCCCTGTCCGACCTTCCCTCCGTCGAGGTGATCCTGCTCGGTGGCCGCATCCTCAAGCGCGGCCTGGCCACGGTCGGCGTCGAATCGGTCGAGACCTGCAAGCGCATCCACGCGGATCTCGCCTTGATCGGCATCGCCGCGCTCGACCCGGAGGGCGGCATCACGGATCCAAGCTATGAGGAGAGCCTCGTGAAACGCGCCGTGATCGAGAACGCCTCCAAGGTCGTGGTGGTGTCCACCGCCGACAAGCTGGGCAGCGCCTGTCCCTTCCAGGTAGCCCCGACTGGGTCAATCGACGTGCTTGCGACCGAGGCCGCTGTCCCCGTGGCCACGCTCGAGAGCTATCGCGCCCTCGGCATCGAGGTCGTGGCGGTCGATACCGCGTCCCCTGCCCGTCCGGGGCCGGCCTGATCCCGGGACGCAGCGAACCCGGGCGGCGCCCCGTCCCTCGCCGCTACCGGGCCACGGCGACCTACACGCTCCCCTGCCCCGCGCGCGGCGGTGTCGGCGCGACGCCCATCATCGCGCGCTCCTCGCGCGTGTAAGGCGGCGGGCGCGGCTCACCGGGGTCGTAGAGCAAATCGAGCGCGAGGCCCCGGAAATCGAACTCGGCGCCGAGCCGCGCGAGCACGCTGGCCACGCCCCACTGGAGACGGCTGGTGAACACCCAGTCCTTCGGTACGTTCGACCGGAAACGGTTGGGGTTGTCGACCGCCAGGAGCCGCCAGGTCCGCTCGACGAACTCGGGAGTGAAACGAAACGGCTCGTCGCTCAGCCACGGCTCGTAGAGCTGGACCATCATGCGCACGCAGTAGTCGAAATCATAACGGCGGGCGTCCGGTACGCTCCCCGTTTCGACCCAGACCTGGCGGGTCACATCGAAGCGTCGTTCCAGGACCGATCGCCCCAGGGCGCGCCACAAGCCGATCATGGTGGCGGGAAAGCGCTTCACACAGCCGAAGTCGAGGAAGACCACGTCACCGCCGGCAAAGAGGAAATTGCCGGGATGCGGGTCTGCATTGAAGATCCCGTGGCGCAGGATCGACTCGAGCGCGAGCCGGCAGATCGTCGTACCCGCCCGGTTCCGGTCGGCCTGTGAGGCGCGCTTCTCGAATGAATTGAAGTCCTCGCCGTCCACGTACTCCATCACGAGCATGCGGCGCGTACTTAATTCCGGGTACACGCGGGGGATGCGCACGCCCGCCCGCCCGTCCCAGATGCGCTGAAACGCGAGCATGTTCGCCAGTTCGACGCGATAGTCGCACTCCTCCAGGCAGCGCTCCCGGATCTCGCCGACGATCTCGCCGCGCGACTGGCCGCGAAAGATCCCCGCGCTGAGGCGGTCGATGAAGGCCAGGCTCTGCAGGTCGGACTCAATGGCGTCGACGATGGCAGGATACTGGACCTTCACGGCCACGGGCTCGCCGGAATGCAGCCGCGCGCGGTGTACTTGTCCTATGGATGCAGCGGCGAAGGGCATGGCCTCCCATTCGGCGAAGAGCGCACCAGGCGGCTCGCCGGACTCCTCGAGGACGACCTGGGCGGATACCGAGGGCGCCATCGGCCGGCTGGTGGTGAAGAGCGAGGCCAGCTCGGATCGCGCGATCTCCGGCAGGGCAAAGTCGGCATAGGCGAGTGTCTGCCCGAGTTTCATCGCAAGCCCCTTGAGTTCGCCCACGGCACGAACGAGATTGCGGGCCACGGCGGCACGGGCGCGCGCCCGGATCCCGTCGGCCTCACCCTCGCCTGCGAGCATGCGCTCGAGTGCCGACGCCGCGGCACGCGCAAACATGCCGCCCGCGACGCCCGACAGCGCCAGGCTGCGCGAGGTCACACTGGTCTTGAGCCGCGGCAATCCCGGTCCGCCGGCCGCGAGACCGAGTTCCTGCTCGTGCAACTCGAGCAGGCGCACCGCCGGCCCGGGAAGCGTGCGCGCGCCGCTTTCCCAGCCCGCGATGGCGCCGTGGGCGACGTTGAACTCCCGGGCCATCTGCCGCTGTGTCATCCCCAGCACCTCACGCAGCCGGCGCAGGCGTGCCGCCTCGCTCTTGCGTTCGGGGATCTGTCGTTTGCGTGGCACGGGTCAGCGACGCCGCTCCACGACGGCGCAGGCGCACGGCGTCGGCGTCGCGCAGCTCGTTCGCCGAGCGCGGGGGCGGGCGTGACCGATGAGGGGGCGGCTACGCATGACGCGGGGTTTGGTCAAGTCGTTCCAGTAAACGCGTCGGCCTTCGCGGGCAAGGCATCTTCATGCGACACCGGTCCGCGGGCGCGCCGATCGTCGGCGGCGGGCCCCGGAGCTCGGGGCACGATCAGCACGCTGAGATGATCGCACCGCGCCCACCACGACTCGAAGGAGGCCGCCCGGAGCGTCAGCGGCCCCGACGCGGGATCGTGGACGATGATATCGCCCCGCGCCGTCATGCCCACGACAACGATCCAGTGCGCGGGCCGGGGTCCGACGGCGTTCCACGTCGACAGCAGGACCTCCGTCACGAGTCCGCCCCTCGGCGGCAGGGGCCTCGGAATCATCACGATGAGAAAGCGTCCCCTGCGCAGGTTCTGCGCGAGGTCGTCGATCGATCCCGCATAGGCAAAGGCTTGCAATCCGAGCGGTTCCACGAGGGCCGTCAGCTGCTGCGCCGTGAGATCACCGGGCAACGCCGGGTGCGTCTCCCGGAACTTCGCGGGTGAAACATCCAGGCTGGCCGCGACGGCTGCGACGCACGTCGCGCCGCACGCATAGTGGCCATCCTGCGTGAGCGGTGGAAGCCCGCGCAGGTACGTGCCGTCGTCGCCGAGTGGCAGTCCCCTAAAACTGGATACGGACGCGCACCCTGCGCAAAGAATCGCGAGCGCCACGGCCGTCGCGTGGCGAACGACTCTTCGACTCTGCCCGATTGGGCCGCTCATCAAGGAGCGGAGTCGCGGACGGGCCCCGGTGGTATCACTTGGGTCGCGCCGGATCCGGCTCCGGCACGACCAGCGGCGCGGGTGATCCGTAGGTCTCCGATCGCTACAGCAGGCTCGAAATGGCTTCATCACGCGCACGGGCGGATCGCGCCCCGGCGCCGGCGGTGTGACACACGACGCCACCGGCGCGGGGCCGCCGGGTTTCAAACGTCGATATCGAGGTCGAGGTCCGAGGCGTTGTGCACGGCGACAGATACCATGACGCCGACGACAACGATCGCGACGAGGATCACCGCCACCGTGGTGTCCGACGCACCCGCCGACCGCACCGCCGCGAGGTCGGCGGAGGCGTCGGCGAGATTCTGGTATTTCGCGAATTCCGCTGCATCGAGCGACCCACCGCCCTGACGTATGTCGGGTGCCGGGCACGACGCTCCTTGCGCGGGCGCGAGCGCGGCAGCAGCGGGACGAATCTCGTCCGCGATCAATGAGGTGGCTCCCAGCGCAAAGAGCGCGGCGAGAGCGGCTGTCTTCCTGATCAGTGAGTTCACGCCCGACACGCTTGCCGCGAATCCGCGGGGTGCCGAGGCTCCGTCATCGTTGCTCACAGTGTGAGCAGGCGCATCGCCGATGTGCGCCGGACCCGGTTTCTTCCGGCCGAGCATCGTGAGCCCACTTCCCGGGAACCTGGACCGTCATGCGACGGGAGCCGCGCCGACCAACGCCCCGGCGTCGAAGTGGGATTGAGTGTCGTGCGCAATCGTGCACGTTCCCGATCATGCATTCCCTCCTCCGCTGGGTTGGTGCCGTCGTCGCGGCGTTGAACATGGGTCTGGGTCTCCCGGCCGCCGAAAAGCCGAAGATCACCTCGCAGGACCAGTTGCCACGGTTTGAGTATCCACTCACTGGCAAGGCCACCGACGTCCTGACCGACGACAAGGTTTACGCCGAACTCGCCGCGCGCGTGCGGGCCGACCTCGAAGGGCTGCTCGATCGCTACGATATCGAGGATCGCACGACGCTGCAGGGCGTTCTCTCCACGCTCATGAGCATGGATTTCCTGGCCGGCGAACACGATGCAGCCCTGGAAAAACTCGCGCGGATCCGGGAACTCGAGGCCAAGCCCGCCAACAAACTCACCGCCGGCGTGCTGCTCGAGAGCGTCATCGCCGCACGCCGAATGCAGGCTGAGCCGGAGGAGGCGTTTCGCGCCGCGTTCGCGCGCGCCTATGCCGAACGGATCAATGCGCTCCCCTTTGAGATCGTCGCGGACAATCTCAAAAAGGCGAAGGCCAGCGCAGAGATCGTCAGCCAGGCGCTCCTGCTCGGCGGCATCGAGAGCCAGGTGCAGCCCGGCCTCGACAAGACCGGCACGATCAGTGGGGACGTGGCGCAGAGCCTCATCAACCAACGCCTCGCCTACGCGGTGCTCATCCCGCTCAAGGCCGAGCGCGCAGCCGCGCTCGGCACCTACCTGTCGGTTCACGCCACGGAAAAAACGGATATCTGGGCGGCGCGGCAGGTCACCTTGGAACCGTCCTCCGATCTACACCCGGTGCTCGTGGGCGTCTGGGACAGCGGTCTCGACGCGAAGGCCTATGCCGACCACCTGTGGACCAACCCCAATGAGCGCGCCGACGGACGTGACAATGACGGCAACGGGTTCGTCGACGACGTGCATGGCATCGCCTTCGATCTTCATGCCAACCCAGACCCGTCGCTGTTGATTCCACTCACGGGCGAGCAGCAGGCCGCCTATCCGGCGATGTCCAGGCTCACGAAAGGTCTTCTCGATCTCCAGGCAAACATCGACAGTCCCGAAGCGGGAGAGTTGCGGGCGAAGATGGCGCAGCTGAAAGCCGACGATGTGAAGCCCTTCCTCGAGCAGCTGAGCTTGTTCGGCAACTACACGCACGGCACGCACGTCGCGGGGATCGCCGTGGAAGGCAACCCGGCGGCCCGCCTGATCATGGCGCGCATCACATTCGACCATCGCCTGATCCCGGAGGTGCCGACCCTCGAGCAGGCGCGCAAGGATGCGGAGGCGACACGACGCACCGTCGCCTACTTCCGCGAACACGGGGCCCGCGTGGTCAACATGAGCTGGGGCGGCTCGCCCAAGGACATCGAGCATGCGTTCGAAGCCAACGGAGCCGGCGGATCGCCCGAGGAGCGCCAGGCTCGGGCCCGCGAGATCTTTGCCATCGGCAAGGACGCGCTGACCGAGGCGATGCGCGGGGCGCCCGAAATCCTCTTTGTCGTCGCCGCCGGCAACAGCGACAACGATGCCGCCTTTTCGGACATGATTCCCTCCGGCATCGACCTGCCCAACATCCTCACCGTCGGCGCGGTCGATCAGGCCGGCGAAGAGACGGCCTTCTCAACCTTCGGGGCCAATGTCGATGTCCATGCGAACGGTTTCGAGGTGCCCAGCAAGGTCCCCGGCGGCGAGGTGATGAAGTACTCCGGTACGTCGATGGCCGCACCCAATGTCGCCAACCTCGCGGGCAAACTGCTGGCGGTGAGGCCGGACCTCACCGTCGCACAGCTTGTGGAGCTGATCACCAAGGCCGCCGAGCGCAGTGATGATGGCCGCATCAACCGGATCAACCCGAAGCGCAGCTTCGAACTGGTCCGGGATCTGGCGGGCGATTGACCGAGAGCCCTCCCTGAACCCGACAGGCGCGCAGCGCACGCTCCTGGCGTGCCGTGCGCTGCCGGTCACTTCGGTCCGTCGTCGGCTTCCGCACCCTCGGGAAAGACTGCGATCACCTCGACCTCGATCACAAACTCCGGCTCGAACAGACGCTGCACCTGCACCCAGCTTGCCGCGGGAAAGTCCGTGCCGTAGTAGGCGTTGCGAACACCCTTGTTCGCCTTCAGCGCCTCGATGTCGGTGGTGAAGACGTTTTCCTTCACCACATGCCCGAATCCGAGCCGGTGCGCGGCCAGGGTGCGCTGGATCGCGTCGTAGGCCTGCGCGATCGCGGTCGCCATGTCGCCCCCGCCCACCGAGCCCGAGACGTAAAGCGTGGTGCCGACCCGGACGGCCTGGGTGTATCCAATATCCTGTTCCCACGGGCCGAGGTGAAAACCGTCCTTGCGCGGAAGTGGCAGTTCGTCAGCCGCGCCGGCGAACGAACACGTGAGCAGGGCAAGACCCAACAGAAACGATTTCATCGGTGGTCAGCGTAGGCGCCACCGCGGTTTCGTCCACCGCTTTGGGCGGCGGGCGGCTTCTATCAGAGGGGCTCCGCCGGATGGCTCCGAGTCTCTCAGCATCCGTCATTCCCCGGTGCGGGGAGCGCGTGCCGGGCGCCAGGTGCGCGGGGAGCGCAGCGGCCGGATGCTGACGCTGCCGGACCGTGCATCCGAGCAAACCATTCCATGCTCTCGAGGCAGCACGTCGTCCCGTGCTCCGCGCATGCGGCTGCGCCATCCTCGGCTTGATGCATGGAGCGGCGCACCCCAGCATGTGCCATGCGAAACGAGCAGGGGCTGCGCGAACTCACGGTCCGGGGCGTCATCCTCGGCGGCGTCATCACACTCCTGTTCACCGCCGCCAATGTTTACCTGGGCCTGAAGGTCGGCATCACTTTCGCCACCTCGATCCCGGCGGCCGTGATCTCCATGGCGCTGCTTCGCCTAGCCGGAAACTCAAACATCCTCGAGAACAACATCGTCCAGACGATCGCCTCCGCCGCAGGCACACTTGCCGCCATCATTTTCGTCCTGCCCGGCCTCGTGATGATCGGCTGGTGGCAGGATTTCCCCTACTGGACGACCGTGGCAGTCTGCGCGATCGGCGGCACGCTAGGCGTGATGTTCTCGGTGCCGATGCGCCGGGCTCTGGTGACCGGCTCGGACCTGCCCTACCCTGAAGGCGTGGCCGCAGGCGAGGTGCTGAAGGTCGGCTTCGGCACGGCGGCAGGGCGCGAGGAAAACGCCCGCGGTCTGCGCATGATCATCGTGGGATCGGTCACCTCGGCCGGTTACGCCCTGCTCGCGGCGATGCGGCTGGTGGCGGGCGAACTGACGGTGGCCTTTCGCGTCGGCCCCGGCGCCACCGCCGCCTCGACGAGTCTCTCGCTCGCGCTGATCGGCGTCGGCCACCTCGTCGGTATCTCCGTCGGTGCTGCCATGCTCGTCGGCATGATCCTGGCGTGGGGAGGCCTGGTCCCGATCCTCACCGCGATGCATGGCGTGGGCGACGACGTGGCCGGCGTCGTTGATGCCACGTTCCGCAGCGAGGTGCGTTTCATCGGGGCCGGCACGATCGGCGTGGCCGCACTGTGGAGCCTGCTCCGGATCATCGGGCCGATCGTGCGCGGTATCCGCGCGGCCATGGCAGCATCGAGGGCGCGGCAGACTGGCAGCGAACTGCCGCTGGTCGAGCGTGACCTGCCGATTGGCATTGTCGGCGGTACGATCCTCGCGCTGCTCCCGCCCATCGCCGGCCTGCTCTGGTGGTTCAGCAGCGGCACGCCCATAGCCGATGGGATCGGACCGGTCATCGCCGGCACGCTGGTGTACGTGCTCGTCATCGGCGTGATCATCGCCGCGGTCTGCGGGTACATGGCCGGCCTGATCGGTGCGTCGAACAGTCCGGTCTCGGGTGTCGGCATCCTCGCCGTGCTCGGCGCCGCGCTGCTGCTCGTGCTCGTCTACGGCCACGGCGGCGATCCCGCAAAGACGCAGGCTCTGGTCGCCTACGCGTTGTTCACCACGGCGATCGTGTTCTCGATCGCGACGATCTCGAACGACAACCTCCAGGACCTGAAGACCGGGCAGATCGTCGGTGCCACCCCGTGGCGCCAGCAGCTGGCGCTGGTCTACGGCGTGATCTTCGGTTCGCTCGTGATCCCGCCGGTGCTCGACCTTCTCAACCGCGCCTTCGGCTTCGCGGGCGCGCCCGATGCGGGCGCCAATGCGCTCGCCGCACCCCAGGCCGCACTGATCTCAGCCCTGGCCAAAGGTGTGCTTGGCGGTGGGATCAACTGGAACCTGATCGGCTTCGGCGCGCTGCTCGGCGTCGGCACGATCGCGCTGGACGAGGCCCTGCGCAAGACCGGCCGGATGCGCCTGCCGCCGCTGTGCGTGGGCATGGGCGTCTACCTGCCGATGGCGCTGACGCTTCTCATCCCGATCGGCGCTGTCCTTGGCCATCTCTACGACCGCTGGGCAGCCCGGCGCGCCGATGCGGAGCTTGCCCGGCGCATGGGCGTGTTGGGGGCGACTGGCCTGATCGTCGGCGAGAGCCTGTTCGGCGTGACCTTCGCGGGAATCGTCGCCGGCTCGGGCCGCGATATGCCCCTCGCGCTGGTCGGCGACCCCTTCGAAGTCCCGGGCATCATCCTCGGCGTGGGGATCTTTGCGTTCGCCATCGCCGGATTGTATCGGGCCGCGCGCCGCGCCGCCTGAGGTGCGTCCCGGCAGCGGGTCACGGGAAACCCCCGCGCTGTCGAATCGTTAGACCTTAAACGCGTGCTCTTGCGTTGGCGTTCCGGGCCGGATCTTTCATCGTGCCCGGATGTTTCCCCGATCCCTCGTCTCGTCGGTCTGGCGCCAGGTCACATTTTTCGGCGCGCTTGCCGTGTTCGCCCTCGCCCTGCGCGCCGAGGAGGAACGGCCGGCCTACCGGGATCCGGCCGTGCCGCTGGAAGAACGGGTGCGCGACTTGATCGCCCGCCTCACGCTGGAGGAAAAGGCGAGCCTGCTCGTCAGCACGTCGCCCGGCGTCGAGCGCCTGGGCATCCCCAAGTATGATTGGTGGAACGAGGCGCTCCATGGCGTCGCGCGCGCCGGCGAGGCCACGGTGTATCCACAGGCGATCGCCCTGGCCGCGATGTGGGACGAGCCGTTCATGCGGGAACTCGCACATGCCATCGGCATCGAGGGACGCGCCAAACACCACGAGGCGAAACGGACCGGCACTGCCGGCCGCCGCTACACCGGACTCACGTTCTGGTCGCCCAACATCAATATCTTCCGCGATCCGCGCTGGGGCCGCGGCCAGGAGACCTACGGCGAGGATCCCTTCCTCACGGCGCGGACGGGCGTGGCCTTCGTTCGCGGCCTCCAGGGCGACGATCGCGACCGCCTCCTCGCCGCCGCCTGCGCCAAACACTTCGCGGTGCACAGCGGTCCCGAGCCGAAGCGCCACGATTTCGACGCCGTGCCGGGGGAACCCGACCTCCATGACACCTACCTTCCCGCCTTCGAGGCGCTCGTGCGCGAGGCGCAGGTGGAATCGGTCATGATGGCCTACAATGCGATCGACGGCGAGCCCTGCTCGATCAACAGCCGGCTCTACGACCTGCTCTACAATCGCTGGGACTTCGACGGGCACGTCGTCTCGGATTGCTGGTCGATCAACGATCTCTTCACCTCCTACAAACGCGCGGCGAACATGCAGGAGGCGGAGGCGCTCTCGGTGAACGCCGGCCTGTGCCTGCGCTGCGGCGACGAGCCGACCGAGCTCGCGCTCGCTGTCGCGAGTGGGCTGATCACCGAGGAGGTGCTCGATCACCAGCTTCACCGGCTGCTGCGCACGATGTTCCGGCTCGGATTCTTCGATCCCGAGGAGGCGGTCCCGTTCGCGTCCATCCCGTATTCACGAAACAACTCGCCCGAACACGCCGCGCTGGCGCTGCGCGCCGCCCACGAGTCCGTCGTCCTCCTGCGCAACGACGGCCTCCTCCCGCTCGACGCCCGGAAGCTCGCGACCGTGGCGGTGATCGGGCCGAACGCGGACTCCGTCTCCGCCCTCCTGGGCAATTACAACGGCACGCCGACCGCGCCGGTGACGATCCTCGCCGGCCTGCGCGCGGCGCTCGAACCCGGGGTGCGCGTGATCACCGCGCCCGGCTGCGACTACGTGGCCGCCCCGGAGGGTTTCTCACCGATCCCGAGATCGGCCATGCGCCACGGCTCCGCCGGAGGCCTGCTCGGCCGGATCTACCGCAACGAGGATTTCTCCGGCGAGCCGTCCTTCACCGACCACATGGGCCCGATCGCCTTTGACTGGACGGGACAGGCCTGGGGCCAGGGCACGTTCTCCACGAGATGGGAGGGTGACATCACGGCGCGCTTCGCCGGCGACTACACCTTCGAACTCGCCGGCCACGGCCCGTTCCGCCTGTTCGCCGACGGCGAACTCGTGATCGACGCCTGGGATTCGACCGGCGATGCCAGCCGCACCTTTCGCAGGACGCTTGCGCCCGGCGAGGCCCTGCCGGTTCGTATCGAGTATAAACATACGGATGGACCCACGCGGCTGGCCTTCCGCTGGTCGGGTCCGCCGGCGGACGCGGGCTTTGCGGACGCCGTCGCGGCCGCACGCCGCGCCGACGTCGTCGTGTTCGTGGGCGGCATCTCGCCCGAGCTCGAGGGCGAGGAGATGCCCGTCGATTACGAGGGTTTCGCCGGCGGCGACCGCACGCGCATCGAGCTGCCGGAGATCCAGGAACGGCTGCTCAAGGAACTCCACGCCCTCGGCAAGCCCGTGGTGTTCGTCTCGATGTCCGGCAGCGCGATCGCGTTTCCCTGGGCCGATGACCATGTGCCGGCGATCCTGCAGGCCTGGTATCCCGGCCAGGCCGGCGGCACCGCGGTGGCGGACCTCCTCCTCGGCCGCGTCAACCCGTCCGGCCGCCTTCCCGTCACATTCTACCGCTCGACCACGGACCTGCCCGGATTCGAGGACTACCGCATGGACGGGAGGACCTACCGTTACTTCCGCGGCCGGCCCCTCTATGCCTTCGGCCACGGTCTGAGCTACACCACGTTCTCCTATGGCCCGCTCGCACTGGAGCGCATGGAGCCGGACGATGCCGACGCCCCCGGCGCCACGCTGCTCCGTGCCCGTATCGTTATCACGAATACGGGCACCCGACCGGGAACCGAGGTGGTCCAGCTCTACGCCCGCGAACCGTCCGACTCCGGCGCCCGCGCCCTGCAGTCGCTCTGTGGCTTCGCCCGCGCCGAGCTGGCGCCCGGCCAGGCGGTGACCGTCACGATCGACATCCCGGCGGCGGCGCTGCGGCGCTGGTCCGCCGGCGACCCGCACGGGATTCCTCCGGGCGACTGGGAGATCGCAGCCGGAGCCTCGTCGGCCGACCTGCGATCCCGCACCGCGATCCGCATCGAGTAGCGCCGGTGCGGACGCCGGGGTTGGATCCGACGCCTGCGTCAACGCGACGTAAAACCCCGGCCGAGCAGCGGCTCATGTCGTTGACGCCAACGGCTTGACTAACCTGACCCGGCGGCGCGCCGATGGGGGAAACCAACGTGGTTTCCTCACGTGTTGACTCCAGCGCACCCGCCGGCATTCCCCTCCACGCCGCGGTGGCACGCACTTCCGCGGTCCTGGCGCTCTGTGTCGCGGCAGGACTCCGTCTGCCCGGATCCGAGGCATCCCTGGATCCGGTCGGCGCACCCACGGGCCTCCCGCTCATGCGGACATACTCCTTCGAGGAGATCGGGAACGTCTCGCCGGGCCTGCGACTCGCGCGCGACCCCCTCGGCAGGCTCACCGCCCTGCAGGACGGCGTGTTCAGGGTGTTCGATGGGAACGACTGGATCGATGTCGTGGAACGATCGAATCCGATCAACAGCTTCGCGCAGGTGGCGACCAGCCCCGACGGCGTGACCTACTGCGGCGCCACGGGCAGCTGGAGCATCCTCGAGTTCACGTCGCACGGCACCGTCTCGCCACAATCGTTGCGCCCCGCCCAGTGCCCGGAATGGATCTCAAACGCCAAGTTCGAGCAGATCGCATTCGCAGGCGACAACGTCATCTTCGGCAGCAGCGCCGGAATCGTCCACTACGACCCGCGTTCGCGAAGGCAGTTTCTCGCCGCCGTGCCGCTGGCCACTGCGGTCTTCGGCCTCCGCGATCAGGCCTACGTCGCATCCTACGCGCACGGCGTGAGCAGCATCGATCCTGCGGGCGAGACGGTGACTCCGATCCACCCGGTCGCGACGCGCGAGAACACGATCGAGGCCGCCACCGCCTGGGACGAGACGCATGTGCTCGCCATGACCTACGCGCGCCACTTCGCGCTCTTCGACGGCGCCACATTCACCCGCCTGCACACCGACATCGACGACGAGGTCGCGTGCGGCGTGTCCGTCATGCGGCGCCTGAGCGAGGACCGAATCGCCGTCGCGGTGAGGGGCCGCGGGCTGCGCATCCTCGACAGCGCCGGGCGGCTGGTGCTCGCGCTCGATGGTACGCGTTTCGCCGGCATTCGCGACATGTGCCTCACGGACGCGGGCGTACTCTGGATCTCGTCGGCCGATGGCATCGCGAAATTGCTCCTCGATGCGCCGATATCCGTATTCGACCACCGCGTCGGGCTGAACCTGCGCTGGCCGCAGCTCGTCCGGCACCGCGGGCAGGTGCTGGTCGTCTCCGAGGGCAACATCTCCGCCGCGGGCGAGCAGGGACGCGGTCGTAGCTCGCAGTTTCAACCGCTGCCGATTCCCGTCGACGACGGCATCTGGGCGGTTGCTTCGACGCCGCACGGTCTTCTCATGGGCAACGCGCGCGGCGCGTATTTCCGGCGCGAGGACGGCTCGGTCGAGCCCGTCCTTTCCGGACTGAGCGTGCACCGGATCCTCTCGTTCGACCCGGGCACGCACCGTTATCTCGTGCTTGGCGAAACCGGGATGGCGGTCGTGCGCTGGACTGACGCGGGGTGGACCGAGTCCTGCGAACGACTGCCGGGCCTCGGTTTTCCCTCGGTCGCGCTGTCGGCGGGGCCGCGCTCGGTGTGGGTCGAACTCGGGATCAACCGCGTCGGCCACATCACCTGGCAGGACGGGCGGCTGCACACTGAAATCCTGGATACATTTCCGTGGCCGGATCCGGTATGGGTGAACCTTGGCAAGGTGGGTTCCGTGATCGTGCTGACCGGCGGTGCGCACGAGCGGTTGTTCTACGACGAGGCCGTGGGTAGGTTCATCGACGCACCGGCGCTGCGCCAGCTCTTCGAGGCCGCCCCGCACCTGGTGCTGCGCCCCATTGATGACCCTGCCGGAAACATCTGGTCCGCCTTTGCGCAGGGTGTGTTCCGCTTCATTCCGGAGGCCGGCGGCTACCGGACCGATGTCGAGACCTACTCCATGGTCCGCGACACCTACCCGATCGTCGAGGTGCTCGGCGACGGTGAGGTCTGGCTTCGCACCATGCACACGCTGATGCGGGTCGACACCACCCCGCCGACGCGTCGCGCCGCGGCACCGCGGCCGGTCCTCGCACGCGTCGTCGACGGCCGTCGCAACAAGGATCTCCAGTCGGCCATGCGGGGTGGAGAGACGCGTGCACTCGACGGGATTCCCTATGCGAGCAACAGCCTGAGTTTTTACTACTTCAGCGGATCCTACGCCAGCCTCGCGAAGCCGCAGTTCCAGTTCCGGCTCGAGGGTTATTCCGACCATTGGTCCACGCCCCAATCCAGTCCGGTCTTCGCCGTCACCCGGCTGCGCGAGGGACGCTATGCGCTCCACGCCCGGCTGATCGACTCCACGGGGGCCACCGGCGCCGAAGCGGTCACGCTCTTCTCCATCGCAAGCCCCTGGTACCGGACCATGTCGGCGTACTGTGGATACGCAGCGGCAGCCGGGCTTGCCTTCCTCCTGGTCAACCGGTGGCTGCTGCGGCGGACCTCCCGGCGCACCGCGCAGCTCGAGCGCCTGGTGCTGGCACGGACGGGCGAACTCAACGACGCGAATGCGCAACTGCGCTCGTCCATCCAGGCCGCCGAGCAGGCCGCGGAGGCCAAGGGCCGGTTCCTTGCGAACATGTCGCACGAGATTCGCACGCCGATGAACGGCGTGATCGGCATGAGCGACCTGCTGCTCGAGACCCCGCTCGACGCCGAACAGCACGAGTTTGCCACGACGATCCGCAACAGCGCGGAGAGCCTCCTGTTCGTCCTGAACGACATCCTCGACTTCTCGAAAATCGAGGCGGGCAAACTCACGATCGAACACACGGACTTCGGCCTGCGCGCGATGATCGAGGAACTGGTTGAACTCCTTGCGCTGCGGATCGACGACAAGCCCGTGGAGTTCGCCACCATCATCGAGCATGATGTCCCCGAAATCGTTCGCGGCGACGCGGTGCGAATCCGGCAGGTGCTCATCAACCTCGTGGGCAACGCCGTGAAGTTCACCGAGCGGGGCGAAGTGATTGTGCACGTGGCATCCACGAACCCGCCTCAGCCGGGCGGCCCGCTCCACCTCCGCTTCGAGGTGAGTGACACGGGAATCGGCATCCCCGCGTCGGCGCAGGCAGGTCTCTTTCAGCCCTTCCAGCAGGCCGACGACTCCACCACCCGCCGGTTCGGCGGCACCGGACTCGGTCTCGCAATCACGCGCCACCTTGTCGACCTGATGGGCGGGACCATCGGATTGCGCAGCGAGGAGGGTCGCGGATCAACATTCTGGTTCACACTGCCGCTTGCCGCACCGCCGGCGGAGTTGACGACCCGACCCAGGAACGATCTGGAGCGGCTGCGTGGCCTGCGGCTCCTGCTTGTCCATCCGACACCCACGCTCGCGCGGGTGCTCGCGCATCATGCCGGCAGACTCGGACTGCACATCAGCGTCGCAGCTTCGCATCGTCAGGCTGCCTCCTTGCTGGATGACGCGGCGAGCGCGGGAAGCCCGCACGATGCTGTGATCGTCGACACTGTCGCGGCCTGCGAGGATCCCTCCGACCCTGCGATCGACGCCCTGGCAACGCACGGGGCGCGCTTGGTCTTCACCCGACCCCTCAGCCCGCGCGATCCACGCGCCGCACGACTGCCGGCTGGCGCGCTCACCCTGCCGTTACCCGTACGCGAGGCCGCCTTGGTCCGCACTCTTCTGCCCATCGCCGCGGCCGGTCGCGAGAGCGCGAGCAACGCCACGACGCGCCAACCTGCGCGACTCGCGGCGGCCGCGATGCGCGTGCTGGTCGTCGAGGATCATGTCGTCAATCGCCGGCTCATCCTTCTGCAGCTGGGCAAACTGGGGCTTCATCCGGACGTGGCCACCAACGGCCTTGAGGCGTTGGACGCGATTGCCCGGACGCGCTACGACGTCGTGCTGATGGATTGCCAGATGCCCGAACTCGATGGCTATGAAGCGACCCGCCGCCTTCGCGCAGATCCGCGCCATGCCGGCGTGTACGTCATCGCCATGACCGCCCACGCCCTGCAGGGCGATCGCGAGAAATGCCTCGATGCGGGCATGAACGACTACCTTGCCAAGCCGATCCGCGACCAGGACCTTCGCTCGGCGCTCGAGCGGGCACCACGAAGTTCGCTCGCCGCCAGCGAGTGTCCCACGGCGACGGCGGGCGCGCCGTCGGGATGATCCGTGCCGAACACCAGAAGGCACGGCTCCCAGGCGGCCATCGAGCGCCGGCCCGAAGGTGTCACCGGAAGGTGAACACGCCTTCACGCGCCGGGTCCCACGCCGCATGAGCGATGCATGGCCCCGTCACATCCCGGCACCTTCCGCACCCCCGCAGCGCACCGAGCCTGCGCGGGCGCCTACGACGGCGGAAGTGCGTGCCATGAACGGCGAACCCGTGCTGGTGATGCCGGCGGATTCGACGGACAATCCGGCCGTCGGCATGCGCGGATCGATCCGCGTGGACCACCGCGGGCAGGTCGATCTCGAGCTGCAGTTCGCCGACATGTACGATCGTCCGGCCGAGATGAAGCGCATCCGCCTCAACTCCCATCAGGTCGGTCGTCTCTGGGCTTCACGGGAAACCTATGGCGGCTATGCCTTGAGACTCGACGGCCCCCTGGATGCACCTCCGACCGGCGAGCGCGTGGTGGGCCGCTATGGGCGTGGCCGGCCTGACACCGACCACACCCACAACGCCCGCCCCGAGGGCTGATCCTGCGGGGCGCGCCGATTAGGATCCGCGCGCAGCCAAAAGCCTGGCTACTCGCACCACCCCGCATGCCATTAGCAGCGGTGCGGGCCGCAGCCCCGACGCGCTCGGGGAAGGCTTTTCCTTTGCCCCGCCCGCCGGCGTGACCTTTCACTGGCACGCTGCTCCGCCGGCCGCACCCTCGCGACCCCGGACGACCTCTGCGTCCCGCCACTCTCGCCGCCATGCCCACCATCTTCTACACCAAGACCGACGAAGCTCCCGCGCTCGCCACGTATTCGCTCCTGCCGATCGTGCAGGCCTTTGCCAGGCATGCGGGCATCACCGTCGAGACGCGTGACATCTCTCTTGCCGGCCGCATCCTCGCCGCGTTTTCCGACCTGCTGCCCGCCGGCCAGCGCGTGCCCGATGCGCTCGGTGAACTCGGAGCGCTCACGCACCGGCCCGAAGCAAACATCATCAAGCTTCCAAACATCTCGGCCTCGGTTCCGCAGCTGAAGGAGGCGATCACCGAGTTGCAGGCCCGCGGCTACGCGTTGCCGGAGTATCCCGAGGCGCCGAAATCCGAGGCCGAGAAGGAGGCAAAGGCCCGTTATGACAAGGTGAAGGGCTCGGCCGTGAACCCCGTCCTGCGCGAGGGCAATTCCGACCGGCGCGCGCCCAGGGCCGTCAAGGACTACGCGCGCAAGCATCCGCACAATATGGGCGCGTGGTCGCGCGACTCGAAGACGCGCGTCACCACGATGGGCCGCGACGACTTCTTCTCCAATGAGAAATCCGTCGTGATCCCCGCGCCGACCCGCGTGCGCATCGAGTTCACCGGTCACGACGGAAACACGCGTATCCTCAAGGAGAGTACAGAGCTCAGGGCGGGCGAGATCCTGGACGCGACCGTCATGCGCAAGGCGGCGCTGCTCGAGTTCCTGGCCGACCAGATCAAGGCCGCTCGCGAGGAAGGCGTGCTGTTCTCCGTCCACCTCAAGGCCACGATGATGAAAGTTTCCGATCCCATCATCTTCGGACACGTGGTGCGGGTGTTTTTCCAGGACCTGCTCGCCCGGCACGCGGCCACCTTCGCCGAACTCGGGGTCGACGTGAACAACGGCTTCGGCGACCTCGTCGACAAGGTCCGGGGCCTTCCCGCCGACCGGCGCGAGGTGATCGAGCGCGACATCGAGGCGGCCTTCGCCTCCGGGCCCGCCGTGGCCATGGTGAACTCGGACAAGGGGATCACCAACCTTCACGTGCCCTCCGATGTGATCGTCGACGCATCCATGCCCGCGATGATCCGCTCATCCGGAAAGATGTACGACGCCCAGGGCCGGCTTCAGGACACGATCGCCGTCATCCCGGACAGCAGCTACGCCGGCGTCTATCAGGCGACCATCGAGTTCTGCAAGGAGCACGGCGCGTTTGACCCCCGCACGATGGGCTCGGTCCCCAACGTCGGCCTGATGGCACAAGCCGCCGAGGAGTATGGCTCCCACAACAAGACCTTCCAGATCGCCGCCAGCGGCGTGGTTCGCGTGGTCGACGCGTCCGGAAAGGTGCTGCTCGAGCACGACGTCAGCGAAGGCGACATCTGGCGCGCGTGCCAGACGAAGGATGCGGCGATCCGGGACTGGGTGAAGCTCGCTGTCAGCCGTGCCCGCATCTCGAATACACCCGCTGTGTTCTGGCTCGATGTCCGCCGGGCCCACGACCGGGAGGTGATCGCCAAGGTGGAGCGGTATCTCAAGGATCACGACACAACCGGCCTCGACATCCGCATCCTCGCGCCCGCCGCCGCCTGCCTCCACACGCTCGCCCGAATCAAGGCCGGGCAGGACACGATCAGTGTCACGGGCAACGTCCTGCGCGACTATCTCACCGACCTCTTCCCGATCCTCGAACTCGGCACCTCGGCCAAGATGCTCTCGATCGTCCCGCTCATGCAGGGCGGCGGCCTGTTCGAGACCGGTGCGGGCGGCTCCGCGCCCAAGCACGTCGAGCAGTTCGTGCAGGAAAACTACCTGCGCTGGGACAGCCTGGGCGAGTTCTTCGCGCTGGCCGCCTCGCTTGAGCACCTCAGCCTCGTCGAGAAGCACGCCCGGGCGCGCGTCCTGGCGGAAACCCTGGATGCGGCCACTGGCCGCTTCCTCGAGGAGGACAGGTCGCCCGGGCGCAAACTCGGCACGATCGACAACCGCGGCAGTCATTTCTACCTCGCGCTCTACTGGGCCCAGGCGCTCGCCGCCCAGACGGGCGATGCGGAACTCGCGCGCACATTCGCGCCGGTGGCCGAGAAGATGGCGGCGAACGAGAAGCAGATCGTGAATGAACTCCTTGCGGTGCAGGGCCGGCCCGTCGATCTCGGCGGCTACTACATGCCCGACGACGCCAGGGCATCCGCAGCCATGCGGCCAAGCACGACGTTCAACTCGATCCTCGGCCAGCTTTAGAACCGTTTCAGAGAAGTTGCAGCCGCGCGGGATGATTGATCTACGCGCCATCGGGCCGGGTTTCGCCTGTCGCGAACGCCTACGACATTTCTGAAGCCGCTGCGGGTTCGTCCGACGACAGCTTTCGGGCCGGGCGAGGTCTCTGGCCGGGGCCGCGGATCAATCACGACAGTGTCGAGCCGTCGTTCACCCGGCGCGCCCGGGTGCCGCGTCACCGCGCATCGGATACGTCGTCCCCGGACCTGCGAGCGTCCTGGCCTTCCTCGATCCCGGACCAGACCTCGGGCGCGACCGTCGCCGGCTCGGTCCGCGCCAGCGGGCCGAGTTCCGTCACGGGCAGCACGGCCGCGATGAGCGTGAGGCACAGCCCGGCGGCGAGGGTCCAGGTGATCGCCTCGCCGGAAGCGCCGCTTCGCGCGAGTACTTCGACCGCCACGGCCGCGATCGTGAGGACGGGCAGCGAGATGACGTGCGCCGGCGGCGCGGCCCGCAGCGCGGGGGCAAACATCCGGCGGAAGATCTCACGCCTGAGGAAGAACATCAGAAGCGCAGCCGCGACCGCGCCGGCAAACACCACCGAGAGGAACATGCGCGGCTCGACCAGCGTGCCCAGTCCGAAGAAAAACACGGGGACAAACAGGCGGTCGCGGATCGGCTCGAGCCGGTGGCTGAGCCCCGCCTCCTCATGCGTCGACCGGCTGATGAACATGCCGAGCACAAACGCCGTCTTCGGGGCACTCAGCCCGAGTCGCTCACCGAGAGCCGCGATCCCGAACAGGAGCAGCACCACAAAATGCACCTGCACGTGCAGACCGCGCTCGAGCCAGTGCACCAGGCGCGGCGCTCCCCGCACCGCCAGAACCGCGGCGAGCACGGCCGCACTCACCACGCCCGCGAGTTTGATCAGCACGATCCACCACACCGCGCCACCCATGACCGGGCCGGCCGCCGCAAGCGCAAGGATGGCGGTAACCTCGATGGCCACGATCCACTCGAGAAACTGCGTGCGAGCCGTGGTATCGGCGAATCGGTGCGCTTCCCAGAGATGATAGGCCATCCCGACCGACGTTCCCGCCAGCGCAAGCGCCGCCACGACAGCCTCGCCCATCGGCACGCCGCTGACCCATGCCAGACCGACCAGCAACGGGACCTGCCACCCCATCCAGAGAGCACCGCGCCACAGCGCGACCAGCGTCTCGCGCTTGCCCGGGAGTTCGATCTCCAGACCCACGGAAAACAGCAGCAAAATGAACCCGAACTGACCGATCTCGCGCCAGACCGCGATCGCGCCAGCGTCCATCAGCGCCCCCGCCACCACACCGGCGAGAATGTAGGCTGGGTACAACAGACCCGGCCGCCGAATCCGCCGACAGAAATCCGGCAGGCCCAGGAGCAGCACCAGCAGGAGCACGGTTGCCTCAAGTATCGTCACGCGCGGCGGGAGCTTGGCTGTGGCGCGATCGAAATCAATGACGCTGAGCAATCGCCCGGCGACAGCGAACCGAGCACAAGTTCATCCTCAGACCAGGAGTCCCGCCGCCCTGGAGTCACGCGCCATGACGAGAACGGCTTTGAACCTGCGACGGTTGTGTACCATAGTGCCGGCCGTATGAATCACCTCGCAGCCTTCTTCCGCGCACGCGGATTGTTCCTGAGCCTGTTCGCCAGCGCGCTTGCCCTGGCCGTCGTCGCATCTCCTTCCTTTGCTCAAGCAACCGCTGACAAACCCGTCCTGCCGCTGAAGGCGACGTTTGACAAGGATACGTCGGGCAAGCACGAGGCACCGATGGTCCTTCATCTTCTCAACGAGTCAAAAGAGGAGATCACCGTCGCCGCCCACATCGACCTCAGCGTCGTCGTGCACAACCGGCCGAAGACCCGCGACATCCCGGCACAGAAGGTGGCCGCCGCCGGCGCCATGACCATCGAGAACCTCGCCCCGGAGGACAAGGTCACGCTCACCGCCGAAGGCTACGCGCCCCTGGTCGTCGTCGTTCCGTACCAGAAGTAGCAGCCACGCTCCGCCCTTTCAGGCCGCGCCCCCCGGGGCGCGGCCTTTTTCATGCGAACTCAGGCGGCCGAAGCCACCAGACCCTCCGGCCAGTCCCGGCCGTGCCGTTCCCAATGAACGCGCAACGCACTCGCGTGGCGTTCCAGCACGCACTGCACGATGAGCGCGTCGTCGAGGAGCCCGACCTCGGGGATCGTGTCGGGAATCCGATCGGCGCCCTTGAGGAAATAGAGCAGCGCAAATGCCACCTCGCGCTTCACCTTCGCGGCCGGCTGGGGCTTCGATCCGAACTCGCGCGAACAGGTCGCGAGAACCTCCAGCCGCGCCCGCAACCGGTCGCCAGCGGGCAGTTCCTGTATCCTTTCGTCCACGACGGGCATGAGCCGCGTCAGCGCCGCGAGCGCGGGCGGCCCCGTGAGGGCACCGCCCCGGTCGACGTACTCGGCCGTGCTGGCGAGCTCGTTTGATCCGACGGCGGAGAGATGGTGCTGAAGCGTCTCGGGAAGGGGAGCGGATGTGTGAGGCATGGTTGTTCCTGGGTGGATGTCGGTTGGGATGGGCGGCGACCCGTCCTCCGCAGCCGGTCGCCCGCCAGCGGAAGCGCAGGATCGTGTCACGCCCCCATGATAGGGGGCCTCGCACCATTTGACTAATACGCTGTTCCGCACCGATACTGAGCTTTTCTCTAACATTCTGGAAAGGCGACCGGCCTGATGGTTCGTGGCGATCGCGAAGATCGGACGAAACCGCGAACGCCGGGAGAAAACGGAGCCGCCGGAATTCGGATTCGACTCGAAACCCCGGTGCGCCACCCTGCGACCTGCCATGAAAACCGCCCTGCTCCCCGGTGTGATCCTGCTAGTGTCGACCACGATTCTGACCGCGCAGCCCGACCCGCGCTGGCTGGGCCACGACCGTGAGCGCCCGATGGCTCCGGTGATCACGCCTGGCACGCCGAGCACGCAGGAGCAGCCCGGCCGCGCGCCCTCGGATGCAACCGTCCTCTTCGATGGCAGGGATCTCTCCGCCTGGGTGGCGATGGACGGCACGCCCACGAAATGGACGGTGAAGGACGGTGCGATGGAATGCGTGCCCGGCAGCGGCTATATCCGATCGCTTCAGGCATTCGGCGACTGTCAGCTCCACATCGAGTGGACCGCACCCGTGCCCGCTCAGGGCGAGAGCCAGGGCCGCGGCAACAGCGGCGTGTTCTTCGGCCTGGGGCGATACGAGGTGCAGGTCCTCGACTCGTACCAATCCAAGACCTACGCCGACGGCGCCGCTGCCTCCGTCTACAATCAGTATCCGCCGCTTGCCAATTCCAGCCTACCGCCGGGCCAGTGGCAGACCTACGACATCATCTGGACCGCCCCCCGGTTCGACGAGGCGGGCGCGCTGCTCTCCAAGGCCCACCTTACCGTCTTCCACAACGGCGTGCTCGTGCAGAACAACGTCGAACTCACCGGGCCGACCGCCTGGGTCGGCCGGCCGCCCTATTCCGCGCATCCGGAGCGGCTGCCGATCGCGCTGCAGGACCACGGCAATCCCGTGCGCTATCGCAATGTCTGGGTCCGCGAACTCGGCAGCCCGCGGCATCCGGAATTCACGCTTCCCGACGCGGCGCTCGAGTCCTACGTCGGTGAATACGGCAACAACGGCCGCGCCATCGGCTCCATCCGCCGCCTGCCCAATGGGCTGCTCTCGATCGCATTCGGCGGTGCCGAACTCGAGTTGCACGCCGCCTCACCCACGAGATTCTACGCGCTCACCACCGACGTGCAGTGCGAGTTCAGCGAGGACGGGAAGAAACTGGCGGTCACTGTCGGCGAGGACTTCGCGCGCGCCATGCGCTGGGACCGGCTTTAGGCTTTCAGGCACGCGCGTGTGCGGGGCAGCCGCAGGCGGGCAGCCAACGTTGGGGCAGGTGTTCTGCCTTCGGTGGGCCGTTTACGTCCAAAGCCATCTCACGCGTCGCGGGAAAGGCCGGGATGGAGGCTAGAAGGCAGGCGGTACGCGGTACCCCCAACCGGCACCGAATCCCGCACGATCATTTCACTGCGACTGACACGCCGGCGCCGATCATCATCGTCCCAGCGGCACGATTCATCCAGGTGAGCCGCGACGGCTGCACGAAGAAGCGCCGGCCACCCGCGGCCGCGATCGCGTAGGACGCGCCGATGCCGGTCACCACGAGCACGACGATCACCGCCATCCCCACAGCATCGGCCCAGGCGAGGCGCTCGAGATCGATGAAGGTGGGAAGAAGGCCGGCATAGAACGCGATGGCCTTGGGGTTCGCGAGCGTCACAGCCAGCCCGCCGACGATACTGCGGCCGACACCGCGCGCCGGGGTGGCACCCGTCTCCGCGACCGCGACCCGCGTGGAGCGTTGCCGCCATAGGTTCACGCCGAGCCAGACGAGGTAGGCCGCGCCAAGTATCTTCACCGCGATAAAGACCTCCCCCATCGACCTCGCCATCGAGGCCATCCCGAACACCGCCAGGGCGAAGTAGGTCAGATCCCCGAGGAGCATGCCCCCGACGAGACCCAGTGCATCGCGCAAGCCGCGCGCCATGGCACAGGAGATCACCGCGAGGATGCCCGGACCCGGTATCGCCACAACGATCGCGAGCGCAGTGCCAAAGGCGATGAGGGTCGATGCATGCATGCGCCCGGGATGCTGCAGGTTACCTGTCCCCTCGCAAACACCTTCAACGCCGCCTGAGCCCGCCCACCTCACGGCAGTCGTGCGGCGTTAAGACCGACTGCTCGCGGGCCTAGTGTCGGATTCGCGCGCTGTTCGCCCGGACCGCGAGGTCTCCGCAGTCCGGCTGCTTCTCGTCCTCCCGCGCGTCAGCCTGCGGAGATCGCGCCGTTCGGACAGGTCGCCTCGCACGTGCCGCAATCGATGCACTTCTCGGCGATGATCGTGTAGACAGGATCCTTCGCCTCGATCGCGCCCTCGGGGCACACGTCGACGCACGCGCCACAGGCGATGCAGTTGTCTTCAGCAATCTTGTAGGCCATGGGAAAACGAGATCGGGATGTTCTGAACGAAAGGCGGATCGAAGGTTGATCGACCCAGTGCCCGCCAAGCTTACGCGCATGGATGGAAAACGCTCCGCGTATCTTGACCTTCTCGCCGTGTATCGGGATGGCCTCTCCGTCCGGCGCGCTGCGGGGCGAGCTTCATCTTTGCACCCGGATGCATTCGCATTATCGAGGGAGAGCATGACTGCCACCATGACTGCCACAAACCGTTCCCGTCCCCTGACACGCCGTGATGCCCTCCGCCTGCTCGGCCTTGCCGGGGCGGGAGCCTTCCTCGGAACCGCCGTCGCACGCGCCGCCGACGCCCGTGAAGCCGCCCAGCCGACGGGGTCCAACTCACTCGCGGGAGCGCAACCGGGCTTTTACCGCTTTTCCGTCGGCTCGGTGGAGGCGCTCGCGTTGAGCGACGGCGGTTTCGCGATGCCGCCGGCGGACTCACCCTTCGGCGTGGGCGAGCCACGCGAAAAGGTCGCCGAGGCACTGCGCGACGGCCTCGTGCCCGCGGACCTCGTGCGCATCCCAATCACGGTGCCGCTCTTCCGCCTAGGCTCGGAACTCATCCTGGTCGACGCCGGCTGCGGATCCGCCTTTGGCGACGCGGGCGGCAGGCTGCTCACGAACATGGCAGCCGCCGGCGTGAAGCCCGAACAGGTCACCGCGGTGATCATCTCGCACATGCACGGCGACCACTTCGGCGGCCTGCTCGACGCCGCGGGCAAACCTGTGTTCAAGAATGCCGCGCTGTTCATGCACCGCACGGAGCACGCCTACTGGACGGAGAAGGGCGACGCCGGCGTCCAGACCTACCTCAATGCGTTCAAGGGCAAGTGGCAGCTCGTGAGCGGCGGCGAGAAACTCCTTGGCGGCCTGGAGATCGTCGAGGCGTTTGGCCACACGCCCGGCCACATCGGCGTGACCATCACATCGGGTTCAGAACAGCTCTACCACTTCGTCGACATCGCGCACAACCACGTGCTCTCGTTCGCGCATCCGGAGTGGGTGCTGCAGTTCGACGTGCAGTCGGACGTCGCGATCGCCACGCGCAAACGCCTCTACGACCGCTGCGCGACCGACCGCACGCGCGTGTGCGGCACGCACATGCCCTTCCCCGGCCTCGGCCGCGTGCGCCGCGCGGGAGCCGCCTACGAGTACGTGATCGAGCCCTGGATCTCGGCCTGAGCCGGCGCTTACGTCGTCGTCCCGGGGGAGCTTCAGGCGAGTAGAAGCTTGCCGCCGGCGACGACGAGCACGACCGCGAGGAGCGCACGCAGCACGGGTGGTGCGGCCTTGCGGCTGCCCAGCCAGGAGCCGATCGCACCGCCGGCAACCGCAGCCAGCGCCCACGACCCGAGCTGCGGCGGGAAACTCCGGTCGGCACCGGCGTGCCCGACGAGCCCGGCGATGGAGTTGACCAGGATGAAGGCCACGGAAGCCGCCGCCGTCGCCTTCGTGCCGGCCCAGCGGCAGAACAGGAAGAGCGGGCTCAGGAAGATGCCTCCACCCACGCCGGTCAGCCCCGACACGAAGCCGAGGACCGCGCCGATCGGAAGCGCGAGCGCGACGGGCGGGGGCGTACCCACATCGTCCACACGCCGCACGATCCAGGCCATGCGCGCGGCGCTGGCGATCAGCACCACGGCAACGATCGGGCGGTAGACCTGAGGCGCCAGGTCGATCCGGCCGCCGAGAAAGGCACACGGGATCGAGGCGACGATGAACGGCCAGAGCAGGCGCCACTGGAAATGCCCGGCGCGAACAAACTGCGCGGTGCCGATCACCGCGACGAGGATGTTGAGCGCAAGCGCCGCCGGCTTCATCTGGGCCGGGACGACGCCGCACAGTGCCATGGCCGCCAGATAGCCGGACGCGCCGGCGTGTCCGACCGTCGAATACAGCAGGGCGGCGATGAAGATCAGGATCGGCAGGATCAGCGCGGCGTCTTCCATCGGAGGTTCCTGGTCCGGTTGGCGGACAGCCGTGTGCCGAAAATACCCGGAGTGAACATGCCACCAGCTTTGCCGCGTGCGCGCCGTGCGCAACGCGGTTCTCCTGAACTCCGGAGCGACGTGTTACGCCTCGTCCCGGCTGGCGGGAACGCCCTCGGCGCCTTCAAATGCTCCCTTGCGCAAGGTCGCCAGCGCCCGATCGATCGCGGCAAACACATCCGGCTCGCGGGCGGGCTTGGGCAGGTAGTCGTTCATCCCGGCGGCGATGCACTTCTCGCGATCGCCCGACATCGTGTTGGCGGTCATGGCCACGACATAGATGCCGTCCCAGCGCGGATCCGCCCGCATCCGGCGCGTTGCCTCGTAGCCGTCCATCTCGGGCATCTGGCAGTCCATGAAGACGAGATCGTAGGCCTTGCGCTCCAGTGCCTCGAGCGCCTCCCGGCCATTCGCGGCGACGTCCGCGCGGTACCCGCCCTTGCGCAGCTGCAGCTGCAGCAGGCGCTGGTTCACGAGATTGTCCTCGACCACCAACAGCCTTAGCGTGGAACGATCCGGCGTAACGGCCCTCGGCAGGCCGTCGACCGCCCGCACCTGGCTACCGCGCCGGTCCAGGCTCGTACCCGCCGCCCTGAGGCAGGCGCGCAGGAGCGTCGACGCACGGATCGGGCGCCGCACGCTCGCGACGACCTCGCCCAGCGCGTTCCGACCCGCTGGAATCGCGTGCCAGAGCGAGGTCAGCACCACGACAGGCAGAAGCGTGCCGTCGGCGCCATGCTGGCCGGGTGCTGTATCCATACATTCGGCACCGGTCGCCGAGGTGGCACAGATGGCGAAGCGGAACGGATCGTCCTCCGCGCGGCCGCGGCTGACCGCGGCCAGGGCCGAGGCGGTGTCGGCGACGAACTCGAGCCGCAGCCCCCAGGCACGGGCGTGGTGCTCGAGCACGGCACGGGTCGTGACATTTTCGGAGGCCACCAGCGCGCGCACGTCCCCGAGGGTCCGGGGATCGTCGGCATCGCCGTGTGCGGGTGACGCGTCCGCCGCCTCCTGCAGGCCCACCGTGAACCAGAAGATCGAACCGTTGCCCGGAGCGCTCGTCACGCCGATCGTGCCGCCCATCAGTTCCACGATCTGGCGGCTGATGGCGAGCCCCAGGCCCGTGCCGCCAAAGCGGCGTGTCGTCGAATCGTCGGCCTGGGAGAAGGGCTGGAACAGGCGCGCCTGCGCATGCGGCGGGATACCGATGCCCGTGTCGCGGACCTCGAAGCGCAGCTCGCGCAGGCCGTCTGCGACCGTGGGAGCACCCGACATGACATGCACCACAACCTCGCCCGAGTCGGTGAACTTCACCGCGTTGCCGATGAGATTGAGCAGCACCTGACGCAGCCGGTTCGGATCGCCGCGCACCATCATGGGAAGGTCGTGCGCCACGAGCGAGGCGAGTTCCAGGTGTTTGACCGCGGCACGCGAGGCGATGAGGTCGAGCGACTCCTCCACCGCTTCGCGCAGGTTGAAGTCGAGGCTCTCGAACGAGAGCTTGCCCGCCTCGATCTTGGAGAAGTCGAGGATGTCGTTGAGCACCGTGAGCAGGGACTCCGCGCTGTTGCGCACCGTCTCGGCGAACTCGCGCTGCTCCGGCCCGAGGTGGGTGTCGAGCAGGAGGTTGCTCATCCCGATCACGCCGTTCATCGGCGTGCGGATCTCGTGGGACATGTTCGCGAGGAAGGTCGCCTTCACCTGCGCCGCCTGGCGCGCCTCCGCAACCGAGGCCCGCAGCTGATCATGCACCACGAGCAGCTCCCCGTTTGCCTTGGCCAGTTCCGCAGTGCGCTCGCGGACCCGGGACTCCATCAACGCATTCGCCTGCTGCAGCTGGATCTGCTGCCGGCGGATGGCGCGCGTGCGCCAGAGCCACGCACCCAGCCCGCCCACCACCAGCAGCAGGCCGGCGCGAAAGAGAGGGGTTTCGTGGATACGACGCGGCAGTTCGATGCCAAAGCTGTCGCCCGCGGTGTTCCACACTCCGTCGCCGTTGCACGCCTGGACCCGGAATGTGTAGCGTCCCGGCCGCAGGTTCGTGTAAAAAGCGGAGCGACGGCCCCCCGCCTCCACCCAGTCGGCGTCGAACCCGTCCAAACGATACCGATACTGGACCTTCAGCGGCGCGACGAAATCCAGCGCCGAGTAGTTGAACTCGAGGTTGCCCGGCCCGGGTTGCACCTGCACCTCCGAGCCGGGCAGGAACTGCTGGCCGTCGATGCGCACGCTGCTGATCGAGACCGGCGGCGGACGCAAATTGCTCGGCACGTCCTTGGGATCGATCACGATCACGCCCTTCGAACTCGGAAACCAGATGCGTCCGTCGGACGTGCTGCATCCCGAGTACTCCTGCGCGCGCTTGTCCGTCGTCTTCACCGCATCCGAGCCGTCATAAACCGTGCAGTGGACGCGGTCGAGCCGTCCGTCCGCCACGGCGTTGAGTTCGGACTCCTTGACGCGGAAGATGCCGCGGTTCGAATCGATCCAGAACTCGCCCGCATCGCTCAGCACCATGGCGTAGATGAAATCCTCGTGCAGGCCGTGCTCGCGCGTGAGCCGGCGCATCCGCCCGGCCTTGATGCGCGCGATCCCGAGATTCTCCGCCGCCCAGATCGCGCCGTCCGAACCCTCGCAAAGGTGGAAAAACCGGACATCCTCCCGGACGTCCTCGTGGTCGAACTCGAGCATGACGCCGTCCTTGATCTGCGCCACGCCGGTATCGTGCGCGATCCACAGCGAATCGTCGCGCGCGACGAGGATCTCGTTGATCCAATACACGGCCGCCGGCGTGCCATCCGCCAGGAGAAGCGGCACGAGTTCACCGCCCTCGATGCGCTTGATCTCGCCCGCGATCGCGACAATGACGCTGCGCGAATCCTCGGCCACGGCGCGCGGCCAGTTGTCGAAGAGCCAGCCCTGCTCCACGCGACCGTTGCGGAAGAGGTCGAGATTTTTGCGCCCGCCGATCAGGTAGGCGTCCCCGTTGCGCGCCACGAAGATGCGTTTGACCCAGACCGACTGGAGACCGTCCGCGCCATTGAAACCGAAATTCTGGATACGATCACCCTTGATGTAGGAGACGCCGTTCGTCGTCCCCGCCCAGACGCCGCCATCGGGCGACGCCGCCACCGCGAGGCACGCCTCCTGGACCAGGCCCTCGGTGGCGGAGATGATCGGAAACTTGACGTCCGCGAGCTGCGTCAGCCCGTCGGATGTACCCACCCAAATACTACCGTCCATCGACTCCGCCAGCGCGAGCACGGTGTCGTTGGCCAGTCCGTCGCTGCGCCGGTACAAGTCGAGTCTTCCGCCCGCGTGGCGCCAGAGTCCGCCCGTGGTGCCGAGCCAGAGCGTCCCATGGCTGTCGACCAGCATGGATTTGGCCTCGGGGATCGCCGTCTCGAGCGTCCGCCGCTGGAAGTCCGGTGCATACCGCCGTACGCCCCCGGCAGCTCCGACCCAGATGTCCCCGTCCGCATCCACGATCACCGAGCTGAGGACTTCCGAGCGCAACGATTCATCCGGAAACTCCTCGATCCTCCCGTCCTTGCGAAAGAACAACCCGTGGGAGACCGTCGCCATCCAGGTGCGGCCGCCCGGCTCCTGGTGGACGTCCATCACGTCGAACTCGATCGACGGAAGATAGGAGCGCACGGTTTTCGTCGTATCATCCCACGGTCCGGCGCCAAAATTGTTCGCCACCAGGAGTTCCCGCGCAGGCGTTTCACCGACCCAGCGGACCGTGAGTGACGAGGCTGCCGGATCGCTGCGGTCGAGCGAGGCAAACTCTCGTCCGTCGAAATACCCGAACCCTCCGCGATCGAGACCGAACCAAAGCCCGCCCGCGGAACGTGGCGCGATGGAGGTGAACACCTTCCCTTCGACCGTCCCCGGGCTCGATGGTGTGATCACCCGGAACTCGGTGCCGTCGAAAAGGATCAACCCCTTGGACGTGCCCAGCCAAAGCCGGCCGTCCGCCGTCTGAGCGATCGCGTTGATGCCCGTGGTCGGCAGCCCGCTGTCGCGCTTCCAGGTGCGCGAGTTGTATTGGTGTATCGATTTTCCCGGATCGAGAGCGAGCAACGGAACGGGCGTCACCATCGCGACGACAGCGGCAAGGAGTACAAACCGGCCTAACGATTCTTCAAGGCGTTGCATGGGCGGGGATTCGCACGTTCCTCAGGGCGATGCCGAGACGACGCGGGGGACGTCGCGCGCCACCATAAAGAACACTGTGCCCTTGCTTAATCGACGACAAAGCGAAGCGCCTGCAGCCGCAGTTTCGCCTTTGCAGGGCGCGCTCCTGCACGACCCTTACGTCGTTCCGCGTATGCTCCTGAATCGCTCGGTTGCCCGCAGCCGACATGGGGCACGCGCAGCGCGCTCCGCAGGCCCACTGCGGGGACCCTACGATTTCAGTGACCGGGTCGATTCCGCCATCCGGGATGAGAGTTCGTAGGCCCGCACGGACGACAGTCCTCCCGCTGTCACGTATCCATAAATCTGCCAACTCACGCCCGGCACCGACCCGGAACCGGAATCATCCGCCAGACGGTCAGTTCCCTCCCAGCAGCGCCTCCCGCAGGGCACGCATCTTGAGTTCCGTCTCGGCATGCTCCTTTTCCGGGACAGAGCCTTCGACGATCCCCGCTCCCGCGAAGACCCGCGCCCGGTTGCCCTGGATCAGGGCCGAACGGATACCCACGAAGAACTCGCCGTCGCCCGAATGCGTCACCCATCCGAGCACGCCCGCGTAGAGCCCGCGTGCGAACGGTTCGAGTGCTCGCATGTGCGCCACCGCCACGTCGCGGGGTGTGCCACCAACCGCCGGTGTCGGGTGGAGTTCGCCGACGATGCCCAGAAGGTCGGTACCCGCCGCCAGAGGCGCTTCGATCGGTGTGCACAGGTGCTGTACGTTTGGGAGCTGGCGCACACGCGGCCGACCGATGTCCACCGCCGTGATCCCGACGGCCGCCAGGCGGCGCACGATTGACTCGAGCACCATGCCCTGCTCACGCACATCCTTCTCGCTGGCGAGCAGCTGGCGCGCGAGCATCGCGTCCTCGACCGCAGTGCGACCTCGCGGGGCCGAACCGGCCAGGGCCTCCGTGCGCAGCCTGCCGTCCGCACCGGCTGCGAGACGCTCCGGGCTGGCCCCGATGAAACTGGCTCCGCCGCCACTGCCCAGCGAAAACACGTAGCAGTCGGGGAACTGACGCCGCAACACGTTCAAGGCGCGGAGCGGGTGAAACTGCGTCGTTGCCTCCAGGTCACGAGCCCGTGCGAGCACGACCTTGCGGTACCGGCCGGCCGCGATCGCCTCCACGGCCCGTCCCACGCTGGCTGCATAGCAGCCCTCTCCGCCGACCTCGTCCTCGCGGGCAAGACCGCCCTCGATCGCGCCGTCGAACGCCGGCTCGGTGTAATCGAACGACGAGAACTTGGCGCGCGCGCGCCAGATGCGTTCCGCGGTCGTGGCGATGTCCGTCTCGGCGCTGACCAGCGTATTTGCGACTGCGACGGACCGCTCAGCCACCCGGGCCACCTGCCAGCGGGGCACGAAGACGCGTGCGGCGGGAAACTCAGCCCCGGCAGGCTGCACATCCTCGAAAGCGAAACCGGCAAAGAACGCGGGCCCGCCAAAGGGAAGCTCTGCGGCCCCGACCGCGATGGTGTTGTCGAGCACGTCGGCGACCCATGCACCGGCCTGCACAAAGCGGTCCTCCCCCTCGCCCATAAACGAAACCACCGCTTCCGCGCCGGCCACGGCCATGTCGGCGGAAGCCCGCTCGACGTAAAAGTGCACCTCACCGGGCTCGTAGATCGACTCCAGCACCGCGAGCGGGTCGAGCCGTTCCGATTCGATCGTGATGCTGACCAACTGCGGCCGCCCCGCCGCAACGGCAACGCGACGACACTCCTCCAGGAAACGCACCAGCGCCTCGCGCGACTGCATGTCAGAGGGCTGGAGTGCGACAAGTTTCATCAGAAGCCACGCGACGCAGGGGTGAACAATCGCGCGTGCGGCCACGCGAACCGCGGGACCCCGGACAGGACAAGGCCCCGAGTTGAGCCGCGAATCCTCCGACCCTGCGCCTGTTCCGTTTGCATGCGGTGTCGCGTACCCGCTACGAGGCGGACGTGGTTGGCTTCGGGAACAAGATCGCCGTCTGCCCGACCCCGGCACCGGTCAATGTCGAGCCCCACGCCAGCCGCTCCTGCCAGGAGCCCGTCGCGCCTGCGCCGATCAGCCCCAGGACTTTGTCCGTGGTCGAGGGCATCACCGGCGCGAGCAGCGTCACCGCCAGACGGAGGGCCTCGGCCGTCGTCGCAAGCGAGGAGCGCAGGAGCGCCTGATCCTCTGTCACCGTGGACTTGCCCAGCTTCCAGGGGGCCCGTTTTTCGATGTAGGCATTGGTCGCGGTGATGAACGCGAACGTGCGCTCGAGCCCGACATGAAACTGAAACTCCTCGAAGAGTCGGATCACCTCGTCGCGCGTCTTCGTCCACAGCGCCTGGAGCTCGCTCTCAGCATCCGCCGCGCCCTCCGCCGCCGGCAGCACGCCGCCGGCGAAGCGGTTCGTCATGTTGAGCGTGCGGTTGACGAGATTGCCGAGGTTGTTGGCCAGCTCGGCGTTGTAGCGGGCGAGGAACTGGTTATTCGAGAAGTCGCTGTCCTGGCCGACGCTCATCTCCCGGATGAGGAAGTAGCGCAGCGCGTCAGCACCGTACTGGTCGGCGAAGGCAATCGGGTCGACGAAGTTGCCCGTGCTCTTGGACATCTTCGCGCCGTTGATCGACCACCAGCCGTGCACGAGCAACGATCGCGGGGGCTCGATGCCCGCTGCCTTCAGCATGATCGGCCAGTAAACGGCGTGCGGCGGGACGAGGATGTCCTTGCCGATGACGTGAAACGCCGCCGGCCAGACACCGGGCTTGTCGGCCACGGCCGAGTAGTAGTTCAGCAACGCGTCGAACCACACGTAGGTGACGAAGTCCTCGTCGAACGGAAGCGGAATGCCCCATTCTAGGCGCTCCTTCGGGCGGGAAATGCACAGGTCGTTGAGCGGCTCGGAGAGAAACTCCAGCACCTGTTTCTGCCGGTAGCGGGGGAAGACGAAGTCCTCGTTGTTCTTGAGGAAGTCGATCAGCCACTCCTGGTAGCCGCGGAGCTTGAAGAAGTAGTTGGCCTCGGTGATCTCCGTCACCTCGCCGTAGATGGCCGGCCACGAGCCGTCGGGGTTGCGGTCCTTGTCCTGCAGGAATTGTTCCTGTCGTGTGCTGTAGAAGCCCTTGTACTCGGCGCGGTAGATCTCACCCTTGTCGTGGAGGCGCTGCAGGATCTCGCGCACCACGGTCTTGTGCCGCGGCTCGGTCGTGCGGATGAAAGCGTCGTTGGAAATGTCGAGCCGCGCACAGAGGTTGCGAAACTCGACCGCGATCTCGTCGACGAACTGCTGGGGCGCGATCCCGCGGGCCCGGGCGGACTGTTGCACCTTCTGGCCGTGTTCATCGAGCCCGGTGAGGAAGAAGACCTCGTCACCCATCAGACGCCGGAACCTCGCGACGACGTCGGTCAGCACCTTTTCATAGGCGTGCCCGAGATGTGGAGAGCCGTTGGCGTAATCGATCGCCGTGGTGATGAAGAACTTCTTCATGGGACCAGCATGCAAGCAGACATTCCGCCCCGGAGAAGAGAAAATACTGCGAATCGCCGCGCGGCAGCCGATGCTCTTGCTATCAACGGCTTGCACGCTTGAATGATCCGGCGCCCGGCCCGGACCCGCGCACACCCTCCCGCCCCGACCTCCATGAAGCGAGTTGCCCGCCTGATCGGTCTTTTTTCGATCCTGCTGCTCTTCTTCGTCGCGGCGCTCGTCGTCAGCCAGCGGCTCCTGCATCGCCAGACCGAGCGGCTGCGGCACGAGGCGGTCGCGCAGAAGGAACGCCAGTTCACCGCCGTTCTCGAACTCGCGGGCCTCGGCCCGCCGCCCTGGTCCGGGGATGCGATCATCGCGATCGAGCGCGTGCTCGATGCACGGATACACACGGGCGATGAGGCCGACGCGGCCGCACATGCGTCACGCTGGCAGTTCACACGGGAATTCGCCGGGGCCGACGGATCGTCGCGCGCCACGGTGGTGTTCAACGCGCCACCGGCTGCGCGCCTGCTTGAGAGCACCCAGGCGATCGCCGCGAGCCTGCTCTACCTCGCCCTCGGCGTGATTGTCGTGTTCGTCGCATTTCTGCTCTGGTCTGTCCGCACTCGCGACTCGGCCGATGAAACGAACGGCCTGGAACGCGCCCAGGCGCGCGCAGGTCTCGACAACCTCAGCCAACTCGCCTCGATGTCCGTCCGCCAGGGCGCCGAACTCGAACGCGAACGCGCCGAGCGGCTCCGCGCCGAGGAGGACCTCAACATCAAACAGCTCCTCCTCACCCGCTCGCTCGAGCAGAGGATCCGCCTCGGGCAGGACCTTCACGACGGCATCATCCAATCGCTCTACGCGACCGGCCTGACACTCGAGGCCGCCCGCGCCCTGATCGCGACCGATCCCGCCACCGCGGACGAGCGGCTCTCCGGCGTCACCCGGGCGCTCAACACGACCATCCGCGATGTGCGCGCCTACATCAGCGGCCTCTCGCCCGACGCCCTGCGCCACCAGACGTTTGCGCAGGCGGTGGACGTCCTGACGCGCGAACTCGGCTCCGGACGGGTGACTCGGTTCAACGTCTCGATCGATCCCGCGCTCGTGTCCGGACTCGGAGACGAACTTGAAGCCGACCTGCTCCAGATCGTCCGCGAGGCCGTGAGCAACAGCCTGCGGCACGGCGCCGCCTCCGAGGTATCCATCTCGCTGGAGGCACACGAAGCCGGCCTGCGACTCATCATTCGCGACGATGGGAGGGGTTTCGGACGCATCGGACCCGCTTCGTCAGGCCACGGCCTCGAGAACATGCGCTCCCGCGCGCGGCGCCACGGTGGTTCCGTATCCACGCACAGCGTACCCGACCGCGGCTCGACCATCACTTGCGACATCCCGATGCCCCGGACAGGCTCACCATGCCCATGAACAGCCAGGACGCAGCCACCCCTGTCACGGTCGTGCTCGTGGACGACAGCGAACTCGTCCGCACGGGCCTGCGCACGCTGCTCGGCTCATCGCCATCGCTGCGCATCGTCGGCGAGGCGGCGACGGTCGCCGACGGCGTTGCCGCGATCCAGGCGCTGCGGCCGCAGGTCGCGCTCCTTGATATCCGGTTGCCCGACGGCACGGGCTTCGACATCTGCGCACGCCTTCCGGACTTTCCGGAGGGACCGCGGGTGTTGTTTCTCACCTCCGTCGTCGACGACGCCCTTGTGGCTCGCGCGATCGAGAGCGGCGCCTCGGGCTACCTGCTCAAGGAGATCGACGGCCGCGGCCTCGAGCGCGCGATCCTGGATGTGGCCGCCGGCCGCTCGATCCTCGATCCCGGCGTCACGGCGCGGGTCATGCGCATGGCTCGTCACGGCGGTGCGGCCGACCCGCTCACGGCGCTCTCGGCCCAGGAGCAGCGCGTGCTCAGCCTCATCGCGGAAGGCCGCACCAACAAGGAGGTCGCGAGCGATCTCGGCCTGAGCGAAAAGACGGTCAAAAACTACGTCGCGAACATCTTCGACAAGCTCAACGTCACGCGACGTTCGCAGGCCGTGGCGCTTTTCGTGGCCGCCCGACGATAGGAGCCGGAACGCGGCGCCTCTCCCTCCGCTACGGATCCCTCTGGTGCCCGGCGTGTTGCGCTCCCCGAAGCGGGGGATCTCAGACCCGCGCATTCACCTCATTCCGGGCTGAGCAATCCTTTCAGGGCCGGATGGCCCGAGATGACAGGGGCCATTGCCTGCCCGCCCGCCCCTAACGCAGGGACGAGGGCTGCCGTAGACTGAAGGTGTGAAGACGCCTCCAGCCGCAGCAACCCCGCGCCCCACCCGCCCGCGTACCCGCCAGGCCATGACACTCGTCGAGGTGATGATCGGACTCGGGATCTTCTCGATTGTCGCCGCCTCGACCATTGCAGCGATGATGCAGTCACGACGGCTGACCGAAGCCTCCTTGCGGCAGAATACCGCCCAGGTGACCGCCCATGGTTACTTGGAACAGCTAAAAGGCCTTCCGTTCAACCAACTGACGACGTCGGACGTACCGGAACCGACCGTTCCAAAGGTCAAGGTGCGGTTCGGGAACGGCGACGATGCGGACGATGAACTCATCCTTTCACGGCTGCCCCGATCCAAAGCCACTGAAGTCCCAAACGTTCGGCTCCTCGACGTGAACAACACCCCCAACGATCCATCCGATGACTCCCGGGTCACCTTTGCTGTGTATGTCGAGCGGGTCAACGAGTCCGTGAACAGTTCAGGTCCCGCGCGATTAATATCGATCAGCTACACGTGGCTCGAACCCACTGTCTCCGGCTGGCGCCAACGCTCCGATATCATTTCCTGCATCCGCTCCGACATCCGATGAAAAAACAATCCCGAACACTCCGCCGCGGCTTCACGCTCGCGGAGATCATGGTAACGCTGGGTGTCTTCTCCGTGCTGATGACGGCCGTGCTGGCTTTCTTCATACATGGTCTCCAGATCTACCGCTATGACCTGGGCCGCCAACTCGTGAATCGCGATATGCGAAGCTTCACGAATGAACTGAGCGACAATGCGGTCGAGGCGAACTATTTCAGGGTCTACCGTTCCTTCGATGACCGGACGCTGATGGGCGTCGAGCAGTCGGGCGATTTCGCGCTCTTCGTCTACACGAATCCATCCAATCCGGAGGAGGTGATCCGCGTGGTGGGCTACTATCGGGCAGCCAGCGGCAGCGACTCGGGGCCGGTCAGACGATTCACTGTTGACTGTACTCCGACGAAAACGAGCAATCCGATCACCCTGGCCCCCGAAACCTCCACACGCAACACGTGGGACGAGGTCCTGGAAATGTCGAGAGGCCTGAGTGACGGCCGATTGTTCTACAACTTCGATCGGACCGTGATCGTTCGCGGTGAGATCACGCGTCGGGGCAGCAACCTCAAGAACGCAGTCAGCACCTACAACTTCACCGTGGCCCCCCGAGGCTGAATACCATGCAAACGCGCCGCTCAAATCCGAACATCAAAGGCTCCGCCATTGTCACCGCCGTGGTGATCACGATGGCATTCGCGCTCATCATCGCCAGCCTCCTTTCGGCTGCGCTGAGTGAGCGAAAGATGAACCATCGCGCTGCGCTCCGGCTGGAAGCAAAAAACGCAGCCGAGACGACCATCGAGTTCGCGCTGGCACAGGTGAAGGACAAGTTCGAGACGCGCACGAATATCACCGCCTCTGCGCTGTCCAGCGGCACGGATAAACTGATTGTTCCCCCAAAGAGTTACTATTCACAAAACGTCCGCTACGACGCCTTGGGTGTGAATGGCGGCAACATTCCGTCTCTCTCCGCCCTCACCTTCATCGATCCCAGCGTCGCGGGCAACGAGCAGGACCCTGACAAGGGGAAGCGCGTGTATGCCCGCCGGATAACCGTGCTCGGAACGGCGACTGTTACGGACCCTGCGGGCGGGCCCGATATCGCGGCCTATGCACGCGCCGACCTCTCGGTCCGGGACGTGCCCCTCTTCACCCACGCAATCTTCTACAATCCTGACCTCGAGATCGCACCGGGCCCGCTGATGAACATCGATGGTCCGGTCCACACCAATGGCGACCTCTATGTCGCATGCCAGGGTTCCGGATCGGATTCGCTGAACTTCCGGGGTACCGTCACCGTCGCCGGCGACGTATTCCACGCCTGGAAGAATCCGACCGGGGGAAAAGGAGGAAGTCACAATACTGAAACGCTCAAGGAGATGCCCGTCAATTTCATGAATGGAAGCGGGACCTTGCTCAACATGAAGGACGGTGGCGTATGGAAGGACAGCAAGATGGTCCCGTCCTCGATCGAGAAGTCATTCGCTGCCTATGCCACGAATCGCTGGAACGGAAATCTCCAGACCCAAGATCATGGCATCAATACCTATTCGCCGCCGTCATTCAAGGACTACGCCGAAGATGATCCGAGCACCGGTTCCTACGACCCGGTGAACTCGGGGCATCAACTCATTGAACCGCTCCTTCCGAGTTCCGCACCCCACTACGATGCCGAAGTCGAAAAGCAGAAAATGGCCAGCAAAGCAGGCCTATATATCGAGGTCAGTGCCTCAGGGACGGTGACGGCAAAGCGCAAGGACGGCACGGTCGTGACACTTCCGAGTGGATTGGTCAGCACGCCCAAGTATTTCCGCGACTACCGACGCCGGCCCGACGGAACAAAGAGCGTGAAGTGCTATGACCTCGACGTGGGCAAGCTCAAGCAAGTCATCGAGTCACCAACGACCTCGTCAAAGATCGCCGGATACAATCCGGCCAGTGACTGGAACGGCGTCGTCTACGTCGCGTTCACCAGCACAGCGGCCGATCTGGGATTCACTGGGCTCCGACTCATCAACGGCCAGACCGGAGGCGCAGCAGGCAAGGGGATCCCCTCGCGCGGTTCGGACCCAGGATTCACCCTCGCCACCAATAATGCCCTCTACGTGCAGGGGCATTTCAATGCCGATGGTAACGTGACCAATGCCAACTCGGCGACTGAATCCGAATCTGGCGAAGTCCCATGCGCGCTCTTCGGGGATTCGGTGACTCTGCTCTCGACGGCTTGGAACGATGCCGTCACCACCAGTAAGCCGACGGCAGCCGATACCGAAGTCGCCGCTGCCATTGTCACAGGGATTCGACCTTCAGGTGCCCTCGGCCTCGCTGAAGGATCCGGAGGCGCCCACAATCTGCCCCGGTTTCTTGAAAACTGGTCAGGCAAGAAGAACGTGATCCGGGGATCGCTCGTGTGCCTTTATGAGAGCGAGGCGGACTTTACGATCTGGAGCGTGGACTATTATTCGCCTCCGAACCGCACCTGGGGATTCAGCAAGCTCTTCCGGGATGGCACCTTCCCGCCGGGCACGCCGATGCTCCGCAGCTACTGGCGTAGCGACTATCGCGAACTCACCGCTGCGGAATACGCAACGGCCCTCGCGAGCAGTCCCTAGCAGCCGACCCTTCGAGCCGGACGCAGGCTGTCTCCGCGCTTGCCCAGAACCGGTCGGATCTGCCACCACCGTGGCATGATCCGACCGATCAAGCACCGGGCCCGGCTCGATCTCCGCACACTCGATCCCGACCAGGCGAAACTGTTCCCGCAGGGAAAGGAGGCCGCGCAGCGCCGCCTTGAGAAGCTCGCGGCCGAAATCGCGGAACTTCAGGAGAAGTTCTACGCCGCCCGCACCCACAAGCTGCTCGTGGTGTTCCAGGGCATGGATACGAGCGGGAAGAGCGGGACGATTCGCGCAGTCTTCAAGGCCGCAAACCCGCAGGGCGTGACGGTCGCCAGTTTCAAGCGGCCAACCGCCGAGGAGCTTGCCCACGATTACCTGTGGCGCATCCATGCGCGCGCCCCCGCCAACGGCGAGATGGTCGTCTTCGACCGCAGCCACTACGAGGACATCGTCGCCGTGCGCGTCCAGGGACTCAGGCCGAGGACCGTCTGGCAGCGCCGCTACGACCACATCACGGCATTCGAACGCATGCTCGCCGATGAAGGTACGATCATCTTCAAGTTCTTCCTTCACATCGACCGCGACGAACAGAAGCGGCGGCTTCTCTCGCGCCTGCACGAGCCGGCAAAGCGCTGGAAGTTCGAACCGGCCGATCTTCTCGCCCGCAAGCAATGGGACGACTACCTGCTCGCCAACGCCGAGACGCTGCGACGCACCTCACTGCCCCACGCACCCTGGTACATCGTGCCGGCCAATCGCAAGTGGCTGCGCAATCTGATCGTGGCCTCGGTGATCGCCGAGCACCTCCGCGCGCTCAAGCTGTCGTTCCCGAAGATCGCGCTCGATCCGGCGAAGTTCCCGATCGAGTGAGGGCGAGTCGCAGACCGAACGGAACCACAGAGGGCACAGAGCTGACATGGGGCCGGTGAAGGCGCCCGACCGAGCCCATTCCGCTTCCGCCACGGGTCCTGTCCGCGGCTCGGCCGGAGGCCTCGCCCTACCTGCGATCTCCTCTGTGCCCCCTGTGTCCTCTGTGGTTCAAATCACGAGGCCTGCGACGACGGCTCACCGGCGCACCGGATAACCGGCGGCCTCGATGTCCTGCTGCACGGCGGCGAAGACCTTGTTGACCTCATCGTCTGTCAAGGTCCGGTCGGCGGCGCGAAAGACCAGGCCGAATGCGAGGCTCTTCTTGCCTTCCGGCAGGCCGGAGCCGCGATACAGGTCGAACAACTCCACGCGTTCGAGCGCGAAGGCGTTGTTGAGCGCCTTGCGCGCGGATTTCGTAAGCGCCGTCTGTACCTGGGCGGCTGGCACCGACTCGTCCGCGATGAGCGCCAGATCGCGCGTCGCCGCCGGGAAAGTGCTCACCGCCTTGTAGCGGACCGGGCCCGACGCCTGCCGCAGCGTGTCGGGAAGGACCTCGACAAGGCCGGCGAGCACAGGGCCGTCGATACCCGCCGCGCGGGTGAGTGCGAGGTTCACAAGCCCCAGGCGCGCTTCGCAGCCGGACTTGAAACTCCCGGCCTCCGCCGAGTGGCCTTCCTGCCACGCCACGCTGCCGGCTGAGACAGCCCGAAAATCGTCATCGCGCAGCACCGCCCCCGCGGCCGCCGCAAGATCCAGCACGAGCCGCTTGGCTGTGTGGAAGTCAACCGGCTCGCGCAACTTCCAGCCGCGCACCGCCTCAGGCTGTGCGATCACGAATGCCGCCGAGACCAGTTCATAGACCGCACCGTTGACCTCACGAAAGGTCCGGCCCGTCTCGAAGAATCGAGTCTCCGTATTCTGCCGGGCCTGGTTGAACCGGATCGTCTCGAGCAGGCCGGGCACCAGGGATCGGCGAAGATGCGACTGGTCCTCGGCGAGCGGATTGGCGAGGCGCAACTCCTCAGCCGCTGCTTTGGCGGCCCAGCGGTCGAGTTCAGCCGCTGAGCGCAACGTGTAGTTGACCGCCTCGGTGAATCCCTGGCCGACAAGCACTCCCGCCGCCTTGCGCACGAAGACCGCCACGGGGTCATCTGAGGCGACCACCGCACGCACGGCCGGTCGCGTGCTGGGTATCCTTTCCGTGCCGTAGACGCGGAGGATCTCCTCGACCAGGTCGATGGGGCGCTCGAGGTCGCCCCGCCAACTCGGGATGGATATGGTCCACGACAGGCGCCCGTCGTCATCCGCCACTTCGTGCGAGACGTTGAGCTCAAGCCGCTCGAGGGTCTCGCGCTGATCGGCGTCGCTGATTTCAAAACCGCAGCGCTCGCGGACATAATCAGGCTTGAGCGTGATTTCCGTCACTGTCGTCGGCTCGGAGCCGGCCACATGGGCGGGACCCAGCACGCGACCACCGGCGGTCTGCAGGATCAGGTCGATGGCTCGTCGTGCCGCTGGCATGACGCCCCGCGGGTCCACCCCGCGCTCGAAACGGTAGGAGCTGTCGCTCGAGAGCCCGATCTGCTTCGAGGTGCGACGGATGCCGGTGGGACGAAAGTATGCGGCCTCGAGGACGAGATCGACGGTCGTGCTGTCCACCTCGGCGTCCGCACCGCCCATCACACCCGCGACGACGAGCGCGCGTTCGGCATCGGCGATCACGAGGTTGGCATGCGATAGCGTGCGCTCCTTGCCGTCGAGCGTGACGAGCTTTTCGCCGTCAGTGGCGCGCCGGATGACCAGCCGGTTGCCGCGGATCTTCTTTGCATCGAAGGCATGCAGCGGCTGGCCGGTCTCGAGCAGGACGTAGTTCGTGACGTCGACCACGTTGTTGATCGGCCGGAGTCCGACAGCGGTGAGCGCCTGCTGCAGCCATTCAGGACTCGGTCCGATCTTCACGCCCTGGACGATGTGCGCGGTATAAAGCGGGCATGCCTCGTCGTCGACGACCTTCACGTCCCCGAGGATCGCGGTCCCGGCGGTCGCCACATCGGCCCCGGGGGCACTGAAGTGGGTCACCGGATAGTTGAGTGGAAGTTTGAACCACGCGGCCAGTTCGCGCGCCATTCCGAGGTGGCAGAGCGCATCCGGACGGTTCGGCGTGACTTCCACATCGAAGACCACATCGCCTGCGCCAAGCACCTCGTGCACAGGCGCACCGAGCGGTGCCTCGGGTGAGAGGACAAGCAGTCCGGCGTGGTCCTCACCGAGCCCGAGTTCGCGCGCGGAACACATCATGCCGTTGGACTCCACGCCGCGAATCTTCGACTGCTTGATCTTGAAGTCGGCGCCGAGCACGCAGCCCGGGAGCGCCACGGGCACGCGTTGGCCGGCATCGCAATTTGGCGCGCCGCAGACGATCTGCGTGGGGGAGCCTTCCGGCGCGACGCGTACCGTGCACACGGAGAGCTTGTCGGCGTTCGGGTGCTTGTCGCGCGTGAGGATCTCACCGACGACAAGATTCGCGATCGGCGCGAGCCCGGTGCGGTGCACGCCCTCGACCTCAAAGCCCAGGAACGTGAGCGCGCGGGTCACTTCGTCCGCAGAAGCGGTCAGGGGCACGTAGTTCTTCAGCCAATTGAGCGACAACTTCATTTTGAAAGGCGGTTTTGCACAGAAGGAAACGAAGTGAACGAAGGCGTTCAGGCTTGGTTCGCTCCCGGCAGGATCAGGCGGACGATTCCACCGCGAATGACTTCTGAGTGGTAGTTAATGATCAAACCCACAGGCACCTGCAGCAGCTTCATGTAGGTCAAGAGTTGGGCCTTATGGATGGGCAATATCTTCTCAACGCATTTGTTCTCAATCAGGAGACACTCCTCAACGAGCACGTCGAAACGCATCGGTTCCTCGAAGGTGAGACCCTTGTATTCGATTCGAACTATCTTCTGATTGATCGTCCTCACTCCGCGGAGTGAGAGCTCGTGGACGAGACATCTTTCGTAGATCGATTCGATAAGTCCGGGGCCCTTGTCGCGATGCACTTCGATGGCAGCCCCGATCACCTCATGGGATAATCGGTCGGCCTTCTCGTAAAGTGGATGCATCAGGCCCCTTCGTTACCTTCGTTTCCTTCTGTGCAGGTTCATTCAGGAGAACTGCCGCACGAACCGTACGTCGTTGGCGTAGAAGTGGCGGATGTCGTCGACGCCGTAGAGGGTCATGGCGATGCGCTCGACGCCGAGGCCGAAGGCGAAGCCGCTCCACTCGTTTGGATCGAGGCCGACCTCCTCGAGCACGAGCGGGTCGACCATGCCGCAGCCCATGATCTCGATCCATTCCTTGCCGACCTTCGACAGATGGGTCGCCGCGAAGTCGACCTCGAAGCTCGGCTCGGTGTAGCCGAAGTAGTGCGGACGGAAACGCGTCTTCGTGCCCGGGCCCAGCAGGGATTGGAACAGGTAATCAAGCGTCGCCTTCAAGTCGCACACGGTGATGCCGCGGTCGATCACGAGGCCCTCGATCTGGTGGAAGTTCGCACTGTGAGTCGCATCCGCGTTGTCACGACGGAACACGCGGCCGGGCGACAGGATGCGGACCGGCGGCTTTTCCGCCAGGAGCGTGCGGATCTGCACGCTGCTCGTGTGTGTGCGGAGCAAATACTTCTCCTGCTCCCCCGATCCCTTCCTGGAGATGTTGCCGAAACGCGTCCGCTCCGGGAAGTAATAGGTGTCCTGCGCGTCGCGGGCGGGATGATCGGCCGGCGTGCAGAGCGCATCGAAACAGTAGTATTCGGTTTCCACCTCCGGACCCTCGCGCACGGTGAACCCAAGCGTGCCGAGGATGCGGCAGATCTCGTCGCGCACGAGCGTGAGCGGATGACGGCGCCCCTGGGAGAGGTCCGGGGCGGGAAGCGTCGGATCGATGGGTGGCCCCAGTCTGGCGGCGAGTTCCGCTGACTCGATCACGCGCAGGGCTTCGTCGAGAATGGCCTGCACGGCGACCTTCGCCTCGTTGATCATCTTGCCGGCGGCCGGGCGCTCCTCCTTCGGGAGCTGGCCGAGCGTCTTCATCATGCCGGTAAGGCTGCCGTGGGGGCCGACGAGCGAGGCCTTGCAGGCCTCGAAGGCGGGACGCGTTTTTAGCGCGGAGGCTTCGGCACGGGCGCGGGCGATCAGTTCCTGGAGTTGGGCTTGCATGGCGGACGAACGAGTTCGCTAACGAAAGTGAACGGACGAAAGGCAGGATTGAACCACAGAGGACACAGAGAGCACGGAGAAAGGCGGGTGATTGGTTGAAGGTAGGGCGAGGCCTCTGGCCGAGCCGCGCGCGTGCGAGGTCCGAGATCGCGGCTCGGCCGGAGGCCTCGCCCTACCCCAGACCTCTGTGTTCTCTGTGGCCTCTGTGGTTAAAACTCGGAGTCTGAAAAGAAAAAGGACGGACCTTTGCAGGCCCGTCCTTTGGCAAAGTGTGCGCGGGCCGTTGATGTGGGGCCCGCGTGCGGTGGCGACTGGCTTCCGTCAGGAAGCGGCAGCGCCGGTCTTCGTCTTGAGCGCAGCCCGGGCTTTGTCGACGAGCGTCGCAAAACCGGCTTCATCGCGCGCCGCGATGTCGGCGAGGACCTTGCGGTCGAGCGTGATGCCCGCGGCATTCAGACCCTCGATGAAGCGCGAGTAGGTGATCCCGGCGGCGCGGCAGCCCGCGTTGATGCGGACGATCCAGAGCGAGCGCCAGGTGCGCTTCTTGGCGCGGCGGTCGCGGTAGGCGTACTGCTGCGCGTGATTCACGGCCTCCATCGCATAGCGATAGAGCTTGGACTTGTTACCGAAGTAACCCTTGGCCTCGCCGAGGACCCTCTTGCGACGGCGGCGGGAGGCGGGAGCGTTGGTGACTCTTGGCATGTTTGTTAGTTCGTGTGTTTGGGCACCGGCAGGTCGCCAGAATGAATGTTACCCGATCGGCGCAGTTGGTATTTTCGAGGACAGATGACGTGCGGCGCGACGCTGATCCACCGGATCAGGCCAGGCCGAACGGCAGGCACTTCAGCAACTCTTCCGCGTGACCCTTGGCCACGAGCTTGTCTTTGCCGAGACGCCGTTTCTGCTTCGAGGACTTGTGGGCGAGCAGGTGCCGGCTGCCAGGGGAACGACGGACGAGTTTCCCCTTGGCGGTCAGCTTGAACCGCTTGGCCACGGATTTCTTGGTCTTTTGCATAACGACTGGAAACGATCAGTAGATGGGCCGCCCGTAGCGGTGTAAAGCGGGATTTTGGCCGTTCGCGTGTCGCGCCACGAATGATCGGATGGCAGACAACCCGCCGTGGAATGGACCGCCCGCGCAACGGCTCATGTGACGCTCGCCTGACGCGAAAGTCGCCCGCGGCAGGCGGACCAGACGCGCGGCTTCAGGGAACCGTGCTTGGGAGGGGACCGGCCCGGGCTTGCGCTGGGAAGCGAAACCCGCTGTGCTCGCGTGGCCCACCCCCCAATGCTGTTGCGCCGCCCAGTTTCTCGCTCAGCCACTCGCACCCAAGGGTTTACATTGCTCGAGGTGCTGATGGCGGTGTCCGTCATCGCCATTCTCATGGCGATCATCATCCCGGCGGTCGGTGGCGCACAACGAAGTGCCAAGCGTGCGAAAACACGGGTGCAGTTCAGCCAATGGTCCGCCGCGATCGAGCAGTTCCGGCAGGAGTATGGGTATTATCCGGTGTTCGCAGCCAACCGCGTGAACCCTGAAAGCTCCGCCGGTCTTGGGAGCGAACACACCTTTCACGATACGCTGACCGCACGCCTTCGAAATGGTGAACCACTGCCGACGACCAGCACGGCCCCGTCCGCACCGCACCGCCAAAATCCAAAGCGGATCGCATTCTGCAGCTTCGGATCGGACGAGTTAAACGCCAACGGACTGATTCAGGATGCCTTTGGGAATATCGACATCGGTGTGCTCATGGATCGGAATCTCGATAGCACCATCGATCTGCAGGGCACGACCGACTACGATTCAGCGCCCGGCGCGATGCTCACGATAGGAGGGCTCACCATCCCGGCACCGCAAGCCAACCGCATCCGCGCGGGCGTCGCCTTCTATTCCGCCGGCGACGGGCAGACGCCTGTGACCTCCTGGTAGCGAACCCCCTCCGGGCGCTCCGCGCGAGTCCGCGCGAAGAGGCGGCCCGACGGCGCGCCCGGCGATGCTGCAGCCAAGATCAGAAGCGCGCCCGGAGGTCACGCTTCACCTGCCCGGTGCGAGCATTCGCCTCAGTTCTTCTTCTCGTCCGCGGCGCGGATCGACGCGAGAGAGGGCGCAGCCGGCGTCTCCACCTGCAACTCCCCTGTGAACGCCGGCATCTTGATTCCGACATTGCCGGCGAGTTCATGCAGCGGCGGAAGTGCTCCCATCAATCCGGATACAAAGCCCGCGGTCGACGTCTTCCCGTCCGCACCATGCTTGCCGGAGTCCCAGACCGTGACCTTGTCGATCTTGAGGTTGGAAATCGCCGCGGCTTGCTCGCGGACCAATGCAGGCAACTGCTCCGTGACGAGGAGGCTGCGCGCCGCCTCGGCGGAACCGGTCGTGGTGACCAGTTCGCGAAAGCCCTCGGCCTTTTTCTTGAGCAGCGCCTCAGTGCCTTCGGCCTCAGCGAGGAGCTTCAATCGGATGCCGTCGGCCTCGGCGGTGAGCTTGGCGCGCAGGCCATCGGCCTCGGCAAACTGCACGAGCTTGATGCCATCGGCTTCGGCCTGCTTGATCAGGCGGACCGCGTCGGCCTCGCCCTTCTGGGTGCGGCGCACGCGCTCAGCCTCGGCCTCCGCGTCGACGATCTGCTTTTCCCGGGCGATCTCGGCCGGCACGACGGTGTTGGCGAACTGCGTAGCCTTGTCGCGCTCCGCACGCTGCTTCTCCGCGCGCTGCTCGGAGGCGTAGGCCTCCTCGAGTGCCTTGGCCGTGGCGACCTTTTCGGCGGCGGTGGCCTTGCGCTCGGCTTCAGCCTGCTGTTCCCGTCGGGTGGCATCGGAGTTGGCGACTTCGACCTTCGAGCGATTCTCGCCCTGCACCGCCGTGGCGTTGGCCTCCGCCACGCGCACGCGCTGGTCGCGGTGGGCGTCGGCGGCGCCGATCTGGCCGTCGCGATCGGCGAGCGCGACCTTGATCTTCGCCTCATTGATCGCCTTCGAGGCGGCCTCGCGCCCGAGCGCGTCGATGTAGCCGGAGGCGTCGGTGATGTCCTGGATGTTGACGTTGATCAGGCGCAACCCGACCTTCTTCAACTCGACCTCGACTCCCGTGGAGATGTTGGCGATGAGCTTGTCGCGGTCGGCATTGATCTCCTCGATGTTCATCGTGGCGATCACGACGCGCATCTGACCGAAAATGATGTCGCGGGCGAGATCCTTGATCTCGTCGAGCCCGAGGCCGAGCAGGCGCTCGGCGGCGTTTTCCATCACGCCCGGCTCCGTGGAGATGCCGACCATGAACGACGAGGGCGTGTTGACGCGGATGTTCTGCTTGGAGAGCGCGCCCTCGAGCTTGATCTCGATCGGAATCGGTGTGAGGTCGAGGTATTGGAAGTCCTGGATCACCGGCCAGATGAGCGCAGCGCCGCCGTGGTGACAGCGGGCGGACTTGCCGCCGCCGACCTTGCCGTAGACGACGAGGACCTTGTCCGACGGACAGCGCTTGTACCGGGAAATCAGCGACACGAAGACGCCGAAAACAAGGACGGCGAGCACGCCGACTGCGGCGAGGGGAAGGATGGTCTCGGGGACGTTCACGTTCATATGGGGAGGGGTTTCGATCAGAGAGGTTCGACGAGAAAAGCGTTGCTGCCGTCCACGCCCAGGATGCGCACCCGCGCGCCGGGCCTGATATCCGAGGTCGCGTCAGTGCAGGCCTCGGCAAAAACCGTCCGGCTCTGAAAGACGACCTCGATCTGGCCGCCGGGACCGCGCAGCTGCGGGACGGTCACGTAGACCTTCCCGACCGAGCCGACTGCGTTCGCGTAATTCAGCGTCCCGGAATCCTGCATCTTAACGAAGGAGCGCATCACGAAGATCGTGCCCGCCATCAGCGCGAGACCCGTGATGGTGCCGGCGGCAGCGGCCAGAATCGATCCGCCGCCCTGACGCAGCAAGATCACGCCGACCCAACCCAGACCCGCAAAGAAAGCCGCGATCGTGCGCACCGAAAAGATGCCGCTGCCGGAGCCGTGCGAGGCATCGCCCGCGTCGGGCATGTCGTCGATCACGCCGGCGCCGAGCAGGTTGAGCACGAGTTGGACAATGAGCACGCCGGAAGCCAGCAGTGCAGCGCCCAGGTACAGTTGCTCCTCGAAGGAAAGTGCGTTCCACCAAGCGGTCATGGGGAGTGGGGTTTCCCCCGAGGCTGGGTACGCAGTCCGGACCGCGCAACTGGAATTGATCGGCCGTTGAAGCCAACCCGCCCCATTAGGCGACGGAATCGATCCGGAAAACGCCGGTGATGCGGCGTTCGCGACGACGCCAGACGTAGCGCAAGTGCGCCGACGGCACCGGGAGCGTCAGCGCCGGCGGGCGAAACACGCCGATGCACAGCCCACCCTCGCGGCGCACGCTGGGAAACACCACGCCCCACGCCTGCTTGTCGCGCCACCGGCGGCCGAACGCCTGCGGGACCGCATAGTTGTCCGGATCGAGCAGCCGCGCGAATCGCGGCCCGCGCAGATCGCGCAGGCGGTGCGTGGCACGCACGCGGTTCACATACACGCGCATCGTCACTTCGAGGTCCTCCTCATCCGTGGCGGCCAGGAACTGCTCGCGATGATAGCGCGTCTCGGCCACGGCCGTGGCCAGCGACTCGCCGCCGTAGTAGACGCCAAAGGTGCCGTCGGAAAACCGCGAGGCGCGGCCGGTGTGCGTGAAGCACGCCATGATCACGGAGGCTCCCGGTCCCCAGACCCAGTCTTCGCGGGGCACGAGTTGCACCTCGCCGGCCTCGTGCCGAAGGCGCCGGTTGGTCATCGCCTCGATGGCGAATGCGATCTCCATCTCGTCCGCCGACTCATAGATCGTCTCGAAGACATTGATCGGTGGATACTGGCTCGGCACGATGCGATACACCTCGGGCCAGTCAACGGACACCTCGGGCGGTTCGGGAAAAACAGGGGGCATGGCAGAAAGGGCTGAAGGACTGAAGCGCTGAAAAGCTGAAGGACGAAAGCCAGAGGGAGAAAGGTGGCGCAATCGGATCGAGGCCGGGCGATGCCATTGACCGAGCCGCCCTCGGTGCACACCTCCCGTGCACGCTGAACCCATCAGGACGCAGGCGGGCGTCGGTCGCGGCTCGGCCGGAGGCCTCGCCCTACTCAAGCGTCTTCACCCGCGCATGGCATCGAGATACTCGCGCACGGCGGCGAGGTCGGTGATGCTGCCGGCGAGGAGCCGATCCAGCGCCGATCGCCCGTGGAAGGGCGCGGCCTTGTTCGGCTTGCGCAACCAGGCGGTCGCGCGGGCCTCGGAGCCGAAGAGGATGAGCAGGGCTTTGTGGATACCGAAGATGTACGAAATCCGCTCGAGCGTGTCGCGCGCGAGAGCGACCTCGGGCAGCTTGCGATACTTCGCGCAGGTCGTGCGCCCGATCCCGCCCAGGAGGATCTGCTGTTCGCCCGCGGAGAGGTCCCAGCGGTCGGTGACGGCAAAGAACCCCTTGAGCGCCACGCGGCCAGCCGCAGGGCTGGTCGGATCGGCGGCCGTGACAATGGGCTCGGCATAAATCGCGGTGGCGGCAGAGGTCATGGTGATGACACGCAGCCTAGTGCACATGTGAACAAAAGCAAGCTTGACGTTCGCATGCGGCCGCGCTCGCACATCGGCGCCAATACCGGCCAACTGGCGACGCCCAAGCGCCCCACTCTATCGCGCACATTGTCACTCATTGAATGACACTTGCCGCGGCCCCGGAGCTCGTCTGGGTGACTTTCTGGAGGATAGTCCCGAGGCGCCGCGGGATCCTGTCGGCTCCGGGGCCGCCGTTCCCGCACGTGGCGTCACAGCGCTGGGAACGTCAACGAATCGATGACATTCGCGCCGGCCGCGGCTCGCTCCGAGCCACTGCCGGGCTAACGGACTAGATCAGGTCCGGCCGCTCTCCGAAGGCGTGGTGAACCAGCGGGTGGCGTGCCCGAGCGCAACAGCGGTCGACCGCGAGTTCATGTCAACGAATGGATGACAATCACCGGGGCGTCGGTAGCTGTCGGTGACGAGGCCGTGGAAAGGTTTGCTCGGGCGGCGGGCTCGCGAGAATGGAACGGCGCGGCCTGCCCGGGTGAGCGCGCCTGCCCTACGACGCTCCGAGCGCGCTCAAGAGGCGGTTGATCTCGTCGCGCTTGGCCTCGTTGTCGGCCAGCTGCTTCTTCGCACCGTCGATCACGGCTGGCGGAGCCTTGGCCGTAAACGAGTCGTTGTTCAGGCGCGCGCGCGTGCTCTCGATCGCCTTGTGGAGTTTTTCCAGCTCCTTGGTCAGGCGGGCGCGCTCCGCACCCACGTCGACCGCCGAGGCGAGATCGAGATAAAGCGTGCCCAGCGGGGTGACCTTCGCCGGCGCACCCTCGACTGCATCGCGCCGCTCGATCGCCGCGGCACCGATCAGCCGCGTAAGTTGCGCTGCGCTGCGCTCGATCGTTGTCCAGGCCGCATCGGCGGCGGTGACGAAGAAACGCACGTCCTTCTTGCTCGCGAGATTCGACTCGGCCTTGAGGGCGCGCGCCATCGCGACGAGTTCCTTGAGCTGCTGCGTCTCGGCCACGGCGGCGGCATCGAGCCGGATCCCGCGGGCCGCGACCGCGTTGGCGCACCCGGGCCTCACGTTCTGGATGAACTTCGCCCCACCCTCATCGGCGTATCCAAGAAGATGCCACAACTCCTCCGTGATGAACGGCGTGAACGGATGCAGGAGCAGGAGCACCTGGCGGATGACGAGGTCCTGGATCGCGAGGCAGGTGTCGCGCTGGGCGGGGTCCTGGAGCTTGGCCTTGGAGACTTCCACATACCAGTCGCAAAAATCCGACCAGAAGAACGCGTAGAGCGTCTGCACGGCGCGGCTGAATTCAAAGTCGCGGAAGCACGCGGCCACGTCGGCCTCGGCCGCGAGCAGGCGGTCGAGAATCGCATGGTCGTTGCTGTCAAAGCGCGACGCATCGATTCGCGCCACGATAGCGGCGAGCGAGCTGTTGTCGGCCATCGGGCCGGACATCTGCCGGAAGCGCGAGGCGTTCCAGAGCTTGTTGCAGAAATTGCGGCCGCCTTCGATGCGGTCCTCCTGAAACCGGATGTCCTGGCCCTGCGGCGCGATCGACATGATGCCGAAGCGCAGGCCGTCCGCGCCGTACTTGGCGATGAGATCAAGCGGGTCGGGCGAGTTGCCGAGTGACTTCGACATCTTGCGGCCCTGGGCGTCGCGGATGATGCCGGTGAAGTACACATCCTTGAAGGGAACGCGCTGCTCGATCGGCGCGCCCGGCCGCATGAACTCCAGGCCGGCCATGATCATGCGCGCGACCCAGAAGAAGATGATGTCCGGTCCGGTCACGAGCGTGCTCGTCGGGTAAAAGTAGCCGAGCCCGGCGGCCTTTTCCGCCTCGGCGTCGGGCCAGCCCATGGTCGCGAAGGGCCAGAGCCACGACGAGGCCCACGTATCCAAAACGTCCTCCTCCTGCTCCCAATTCTGCGGGTCGGCCGGGCCGTCCAGCGAGACGTGCACCTTCGCCGGATCGCGCAGGTCGGCTTCGGTAAGCTTCTCGCGGTCGATCCCTTTCGCATACCAGACCGGGATGCGGTGGCCCCACCAGAGCTGGCGGCTGATGCACCAGTCCTGGATGTTGTCCAACCAGTTCAAATACACCTTCGACCAGCGCTCGGGGTGAAACCTGATGTGGCCGTCGCGCACGGCGGCCTTGGCCTCCTCCACGCGCGGGTAGCGCAGCCACCACTGCTGGGTGAGGCGCGGCTCGATCGGCACGTCGGCGCGCTCGGAGAAGCCGACGTTGTTCTCATACGGCTCCTCCTTCACCAGGGCACCGGCCTCGCGGAGCAGCTCGATGGATTTCTTGCGGCCCACGAAGCGGTCGAGACCGGAGAGACCGGGACCGGCGAGGTCGTTGAGCCTGCCGTTGGCCTCGAGGACGTCGATGGCGGGGAGCTTGTGGCGCAGGCCGATCTCGTAGTCGACCTTGTCGTGGGCGGGCGTGACCTTGAGCGCGCCCTGCTCGAACTTCGGGTCGACCGCCGCGTCGGCGATGATCGGGATCGCCGCGCGCATCAGCGGACGCCATACGTGCAGGCCGATCAGGCCGGCGTAGCGCGGGTCGTCGGGATGCACCGCGAGGGCGACGTCGCCGGGGATCGTCTCGGGCCGTGTCGTGGCCACCTGGATATACTCGCCCGGGCGCTCCACGATCTCGTAGCGCACCTTCACGAGCGTGCCCTTCTGCGGCTTCATCGTCACCTCCTCGTCGGAGAGGGCGGTGAGCGAGACCGGGCACCAGTTGACCATGCGCTTGCCTCGATAGATGTGGCCGCGCTGGAAGAGCTCGACGAAGACATGGAGCACGCGCCGGCTGTAGGCGGGGTCCATCGTGAAGACGTTGCGGTCCCAGTCGCACGACGTGCCGAGCCCCTTGAGCTGCTCGATGATGATGCCGCCGTATTTGTGGCGCCACTCCCAGACGCGCTCGACGAACTTCTCGCGGCCGTAGTCCCAGCGGGTTTTCTTCTCCGTCTCGCGCAGCGTCTTCTCCACGCGCGACTGCGTGGCAATGCCGGCGTGGTCGGTGCCGGGCAGCCACATCGCGGATTTGCCTTCCTGACGGGCGCGACGGATGAGGATATCCTGGATCGTGTTGTTCAACACGTGGCCCATCGTGAGCACGCCGGTGACGTTGGGTGGCGGGATGACGATCGAGTAGGCCGGGCGCGAGGCGTCGACCTGGCCGGCGAAGCACTTCTGCTCGAGCCAGGTGGCGTACCATTTCGGTTCGACCGCTTTCGGGTCGTAGGCGTGGGAGATCTCGGTGGCCATTGCGAAGCCGGTCAGCGTGAAAATCGCCGTCCGCCGGGGCAAGGGTGTTTTCCGTCCGGCGGCACCGCCGCCGGACGGGGGCAAGAGGCGAAGGGCGAAAGGCGGGAGGTGGTGGATAGAGGCGCGGCCGACCCATCGCCTTTCATGAGGCCCCGCTCACGCAGCCCCCTCGCCCGTTGCGCGGCACCGGCGTGCGCAAAACCCCTTGCTCACGCGCGCGAGGCGTCGTTCATTCCACCCCGCCCCCGCGCCGATGATTTCCCGCATCCTCGCCCACGCCCGCCAGAAGCTCCATTTCACCGCCGCCGACCCGGTCGCCAAACGCCTGTCCGCGTGCAAGCGGTTCCTGCGGCTCGAGGACGAAATGATCCGGATGCGGCACCGCGCGGGCGAGTCGGGCGTCCGGGTCGCCCTGGCCCGGGCGACGCTGATCGATGTGCTGCTGCAGCGCTTGTTCGCCCCGGTCATCAGCGCGGCCCCGGGCGTGAAGGGCAAGGGAGCTGACGGGACCAAGACGGCCGAGTCACCCGCCGTGGCTCTGGTCGCGCTCGGCGGCTACGGCCGCGCCGAACTCTGCCCCCTGAGCGACATCGACATCATGTTTCTCTTCCCGGAGACGCTGAAGGGCGACGACGTGAAGCCTCTCCAACAGGCGTTGACCGATCATGTCCTCTACATCCTGTGGGACTGCGGCCTGAAGGTCGGACACTCGTTTCGAACAATCGCCGACGCGATCAACGAGGCCCGTGCCAACATGCAGAGCAAGACGGCGATGCTTGAGGCCCGGCTCGTCACGGGATCCGAGGCGACCTTCAAGAAGTTCGAGTCGGCGTATCGGAGCTTCTATCTCAAGGAAAACCCCAAGGGCTACATCACGGCGCGGCTGGAGGATCAGGCACAGCGGCGCGCCAAGTACGGCGACACCGTATTCCTCCAGGAACCCGATGTGAAGAATGGCGTGGGCGGGCTGCGCGATTACCAGAACGCGGTGTGGATGGCCCGGGTGAAACTCGGCGTCCACAAGCTCGACGAGTTGGTGGAGATGAAATACCTGCGGCCGGCCGAGCTGCGCGATTTCAAGAAGGCCTACACCTTCCTGCTGCGCGTGCGCAACCAGCTCCATTTCGAAAGCCGCAAGCCCACGGACCTGCTCGACCTGGAGAAACAGACACGTGTGGCGCCGCAGCTCGACTACGACCAGGGCGACTCGCTGGAGCGCGTGGAGGTATTCATGCGCGACTACTACCGCGCGGCCCAGACGATCTACCGCACCTCGCGCATCCTCGAGCACCGGCTGGCGCTTTCGCGCAACGGCGAGGACGGCGAAAAGATCTCCTTTCGCGAGGTGATCCGCGCCCGCCGTCATGATCCGGTCAAGCGCCTGGACGGGTTCGTGGTGCGCGGACGCGAGCTGGCGGCCGAGAAGGACGACGTGTTCGAAAACGATCCCACGCGGCTCGTGCGCGTTTTCCGCCACTGCCAGCAACTCGGGGTGCAGCTCGATTTTGACCTCGCTGCGCTCATCCGGGTTTCCCTGCCCCTGATCACGAGGAAGGTCGTCCAGTCCCACCAGGCGAACCTCAGCCTTCGCGCCATCCTCGAGGACGTGGGTCGCGTGTATCCAGCGCTCAGTTCCATGCACGAACTCGGCGTGTTGGGACGGTTCGTTCCGGAGTTCGACCGCCTGACCTGCCTGGTCCAGCACGAGCTCTACCACCGCTACACGGCGGACATCCACACGCTCAATACGATCCAGGAGCTCGACCAGGTTTTCACCAGCCCGGACGAGCCCTACGCCGGCTACCGGCGGGTCATGCGCGAGACGGCGCTCCCGGATATCCTTTACGTCACGCTGCTGCTGCACGACATCGGCAAGGGCGACGGCATCCGCGACCATGCCGACGTCGGGGTGACCGTCGCCGAGCCCATCCTCGAGCGCCTCGGCTACGACGAGCCGCACCGGGAGATTGTCCGGTTTCTGATCAAAAACCACCTGTCGATGGCACGGTTTTGGCAGAAGTACGACCTGGATGACCCCCAGACCACCACGGCATTCGCAGAATTGGTGGGCGACGCCGAACGGCTTCGCCTCCTTTATGTTCACACGTTCTGCGACGCACGCGCGACCGCGGCGACGCTCTGGAACAGCTACAAGGACACGCTCCACACCACCCTTCTGCGCAACACGCTCGAGTTCTTTGCCCACGGACCGGCTGCTGCTGAAAAACAGGCCGCCGTCCGTTTCGAAATGACCAAGAACGACCTTCTTTCCCGCACGATCCCCGGTGTCGCCGAGGAGGAGATCACCGCGCATTTCGGCCTGCTGCCCGAGCGCTACTTCATCTACACGGACAACGATGAGATCGCGCTGCACCTGCAGATGGTGAACCGACTTCTGAAGACGATCATCTCCACCGAGACGATCAGTTCGCTCCAGCCGATCATCGACTGGCGCGACGACCTGAACCGGTCGCTCACCGTCGTCAATGTCGTGACCTGGGACCGCGCCGGCCTGTTCTACAAGCTCGCGGGCGCGTTCTCCCTCGCCGGCCTGAACATCCACAGTGCCAAGATCATCTCGCGGGCCGACCACATCGCGATCGACACGTTTTACGTGGCCGAGCCGGGTCGCGGCATCGTGCAAAGCCAGAAGGTGATGGACCAGTTCACCAAGAACGTCCACCTCGCGCTCATCTCGAATAAGGACCTGTATCCAGAAATCCTTGTCCAGGCCCGCAAGCACCAGTCGCGCCTGCTCGGCGGCGACCGCAATCCATTGCTGGCCTCGTTCACGCCCAGGATCGACGTCTACCACGAGCTCTCGCTCAAGCGCACGATCGTCGAGGTGCAGGCGCCCGACCAGATCGGCCTTCTCTTCCGCATCTCGAAGGCGATCTACGACCACGGGTTCGACATCACCTTCGCGCGCATCAACACCGAGCGCGGGCTCGCGATCGACACGTTCTACATCGAAAACGCAAACAAGGACGAGATCGCACAGACCCACCGCCTGGTCGAGCTGCGCGATACGCTCAACCGCATCATCACGGTGGAACACCGCGAAGCGGTCGATTATTGAGCACGCCCTGAGGTCCGCTCCAGCGCCGGGCCCCGTGCAGGCAGGCGCGGCTACAACCGGCCCGCGTCTGGCGGTCGCCGCTACCGCGAATCGTCGGAACCTCGCGGCCGCAGACCTCCCGTGGCCCGCAGGCCTCTCCCTGCCCGGACCTTCCGATCGCCGCAGACCTCACTCTGGAAATTGAAGAACCATCGTCGCCGCCTGGCAGCGCTTGCCAAGTGCGGCCCTCGCACCCACGGAGCCCGGCCCCGCTCTTGAAGATTGCGGCCACACGACGCGCCGGGGAAAATCGCGGCGATCCTCGATGTCCGATTTGACTGCACGCTCCTCCCCCCCGTCGGCGCCCGGCATTCCCGAGCGCGAGGTGCTCGCGACGCTCTATTGCATCAGTTCGCTCGCCGGCAGCCTCGACACGCCGGCCGAGGCGATGTCGCGCATCGTCGACGAGATTGCCGGCCTGTTCAACGCCGATGGCACGGCCGTCGCCCTGATCAATCCCGACACCACCACCCTCGAGATCGAGTGCAGCCGCGGCTATCCCGACGTGAGCATACGGACGGAAATCCCGGCCGGCATCGGACTGCTGGGCTGGGTGGTCGTCCACCAGCGCCCCGTGGTCGTGTCCGATGTCGCGGCGGAACCCCGCCATCTTCCGCTGCGGCAGGCGACCCGGTCGATCATGGTGAGCCCGCTCGAGGTCGACGGGCAGTTTCACGGTGTGGTGGCCGTGGAGAGCGATGTCGCAGGACGCTTTACCGACGCCCACCTGAAGGTGTTCACCACCGTCGTGAACGAAGGCGCCGGCGTGCTGCGCCGCCTCTGGGCGGTCGAGCATCTGCGCCGCAAGGCCGGCCAGCTCGAGATCCTGGGCAATGTCGCCCGGGAACTCGCCGCCAAGCTCGCCCCGGGCGAACTGATGGAGTCGCTCACGCGCGAGTCGCACCAGCTCGCCCACTGCCGGCTCGCCTCGCTCCAGCTCTACCACGCGAAGGAGCGCCGCGTGCGACTCCAGGCCTATCATCCGCCGGGGGACCACTTCACCAGGACGCCGCGCGAGATCGCGATCGAAGACTCGCTCGCGGGCTCCGCGATCTCGACTCGGCGCCAGGTCGAGTACTCGAACATCCAGCAGCACGAGTTCGCCGACCTCATCGACATCCCCGGCGGACTGCCTGTTGTATCCGTCCTGTGCACACCGCTGATCGTCGACGACGAGGTGGTCGGCGTGCTCAACGTCTACACTGACCGGCTCCATCGCTTCGCCAACGACGAGCGGCGCCTGTTCAAGGCGCTCGCCAACCTCGCCGGCGTCGCGCTGCAGAACGCGCGACTCTACCAGCGCGTCTTCGAGAGCGAGGAAAGCCTGCGCCAGAATGATCGCCTGACCACGCTGGGATTGCTCGCCGCCGAGATCGCCCACGAGACGCGGAACCCGCTCACGGTGATCCGGCTGCTCTTCGGCGCGCTCGCGCTCGATTTTCCGCCGGAGGACCCGCGGCGCACCGACGTCGTAATCATCCGGGAAAAACTCGACCAGCTCGAGCAGTTCGTCACGCGCGTGCTCGCCTTCGGAAAGGCGCCGGAAAGCCTGCACTCCCGCTGGGGGCTGGACGACATCATCCGCGAGACCTGCCATCTCCTGCGCCTGAAGTTGAACCAGGCGGGGATCCACATGCACTACGAGCCCGCGGACCGGCCGATCGTGATCGACTGCAACAAGGGCCAGATCCAGCAGGTGTTGCTCAACGTGATCCTGAACGCAACCCACGCCATGCCGGAAGGCGGCTCGATCACCATCCGCAGCCGCAGGGCCGAGGACACCGCGCAGGAGACGGCGATCGTGGAGATCTCGGATACGGGCGGTGGGATCCCGGCCGAGGTCGGCGATCGGATCTTCGACTCCTTCCTCTCGGGCCGCCGCGGCGGCACCGGCCTCGGGCTCGCAATCGCCAAGCGCATCATGCGCAGCCATCACGGCGACATCGAGGTCGCGGAAACGTCGCCCGCCGGCACAACCATGCGGCTGAGCCTGCCGGCCTCGGCATGACGCCGTGCCGGTCGGCAAGGCGTCGAGCCGCAGCCGAAGCTGATCCCGGCCCCGGCAGGGTCGCCTTGAATACGCATCCTGCTCTCACTGGCTCGTTCACCGTGATTCTCCTCCTTCGATCAGGTCACAGAGGTCTATCATGGAGTTCACAGAGCAGTCTTTGCGGAACCCGATCATGCTTGCCGCGGATTCACCCACGAGGTGATGAGCCGAAGCGGCCGAATCCTCCGCGACTCTCTGTGCCCTCGGCCCGATCCTCCATGAACTCCGAGTCCGACTGCTCTTCCTAGATTCACACCACTACTTCCGGTCCAGCCATGGAAAGATCGCGCATGAAACGAGAGGCGGGCGGCGCAGCCCGGCAGCCGCGTGCCACGTCAACGATTCTCGCGGTCCGCGGACTCCGTGTCCGCCGCGGTGATACACACATCCTGCGCGGGATCGACTGGTCGGTAGCACGCGGCGAACACTGGGTCATCCTGGGTGCCAATGGTTGCGGCAAGACCTCCCTCCTCGCGGCGCTCACGGGCTACCTCAGCCCCACCGCAGGCGATGTCACCGTGCTCGGCTCGACCTATGGCCGCACGGACTGGCGCGAGCTTCGCAAACACGTGGGCTTTGTCTCCAATGCGCTGACACGTGGCATCGAGCCGGACGAGCCGGCCCTGCATGTCGTGGCCAGCGGGCCCGAGGCCATGCTCAACCTCTGGCATCCACCCGGCGGGACTCTCCGGGCGCGTGCCCTCGCCCTCCTGCGCGCCTGGGGAGCCGCGGCCGTGGCCGACCGCGCCTGGGGCGTGCTGTCGCAGGGCGAGCGCCAACGGGCGCTGGTCGCGCGCGCGTTGCTCGGCCGGCCGCCGCTCCTTCTCCTCGACGAACCCGCCGCGGGACTGGACCCGATCGCGCGCGAGCATCTGCTCGGGCTCGTCCAGCGCGAGACCCTGCGCCCACGCGGTCCGTCCCTGGTGCTCATCACCCACCACGTGGAGGAGATCATGCCGGGCTTCACGCACGTGCTCATGCTGCGTCGCGGCCAGGTTGTCGCGAGCGGCCGGATCCACGACGTCCTCAACGCGCGCAACCTATCGGCCACGTTCGACACGCCGGTGCGCTTGCGGAGAAGCCGCGACGGACGCTGGGCCTTGAGCCTTCGCCCAATCAGGTAGGGCGAGGCCTCCGGCCGAGCCGAAATCGGATAGCCCAGAGCAGGAGACAGGGGTAGGTCGGCGCCCAAGGATCAGAACACCGTGTCCATTCGCCCCTCAGTCGAGGCCACAGGCGTCCGACCTCCAACTTTGACCGTTGTCATCCGTCTTTCGTATTCCGCCTACGTCCTTGGCACTCCACTCATTTGCGGCTCGGCCGGAGGCCTCGCCCTACCTCCAGGCCGGCGGCCGTCCTCGGTCTTCGATCCTCATTCGTCCTTCTCGCCTTCGATCATCCGCACGCGTTCACCGGATCACCGCCAGGGTGCCCTCAGTCACCCCGAGCTGGCTGGCGACCTTGAGGCGTGAAAGCAGTGCAGCCGGCGTAATCCCACCGCGCAACAGCTGCTGATACGTGCGGATCAGCGCGGCCGATCGCGGGCCATCCTCATCGACGAGTTCCACCCGCACGCGTCGCAAACCGCGTGCGACGAACTCGGCGAGGTAGCCGGCGCCACTCTGCGCCTTCGCGTGATAGACGGTGTTGCGGCATCCCACATCGACCTTCACCGGATGCTCCACGCCGAGCCGGTCGCGCAGGCGCAGCTCGTGCTTCTCGCAGACGCGTCCGCAGTCCAGGTGCGTGTGGCCGTTCGACAGGAAGGCGGCAAACACGCAGTGCTCCATGTGAAAGAGCGGCATGTGCTGGTGGAGGGTGAGTTCGAACCAGTCGCCGGGTGCGCTCTCGAGCAGGGCTGCCACCTGCCGGTGATTCAGGTCGTAGGAAATCGTCAACCGGTCGAAACCGCGTTCCATCAACACTGCCGCGGTGATCGGATTCGCGACATTGAGGGAGAAATCGCCGACCTTCTGCAGGGACGAGCCCTGGAAATGGGCCAGGGCGCCGAGGTTGCGGATGAGCACGCCCTGCGGGCCGGCGTTCTCGATGAGCTTGAAGAATCCCTGCTCACCCGCCTTCTGGATACGCGGCGTGGCGAGCAACACCGTCGTCCCGGGTCGGGTACGGCCCAGCGCCACCGCCTCGGGATAGCGCCGGATGTCCTCGAAATCGACATACACTGTCTCCACACCGCACGCGAGCGCCGCCTCGATCTGCGCGATCGTGCGGCAGAGCACGGCCAGCTGCGGCACCGCGGCCGGCTTCGGCTCGGCCCGCTGTTCGCGTATCGATGCGAGGATCGACTGGAGTGCGGCTCCCGCGACGTCGCCGCCCGGCTCGTCGCTGCCGGCCGCCCCGATGGTCGACGGCGGGCCGGCGCTCCGTGTCGTCTGCCCAAGCGCCTCGACCCCGCGGCGACGCAGCTCATTGACCTCCCGCAGCGGCAGAAACGCCGCGCCCTCGATGCCACCCTCCAACCTGGCCAGAGCGTAACCGGTCCCGCCAAGGCGCCCAAGCTGCTCGCGCAGGATCTCCAGCGTGAGTGCATGGGCGCGCGCCGGCTGCAGCGCCACCGCGGACTCGACGAACACGCGTGGTGGGTGATCCCGTTCTGCCTCGCCGCCAGCGGCGGGGATCTCGATTAACTCCAGCCGCAGCGGTTGTCCTGCGGCACCGGATACGCGGATGGCCAGTGGTCGGTCAGGGGTGGTCGAGAGCTGCTCGTAGCTGCGGCGCATGTCGCGCTCGAGCGCGGGATCGCTGTTTTTCCACACGCGGTGCCCCGGCTTGAGCAGGCGGAAATCGAGTTTCCCGTGCTGGAAGAACACCCGGTCGCCACGGATCTCGAAAATCCGCCCGCCTTGCTCGTCGTCGGGATTCAACCCCGTTTCAAACACGACGCCGTCGCCGGGCTTGAGCGGCGTCTCGGCCTTGAATGCGACGAAATCGGGCCCGACGCGTTTGATCACGCCGGCAAAGGGGCCACGCTTGGTTCCAAAGCGCGCGTGCACCAGACGCTGGTGGTCGACCCCGTGCAGCCAGCCGCTGAACAGGCCGCGTGAGAAGGTCATCTCCAGCTTGTAACGATCCTCTGGAGACACCGTCGTCGCTGGTGGGCCGGAGCCGCCCGCGCCAGTCGCTGAACCGACCGGTGTCGGAGCCGGCGGCAGCGGACCGGCGGCCGCTGCTCCCGTGGACGACCCGACCCGCGCGTCCATGGCGCGATCCAGCGCGCGGCGATACACCTGCGTGACGGCGGCCACGTATTCCGGCGACTTCAGGCGTCCCTCGATCTTGAAACTCATAACACCCGCATCGATCAACGCCGGGATGTCGTCGATTGCCGCGAGGTCCTGCGGCGAAAGCAGGTAGCGGCGGTCGCCGAGGTCGCGGACGCTGCCGTCCACGATCAGGTCATAGGGCATCCGACAGGCCTGCGCACACTCGCCGCGGTTGGCGCTCCGCTGCCCGAGCGATTCGCTCGTGAGACACTGGCCGGAGTACGCGACGCAGAGCGCCCCGTGCACAAAGGTCTCGATCGGCAGCATGTCCGGGTCGTCCTGCCGGAACTTTGCCAGTTCGCGGAGGGAGAGTTCACGTGCGACCACGACCCGATCCACCCCCAGCGTGCGCGCGAAGTGCACCCCCTCCGGCGAGGTGATGGTCATCTGCGTCGAGGCGTGGATTTCCAGCCGAGGTGCCACCTTTCGGGCGAGCCCCACCAGCCCGAGGTCCTGGACGATGATGGCGTCGACTCCCGCCTCCTCCGCCTCCCGAAGGAAGGTCACGGCCGCTGGCAACTCACTGGTGAAGATCAGGATATTGAGCGTCAGATACCCGCGCACCCCGTGGGCGTGAACGAACCGCATGAGCGCGGGAAGGTCGGCCTCGGTGAAATTGTCGGCCCGCATCCGGGCGTTGAATGCGGGCAACCCGAAATAGATCGCGTCCGCGCCGTTGGCCACGGCGGCGCGGGCGCAATCCCAATTGCCCGCCGGAGCGAGCAATTCGGGTCGAAAATGGCCGGGCGACATCGGAGCGAATTCAACCAATCCGCCGCGGAGGGCAACTTGTTTGCCGCTGAGAGGCGGGTCTCGAACGGCTACGGCATTTCTGGAGCCGCTGAAGCCGGCCTTGACGCCGAAGCCCGGCCCGATGCCGCGTCGATCAACCACCGCGCGCGGCTACGACTCTTCTGAAGCGGTTTCAGCCCGGAGGTGGCGGCCCCGACCCGCCGCAAACTCGCCGTCGCTGAAGGCGCTCCGATTGCGCGGTATTCTCTCAATGAAAGGCCGACTTCAGCCGCGGCTACGACTTTTCCAAAGCCGCAGTAACGCTTCGCTTCCTCCGGTCGATAAGGAAGTTACCGCTTCGCTTGCGCCCGCCCACTTCACCTTCCGAACCACCGTCTCCACGTGCGACGGCGGCCCTGTGCCGTCATCGTACCGCACGGCTCATGGGGCGGTTTCGTGCGACGTGTGGCGCCCTGATGCTTGCCGCAACGCTGGCGGCCGGCGCGGCTCGTCCTGTGGATGGGGCCGACGTTCCTTTCGCGTCACCGCCGGGCTCGAGTTACACGTTTCAGGCTCAGGGGGTGACGGAAAATCTCTCCGCCATCGTCACGGCCATCGCCCAGACTCCTGACGGCTATCTCTGGATCGGCACCGAGAGCGGCCTGGCGCGGTTTGACGGCATGCACCACGTCGTCTTTCGCACGGCGACGCATCCGGAACTCGGCAGCAATGTCATCCGCCGCCTGCTGGTCGACCGGAACGGTGTCCTTTGGATCGGCACGCAGGCGGGCCTCGTCCGCTTCGCGAAACACGAGTTCGAGACGCTCGATGTGACCGGCCTCGAGGTGAACAGCCTGGCGCTGGACGCTCACGGGCATGTCTGGGTGGCAACCTCCACGGCCGGCGTCTGCGAAGTCCGGGGCACCGAAGTCGTCCGCCATCCCGAGTTCAGCGACTACGGGCGTGAAGCTCGCTTCGTCTTCGTTGACTCGACCGACGCGGTCTGGGTCGGGTTCAATGACCGCCCCGTCCTCGCCCGGCGCGACGCTCACGGAGTCCAGCCGGTCGCGGAACCCGCCCTGGCAACGGCGAACATCCTCGGCATGGCGGAGTCCCCGCGCGGAACGCTTTGGTTCAGCACGCAAGATGGCGTGCTACGGAAGACCGGCGACACCGTGAGCAGGCTGGGTGCGGAGGCGGGGCTGCCCGCGGATGTCATCCAGATCATCGCGACCCACGATGGGACGCTCTGGGCCGCGGGCGGCACCATCGCCCGGTGGAATGGGATCGACCGCTTCGAGCCGCTCGAAACCCCGTTTCGTGTCGCGACACGTACCCTCGCGCTCGATACCGAGGGCAACGCCTGGATCGGCACGACCGGCGCCGGGCTCTGGCGCATGCGCGACCAGGGCACACGCACGGTCGGCATCGAGCATGGCGTCCCCGGTGGTTCGACGCGCAGCGTGACCATCGATCGCGACGGCGCATTCTGGGTCGCGCTCCCAGGACGCGGCGTTGCCCGCTGGCGACCTGGCAGCCGGGCATGGGAGGAGCCTCCCGGCATCCGCTCCGCAGGAGAGGAGGCATGGACCGTGCACGCGTCGCGGGACGGGGCTGTCTGGATCGGCACGCGCAGCGGGCTGCTGCGCGTCCGTCACGATAGGACTGATACCTTTCCAAACCACCCGCTGGTCCGTGCGATCTTTGAGGACGCCGCGGGCTCGCTCTGGTTTTCCTCGGAGCAGGCGGGGATCGTGCGCTGGCGCGACGATTCCTTCGAGGGGATCGTCAGTCCCGAGGCCGCGATGGGCGATTCGGCCCTGGGCTTTGCCGAGACGCAGGACGGCACCCGCTATTTCGGCATGCGACGCACGGGGGTCCTGGCGATCCGGGACGGCGAGTTGACGCACCATACCACGCGCGAGGGCCTCCCGTCCGACGAGATCCGATGCCTGCTTGCGGACCGAGGCGGCCGGCTCTGGGCCGGCTTGCAGGAAGGCGGTCTGGCGGTGCTGCACGAGGGCAGCTGGCGGCGATCCGACGCAGTCGCCGAAGTAACCCAGGACACGGTCTCGGCCCTTAGCCTCGATCAGGCCGGCCGACTCTGGATCGGCACGCCTTCGACGATTTTTTGGAGCGACGCCGATGCGTTGCTGGCCGTCTTCACCCGGGGGGAGCCGGCCGCCGGCGCGCTGCACGAGTTTGTCCGGGGCACCTATCTCAGCTCAGGTTCGCACCCGGGAGTCTGGCCGGCGCCGGATGGCACCCTCTGGTTCTCCACCCGCACCGGACTCCTGCAGGTTGATCCGTCCCGGGCCCGGCCCGCGGGGAGCGCCCCGCAGGTGCATATCGACACCGTCACGATCGACGAGCGCGTCGCCGCCCGGCTGCCGGTCATCGAGGCGCCGCCCGGCGCGCATACGATTTCGATCGCCTACACCTCGCCCGGATTCGCGCACCCCGACCGTTTCCATTTCAAGTACCGCCTCGACGGATACGATCGCGACTGGACCAACGCCGGGACGCGTCGCACCGCCATCTACACCAGCCTGCCGCCCGGGGACTACGTGTTCCGCGTGCTCGCCGCCAACGAGCGTGGCGAGTGGGACGGCGCGGGCGCGTCGATCGGCATCGTGCAGCGGCCGTTCTATTTTCAGACCCGACAGTTCTACCTTTCCGTTGCGCTCGCGATCACCCTCACGCTCTGGGCGCTCTACCGGATGCGCACCGCCGCCCTGCGCCACAAGACGGAACGCCTCGAGACGGCGATCGCCGCACGCACGAGCGAACTCGTCCTGGCGAAGGAACAGGCCGAGGCCGCCGCCCGGGCGAAAAGCACGTTCCTGGCGAACATGAGCCACGAGATCCGCACGCCGATGAACGGCGTGATCGGCATGACCGGCCTGCTGCTCGATACGCCCCTGACCGAGGAACAGCGCGAATACAGCGAGACCATCCGCAAATCCGGCGAAGCGCTCCTGGCCATCATCAATGACATCCTTGACGTCTCGAAGATCGAGGCCGGCAAGCTGACGATCGAGTCCATCCCGTTCGATCCGCGCACGGCCGTCGAGGACGTCCTCGAATTGATGTCCTCCGCCGCGCAATCCAAGGCCCTGGAGCTGGCCTGGTGGGGCGACGACGATGTTCCGGCCGCGGTCCGCGGCGATCCCAACCGCTACCGCCAGATCCTCACCAATCTCGTGGGCAACGCGGTGAAATTCACGCCGAGCGGCGAGGTGTTTGTCAGCCTCTCCTGCACCACGGCCTCCGACGGCGCCCATGTGCTTCGTACCGAAGTGCGTGATACAGGGATCGGGATGGATTCCTCAGGCAAGGCGCGCCTGTTCCAATCGTTCAGCCAGGTGGACAGCTCGACCACGCGGCGTTTCGGCGGGACCGGGCTGGGACTCGCCATCTGCCGCCAGCTGGCCGAGCTGATGGGAGGCGCCATCGGTGTCGAGAGCCAGCCGGGCCGTGGATCCGCATTCTGGTTCACGGTCCGCGTGGATCCGGCTGAGCCGGATCATGCCGCCGACTCACGCGCCGCCCTGGCGCAACGCCGCGTGCTTCTCGCCAGCCCGGCCCTGCGCCAGCGCGGGATGCTCGCGCGACACATGCAGCGTTGGGGCATGCAGGTCGTCGAACTCGACGAACTCGGCAGGGTGCCCGGACTCGCGCCGGGCGGGGACCGTTTCGACATCGTCCTCATCGATTCCGACGGCCGGGACGCGGATCCGCTCACGGTCGCCGAGGCGCTTCGGACCATGCCGCACTCGCGCGATCTGCCCCTGGCGCTCCTGGGCATGCCCGACGGGCCGCAGGCGCGCCAGCGCATCGAACGGTGCCGCTTCGACGCCGTGCTGGCCAAACCGGTGCGGCCCGGCCAGCTCCAGCGCGTCATGCTCCGGCTCTGGGACGCCGGTGTCGCGAGCCCCGCCCCCTGTGCGCCGGCGCCGACCGCGCCGGCCGTGGAATCTGGCCCCGAATCCCCGCATGTGCTCGTCGTCGACGACAACGCCATCAACCTCCGCCTCGCCGTCCGCATGGTGGAAAAGCTGGGCGGCCGCGCCACGGCCGTAACGAGCGGCGAAGAGGCGCTCGAACTGATGGAGCGCGAACCATTCGCCCTGGTGCTCATGGACTGCCAGATGCCCGGGATGGACGGCTACCAGGCGACGGCCGCGTGGCGCGCGCGCGAGCCGCGCGAAGGCGCCCGGCTGCCGATCGTCGCCCTCACCGCCAACGCGATGGAGGAGGAGCGCGGGCGCTGCCTCGCCGCCGGGATGGATGATTATCTCACCAAGCCCGTGCAGCCCGCCGCCTTCGCCTCGGTCATGAAGAAATGGGTACGCACACCGGCGGCTTCCCTGCGCCGGCCCCGCGCGGGCTGAACCGCCGCGATTGCGGAACGCCGCCGCCTAGATGTCGATCACGTCCTCGTTGTCGCGATCGCGCCGGTGGATGCGTGCCGTGGGCGGCACGCCGCTCCCACCCGGCTGCTGACCTCGGGGGTCGCGCCGTCCCCCACGCCGCACCGGCACCGGCGCATCCCCGGCCAGCGAGCCAAGGAGGAGATTCACGAGCCCGATGATCAGCGCGCCAAAGAATGCACCGATGAAGCTTTCGACGTGAAATCCCGGCACCAGCTCCGCCGCGAGCAGGAGGAGGAAGGCATTGATGAACAGGATGCCCACCCCCAGCGTGAGGATCACGAAGGGCAGCGCGAGCAGCACCAGGAGCGGTTTCAGAAACGCGTTGAACAGGCCGAGAACGACGACGACGATGAGCAGCGATTTGCCATCCGTGAACCCAATCGACGGCACAAGTTCCGCCGCCATGAAGATCCCCAGGGCGTTGATGGCCCAGCGCAGGACGGTCGTGACGAGTGGATGCCGGCGTTTCACTCCGAAGATAGAGACACAACTTTCCCGACCCGCAAGCCGATGCGGTCCTGGCGTCGAGCCATGAAACTGGCGCTCGTGCAGGATTTTCTTCGCGTCGGTGGCACCGAACGGCAGACCGTCGCCCTCGCCCGTGCCTTCGCGGCCGCAGGCCACGAGGTGCTGGTCGTGACATTCCGGCCGGGCGGACCGCTCGCGCGTGAACTTCCCGCGACCATCCGGCACTTCGCGCTGCAGCCGCTCGACCTGCATCTCGACTGGTTTGCCCCTGGGCTCGGCGGCACGCTGCGCGCCTTCGCGCCGGATGTCGTGCTGCTCATGGGGCGCATGGCCAACTGCCACGGCACGCGCATCCTCGCGGGCGTGCCAGGCGCGCGCGTGGTCTCGACCTTCCGCACCGGGAAGCCGATCCCCCTCCTCTATCGGAAGACGCTTCAGCGCGCCGATGCGATTGTGGCGAACAGTGCCGAGGCCGCGGGGCGCATCACGCGGGAGCACGGGCTCGATCCATCTCGCATTCACGTGATCCGCAATGCCCTCGTCGCGCCCGCGGAGCCCACGCCAGACGCCCGCGCCCGCGTGCGGGCCGGACTCGGAGCGACGCCGGATACTGTCGTGTTCCTGTGCACAGCGATGCTGCGCCCGGGCAAAGGACACCGTCGGCTGGTCGAAGCGGCCGCGCGCCTGCCCCGCGACTTTCCCTGGGTGCTGTGGATCGCCGGCGAGGGCACCGAGCGACAGGCCTGCGAATCGCGTGCACGGACGCTCGGCCTGGCCGGCCATGTGAAGTTCCTCGGGTTGCGGCGCGACACGAGCGAACTCCTCGCCGCGGCCGACATCGCCGTGCTCGCCTCCGACCTCGAATCGCTGCCGAACTTCCTCGTCGAGGCGCAGTGGCTCGGGCTGCCCGTGATCGCCTGCGACGTCGCGGGCGTGAGTGAAACCTTCGTTCCCGGTGTATCTGGTGTATTGGTACACCAAGGGAACGAGGTCGCCCTGGCCGGGGCGATGGTCAATCTCGCCCGGGACCCGGCGCGGCGCGAATCCCTGTCGGCCGCCGCGCGCATCCATGCGCGCGCCGAGTTCGATCCCGCGCGGCAGAACGCGCGTTACCTCGAGCTGTTTGCCACCCTGGCGCGATGAGGTTCGCCAGCGCGGCAGCCGGCTTCGACCTCGTCCTTCCGGCTCAGGCTGCGAAGATGAAATCCTCGCCCTCGCGAAATCCGCGCGCAGTCAGCATCGCGCGATGCAGGTCGCGCGCGCCGCGCACGCCCACGCCTCCGATGACGAAGCACTGTTCGCGCGACGGAATGGCCTCGGGGGCGATCACCGGAATGCCCCCGACTACGCCGCCGATCTTGCGCAGATCCGGATCGATGTAGCCCGCGAACCGTACCCCTTCATCGCCGAGTGCGGCAAAGCGCCTGCGGGTGATGCGCCCGGCGCCCCAGAGGAAAAGCCGGCGCCCGGGCGCCACGTGGGCACGCAACCAGCGCCCGAGGTGGCGACACTTGCACGCGAAGAATGCGGAATCGTCGTAGCGCGCATCCCGGCGCGAGAGACGTCCCGGCGGGTCGTTCCAACGCATCAGGATTTCGGGGACCTTCGCAAACCTGACGCCCGATTCCATCCAGCGGAGCCAGAGGTCGTAGTCCTCGGGCCCGCCCTCTTCGCGATAGCCGCCATGGCGCTCGAGGAGTTCGCGCCGGAAGAGTACGCTCGGGTGCGCGACGGGTGACTCGATGAAACGCGACCGCGCAATCTCATCGGGATCGACGAGCGAATTGATCCAATCAACGTGCACGGCATAGCCACGTGCCGCCACGGGATCCCCGCCGAAGGCCACACGACACGATACCAGGCCGACCTCCGGATGGGCTTCGAGAAATGCGACCTGGCGTTCAAGACGCGCGGGAAACGCCACGTCATCCGCATCCATCCGGGCGACGAAGGGTGCGCGCGCCCGGGCCAAACCGGCGTTGAGCGCCGCCACGATGCCGCCGTGAGCCTGCGTGCGGACGTGCACGCGCGGATCGCCCTCCGCAGCCCGCACGATTTCCGCCGCAGTGGCATCGAGGGAGCCGTCGTCCACCGCGATCAACTCCCAGGCGCGCAGCGTCTGGGCACGAATGCTGGCAACGGCCTCGGCCACCGTGGCGGCGGCGTTGCGCGCCGGCATCACCACCGAAACCACGGGGCTCATCGGACCACGTTCGCCCCGTCACCCTCGCGGCCGAGAAACCCGCTCACAATCCGGACAAACTCGTCGCGCGTGTCGAAGTGCGGATTGTGCCCGCTCTGGGGAAGACTCGCGAACTGCACGTAGGGAAAGAACTCGCGCGTGGCACGCTCATCCTCCGCCAGAAAGTAGCGCGATTTCCCGCCGAGCACGAAGAGGACATCGCCATCGAATCGATCGCCGGGGGCCAGGCTGTTTTCCTCGAGGGTTGGCAGGGCCTCCGTCAGCGCCGCCAGATTGATCGTCCACCGAAAACCCGGGCCATGCGGATTGCGATCGAGATTTGTAAGCAGGAATTTCCGCATCGCCCAGTCCGTCACGTCGGCTGCGAGCAGGTCCTCCGCCTGCTGCCTCGACGCGAGCGCCGTCGTATCGAGGCGATTCATGGCCCCGAAGTTGAGACCGTGGGAATGCGGGTAGGCCTTGGGCGCGATGTCCACCACCACGAGCCGTCCCACGCGCAGCGGGTGATCGATGGCGAGCCGCATCGCCGTCTTGCCGCCCATGCTGTGGCCGATCAGGTGGACGCGCTGGAGCCCCATGCCATCCATCCAGGCGACCACATCCGCCGCCATCACGGGGTAGGTCATCTCGCGTGCATGGAACGAGTCGCCGTGGTTGCGCAGGTCGAGCGCGAGCACATGAAAATGCCGGGCGAGATCGCGTCCGACCGTCTGCCAGTTGCGCGACGAGCCGAGCATGCCGTGCAGGATGACCAGCGGCGGCAGGCCCGTTCCTCCGAGGTCGCGATGGGCCAGGATCGGCATGGCCTTTGTCATTGCGGGGCGGAAATGCGCATGGCAATCCCCCAACGCCCCGATTCTTTCTCTTGGATCTTTCTCTTCAATCCTTCTCGTTTTCGTTCTCTTTCCGCCGCGCAGTGTGCCGAGCGCTGCGGTGACGGAAAATGAAAGCTTAAGAGGAACGAGAAAGACCGGGAGAAGGAGCAGGAGCCTCAGGCATGTCCAAGCCCGCCAAAGTCACGCCCATGATGCAGCAGTACCTGGAGGTGAAACGCACCCTCCCGGCAAACACGCTGCTGCTTTTCCGGCTCGGAGATTTCTACGAGATGTTCCACGAGGACGCGGAGATCGGGGCGCGGCTGCTGGGCATCACCCTGACCCGGCGCAACGACTACCCGATGGCCGGCATCCCCTACCACGCCGCCGAGGCCTACGTCGGAAAAATCCTCAAGGCCGGACGCAAGGTCGCGATCGTCGACCAGTTGGAGGAGGCTCAACCCGGCAAGCTGGTGAAACGCTCGCTCACGCGTATCCTTTCTCCGGGGACGACGCTCGACGCCAACCAGCTTCAGGCCAACCGCAACCACTACCTGGTCGCGCTCGATCTCACGAAGGCGGGCCTGCACGCGGCCTGGATCGAACTCTCGACGGGGGAGTTTCAACTCGCGAGCGATTCACAGCCGGAACGACTGCTCCCGGTGCTGCATGCGCTCAATCCCGCCGAACTCGTCCTTGCGGAGCGCGCGCTCGAGACCTGGCGGGCACATCCGCACGGCACGCCCGGCCCGCACCATGCCCTGGCCGCGTTCTGCGACGGACGCGCCGTGAGCGAGATCCCAGGCTATCACTTCGAGATCGTGAGCGGCGCACGCACGGTGATGGAAACCCTCGGCGTGCTCAATCTCCAGGGCTTCGGCCTCGCCAGCGAACACGCCGCCCTTGGTGCCGCCGGCGCTCTCGTCCACTACACCACGGAAAACCTCCGCGCCCGGCCCGAAAACCTCCGCACGATCCGCGAGTACCGCTGCGCGTCGTCGCTGCTCATTGATCCGGCGACGCTGCGCAATCTGGAGATATTCCAGTGCAGCCGTGGCACGCGCGAGGGAAGCCTGCTCTCGGCCATGGACGGCACGACCACATCCGCGGGTGCGCGCCAGCTCGAGCAGTTCCTGATCGCGCCGTGCATCGACCTTCCAGAACTGCGCCGGCGCCAGGCCTGCGTCGCTGCCCTCCTGGGCGCCCCGGGTACCGCGGCGGATCTCCGCGAACAGCTCGGGCGCGTGCGCGACGTGACGCGCATCCTCGGCCGGCTGCAGAATCGCCTGCGCAATCCGCGGGAACTCGGCGGCGTGCGCGACACCCTCGAGCAGCTGCCAGCGATCCTCGACGCCCTTGCGCCCCTGCCGGCGCCCGAACTCGGCGCACTCGCGGCGCGGATCACCGACCTGCCCGACTTGCGCGAGTTGCTCCGCCGCGCGCTCCGCGACGAACTCCCCGCCCAAACGACCGAGGGCGGCTACATCCGGCCGGGATTCGACGCCGAACTCGACCGCCTCCTGTCGCTCAAGAGCGACAACCAGCACTGGCTCGCGGAGCTCGAGCGCACCGAGCAGGAGCGCACCGGGATCAAGAACCTCAAGGTCCGCTTCAACGGCGCGTTCGGCTACTTCATCGAGGTCACGAAGAGCAACCTCGCCAACGTGCCGGCCGACTACATCCGCAAGCAGACGATGGTCGGCGGCGAGCGCTTCATCACCGAGGCGCTCCGGCAGAAGGAGAAGGAGATCTTCCACGCGGAGGAAAACGCCCAGGCACGCGAGCAGTTCCTCTTCGGCGAGATCGTGGCCGCCATTCTCGACCAGGCCGATCGACTGCGCACGACCGCACAGGCATTGGCCGAACTCGATGTATTCCTGGGGTGGGCCACACTCGCGCGCGAGTGGAAGTGGTGCCGCCCCGATCTCGACGACTCCGACACGCTCGAGATCGCCGAGGGTCGCCATCCCGTCGTGGAACAGATGCTCAAGCAGCAGGCGCTCGGCGTGGCCGGCACGCACAGCTTTGTTCCCAACGACACGTCCACCTCGGGGAGCGATGCGCAGATCCTGCTCATCACCGGCCCGAACATGGCGGGCAAGTCGACCTACATCCGGCAGGTCGCGCTCATCGCCCTCATGGCCCAGGCGGGTTGCTTCGTGCCCGCCCGGGCCTGTCGACTCGGGCTGGTTGACCGCATCTTCTCGCGCGTGGGTGCGAGCGACGACCTCGCCCGCGGCAACTCGACGTTCATGGTCGAGATGAACGAGACCGCCAACATCCTCAACAATGCCACCGACCGCAGCCTCATCATCCTCGACGAGATCGGCCGCGGCACATCCACCTACGACGGCGTCAGCATCGCCTGGGCGGTAGTGGAGCACCTGCATCGCGATCCCGAGCGCGGTCCGCGCACGCTGTTCGCGACGCATTACCAGGAGTTGACGCAATTGGAAAAACACCTGTCGCGCCTGCGCAACTACTCGGTGGCGGTGAAGGAATGGAACGAGGAGATCGTGTTCGTCCGTCGCGTGGTGCCGGGCGCGGCCGATCGCAGCTACGGCATCCAGGTCGCGAAGCTTGCCGGGCTCCCGCGCGAAGTCATCGCCCGAGCGTCGGAGATCATGAGCCAGCTCGAATCTGACGAAGCCGTGGTCACCGTGTCCGCGCCGGTGCCCAGAAGCCGGCCCAGGCGCACCATCCATGTCGCTCCGGCGGACGACTCACAGCTCCATCTTTTCGGAGGTTGAGTTACCACTAGGCACACGAAAGGCACAGCGAACGGAAGCCGATGAGGATTCAGGAAGAGCATTCACAGCAGAAAAATCGTAGCCTCCGCGCCAACGAGGCCGTCGCGCCCATTCTGAAGCACCCGCGGATCACCACCCAACCTCTCTCCTGCCTTCAACTCTGTGCCCTCTGTGTCCTCTGTGGTTCAATCCGTTCAGGCAGATGACGCGTTGCTCACGGTCGAAGGCTTGACGATCACCGCGCCGGGAGGGCCGCGGCCGATCGTGGATGCGCTCTCCTTCTCGATCGCGAAGGGCGAGACTCTCGCGGTGGTCGGGGAAAGCGGTGCCGGGAAGTCGATGACTGGGCTGGCGATTCTTGGCCTCGTCCCGACGCCGCTGCGTGTGACTGCAGGCAGGATCGACTGGCGGGGCCGCGATCTGTTGAAGGTTGGCGAACGCGAGCTTCGTGCCCTGCGCGGAAACGAGATCGGGCTCGTGTTCCAGGAGCCTACCGCCGCGGTCAATCCCGCCGTGAAGGTCGGCGCGCAGATCGAGGAGGTCATCCGCGTGCATCTCGGACTCGACCGTCGCACCGCACGCGCACGGGCGATCGCCGCGATGGACCGCGTGCGCATCGCCGACGCAGCCCGCCGCTTTCACGCCTACCCACACGAACTCAGCGGAGGCATGCTCCAGCGCGTCGCGATCGCGATTGCCATCGCGTGTGAGCCGGACCTGCTCATCGCCGATGAACCCACCACCGCCCTCGACGCGTCCGTGCAGCGTGGCGTGCTCGAGCTCCTGGCCGAGATCCAGGACGCCGCCGGCACGGCCATGCTCTTCATCACCCACAACCTTGCCCTTGTCGCCGAGATGGCCGATCGCGTACTTGTCATGCGCGACGGCCGCGAAGTCGAGCAGGCGAACGTCTTCGCGCTCTTCGAGCATCCACAAAACACCTACACCCGCGAACTCCTCGCCGCGAGTCCCAAGAACTTGAAGCACTGAACCCCATTGACGAGCACTGATGAACCTAGCGAGGGAAACCGCTGATTCACGTTGATGAAGCCGCGCCTTCTCCGCGATCGAGGTTCAGGAATCCGAGCAAGCCGGTCAAAGAGAGCACAGAGAGCGAGCCCGAGGACACCGAGGGATACCCTACTGCACCGACCCTGCCTTCACCCGCGCGATGAGCCCCCTGGCCTTTGACGAACGCGGCACAATAGACGCTCTGTGAACTCGTTCCGTCCTCCGTGTCCTCTGTGGTCCCTTTTCCCCCTTCCGCCGTGCTGATTTCGATCCGCCATCTCACGAAGACCTTCCGCCAGCGCCCGGGACTGTTCGGACGGGCGGGGCACGTCGTGCGGGCGCTCGATGACGTCTCGCTGGACATCCCGCGCGGAACGACGCTGGGGATCGTGGGCGAAAGCGGCAGCGGCAAGTCGACCCTGGGCCGCTGCCTCCTTCGCCTCGTTGAACCGGACGCAGGAACGATCTCCTGGCACGGCGCCGATGGATCGGCAGTCGACCTACGCAGTCTCCGGGGCGCGGCGCTCCGGCGCTTCCGCCCGCGCATGCAGGTGATCTTCCAAGATCCCTACCATTCGCTCAACCCGGCCCGGCCGGTCTGGCAGGTCGTCGGTGAAGGTCTCTTCATCGCCGGTGGCAGCAGCGCCGGGGAGATCCGCGAGCGCGCCGCCGCCACGCTGGAGTCCGTCGGACTCGAGTGGGCGCACCTGGATCGCTTCCCCCACGAATTCTCAGGCGGGCAGCGGCAGCGCATCGCCATCGCGCGGGCGCTCATCATGAATCCCGAGTTCATTGTCTGCGACGAGGTGACCAGCGCGCTCGACACCCGCACGCAGGCCCAGGTGCTTGCGCTGCTGCGCGAACTGCAGGCGCACACCGGTGTGACGCTTCTCTTCATCTCGCACGATCTCCACACCGTCGCGGCGATGAGCCGCCAGGTCGTGGTGATGCACGGCGGCCGCGTCGTCGAGCATGGCGAGTCACCGCGCCTCTTCCGCGAGCCCGCGGAGGCGTACACACGCCGCCTCGTGGCCGCCCTCCCCGACCCCGACCCACGCCGCCGCACCTTCCGCGCCCCGCCGATAACGTCATCCAATAGCTGACATATCCCGCGCGGCGCCCTGACAAGCGCTCGCGCACAATGTCATTCATTGATTGACATTGTGCGCGGGCGGGCGCGCCGAACGCGAGACAGGGGCCTTGACGGGCGTCGGGCGGAGGACGTTCGTGGACGGCAGCATGCGTCACAATCATCTCGGCCAGCCCCTGGGGGCGCCGTTGCCCGCCTGGCAGTCACCGCCCGCCCCGGCGGGCGCGACGATGCAGGGCCAGTACTGTCGACTCGAACCCGTGACCCCGGACGCCCACGCGGACGACTTGTTCGCGGCGTACTCGGAGGATCGCGATGGGGCGATATGGACCTACCTGCCGTATGGACCATTTGCCTCGAGCGGTGAGTACCGCGCCTGGATGGAGCAGAAATGCCTCGGCGACGACCCGCGGTTCTTCACCCTGATTGAACTCGCGGGCGGGCGAGCTTCCGGGCTTGCCGCCTACCTGCGCATCGATCGAAGGAACGGCGTCATCGAGGTCGGCCATCTGGCGTTCGCACCGCGGCTGCAAAGGACTCGGGCAGCCACGGAGGCCCTGTATTTGATGATGCGATACGCCTTCGAGCTCGGGTATCGTCGCTGCGAGTGGAAATGCGACGTGCTCAACGCCCCCTCGCACACGGCCGCGCGCCGGCTGGGATTCACCTACGAAGGCACCTTTCGTCAGGCGGTTGTCGTCAAGGGTCGCAACCGTGACACGGCCTGGTTCTCGGTCCTCGACACCGAGTGGCCGGCGCTGCGGCTCGCGTACGAGCGCTGGCTGGATCCGGGAAACTTCGCCATGGACGGACGCCAACGATCCAGGCTCTCGGACCTGACCGCTGGTCTCGGACGCGCAAGCGGATGACAGCTCCTGGCAACGATTCGCGGCGGCAGCGACGGCCTGTCGAGATCCAGGCGGTTGTCTCGATTCTTCGCTGCTCTCGTGAGACCACGCTGGTGGTGCTGGAGCGGAGCCCGGCCTCCTGGTGCTCGGCGAAGAACCGGACATCCGCCATTGCCGCGCGGGGATGTCCGGACAAGATGCCGGCATGGCTCGCGACTACATTCTCCGCCTCATCGACCATGTCGCGCTGATGCTGGCGGAGATCGTGGCCAAGCGGAAGGGTGCGCAGCGGCCCGAGGCGCGCGCGGCGATCGAGAAGCAGGCGCTGCAGCACACTGGACTTCCGTTGAGCCTGATCCGCGATGCCACGCCGGAGATGGTTGCCGAGTTGCTGCGCCACGGTGGCGAGCTTCGCTTCATCCGCGCCGTCCTGCTGGCCGAGCTGCTGCTTCAGGAGGCCGACATGGCCGAGGAGGATGGCGACCGCGCCGCGGCCCTGCCCGCATACCTTCACGTCTGGTACCTGCTGGAGGACGCGGCCGAGTCGTTCAATCGCGAGGAGCACGAGCATTTCGGCGCGAAGCAGGAACACGCACGCACGCGAGTGCTCGCGCTCGCGCCGGAACTCGGGGTCGACCTCAGCACGCTCGTGCCCCGCCACTTCCTCCGCACGCATTGCCATGGAAACCCTCCTGGAGCTTGAAACGGCGCGGCTGCGACTGCGGCGCTGGCGACGGGACGATCGCGAACCGTTTGCGCAAGTGAACGCCGATCCGCGCGTGATGGAGCACCTTGGCGACCGGCTCACGCGCGCGCAGAGCGATGCGATGGTCGACCGCATCGAAGCCGCGTTCGCCGCGCACGGATTCGGACTCTGGGCCGTCGAGGTGAAGGACGGCGATCCGTTCATCGGATTCGTCGGACTCTCGGTCCCGCGCTTCGAGGCGCACTTCACGCCGTGCGTGGAAGTCGGCTGGCGGCTCGCGTCGACGGCATGGGGTCACGGATACGCCACGGAGGCGGCGAGGGCCGCACTCCGCCACGGCTTCGAGACGCGTGAGCTTCCCGAGATCGTTTCGTTCACCGCCGCCGGCAACCTGAGGTCGCGCCGCGTCATGGAGCGGCTGGGCATGCGCCACCGCGACAGCGACGACTTCGAACACCCCGCACTACCCGTCGGACATCCGCTGCGGGCTCATGTGCTCTACCGGCTCACGCGCGTGGAGTGGATCGCGCGACGCGAACTCGCGCGAAACCCGGTGCGGTTTGCCTGAGCGCGACGGTCAGGAAACGAACTTGCGGATGTCGGGGATCTCGCGGGCACGCCGCCCGGAACCCGCCAGCCGCTCGATGTAGGGGTCGACCTCGCCGATCAGGTCCGGGTCGTCAACGCCATCCGCCGACGGGTTGTCGTCCTCATCGTCATCGTCGACCTCGTCCTCGACGGCCGTGGCGTCGTCGCCCGACACGGACCACGTGTCCTCCGCATCGAAGAGCAGGGACATGCGGCGCGCCTGGGGCTCGAGGATGAGCGCGGGGTTGTCCATGCCGGACTTCTTCGCCAGCTCGATCAGGCAGGGATAGTGCTGCTTGCGGTAACGTGCGATGAAATCGGATACCCACTTGTTCGATACATCGTCCCTCTGACTCAGGAGCACGACATCGGAAAAATGCACGCAGGCGTCGTACCAGCGCTGCAGTTCCGGGTGGGTGCTGGCCAGCCGGCAGCTCACCACGGTGATGATGCGTCCCAGCTCAAGGCCCGCGGACGGAAACCATCCGTGCAGCGCCTCCACCTGGTCCACGGGATTGGCGCGGCCGTCGGCGACGATGAACACGTGGGTCGCGCCTTCCGGCACGGCTGCGCCGGCCACGCGCCCGTCGGTCATCGTCCACGTTCCCTGAACCAAGGACGGCATGCCCTCCAGGAGAGCGGCGACCGCGTCCGGCGCGGGCGTTTCCGAAGCGGCCGTCAGCAACACCGGGCGGGCCGCATCGTCGAGACCGTTCCCGATGAGGTCGGCCAGCACGGACCTGCGACCGGAGCCGGACGCACCAAGGATGATGTAGGCATGGGGAGCATTCATGAACGGAAGGCGGACACTTTTCGGGATTCATCCGGCGCCGCAACCGAAAGGTGGAGAACCGTCCGGCCCATATGTCCAACGCGACCACCCTGGCGCCAGGGTACACACAGAACACGGAGGGCAGTGCCGAGGGCACAGAGAATTGCCGACGATTCAGCCGCTTCAGTTCATCGCCTGGGAGGTGGATCGATGAAGACGCCACGTTGGTTCTGCAAAGACAGTCCGGTGAACTCCAGGATCGTCCTTGTGCCTGCCAAACCGAAGCCTTGGCGGAGGGCGGTGCCCGCTGTGACCTGATTCAAACGAGGAAATCAAGCTGGTACGCGCAAGTTCCAGCGTGCAGTCGGAAGTGCTGACCTTTGCGGGGCAATGCGTGCCGAAACGAGCGGATCGCCTCGTTCCGGCCGGCCTGCCTGCCGACGCCTTGGTGAAAGTGGGAGACCTCGCCGTCCCACAGACCGACGCACCAAACACGCGCTCTTGCGGAGCTAGAACGCGAAGCAGCGATTCTGTGCGTGCTGGCGCATCCAGTGGTCGACGAGCACGAGCGCGGTCATTGCCTCGACGATCGGCACGGCGCGCGGGACCACGCAGGGGTCGTGCCTGCCGCGGCCGATCAGCTCGGTCTCGCGGCCCTCGAGGTCGACCGTGGCCTGGGGTCGCAGGATCGTCGCGGTCGGTTTGAAGGCCGTGCGAAAGACGATCTCCTCGCCGTTGCTGATCCCGCCCTGGACGCCGCCGGATCGGTTGGTCTTCGTCCGCACCCGGCCCTCGCGATTCTCAAACAGGTCGTTGTGCTCGGAACCACGCAGGAGAGCGCCGGCAAAACCACTGCCGACCTCGAACCCCTTCGTGGCGGGAAGCGAAAGCATGGCGCGGGCGAGGTCCGCCTCCAGCCGGTCGAACACCGGCTCGCCGAGACCGACGGGCACATGGCGTACCCGGCATGCAATGACGCCGCCGACCGAGTCGCCCTCGGACCGCACGGCCTTGATCCGCTCGATCATGGCCTGGGCGGTGGCGGTGTGCGGGCAGCGCACGGCGGTGGCCTCCACGGCCTCGAGCGTGGGAAACGCACCGGCTGCCGCGTCCGGAATCTCGATATCATGGATACGCGTCACGTAGGCGCGGATCTCGATCCCGCCGGCGAGCGCCAGGATCTTGCGCGCGATCGCGCCTGCGGCGACGCGGCCGATCGTCTCGCGCGCGGACGAGCGCCCGCCGCCCTCGGGGTTGCGGATGCCGAACTTCTGCTGGTAGGTGAAGTCGGCGTGCGAGGGGCGGAACTTCGAGGCCATCTCGGCATAGGCGCCGGGCCGCGCGTCGGTGTTGCGCACCAACATCGAGATCGGTGTGCCGGTGGTGCGCCCCTGATATGTGCCGGAAAGGATCGCGATCTGGTCGGCTTCCTGGCGGGGCGTGGAAATATCGCTCTGGCCGGGCCGGCGGCGATCGAGCTCCGCCTGGATCTCCGCCTCGGTGATCGGGAGGTTCGGTGGACAACCGTCAACGACGACGCCCACGCCGCCTCCGTGGCTCTCGCCCCAGGTCGTGATGCGGAAGAGATGGCCAAAGGTGTTGGGCATGCGTGGAGGAAAGCTGGAGGCCTAAAGCCTAAAGCTGAAGGCTGAAGGCGGAGGGCTGAAAGCAAAAACGCTCGCGCCCGACTTCGTGCAGGCGGAGGTCCCCGGCAGGTCCTGCCGGCGACGCCGGGAATGGGCGCCCGCGAGCAGGCAGCCTACATCCGGGCGTCGCGACCGCCCTTCGGCACGTGGTAGATGTCGCGAATGAGCCCCGCGTATTTCTCCGTGATGACGTGGCGCTTGAGCTTGAGCGTGCTGGTCAGCTCCTCGCCCACTTCAAACGGCTTGGGCAGCAGGCGCCAGTCGTGCACCATCTCGAAGTGCCGGAAGCCGGTCGCGCCGCAGACCTGGGCTTTGATCGCCGCGTTGAGCATCCGCTCGGCCACGGGACAGCGGGCGAGTTCGTCGATCGTGCGGGCGGTGACACCCGAGTCCTTGAAGCGCTCCACGTCGGTGACGATCAGCGCGGCGAGGTGCTTCTGGTCCTGACCGACGACCATGCACTGCTGGATAAGGTGTGACTCGCAGAGCTTGTTCTCGATCGGCAGCGGCTCGACGTTTTCCCCCGAGAGCAGAACGATCGTCTCCTTGCAGCGGCCGATGATCTTGAGGCAGTCGTTGAACGTCATCAGGCCGATGTCGCCGGTGGCGAGCCAGCCGTCCTTGAGCACGCGGCTGGTCAGCTCGGGCTCCTTGTAGTAGCCGGGCGTGACCTGCGGCCCGCGCGCGTGGATCTCGCCCTTGATTCCACGTCCCAGGTCGGGGCGCGATGGATCCGGGTAAAGGATGCGCCCGGTGCCGATCTCGACGATGCGCACCTCCGTTTCCGGCCAGAGCGGCCCGACCGTGCCGATGATGCGTTTCTTCCAGGTGCGCACGGCGATGACCGGGCAGGATTCCGTCATGCCATAGCCCTCGAGCACGGGGATGCCGATGTAGTTGAAAAACTCATCCACATGCTGCGGCAGCGCGCCGCCGCCGGAGATCGTCCCGCGAAACCTGCCGCCCAGGACGTCGCGCAGCTTGCGCGTGACCAGGCCGTCCATGATCAGGTAGGGCGCGAGCAAGGCGACGTAGATCACGCAGTTGCCCAGGCCGATCGCAGCCGAGTACCACCACCTGCGTCCGACGAGATCGATGCGGCGACCCTCGATGAAGTACGCGGCGTGGCGGAGATGCCGGGAAAAGAAGTACGCCGTGCGAAACATCCCGCGACGGATCGGGCTGCACTGGCGGACGTTGTGCAGGATCTTCTGATAGAGACTTTCCCACAGGCGGGGAGCCGACGCCATGAGCGTCGGTCGGACCATCTTCAGGTCCTCCGCGATCGTGCGCACGCTCGTGTACCAGGTGGAACACCCGTTGGCGACGGAGACCATCATCGCGATGCGCTCGTAGATGTGCCAGATCGGCAGGATCGAGAGCAGCCGATCGCCCGTGCCCAGTTCGACCGGCAGGTTGCGGATCTGGGACATCATGTTGGCGTGCGTGAGGCGCACGCCCTTCGGGCGGCCGGTCGTGCCGGAGGTGTAGATCAGGGTGAACGTATCCTCCGGGCGGACACCTGCGGCGCGCTCCTCGACGCGCCGGTCGCCCGCGGCACGCAGCGCCCGCCCGCGCTCGACGAGGTCCCAGAGGCCCAGGACGCCCTCCGGCCTCTCAGCGATGCGGTCCATCATGATGAACGTCGTCACCCGCGCGAGACGGGCCCGACAGCGCTCAAACTTCTTCCACATCGCCGCATGCTCGATGAACACCACGCGCACGTCGGCATGATCGAGGATGTACTCGATCTCGCCCACCGTCACATCCGTGCCGCGAGGGACATCGGCCGCGCCGGTGAGGAGCACGGCGTAGTCGGTGATCGCCCACTCCAGCCGGTTGTCCGCGAGGACGGCCACATGGGCCCGCGCCTGGACGCCCAGGTCTATGAGGGCGGTGGCCAGATCGCGGCCGAGGCCATACATCTCCCCGAACGAAACTCTGCCATACGTGCCATCGGGCTGGCGCGGACAGAAAGCGGGGTTTTTCGGGAAGAGTTCAGACGCCAGGCGGTAGACCTCGACAAGCGAGCCGGCCTCCCGGATGGCCTTGGTGGAAACCATTTCGGAATCGGGTTTGGAGAGCTGGCGGACAGACATGGGAGCAGATGCCCGCGACTGCAAGTCGGTCTCACGACGGAAAACACCTGAGACTGTTTGACTTGACGCGTCTCGCGCGGCGACCAACCCGCGCAGGCGCCGCCCGTTTCGGGCTCGCGGGCGCTGTTCCCGCTCCCGCACTGTGGTCGGGTCGCCATGCCCTTCGACCGCCTCGAAACCCTCGCCTGGCTGCGCGGCGCGCCCCAGGTGCCGGTGCTGGTGGTGGGTGGCGGCATCAATGGCGCGGGCGTCCTCCGCGAACTCGCCCTGCAAGGGATCGATGCCCTGCTCGTGGAGCGCGACGATTTCGCATCGGGAGCGACCGGCGCCTCCTCGCGGATAATCCACGGGGGATTGCGCTACCTGGAGAACGGCGAGTTCCGACTCGTCCGCGAAGCGCTGCACGAACGCAATCGTCTCCTGAGGCTCGCGCCCCACGCCGTCCGACCGCTCCCGACGGTGGTCCCGCTCTTCACGCGCGCGAGCGGTTTCGTCAATGCCGCCCTGCGCTTCGTGGGGTTGAGCCAGCGGCCCACGCGCCGCGGCGCCTGGCTGGTGGGCCTCGGCCTTCGCATGTACGAGCGCTTTGCCGGCACCGAGCACGCGATGCCACGCCATCGCATCCAATCGGGCGCAGAGGCCCGGCGCGACCGCCCCCTCCTCCACCCTGCAGCCCGGGCGATCGCGACCTACTTCGACGCGTGGAATCCCCTGCCGGAGCGGCTCTGTCTCGAGGTGATCGATGACGCCACACGGCTCCACGCCGGCGTCCGCGCGCTCAATGCCTGCGCCCTCACCGGGCTCGACGCGGCCGGGCGGGTGGTGCTGCGCGACGAACTGACTCTCGAGACTTTCGCAGTGCAGCCGCGGGTCGTGATCAACGCCACCGGCGCCTGGATCGATCTCGCGCAGGATGCGCTGGCGAGCCCGACCCGTTGGATCGGCGGCACAAAAGGCTCCCACATCGTGGTCGACCACCCCGAACTCTTTGCCCAGCTCGGCGGCAGCGAGATCTTCTACGAGAACGCCGACGGCCGCATCTGCCTGATCCTTCCTGTCAACGGCCGGGTGCTCATCGGCGCGACCGACATCCGCATCGACCCTCCCGACCAGGCGTGGTGCACCGACGACGAAGTCGCGTATCTGGTGGCCGCGGTTCGGCAGGTGTTTCCCGCCGTCGTCATCGAGCCCCAGCAGATACTCGCCCGCCTGTGCGGGATTCGCCCGTTGCCGCGCAGCGATCGGACCTTCACCGGTCGGATCTCGCGCGATCATTCGATCCGGGAAACGCCCGCGGACTCGCGGCGTCCGTTCGCCACCCTCGCGCTCGTGGGAGGCAAATGGACGACGTTCCGCGCCCTCGCCGAGCAAACCGTGGATCGCGTGCTCCCGCTCCTCGGCTTGTCGCGCCGGGCCGACTCGCGGGAGCTGCCCATCGGCGGCGGTCGGAATTTTCCCCAAGGCGCGTCCACTCGGGACATGTGGCTGGCGCGGCAGGCAGCACGAACGGGCGTGGATCGCCTGATCCTCGCCCGACTCTTCGAGCGCCACGGCACCACCGCGCCGACCGTGGCCGTGCACATGGCTGCGCTGCCGTCGGCGACCCAGGCATTTGCCTCGATCGGCCCGTGCTTCGCGGGAGAACTCGACTGGATCGCACGACACGAGGCCGTGGTTCACCTGGATGACCTCGTCCTGCGCCGCACGCCGCTCGCCCTGTTCGGTCACCTCGACCACACCCGACTCGAACGCGTGGCTGGGATCGCCGCCGTGGCTCTGAACTGGGACGACGACCGCCGGCGGCAGGAGATCGAGCGCTGCGCGCAACTCCTGCGCGAACGGCACGCCGTCGACCTGAGCCGGCCGCTTGAGCTCCCGCACCGGCGCCGCGGCTGAAGCGAATCGCCCACGGGGGGCGCCGTGCGCCGAACGCAGTGTCACTACCGGAGTGCCCGGCGCGGCCGAAGCGCCGCCGACAAGTCAAATCGCCCTGACGGGAGCGCGCGTCTCGATCCGCTTTCCGCCTCGCACGGCGCGGCGGCGCGCGGCACGATCGCAGGCGTCCCCCGAGACCCACATGAAAAAATACATCGTCGAGTTCATTGGTGCGTACTTCCTGATCCTTACCATCGGCTGCACGGTGATAGCGCCCGGTGCCGGTGCCCTGGCGCCGCTGGCGATCGGCTCCGCCCTCGCCGTCATGATCTTCGCCGGCGGACACATTTCCGGCGGCCACTACAATCCGGCGGTCACGCTGGCTGTGACCCTGCGTGGACGCTGCACTTGGAACGATGCGATCCCCTACTGGGTGGCGCAGGTGCTGGCGGCAGTCGCAGCGGCCTTCACCGTGGTCTTCCTGAAGGGCCCGCAGGCGATGGCCACGGTCAACGCGATGACCCCGGCCGTGCCGCAGGCGCTTGTGGCGGAGTTTCTCTTCACCTTCGCGCTGTGCTTCATGGTCCTCAACGTCGCCACGGCGAAGGGCACGGCGGGCAACTCCTTCTACGGCCTCGCGATCGGGTTCACCGTGATGGTCGGGGCATTCGCCGTCGGGGGCATTTCCGGTGGCGCCTTCAATCCCGCTGTCGCCGTCGGCATTTCGATCCTGGGGCTCTCCGCCTGGGCGAACATCTGGATCTTCCTCGTCGCCAATCTCGCCGCCGCCGTGGTGGCCGCCCTCGTTTTCAAGGCGACGAACGCCGCGGACGACGTCTGAGACGCGGAGGAGGCCGCGGAAAGGTCGTCGAGCGGTGAGGCGGGGAAAGCCCTCTCACCGACTTCACCACCTCCCCGCCTCCGACGCGCCAGGCTCCCGCCGATGGACTGCCGTTCCGGATGCGGCGCGTGCTGTATCGCGCCGTCCATTACATCGCCGATTCCCGGCATGCCTCACGGCAAGCCGGCGGGATTTCCGTGCGTGCAGCTGCTCCCCGACCTGCGCTGCGCGCTTTTCGGGAAACCGGAGCGTCCGGCGTTCTGCGTGAGCCTCCGGCCATCGGAGGAGATGTGCGGGCGCGATGCGGCCGATGCGCTGGCGTACCTGGCCGAGATGGAACGCCTCACGCGGCCGGCGCCGGTCCCAAGCTAGCGCCGGTCATGAACTTCATTGCGCGGAATCTGCTAGGTAGGGCGCGCGCTCCGAGCCCGCCGCGAGTGCGAACCGGCCTTCTCGGCGCGCTCGGGTCCGAGGCCGCACCTGCGGCCGACAAGACCGGTCGCGCCGCGAACCGGACCAAGCGCGCCCTACCGGCGAGGTCGTCTTCGGGAGTGCATGACACGTTCTCGCGCGACCCTGACGGAAGGGGAAGTGCCTTGAGCGAACCGCGCTTCGCCGAGGCCCTGTTACCGCGTTCATGAGGCGGAAAGACCGGCTGGCTCGACCACTCGTGTGTAACGACCGTTACACACGAGTGGTCGGCGGTGGCTCGGGCGCCGGGGCGGTCCATTGTCAATCGGCCTCGCGGTCGAGCCGCTCGATTCCCTGCCGGGCCCGTTGCTGCGCGGGCGGATCGTGGATCGCCCGCGCAGGGAGTTCGAGCGCGCGCGTCCATTCGCGGCGCGCGTCGGCGAACCGTTTGAGCCGCTCGTAGGCGCTCCCAAGCTCGGCCCGGTGCGCCACGCCCTCCGGTTCGAGTTCCACCGCCCGCTGCAAGTGACCAAGCGCCTCCTCGTGCGTGCCTGCCGGCACCCGGCCAAAAAACACGGTGGCGAGCGCGCGCCGGCCCTTCCCGATCGCTGCCATTTCCAGGTGCCAGCGACCGAGCACGTGGTGCGCCCAAGCGTATCCACTATCGAGCATCAGTGCCTCCTCGGCGTGACGCCGCACGAGCCCCGCGTATTCGATCCTCTCCGACACCCCCGCGTGAGCCGCCAACCGGCCGTACAAGATCGCAAGTGAAAGCTGGTTCACGGCCGAGTTCGGATCCAGTTCCACCGAACGACGGGCATACTGCAGGGCCTCTGTAAGGCGCTCGTTCGTTCCGGGCAGTTCAGGAGCCAGGAACATCGCATCGCTGATCTGTTGCGCCAGCTTCTGCAGCAGCGTCGGATCGTCGGGTCGGATGTCCAGGGCCCGGCGATAGTGCTCGAAGGCGCGCCGTGGATCGTGCGCCCGCTCGGCCTCGGCCCCAGCGGCGAGGGCGCGGGCCAGAGCATCCGAATCCGACGACCCTTCAGCGCCTGCCACCGCGCAGACGAGAAGCGCGATGCCCAGAAAACGGAACGCCCCACGATGCAGCCACATGCTCACGTGTCGCCTCCCGCCTAGCCCGCGGTTTCCCCGGCCTTGGCAAACAGGTAGTGGCTCACGAGCCACTCGTTGCCGTCGTTGAACCCCCACAGCTCCGCACAGCTCATGAAGAAGATCCGCCAGTAGGCCCACCATTTCCTCGCCTGGTCCGCACCATAGGTCTCGGCGAACACGGCCATGATCTTCTCGCGGTTCGTATCCATGTTGCGCAGCCAGTGCTCCGCGGTGCGGCGGTAGTGCTGGCCGTTGACCTTCCAGTCCCGCTGCAGGACGAGGTCGTCCTGGAAGCACGAGAGGAGGTCGTGGGCGGGCATCTGGCCGCCCGTGAAGAAGTGCCGCGCCATCCAGTCGGACGGGCCCTTGGACTCGAAGTGATAGGCGAAGCGCTGGTGCGTGAAGATGTGCACGAAGAGGAGGCCTCCGGGCCGCAGCCAGCGGGCGACGTTGGCCATGAGGCGCTCGTAGTTCTTCATGTGTTCGAACATCTCGATCGAGACAACGCGATCAAACGAGGCCCCGGCGATATCGAAGGCGTTCATGTCGCACGTCAGCACCTCGAGGTTGTCCAGGCCGCGCAGCCGCGCCTGCGCCTCGATCCACTGGCGCTGCGTCGCGCTGTTGGACACCGCCGTGATGTGTGACGAGCGGAACCGCTCCGCCAGGTAGAGCGAGAGGGAACCCCAGCCGCAGCCAAGCTCGAGGATGCGCTGTCCGTCGGCGAGACGCGCCCGCTCGACATAGAGCACGAGCATGCGCTCCTCGGCCTCGTCGAGCGACTCCCGGCCGGTGGGAAAGAGGCACGCGGAGTACTTCATCCGGCGCCCGAGGCAGAGCCGGTAAAACACGGCCGGGACCTCGTAGTGCTGCTCGTTCGCGGCGTGCGTGCTCTCTGCGATCGGCCGGCGCCGCAGGTCGTCGGCGTACGCCTCGAGCTGGCCGCGCAGGCCGTCGCTCTCGGAGCGCGATTGCTCGGCGATGCGCTGACGCAACAGCCTCCGGATGCCGGCGCGGATGGCCCAATCGGGCAGGATGTCCTTCTGCAGAAGTGTGTCGATCATGGTAAAGAGGAATGATGTGGGCCGCGCGAACGGGATGCTGACGCGCCCCGCCGTGGCCACGGGATGAATACACGGGTGGATTCCTGATAGCGCCGGTAGGCCTCGCCCTTCGACCGGAGGGCCGCCTCCTCGGTTGCGGGGATCCCGGTCACCCGCAGCAGCAGGAACAGGATGCCCGCGGGCGCGATCACTCCCACCCAGCCCCACGGCGCCGGCCACGCGAGGAGGGCGAAACCGACCCAAACGAGCCACTCGAAGAAATAGTTCGGATGCCGGCTCCAGCCCCACAGGCCGTTCGTGCACACGGCTCCACGATTCGCCGGATCGCGCTTGAATGCCGCGAGCTGCGCATCGGCCAACGCCTCACCGGCCAGGGCGATAAGCCACACTGCGGCCCCGAGCAGTTCCAGTCCATGAAACCCGACGGCTGGATTCCGCACCGCGAGCAGGAACGGGAGGCCAAGCACCACCACGGAGAGAGCCTGAAGCTGGAAGAATCCGAACATCGTCGCGGCGAAGCGGTCCCGCCACGCCTCGCGCAGGAGTTGATAGCGCCGGTCCTCGACGGGATGATGACTTGCGACGCGTCGCCACAGGTGCGTTCCCAGGCGCAGGCTCCAGACCAGCGCCGCGGCGGCCACGAGCCAGCGGCGCGGCCCCCACCCCTCGCCGGTCGCAGCCGCGAACACCGCCACCAGTCCCACCGCATAGGCCCAGGCCACGTCGACGACGCCGTAGTTGTCGAGCCGCCGAGCAAGCCCATAGATGCCGGCAAACAGTACGGCGAACGCGGCCAGGGCGACGAAGCTGGTCACGAGCAGGCTCATGCGAGGAGATAGACCGCGGCGGACGCGGCCACGAGCACGGTTGGCAGCATCAGTCGCCCCGGATTGCGCCGCGTAATGGCTGTTCCGAGCCCGTCAACGGCGTTAACGCCGAACAGCTCGCGAAGGATGTAGACCGCGATCGCGATACTGCCAAGCGCGAGGACGGCGAGCAGCCACAGGAATCGCGCGGCCCAGGCCTGTTCCTTCCACGCGATCCAGGCATACACGGTGAGAAACGCCCAGTAGGCGTCGAGCAGCGTCGCGAGGAACCAGGGATGCATCCACACCTCGCGGGGGATGGCGAAGAGCGCCACCTGGGTGCCCGCCCAGGAGGTGATGCCGATCATCGAGCCGAGCACCACGATGAAGCACATCCGCAGTGCCCAGATTGTGGGTACGGACCCTCGCGCACCGCCGCCTGCAGCGTGCGCGACGCGCCTCCCCCCTGTGTTGTCTCCGGTCATGGGTGAGTCCTTCAAAGGGCGAGGTTGTTGGGCCGCGTGTGCAGCGTCTGCACCACGGAGATGTTGCGCATGGCGAAGGCCGCCTCGCAGTACTGCAGGTAGTAGTCCCACTTGCGGCGGAAGCGCTCGTCGAACCCGAGCGCACGCACGTCATCCCCCTGGCTGGCGAGGTTTTCCCGCCAGCGGCGCAGCGTGCGCGCGTAATCGTGGCCGAGGTCCTCGACATGATGAAGGATGAACCCGCCGGAGCGCGTGAGCTGGTCGTTCACGCGGTTGAGCGAGAGCAGGAGCGAGCCCGGGAAGATGTGTTTCTGAATGAAGTCAACGCCGCGCCGGAAATCCTCATAGCGACCGTCGGGGCAGGTGATGAACTGGAGCGCGAGCAATCCATCCTGGGCCAGCAGCCGCGAGACACCGCGACAGAAATCCGGCAGGTGCCGGTGCCCGAGCGCCTCCATCATCTCGATCGATACGACCTTGTCATAGCGTCCGTCCACGTCGCGAAAATCGCGAAGCTGCACGTCCACCCGGTCGGACACGCCCGCCGCCTGCACGCGGTCCCATGCGAGCGTGAACTGCTGCTCCGACAGCGTGAGGCAGGTGACGCGGCAGCCATGATGCCGCGCGGCATGAAGTGCCCACCCGCCCCACCCGCAGCCGATCTCGAGCACCCGATCGGCCGGCCGCAGGCGGAGCAGGCGGCAAAGCGACTCGTTCTTCTCCTGCTGCGCCTCCTCGAGCGTCTGGTCGGGATCGGCCCAGCGCGCCGACGAGTACATCATGGTCGGGTCGAGCATCAGCCTGAAGAAGTCATTGGAGAGGTCGTAGTGCTCGCGAATGTTCCGGCGGGCCATGCGCCGCGAGTTGGGGCGAAGGAGATGGCGCGCACGGTTCACGAACCGCAGCAGGTTGAAAAAGCCGTCCCGCACCGACCGGCGCGCCGAGCCCGAGAGTGTCGGTGCCGCCGGAAGGTTGAGTATGGCCCACGCGATCACCGCCGCGAGGTCCGGCGTATCCCAGTCCCCGTCCAGGTAGGCCTCGGCGAAGCCGATGTCCCCGGCCATCGCGCACTTCCGGAAGAACGCCTCGTCGCGGACCTGGATCGTCGCCGAACCTTGGATACCCAGCGGCAGCCGCCGGGCGCCGGCCGGGGGCTGGCGCCCGAACTCGGCCCGGGCCCCGCCGGGGAGCTCCATCACGAGATGGCCGCGTTGCATCGGCGCAAGTTGCCGCAGCACAAGGGCGCGGCAGAGCGAGCCGCGGGACGGCGCGGCGTCCGCGCGCGAGGTATCGGGCACGGTCTTGAGTTGCTCGGGAACGGCGCAGGATGCGGGGGAGAGCGTTTGCGTTTGCATGGGGAGGCTACGTGAGTGACGGGGAGGTTCAGGCTGCCGGTCGCAGCGTGCGGTGGGGCCGGAAGAGATCGCTCTGTTCGCCGGGGCGGGCTGCCTTGGCGAACCAGGGCACGCGCTTGAGCCAGAGGCGCAGCGCCTGCCAGTGGATACGGGTGATCACCTGCACGGTGAGCCACGGGTATTTGAGCGCGAGGAGTGCCAGCGTGGCGTCGGTGAGCGGCCGGGATGACCCGGTCAACGTGGTCACGACCGTGCGTTCGCCGCCGGCGACATCGTCGATGCCGATGGCGAGCCGATCGCCGGGTGGACGCAGCTTGAAGTCAAAAGCGACGTCCACCTCGGAGAACGGCGACACATAGAAGTGCTTGGGCATCCGCTGCCGAAAGGCCCCGGCCCGCCACGACGCCGCTTGGATTACGTAGGGCTTCACCTCGCGAAACGTGTTCGTCACCTCCGCGATCGACGCGGCGGGCCGCCCGTGGGCATCGAAGCAGAAGTAGAAGGACACGGGATTGAAGGCATACCCGGCGATGCGCGGGAGCGTGATGAGCTCCACGCGTCCGCCGTCGATATCGATGCCATGCGCGCGAAGGAGCGCTTGAACGCGTTCCTTCAGCGCGGCCCCGTCCGCCAGCGCGATATCGGGGCCGGCCATCCGATTGTGCACGCGCTCGCCGACGGGCAGGTAATCGTCCTCGCGCACACTGAAGAGGTTTGGTGCGTTGACCGAAAGCAGGCTGAGCGAACGGTCGATCTGGCCGATCTCGTCGAGGTCGAGTGCGAGCATGAAGATGCGGTACTCGAAGCGATGCCGCCTCGGTGAGAGGCGGTGATGCATGACGCGACATTCGTAGACCCGGGATCGCATGATTGGAGTGGCGTCAGGCGTGTGCGGCCGCGGTTTCCGCCAGCCGGGGTGCGGTCCACGGGTCGCGATCGAGGATGAGGCGCGAGGTCTCCACCGCGCTCATGAAGGCGTCCTCATGAAAGCCGTAGCGGAAGTAGCTCCCCGCGAAGACGGTGCGCGTGGTCGGGAGCGCACGGCGGTTGAGCGTCGGGAGTTCCTCCTGGGCGCGGACCGCCGCGAGGTCGAAGAGCGGGTGCTCGTAGTCAAGGCGGCGCAGCACGCGCCCGGGTGCGATCCTGTCCGGGCGATTGACGGATACGAAGTAGTTCGCGCGGTCCGAGACGCCCTGCAGGCGGTTCATCCAATAATGAGTGGCCGGATACATGGATCCTTCCGGAGACCGGTCCACCTCGTAGTTCCAGCTCGCCCAGGCGCGGCGCGTCCGCGGCATCACGGCGGCATCGGTGTGCAACGTCACGGCGTTGTGCTGGTAGCGGAACGCCCCGAGCACCCGCTGTTCTTCCGGTGTCGGATCGGCAAGCAGCCGCAGGGCCTGGTCGGCGTGGGTCGCGATCACGACCTGGTCAAACGCGTGCACGGCACCGTCGGCCGTCGTGACCAGAACCGCGCCGTCGCGGCGTTCCACGAGCGTGGCGGCTGCGCCGACGTGGATGCGATCGCGCCACGGGGCAACGAGCCGCCGCACGTACTCGCGCGCGCCGCCCTCGACCGTCCACCACGGATGCTGGGTGTGCAGGCCGAGGAAACCGTGGTTGTGGAAGAAGCGAAGGAGCGTGGCGGCGGGGAATCGCAGCATCTGCTCGGGCGGCGTGCTCCAGACAGCAGAACTCATCGGCACGAGAAAGAGTTCGAGGAAGTCCGCTCCGTAGCCGCGACGCTCCACGTACTCGCGCAAGGTCCAGCGCGCGATCGCCGGGTCGTCGAGCGCGGGAAGCGCCTCGCGGTTGAAGCGATCGATCTGCAGGACCATCCGGACGAAGCGCCAGCGAAGGAGATTGCGCCGCTGCGCGAAAAGGTGATTGAGCGAACTCCCGCACCACTCGATTCCGCTGGCCCGGTCGCGCACGCTGAATGACATGTCCGTGCGCTTCACCGGCACCTCCAACGCCGCAAACAAGCGGCAGAGCAGCGGATAGGTCACGCGGTTGAACACCATGAACCCGGTGTCGATCGGGAGAGCCGCACCCGTACCCGGTTCACGGGCCGTCACCGTGTTCGCGTGCCCGCCCACATGTGCGTCCTTCTCAAAGACCGTGATCGCATGCTCACGATGGAGGAAATGCGCGCAGCCCATGCCCGCGATCCCCGTGCCGATGATCCCAATCGCCGCCATCACGCACCTCCGATAAAGGTGCGCCCCGACCGGCTGAGGGCGACCGCTGAGACCTCTGGTGTTTTCCGCATGTCCAATATTTGTCTCAGATTAAGTCATAGGTCAAGCGTTCTTTGTCTAATTTGTAGATGTCGTTGGTATGCCTCTTATTTCCAACGGCTAACGGATCATTTTCGTTCTATAGACGCGCGCGTAATCGAGACGTATCGTCTTTGTCTCATTATCTGTCTACGGATATCCCTCAACGGCAGCACTCCGGTAACCTCCGGAGCACAAGCGCTCGTCCGTCCTCATCCACGTTCGACCCAAAACGAGGAGTTGGACACCGGGGTCACGGAGGATGGAGCCGGGGATTCGGCCCGCGTCAGCGCATCACCTCGCGGGTGAATCGGTGAAGGCGGATCCCGGTCCTGCGTCGACCGCTCTGCGGACTCCAGGATCGTCCTACGCCCACCAAGTCGAAGCCGTGGCGAAGGCTGGTGCCCTTCGTGACCCGTTTCGCTTGAGGAAATGGGCCTCGCACTGGGCCCGCCGGGCAGGTTGTTGAATCCCCCGCCACCACGCACGGCGGCAGCGGTCGGCCGACCGACCCCCGGCAGTACCGAGTTGCCCGGGGGACGCGAAACCCGTCAGGACGCTCGCCGGCGGCGCACGTCGTCGAGAGCGGACTCAAACTCGCGCAGATCGCGCACCAGCACCGCACCGACCTCGGCCAGCACGCCGGCGTACTCCGGGGCGGCCCGCCCACCGACGATGATCCTGACGTCCGCCGGCAAGGCTTGGCGAAGCAGGCGCAGTTCGGGCCCGAGTTGGGAATCATCCGGCGGATACACGATGCTCAGCGCGACGGCGCGCGCCCGATGCTGGAGAGCCGCACCCGCGATCTCCGCGGCCGGAAGACTGCTGCCCAGAAAAACGACCTTCCACCCAAGGTCGCCTGCGGCGGCCGCCGCCAGGACAGCGCCGACCTCGTGCAGCTGCCCGACGGGCGTGACCACGACCAATGTCGGCGGTTGCCCGCCTCCAGCGAACGTGCGCGGGCTGCTGAGCAGAAACGTCCGCACCGCCGCGCTGGCGAAATGCTCGTGCGCGGCCGTCAGTGCTCCCTCACGCCAGAGTTCGCCGATCCGCTGCATCAGCGGCGCAAAGAACTTCTCCAGGGCAGCCCGAAAGCCGAAACTGGCCGAAGCCTGCGCCAGCACCTGCTGGAACCGCACCCCGTCCATCGAGAGCGCCGCGGCGACGCCCTGCCCGATGGCCTCGTCGGCGCGAAACGGTCCGGCGGGTCGGGGCGCTTCTGCCGGAACGAGAGGCGGAGTCGCGTCGGGAGCCAGCCCGCGCAGATCCTCGTCCGAAAGCCGGGCCACGTCTCCAATCCTATGCCCGGCCTCAACTGCCCCACGCAGAAGGCGCAACCGCTCGATGTCCGCGTCGGAGTAGAGCCGGCGGTTCGTATCAGTGCGTTCAGGTGTCACTGCGCCGTAGCGTTTTTGCCACATCCGGATGAGATGTGTGCTGAGGCCGGACTTGCGCGCCGCGAGTTGGATGGAACACCGAACGTCACCCATGAGGCAAAAGTGAGACAAAAACTCAACCACTGGCAAGCCGCGACTCCGGTTTCTTGCTAAGTCAATTAATTAAGCTAAGTTGTGTCACGCATCGACCGACCAACTCAGCTCGCAAAAATTAGACATGTCCCCGGATAACGACACCTCCACGCTGCGGCTCTTCGTCGCGGTGGACGCACCCTCCGCGGTTCGCGAGGTACTCGAGGCGCTGCCGGAACGCCTCCGAGGGGTCACCTGGACCCCGGCCCACCAGTTTCACCTCACCCTGCGATTCCTGGGAGACGTGGAAATTGCCCGGCTCGACGCGATCGCTGCTGCGCTCGCACGAGTCACGGTGGAGCCCTTCATCCTTCCCGTGGCCGGGGTGGGCATCTTTCCCCCAGCGCGCCCGCCGCGGGTGATCTGGGCCGGCGTGGGCGATGGCCATCCGCGACTCCACCAGTTGCGACAGCGCGTCGATGACGCCGTGCTGGGCGCGGGGTTGACGGAGCTCGACGTCCGCACCTTCCACCCGCACTTCACGCTGGGCCGCTGCAGCGACAGGGCCAGCGCGGCGACGGTCGCGAGCTTTCTGAAGAAGCACCGCGAGTTCGAGGCGCCGCCCTTTCGCGTCGAGGCCTTCACGCTCTACCAGAGCACGCTGGCGCTCGGCGGAGCGACCCACACGGCGCTGCTGCGCGTCCCCCTGGCGACACGCTGAACTGCCGTCGGGTGGCCATCCGCTCCCGGCGTGTCCATCTTTGCCTTGGCGCTCGCGCGCGGCGCGTGCTAGTTCCGCCCGCCTTGAAAAACGTCCCCCCAGACCTCGCGGCGGCGAAGCGGCCGGTCTCGCTCGGCGTGATCTTCCTCACGCTCTACATCGATCTCGTCGGCTTCTCGATCATCTTCCCGCTCTTCCCGTCCATGCTCGAGCACTACCTCGGGCGCGAGGGCCAGACCGGCCTGCTCGGCGCGGTGATGGCCGGAATCGACCAGCTCTCGCGATGGATCGGCGGCGGTGATCGCTACACGGCGGTGCTCTTTGGTGGTTTCCTCGGCTCGCTCTATTCACTCCTGCAGTTTCTCTGCGCGCCGCTCTGGGGCGGGCTTTCCGATCGCATCGGCCGGCGCCCGATCCTGCTCCTGACGTGCTCCGGGACCGTCCTGGGCTACCTGCTCTGGATATTCAGCGGGAATTTCCTGGTGCTTGTGCTCGCGCGCTTGTTCGGCGGCGCCATGAGCGGCAACCTTTCGGTCGCGACGGCCGCGGTCGCGGATGTCACGACGCGCGAGACGCGCGCCCGGGGCATGGGGATGGTGGGCGCCGCGTTCGGGCTCGGCTTCGTCACCGGGCCCGCGATCGGCGGGATCTTCGCGCATGTCAATCTTCTGGATACGCACCCGGGCTGGGCCGCCTTCGGCATTAATCCGTTCTCGGTGCCCGCCCTGTTCGCCTTCGGGCTCTCGCTCCTCAATGTCGCGTGGATTGCCGCGCGCTTCCGCGAGACGCTCCCCGCCTCCGCGCGGGCCAAGGCGCCGCCGCTGCGCGAGCGTTCGCCCTGGCGCACGCTGCACACGCGCATCAACACCGCGGTCAACCGGACGATCTTCGTGCATTTCGTCTACATCTTCGCGTTCAGCGGCATGGAGTTCTCCCTGGCCTTCCTGGCCGCGGATCGCTTCGAGTTCGGCACACGCCAGATCACTGTGCTGATGGTCTACGTGGGCGTGGTGCTCATCCTCACACAGGGCGGGATCGTGCGGCGCGTGGTCCCGCGATTTGGTGAGCGGCCCGTGGCGCTCGGCGGACTCATGCTGGTGATGGCCGGTTTCCTGATCCTCGCCTACGCCAACACGGTGGTCTGGCTCTACTTCGGCCTCGGCTTGATGGCGCTGGGCTCCGGATGCGCCACGCCCGCCCTCACGGCGATGGTCTCGCTCTTCACCTCGTCGGAGCAACAGGGCCAGGCGCTCGGCGTGTTCCGCGCGTTCGGTTCGCTGGGCCGCGCGCTCGGCCCGATCTCGGCTGCGCTCTGTTACTGGATCTACGGTTCCCGCGCCTGCTACATGCTGGGCGGACTCCTCCTCATCCTGCCGTTGATTGCGGGCTGGCGCCTGCCCAAGCCCGGACGCCACTCGTGACCCAAAACCCTGCGGCCGTGAGCGGCGGCCGCTGCGCGGCCGGCGCAAGGGTGTACCGGAGTCCCACATACGAGTGTCGACCCGCGGCCTGGCCAGCCTGCCCGCCCATGCCTTGGCGACTCGCCCTAACCGAGACGGCTCTTCGGACGGCCTCTAACCGGTCGTGACCGCCGTGTCGTCGTTGCTCTCGAGGATCGGTACGCCCCAGCCGCGGAGCTTGCCGACGATGAAGCTCACCGTGGCCTCCTGCGCGTCGCGACCATTGCCCGTGACGGCAAGCGGCTGACCGAACGCGATCCGCACCGGTTTCTCCGGCCGTATCGGCCCCATGTCCTTGACGACGCGGCCCAGGCCCCACGCGTCGGTGCGCAGGGCCAGCGGCACAACGGGCACCCCGGCGCGCCGCGCGAGTTTCACGCCGATCGAATTGAACTCCGCGGGTGTGAAAGTCGCGGCACGGGACTTTTGCGGAAAGACGATGACGGATATGCCGGCGCGCAAGCGCGCCTCGCCCTCCTCGAGCATGATCTTCAGGTCCTCCCGCGGATGCGCGCGCCCGACCACGATCGGTTTCCGTGCGAGGATCACATGCTTGAATACGGGCATCTCCACCAGCTGACGCTTGACGACGTAGGTCACGGGCCGGATCGGCTGGAGGATGGCGGGGAGCACGAAGGTTTCGAGCGTGCTCATGTGGTTGCCCAGGACCACCGCGGGCCCGGGCAGATCGCGAAAGGCGGCGATATTCTCAATCGTGACGCGGGCCCCGATCCGTTCCAGCAGACGGATGCTTTCGGCGCTGCTCCCGACCCATGCGGCATCGTCATAGAGCCCGCGCCTGGCCAACCGAGACGCGCGCCGCACGATGCCGAACAGGCGCGGATAGAACACGACGCCTGGGAATGTCCGGCGAAACCAGCCGGGCGGGTTGCCGGCAGGCGAGCGGTAATCCTGAGCGTACGATGAGGAGAGCAAATTCACAGGGCCTCGCGACGAAACCATGCGACCCGGCCGCCGAGGCGAGCCGAAAGCGGGCGGGCCGCGCAGACCGGCGCGGAAGGCGCAGCCGCGGCCCACGAGCCAGCCTCCAAGCCTGCCCTCCTGGAACTCCGGTGCCGAATCCGTCGAGGCCTCCAGCGCCCGTGAGGGCGGGCATGCAGCTTCGCGCGGCGACGTCCTGGCCGCGCCCGAGCGTCATGCGGGTCTTGCCTTCGCAGGCCGCTCAACCGATCATCCCGCCCGACGCAGGAGGTACGCACCCGCCCCGTCGCGCCCGTCGACCCATGGCAGGCTCTGGCGCGACGATTCCAGGACGAACGTCGCGCCCTCACGCGTGGCGAGGAACGCGGACACCACACCGGTGTTCTCCTCCGCCTCAAGCGAGCAGGTGCTGTAGACGAGGCGGCCCCCGGGCCTGACCAAAGTCGAGGCGGGCCGCAGCAGATCGAGCTGAAGTTCCGGGAGCGCGACCAAGTCGGAAGGCGCCAAGCGCCATTTTGCGTCCACCCGGTGACGCAGCACGCCGGTGTTCGAGCAGGGCGCATCGAGCAGGACCGCGTCGTAGGCCGCCGGTTGCTTTTCCATGGACAGGATGCGGGAGGACACGTGGCGCCCGTCGCCCGCGACGACGCCGATGCGTCCGCGCACGGTGCGGTAGCGGTGCAGGTTGTCCCGCAGGCGTTGCATGCGCGGACCGGGCAGGTCCACCGCGACAACCCGACCGGCGGCACCGACCGCCTCCGCGAGTTGAAGAGTCTTTCCTCCGGGGGCCGCGCAGACATCGAGCACGGACTCGCCGGGTCGGAGGGCGAGCAGGTCCGGGGCGACGGCCGTCGCAGGATCCTGCAGGTAGATGCGACCGGCGCTCAACAGATGCTCCACCTCGGCCCAGTCGGGTTTCTCCAGTTCGAAGAAGTGCGGCCAAGGCGTCGGGCGGAAGAAAGAGGGAAGCGTCGCTGCCCGCGTCGGATCCTGTGACAGGCCGCCGGCCTCCGCCAGGACTCGTGCGTGCACGGGAGCAGGTCGCTGGTCCCAGGCGAGCAGCTCGCGGGTCGCGGGCTCGCCAAAGGCGGTGATCCAGCGTTCGACCAGCCACTGAGGGTGGCTGAAACGCCGCGCCAGGCCGGCGGCGTCGCCGGAGCCGGGCTCCGTCGCGGTCGCAGCGGCGAGCGACCCGATGACTTTGCGCAACACGGCATTGGCCACCCGGGCCTCAGATGCGCTGACGCCCTCGCGCGTGCGATCCACGGCGTGGTGAATGATCGCGGGCGCTTGCTCGGGGTTTTCCAGGATCTCGAAGGCACCGAGCAGCAGAGCGGCGCGCAGCAGGGGACGCGGGGGATGGCGCAGATGGATGGCGCTGCACGCATCGAGCAGTCCGAGATGGCGCACCACCCCATAGACGAGATGCCGGCAACGTCGCCGAACCACCGGAGACATCTGGCCCGGAACGTCTTCCAAGGCGTGATCAAGCCGCGTGCCATCACCCAGATGGCGCGCGAGCACGTGGCAGGCGGTGTTCCAGACACTCATTGACATTGCCGACACTTCGGCCCTCTACTGAGCCCTTTCACTTTTCAAAGCGACCATGAACGAGGACGCAGTACAGGAGCTCATCAAAAGAAAACCCGAGTTGAAAGCCGCTCGCGCGAAACTCGAGGCCATGACGCCAGGCTCCTACTGCATTCATCGCAGCTGGGGCTTTGGCCAGATCCGCGCCTTTGACGCCGCTGAGGGGAAGCTCGTCATCGATTTCGCCGGCAAGGACAGCCACCGCATGGACCCGGCATTCTGCGTCGGCACGATGGAGGTGCTCGCCCCGGATCACATCCTTGTGCGTCAGCAGACCGAGCCCGAGGTCATCGCGACGATGATTGAGGAGCGGCCGGCCGATCTCGTGGTGGAACTGCTCAAGCAGTACCCCAACAGCGCGGCCACCGCCGTCGAGGTGGAGTCGGTGCTCGTCCGCCTGCTCGGTGAGCCGGCCTTCAAGAAATGGTGGTCCAAGGCCAAGCGCGAACTCGCGCGCGATCCGCGCGTCTCCGTGCCGGTCAAGAAGACCGAATGTTACGTGGTCCGCGCCGAGCCGGTCAGCGTCGAGGACGAGATCCTCGAGGAGTTCAACAACACCCGCTCCGCGCGCCGCCGCATTCTGCTGGGCGAAAAACTCCTGGCTGCAGCCAAGGAAAACGAGGCGATCCGCAACTCGCTCAACGCCGTGCTCCAGGCGCTCTGCGACGCCGTGCGGGACTCAAAGCAGATCACGCCGGCCGAGCGCCTTCATGGTGCCTGGGTGCGTGATGACCTCGCCAAGCTCGTCGAGAAGGATCCCGCCACGCTCGAGCCCGCGATCGAATCGCTCGTGGCCGACCCGCGCGACCTGCCTGACATCTCCGAGCAGCTCTCCGCACACCTTCAGGCGCGCCTCCTCGAACTGGTCGAGCAGGCCCACCCCGCGGATTGGAAGGACATCGTTTTCAACCTGCTCAAGACGAGCAAGGGCAAGTTCACGACCGACTGCATCAGCTTCCTCGTCGACCGCGGCCACACCGAGGAACTCGCGGCCACGATCAGCCGGTGGCAGACCGAGCAGAATCTCCGCGCACCCGTGCTCCTGTGGATCGTGAAGAACCGCCACTCGAAGCGGTTCCGCAAGATCGTGGCCGACCTGATCGCGCCGCGCCTGCTCTCCTCGATCTTCTTCGCCATCGACTACGAGGCGCTGCAGACCGCCGGAAGCCGCCGCATCCCGCTGGCCGAGGAACTCAGCGACGACGCTGAATTGATCCCCGACCTCCTCGCGAATGCCGACGCCGAGACCGCGCGCGACCTCGCGAACACGCTTCTGCTCAACCAGGGTTTTGAGGAGCTGACCAAAAAGTCGCTGCTCGCCCGGTTCATCAAGCAGTTCCCGTCCATCCAGGCCCTCGTCGCCGGCGAGGCGAGCGAGCGCGAGGAACGACTGCTCGTCTCCCGCGAAAGCCTCGATCGCAAGAAGAACGAGTTGCAGGAGATCGTCACGCGCAAGATCCCGGAAAACTCCCGCGCCATCGCCGCCGCCCGTGAGCACGGCGACCTGCGTGAAAATTCCGAATACAAGATGGCCAAGCAGGACCAGTCCGTCCTCTTCGCCCAGCGCGCCCAGCTCGAGAAGGACCTGGCCCGCGCACACGTCACCGATTTCGCCAACGCCACGACCGACCAGGTGGGCGTCGGCACGAGGGTGACGTTGACTGACACCAAGACCGGCCAGGACGTGGACTTCACCATCCTCGGAGCCTGGGACGGCGATCCCGAGAGGCACATCATCTCCTACAAGACGCCGCTTGGTGGTGCCCTGCTGACCAAGAAGGTCGGCGATCAGCTCAACGTTCGCCTCATCGACCACGACACCGCCGTGACGGTGAAGGCGATCCGCCGCGCCAGCGAATAATCCAGGCGCGAGGCTTCCTCCCCTTCCGAAGGACGGGCCCGCCACGGCCCGTCCTTTTTCTTTTCGCTAGAACCTGTCATGCTTCCAGATCATTCTGCCTGTCCTCTGGCGGACTACGGACCACGGACCACGGACCACGGACTACGGACTACAGGACTACGGACTACAGGACTACGGACCACGGACCACCGATTAGGGACAACTGATTATCGACAAGGGACCACCGATTAGCGACGCCTCCCGCCGACTTCGACTTCCGTCCGACCCTCCGTTCTCGCCTATGAACGCCCCTTGGGAAACGCTCAAGATCCTCGCTGACGCGACGCGCCTGCGCATCGTCAATCTCCTCGCCGGTGAGGAACTGGCCGTCACGGAGCTGCAGGAGATTCTCGGGATGGGCCAGAGCCGGATCTCCTCCCAACTCGCGCTCCTGCGCCAGGCCGGGCTCGTGACCGACCGTCGGGAGGGCAAGCGCGCCTTCTACTCGCTGGCCGAACACCTGGACGCGGCGACGCGGTCCCTGCTCGACGCCGCCCGCAGCGCCGCGGCGGCATCACCCGAGGCGGCGGCCGACCGGACGGCACTGGAACTCGTCCTCAACCGGCGGCGTCAGGTCGCCGAGCAGTATTTCAACACCATCGCCGGACGCCTCGGGAAAAACTACTGCCCCGGGCGTTCGTGGGAATCGATCGGCCATTTTCTCCTGCGTCTCTTCCCGAACATCACGGTGGCCGACCTCGGCGCGGGGGAAGGCATGATCTCGCAGCTGATGGCCCGTCGCGCCGCCAAGGTCTGGTGCATCGACAACTCGCCGCGCATGGTCGAGGTGGGCACCGAACTGGCGACGAAGAACGGTCTCGCAAATCTTGAATACAAGCTCGGCGAACTCGAGCAGGTTCCCCTGCCCGATCAGTCCGTCGACCTCGCCTTGCTCAGCCAGGCGTTGCACCACGCGCGCCGACCCCAGGTCGCGGTGCGGGAGGCCTGGCGGATCCTCAAGCCCGGCGGCCAGATCGTCGTGCTCGACCTGAAGGAACACACGTTTGAGAAGGCGCGCGAACTCTACGCCGACGAATGGCTCGGCTTCACCGAGAGCGTCCTGCACGGTTTCCTCAAGAAGGCAGGTTTCCAGCACGTCGAAGTCAACGTCGTGGCCCGCGAGACAAACGAACCATCCTTTGAAACGCTGCTCGCCTCGGGCGTGAAGGGGTAGAGAGCGGTCAGCGAAAGGCTTTAAGCGATAAGCGATAAGCTAAGCTGTACGCTGTGCGCTCGGTCGTCATGCCCGAGTAGCGCTTGGCCGGACTCCGCCAGCCGAGGTGGAGCGCGACCTCCAGGCGCGCTGTTTTGCTCTCGCACACTCGATAACCGCCCGTGGGGCTGTGACGCCTGACAGCTGAGGCCGAAAGCTTACCGCTTATAGCTTTAAGCTTCAGCCTCACCGCTTCCCGCTCCCTATCCCATGTCGCGAACGCGTTCCTTGTAAAACTCGATCGCGGCGTTGAACGCGGCCTTGGGATCGCGGCCCTTCAACGCCTCCTTCGCGAGCTTGGTCGCGTCGGAAAGCTTCATGTGCTGGATCAGGTAACTGACGGCCGGCAACGAGGCCGGGGCCATGCTCAGCTCATCGGCGCCGAGCCCGAGCAGCAGCGGCACCAGCACCGGATCGCTGGCCATCTCGCCACACACCGAGGCCTTGATGCCGGCGGCGTGCGCGGCGTCGAAGATCTGCTTGAGCGTGCGCAGCACGGCGGGATGCGTCGGCTCGTAGAGGTGGGCGGTGCGCGGGTTGACGCGATCGACCGCCAGCAGGTACTGGATGAGGTCGTTCGTCCCGACGCTGAAGAAATCGCAACGCTCCGCGAGCACGTCCGCCACGAGCGCGGCACTCGGGATCTCGATCATCGAACCGGTCTTGATCTCCGGGTTGAAGGCGATGTTGCGCTCGCTCAACTCCCCCTTCGCCTCCTCGACGACCTCGAGCGCGCGCTCCAGCTCCTCGATGCCGCTGATCATGGGAAACATGATCCGCACGTTGCCGTGCGCGCTCGCGCGCAGGATGGCGCGAAGCTGGATCTTGAACAGTTCGGTGTTCTCCAGGCAGAACCGGATGGCGCGGAATCCAAGAAATGGATTCGACTCCGGTTCGAACATGAACTCCTCCCACTGCAGGGGTTTGTCGCCGCCGAGGTCCATCGTGCGGATCACGACGGGCGCCTCACCGAAGAACTCCGCGACGCGCCGGTAGGCCTCGTACTGCATGTCCTCCGTCGGCATGACCTCGGTCTGCAGGAAAAGATACTCGGTGCGGAAGAGCCCGACGCCTTCGGCGCCGGATTCGCGCGCGGAGCCGGTATCGTCCGGCCCGTCGATGTTGGCCAGCAGGGTGAACTTGCGCTTGTCGATCGTCTGCGCCGGCAGGCGCGTGCTCTCGAGCAGCTTCTTCTCGAAGTTCTTGCGCTCGAGCTGGAGCCGCCCGTAGCGGAACAACGTCTGCTCGGACGGATTGACGATCATGACACCGTCGTAGCCGTCGACGATCACCCAGTCGTTGTGCTCGACTTTCGCGGTCGCATCGCGCGCGCCGACCACGGCCGCGATCTTCATCGACCGCGCCATGATGACGGCGTGGCTCGTGCGGCTGCCGGTGTCGGTGACGATGCCAAGGACCTTGCTGCGATCGAGCGCAGCCGATTCCGACGGCGTGATGTCGCGCGTGACCAACACGCGATCCTCGGCGAGGCGGGAAAGGTTGCTGACGGATCGGCCGGTGAGATTCTGCAACACGCGCTGCACGACATCGCGGATGTCGCTCGCGCGCTCGCGCAGGTACTCGTCGTCGATCTTGTCGAACGCGGCGATGTAGCGGTCGCCGACATCGCGGAAGCACGCCTCGATGTTGCGGTGGGACTTGTCGTGTTCGCGCAGCGTCTCGGTGATGAGCGCCTGATCCTCGAGCACGAGCAGATGCGCGTCGAAGATGCGCGCCTCGTCCTCGCTCAGACGGCTCGCGATCTCCTGCTGCACCTTGACGATCTGCAGGCGGGTGGTCAGCAGCGCCTGCTCGAAACGCGCGACCTCGCCCTCTCGCTGCGCCGGATCGACCTGATAGAGCGGCAGCTCGAGTTCGTTTTGCACCACGACGAAAGCACGTCCGTGGGCGATCCCCGGCGAGGCGGCGATTCCCTGGATGACAATCTCGGGCTTGCTAGTTTCGTCCATGTGCGAAGCGCAGGCGGCGCCTTCCTAGCGACGCTAGAAACGGCCCTACGATGGCACAAGGGGATAGTGGACGACTTCGCGCCGCGCCGCGCGGACTCGAAGGCCGTTCAGCGGATCGTGCACGCGACCACCAGCGTATCGGAGCCAAGGCGTTCGGCGATGAGCGCGCGCAACCGCGGCACGTCGGCATGGGAAGCAAGCAGGGCGAAACTCGCGCTGCCGCTGCCTGACATCAACACGCCCTCCACGCCGGGCTCCTTTCGAAGCGCGTCCGCGACGAGCGGCAGCGCCTGGAACTTCGCGAACGCCACCGACTCGAAGCTATTGAAGACCACGCGCGCCAGTGGGGTGCGACCGTCCATCCAGCCGGCGAGTCGCCGCTCCGCCTCGGCGGCGGGGAGGTAGGCGCTGCCGCCGGCGGACACGAGTCTTCCGTAGGCCCAGGGCGTGCTGATGCCGAAATCGGGCTTGAATACCAGCACCCGTTGGCCGGCGAGTTGCGCCCGCGCCTCGCCAGTCAGGGGCTCGAGCCGCTCGCCGCGGCCGCGCATGACACAAGGCCCACCAGCGAGGAAGAGCGGGCAGTCCGAGCCAAGGCCGGCGGCGAGCCGGGCCAGTTCGGCCTCCGCGAGCCGATGCGCGTGAAGCGCATTGAGCCCACGCAGGACGGCGACCGCGTTGCTGCTTCCGCCGCCGAGACCGGCACCCATCGGGATGGTCTTGCGAAGATCGATTCGCACCGCGCCGCGAAAACCGGCGGCCGCACGCCAGGCTTCGGCCGCACGCACCGCGAGGTTTTCCACACCTGACGGGACGCCGGGGTCGTCGCACGTGAGCGTGATCGGTCCCGGTGCCTCGCCCGTGCTTATCCAGAGCCTGTCGCCCAGGTCGATCGGGGCGACCAGCGAGACGAGGTCGTGAAACCCATCGGACCGGCGACCGGTAACGGCGAGGAACAGGTTGATCTTGGCCGGACTGAAGACGGCGATGGAGGACATGACGCGCGCGGCGCACCGCCCGGCTCCGGGTTTTGTCGTGCCTCGCGGTGCGCCGGTTCCTTAGAACCGGGTGGATGAAATGCGACCTAATTCTCGCGCTCGACGTGCCGGATGAGGCGGAGGGCATGCGCCTGCTCCAGCGGCTCGGCGGCGATGTGCGCTGGGTGAAGATCGGCCTGCAGTTGTTCACGCGCCATGGCCCGGGCCTGGTGGAACGCGTCGCGGCACTCGGCCACCGGGTGTTTCTCGACCTGAAGCTGCACGACATTCCGAATACGGTCGCCTCGGCCGTGACGTCGCTCGCATCGTTGCCCATCGATCTTCTCACGATTCACACGTGTGGCGGCTCGGAGATGATGCGCGCGGCACAAGCCGCGCGCGACGCCGGGCGCCCGTCGATGACATTGCTCGGCGTCACGGTATTGACCTCGATGGATACAGCCGCGCTCAACGAGGTGGGCGTTCCCGGTGAGGCGGCCGATCAGGTGCTGCGGCTCGGCCGGATGGCCGGCGCGGCGGGCCTCGGCGGCCTCGTCTGTTCTCCGCTCGAGCTGCCGGTGCTGCGGCGCGAACTCGGTCCCGCAGTCACACTCGTCACGCCCGGCGTGCGCCCCAGTGGTGCAGCGGCCGACGAGCAGAAGCGCGTGCTCACGCCGGCGGAGGCCGCCCGCGCCGGAGCCAACTACATCGTGGTCGGCCGCCCGATTCTCAAGGCCGCCGATCCGGCCGCGGCCGCGCGCGCAGTCCTCGAGGAACTCGCCCACGCGTGAAGGCCCGTGCCACCCGTTCCCGCCCGACCGCGCCGCTGACTCAACCGGCGCGTGCCGCCGCCGTCCTGCTCGCCGCGGGGCGCGGCCGCCGGATGGCCGGTGCCGTCGAGGACAAGGTGCTCGCCACGCTCGCGGGCAAACCGGTCCTGACCTGGTCGCTCGAGGCGTTCCATGCCGCGGCGATCGCGGATACGTACGTGATCGTCTATCGCGATGCCGCCCAGCGCGCCCACCTCGTGTCCCTGGTGGAAGCGACCCCGATTGGCGCTGCCCGCGTGCTCTGGGTGCGCGGCGGGGCGGAGCGGCAGGACAGCGTGCTCCGGGCGCTCGAAGCGCTACCCCGCGACGTGGCGCGGGTCTTCATCCACGATTGTGCACGACCGCTCGTGCATCCCGCCTCGCTGCGGATGCTCAGCGAAGCGCTTGCGCGCGACGGCGCCGCCTGCCTCGCCCAGCGCGTCACCGATACGATCAAGCGTCTGCCGGACGACGCCTCTGGTGTGGTGCGGCAGCGATGGCGTACGCTCGACCGCACGCGTCTCTGGGCGATGCAGACGCCGCAGGCGTTTGACCGCGCACTGATCACGCACGCCTACCGCTCGGTCCATCGTCGTCGCCTCGTCGTGACCGACGATGCGGCCGCGGTGGAGGTCGCGACCCGTCGCGGCGTCACCTTGGTCGAGAACCCGCACCCGAATCCGAAGCTCACCACGGCTGCGGACCTCGGCTGGGCGGAGTTCTTGCTGAAACGACGGACGTAGCGTGTAGTCGGTGGCGAGCAGCGAGCCTGCGACCCAGCTCCGCCGCAAGGTCGAGAATCCAACCCTCCCTTTCCGCCCTTCAGTCCGTCAGCCTTCCCCACTCTCCCACCCGTGCCCACCGACCCTCCCTCGATTCCGTTTCGCATCGGACATGGTTATGACATCCATCGCACCACGCCCGATCGCACGATGGTGCTCGGCGGCGTGACGTTCGACGTGCCGTTCGGGCTGGAAGGTCACTCCGACGCCGACTGCCTGACGCATGCCATCTGCGATGCCATCCTCGGCGCGGCGGGTTTGGCGGACATCGGTCACTTCTTTCCCAACACCGATCCCGCCTACCGCGGCATCGATTCGCAGATCCTGCTCGAGCGCACCGCCTCGGCCGTCCGGGATCGCGGCTTCCGCATCCTCAACATCGACGCCACCGTCATCGCCGAGCGCCCGAAGATCGCACCGAAACTCGCCGCCATGCGGTCACGCCTCGCGGATTCCATGAAGATCGCGCCCGCGCAGGTCGGTCTCAAGGCTACGACCAACGAGGGCTCCGACGACATCGGCGCCGGCCGGGCGATCGCGGCGCACGCCGTCTGCCTCCTGGCGAGCCTGTAACCCCCGCACCTCCCGCCCCGCTCCCGCGATGCGTACCCGTTTCATTGCTACACGATCGATCCTTGCCGCCGCCGCCCTCCTGCTCGCCGCCTGCGGCGGCCGCGAGACCGCCGCCGATCGCGCGGCGCGCGAGGGTGTGCTCCTCCAGAGCATCGGGGCTGTTGAACCCGCGCTCGACCCGCACCTGGCCACCACGCTCAACGAGCGCACGGTCCTCACCGCGCTGCTCGAGGGGCTGGTCAAACCCGACTCGAGGACCCTCGAACCCGTGCCGGCCGTGGCCGAAAGCTGGAATATCTCCGACGACGGTCTGACCTACACCTTCCGCCTGCGTGAATCCGCCCGCTGGAGCAACGGGGATCCCGTGACCGCCGCCGACTTCGTGGCCTCCATCCAGCGCGCACTTTCCCCGCGCCTCGGCAGCGTGAACGCTGGCGACCTGATGGCGCCGCTGCGAGGGGGCCGCGCCTTTCGCGCCGGGACCCTGACCGATTTCGGCCAGGTCGGCGCGACCGCACCCGACGCCCGCACGCTGCGGCTCACGCTGGAGGCGCCGCACGCGCACTTCCTCGCCATGCTCACGCACTTCGTCTGGCTGCCGGTGCACCCGGCGACCGTGCGCGCCCATGGCGGACTTGACGACCGGGGCAACCGCTGGGCGCGCGCCGCGACCTTCGTCGGCAACGGCCCGTTCCGCATCCGCCGCGAGCATCCCGGCCAGGCCCTCGAGCTCGAGGCGGACCCCCTGTATTGGAATGCTGGTGACGTCGGCCTCGGCGGGGTCACGTTCTTCGTCTTCACCGAGAAGGCGACCGAGGAGAAGGCGTTTCGCGGGGGCCAGATCCACATCAGCGAGGCGCTCCCGAACGTGAAGCTGCCGACCTACCGCCGCGAGCGGCCCGAGGTGCTGCGCGTCGCCCCCTCCTACGCCACCTACATCTACCGGCTCAACACCACGCGCCCGCCGCTCGACGACGCCCGCGTGCGGCGCGCGCTCAGCCTCGCGGTGAACCGTCGCGTCCTTGTCGACCGGATACTCAACCAGGCCTACGAGCCGGCGCATTCCTTCACGCCGCCCGGGCCGGCCGGTTACGCGCCGCCCCAGCTGGCGGTGGACGATGCGGACCGCGCCCGTGCCCTGCTGGCGGAGGCGGGCCACCCCGGAGGAGCCGGCCTGCGCCAGTTCGAGATCCTCTTCAACAAATCGGAGGACAACCAGGCGATCGCCGAGGCCATCCAGGCGATGTGGACCACCACCTTGGGCGTGGGCGTCACACTGCTGAGCCAGGAACAGCAGGTCGCGCTCGAGAACCGCAAGTCCCTGAACTACGACATCAGCCGGGCCTCGTGGTTTGCCGACTATCCGGATCCCAGCTCGTTTCTCCAGGCCTTCACGACCGGCAACGCCAACAACCAGACAGGCTGGAGCCATGCCGGCTACGACCGCCTCGTCGCGGAGGCCGCCATCGCGCGCGATCCTGAGGAGCGGCTGAAGAAATTCGCCGCAGCGGAAGAGATCCTGCTGGGCGAGGCTCCCGTGATTCCCATCTACATCTACTCGACCATCCGCCTGGTCGACCCGCGTGTGCAGGGCTGGTTTGACAATGCGCTGGATCAACACCCGTTTGACGCCCTTCGCATTCTGCCCGCCACGCCATGACCTCCCCCATCACGATCCCCGGACGGACGCGGCCCCGAGCCGCCTCCGCAGCGGACGCCCGCAGCCGGGCGCGACTTCCTTCCTTCATCGGCTCGGCCGCGTTGCTGGCCGCGGCCCTCGCCGTGGCCGGCTGCGGCGCGGGCGATTCCGACGATCGGCGCGCCGCGCGTCTGCGCGAGGCCAACGCCGCAGGCATCCTGCTTCTGGGCATCGGCACCGAGCCTGCAGACCTCGATCCGCAGGTCGTCACCGGTGTCCCGGAGCACAAGGTGCTCAAGGCGTTGATGGAAGGCCTCGTCAGCGAAAAGCCCGGCTCGCTCGAGCCCGAGCCTGCAGTCGCCGAGCGTTGGGACATCTCGCCGGACGGCCTGGTCTACACCTTCCACCTGCGCGAACAGGCACGCTGGAGCAATGGCGACCCGGTGACGGCCACGGATTTCGTCCGTTCCTATCAACGCATCCTCACGCCCTCCTTCGGGGCCGAGTATGCCAACATGATCTATGATTTCGTGGCGGGCGCGAAGGACTACTACGACGGCACGATCACCGACTTCGCCCAGGTGGGATTCCGCGCCATCGACGAACGCACGCTTGAGGTGCGGCTCCGACATCCGACGCCCTATTTCCTCTACATCCTCGCGAGCCACTACTCGTGGTTTCCCGTGCCGATCAAGGTGGTCGAGCGCTTCGGTGGGCTCGAGCGGCGCGGCACCGACTGGACGCGCCCGGAAAACTTCGTCGGCAACGGCCCGTTCGCGATCAAGGAATGGCTGCACACGCAGAAAGTCGTGGTGAAGCGCAATCCCCTCTACTGGGACGCCGCGCGCGTGCGCCTGAACGAGATCCACTTCTTCGCGACGGAGAACATACCCGGCGAGGAACGCATGTTCCGCACCGGCCAGCTGCATCGCACCAACGAGGTGCCGCAGTCCAAGATCGACACCTACCGGGCGGCCAACTCGCCGCACCTGCGCATCGAGCCCTACCTCGGCACCTACTTCTACCGCATCAACGTCACCCGTCCGCCATTTGATGATGTGCGCGTGCGGCGCGCCCTGGCGCTCGCGATCAACCGCGAGGACATCGTGCAGCACGTCACGCGCGGCGGCCAGCAACCGGCCTACCACTACACGCCGCCGGGCTTTCCCGCCTACCAGCCCAAGGCGCGGCTTACCGGCACGATCGAGGAAGCACAACGCCTGCTGGCGGAGGCGGGTTTTCCCGGCGGCGAGGGGCTCCCGCGGGTGGAGATCCAGTTCAACACCTCGGAAAACCACCTCGCGATCGCCGAGGCCATCCAGGCGATGTGGCGCAGGAATCTCGGCGTGAACGCCACGCTCAAGAACCTGGAGTGGAAGGTGTACCTGGATTCCCATGACACCCTGAGCTATGGCGTGAGCCGCGCCGGCTGGATCGCCGACTACCTCGACTGCAACACCTTCCTGGAGATCTTCGTCACCGGAGGGGGAAACAACGACACCGGTTGGTCCAACGCCGAGTACGACACGCTGCGCGCCCGGGCGTTGTCCGCCCCCGGCGAAGAGGAGCGAATCGCCTGCTACCAGCGGATGGAGGAGATCCTGCTCGAGGAGCTTCCCATCATCCCGATCTATTTCTACACCCGCCCGTATCTGCTCGACAGCTCGGTGAAGGGCATGGAGCCAAATCCGCTCGATCATCACCCCTACAAGTACGTATGGCTTGAGCCGATCCCGTGAATGTCGCCCGCGCCAGCGTCCAGAAGCCTCGAGCCACCCTCTGGCAGCGCCTCTGGCGTCACGCGGTGTTCAAGCGCACGGTATATGACGTCATCGGGCTCATGCTGCTGCGGCAGCCGGGGCTGCAGATGCTCAACTGCGGGTACGCCGAGGATGGCTATCCAGACATCCCGCTCACGGCCGAGCAGGAGCCGGAACGGCTCGGCTATCAGCTCTACGATCGCATGGTCCGCTATCACCCGGTTCATCGGTGCGACGTGCTCGAGGTCGGCTGCGGCCGGGGCGGCGGGGCGCGTTTCCTGGCCGGCGCCTACCATCCACGAAGCTACCTGGCGACCGACGCGTCGCGGACGCTCATCCGCGCGCAGCGTCGCCGGGAGCCTCGAAACTCGCGCCTCACTTACGCGGCGGCACGTGCGGAGCGCCTCCCCGTCGCCGACGCCTCGCAGGACATCATCGTCGGCGTGGAGATGATCTCCGTGCTCGCCGATAAGGGCGCGTTTCTCCGCGAGGCCGCGCGGGTGCTCCGTCCGGGAGGACGGCTCCTCATCGTGGACTTCTTCTACAGGCGCCCCGACTCCCGGCAGGCGGCCGACCTCTTTCGGCGCGCGGCCCTGGACTCGCCGCTGGTCACGATCACCGACGAGAACTGGACCGCGCAGGCCGTCCGCGCGCTCGAGCAGGACTCGCCCCGCCGCATCGCCGAGATCGGAAAACTGCCCCGGCTCTTCCGGTCCGCCGCGTTGTCGTTCGCCGGGACGACTCAAAGCCCGCTGTATCGGCAGTTTCGCGACGGCCGGGCCGTCTACCTGCACTTCGTGCTGCGTCGCTGAGCCGGACCCACGCAGCCGGGAAGGTGGAGCGCGGTCTCCGGGCGTGCTTCCCGCTCGCGCGCAATCCAAAACCCTTTCGGAGGCCCCTGCCGCCGGCTTCGGTGCGCCGCGGATGCGGACCCCCTGCGGCAGGCGAGACTGGACGCGGAGGCACGATGCGACCAACCTTCGCGGCACCCCATGACGTCCGCCTCGCGTCCGACACTCGTCCACCGTGCGCTCGCGCTCGCGGCCGCCTGCGTGATGATCGCGGCTCCGGGGTGCGCGCCGCGCGAAGACGATGGCCGTGTGCACATCGTCTACTGGGAAAAGTGGAGCGGCGCCGAGGCCGACGCGATGCAACGGACGGTGGATGCATTCAACCGGTCGCAGGACCGGATCTTCGTGGAGTTCCTCTCCATTGGCGGCGGCATCGACCGCACCGTGCTTCTTGCCACGGCGGGCGGCGACCCACCCGACATCGCGGGCGTCTGGCCCCAGCAGATCGCCTCCTGGGCCGATCGCGAGGCGCTCACGCCGCTCGACGACTTCATCCGGGCCGACTGCGGCACACCCGAGGCGTTCCTGGCGCGCTACGAGGATGCGTTCGCGGAGATGACGCAGTACCGGGGACGCGTCTATGCGCTCTATGCCACGCCGGCCTCGCACGCGCTCTACTGGAACAAGACCCTTTTTCGCGAGGCTGGGCTCGATCCGGAGCGTCCGCCACGCACGGTCGGGGAACTGATGGAGTTCTCGCGGCGACTGACCCGGCGCGATCCGCACACCGGGGCCCTGGTCCAGGTGGGATTCCTCCCCCAGGACCCGGGCTGGTGGCCGTGGAGTTTCCCAAGCTATTTCGGTGGCGACCTGGTGCGCGACGGCGAGATCGTCTACGACCGGCTGCCGGAGAACGTCCGCTCGATGGAATGGGTCCGCAGCTACACGGAACTCTACGGCCTCGCCGATCTTCGCACCTTCGCCACCGGCTTCGGCCATTTCGGCTCGCCGCAGTACCCGTTCTTCGCGAGCAAGGTGGCGATCTGCTTTCAGGGTGTATGGCTGAACAACTACATGCGGCAGTATGCTCCAGGACTTGAATACGGGGTGGCGGCCTGGCCGGAGACGGTTCCCGGCGAGCCGCCGTTTGCCAATGTCGAGGGCGACATGCTCGTGATCCCGCGCGGCGCCAAGCACCCGCGCGAAGCCTGGGAGTTCCTAAAGTACGCCAATTCCTGCAACCCGCAGGCGCGCTCGTTCGAGGAGCTGCGCGGCATCGAACTCACCTGCTACCTGCAGGAGAAAAACTCGCCGCTGCGCGAGTGGAGCCCGTTTTTCGCCGGGAATCATCCGCATCCCTACATCGGCGTGTTCCGCGAACTCGCACGGAGTCCGCGCGCCTATCACGTGCCCTACATCGGCATCTGGTCCGAGTACACCCGCGAGATCAGCGCGGCGTTCGATCGCGTGCGCTTCCTGGAGGCCGCGCCCGCAGAGGCGCTCCGGCAGGTGCAGCAGCGCATCGAGCCGGCCTGGGCCGAGCACCGCCGGCGCCTGGAGCGACGTGCATCACCGCGGCGGAGGTGCGCGGCGGCGCATCGCGGGGGCGCGGCCCCGCGGCGGAGGTGCCGATGAAACGGCGTTCGCGGCGCGCCCGCTGGGCCGGCCCGGCCTTCACCGCCCTGTGGATGGTCGGGTTCAGCGTGTTCCTCCTCTACCCGATGGTCGCGTCGCTCTACTACAGCTTCTGCGACTACTCGATCCTCACCGGGCCGGTGTTCGTCGGCCTGGAAAACTACCGCAACCTTGCCCAAGACGAGGTGTTCTGGCTCTCGCTCAAGAACACCCTGATCTATGCGGGGTTTTCCGTCCCGCTCGGCATGGTGGTCTCGCTCTCGCTCGCGCTCCTGCTCAACGTCGAGGTGCGCGGCCGGGCGTTTTTCCGCACGGTATTCTATCTCCCGTCGATCGTGCCGATCGTGGCCGCGACCATGCTCTGGCTCTGGATCTTCAACGGCCAGTTCGGGCTGCTCAACTGGGTGCTTCGTCCAGTGGTCGCGCTCTTCGGGGGCACGCCGCCTGCGTGGCTCGGCGATCCCGACTGGGCAAAACCGGCGTTGATCCTCATGAGCCTGTGGGGCGTGGGCAACTCGATGGTGATCTTCCTCGCGGGCCTGCAGGACGTGCCAAAGGAGTTGTACGAGTCGGCTGCGATCGACGGCGCCAGCGCGTGGCGGCGGTTCTGGCACATCACGCTGCCGACCATCTCGCCCGTGGTCTTCTTCAATCTGATCATGGGCATCATCGGCTCGCTGCAGGTGTTCACCCAGGTCTGGGTGATCGGAAGCGCCGTCGGACCGAACATGAACCCGCTGGAAGGATACCCCGCGCGTTCCACGCTCATGTACGCGGTCTATCTTTTTGCCACGGCCTTCTACGACCTGCGCATGGGCTACGCGTCGGCGCTGGCGTGGGTGCTCTTCCTGATCATCGCCCTGCTGACGTGGCTGGCCACGCGCTTCGCCAGCCGGCGCGTCCACTACTCGCGCTAGCACGCCGACCGCATGAGGCCGTCACTCACCACCCGGTTCGTCGTCTATGCCTGCCTCGGGTTCGGCGCCGTGGTGTTCGGGTTCCCGCTGCTCTGGATGTTCATCACCTCGCTGACCCCGGCGGAGCAGACGCTCGCTTACCCGCCGCGCCTGGTGCCGCTCGCGCACTACGCCGTGCTGGACGGGCGGCGCATGGAGGTGACGCACGACCTGGTGGTGCCGGCGCCGTCGGTGCTCGTGGAGATCGTGGGCGGTACGCGCGCCGGCGCCCGCATGGTCCTCCCGACCGGGGCCTTCGACCCGGCGGACCCTTCGCTCCGCCTCGTCAAGGATGTCATGCCCGGCTGGGTACAGGTGACACAGCGTTCCACGGGCTCGAAGACGATCGACCGGGAACTCCTCCGTGACGTGCTCCCGCCGGAGGCGATCGACACGCAGGTTCGCTTCCGGTGGGACAACTACCCGAAGGCGCTGCTCGCCATGGGCGGCCGAAGCATCGAGGAGATCGAGGGGTTCGTCGAGGCGCGCGCGGAGCCGCGGGCGCGTGACGCGGAGGTGGGCTTCCCGCGCTTTCTCGCCAACAGCGTCATCGTCTGCGTGCTGGGCGTGATCGGCACGGTTCTCTCCAACTCGATCGTCGCCTATGGCTTCGCGCGGCTGCGGTGGCGCGGGCGCGACGCATTTTTCGCCCTCACGCTGGCCACGATGATGATGCCGTTTCCGGTGCTGATGGTGCCGACCTTCGGCATCTTCCAGGAACTCGGCTGGATCGGCACCCTGCTCCCGCTCTGGGCGCCGACCTTCCTTGGCAACGCCTTCCACATCTTCCTCATGCGGCAGTTCTTTCGCACCATCCCGGAGGAACTGAGCGAGGCGGCGCGGATCGACGGATGCAGCGAGTGGCGGATCTTCTGGCGCATCATCCTGCCCCTTTCGCGGCCCGTGCTCGCGGTCTCGGCGTTGTTCCACTTCCTGCATGCGTGGAACGACTTCCTCGCGCCCCTGATGTATCTGACGCGCAAGCACACGTTCACGCTTCCGCTGGCGCTGCAGGCGTTCCAAAACACGCACGGCGGCGTGCAGTGGAACTTCCTCATGGCCGCGAGCGCCGTCACGGTGGTGCCGATCATCGTGTTGTTCTTCTTCGCCCAGAAGACCTTCATCCAGGGCATCGCGACCACGGGGTCGAAGAACTGAGGGCCCCGATCCACCGAGTTGACTGTGCTGTATACCCCGGCTTGGGGAACGAAAGCGCCGGCTTTGACCTTACAGGTAAGCACAGCAGGCGTAAGTCATTTTGAATCAACATATTGAAACGCAGGCAGCCCGATTGCCACGAATGATGTGTACGAACGCCTTACAGCCGACATCACGAGCAGTGGCGTGAATGCGAGGGAAAAATCAGCTAATACGATTCGCTAGTGACTACGTTTCAGAGGCTTAGGAGCTGATTGCTGAACCGCGTCTTTCACGGCGGGAACCCGGCATTGGTTGTGCATAGGATAGGAGTCGAGACTCTTCCAGTCTCGCTTGTTCCCAATCCCCACCTCCATGAAATCCATACTCGCTATCGGCGCCCTTCTGCTCGCTTCGACGCAGGCCTGGGCTCTCTCCTACACGATCGGCAACGGATCATCCGTTTCCCTGAATTCGTCCGATCCCGGACTTGTTGTGCATTCCTCGATGGTCCCGGGGCTGGCCGGCTCCACCTTCGTCCTGAACGATGGACAGTCGACCACGCTGAGCTTCTTCAGAATCTGGACGTCGGAATCCGCGGTCAACGCGGACGACCGTGTTGCGAAGTCGATCATCGCCACCCTCGACTTCCTAGTGCCCGATGAGAGCGCGATCATCTCGGGCACGACGCGGGGGGCCACCCAGTTTCTCGGCCTGTTTCAAGCCGGCGTGCTGACCTGGACGGGCCCGGCGCTCGTCACCGCGGCCGATCGAGTCTTCTCGGTCGCCCTGAGCGACGCGGTGTTCAATCAGGGCGTGCTCTGGGGCCTCGGCTGCAAAGGTGCCACTGTCGAAGCCACCATTACGCAGGTCAGCTCGACCGTCCCCGACTCAGCCACAACGCTGAGCCTGCTCGGACTCGCGCTTCTCGGTCTCGTGGCCATGCGCCGCCGGGTCGCCTGAACGTCGTTTGCTTCAAGTTCGCACTTTAAGGTCCACCGCTTCGGCGGTGGACCTTTTTCGTTTTCCCCCTTCCCGCCTGGCCTCAGTTCCCTGGCGCGGCTGTGCGTTGTTTGAGAGCGGTGTCGACGGCGGCCCAGAACCGCGCGCGGTCGACGAGGTCTGGCACGACTACCGCAGCACCCTCGGCGCGCAGCCGGGTGGCCTGGCCGGCTTCGCTCGCCACGCCGACCATGCCGCCCTGGACAGCCCGGGCCGCCCGCGCGTCCCAGATGCCGTCGCCGATCACGACCTGACCGGAGAAACCGAAGCATCCGCGCGCAGCCGCGGCCAGGATCGCGGCTGTATTCAGAATCTCATGTCGGCGCTCGGCGTCGTCGGAGGAGGCGATCACAAGGTCATCCAGGGGAAAGCCGGCCGCGTGCAGCTTGATCAGCGCCGCCGGCCCCCAGCCGCCGGTGGCGACGGCTGCCACGAATCCGCGACGGGCCTGGGCCTCGGCGAACAACTCCAGGGCGCCCGGGATCGGCCGCAGGCTCAACTCGCCTGCGGCAAAGGCGCGATCCCAGAGCCGCGTCTGCGCCTCCCGCACCTGATGGACCTCGCCATCACGAGCGCGGCGGCCGAGGACGGGAGCAAGCGCCTCGCGCGCGATCGCCGAGGCCGTGACCTCCCGGTAGTGCTCCCAAGGCTCAAGCGGGACGGGTGCACCCGCCACCTCGGCCAACGCCGCGGCATACAGTCGCGCATCGTCCGCGGAGGTGTCCACCAGTGTGCCGTCGAGATCGAAAAGGAGCAGGATCACGGTGCAGGGCCGTCATGCGCGGGATTGGCCGGCCGGCCAAGCCGCAAGTGCGGGGCGCGCTTTGTGGGTTCTCCGAAGAACACGTCCCGGGCGCCCATCGACCCCGACGCGGGCGCCAGCTTTATTCCGACGCGGTGCGCGAGGGCCGGTCGAGCTGCCCCTTGAGCCGGTCGAGGATGCCATTGATGAACCGCTTGGCGTCGCTGTTTGAGAAGCTCTTGCTCAAATCGATGGCCTCGTTGATCGAGACCACCGGCGGGATGTCCTTGCGGAATAGCATCTCGAAGATCGCGAGTCGCAGGATGGCGAGGTCGATCTTGGCGATCCGGTCAAAGTCCCAGTTCTCCGCGAGCGAGCGGATGCGGGCGTCGACATCCGGCAGCTTCTCAATCGCACCGTGGATGAGTTGCTCGCCAAACGCGTAATACTCGCGCGGGTGCTCCTTGCTCGCGAAGAACTCGTGCAGGTCGTGATCGAGGTTCTCGGACCGGTTGATGGACCACGAATACAGAAATTGCATCGCGGTGACGCGGTTGTCGCGCCGCTGGGAAGTCTTGGCCATGGGAAAGGTTCAGTTGCGTGGAAAATGCCTGCGCTTGAGCACCGCCATTTCGAGCGCGGCCCAGCCGAACTCGGCGCCGCGATTCACTTCGCCCAGGCAGCGCTCGCGGGCCTGCTCCATGTTCTCCGCCACAACGATACCGTTGATCACCGGAACTCCGGCCGTCATCGCCGCGTCGTGCAGGGCGATGGCCGAGGAGTTGGCAATGACCTCGTAGTGAATCGTGCCGCCACGGACGATGACGCCGAGCGCCACGACCGCATCGAACTCGCCCCGACAAAGCATGGCGGATACGGCCACGGGTATCTCATTGGAGCCCGGAACGCGCCAGACGGTAAGGGCGGCCTCCGGCACTCGCGCGGCCGTGAGGTAGGTTTTCACCTGGTTGACGAGCGAGTCGACCAGCTCCGGGTTGTAGCGCGCGGCAACGATGCCGATGCGGCAGGCCGAACCGTCGAGGGAAAGTGGAGCGGGAGGCGAGAAGCTCATGGACGCGGAGAAATCGAGAACCGGCAACGCTGAGGCGGACCCGGAGGCGGCTCAACCCCCTTTTTCGTGCCTGCTCGAGCCGCGGCCTACGCCCCACTCGTGAGAAAGCTCCGGCTCGGACGATCCTTCTCGTGCCTGTGGATTCACGACCACCGAGGCGTCTGCCCCTTCCCTTCCTGCGTTGAGCCCACCCTGACGAAGCCATCCGGTCGCGGCCTGCCGGCCCTTTTTGCTGCTCGGGCTCCGCCTGCACCACGTGCTTCGGGTGCCCGTGCAGGCCCCGCGCACAAGAATCGGTCCGCGGTGAGGCGACTGCGGAGCGCGTGTTCGCACCGGCCGGGATGACCCGTTGTGGCGCACGTCCGAGATCGGACAAACGCGGCGCGTGCCGCGTGCCGTGCTCGATCCGACCACCCTCAGCGCAGGCCTGGGCCTACGATATTGAACACGGGCTGGCCACTTTGTTGAAGTCAACACTACCGCCGGATGCCGTAGCCCGCGTCCGGCGCCAACCCGGATCCTGAGTCGGGCCCCGGGCCGCGCTCGGGTCGGGACCTCCGGGAGAACCCTGACTTGCGATTGTCTCAGGTGCGGTATGATGAGGAATGGCAGTATTGCATTCCGAACGAACCCGCCCGCGCATCGCCATGGTCTCCACGCATGGCTACGTCGCTGCAAACCCGCCGCTCGGGGCGGCCGACACCGGGGGCCAGGTGGTCTACGTCCTCGAACTCTCCAAGAAGCTCGCGCAGCTCGGATTCGACGTGGACATCTGGACACGGCGCTTCGAGGACCAGCCCGAGATCGACATGGTCAACAGCCGGGTACGGGTGATACGCGCCGCCTGCGGCGGACCGGGGTTCATCATGAAGGAGTACCTGCATCGCGAACTAATGGAATGGGCCGAGAACGCCCTTCGCATCATCAAGCGCGAGCGTGTGCACTACGAGTTCATCAATTCGCACTACTGGGACGGGGGCATCGCCGGCCAGCGGCTCGCCGAGGCGCTCGGCGCGATGCACCTGCACACCCCGCATTCGCTCGGATCGTGGAAGAAACGCCAGATGGAGACCGATTACCCCGACCGGGCGGACCAGTTCGAGACGGAGTTCAACTTCAGCGAGCGCATCCAGCACGAGACGATCCTTTATCGCACGTGCGACATGGTCATCGCGACGACGCCGGAACAGATCGAGCGCGTGGTCGAGGACTACGGTGTACCCGTCACCCAGGTACACATGGTGCCGCCGGGCTACGATGACAACCGCTTCTTTCCCGTCAGCACCGCGACGCGCCAGCTCCTGCGCCGCCGCCTCGGCTTCCGCGGCCCCACAATCCTCGCGCTCGGCCGCCTCGCCACCAACAAGGGATACGACCTGCTCATCGAGGCGTTCGCTCTGGTTGCGCAGCGCATCCCGGACGCCGTCCTGCACCTTGCCGTCGGAGGCAAGTCGATGGACACGTTGGAGCGCAAGATCCTGCGCGAGCTCAAGGAGCGCGTGCGCACCCTCGAGCTCGGCAAACGCGTGCGCTTCGGGAGCTTTGTTCCCGATGATGAACTTGCCGATCATTACCGCGCGGCCGACCTCTTCGTGCTCAGCAGCCGCTACGAGCCGTTCGGCATGACCGCGATCGAGGCGATGGCGTGCGGCACGCCCACGATCGTGACGATCCACGGCGGCCTCTTTCGCGCGGTGACCTTCGGGCGGCACGCGCTCTACGCCGACCCGCTCGATCGCGAGGACCTGGGGATCATGATGCTCAAGCCGCTCAAGCACCCGCGCCTGTCGCAGCGCCTGTCCCGGATGGGCGCGCACAAGGCGCGCAGCCTGTTCACCTGGACGGGCGTCGCCCAGCACCTCATCGGACTCGTCGAGGGCCGCCCGACAATGAACGTGCTCAGCGAGAGCGACTGGGACGAGCCGTGGAATGATGGCGACTGAGGCTTGCGCCGTCCGCCATCCACACGTTCCCTCGCGGACGCGCGCCGTCGACCGGCGCGCCCCGGCCCGGGAAGAAGCAGCTCTCGTCGATCATGCCTGATTCCAACACCACGCCCCCGTTCCGGCTCTTCAGCAGCGACCTCGATGGCACGCTCCTGGGCAATCCCGAATCCTCGCGTCGCTTCCGGCTGGCCTGGGAGTCGACGCCGCGCGGCGAGCGTCCCCTCCTGGTCTACAACACCGGCCGGTTGATCGACGATGTGCGACGGATCGTTGACTCCGGCGATCTTCCCGCACCCGACTTCGTGATCGGCGGCGTCGGGACGCAGGTCGTGGACTGGCGGGGCCGCGTGGACCTGCGGGACTTTGCCGCGCACCTCGCGGCCGGCTGGGATCTCAAGAAGATCCGTTCGGTCATGAGCAAGGTGCCGCGGGTGCGGCCGCAGCCGGCGGAATTCCTCACGGAGTTCAAGTCCAGCTGGTTCCTGAGCAACGCCACGCGCCGCCAGCTCGAGGCGATACGCCGCTCGCTGGCCGAGGCCGGCCTGCAGGTTCACCTCGTGTATTCAAGCAATCGCGACCTCGACGTGCTGCCGCTCGGCTCGACCAAGGGCGGCGCGCTCGCGTGGCTCTGCGGCAAGCTCGGCATCGAGCTGGACAGGGTCCTGGTCGCGGGCGACACCGGAAATGACAGCAGCATGTTCCTGGTCCCGGGCGTGCGCGGGATCATCCCGGACAACGGATTGCCCGAGCTCTTCGAGGCCGCGGTCAAGGTTCCCGTCTACACCTCGGGCCTCGTGATGGCCGACGGCGTGCTCGACGGCCTGCGCCACTACGGCGTGCTGCGCGAGCGCGTGAAGCTCACGGGCCCGGCCGTGCCGCCGGCGGAGATGGCCGCGCAGTTTCGCATGCTCTTCTCCGGGTCGGAACTCGGAGGCCTGGCGGAGGCCGACAAGGACCTCCTGCGCACCGCCTACGGCAAGGCGGTCGACGCGCTGCGGCGCAACATCACCCCGCATGGATTCAGCGCCTGCTCGCTCGAGGACAACGTCGTCACGGGGACCGACGCCAACTACCGCTCCGTGTGGGCGCGCGACGGCTCGATCACGCTGATCAACACGCTGGATCTGGAGAACACGGATATCCGGGCGACCGCGCGTGCCACCTTGGATACACTGCTTCGCGCGATCTCTCCGACCGGCCAGATCCCGGCCAATGTCCGCCTGGAGGACCTGCGGCCCGACTATTCCGGCGTGGGCAACATCTGTTCCATCGACAGCGGCCTCTGGGTCATCATCGCATTCTACAACTACTACCAGCGGACGCGCGACGACGCCTTCCTGCACGAGCACTTCGAGCGGCTGCAGCGGGCGATGAACTGGCTTTCCGCCCACGACAGCAACAACGACGGCCTGCTTGAGGTGCCTGAGGCGGGCGACTGGACCGACCTCTTCGGCCGCAGCTACCACGTGCTCTACGACGAGGTGCTCTGGTTTCGCACCAATGTCTGCTTCGGGCGCATGCTCGAGTTCGTCGGCGACTTTCAGCGGGCCGCCGACTACCTGCGCTGGTCGCAGGTGATCCGCACGCGCATCCTCGACATCTTCTGGCCGACCACGCGGTCGGAGAACGACCTACGCCCGCACCGCTTCGCCGAGCGCCAGTCCTCGCTCGGCGACACGTCCTACCTGATCGCCGAGATCACGCCGTTCGCCTTCAACTGGCGCTGCGACGTATTCGGAAACATCCTCGCTTCGCTGATGCACCTGCTCGACCCGGAGCGAGCCCGCCACGCGTTCCACTTCATGTGGGGCGTCGGCGTGAACCAGCCCTGGCCGGTGGCCAACCTTTACCCCGTCGTGCAGGCGGGCGACCCGGACTGGCGTGCCTACTACACCGTGAACCTTCTCAACCTGCCGCACCATTATCACAACGGCGGCATCTGGCCGTTCATCGGTGCGATGTGGGTGCGTTTCATCCACCGGCTCGGGTTCCACGACGTCGCGTGCCGGGAACTGCTTCGCCTCGCCGAACTCAACCGGCTCGGGCGCCGCACAGAATGGGAATTCAACGAATGGGTACACGGCCAGACCGGCCGGCCGATGGGCAAGGCCTACCAGGCATGGTCGGCCGCGTGTTTCATCCGTGCCTGCCACGAGCTCGAGACCGACCCCGCCAATCTCACGGACGACTGAGCCATGGCCTCGATCCAGGACGCACCGGTGCTTTGTTTCGGGGAGATCCTCTGGGACCTGCTTCCCGAGGGGCTCTTCGCGGGAGGGGCGCCCTTCAACGTGGCCTACCATCTCCACCAGCTCGGCTGCCCGGTGCGCGTGGTCTCCGCCGTGGGCGACGACTTCCTCGGGTCCGAATTGATCCGCCGCCTCGACGGCTGGGGCATCGGCACCGGCCTGATCGCGCGGCACCCGGGCGTATCCACAGGCTACGTACGCGCGAGCATCAATGAGCGCGGGGATGCGCACTATGAGATCGCGCGCGACGTCGCGTGGGATCGCATCGAGAACACACCCGCCCTGGCCGAGGCCGCACGACAGGGTGCCGCCGTCGTATTCGGTTCGCTCGCGCAGCGCTCGCCGTCGAACCGCGCCACGCTTGCCCGCATGCTGGAAGCGTCGCCTCCCGGGGCGATCCGCGCCTTCGACGTCAATCTGCGCCCGCCCCATGACGACCTCGATCTCGTGCGCACCCTCGCCCGCGGTGTCACGATCCTCAAGGTGAACGACACCGAGGCCGCGCGACTGGCGGGCGACGGCACGGCGTCCGCCGGGCGCGAGGAGACACACGCGCGCACGCTGGCCCGCGAGTCCGAGGCGCGCTGGGTGTGCATCACAGCCGGGGCGCGGGGCGCTGGGCTGCTGCACGAGGGGACATGGTATTGGGAGGACGGACGACCGGTCGAGGTGACGGACACAGTCGGGGCGGGCGACTCATTCCTGGCCTCGCTGGTTGCCGACCTTCTCGCCACGGGATGCCGCATCGCTCCGGCCGAGGCACTCAGGCGCGCATGCCGACTCGGCGAGTGGGTGGCCACGCAACGCGGGGCGACGCCCGTTCACGGGCCTTCGCGGCCGTCCCGCAAAATCTAGCACGGGTTGCGGCTGCAGGCGTTCCCGGCACGGCCGGCTTTGGATGGCCGCAGCACCCCGGAGCCGGCGGCAGTCGCGATTCACTCGTCGCTGTGCGGCAATCGCGTGAGGTGAATACCCGAGGCTACTCAGTGGCAGTTGAGTAACCTTCCTTCAGGTTCGCCGCGATCCGGCCGATGGAGACGTACTCTCCATGCATACCGCACGCGCACTCATCGTGCTCGCGGCGTTATTGGTGCTGCTCGGCTCCAGTGCAGACGCCGCCACTACTCCGCCCAGCGCATCGACCGATGTGTTACTCGAGCGCTTCGAGGCGCTCGAGCGACGTTTCGAGGAACTCGCCGCGGAGAATCGCGCGCTGCGCGAGCAACTCACGGTCGCACTGGAAAGACGGTCGTCGCCGGAACAGTCCCCCACGACCGCCCCTGCGTCCACACCGGCCAGGACGCCTCCGGTTCACGTCACCGCCGCCGGCAAGCAGGAGAAATTCGCCCTCGGCGGGTTCATGCACATCAACGGCGAGGTCGATGGATCCCCGGGTGCCCGCTGGAACGGCATTCGCGATCGCGTGTTCATCCGGCGCGCGCGTCTCGCCGTCGCGGGTACATTCAGCGACCGTCGGCGTTACGTATCGCTTCCGTGGTGACGCACTCAAGTTCACCCTCAACTATCTCATCGGCGATCCGTCCACGGCGATCCGTCCACGGCGATCGATGACGATGGCCGCCTGCAGCTGCAGTTCCAGAACCTTTCAACCGCAATGAACACGCTTGCCAGCGCATCCGCTCCCGTCCCCGCCGCATCCGCGGCGGCCATCCTTTGAGTCTGTTCCCCATGAGCCAACGCATGACCGTCAGCCGTCAGATCATCCTCGGGTTCACGACCCTGGTTCTTCTCTGTGCGATCACAGGTCTGATCGGCGAGCGATCCAGCCGCCGGATCGCCGACCATCTCCACGACACAGTCAACGTCCTGCTTCCGTCGACCGACCTGCTCATCCAGGTGGATCGCGACCTCCAGCAGGCGCTTGTCGCCGAGCGGTCGTTGGTCTTCGCGGTACCCGGCACGCCGGCCTTTGACGGGTTCGTTCGCGATCATGAGGAAAACTTGAAGCAGGTCCGCGACCGCTGGGGGAAATTCCAGCAGCATATCGTCCCGATCCGGACCGCGCGCATTGATGAGTTGTCGCGCGTGTTTGACGCAGGCCTGGCGGAATGGACGCCCATCACGAACAGCGTGATCATCGAAGCGCGCTCCGTGGACCCACAGTCGCGTGCGACCGCCATGGAATTGACCCTTGGCAAGGGAGCCGCCGCCTTTGAGCGAACACGCGGTGTGGTCAACGAATTGACCGAAATTCTGGGGGAGGCGGCCAACGCGGCCATGGTGACGGGCAATCGAGCCTACGCCGCGGTCCGGTGGAGCGTGCTCGGCGTCACCATCGCCGGCATATCCATCGGTGTGGTGCTCACCTACCTGATCGGCATCCGGCTCAGTCGCCGGGTGCGAGGCGTCATTGGTTCGCTGCAGACCAACGCCGAGCAGACATCTACCGCCTCGACGCTCATCTCCGAAAGCAGCCAGCGTGTTTCTGACGGTGCCTCCGAACAGGCTGCGGCCCTGGAGGAGACGAGCGCCTCGCTGGAGGAGATGTCCGGCCAGACCCGCCAGAACGCGGACAACGCCGCGCGCGCCAAGGCGCTCGCGACCGAGACGCGCGGAGCGGCTGATGCGGGCGTCGAGCACATGCGCGCCATGGCTGCCGCCATGCACGAGATAAAGGACTCCAGCGCGAGCATTTCGAAGATTCTCAAGTCGATCGACGAGATCGCCTTCCAGACGAACATCCTCGCGCTCAACGCCGCGGTCGAGGCCGCACGGGCCGGCGAGGCCGGGGCCGGGTTTGCGGTCGTCGCCGAGGAAGTGCGCGCCCTTGCCCAGCGCAGCGCCAATGCCGCGCGCGAGACGGCCGAAAGCGTCGAAAGCTCACTGAGCAAGAGCGACCGGGGCGTGGAGACGAGCCAGAAGGTCAGTGCACAACTCGAACAGATCGTCGTCCGCGCGCGAGAGATGGATGAGCTGATGGCGGGTGTCGCCTCCGCCTCCACCGAGCAGGCGCGAAATATCGGCGAAGTGAATACCGCCGTTGGTCGTATGGACCAGATTACGCAGGCCAACGCGGCGACCGCCGAGGAGGCCGCCAGCGCGGCCGCCGAGCTCAATGCGCAGGCCAGCCATCTGCACGAGGCCGTCGCCGACCTTTCCGCGCTCTTTGGCCGCGATGCGGCCGCCCCGCTCGCCGGTCCCCTGATCAAGCCGACTCTGCCCGTGACGTCGAGTCCGGCATCCCCGCGGGCGGCAACCGCTGCCAAGCCGAAGTCAAACGCGCGCACAAAGTCACCGGCTCTCGCCGCGCCGCCGGGATCGATGTTCTAGAGCGTGTCCGGAAGAGCCCCGCTCTGCGGGTAGGGCGCGATCGCCGAGCGCGCCCCGCCCTTTTGGGCGCTCGCGGCGGTTTCGGAGAAACCGCCCTACTGGCGGGAGAATTCAATCGAGTTCGTGAAGGGTTCCAGGACGCGGAACCTTCCATCTTGGTGCCCGCGCGGCGGGAGGCCGTCGGCCCCGGCTACACGTCGCCCAGTGGCGGCCGCAGGAGGATCTCCTCCAACACGGCGTCGGGACCGAGCCGCCAGGCATGGACCACGGTGCGCGATCGAGCGCGCCGACATGATCCGCTCGGGCTTCACGCCGGATTGTTCCCAGGAGGGCGTCCACGTCGCGCCGGGATGGAGCGTCGTGACGCGCACGCCGTGCTCGCGTAGTTCCCGACGCATGACGGCGCCCAGTCCGGTCACTCCGAACTTCGCCGCACAGTACGCCGTCGCGTGCGGATACGCTTCGCGCCCGGCGATCGAACTCATGAGGAACACATGCCCGCCGCCACGCCTGGCCATGGCCGGGACGAAGGCCTTGGAAACGAGGAAGGCACTGCGCAAGTTGACCGCGATCATGCGGTCGAAGTTCTCCACCGACTCGTCCAGGAAGGGTCGTGGCTCGAAGGCGCCCGCGTTGTTCACCAGCACGTCGGGCGTACCGAGGGCGCGTCGCACCGACGCGGCGGTTGCCTCGACCGCGGAGGCATCGGTGACATCGCACACGAAGACCTCGGCACGGGCGCCGGCTCGCGCGCAGGCGGCGGCGACGCGTCCCAGGTTCTTCTTGTTGCGGGAGATGAGCGCGAGGCGGATACCGCGGCCCTCCCGCGCAAACTCGCGCGCGATGGCGGCCCCGATTCCCTGCGAAGCTCCGGTGATGACGATGGTCGATTTCATCGGTGGCTGCTGGTTTTCAACCACAGAGAGCACAGAGAACACAGAGAAAGGCAAGGAGCTGGCCCGACCAAAACGACCCAAGGGAGGGCGAGGCCTCCGGCCGGGCCGCTTCGGAAGTGGCCTGGAGGCTCGATCCGTGCGCGAATCCTCAAAGCCTTTGTTCCATCCCGAGTTCTCTGTGCCCTCTGTGGTTCAATCCGAAATCCCGACTTGATCACACCCGGCGCATCGTCCAGGTCGCGATCGCCAGCGTGACGAGCGCACTCGCCGGCATCACCACGGCCGCGACGAGAGGATTCATGTGACCGGACACGGCGACTGCGACAACGATCAAATTGTAGACGATGGCAAAGCCGAGGACGCGCTCGATGGCACGGCGACGCACCGCCGCAGCCTCGATGAGCCTGCGAATTCCGGCGAGGCCCCGGCCGAGAAAGAAAAAGTCGGCGCGACTCTCGAGCAGGCCGCGCTCGACCGCAGGCGTTCCCCGGCAGGTTGCTGCATCAAAGGCGAGACTGTCGTTGGCGCCGTCACCGATCATGAGCGTGTCTCCCGCATCGAGTTCGCGCACCCACGCCGCCTTGCCCTCGGGCGTCATGCCCGCCACGGCCGAGCCGGCCGCCAGGCCGAGCCGCTCGCGCATGGCCTCGACTTTTTCCGGGCGGTCTCCACTCAGGATGAACACCTCCTGGCCCAGTTTGCGCAGGTTCGCGACCTCCTCCACCGCGTCCTCGCGCACGGCCTCGGCCACCCGAAACCACGCGAGGATGCGGCCGTCACACCCGAGAGCGACGTCGCCCCCCACGCCTGCCTCGGCGTCAATCCAGGAGCCGCGCCCGAGGCGCCAGATGCGGCCGTCGGCGTCGCACCATTCAAGGCCATAGCCAACGCTCTCGCGCGCGAGACTCATCCCCCGGGCCGAACCCTTCCGCGAAGCAGGCAGGCTGCCGTCGACGCCAAGGCCACCCGCCAGCATCGCCTCCCGCAGGCACGAGGCCACCGGATGCCGCGCGAGGTGCACGAGTTGCCACACGGCTGCCCGTGCGTCGGGCGCGAGCGCGGCGAGTGCCTCGGGATTGCGGAGCACGAGTGACTCCAGCGTGAGCGTTCCGGTCTTGTCGAAGACCACCTTGCGCACGCGCCGCAGACGCGCCCACAGCGTCTCGGAGCGCACGAAGACGCCGGCATGCCTCAGGCGCGCGACCGCCAGTTCGTCGATCAACGGCAGTGTCACGCCGATCGCGCACGGGCACGAGACGACCAGCACGGACACGACGACCTGAAGTGTCGTGCGCATGTCGCGGCTCATCCACCACCAGGCGATTCCGCCGCCCACCGCGACGACGATCACCGCCAGCAGGTAAATCCGGATAACATTCTCGAGCGTGCGATTGCGCCATTCCGCCGGCGTCGGCACGGCGAAAAGTCGCGCCAGCAGCGAGGTGCCCCACGGCTCAAGCGCCTCGAGCCGCAACGGATGCGGGCTCAGGTTGATCGCACCCGACTCGACGATCTGGCCGGGCGTGGCGACGCGCGCCTCGGATTCCCCGCTGATCCAATCCAGCCCGAGCGATCCGGCCTCACCGAGGAGCGAGCTCGAGACCGGCACGACCTGGCCCGGCCCGATCGAGAAGCGGTCGCCGCGGTGGATCGCCTCCACCGGCTTGGTCGCGACGGCCCGATGCTGTTCGCCGGCCGCATCGGGCGCGAGTTCGACCGGCGGAAGGTCCTGCCGCAGGCCGAGGAGGTGGTTGCGGTTGCGCTCGACCGCGATCATCTGCGTCCACCGTCCCACCAACATGAGGAAGGTGAACGTGGTCACGAAGTCGAAGTAGACGAAGCCGAGGCTTGCCTGCGTCCATGCGTAGATCGAGCCGCCGTAGCCGACGAGGATCCCGAGCGCGATCGGCAGGTCGATGTGGAGCACGCGCAGGCGCAGGCTCCGCCACGCACGCGCGATGAAATAGGTTCCGCCCACCAGCACGCTGGCGGTCGCAAACAGGAATGAAAGCGCCACGAACAGCCCGGCAAAGACAAAGTCCGGGGACATGCCCAGGTAGGGTGGCAGCGAGAAGAGCATCCCGTTCATCGCGAAGGCCGCGCACAACCCGAGGCGAAGCACCAGGCCGCTGCTCTCGGTGCGCGCCGCCTTCGTGGCCGGACCGACGAGATACCCGAACTGCTGCAACTCGCGCGCGAAGGCCGCCACGTCGCACGCGCCCGGCGTCCACCGCAATCGCATGCGCCCCACGGTGGCATTGATGTGCGCACCCCGTGCACCGGGATGCTGCCGGTAGAGATGGTCGATCAGCCACACACAGCCCACGCAGGAGATGCCCTGCACATCGAGTTCGAGTGCCGCCTCCCCGCCCTGCGCCGACTCCTCCGCGCACTTGATCAGTCCTTCGAGCCAACGAAGGTCGCGCGGCTGAAACACAAACGAACGCACGGGGGCGGTCGCGCCCCGGCGCAGCTCATAGAAGCGGTCGAGGTTCTGCCCCGTGATCAGCCGGTGGACGTACTCGCATCCGGTGCAGCAGTATTCCGAGCGGCCTTCCACCGGATGGAAGGTGTTGCCGCAATGCCGGCAGGTCGCGGTGGCCGCAACGTCCTGCCCGGGGGAAGCAAGGACCGCGCGGCTCATCGCACGATGGGGATCGGTTCAGGCCTGTTGCGCTCGGCGATGACGATCAGGACCGCCCACGCCGCGATCAGGGCGAGGAAGGCCAGCGTGACCCACAGCCAGAGGCGGTTACGGAACATGAGCCTGGAGCAGCTTGGGATGCGGGCCCACGAACTCGATCTCGCGCTCGACGCGCGCGTCACTCGCGCTCCCGGTGACCGCCAGCTTCAGGCGGAATTTGCCGGTGTAAGCGGGGCGCGGGACGAACAGGATGAGCGGACGGACCACCTCCTCGCCGGGAGCGACGGAAACGCCGCCCTCCCACCCCGTCCACCGAAGTCCCTCGGGCGCGACGTCGACGGCCGACACGGAGAGTTCAAACACCGCCGGCGCAGTCTGCTTGTTCACGACGCGGACGTTGAACTGGTTGCGCACCGAGTCCGTATCCACGAAATAGGGCGCACCGGTCATGCGCACGGCGCTGAGGTTCATCGGCCGGTACCGGCTCATGGAGAAGGCGGCGACTGCCGCGCCGACGACGAGAAGCACGGTGTAGAGCACGATGCGCGGCCGCAGGACGCGTCGTGCGCGGCCGGCGAGTCCGTTCAGCGAATCGTAGCGGATGAGGCCGCGCGGCCGGCCCAGGCGCGTCATCACCTCGTCGCAGGCATCGATGCAGTTCGCGCAGCCGATGCACTCGAGCTGAAGTCCCTGCCGGATGTCGATCCCGGTGGGGCACACGTGCACGCACTTGAAGCAATCGATGCAGTCACCGGATGCGGCTCCAGGTGGGTGCCCCAGCGCCCGGGCCTCCGGCCGATGCACATGTCCCCGCGGCTCGCCGCGCCGTTCGTCGTAGCCGATCGTCACCGAGTCGTCGTCGATCAGCGCGGACTGCAAGCGGCCGTAGGGACAAAGGATGATGCAGAGCTGCTCCCGGAACCACGCGAAGTTGGCATAAAGCGCGCCGGTGGCGACGACCATGAAGACGAAGACGCCCCAGTGTTCGGCGGGCGAATGCGTGATCATCTCCCAGACGCGCGGAAGCGACACGAAATACGCCAGCAGCATGTGCGCGATGAGCAGCGACAGGACGAGGAAGCTGGCGTGGGCAAGGCCGCGCTTGAGGACCTTCCCGCCGGTCCATGGTGCGCGATCGAGCTGTCGGCGCTGCTGCGCGTCGCCCTCGATCCAGCGTTCCACCCGCCGGTAGACGTGCTCGAGGAAGACCGTCTGCGGACACGCCCAGCCGCACCAGAGGCGCCCGAAGAGCGCCGTGACGTAGAACAGGCCGAACGCCATGCCCGTGAGCAGGAAGAATCCCATCCAGAGATCCTGCGCGGCAAAGGTCAGGCCGAAGAAATGAAAGCGCAGGCTGTCCACGTCCAGGAAGACGGCCGGGAAGCCGTTGATCTGTATCCAAGGAAGCGACACATAGAGCACGATCAGCGCCGCCGCCGTCACGCGCCGCAGGGTCGTGAACCGTCCCGAGGTGTCCGCCGGGTGGATCGACACGCGCCCGCCGTCGACCCGGACCGAGGCCAGCATGTCGCGGCTCGGTGCGTTCCGGCGTTTCGCGGGCGGCTGGCTCATGGACGGGGGCATGGGGGGGGGCGCGGCACGGGCAGGTGCACGCGCGGCGCGGCGTCAGGGCGAGGCCGGCTCCTTGTGGTGGCTGAGCACGTAGGCGGTGACGTCGAGGACCTTGCGCTCGCCCAGCACCGGCGCCCAGGCCTGCATGCCCTTGTCGATGACGCCGTGGGTGATCGTGTTGCGGACCTGGCCGGGCTGGCCGCCGTGTATCCACTCGGCGTCGACGAGGCTCGGCCCGACGGCGGCCGGATTTTCCTCCTTGCCGCGAAGGCTGGCGAGATGGCAGGCCGTGCAGTTGGCGTTGAAAACCTCGCGCCCGGCCGCGACGAACTTCGGATCGCGGCTCTTCTCCCAGATCTCCGCGTCGGTGAGCGAACCCATCGAACCGGCCAGCCGGGCCTCGGCCACGGCCTCCATCTTCTGCGCCAGCACCTCCTCATCGCGCAGGCCCATCCCGGTCGTGTGGTAGAACATCCAATACACGAGCGAGAACGCAATCGCGCCGTAGAGGGTGAACAGCCACCAGTTCGGCAGGCGGGCGTCGTACTCCTGGATCCCGTCGTAGGTGTGCGGGCGGAGCTCGGGCTCGTTCGGGGACGTCTCGGTCTTATTCAGGTCGGACATGGGAGGCGGGGCGTGAGGATTCCTGCTCCATGGGAAGCTGGAGCATGCGGTCGAGGGCGGGCCGCTTCATGCGCACGGCACGGAAGACGGCCCAGGCAAAGACGGCCATGAACAGCACGATCCCGATCGCCGGGAAGGCGAGCTGCCAGGATTCGAGGGCAAGGCGCTCGCTCATGGCGTGGCGGCCGCGGTGGCTGTGCCGGGCACGTGGGGCTCGGACTTGCCGAGTTGCTGGAGGTAGGCGATGAGCGCGACGATCTCGCGGTCGGGCTCGACGAGGATGTCCTGCCCGGGCGAGGCCAGCTCGGCGGCGATCCGCTTCGCCTGCTCGTTGAACCGGGCCGCGATCTCCTCGTCGCTCATCTCTGGATACGGCACGCCCAGCATGCGCTGCACCCGGATCTTCGACGGGAGCGCGGAGGCGTCGGCCGCCGCCGTAAGCAGCCAGGGATAGCTCGGCATGTTCGAGTCGGGCGACGTCGAGCGCGGGTCCTCCATGTGCCGGAAGTGCCAGGCGTGGTTGTATTTCCCGCCGACGCGCGCGAGATCCGGGCCGGTGCGTTTCGATCCCCACTGGTAGGGGTGATCGTAGATGCTCTCGCCGAGCCGCGAGTAGTCGCCGTAGCGCAGCACCTCGCCCACGAATGGGCGGATCATCTGCGAGTGGCAGTTGTAGCAGCCCTCGCGCACGTAGATGTCGCGTCCGGCCAGTTCGAGCGGCGTGTAGGGCACCTGCAGCCGGTCCTCGACGACCTGGTCGCGATCCACCGTGACGAGCGGCACGATCTGCACCACACCACCCACCGCGACAGCCAGGAAGACGAGGATCGTGAACGGGAACCAGCTGCAGAGCAGCTGATCATACCACTGGCCCCAGGTCCTGCCTCCGACCTGAAGGTGCACGAAGGCGAGGATGCAGACCAGCGCGAGCATAAGCAGCGCGAACAGCGAAACCGTGTGACCGGCGAAGGCCCACACCAGCGAGAGCACGATGATCGCCGCGGAATAGAGGAACGGCGCATTGATGAAGGAGCGCCGGATCGAGAGCTCCTCGACGGCCTGCTCCTCGTGCACCTCGATCACGCCGTTCACCGCCTGGCCGCTGCGCATCGTCTTCCAGATGTTCCAGGCAAGGAGGACCCAGCCTGCCAGGAAGAGCGTCCCGCCGAGGAAGCGCGCCCACATCATCGGCCGGATCTCCAGCAGCGTCTCGACGAAGTTCGGGTACTTCAGGATCGTGCCGCCTTCCGCGGTCGCCCCAAGCATCAGCGCCTGCGTCGGGCCGGCGATCCACATCGAGCCCATGTACATCATGATCCCGACCAGGCTCAGCCAGAAGTGCATGTTCGCCAGGCTGACGGAGTGGAGCTTCGTGTTCCACATGCGGGGCGCGAGCCAGTAGAACATGCCCGCGGCCATGAGGGCGTTCCAGCCGAGCGCGCCGCCGTGCACGTGGCCGATCGTCCAGTCGGTGTAGTGGGACAGTGAATTCACCGACTTGATCGAGAGCAGCGGCCCCTCGAATGTCGCCATGCCGTAGAACGTCACGCCGGCGGCGAGAAACTTCAGCACCGGGTCGGTGCGGAGCTTGTCCCACGCGCCGCGCAGGGTGAGGAGTCCGTTGAGCATGCCACCCCACGACGGCGCCCAGAGCATGAGCGAGAAGAGCATCCCGAGCGACTGCAGCCACTCCGGCAGGGCCGTGTGGAGCAGGTGATGCGGGCCCGCCCAGATGTAGAGGAATACCAGCGACCAGAAATGGACCACCGAGAGCCGATAGGAGTAGATCGGGCGATCCGCCGCCTTCGGCATGTAGTAGTACATGATGCCGAGGATCGGCGTGGTGAGGAAGAACGCCACGGCGTTGTGCCCGTACCACCACTGCACCAGACCGTCCTGCACACCACCGAACACGGGATAGCTGTGGAGCAGGCTCGTCGGGATCGACAGGTTGTTGACGATGTAGAGCATCGCCACCGTGATGATCGTCGCGATGTAGAACCAGATCGCGACGTAAAGGGACCTCTCCCGCCGGATCGCGATCGTCCAGAAGAAGTTCACACCGAACACGACCCAGATGATCGCGACGCAGGCCGCGATCGGCGTGACGAGTTCCGCGTACTCCTTGCCGCGCGTCAGGCCGGCCGGGAGCGTGATCGCCGCCGCCACGATGATCGCCTGCCAGCCCCAGAAATGCAGGTTGGAGAGAAAATCGGAGGCGAGTCGCACCTTCAGCAGGCGCTGTGTGGAATGGTAGATGCCCGCGAACATCATGTTGCCCACGAACGCGAAAATCACCGCGTTGGTGTGCAGGGGGCGCAGGCGGCCGAACGACAGGAACGAAACGCCCTCGGACTTGATCAGGCCGAACGTGATGTATTCGAGAAACTTTCCGTTCATACCCCACCAGCCGAGTTGGGCGGCGACGAGCACACCGACCAGCATGCCGACGGCGCCCCAGATGATGGAGGCGATCATGAACTGCCGCACGATGCGGTCGTTGAACTCGATAGTCGTTTTCTGGCCGGACATAGGTGGGGAGGTCGTTGTGGGGGAAAGGGAGGACAAGAAACGCCGCGCGCCTACGGCGCCCTGCCCGTGGGCGCGTGATGGGTCGGGAGATTGGCCGCGGGCCGGCACGATTCCTCCTCGAAAGGCAGCAGACTGTCGCGCTCCGCGCTGCTCAATGGCGCGTCCTTTCGGTAGCGTAAGAACAGGACCACGAACAAGTTGACGAGCACGAAGCCGATGAAGACGGTCAGTAGGATGGCGTTCATTCAGGCTGGACGCGGTGCACCGCGGGGAGGAGCGGCCATCCTACCGTTCCGCGGGTGCGGCAACTTCCCCGTGCTTGCCAAATGGTCTGCGTTTTTTGGCCGGCCGGGACGCCAACAGCTGCACACCGCCCGCCCCGTCGCTCTGTGACCCGAGGAGCCGGAGGGCGCCAAGGATTGCGGACCGGCCCCACCCCGTTCGCACCGGCAGCGCCTTTTCTTCCTTGTCGACGCGCGCGCCGGGCCTTTACTCACGACCCCTTATCCACTGCCCAATGGTGTAATGGTAGCACAACAGATTCTGACTCTGTTTGTCTAGGTTCGAGTCCTAGTTGGGCAGCCACTTTGAAAGGCCTCCGAGACGATGTTCCGGAGGCCTTTTCGCGTAGAAATGACTCGCGACAAAAACAGCTCTGGCGGTTCGGCTGGTCGGTCCGACTGAGGACCGGGAACCCCGACGATCCTCCGGCCTGACAAGGCCGGCGGCGGATTCCAGCGACCGTTCGTCGAGCGGGTGAACCGCTCGTCGTCGTGGCGTCGCCCTTGCGGGGCGTGCCAACAAGCTGTCTGGCGGCAAGGCCGTGGACGAAAACGGCCGGCCACGGATACACCGATGAAGACAGCACTCCCGTTCGTCTTGACCCTGATCCTCGCGCAGACGCTCACCGGGCGCGAACCGCCCGGGGCGCGTGGCGGGGCACATGCCGCAGAGCTCGGCTTTCACGCCGCGGATCAAGAGATCAATGTACTCGCCGCGCGCGGCGTGGCGCTGGCCGACTTCAACGGCGACGGCCATCCTGACGCGTGGTTCGTCAATGAAGGCACGGCCGACGGCGAAGGGCAGCGCCTGTATCTGAATTCCGGAACCGGCGTGTTTGCTGACAGTGGGCAACGCTTTCCCTTGAACGGATTCTGGAATGGGGCACCGGCCGTCGGAGACGTCGATGGGAACGGCGCGCCCGACGTCGTCGTGACCGACACGGTCTGGGTGAACGACGGCGCGGGCCGTTTCGTGGCAGGATCGCCGATGGTATCGAGCGACGGTGATGCGCCGTCGCTCGGACAGCTGGCCGACTTCGACGGCGACGGGGATCTTGATTTCGCCGGGGTGGTGAAGTGGCGGGAGTGGCGCGTCTGGCTCAACGATGGTCGTGGGCACTTCCTCGACACCGGAACAGCGCGAGGTTCGGGCATGATCGGCGCGCTCGCGGCAGGCGACGTAAACGCGGACGGAGCGGCCGACGTCTTCACCGCGGGCTGGACGATGTCAGCGGATCAGTCGTCGCCCAATCAAATGTGGCTCAATGATGGCCGCGGCGGCTTCACGCCGGGCGGCGCCGCACTCGCGCTCGGTGAACACCACGTCCATGGCGCGGCGCTCGGCGACCTCGATGCCGACGGCGACCTCGACCTCGTGCTTGCGCTGACCACGCCCGGCCTCGCGGGCCGGGTGTATCTAAACACTGGCGACGGGTCGTTCAGCGAGACGGACCAGTCGCTCGGGGATCGGTGGGCGCACGCGGTTTGCCTGGGAGACATGGACGGCGACGGCACCCTCGACGTGTTTCTGGCCTGCGGCGATCCGAAGACGGGCACGCCGAACCAGGCGTGGCTGAACGATGGGCGCGGCCGTTTTCGCGACAGCGGCCTGCGACTCGGCCATGCCTTCAGCTGGAGCGCGGCGCTGGGCGATGGGAACCACGACGGGCGAGCCGATGCGGTCGTCGCGAATCTCCGCTTGGTCGACGACACGAAAGGCCCACCGATCTTTGGCGGTGCACCGGCGGAGATCTGGCTGAGCGCGCCACACCTGGCGGCACCGGGCGACGCGGTGGGCGAATCGCCCGCGGCCGAGGCGGTCGAGGCGGCGAGCGTCCCCGCGCTCGTCACGACGAACCCCCTCGCAGCGAGAAGCTCTCCATGAACCACCCCTCGATCAAAATCGCCGCGTTCTCCGTGCTCCTCGCCGCCACCGGCGTGGCGCAGGCAACTGACAATGTCGCGGAAACCGGGTCGGCATCCGCATCGTTGCAGCTCGAAATCGCGACGTTGCTCGGCGGGGCCAGTGAGGACCGCGCGCATGGCATCGCCGTCGATGGGCAAGACAACATCTTCCTGACGGCGCCGATTCAGTCGCAGGATTTCCCCATTACGGCCGACGCGCTCAATCCATCGCCCGCAGGCATCTATCTCGCCACGCTCAGTCCCGCCGGTGCCGTGCTCTACTCGACGTTCCTCGGCGCGTCGGGCGGCGCCAACTACGCGCACAGTGTCGCCTTGGGCGGGGACGGCAGCATCTACGTCGCCGGCAACACCACCAACCCCACCTTTCCAACCTCATCCGGCGCGTTTCAGACGGTCCTCAAAGGTCCGTCCGATGCGAATGCCTCACACGGCGATGCCTTCGTCATCAAGCTCAGTCCGTCGGGCGATCGGGTCATCTACGCGACCTTCCTCGGCGGCTCCGGCCCGGACATCGGCGGCAAGATTGCCGTGGACGCCGAAGGCAACGCCTACCTCCTGGGGTGCACCTCGTCTCCAGACTTTCCCGTGACTCCCGGGAGCCTGCAAACCGCGTTCAGCGGCGGCGAGGATGAGCCGACGGGCCGCGGCGATCTCTTCGTCGCCAAGTTGAGCCCGGACGGCAGCGCGCTGGTTTACTGCACCTACCTCGGCGGTTCGGGGACGGAAGTCTACGGTGACACGCTTGTCCTGGATGCAACCGGGGCAGTCACCTTTGGAGGTTCGACGACATCTCCGGACTTCCCGACGACAGCCCAGGCCATCGGAAAATCCTACCGCGGCGGATCCGATCTCCGCGGAGGTGGTGATGGATTCGTCGTCCGACTGAATCCAACGGGAAACGCGCTTGAGTACGCGTCCTATGTAGGTGGAAGCGGGGACGAAAGCGTTCGTAGCGTGGCGGTGGATACCTCTGGAAACATCTGGCTGGCGGGCGACACGACCTCGTCCGATTTTCCCACGACGACGGACGCCCACAGCCGCAAGAATCGCGGCGCCGCCGACTGCTTCTTTCTCCAGCTCGATCCCCGAAGCGGGGCGTTGCTCCACGCCTCGCTGCTGGGTGGCGGAAAGGCCGACCGGTCCGGGGCGCTCGTCGTTCACGCCTCAGGGTGGCTCGTCCTCGCCGGACGAACCGAGTCGGTCGATTTTCCGGTGACGACCCGCGCGGCCGGCATGGCCCTTCAAGGCCCAGCGGACCTGTTCATCGCGCTCTTCGACCAGGATGCCAAGTCGCTGGGGTATTGCACCACCCTCGGCGGAAGCGGAAACGAAGTGCCCGGACCGCTGCTCGCCACCCGGGACAGCATCTACCTGGCAGGCAACACCACCTCCGCCGACTTCCCAGTGACGACAAACGCTACGTTTGCCGGCGGAACGAATCCCTGGGGTGGCGACGCGTTCGTGGTCAGGTTCGCTCTCTCCGTAAAGGAAAGTGGACGATCATCACCGTCAACGGTGTCGGACGCCCTGGTGAGTTCCATTTCCGGCGCGTATCTCGGGCAGCCACGCCCAGTCGCGGTGCCGAAGGTTTTCGCGCGGGGGATCGTGTCGGGCGGCGACAACGAGCACAGCGCGCCCGCATTTTCTCCGGACGGCGACGAGTTGTTCTGGTTCTCCAATCGCCCGCCGGGGCCGGGCCATGAAGAGTGGCTCTTCTTCAGCCGCACCATGCGGCGGGAAGGCGGCCAATGGACCGCGCCTTCGAACTCCCCGTTCCCCGGCATGTTTGTGTTCTCACCCGACGGACGCCGCGGTTTCTTTGCCACGCTGGCGGACGCATCGAAGTCGGACCTGTGGATCGTCGACAAGCAGGGCGCCCGCTGGGGCGAGCCACGGTGCCTCGATTTTCTCTCCCGTTTCCCTGAACTCAAGGCGGTGTATATGGCGTCCGTCGCCGACACCGGCACGCTGTACCTCTTCGGCCAGGCATCCGGCCCGGAGGGTGCGCTTGGCATCTACCGCTCCGAACTCGTCGCTGGCGAGTACGCAAAGCCGCAGCTGCTTCCCCCTGCCATCAACCTGCCCGGCTGCATGAACTGGGCTCCGTTCATCGCGCCGGATGAGAGTTACCTGCTGTTCTCCTCGGGCCGCACCGGCGGACTCGATGAGTTCGGCGACATCTATATCAGCCGCCGGCTCCCTGACGGCGGGTGGTCGGATCCAGCCAACCTGGGCGAGCCGGTCAACACGCCGCGACAGGAGGTGTTTCCAGGACTGTCACCAGATGGCGAATACCTCTTCTTCTGCCGCGACACCCCTGATCGCGGAAATGATGTCTATTGGGTGAAGGCGGCCACGATCCCGGCCCTGCGGCCCGCGATGAATTCTGCAGCGGATGACTCGCCATGAAGAGTACACCGGCATTCGTGGTTGCTGTCGTTGGAATGCTGGCCGCCGGCCTTGTTGCCCCAGCGATCATCCCGGCTGGCGGCGCTCATGCGTCCGGCGGCAGGGAAGCCGTTCGCTTTGGCGGGATGGCGCTCGAGTGGACCCAGTTCATCGGCGGCAGCCGTCTGGATCAGGCAAGCGCGATCGCCCTCGACGGTGACGGCAGGCTCCACCTTGCGGGCATCACGGGCTCGTCTGACTTCCCCACCAGCCCGGATGCTTTTTGCACCGCGCACAGCGGCGGGTTCGACATGTTCCTGATGGAGCTCAATACGAGGCAACCGGCGATCGCGTTCCCCGACTTGGCGGCACCGCAAAAGACAGTCCAGGTACGCGACGTGTAGGACATGCGGGCGTTGACATCTGCGCCTTTGGCTATGAGGCGCTGCATGAGGTCGAGGCATTCCCCCTGGCGCTGGTTGACACACATCAGCGGCGTCCTGCCCGCGAGACCTGATGCGTTGACGTTGGCGCCGCGTGCGACAAGGAAGCTTGCGGTCGCGAAGTGCGTGACGTTGTCCCCCACCCCGACGCAGGCCTTGATGAGCGGCGTCTCCCCATCCCGGTCTTTCGACTCCAGGAGTGCCGGTTCGGCCAGAAGCAGCTCCTTGACCTTATCCAGATCGCCGAATGCGGCGGCGTCGTGGATCTCACCCCCTCGCAGACCGCCACAAACCAGCAACGACACGACGAGGAGACAGGCAGGGATGCGAACCTGCTGAAGAGATAGCCGCTTCATTTTCATGGACGACGTGGGTGGAAAAGGGGCTCCAGGGCGCCCGACCTCGGCGCCTCGGATGCCGGGGCGCAGATCTCGGAGGAAAAGGTGAGGTTCATGAGAAACGCATCGCCGCGGCGGTGCCGTGCCCGAGCCTGGCCGCGCACTCATGCCTGCCCCGCGGCGGCGCGACGATGACGCTTCGACGAGCGGCCGCCTTGCCCGGCGAATGGCTGCTGCAACCGGGCAGCCGACCATTGAAACCCTCGGGCAACCCTCAACGCCTCTGGCCGCGGGCGGGGCATGGACTCCGAATAGCGCCGGTCGAAGCCAGCCGGAGCCGCCGCGAACAGGCTGAAGGTCGCCAGGCAGGAAATCGGGCTGAACTGCCGGGGCCGTCGCCCCAAGAGCAACCTCTCTCCCCTCGATCAACGCCGGGTGCAGCTGGGTCCGGGCGCTCGTGATGCCCATCCTGGCGGACCCGTCCTCGGCGCGCGCCCGGCCGGGCCGCCCGTCCGGACCTGGGTTCGTCGGCAGGGAGTCGGTGCACCGAAAGCGGTCCCCGCCGCTTCCCGAGAATCCGTGCTGGCACCGCCGGGGCGCCATGACTCCATCGACCCCGCATCCGGTCGGTCGATCGGACGTGCGGATGCATGAAAAACCGCCCCACCGCGCCATCCACGGGCTGCTGCGTCGCATCCGACGAACGCGCGCCGAGTCTGCGCCAGGCCGGCACCGCAGGACGCCTGCGTCTCCATTTTTTAGTGACACCGGGGACCGTGCCCCATCGCACGGCTCCGTCAGGCCGTGCTCGTATTTTTGGATACGGAGCGGCGCCTGAGCCCTCCACGTTGGCGCACCGCTCGAAAACGAACCGGATGACGGCTGACGCGCTCATCGGGGATCTAGGGCTGCATTCTGCACTGCCTTCCGGGCCTGAACCCGATGACGGGCATACAGGGGTCTTTGTAGGATTCCCCTCCCGCGCCCACCGTCTTCCCGCGCGGTTCTCCTCTGTAAACGCATGAACCACACACCTTGGTTGATAACCATGACCGAGCCAGCACGCGTCCGGCCGACTTCCCGTTGCTTCCCGAGGGGCTGGTTGGTCGTTGCATCGTGCATACGGGGCGGCGCCCCAGTCGCCTATAGGGGTGCAGTCAAGCGTTTGGGGCGGACGGTTGGCACGCGCGGTGCGCTTTGCGGGGCATGCCGGAAGCCTCGGACGCTCGACTCACTTCGCACGCACAGCCGCACGCTGGCACGCGACGCCTCGCCGTGCGCACCGGTACGGCCTCGGATGGGCAGGATGCAGGGCGGCGGGTCCCTCCGGAGTTTCCCCGCGTGAACGCCACCCCCGAGACCCAGACGCGCGCGGTCGACGGCGCGGCAACCTACGCTGTCCCCCCTTTCGGTATCCTGGATCGCGCCGCACCGGAGGTGCACCTGCACGCGGTCGATCCCAATCGCGTATCCCGTATCCGCGCCAAGGACCTGCGCACCCGCATCAGCGGTTTCGCGCTGGTTGCAGAATGCGGCATCGCCACGGCGGGAGCCCTCGCGGGCATGGCCGTCGAAGGCATTGCCTCGGGAGGTGGGCGGGAAATTCTGGGGACGTTGCGAACCGCACTGCCCGGGATGCTGGCGTGGTCCGCGGCAGCGGCCGGTGCCTTCACTGCGCTTATGTGTGTGTTTCGCGCCTACGACAGCGACCGGTTGCTCAATACGGGCGGGTGGGTTCGCGCCGCCGTATCGAGCCTGGCCCTGGGTTTCGGGCTGCTCTTCTCGCTCCAGCAGGTCGTCCTGCTTCGAGAGTCGACCACGGGCCCGAACCTGTTTGTCGCCGCTATCGGCATGGCTCTGGCACTGGTGATCTGGCGTTTTGCACTACTGTCGAGTCTGCTGCACCCGTTGATTCGCGATTCGCTCGCTTCGCGGGTGGTCGTGGTGGGCTGGACCGGGGGCTCGGCCTCCTACGTCCGCGCCCTGCGTCGCGACCTTGCCCACCTGCGCGAGTTCGTCGGTTGCGTCCCGACTCCGGGTGGCGTTTTCGCGTCCACGCCTCCCCCCGATGTCCCGGTCCTCGGCGAATTTGAGGCACTCCCGGCAATCCTGGAGGAATGCCGGGCCGACACCGTTGTACTGGCCGACCCTTCGTGTCCCGCCCAGGAGATCGAGCGGCTCGCGGCGCGGTGCCAGGATGGCCACCTCGATTTTCAGCTGATCCCGGACTACTTCCCCGCGCTGAAAGCCCAGCTGGGGGTGCGCGTGGTCGACGGGGTCCCGCTGCTCGGACTCTCCACCCTTCCCCTGGATCGCACGCTCAACCGGATCGTCAAGCGCGCCTTCGACATCGTGGGCGCCCTGGTGGGCCTTCTGATCTCGGCGCCGATCATCGCGGTGTTCGGCATCATGGTCTACCGCGAATCGCCCGGACCCGTCATCTTCCGGCAACTACGGTCGAGCCGTTCCGGGCGAACGTTCCATATCTACAAGATCCGCAGCATGGCGCTGGACGCCGAGTCGAAGACCGGCCCGGTGTGGGCCACGCGCGACGATCCGCGCCGTCTCAAGATCGGCGCACTCATGCGCCGGGCCAACATCGACGAACTCCCGCAGTTCTGGAACGTGCTCATGGGCGACATGAGCCTGGTGGGACCGCGCCCGGAACGGCCGGAACTCATCGCCCGCTTCACGCATCAGATCCCCAACTACGCGATGCGTCACGAGGTGAAGGCGGGACTCACCGGATGGGCCCAGATCCACGGCCTGCGCGGCGACTCCGATCTCCTCAAGCGCATCGAGTTCGATCTGCACTACCTCGAGACATGGAGCCCTCTCGTCGACCTCTACTGCCTGGCCGTCACTCCCTTCCGTTTGAAGAACGCCCACTGAAAACCATGAGTTGCATCTCCCCGTCCTCCCGTCGCGCCCTCGTCACCGCCGTCCTGCTGCCCGTCGCGATCGCCCCCCTGGCGTACGCGCAGGGCCTCATCTCGCGCAGCTACCTCCGGCAGGAAACCGAGCTGCTGGTCGGTTACGATTCGAACATCTACGGCGCGAGCAACGACACCAAGAGCGACGGTTTCTCCACGCTCTCGCACGCGATGACCTTCGGGCGCACGCAGAACAGCCTCACGCAGCTCGATCTCACGGGAGACATCCAGGGCAGCTGGTATTTTTCCGAGAGCGATGCCAACGCGGTGGACGGCGGGCTTCGGCTCGACCTCGCGTATCCACGGGACCATGAGGATGTTTCCTACTGGGAGGGCGAGGCCTTCTGGCGCTCGGAGACAACCGTCGAGCGCACGCTGCAGGATCGCATCCGCCGCGAACGCTACGGCCTCGACCTGCTCGGCGAGTGGTACGCCTCGCCCAAGCTCATCGTCTCGGGCGGCGCCGGCACCCTGGTGGTCGACCGCTCCAATGCGGACTACCCGATCAACCGCCGGACGCATTTCAATGTCGGCGTGGGACATTCCTGGATCCCCGAGCGCCGCTGGTTCCTGGACTACACCCTGGAACTGGGCGAATCCGATCCCGCGGGAGCGGTGCAGTCCACTGATTCGCTCAGCCACGAGGTCGGGCTTCGGGTGCGCGGACGGGTGCTGCCGAAGGTGACGGCCAACGCGTTCCTCGGCTACCAGCATTCCGAATTCAGCGGACGACAGGACTTCAGCGACGGCGGCATCAGCTGGGCCGCGGACGTCAAGTGGGAGGCCTCCGCCCTCTCGTCGGTGCAGCTGAAGACGCGCCGCGCCATGGAATTCTCACCCAGCGGCTTCGCGACGCGGCGGTCGACGTTCACGCTCCTCGCCGATCGCTCGATCGGGCCCGCCTACCGCGCGACATTCGAGGTCTCGCCCGACGTGATACGCTACGAGCGCGACTCCCGGAAGGACGAGATCCTCAACCTGCGCGCCTCGCTGCGCTACCGCCGCACCGACCGCTTCTACGCCGAGGCCGAGGCCACCTGGGGCACGATCGACTCGAACGTGCCCGGCCGCGACGCCGACCAGACCATCGTCGCGGTCAGCTGCGGTCTCGTCTATTGACCCGCCCCCTTTCCCCCGATTCCGCCATGCACGCATTCTGTATTCACACGTCCATGACCCCAAGTCCCAGTGTCCCGGCATCGCGAGGTCCCGCATGGCCCTGCGCGCTTGCCTGGTTGCTGGCGGCCCTGATCGCCTCCCCGGCCGCCTGGGCGCAGATCTCGCGGGAGGACTACCGCATCGCAGCGCATGACCTGCTGCACTTCCAGATCTTCGAGGAGCCCGATACGGAACTCGTCCAGCGCGTAACCGCCTCCGGCGAGCTGCCGCTCCCGATGATCGGCGTGGTCAAGGTCGCGGGCATGACCCTGCGGGCGGCCGAGGAACGGATCCGCCAGATGTATATCGAGCAGGACTACTTCGTGGCGCCCCAGGTGATCCTGGTGGTCGAGCAGTACAACGCCCGGACAGTCTCCGTCCTCGGCCAGGTGAACAAGCCCTCCCAGATCGCGCTGCCTCTCGAGGCGGACTCCATGAACATCGTCGAGGCGATCACCTACGCGGGCGGCCTCACCCGGCTCGCCCGGGGCGAATCGGTCCAGGTCACGCGCCTCGAGGCCGGCAAGCGCGAGGTTCGCTTCACGATCAATGTCGAGGCCTACCTCGCCGGAGGCCGCAACGCCAACCAGTCCGTCGGATTCCAGCTCCTGCCAGGCGACATCGTCTTCGTGCCGGAGAGGTCATTCTAACCGGATCCCCTCATGTCCTCCGCCGACACACCTTCCTTCCACAATCGTTTCAACGGCACGCCCTCGGGCCCCAAGGGCTCGAACGGTCACGCGGACCTGGCGCGCGATGGCGCACCTTCGGCCGCGGGATTCGCATCCGCCCGCCCGATACGCAAGGCAGGCGCCTCCCAGGGCGACCTGACGATGAACGACCTTGTCGCGCGGCTGCGCACCGCACTGCTGATCGTGCGCCGCCGGTGGATCGCCGCCCTCCTCGCCGCCGCGCTCGTCGGCGCCGCGGTCGGCTACTACGTGCTCGGCGAAGAGCCCGAGCACAGGGCGGTCACGACGATGCTCGCACAGAGTCCGCTCGATGAAATCCTCGAGTCGCGCGAGATCCCGCGCGACCAGAAGGGGGCGCAGGAAAACTCGCTGCAGAATCACCTCTCGGTCATGAAGAGCCGGCGGTTCAGCGTGTCTCTCGCCAGCCAGTTCACCCCCGAGGAGCAGGCCGCGATCATGGCCCCGTACCTCGAGGGTGAGGACCCCGCCACCGCGGTATCGTTCGAACAGTTCCTCGCCTCGAAGATGGACGTCGAGCGCGAGCGCAACCGCGATTTCTTCATCCTCAGCTTCCGTCACCGCGATCAGGATACAGCAGTCCTGGTGGCCAACCGGATGTCCGCCGCCTACCTCAAGATCGTCCAGGACGAGATCCAGCAGGCGAGCGCCACCGCGGCCGGCATCTTCGGCGAGCAGGCCGCGCTGCTGAAGGCTGAGATCACCCGCCTCGAGGACGAGCAGCGGGATTTCCGCAAGGAGAACAACATCATCTCGCTGGAGGACAACCAGGGGATTCTCGCCGAGCGGCTGCGCCAGATCGACCACCAGCTCGCCACCTACCGCTTCGAACGCGTGAAGCTCCAGACGCAGCTGGAGAAGGCCAAGGCGGACCTGGCGGTGAACCCCATCCCCTTTGACAACACGCTCCTCGCGAACTTCGGCAACAACCAGCAGCTCCGCCAGGAACTCGACCGCCTCAACGGCCAGCGCCAGGTGCTCTCATCGCGCTACGGTTCGCGCCACGTGAAGATGCGCGAGATCGACGCAAACATCCGAGGCATCCGCGACACCATCGCGAGCAACTTCGAACTCGCGCTGCGCGATCTCGAAAGCCAGTTCGCCAACGCGCGCCTGATCGAGTCGGGGCTCGAGCAGGAGTTTGCGGCGGCCTTTGAATCCGTGATCGAGATCGGCCGCCGCGCCAACCGTCTCCAGATTCTGGAGAGCGAGATCGTGGCCAAGCGCAATGCGCTCACCGACCTGCTCAAGCGCGCGAACACCGCCTCGCTCGTGAGCAACATCCCCTCCGACGTGATGCGCGTCATCGATCCGGCCTACATCTCCTACCCGACGATCTCGCGCAAGGTCATGGCGATCGGCCTGATCGGGCTGTTCGGTGGAATCGCATTCGTGGTCGCACCCCTGGTGCTGCACCTCTTCGACCAGCGCATCACCAGCGCGATGGACGTGGAGCGTGAGTTCGGGAGCGAGCTGCTCGGCGGCGTTCCGCGCCTGAGCGGGATGACGGCCGCGGAGCGCCCGCACATCGTACGCGACCACGTCAATCCGGCGAAGATGGAGCCGTTCATGGCCATCACGGCGCAGCTGGAGCTCCTCTCGACTCAGCCCGCGTGCCGCACCTTCGTCGTGACCAGCGCGGTGCCCGGTGAGGGAAAGTCCGTCGTGGTCTCGAACCTCGCCTCCGCCTTCAGCCAGCTCGGCCGGCGCACGCTGATCATCGACAGCGATCTTCGCCGCCCGATGCAGCACCTCATGCACCGCACCGAGGAGGACCGGGGACTGATGGCCTGGGCGCGCGCCGGTTTCCCGATGCACGATCTTTTCGGCCCGCAGTCTCCGCTGGGCGTGCAGCGGCTCGTCGGCGGCACCCATCTCATCGGCGCCGGCGGTGAGGACCCGCAGCCGATGCAGTACCTCATCTCATCCCACATGACCGCGCTGCTCGAGGAGCTGAAGAAGCACTACGATGCCATCCTCATCGACACGCCGCCGGCCGGGCTCTTTCAGGATGCGCTCGTGCTCACCCGCACGAGTGGGGAATCGATCGTGGTCGCCCGCGAGGCGTTCGCGCCCATCGCCCAGATCAGGCGCACGCTCTCCGACCTGCGCAAGACCGCCGCGCCGCCGATCGGGATGATCCTGAACGATTTTTCGAGCAACAACATGAACCCGCGCCTCGCCTACAGCAGCTCGTACCACGGGTACAGCCGCTACGAGGCAAAGGCTCCGCGCACGGGTCAGCGGAAACGCCCGCACCCGACCGCGCTGACCTGATCCAACGTCAGTGACAGGCCGCGGCGCCCCGCGCCCCGGCCACCCACCATCGAGTCGCCATGAAAGGGCTACCGCACGGCGGAGCTTTGCCCGGACTCACTCCGACGCGCCCGAAGGGGCGCGAGGAAGTGACGGGGCGAAGCCTGCACGGATCCCGGGATACGGGGCCCGGATGCCCGGACCCGCGCGTCCCGATCGCCCCGCCCGCACCCATGCACACCGCATCCACGCATTCACGACACCGTCCCGCCGACCACCGCGCCGACCCGGTGCGAGCGGCGGGTCCGCGCCGTTCGCTCTGGCTTGTGCGCGGCGACGAGGGGTACGGGGTCCGGCGCGCCCTGCTCGGGATGGCGCACGAGCTGCGCAGCCGTGGGGTCGCGATCGGATTTGCCGCGCTTCACGCCGGCTCGTTTGCGGAGGAAATCCAGGATGCGGGCTACACCGTCCGCGTGCTCGCCGGAGAACGCCTGCCCGGCGCGATCTCGCGCCGCGGGCTCACCTTCATCAAGGGGATCCTGGTGGTGTTCGCCCGCGCCCGGGCACAGCGCAGCCTCCTGGTCGAGGCGGCTCGGGAGATCGACGCCGACTGGATACACTTCCGTTCGAACTCGCTCCTCCTGCTCGCCGGCATGGCGGCTCACGCCTGCGGGATTCCCGCCTACTGGCACCTGCCGAACACGATCACGCGCAAGATCCCGTTCGGGCTGCAGGCTTTTGGTTACCGGTTGCTCTGCCGCCATTGGGGCGTATTTCCCCTCGCCAACAGCCGGCACACGGCAGCCTCGCTCGGGCGCGGCCTGGTGCCGGTCCGCGTCCTGTATCCGGGAATCGATGCCACCCGCTTCGCGCCGGCCGCCGATTTTCCACGCATCGGGCGCCGGGAGCTTCGGCTCCCGCCAGATCGTCCCGTGTTCGTCATCTGCGCGCGGCTGGTGGCTGAGAAGGCCCAGGACCGCGTCGTCGCGGCAGCCTGCAATCTGATCCGTTCCGGCGTGCGGCTGTCGCTCCTTATCGTGGGCGGACCGGTGGACACGCCTTTCCACGAGTCGCTCGTCCGCATGATCGAGGCTGCGGACGCAACGGATTCGATCCGCCTCATCGGCCCCGTGTCCGATCCGCGTCCGTATCTCGAACTCGCCGACGTGGTGGTCAACAGCCGCACCGGTCCGGAGCCATTCGGCCTCTCGATCGTCGAAGCCATGCTGATGGAGCGGCCCGTCCTGGCCTACGGGCTCGGGGGTCCGGCGGAGACGGTGGTCGATGGCACGACGGGCTGGCTGATCGCGGATGCCTCCGTCACCGGCTACGAGCACGGCCTCAAGCGCGCACTCGCCGATGCCGAGCGCTGGCAGGCGATGGGCCGCGAGGGCCGCGGGCGCGCCACGGCGAGGTTTTCCGTGCAGGAAACCGCCACCGCCTATCTCGACATCGTGTCCGGTCGCGAACCGCGCCGGGCGGGCGCCCGCGCGCTGGTCCCCCACTTCCCGCCGCATGGCGATCCTTCCGAAGCCGCAGCCCGCCACGGGTGAACGGCAAACCCACGTAGTCCCTCATGAACTACCGAAGCAGTGTTCTCCTCAAGCATGCCCTGCGACAGGGCGCGCGCGTCCCGCGGACGATCAACCGCTGGATGGCCTCGCCCGAAGCCTACCGGCACTCGCCGCCGGTGCTCGCCAACTCATTCCCGAAGAGCGGCACGCACCTGCTCGTGCAGATCCTGGGCGTGCTTCCGGGAATGAAGGACTGGGGCGACTTCTGGGCGTCGCAGCCGTCGTTTTCCTTCCGCGAGCAACACCCGTCGCGCATGGCCGCCCGGATCGCGAAGGTCGCGCCCGGCGAAATGGTCTCGGGCCACCTGCACCATTCCGAGGATGCCGCGCGGGCGCTGCGGCGGCGCAACGTCGTCCACTACTTCATCTATCGCGATCCGCGCGACGTCGTCGTCTCCGAGGCGCACTACCTCGCGACCATGAACCGGTGGCACCGCCTGCACGGGCACTTCAGCAAGCTGCCTTCGCATTCGGAGCGGGTGATGCTCTCCATCCGGGGACTGCCCGACAACGGTGTCGACTATCCGAACGTGGCCGCCCGCTACGAGCGTTACCTTCCCTGGATCGGGCACGCCGACGTGTGCGCGGTGAACTACGAGGATCTCATGTCGGCGCGCCGCGAGGAGGTCCTCACGCGGATGATGTCGTTCTATGCCAACTACACGGACCGGGACCTCGACGTCCCCGCACTCGTGCGTGCCGCGCTGGAGGCGATCCAGCCCGGCCGCTCGCATACGTTCCGCAAGGGTGGCGCCGGCGGCTGGCGCCGGGATTTCGACCCGAATCTCAAGGGTGCCTTCAAGGACGTCGCCTCCAGCCTCCTGATCAAACTCGGTTACGAACGCTCGCCCGAGTGGTGAGCCCGCCGCCATGGCCATTCTCATCCACGACTACGCCGGCCACCCCTTCCAGGTGGGACTCAGCCGCGAGCTCGCACGCCGCGGGATCGATGTGATCCATGCCTTCGCCGGAGGGCTGCTCACCCCCCGTGGCTGCCTCGAGCGCCAGCCGGGCGATCCCGACGGATTGCGCTTTGTCGAGGTGCCGATGCATCCCGATTACCGTCGCGACAAATACAACTTCCGGAAACGGCGGGGGTACGAGGTCGCGTATGGCGACACGCTGCGCCGGCTCATCGAGCGCGAGCGGCCGGCGCTCGTGATCAGCGGCAACACCCCTTCCGAGCCGCAATTGACGGCGGTGCGCGCGGCCTCCCGGCTCGGCATCCCCTTCATCTCGTGGGTCCAGGATTTCTACAGCGTGGCCGTGCACAAGCTCGTGTCCAAGCGTTCCATCGTGCTGGGATGGCTCGCCGGCGCCTACTACTCGCGCATCGACCGCCGCTGCCTGCAGCGAAGCGCCCACGTGGTGACGATCAGCGAGGACTTCATGCCGCTGCTGCGGCGGCACGGGATCTCGCCGGAAGCCGTCTCGGTGGTGGAGAACTGGGGCGCGCTCGAGGAGATGCCCCTGCGCCCGAAGGCCAACGCCTGGGCGCGTGCGCACGGCCTGCTCGATCGCCGTGTGCTGATGTACACCGGCACGCTGGCCATGAAGCACAATCCCCAGCGCCTGCGGGAGCTGGCGGTACGGTATCGGCGCCAGCCCGACGTGAAGATCCTCGTGATCTCGGAGGGACCGAGCGCGGAGGCGCTGATGCGGTGCGCCGAGATGGAGCGGCTGTCGAATCTTGTCGTGATGCCATTCCAGGCCTTTGCGGACATGCCCGACGTCCTCGCCTCGGCCGACGTGCTCCTGGCGCTGCTGGAACCCGATGCCGGTGTGTTTTCCGTGCCTTCGAAGATCCTGAGCTACCTCTGCGCCGGGCGTCCGACCGTCGCGGCCATGCCGACGGCGAACCTGGGCGGCCGGCTGCTGACGCGCGTGGGCGCCGGCCTGGTGGTCGACCCGGACGACCGCGACGGCTGGCTGGCCTCGGTGGACCGGCTGCTTGAGGACCCGCGGCTGCGCGCCGAGATGGGCCGGGCCGCGCGGGCGCACGCGGAGCGGACGTTCGACATCCCACGCATCGCCGACCGTTTCGAGCACGTATTCGCCCGGGCGATGCAGGCGCGCCCGCAGGCGGCACGCGGCCCCGCGGTCGCGCTCGGAGAGCTTCGGACCCGCACCAACGGCTGACGGCCGCCCGGCGCGCTCCGCATGTCGCCGATCCCCCCTCCCGCGCGCTGCCGGTCGCATCGGCGGCGCCCACTTCACCCAAGACAAAAGCATGAACTCAACATCTGACCTCACCAACCGGGTCGTCGTCTGCGGCGCCGGCGGTTTCATTGGCGGCGCGCTCATCGCCGAACTTCGGCGGCGCGGCTACACGAATCTCCGCGCGGTCGACAAGAAGCCGTTGTCTCGCTGGTACCAGCGTTTCAACGACGTCGACAACATGGTTCTCGACCTTCAGCACCCGGATGCCTGCCGCCGCGCCGTCCAGGGCGCGGACGAGTGCTACAATCTTGCGGCCGACATGGGCGGCATGGGGTTCATCGAACTCAACCGCGCGCGCTGCATGCTCAGCGTGCTGATCAACACCAACCTCCTCGAGGCCTGCCGCGAGATCGGCACAAACCGCTACTTCTTCGCCTCCAGCGCGTGTGTCTACGCGGGGTACAAGCAGCGTGAGACCACGAACCCCGGCCTGAAGGAGGAGGATGCCTACCCCGCGGATCCAGAAGATGGGTACGGCTGGGAGAAGCTGTTTTCCGAGCGCATGTGCCGGCATTTCCGCGAGGATTTCGGCCTGCGCACGCGGGTGGCGAGGTTTCACAACGTCTACGGGCCGAACGGCACGTTTGACGGCGGACGCGAGAAGGCGCCGGCCGCGATGTGCCGCAAGGTCATCGATGCCAAGCTCGCCGGACGCCACGAGATCGAGATCTGGGGCGACGGGAAGCAGACGCGCTCGTTCATGTACATCGACGACTGCGTCGAGGGCATCCTGCGGATCATGGACAGTGACATCGAGGACGCGATCAACCTCGGGTCCGACGAGATGGTGAGCATCAACCAGCTTGTCGACATCGTCGAGGACATCGCCGACATCCGCCTGCACCGCTCCTACAATCTCGACGCGCCGAAGGGCGTCCGGGGCCGCTCGAGTGACAACACCCGCATCCAGGCCGAGCTCGGCTGGGCGCCGTCGATCTCGCTGCGCCAGGGCATGGAGCGCACCTACGCCTGGATCTGGGAGCAGATGAGCACGGGCAAGTCGAAGGACTCGGTGGTCAACCTCGAGGACGCCTTCGCAGTCGCCACCCACGCCTAGCGAAACGCAAGCGCACGTCCGGGCTCCGGCCCGGACATGCACCCTTCCTCATGCACCACTCCGATCCATCCCGGTCGCGCGGCGTGATCTACGTCGTCACGGGCGGCCGCAGCTACCTTGGCGAGCTCATGACGTCGATCGGAAGCTTGCGACAGTTCGAGCCGGACCTTCCCGTCACGGTCTTCTCGACCTTCCCGATCCCGACCCGTCCGGGCGTGACATGCATCGCCACGGATCCCGCCGAAAACCCGCACAAGCTCAAGGTCTACTCGCTCTCCGGCTCGCCCTACGAGCAGACGCTTTTCCTCGACACGGACACATTCATTCGCGGGCGGCTTGAGCCGCTGTTTGAGGAGTTGAAGGACCGCGACTTTTGCGCGGCCAACGCCCACGTCGCCGACTACTCGACGCGTCCCCCGCGGTTCATCGCGATGGTCAAACCCGGCGGCTACAACACCGGGGTCCTCCTGTTCCGGAATTCGCCGGCCACTCGTGCGTTCCTCAGGGAATGGGAGGCTGCGGTCCGCAACCACGACCCGGCCGACATGTGGGCGGGTCACAATGGCGACCAGCACTTCTTCAACAAACTGCTGCGCGAAGGGGCGCTGGACGCCTGCGGCGTGCGCTGGGGCGACCTCGACAACGCGAGGTGGAACTGTCGCGGCATCGCGATCAGTACGCTCAAGGAGTCGGGGGCGTGGGCCGACGTGCGCATCCTTCATCACCGCACGACGAGCATGAAGCTGCGCAAGCTGATGTACTCGGCCACTGATCTCGGTACCGCCCGCGTCATCGCGGGCAAGGGCTGGCGCATGGCGACGGCACCGTTCCGCGCCGCCTGATGCCGCGGATGCATCACCACACCATGCCTGTCACGGAAGCCGCTCCCCACCCCAGCCCGTACCCGCGTCACTATGCGATGGATACGGACGTCGGGGTCGACAAGCCGGACCAGGGATACCTGCTGAAGCTGGCGCTGCTCGCCCTCTTCTCATGGTCGCTGCTCGGGAAGAAGTGCATGATGACGATGGCGGTGTGGATGGGGCTGCCGACGCGCATGCTTACCATCCCGTCGCACGCGATCACCGTCGGGCTCTCGCTCGCCTCGATCCTGCTGGTGATCTCAGCCGGGCGCGCGGGGCGCGCCTTGCTGCATTGGTCGATGGTGCCGTTCGCGATCTTCTGGGCGTGCTACTCATTCCAGCTCTACACGGAGTTCCTCGCGGTCGGAATGGTCGGCGCACCTCCGACTGACGCGACGTTTTCCGCGAGCTACGTGGCGCAGCGCGCCCTGGGATCCTGCCTGCTGCCGGCGCTCGCGATCCTGATCAACCTCCACTGGGGATTCCACCGGCAGAACCGGATCCTCTGCCTCGCCATGGCGCTGGCGACGGCGGCGACATTCCTCGCCATGTTCCAGGAGAACATCCTGCATTTCGAGAAGCGCATGCAGCCCGGCGAGGAAACCGGGGATTTCACGACCATCAGTTCGCTACAGATGGGCTACACCGGGCTGGGACTGTTCACGTTCGTCGCGTTCGAATTCTTCGGCGACCACCGCAAGAGCCTCCTGCGGCTGTTGGTGACACTGGCCGGGGCCGGCGTATCGCTGCTCCTGATCGTCGGGAGTGCCTCGCGCGGCCCGATGGTGGCGCTGGCGTGCATGTTCGTTCCCCTGGCCGCCTCGCTCTATGCCCGCGGGCGTCGGGCGAAGTTCCTGCAGGTGGTGATCGGCTGCGCCGTGATCGGCGCAGCCGTGATCGGCATCGCAGAGGCGACGGGCAGCAGCGTGTTCGACCGGCTCATGGGCCTGCAACAGGACATCCAGCAGCGATCCGCGCAGTCGGACCGGCTCGTGTTTTACCGGCTCGCGCTCGATGCCTTTGCCGAAGCCCCGCTGTTCGGCGCGCAGACCACGCTCTGGGGCAGCGCGTATCCACACAACCTCTTCATCGAGTCGCTCATGGCCACGGGCCTCGTCGGGACGATCCCGCTTTGCATCGTGATCGTGTACTCGTTCGTGTGCTCGTGGCGCCTGCTCGTGCGCTGGCCCCACCTTGGCTGGATTTCGCTGAACTACTACATTTACTTCGTCGGCGCCCTTTTCAGCGGGGCGATCTTCACCAATTCCGCCTTCTGGGTGTGCCTCGCCGCGACCATCGGGGCTGCGCGGTGGGCGGAGGCCGAGGAGGCTGCGGACGAACCGGCGGAGGAACCCGTCGACGAACCGTTCATACGCGCCGCGTCCTGAGACCGGCGCCATCCCCACACCGATGGACAAGGTCGTTTTTCTTCTCGCCCACGCCCGCCACGCCAGGATGTGGCGCCGGGTCAACCGTGTCCGCACCTTCTTCGATCGCGCGGAAGTACTGGCCTACGAGCGAAACCTCGAGACGCCCGCCGAACACGGCCGCTACGAGTCGCTGGGGCAAATCACCAATGGCAACTACCTCGCGCGCTTGCGGCGGTTCGCCCGCGCGTGCCGCCTGATCCGGCGCGCGACGGCCGACGCGACAGCGGTCTACTGCTTCAGCCTCGATCTGCTGGCGCTCGCCTGGATCGTGTCACTGACCATGCCTTCGCAGCCGCGGCTCGCCTATGAGGTGGCGGACATCCGCGAGATCCTCGCCCGCCGCGGCATGGTCCCTGCCGCCCTTCGCTGGGCGGAGCGCTTCCTGATCCGCCGCTCCGCAGTCGTCGTCCTGACTTCGGCGCATTTCCACCAGGGCTATTTTCGCGAGGTGCAACGATTCACCGGATTTCGTCACGTGGTGATCGAGCACAAGCCCGAGCTGCCCGAAAGCGCGCGCGATCAGGTAACGACCCGCACGGACTGGACCCGTCCGCTCACCGTAGGCTACTTCGGCATCCTGAAGAGCCCCGCGTCGTTTCGGTTGCTGATACGCCTGGCGCGGGAATCGTGCGGAGCGGTCCGCGTGGTGTTTCGCGGCATCTTTGTCCCGCCGCTCGACGCCGGCCAATGCATCGCCGAGATCGGTGAAACGGCAGGCGCGCGCTACGATGGTCCCTACAAGTCCCCGGATGACCTCCCGGCCGTCTACGGCGGGGTCGACATGGTGTGGGACGCCTACAACGAAACTGCGAACTCGCAGTGGCAGCGGACGACACGGTTCTCGGAGGCGCTGTTCTTCCGCCGGCCCGTGATCGTGAATCCTGCGACGCAGGATGGACGCCTCGCGACACAGTACGGCGTGGGCCTGTGCATCGATCTGCGCGACGAGGCCGACGCAGTCCATCGCATCCAATCCATCACGTCGGCCACCTACGCGACCTGGCTCGAGAACTTCGCCCGGATCCCGACCTCCGTGATCCGCTACACAAACGAGTATGCGCAACTCCGCGACGCGCTTCTCGGATCACACGCGGTGCGGCCCTCTTCTTCGTTCAAATTGCACGACCCGGTGTGCGAATCCACCTCCGCGCCCCTAGATCGTGCGGTGTAGATGCTCCGGGGCGCCAGATTCTGCGCTTTTGCCCCCAAGCCGCGGCGGGGCGGCGTCGATGTAGTTGCCATTCGGCTACATGCGCATCCTGCAGGCATGACCTGTGCATTCTGCCCGGTGTAGATGGATGGCTGCACCCGGCCTCAGGAAAATGTTAATGGCGGCGCGATTCCCAACTCTTGATGGCTTAGCGGTTAAGAGCACCGACGCTTCTGCCGGATATCGGGGACATGAATCCGTGTTGGTTCCCAAGCGAGGACGTGCGTGCCTCGTGCTCCCCTCCCGCGTTTCGTCCCGTCGTGCAGCAGCCGCTCTCGCGCTCCCCCCGGAGCCTGCTCTTTCGCTTTGTCCTCTACGCGGTGGCCTCGGTCGCGGGCTTTCAGGCGGCTCACGCCGCGGAACTCCTCAAGGTCAGCAGCGGAACGCTGAGTTATCCTGAGAACAGCAGCGGCTACCGCATCCCTGACTTCTCCCACGCCGGCTATATGAGCAGCGATCAATCGCTTCCGACTCATGGCAAGGAATACACCACCAAGGTCACGCTGACTTCGCCCAGCGGCGACGAGACTGCGCGCGTGCAGAAGGCCATCAATTCCGTCTCGGCAATGCCGCTCAACAGCCACGGCTATCGCGGCGCCGTCCATCTCGGCCCCGGCACCTGGAAGGTGGATACCCTCACGATCACCGCGGACGGCGTGGTCCTGCGTGGGGCAGGCGCCAGCGAGACGATCGTCCTCGACGAGGGTTCCCTCCCCGCGCAGACGATTCGCGTCGGCCTTTCCGACGTCGAGGAGCCGCACCTCCTCTTCGACGACGGGCGCTCGGGCACGAAGTGGAACATCACCACAGCGACAGTGCAGGTGGGCGACCGCAGCTTTGACATCGTTTCCGGGCACAGCCTGCGCGTCGGAGACGCAATCATCATCGAGCATCCCTGCACCGCCGCCTGGCTGAAGGCGATCGATGGCGGCGCTCCCGGTACCGACGCGTGGGCGGTCGACGAGGTGCCGATCCGCTACCATCGTTATGTCACGGCCGTATCCGGCACACGGATCACCATTGATGCCCCGGTCATGTACACTTTGGTGAAATCCCGCGCCCAGTGCTTCGTCTATAAGTACACGGCCAAACCGGTGCAGCGGGTCGGCATCGAGAACATGAAGCTGACCCACTCGACGGGCGATGGCGTGGCCAACTCGAGCCTGCGCTTCAACCGCACCGAGAACTGCTGGGCCCGCAATCTCGTCATCACCAGCTACAAGCAGCAGGGACTGGCCCTGCGCGAATCGACCCGCGCGACGGTCGACAACGTGCAAGTCAACGATCCCCACGCACCCCTCTCAGGGGGCACGCGCTATGGCATCTCGCTCAAGGGCGGTCAGCTCATCCTCGTCAAGAACTCGTCGGGTCGACGCAATCGCCACACGTTCATCGGCGGCGGTCATGCGATGGATTCCGGCAACGTCTGGCTGCGCTGCGTCGCGACCGACAACTATGCCGCGGTCGAGGATGGCCACCAGCGCTGGGCGACCGGCACGCTCTTTGACAACTGCGTCTTCCGGCAGACCGGTTCGCCGGAAGCGGGGATGAAGTTCGACAGCAAGATGCTCTGGATCGGAAATCACGGGGACAACTCCAACGGCCACGGGTGGGCCTCGTGCACGGCCGTGGTGTACAAGTGCACGGTCGAGAAGCCCGGACATGCGATCGTCGCCAAGCCGCCGACGGGAATGAACTACGTGATTGCGAGCACCGGCGAATTCCGTTCCGACCACTCGGCCCACGGCGATTATCCGGGTGCCCTGTCGATCTCCACGTCGGGCACGCTCCCGGGCAGCCTGTTCGAGGCCCAGCTGGCCCAGCGTCAGCGCGGCTCGAGCGGCACCGTGACCGTCCCGGTGGCGCCCACCGGCTTCATCGTCGTCCCCGGGCCGTAACCACGAAGTCCTTACGAGCCCTGATCTCCGGCCCGGACGCGCCCGCGCGTCCGGGCTTTTCTGTTTATGGAGGGGTTCCACGCCGCCCCCGGCGCACGCGCCCCGGGGGGACACGGCGGGAGCCCGCCCGCGCTTCCCCGGCCCACCGTGGCGCCCACGAGGCGACGGCAGCGGCCTCTCGCGAACTCCCCATCGTTCCTTTTCCACCTTCTATGAAAATCGGCATCTTTGGACTCGGCTATGTCGGCTTGACCACCGCCGCCTGTCTCCTGCGGCGTGGGTATGAAGTCATTGGGTACGAAACCTCGTCCGCCAAGCGCGACGAACTGGCGAAGGGCCGCGTGCCGCTGAGCGAACCGGGCGTGGAGCCCGCGATCCAGGCCGGGCTCGGCGAGGGACGGTTTCGGGTCCGCCCGCAGGTCGGCGCGGACGAGACGCCGGACCTGTTTCTCATCGCCGTCGGCACGCCCAGCGACGAGACCGGTGCCACGAATCTCACCGCGGTGCACGGTGTGTTCTCGCACCTCGCGGAACATCAGGCCGCGCTCGTGTCGCGCGGAGCGGAGATCGTGCTGCGCAGCACGGTGCCGCCGGGAACGCTCCAGGCGTTTTCACGCAAGTTCCCCGACCTGTTCAGCGCCGTGTCGGTGGCGTTCTACCCGGAGTTTCTGCGTGAGGGCACGGCGATCAAGGATTTCGAGAACCCGCCGCAGACGGTGATCGGCGCGGTCCCGGGATCACCCCCGCCCGCGCGCATCCTCTCGGTGATCCAGTCCTTTGGCTTCGGATTCCGGCTCGTCGATGCCGTGACGGCGGAATCGCTCAAGTTCGCGTGCAACGCCTTCCATGCGTTGAAGGTCTGCTTCGCCAACGAGATGGGACGCCTCGCGACCTCGCTCGGCGCAAACTCCGCGGAGGTGATGGAACTCTTCGTCAACGACACGCAGCTCAACATCTCCGCGCGCTACCTGCGGCCGGGCGCGCCGTTTGGCGGGTCGTGCCTGCCGAAGGACACGCGCTCCATCCGCCACCTCAGCACCAGCCGCGGCGTGCAGCTTCCCACCATCGGGTCCTGCGAGGAAAGCAATCAGGCGCACTTCGCGTACATCGTGGAGCGGATACTCGCCCTGTATCCGCAGCGCCTGGCCATCCTTGGCCTCGCGTTCAAGCGCGACACCGACGACATCCGCGAGAGCCCGACGGTGGAGATCCTCTACCGCCTCGCCACGCGCGGCGACGTGGAGTTGCGCGTGCATGATTTTCTTGTGCGCCCGGAGACCGCGATCGGCGTGAACCAGCGGCTGCTCGAGAAGCTGATCTCCCTGCCGTCGATCTTTTTCAGCAACCAGCCGGCCGAGGTCCTCGTCGATGCCGATGCCGTGCTCATCATGCATCCGGACGAGCGGTACGACCGGCTGACCTCCGGCCTGACTGTCCCGGTGCTCAATGTCGCGCGCTGGAGCGGCATGTCGCTCCAGGAGCCCCGGGCCCGGCTGCAGGAGATCGCCACCCGCGCGGCCGCGCGGGCAGCCGACGCGCCAGCCCAGGCCTGACCTTCCACATCCCACCCCTCCTTCCCACCCCTTCATCCATGGCCCGACATGCCACGCTTCGCGCGCTCACCCGCGGCACACTCCGCATGTGCGGTTCCGCCATGCGCGCCCCATTCAACCGCTCAGCCCGTATCTCGTTCCTCGAGGCCGCGCGGGTGTACCATGGCGTCTACCTGCGTGAGCCGCGCCTGCCCCGCATCCCGCCCGAGGAAATCGTGGCCGGGTCGAACCCGATTCAGCTCACCCGCTACGTGCGGGGAAAGTGGGAACTCGCCCTGCAGGAACTCGCGATCCTCATCGGGCTGGTTCGCGAGCGCGACGCCCGGCATATCTTCGAGATTGGCACGTTCGACGGACGCACGACGCTGAATGTGCGGTTGAATGCACCTGAGGCGGTCATCCACACGATCGACCTGCCTGGCGGAAACGAACTGGCGCCCGACGGCAAGCGACCGGGTTCACTGATTCGCGATCTCGTGGAGCGGGGCGACATCCACCAGCTCTGGGGCGACTCGACCCGGTTCGACTTCTCCCCCTGGTTCGGCTCGCAGGACCTGGTCTTCGTCGACGCGGGCCACGGCTACGGGAACGCCGCGGCCGACTCCCTCACTGCGCTCCGGCTCGTCGAGGGCCGCGAGGGCGTGATCCTGTGGCACGATTATGGTTCGTGGCCGGGCGTCACCCAGGCGGTGGACGAGGTCCGCGAGGCCGTCGCCAGCCCCGTATCCATGGGATGGATCGATGGCACCGCGCTGGCCGTGCTCGTCGCGCGGCCGGGGGAGCCGATTCGCCTCAAGCCGGGCCGGGCCACGCATGCCGCCAACGGCACCGCTTGATCTTCTCCGCATCATGTCCGTGATTCCCAGCACCATCCCAGCTTCCCCGATGCGCGCCTCCGCGCGCCCGAAACAGGCGCACTCGTCGCCCGACCCGGGCGCGGCGCAGCCCATCCGGGTCGTGGCTTTCCCGAAGGATTCGCGGCAGAATCCCCACATGCGCCTGCTCTACGGGGCCCTCGCGGCACATGGCGTCTCGGTGGAGGAGGGCTCGTTGAAGTCGCTTGCCCGTGCGCGCTACGATCTGGTGCATGTGCACTGGCCCGAGCGCCTGCTCAACCGCCCGCTGCTGCGCCGGTGGCGCGGGTTCATACGTTTCCTGGTCGACATGGCGCTGATTCGCGCCCGGGGCGCCCGGCTGATCTGGACGGTGCAGAACATCAAGGGCCACGAGGAACGGAAGGGACCCGCGTCGCACCTGTTCCGCCGGATCTTTTTCCGCAATCTCTCGGGATTCATCAGCCTGTCGCACACGGCCCACGGCCTCACGCTGTCGACGTATCCGGCCCTCCGTGACAAGCCTTCTCTCGTCGCGCCGCGCGGCCACTACCGCGACCTTTATCCCGACCCGCCGGCCCGGCGTGCCGCGAAGGCCGCCCTCGGGCTGCCCGAGGACTCGCTCGTGATCGGCCTCATCGGGCTCGTCCGCCCCTATAAGAACATCCCGCATCTCCTGCGTTGCGCCCGGCGGCTCGATCGCGGCGACCTGCGGCTGTTGATCGCGGGCGAGTGCACGGACCGCGCGCTCGCCGCCGAGCTCTCCGCGCTGGCCGCCGCCGACCCACGCGTGAACCTGCAGCTGCGTTTCATCCCGGAGAGCGAGTTGGCCGCCGCGGTGCGCGCGCTCGACATGACGGTGCTCCCGTACAAGGAGATTCTCAACTCCGGCTCCGCCCTGCTCGCGCTCTCCCTCGACGTGCCGGTGCTTGCGCCCGCCATGGGCACGCTGATCGAGGTGCAGCAGGCTGTCGGTGAGGCGTGGGTACGCACGTACCACGGCGACCTCGACGACCGCGAACTCGCCGCCGCGCTCACGTGGGCGGACCGGCCCCGCGAAGGTCGGGCCCCGCTCGGCTACTTCGACTGGGAACGCAACGCCACCGCCACGGCCCGCTTCTTCCGGCAGGTCCTGGGGCGGCCCTCCGGTGACGATCCCGTGGCCGGCGCCTGAGCCGCCCAGCCGCGGATTTTGCTGCAACCTTTGAGCGATGCCTGTGTCCACCGCGTCACACGCGAGGACGCCTGCGTCCGAGACCACTTTCCGCCCATCGAGTCCATGAACGAAACTCTCCCCACGACAGACGACGCTCCATCCGGGACGCCGCAATCGCGCGTCTTCTGCACAAAGCACCTGCGCACCAACATCGGTGCGCGGGCGATCCGCGGAGCTGCGTCGATCGGGCTCGGGCAGGGATCGCAGTTTCTCATCAGCATGGTCTCGACCGGAATCCTCGGCCGCATGCTCACGCCGGAGGATTTCGGCCTGGTGGCGATGACGGCGGTGATCACGAGCTTCCTGATCATCTTCAAGGATGCCGGTCTCACCTCGGCGACCATCCAGCGCGAGCACCTCACGCACGAGCAGGTGTCGACGTTGTTCTGGATCAACACCGCCTCCGGACTTCTCATCGCCGGGTTGATGGCGCTGAGCGCGCCGCTGGTGGCGGCGGTCTTCGGCGATCCGCGGCTGGTCGAGATCACCCGCGTGGTCGCGATCACGTTTATCTTTGGCGGGCTCACAGTGCAGCATCAGGCCCTGCTTCGGCGGCAGATGCGGTTCAAGAGCCTGGCCGCGCGCGGTGTGTTCTCCTCGCTCGTGGGCGCGATCGTCGGCATCTCTATGGCGGCCTCCGGCTTCGGCTACTGGGCGCTGGTCGGCATGCCGGTCAGCAGTTCGGCGACGAACATGGTCGCGGTCTGGCTGGCGGTCCGCTGGATGCCCCACCGTCCGCGCTGGGCGCCGGACACGCTGCACATGCTGAAGTTCGGGAGCGACATCCTGATCTGCGACATCGCGACGTTCGCCTCGCGCAAGGCCGACTCCCTCCTGATCGGCTGGTTCTGGGGACCGATCGCCCTGGGATTCTACGACAAGGCTTACACGCTGCTGCTCGCGCCGGTGAAGCAGATCAACCGCCCGCTCTCGGCGGTGTTTGTCCCGACGCTCTCCCGCCTGACGAACGAGCCCGAAGTGGGGTCGCGCTACTTTCTGCACGCGCTCGAGTCGATGGCCAGCATCACGGTGCCGCTGATCCTCGCCGCCGCGATTTTTGCGGACGAGTTGGTCCTTCTGTGGCTCGGGCCGCAATGGACGGAGGCCGCCGGGATATTTCGTCTGCTGGCGCTTGCCGCCATCGTCGGGGCAGTGACCACGCCGATCGGATGGCTGCAGGTATCCGCAGGCGAAACACGGCGCTACCGCCAGCTCGGCACGATCACCGCGCTCGTGCTGGTCTCGGCGTTTGCCATCGGCCTGCCTCACGGGCCCCGCGGAGTGGCCATCGCCTACTCGATCGCGGTCACTCTGCTCGCGGTGCCGATGTCCTACCTCGCATTGCGCGACCTTCCCGTAAACCTGGGCGACATCGCGCGGACACTTGCCGTTCCCATCGCGGCCGGCCTGCCCGCCGCCGCCCTGGGCTGGGCCACCGAGAATCTGCTTCCACTGCCGCTCCCGAAGATGGCCCGCGCAGCCGTCGGCCTGGCGGCGTTTGGTGGCAGCTACGCGCTGATCCTGTTGGTCGGCTTCGGACGGTTCTCGCGCTTTCGACTGGCCTTCGACTCGCTCCGCGCCCGCCGCGGCGCGAAACCGGGAAAGATGGCCGCCTCAGGCGCCGGCACGGTGCCCTGAGGCCGTGCCTGCGTTTCGCCTCTGTATCCACAGAAACCTCGCGGTTGAACAAAGAGGACGCGACGCCCGGCCTCGTGAACAGGCCCTCCGTGAATCTTCTTCCAGGATGACGCGAATTAAGTAATCGGAATCGACTGACGATTCCGGGTTGGGCGCCCTGCGCGAGTGCACCGCCCGCCTCATGTCACAGGCGCCGGGCTGGGGCCCGCAGCCCGCACTTCAATCGGACGCCTCCTCCTTTCGGCCCACCGGCAAAAACCCGCGTCGCTTTCAGGGTCCGACCCCGCTGCCGGGCCCGGGCGGGACCGCCTACTCTGCCCGCGAAGCGCGCCAACGTCACTTTCCCCAGCCTATTCCGACAATGCACCCAGCCGTGACGAAACACCCTCCCGGTGGTTTGCCCAAGCCGACCGCCCATCAGACCCGTGGAAAGCCCGCCGGCCGGACGCCCGGGGCCGAGGAAGCCGTTGCCGATGACATCACCCCCGCGCCCCTGCTCAGCATCGGCCTGGGCGTGCGCAACGGCGAACCTTACCTGAGCGAGATGATCGACTCCATCCTCGCGCAAACGTTCACGGACTTCGAGCTGATCATTTCCGACAACTGCTCCACGGACAACACCCCGGCGGTCTGCGCCGCCTATGCGGCACGCGACAAGCGCGTGCGGTACCTTCCGCTCGAGTCAAACATCGGCGCCGTCCCGAACCACAATCGCACCGTCGCGCTCGCACGCGGGAAGTTCTTCAAGTACTGCGCGCACGACGACATCATGGAGCCCACGTTCCTGGAGAAATGCCTCCGGGCCCTGGAGGAGGCGCCGGACGCCGTGGTCGCCTACCCGCGCACGATGTTCATCGACGACGACGGGGCTCCGATCCGCGAGGACACGATCTCGCTGGCCTCGCCGCCGGGCCCCGCGCACCAGCGTCTCCAGATCTTCTTCCCGCGCATCTCCTACATCAATCCCCTCTACGGGGTCATCCGCGCGGATGTCCTGCGCCAGACGCATCTGGAGCGTTCCTTCCTGAAATCCGACCAGGTCCTGATCGCAGAACTGTTGATGCGCGGCCGCTTTGTGGAGATACCCGAGATCCTCTTTTACCGGCGACTGCACAAGCGCGGCTCGATGCAGGCTAACCCGACGAAGGCCGCGCTCCGGCGTTTCTACGATCCCAACAACCGCATCGAGGGATTCACGCTGCCGGTCAAGCTGCGCCTCACGCTCGAGTATCTGCGATCGAGCGCGATGATTCCGCCCCGCTGGCGCGATCGGCCGCGGTGCGTCGCCGTCACGCTGCGCAAACACACGCTGCCGACGCTGCTCCTGCTCGCCGACGTCGCGTTGCGCGGACACAAGAAAACGCGAACCCGCCTTCAGACCGCCCGCTGACGCCTGTCGCGGCGCCGCGGAGGCCCACCCGAAAGGGCGACGCGACCTCCCGCCTCGATCGAGCGCATCCCGACGCGGCGGACGTCCTCAAACGCACCGAAGTCCACGGCGTCGGCGGCCCGGGGAGCTGACGGTCAGGCTCGCGCAAGCGCACCCGGAGCGCCTCCGGAAGCCGCGCTCCACATTCAGCCGCATCCATGTGTCCGGCCGAGGCCAGGCACGGTCCACGACACCTAGTGCCAACCTGTCGCCGCCTTTATCCGATGAATCATCCAGCAGAAGCACTCGCCGGTAGGAAAGTTCTGGTGACCGGAGCCACCGGCTTCATTGGCACGCATCTGTGCCATGCGCTGGCGACTATCGGCGCGGAAGTGCACGCCATCACGCGGACGCAAGGCACGTATTCACTCCCCGGACTCACCTGGCATCAGGTCGATCTCACCTCGGCCGAGGCGACCGAGGCCTGCCTCTCGCGGGTGCGGGCGGAGATCGTGTTCGAACTCTGCTCCCACGCCCAGGGTGAGCGCGATCTCGCGCTCGTGGCCGCGACCTTCCGGGGCGAACTTCTGTCGACCATCAACGTGCTCACCGCGCTGGCGAAGGTCGGATGCGCACGGGCCGTACTCGCCGGCTCGATGGAGGAACCGCGGCCCGGCGAGGCCCCGGTGTCGCCCTACGCCGCCGCCAAGGCGGCGAGCCGCCTCTACGTCGACCTCTTTCATCGCGAGTACAAGGTGCCGGTCGTCATGCCGCGCATTTTCATGACCTACGGCCCGGGCCAGTCGGCGAAGAAGTTCGTCGCCTACTGCACCCGCGCCATGCTCGCGGGCGAGGCGGTGCACATCCGCACGCCCCACCGGAGCACCGACTGGATCTTCGTCCACGATGTGGTGGACGGCTTGATACGAACAGCCGTGGCCCCCGGGATCGAGGGGCGACTGCTGGACATCGGCACCGGGCGGCTCACAACGCTGCACGACATTGCCCGCACCCTGCGGGATCTGACCTGCTCGACGTCGGACATCCACGCGGACGCGGCCGCCGCGGCCGGCGACGCGATCGGGCGCGCGGCCGACGTGGATACGGCCCGGGCATGCATTGGTTGGACCGCGGCCACACCCCTGGTGAACGGCCTCACGGAAACCGTGCGCCATGAGCTCGGTCGGTTGAATCAGGAGAGCATGGATGGGAAATCCGCGGCCGCCGTCGGCACGCGTGCGAAAAAGTCCCCGACCCGCAGCGCCCCGCGCCTTGCGCGCCCGGCCATGATCCTCGGCAGCCTGATTCCCCTGCTGACGGATCCCCTGCTGCCGCTGGTGCTGTCAGTCTAGAACATGTCACCCACTCCCGAAAACGACCTCGCAGGTAGGGCGCGCTTGGTCCGGTTCGCGGCGCGACCGGTCTTGTCGGCCGCAGGCGCGGCCTCGGAACCGAGCGCGCCGAGACGGCCGATTCGCACGCGCGGCGGGTACGGAGAACCCGCCCTGCCTGGGAGACGCCGCGCAAAGTTCATGACAGCTTCCAGAGCTGCCGGAGACCCCTTGCGCACGCATTTCACGATTGGGGCGACGCGCCTGGCTCCGCGACCCGCGATTGCAGACGGCAAGGTGTCGCGGGGCCGACGCATGCAAAACGAAGCGCCTGGCGGCCGTTTCGCCCCGCCCCCTTGGTTTCTCCGTGTCGTTTCTCCCCCTCCGGTTAAAACCGACGGCTCCCATGGAACGAAATGGGCTGACGCAGGCGGGGACGTCCGTCCCCGACCGATGCCGACGCCGACCTTCCGCCAGCTCTGCCGCCAAGTGCGCGAGGACCATCGCGTCCACAACCGCGATTGGACCCGTCCGGGTTTTCGCGCGGTGGCGATGTACCGATTCGGGGTCTGGGCTGCGGGCACCCGGCCGCCGCTGAGGCGGGTGGCAAAACGCGTCTATCTGGCGCTCCACCGCTATGTTCGGAATCACTACACCATCGAGCTGCACCGCACGGCGGTGCTCGGTCGCCGCGTGAGGATCGCGCACCAGGGCGGGATCGTGATCCATCCGAGCGCCCGGATCGGCGATGAGTGCATCCTCCGCCAGAACGTGACCATCGGCGCCGCCACACTCGATACTTACAAGGAGGGTCCCGTGCTCGGCCAGCACGTGGATGTCGGCGCCGGCGCCGTGATCATCGGCCACGTCACCGTGGGCGATGGCGCGCATATCGGCCCCAATTCCGTCGTGACGACCGACGTGCCGCCGGGCGCCACGGTATTCGGAAATCCCATGCGGATCCTGCCCGCCCCGCGCACGGCCCCGATGGTCACCCACTCCAGCCACCACTCCGACGCCGCGTAAGACCGGCCCCGGCTCGCCTCGCCACTTTCGTGATGGATACAGACCCTCAGATACTCGACGTCGTCTTTCGAGCCCTTGACGATGTGAACCCGACCCTCCCTCCCAACCAGCAGGTGCCCAGGGCTGAGGACGCAGCGCTCGCGGAGCCCGACGGCCCCCTGTCGTCGCTCGGTCTCGTGAATCTCGTCGTGGCGCTTGAGGACCAGGTGGAGCAGGCCTTCGGCACGTCGGTGAACCTCGCGGACGCCGCGTCCGATCAGACGGACGAGAACCCGTTCGCCACGATCAAGTCGCTCGCCCGCCATGTGCAGGCACAGCTTCGGGTCGCGGGCGAACGCTGATCTACGCCGCCGCATGCAACGCGTGCTCGTCGCTTCCGACTTCAATGTCGGCAACCTCGCCGCAATCCTGGCGCACGACCCGGGGCCGCCTGGTGTCGAGGTTGTGGATACGCCGTTCGGCCAGCCGTTCCAGGTGCTTGCCGATTCCTCGCTTCCCTGCTGGTCCGGGCAGATCGACTGCCTCGTGGTGTGGACGCTGCCGCACCGAGTCATCAGCGGATTTGCCCGCGCGCTGGCGCACGAGACAGTCGACCACGCCGACATCCTCGAGGAGGTCGACCGCTTCGGCGATCTGATCCGCGGCTGCGCCCCCCGCGCCCGCACCATCCTCGTGCCCAGCTGGGAACTCCCGCCCTGGGAGCGCGGCTGGGGTCTCCTCGATCGCCGCCCCGGCACGGGTATTCGCGACCTGCTCTCCCGGATGAACCAACGCCTGGCAGCGCGGCTCGAACCCGCGGCCTCATCCGAGGCCGGCTCGACTCCGTCGCCGATCTACATGCTCGATGCCGCGCGCTGGCTCGGGATGAGCGGAGCGAAGGCGCATGCCACCAAGGCCTGGTACATGGGCAAAATCCCGTTCGGCACGGAGGTCTTCAAGCTCGCCGCCGCGGACATCAAGTCCGCCCTGCAGACCATCGATGGCGCCGGCCGCAAGCTCCTCGTCCTCGATCTTGACGACACTCTCTGGGGCGGGATCGTCGGGGACATCGGCTGGGAGCATCTCGTGCTCGGCGGACACCATGCCGACGGCGAGGCCCTGGTGGATTTCCAACGCGCGATCAAGGCGCTGTCGCGGCGAGGCATCCTGCTCGGGCTGGTGTCGAAGAACGACGAGTCCGTCGCCACCACGGCGATACGCGAACATCCGGAAATGGTGCTTCGACTCGAGGACTTCGCCGGCTGGCGCATCAACTGGCAGGACAAGGCCGCCAATGTCGCCGACCTAGCGGCCGAGCTGAACCTCGGGCTCCAGTCGGTCGTGTTCATCGACGACAACCCGGCCGAACGCGCCCGCGTGCGCGAGGCGCTGCCCGAGGTGCTCGTGCCGGAATGGCCGGCTGACCGCTCGCACTTTCGCAAGGCGCTGCTCCAGCTCACGTGCTTCGACACCGCCGTCGTCACGAGCGAGGACCACCAGCGCACCGCGATGTATGCCTCCGAGCGCGAGCGCAGGCAGGCGCGCGCGAATGTCGGATCGCTCGACGACTGGCTCGGTACCCTGGAGATGGAGGTGGAGGTGGAACGGTTGACGGAAGCCAACCTCGCCCGCGCCGCCCAGCTTCTGAACAAGACCAACCAGATGAACCTGCGCACGCGGCGCATGACGGCGGGCGAGTTGATCGCCTGGTCGCGCGTCCCCGGGCATGCGGCCTGGACGGTGAAGGTGCGCGACCGGTTCGGCGACCTCGGGCTCACGGGCTTCGTCAGCGTCGCCCGCCTCCCGGACGGCCCGATCGAGGTCACGGACTTTCTGCTCAGCTGCCGCGCCATGGGACGCAAGATCGAGGAGGCGATGCTGGCGATCGTGGACCGCCACGCGCGCGAACACGGCGCCGCGTGGTTCGAGCTCGCCTTCGCCCCCACGGCCAAGAACCGGCCGTGCCTGGATTTTCTGAACCGGTCCGGCCTCACCGTTGTTTCCACCGACAATGTCTTCCGGTGGGACAGCGCCGCCGAGTATCCGATGCCCCCGCAGCTGACCGTGCGCGTCGCCCGGCCGCCGCGCTCGCCGCTGCGCCCCCGGGCATCCGGGACATCCGCCGCCCTTTCCGCATGAACGTCACGCCTCCGCCTTCCGCCCCGGTGCCGGTCTCATCCAGCGCCCCGGCCGCGCCGGCCCCGGGTCCGGCCAGCCCCGCCCAGACCGCTTCCCACGTGAGTTCCGGGCACGCCATGCACGCGTTCGCGCGCGAGCTCTTTCCCATCTGCCGGAGCATCACGGGCCCGGGGCTGCGCGAAACGCTTGCGCGCATCGGCCAGCGCGTGCCGCTGACCGTCCACGAGGTCCCTTCCGGCACGCCTGTGCTCGACTGGGAGGTGCCGATGGAGTGGACGATCCGGCAGGGCTGGCTCAAGGCGCCGGATGGACGCGTGCTGGCGGACTTCAGCCGCAGCAACCTGCAGGTGGTCAACTACAGTGCGCCGGTCCATGCCCGGATGCCCCTGGCCGAGCTCCGACCGCACCTGCATTCGCTGCCTGAACGGCCGACGTGGATACCGTACCGGACTTCGTACTACAAACGGGATTGGGGCTTCTGCCTCCCGCACGCGGTCGTCGAATCCCTGGGTCCCGGCGACTACGAGGTCTTCATCGACTCGACCCTGGAACCGGGGAGCCTGAGCTACGGTGAGTGCGTGATTCCGGGCGAGTCGTCCGACGAGGTGCTCGTGTCGTGCCATGCCTGCCATCCGTCCCTGGCCAACGACAACCTCTCCGGCCTGGTCGTCGCGACCTGGCTGGCCATGTCCGTGGCCTCGCGCCCGCACCGGCTCACCTACCGCTTTGTCTTCATCCCTGGCACGATCGGCTCGATCACCTGGCTGGCGCGCAATCCCGAGGCGGTGCAGCGCGTGCGGCACGGCCTCCTCCTCACCTGCTGCGGCGACGCCGGCGCGTTCACCTACAAGAAGAGCCGCCGCGGCGACGCCGTGGTCGACCGCGCCGCGGCCCACGTGCTGCGCGGCAACGGGCAGCAGTCGCGCATCATCGACTTCTTCCCCTACGGCTACGACGAGCGCCAGTATTGTTCGCCCGGGTACAACCTTCCGCTTGGCTGCCTGATGCGGACGCCCCACGGCGAGTTTCCGGAATACCACACCTCCGCCGACAACCTCGACCTGATCACGCCCGGCGCCCTCGAGGAGTCGCTTCGCACGGCCGGTGCCATCCTCGAGGTGCTCGACGCCAACCGTCGCTACCGCAGCCTCAACCCGTGCGGGGAGCCGCAGCTCGGCCGCCGCGGGCTCTATCGGCAGACCGGGGGCGACAAGCACCTTGCGGAGCTGCAGATGGCCTACCTCTGGGTGCTGAACCTCGCCGACGGTGAGCACGACCTGCTTGCGATGGCGGAGCGCGCATCCCTCCCTTTTCAGATCCTCGCGCGCGCAGCGGACGACCTTCTCCGAGTCGGCCTTCTCGAGGAAACGAAACGCCATGACGCCTGATTCGCACGACAGGGATGGATCCTCGCGCAAGTACGCCCTAGTCACCGGGGCAAGCAGTGGGATTGGCCGCGCTATCGCGGTGGCGCTCAGTGGCGCGGGGTTTTCCGTCATCCTCACCGCCCGCCGCCGCGAGGCGCTCACCGAGACGCTCTCGATGATCGAACCGCGCGAGGCCTGCGTGGCTGCCGTGCCGTGCGACCTCGCGATCGACGCGTCGCTCGAGTCGCTCGCCACACGTGTAGACGAGATGACAGGCAACCGACTCGCCCTCCTGGTCAACTGCGCCGGGACCTACCACATGGGATCGTTTGGCGAGACGCCTCGGGCCGCCCTCGATCAAATCCTGCGCGTGAACCTTCGTGCGCCGTTTGTGCTGAGCCAGTTGCTGCTCCCTTCGCTTCGCGCCGCGCAGGGCATCATCGTCTTCATCAATTCCACGGCCGGGCTCGGAGCCTCGGCCGGGGTCGCCGCCTACGGGGCAAGCAAGGCGGCGCTCAAGGCAGTCGCCGACAGCATCCGAGATGAGTTTGCCGCGGAGGACCTGCGCGTGGTCAGCATCTTTCCGGGCCGCACGGACACCCCCATGGGCCAGGAGGTCTTCCGTCTCGAAGGTCGCGAACCCCAGCCTGAGCTTCTCGTGCAGCCCGAGGATGTGGCGGCCGCGGTGATCACAGCCGTCACGATGCCGCTGCGCGCGCAGGTGACCGATCTCCAGGTCAGCACCGGACGCTGTATCATTCCGATAGCTACGCCCCCAACGAACCCGCTCTAGCGGCGACCCGTGATTCCCGGCGTCGGGGCCACCCAGCGGCCGCGCAAAAGCCTGCGGGTGTGCCCCGGTTAACGCGCGCCCGGCCTTACCCATTCCCAGTATTCATGAAAGCAGTTATCCTAGCCGGTGGTCTCGGCACGCGACTCAGCGAGGAGACCGGAACCAAGCCAAAGCCGATGGTCGAGGTGGGCGGACAGCCCATCCTCTGGCACATCATGAAGATCTACAGTCACCACGGAGTGAACGACTTCATCATCTGCCTCGGCTACAAGGGCTTTGTCGTGAAGCAGTTCTTTGCGAGCTACTTCCTCGGCATGTCCGACGTGCGCTTTGACCTGCGCACCAACCGCGCCGAGTACCTCGGCCATGCCACCGAGCCGTGGACGGTGACACTCGTGGACACCGGCGAGAAGACGATGACGGGAGGACGCCTCCGGCGCGTGCGCCGGTTTCTCGACGACGAGACGTTCTTCATGACCTACGGCGACGGTGTCACCGATCTCTCCATACGCGAGACCCTCGCGTTCCACCGGTCCCACGGGGGACTGGCGACGCTGACGGCCGTGCAGCCCCCGGGCCGGTTCGGGGCATTCACGCTGCGCGACTCCGCCACGCAGGTGAATTCCTTCCGCGAGAAGCCCGACGGCGATGGCGCCTGGATCAACGGCGGATTCTTCGTCCTGGAACCCAAAGTCCTCGATTACATCAAGGGCGACGAGACGGTGTGGGAACGCGAACCGATGCAGGGCCTTGCGCAGGACGGGCAGCTCCACGCCTATAAGCATCCGGGCTTCTGGCAGTCGATGGACACCCTGCGCGACCGGAACGTGCTCGAGGAAGCATGGGCGTCCAGCCGGCCGCCCTGGAAGGTGTGGTGAGGGCTGCAGCCATGCAAACAGCGGCATTTGACTACGCCATCGTGGGAGGCGGCATCGTCGGCCTCTCGACCGCGCTTGCGCTCACCGAGCGCCGGCCACGTTCGCGCATCCTCGTCCTGGAGAAGGAATCCGCCTGGGCCAGCCACCAGACAGGCAACAACAGCGGCGTCATCCATTCAGGGATCTACTACAAGCCTGGCAGCCACAAGGCTCGCTTCGCCCGCGCCGGAAGCCGCAGCATGGTCGAATTCTGCCGCGAACAGGGCATCGCCCATGATGTGTGCGGCAAGGTGATCGTCGCCACCGAGGCCGCGGAAATCCCGGCGCTGACAAACCTGTATCAACGCGGCCTGGACAATGGTCTCGATGTGACGATGGTCACCCCGGAGGAGCTTCGGGAGATCGAGCCGCATGCCAGCTGCGTGGCCGCCGTCCGCGTGCCGAACACCGGGATCGTTAGCTACTCACAGGTGTGCCGGAAAATCGTGCAGCTTGCGACCGAGCGCGGCGCCACCCTCCAGCTGAGCACGCGAGTGACCGGATTCGTGGAGGACGGGCCCGAGAAGGTCATCCAGACCGCGCAAGCGGAGTATCGGACGCGGTTTCTTGTCAACTGCGGCGGTCTCCACAGCGACCGGCTCGCGCGCATGGACCAGACCGACACCCGCGCGCGCATCGTGCCATTCCGGGGCGAGTACTTCGAACTCGCGCCGGAAAAGCGATACCTCTGCAAGACGCTCATCTACCCCGTGCCCAACCCCGCCTTTCCGTTTCTCGGCGTGCATTTCACGCGCATGATCGACGGATCGGTCCACTGCGGCCCGAATGCAGTGCTCGCATTCGAGCGGGAAGGATACCGCAAGCTCGATTTCAGCCTGCGCGATTTCAGCGAGGTCATGTGCTTCCCGGGATTCTGGAGGCTCGCCTGGAAGTACCACCGCGATGGCCTCGATGAGATCTGGCGTTCGCTCAGCAAGTCGGCATTCGTGCGCAGCCTTCGTCGTCTGATCCCGGAGGTGCGCGAGGAGGACTGCATCCCGAGCCACGCCGGCGTGCGCGCCCAGGCCCTCATGGATGACGGCAGTCTGGTGGACGATTTTCTCATCGTACCGGGCCGCAACTCCATGCATGTGTGCAACGCGCCGTCACCCGCGGCCACCGCTTCGCTCGAGATAGGCGCCGCCATCGCCGGGCAGGTCCCCTAAGCCGCCCCCCGTCCAAACCCTTTTCCGCGGGGCCGCACCCCGCCGGCTCCACGAATTTCTCCATGAAAGTCTGCATCACCGGAACTGAAGGTTATCTTGGGGCCGTCCTCGCCCCTTTTCTCCACCAGCGTGGCCACGACGTGACCGGAATCGACACCGGTTTCTACAAGTCGGGCTACCTCTACAACTCCCGCGGCACCACGCCCAGGACCGTCGCAAAGGACATCCGCGAGGTCACGGAGGAGGATCTCCGGGGGCATGAGGCGCTCGTGCACATGGCCGAGCTCTCAAATGACCCGCTCGGCGAACTCGATCCCGAGATCACCTACGAGATCAATCACAAGGGCACGATGCACCTCGCGCGCACGGCCAAGGCAGCGGGTGTGCGGCGCTTCGTCTACATGTCCTCATGCTCGGTCTATGGCGTGGCCACCAACGGCGAGGTCACGGAGGATACCGCACCGAATCCACAGACCGCATACGCCCGCTGCAAGGTGCTGTGCGAACGCGACCTGAAGTCGCTGGCGGACGACCGTTTCAGCCCATGCTACATGCGGAACGCCACGGCCTTCGGGGCGTCCCCCAGGCAGCGGTTCGACCTCGTGCTGAACAACCTATGCGGCCTCGCCTGGACCACGCGGGAGATCCGCATGACCAGCGACGGCTCCCCGTGGAGACCGCTGGTGCACGCCCTGGATATCGCGCGGGCGATCTCTTGCGCAATCGAAGCCCCGGCCGAGGCCATCCAGGACCAGGCGTTCAATGTCGGCAGCAACCAGCAAAACTATCGCGTCCGCGACATCGCCGAAAAGGTCGCGGCTGTGTTCACGGGCTGCTCGGTCACGTTCGGCACGCAGGGTGCCGACAACCGCAGCTACCGTGTGAACTTCGACAAGATCCGCCGTCACCTGCCGGATTTCGAATGTTCATGGGATGCTGATAGCGGCGTGCGGCAGATGCACGATGTCTTCCGCCAAATCGACATGTCGCGCGAACAATTCGAGGACCGCGCCTTCACACGCCTCAAGCAGCTGCAGCACCTCATCCGCACCTCCCAGATAGACTCCAAGTTTTTCTGGCGCACGAACCTCTGACTTTCAGACGCCATGGACTCAACACCTGTTAACGGTCACCACACGCCCGTGTGCCGCTTCTGCGGCACTCCCCTCCGGCACGCCATGTGCGACCTCGGGCTCTCGCCCCTGGCCAACTCGTACGTAAAAGCTGACGACGCACAGAGCGCCGAGAAATTCTACCCGCTCAAGGTCTGGGTGTGCCACTCATGCCTTCTCTGCCAGCTGGAGGAATTCGAGTCGCCCGACGCAATATTCAGCGATTACCTCTACTTCAGCAGCTACTCGACGAGTTGGGTGGAACACGCCCGTCGCTACTGCGAGATGATGGTCGACCGCTTCGGGCTGGGCGCGGAATCGCAGGTCATCGAAATCGCGAGCAACGACGGGTACCTGCTGCAGCATTTCAAGGCCCGCGGCATACCCGTTCTCGGCATCGAGCCGGCAGCCAACGTGGCGAAGGTCGCACGCGAGGAGCGGCAGATCCCAAGCATCGTGAAATTCTTCGGCGTGCAGACCGCGCGCGAACTCGCCGCCAACGGCACCGCCGCTGACGTTCTCCTTGGAAACAACGTGCTCGCCCATGTTCCGGACATCAACGACTTCGTCGGCGGCCTCAAGGTCGCGCTCAAGCCCGACGGCGTGATCACGTTTGAGTTTCCGCATCTGCTGAACCTGATCGCGGCGAACCAGTTCGACACGATCTACCACGAGCATTTCTCCTACCTCTCGTTCCTCGCCGTGCAGAGGATCTTCGCCGAGCACGGGCTCACGCTCTTCGATGTGGAGGAGCTGCCGACCCACGGCGGGTCGCTGCGCATCTTCGCCCGCCATGAGGAGAGCACCGACCCGCGGGCGGAGATCACCCCGCGCGTCGCCGCGATGGTGGCGAAGGAGACCGGATTCGGGCTTCGAGACATGGCGACCTACACCCGCTTCGGCGAGAAAGTCCGCGCGACGAAGCGCACGCTCCTGAAGTTCCTCGTCGAGGCCCGCGAGCAGGGGAAGAAGGTCGTCGCCTACGGCGCGGCCGCCAAGGGTGTCACCCTCGTCAACTACTGTGGCGTGCGCGACGACCTGGTCGACTACGTGGTCGACCGCAGCCCGTATAAACAGAATCACTACATGCCAGGCGTCCGCATCCCGATCCACGCGCCCGAGCACATCTTCACGACCAAGCCCGACTACGTGGTGATCCTTCCCTGGAACCTGCGCCGCGAGATCTCCGAGCAGATGGCGGGGATACGCGAGTGGGGCGGCAAGTTCGTGGTGCCGATCCCGTCCGTCGAGGTGTTCTAGGAGCCCGACCGCATCCGATGGAATTTCATGCCACAGCGCTCCCGGGGGTGTTCATCGTCGACATCCAGCCGCGCCACGACGACCGCGGGTTCTTTGCCCGCGCGTGGTGCCAGCGCGAGTTTGCCGAGCACGGGCTGAGCGACCGCCTGGTGCAATGCGACATCTCCTTCAACCGGCGGCGGGGCACGCTGCGCGGCATGCACCTGCAGCGCGCGCCTCACGCCCAGCCGAAGCTCGTGCGCTGCACGCGGGGCGCGCTCTTCGATGCCGTCGTGGACATCCGGCCGGGCTCACCGACCTTCGGCCGCCATCTCGCGGTCGAACTCACGGCCGAGAATCACCGGATGTTGTTCATCCCGGCGGGATGCGCCCATGGGTTCCAGACCCTGCAGGATGAGACCGAGGTCTTCTACCAGATGTCGGACTCCTTCGTGCCGGAGAGCGCTGTCGGATTCAGGTGGGATGATCCGGCCGTCGGTATTCCCTGGCCGGTCGCGCAGCCGATCATGAACGACCGCGACCGCGACTACCCGTCCCTTGCCGAAGTGATGGTGGCCGGCGCGCCAGTCGCGCCACTCCAGAGCGGTTCATCGGCCGGTTGATTTTCCGGTGCGCCGACGGCAGTCGGAGCGCACCTCGCCCAGGATTGGAACGGGCTCGCGCCGCGCCTGCGGCGCCGGCTTCTCCCCGCGTCTCCACTTCGGAGACCTCGTCAACGCCCCAAACTTATCCGTGTGAACTCGCCCCCGGCCCGGGTGCGAGCGGCAGCGCTTGTACGCATGGATCAGGGAATCACTTCCAGATTCGATTCAGGCACATGGATCAACACGCCCTGCTGGATCACGTCGATGGCCACGACGACGCCGCGCGCCGACCCGGGGTCTTCCACCGTCCCGTGGACTCCGTGCAGCGGGCCCCCCACGATCCGCACGGCCCGTCCCTTCTCGAGTCTCGGTGCCGGCTGGACGTCCATGCCTGAAGCCATGATGCGACGGACGGCGTCGAGCTGGCGGACGAAGGTATCCTGATCCTGAACGCGAATGAGATTGGCGACAAAGTCGCCCTGGTAGAGACGGCTCGTCAGGTGCGACGGCACGTTGGCGAACACATACCCCGGGAAGAGCGGCTTGGTGAAGCGCTTGGTCTGAGTCGCGTAGCGCCGGACACTGCGGACCAGCGGCAGGTCGTGCTCGATGGCCTCACGACGCGCGAGGTCGGCGAAGCGTTTTTCACACCGGGGCCGGGTGTGAACCACCCACCACAAGGTGTCGCGACTGTCGTTAAGTTCCCGCATGGGCAGCCACCCGTCTGGGGATCGGGTCGCGTTACGACAATCCCAAACACGGCGCCCCACGGCGGCCGTCGGCGTGGACCTGTCCTTCCGGGTGATTGCGACCATGACGAGGCCGAGCACTGCAGATCCCGGGCCGGACGCAGGATCCCGGGGACTCGGTGCGGTTTCCTGCCCCAGCCGGTGGCGGTCTCGTGCAACCTGCATAGAGGGCACGCCCGTGCATCCGTTGCACGACGGCGCACCCACAACTTGGATACAGGGTTCACCTGAGACACCTACAGTGCGCCCTCGGTCATTTCGACGGAATGAAGAAACTTCCTGCTGAATTTCGCACAGGCACGGAACTGATTCACGAAAAACCGGACTATGCGCGCCGATGCGCCTTCATTTTGACTGCCCGGCTCCCACCGTTTCATGCAAGCAGCACGATCCCAGGCTCGTTCTTGGAAATTTCCGGCTTCCGGCCCTCGCCACCGCGTTGTTCGCGTTGCTTTTTGCCACGGACGCCGTCGCCGCCCAGTTCACGCTCACGTGGAGCGACAACTCACAGAATGAATCCGGCTTCCGCATCGAGCGGGCCACCGGCAGCTCGGGCAAGTTCGAGCAGATCGCGACGACGAAGGCGAACGTCACCCGGTATGTCGACACAAACCTCGCGGCGTCGACGCTTTATCGTTACCGCGTCCGGGCCTACAACGGTTCCGGCACGTCCGCCTACTCGAACACGGTGAGCGGCACGACAGCCGCGGCCGGCGCGAACACCGCACCCACCATTTCCTCGCTGGAGAACCGCACGATCGCGAAGAACGGGACCACCGGTTCGATCGCCTTCACCATCGGCGACGCCCAGACTTCGGCCGCCAAGCTCTCGGTGAGCGGCAAGTCCTCGAACACGGCTGTGGTCGCCTCATCGGGGATCAAGTTCGGGGGCAGCGACGGCAACCGCACGATCACGGTGAAGCCCGTTTCCAATGCCTCGGGCTCGTCGACGATCACGGTGAGCGTGAGCGACGGCAAACTCACCGCCTCGCGCTCGTTCACGGTCAAGGTGTCGGGCAAGAACGGCACCCCCACGATCAGCGACATCACCGACCGAAGTGTGCAGGCCGGCGTGTCCAGCGGTGCCATCAAGTTCACCGTCGCGGACGCCGAATCTGCCGCGACCAAGCTCACCGTCACCGCGACCTCCTCGAACCAGACGTTGGTTCCCAACAGCCGGTTGAAGCTTGGGGGAAGCGGCGCGACGCGCACGCTCACCTTCACGCCGCAGACGGGGAAAAGTGGAACGGCGACGATCACCGTGCGCGTCAGTGACGGCTCGCTCTCGGCCTCCGACACATTCGCCGTCACGGTCGGCACCTCGACCAAGCCCGCATCCAGCAGCGGGTCGAACAGCGCGCCGACGATCAGCAGCATCTCGAACCGGGCCATTCCGGCCAATGGAGACTCGGGCGCGATCGCCTTCACGCTCGGCGACGCCGACACCCCGGCAGCGAAGCTGACGGTCACGCGCAGTTCCTCCAACAAGACTCTGGTGCCGGTGAACAACATCATCCTCGGTGGCAGCGGGACGAATCGCACTGTGACGGTGAGGCCGGTGAACAACTCCACGGGCACGGCCACGATCACGCTCGAGGTGAGCGATGGGAGCCTGCGGCGCAGCACGTCCTTCACCGTGACCGTCGCGATGGAGCTCACGTTCGGTGACATCGGTTCGCCCGCGCAAAGCGGCAGCCAGTCGATCAGCGGGTCGCGGATCGAGGTTCGGGCCGGAGGCGCGGATATCGGCGGCAAGAAGGACCAGTTCCGCTTCGGCCGCGAATACATCACCGGCGATTCCGAACTGATCGTGCGGGTCAGCAGCCTCACGAAGACACACGGCGGAGCGATGGCCGGACTGATGTATCGCGGCTCGCTCACCGCCGACGCGCCGTACGTCTTTCTCGCCGTGACGCCGTCCGAGGGCGTGTCCCTGAGCTACCGATCGAAGGCGAAGGCGGGCGCGGCCACGCGACGCACGGAACGTGGGACGGCGCCGCGCTGGCTGCGGCTCAGCCGCACCGGCGACACGTTCTACGCCTACCACTCGACCGATGGGAAGACCTGGGACTTCGTGGAATCCGTGAAGGTCGATCTGCCGAACACGGCACGCGTCGGCCTGGCGGTCTGTTCTCACGCGGCGTCGAAGCGCACCACGGCCGTCTTCGAGAAGCTGAGCCTCGACTGAACGGACCGCGCAGGGCTGTCCGCAGGGTTGCGCGTCCCCCGGGGATGCGCGGCGGGCAACGTCCTGCCCGCATGCGAGCGGCGCTCGCATGCGGGCGAGACCGCTCGCGCCATCGCACAATGCATGATCCCAGGGGCCTGCAACCGCGCACTCCGGTGCATCCCGTATGGCGGCGTCACTGCGGCTAAGGATTCGCCGTAAAGTCCTCGTATTACGTTGTTAACTACGCCGCGCATTCGCTTTTTTTTCGTCCGCCCGGGAGTCACGAGCCGGGGAAAGCAGTCGTTAAGTAGGGACCGCAAGCGTCCCGCAATCGCCGCATCCACTTTCTGAACACGTCTGGGGATGGCGGCAATCACACGACCCGCCTCCATGCTCCTTCTCTCCGCACCACGAGCCACCCTGACACTGATCCTCGGCTGCCTGTGCAGCCTGGTCCTGTATCCAGCGACTGCATCCGCAGCCCGGGTCACCCTGAAGTGGACCGACAACTCCTCGAACGAGAGCGGCTTCAAGATCGAGCGCGCCACCGGCAGCGGGGCGTTTGCCGTCATTGCCACGACCGCGGCGAATGCGACCTCGTACGTCGACGAGAGTCCCGCCGCGGGAACGCTCTACCGCTACCGCCTGTGCGCGTTCAACTCCGCCGGCAGTTCAGGCTACACGAACATCGCCAGCACGACCGTACCGGCGACGGCCAACACCGCGCCGACACTCGGCGCGATCGCCAATCAATCCATGAAGGAGGACGTCACGAGCGGCGCCATCGCGCTCACCATTGGTGATGCCCAGACCTCCGCGGGTGAACTCGGACTATCGGCCACCTCGTCGAACGCGTCGCTCATCCCCGAGAGTTCGATCGTCTTCGGCGGATCGGGTGCAAACCGCACGCTCACGATGAAGCCCGCGGCGGATAAATCCGGCACCTCCACGATCACGGTCAAGGTGACCGACGGCAGCCTGAGCGCGACGCGCTCCTTCGTTGCCACCGTGACCGCGGTGAACGACAGCCCCACGATCAGCAACATCGCCGACCAGTCGCTGGCGACGAGCACGACGAGCCGCGCGATCCCGTTCACGGTCGGCGACGTCGAGACCGCCGCCACCAGCCTGACGGTGACCGCGACCTCGAGCAACACCACGCTCCTCCCGGCGGCCGGAATCACCCTGGGCGGCACCGGATCGAGCCGGACGCTCACGCTCAAGCCGGCCTCGGGCAAGACCGGCACCGCAACGATCACGGTGCAGGTGAGCGACGGCTCACTCACCGCCCGCGACACATTCTCCCTCACGGTCGGAAGCTCCTCCACGGCGCCCGCAGGCACCGCACCCGCGAACACCGCGCCCACAATCTCGTCCATCGCCACGCAGACTGTCTCGATGAACGCATCCTCGCCCGCCCTCGCCTTCACCGTGGGCGACGCCCAGACGTCCGCGGGCAGTCTCAAGGTGACGGCGAGCGTCTCCAACGCAGCACTACTCCCGGTGTCCGGCGTCACGCTCGCAGGCACCGGGGCGAACCGCACCGTGACGGTGCGCCCGCTGACGAACTCCACCGGATCGTGCACGGTGAAGCTCACCGTCAGCGACGGCACGCTCAGCACCACCACGTCGTTCACTGTGAACGTCGTCGTCCGCCTCACGGGTGTCGACATCGGCAAGCCGCAGGTCGCCGGCAAGACGACCGCCAGCGGCACGTCCGTGACCATCGTCGGTGCGGGCGCCGACATCGCGGCGAAGAACGATCAGTTCCATTTCGCCCACACGCCGCTCTCCGGGGACTCCGAAGTCACGGTGCGCGTGGCGAGCCTGGTGAACACGCACGGCTGGGCCAAGGCCGGCATCATGTTCCGCAGCTCGACCGCGGCGAACTCCCCGTTCGTGATGGCATGTGTGACGCCCACAAACGGCATCTGGCTCTATGCCCGCAAGACGACGACCCAGAACGCCTACCGGGTCGCGCTCGAAGCTGGTGCGGCACCCAAGTGGTTGAAGCTGACGCGCGCGGGGGACACGTTCTACGCCTTCTACTCGAATGATGGGAAGGCCTGGAATCTTCTCGATTCCGTGATAATCGACCTCCCCGACGAGGCGCTCGTCGGCCTCGGCGTGACCTCCCACTCCGCGGCGACATCGACCACCGCCAAGTTCGAGCAGCTGAAGGTCGACTGACCACCAACGAGGATCCGCAAACGCGAACGCGCGCCCTTCCCTCCGGGAGGGCGCGCGTCTGTTTTCGCCACGCAACAAGGCACGTCCGCACGAACTTCGCCTTGTCAGCCGCCGCGAAACTCAACCGGCCGCGAGCGCGGAAACCACCACGCCGGCCGCGGCAAAGCCGAACGCGCCGGTGACGAAGGCCGCAGCCCCCAGGCCCGAGGCACAACCAATGCCCCCCTCCTCCAGCACCTCGGCAGTCTCGCAGACCGAGCCGTCGGATTGCGGATAGAGCGGCACCTCCTGCGTGTAAACGGCCACCACGCCAAACGGCTCGGTCACGTCGCGCGGAAACCCGTGCCGCGCGCGCAGCTTCTTGCGCACGTAGCGCAGCAGCGGATCGCGATGCGTGAACGCCAGGTCACCGACGCGCACGCCCGTGGCATCGCGGCGGCCGCCCGCTCCGCCACAGGTGATCACGCGCAGCCCCGCCGCCCGGCAGCGCGCGATGAGCAGCGCCTTGTTCTTGAGCGCGTCGATCGCATCGATGACATAGTCAAAGCCTGCCGCGCCGAGCAGCGACCCGGCGGTTGACTCGGTGAAGAACTCCACCCGCGCCGTGACATCGCACGCGGGATGAATGGCGCGGACGCGCTCGGCCAGCACCTCGGCTTTCGGACGACCGATCGTGCCGTCGAGTGCGGGGAGTTGCCGGTTGATATTGGTCACGCACACGTCGTCGAGATCAACGAGCGTGATCGCACCCACCCCGGAGCGTGCGAGTGCCTCGACCGCCCAGGAGCCGACGCCGCCGAGCCCCACCACGCAGACGTGGGCGCGGGACAGGCGGTCGAGCGCGCCTGTCCCGTACAGGCGTTCGACGCCTCCGAAGCGTTGGGCGTGATCCGTGGCCAGGAACATCCCGCCAGAAAGGAACCGTCCCGGCAGGATGCCAACCGCTTTTCAGCGCGTCCATGCCGTAGCGGCGCATCCCTGCGGTTAATTGCCTAGAGCGTCTCAGTCACTTCAACGCGTGCCGGACGGTTGCCCGGCCTGCAGAGCATCCGACGAGTTTCCCGCCTTCGGGATTGGCGCCTACAGGGGCTTGAGGCGCCGCTCGATTTCCGCGCGGCGGGCTTCAAGGAACGGCGGGAGCGCCAGTTGCTCGCCAAGCTGCTCCACCGGCTCGTCCGCCGCGAAGCCGGGACCGTCGGTCGCGATCTCGAACAACACTCCGCCCGGGTCGCGGAAGTACAGGCTGCGGAAGTAGTAGCGGTCGACAGGTCCGCTCGACGCGATCCCCTGTGCCCGCAACCGCTCCTCCCAGGCGCGATATTCACCCACATCCGGCGTGCGGAAGGCCACGTGGTGGACGCCCCCGGCGCCGGGCGCGGCCGCCGGGACATGAGGCTCCACGCAAACATGCAGTTCGCCGGCGGCGCCTCCCGACGCCATTTCGTAGACGCTGACGGTCGCGGCAGCCTCGTAGGTATCTATCGGATACTGCCGCACGGACCGCATGTTGAGAACGGCGGTCAGCATGCGGTCAGTCGGACCGAGCCGCGGCACGCTCATCATGACCGGCCCGAGACCGAGGATCTGGTGAGCCACGGGCACCGGACTGCGCGGCCAGGGATGCGCCACCCGCGGTGCCTCCTCTGCGACGAGGGAAAGGCGCTGGCCTTCCGGGTCGGAAAAGTCGATCAAGCGACGTCCATCCCGCTCCACGATCGGCCCGTGCTCGACCCGCGCCTCGTCGAACCTCTGCAGCCACCATCCCAGCGTCTCCTCCGAGCGCACCCGAAAGCCGGTGCGCACCACGCTCGCCGTGCCCTGGCGCTCGCGCGGCACGGGCCAGTCGAAGAACGTGATGTCCGTGCCAGGACTGCCCCGGCCGTCGGCGTAGAAAAGGTGATAGGCGGAGACGTCGTCCTGGTTGACCGTCTTCTTCACCAGGCGCAGGCCGAGCACGCCCGTGTAGAACGCGTGATTGGCGGAAGCATCCGCCGTGATCGCCGTGACATGATGAAACCCGCTCAGCTGCATACCGCACGATGTGCCACCCGCGCGCCTCGTCCACACGCCCGGCGTTTTTGACCCGCGGACGCCGCGGGCGGCCATGGCTTGCACGCCAGGGCCTGGACGAACCCGCATGCTCGAAAGTGGACCCGCCCGTGCGCCTTCGCGCCGTGCGCCACGGCGTCGCGGCAATCCTCAGGGCCCTGCGAAACCTCGGCGGCGTGCGCGGCCGGGCCGGTTGCTGGCTGTGCGAGAGCGACAAGCGCGCCCGGAAGTCCCACTCCCCCCATCAACCCGATGCATGCGTCCGCCTCAGCGCGTCGCGACGGCGCGCGCTGCCGCGCGCGCATCCCAGCCGCCGAGCACCCAGATCGGATCGCGATAACAATCGATCGTGGCCGCGTCCTCGCGCGCGTCCAGTTGACGGGAAGCCGGCAGGCGTCGGGAGACGTCCACAGTTTCGCCCTCCGGCGTGCGACTGTCGTACTCCCAGAAACGCACGCGGCCGGGGTCGGGCTCGGCGGTGGCGTCGCGCGCGGGTTGCAGCTGCCAGCCGACCGCGCCCACCGCGCCGGACACCACGCACTCGATCAGCACCACCTCGCTGTGCGGGAAGCGATGCGGCTCGACGCGCGTGAGGAAATTGCCGACGACGCCCGGCGCCCCGGTGAAGGCGCAGCGAAGAAAGATGAATCCGTGGTGCTCGGCGGGATTGCGCACCTGCGTGAGATAGGCCTCCGAGCGCAGGGAACGAAACGTGCAGTCCTCGAAGAAACACGGCCCGCGCCCCCAGAGAAAGTCGACATCACCCTCGACGTGACAGCCGGTGATGTAGGCCCGGCCATTGACCTGCATCGTATCCTGAAAACTGATGCACGTGAGATCGATGAGCAGGGTGCGGGCCTCCGGCGACCCGTTGACGATGATCGCCTCGGCCTGGGATCCGCCCTGCGGCGTGGTGTTGTGCAGGGTGAGATTCGCGAGGGTGAAGTCCTCGCATTGATGGACGAGCATCATGCCGCGCCGGTAGACGGCGCCGCCCGCACGCGGATCGGCCGCGCTGGGCTGCGCCGCGCCGGCATAGGGATTGCCCCCGCCGCCATTGAAACGCTCGTTGTTGGCATAGGTGATGACCGTCGCGGCGCGATCCTCACCCATGATTGTGACCTTGTGCTTGCGATAGAGGCACACGATCTCGCGGTACGTGCCGCGCTTGACGAACACCGTCACCGGCACGCGGCTATCCTGCGGGATCGCATCAAGCGCGCCCTGGAGCGTACAGAAATCCCCGGAGCCATCCGCGGCCACCACCAAGCGGGAAGCGTTGGCCACGGGCCCGTCCTCCCGGGTGGAAAAGCGCCATTCCAGCGCGGCCGTCGGCTCCGGACCGGCCACGCCCGTCCCGACGAACGCGCCCTCCTCGACCTCGACCGCATAGGTCCTCCCCCGCTCGAAGGCGCCATGGCGCGGATGAATCGTGACCTCGTTTCCCTCGATCGTGACGGGGTGATAGCGAAAGCCGTCGATCCCACCGACCGGCTGCACGGAGGGTCCCGCGGCCACGTCGATTCGCTCGACCACGGCACGGGTTGTTGTATCCGTCACGCTGATGCGCCCGGCCCGACCAAGCTCGACCGGCCCGGTGAACGTGATCCGAAGAGGCGTGTCGGTGCAGGCGTCGCGCGCACCGTCCGCCGGGAAGGAGACGACCGCGGACACGCCCCGCGCCGGCTCCCACGCACACATCAGCATCACCACCGACCACACGAGGGTCGAACGCATGCCACGCCTTGTCATGGCGCCAGCTTCATGCCGGCGTGTGCGTGCGCAAGCGAACTGCGCCGGCGGGAGGCCGTCCACCGGTCGCCGCGTGCGGACCGGTCGCTACAGGCTCTCGCCGAAGTCCTGGCGGAATTTCGCCACCAGGCGAACCGGCCAGTCGGTGGTGGGCGCCAGGCGGCCCAGGAAGAAGCGCAGCACCTTCGGCTCCTCCACGAACTTCAGGCCGCCGACGAGTTCGCGGTTGGCGTGAAGCCATTTCATCCGATCCGCGACATACTTCACCTGGGAAAGCGTGAACACGCGACGCGGCAGGGCGAGGCGCAGCAGTTCCACATCGGCGAGCACGTCGTTGCCATCGGCGTCGCGCACGCTCGAGATCGTGCCGCGCTCCATGCCGCGCGCACCGGAGACGATGTAGAACGCCGCCGCCAGCGCTCCAGCCGGGTACTCGGCCTGCGGGAGGTGTTTGAGGAACGTCCCCGCGTCGATGTGCGCGCCGAGACCGCCGGCGGGCGTCACCACCGGCACGCCCGCGGCATCGAGATCATTGACCAGGTAGCGGATGAACCCGGGCGACTGGCTGATCACCGTCTCATCGAGCGTCTCGTGCAGACCCACGGCCATCGCCTCGATCTCGCGCACCGACATGCCGCCGTAGGTGAGGAACCCCTCGTAGAGCGGCACGAGGTCCTTCATGCGGTTGAAGAGGTCGAGGCGGTTCGTCGCGATGCCGCCGCCGCGCGACGAGCTGACCTTGCGCGACGAGAAATAGGAGATGTCGGCGAGGCTGCACAGCTCGTGCAGGATCTCCTTGATGCTCTTCGTGGCGTAGCCGGGCTCGCGCTCCTTGATGAACCACGCGTTCTCCCCGACCAGGCTGACATCGAGCACCAGCATGATGCCGTGCTTGCGCGTGAGTTCGCGCACCTCGCGCATGTTCTGCATCGAGAACGGCTGGCCGCCGATGAGGTTGGTGGAGGCCTCCATGCGCACGTAGGGGATGCGCTCGGGCCCGACCTCCGCGATCGTCGCGGCGAGCTTCTTCAGGTCGAGGTTGCCCTTGAACGGGTGGCTGCTCTTCACCCTGAGCGCCTCGTCCGTATAGATCTCCAGGATACGGCCGCCGTTGATGTCGATGTGCGCCTTCGTCGTGGTGAAGTGGTAGTTCATCGGCACCACGTCGCCCGGCTTCACGAATGCCTTGCCGAGGATGTTTTCCGCGGCACGGCCCTGGTGCACGGGCAGCACATGCTCGAGTCCGAACACCTCGCGCACCGCCTCCTGCATGCGGGTGAAGCTCGCCGAGCCGGCGTAGGCGTCGTCCGCCACCATCATCGCGCCGAGCTGGTTGTCGCTCATCGCGTTGGTGCCGCTGTCGGTCAGCATGTCGAGGAACAGGTCCTTCGTCTTGAGAAGAAAGGTATTGTATCCCGCCGCCTCCATCGCCGCGTGACGCGCCTCGATCGGTCGCAGGTGCAGCTTCTGCACGATGCGGACCTTGTGGAGTTCGAGCGGGATTTCCTCGCCGCTGAAGAATTTGATGCGGGGTGAAGCGACTTCCTCGGACATGGGTGGGCGATGACGGGTTTTGAAGGTGATGCGTGTGGGGCGACGATCCGGCGGGACACCGGTTCGAGCGGGGGCCGCGCGACGATTCACCACGACCCCGCGCCCTTCGAGGGAATGCCAGCGCCGCGGCGCGATTGAAGCATCGTTGATCCGCAGCATTGCCGCTGCTTACACCTCACGCGACCAGCCGATCGTCACATGTCGCAAAGGTAATGCCGCCGAGTGCGACTGGGCCGCCAAGTGGCGACAGCGCGCCTTCTCGTGCCCCCGGCGCCCACCCGTGCGACACGCCCGTGCGCACCCCGAGCCCGTGGCGCCCCTCCACCAGATCCCGGCGGGATCTCGCTATCAGCACGATCGGCGATCCTCGCAACCGACCCGGTTTACGGTTGAGAGCGCTATCCACGCCTGGACGCCCCCCAGGCTGCCCCTGAACGCGCACCGCTGCACGGGTTCAAGCTGCGAGCGCCATGCGCGCCTTCGAGGCAGAATCTCCATCGAGTCGTTGTCCGTAGTCACCTGTATCCCGAACGATCGCCCATTCACCTTGTCTTTGAGCCGGTGGACCGATAGTTCTTGTACCGAACCCGTCCCTACTCCATGCCGTGCACTCCCTATGCCCGGCGATCGGCAGACCTGCCGATCGAGAAGCATCGCCTTGGCCCGTCCGCCCTACGGCGTGTCTTCCACATCCACCAGCGGCTCGGGCAGGGCCGCCCCGTGACCGCCGTCAGCTTTGCGAGGGAACTCGAGGTCTCCGACCGCACGATCAAGCGCGACATCGAGACGATGCGCCACCACTACGGCGCGCCCATCGGCTGGGATCCCTCGAGTCAGACCTACGCTTACGAAGCGGATTTTGAGTTTCTTCCTCTCCTGCAACTCGGGGCGGATGAGGCCCTCGCGCTCGAGATGGCGGGCGCCACCTTTGCGGCATGGCGGGGCACGCCGCTCGGCGCCGCGCTCTACTCGGCCCTGGAGAAGATATCTCACGTCGTTGCCGGCGCGGTATCGGTGCCGGCCGTCGACGTCGCGGCGCTCGTCCACAACACCGATGAGTCCGACCGTGACTTCGGCGAGCGTCGCTGGTTCGCCATCGCGCTCGAAGCCATCAAGCGACGGCGCGTTCTGCGTATCCGCTACGTGAAGGCACGGGCGCACGAGGCCGAGACGCGCACGGTTCATCCCCTTTTCCTGTGCTACCTGGAACACCGGTGGGTGCTGCTGGCCTTCGATCCGACGCGCGACGACGTCCGGCATTTCGTGCTTGGGCGCTTTCAGGACGCACAGGTGACCGCCCATCATTTCACGCCGCCCGCGGGCTTCGATCCATCGGCGCGATTGCAGGGCAGCATGGGTCGATTCGCCGGTGAAGCCGAGATCGAGGTGCGTGTCCGTTTTGACTCTGTCGTCGTGCCCTACCTGCGGGAGCGCCCCTGGCATCGGTCGCAGGAGCTCAGACCGCGGCCCGACGGTGGATTTGAGGCGACCTTCCGCCTGAACAACCTCATCGACATCGAGCGCCGCGTGCTGGCCTGCGGCAGCCATGCCGAGGTGCTCGCGCCGGTCGAGCTGCGCGAGACCATCCGGGCCGAGGCGGCGAAACTGAACGCTATCTATGCTTCGCCCGCGGAGGGATGCGATGGCGCGACCCTGCGCGTGGCCGAATCGGACGCGTCGCATTTCGGACGAAAACGGCCGGCCGGGACATCGGGCGTCCCTCCGCGCGTGATACCCTCGCCCCCGCTCCCGTGACCTCCGACCCGAACCACCTGCTACCGTTTCACGCCACCGGCGCCGTCGGCGCTTCAGTCGCGAAACGCGATGTTTCCGGGCGAAACATCGAGGAGGTGGACGCCGAAGCGGGCAAACTCGTTGATCACCCGCAGCACGACAGGCCAGCGCGCGCCGAACTGCTCGCGTTTCTCGAGTTCCCAAAGGCTCAGCGTATCCGCGGGAAACTCCGGCGGCTCCTCGTCGAGCACCGCCCCCGCAAAATCGAGCACATAGGGCCGCGTGACCACGGACATCTCGATGGCGAGCAACTCCTCATCGACGCGCAGAAGACGAGGGACGGAGAAGCCGGCGACTTCGAAGATCCTCGCCTCGCCCAGCCGCCGATAGACGTCGTGCTCGCGGACGAACGACTCCCGGCGAAAATGAACCTTGAGCGCGGTCCAGTCGTCTCGGCTCTTGTCATCGACGACGAAAACGACACCTTGTGTCCCAGCTCCAAGTTCCTCCCGCAACTCGACGCGATAGCGCTTTGCGAAGTGGCGGGCACGATCGAGGGAGTCTCCGCTCATGGTTTCACCATTCGCAGGTCAGCGCGCACACTCTGCGCATGTCGAGATCGAACTCATACTCGATCCGGCGGGCGAGCGCACCCTGATACCGGTAGCCCAGATCGGAGGGGGGAATCTTGTTACGTCCGCTCCGGTGGACGCCCCGCCCGGCACAGCGGAGCTCGTACTGCGCGTCGATGGCATGGAGCGGCGTCGGATTGTCCAGCTGCCGCATGGGCTGCGCCGCGAGTCGCGGATGACTCCAATTTCCTAGCTCGTAGCGCGACCGGCAGTGCCGGCGAATTCGGTTTCCCGGCGGAAAGGAGCCGCGCCCCGAAGGGCGCGGAGAAGCGCGGATATGCATGCCAAGCGCCGCTTCGCGGGCTTCGCTTCACCTGGGCCGCTCTTCATGGCCTCGTGTCGTGGCGTGCAACAGCCCGCTCGGACAAGCGCGACGATCCTCAGCCCACGTCGAACGTGTCGCACTATTGGGCCCCGGACTCACCGAACGACGAAGACCCCGATCCGAGGCTGGAAGGCGTACCGATCAATAGGCTCTCTTGGCCGGCGACAATCAATGAATAGCTCCTTTGACCTGTTCTTCCAAACCGCCACGACCCAGTCCGGCGCGGAGCCGCGACTGCCTTACGACTACCAGAAGCGCCTAGCGGGCGATGACCTCGGCCGCGCCTGCGACTCGCTGCTGATCGACATACCGACGGGCCTCGGCAAGACCGCCGCCGTCGTGCTCGCGTGGCTGTGGAACCGTGTCGGGCATCCCGACGAAGCCCATCGCGCGACCTGGCCACGGCGTCTCGTTTACTGCCTGCCGATGCGAACGCTCGTTGAGCAGACCCGCGACGAGACTCGCGCGTGGGTCGACCGACTCGCGCAAGCCGGACTCTTCGCGCAAAAGGCCAAACCGCGCGTTGTCGTGTTGATGGGTGGCGAAGACCTCGACCGCGACGCCCGAGAGTGGGACATCCATCCTGAAGCTGACGCCATCCTCATCGGCACTCAGGACATGCTGCTCAGCCGCGCCCTCAACCGCGGCTACAGCATGAGCCGCTACCGTTGGCCCATCCAGTTCGCGCTGCTCAACAACGACGCGCTCTGGATCTTTGACGAACTCCAACTCATGGGCGTCTCGGTCGAGACCAGCGCTCAGCTCAACGCCTTCCGCCGAAAACTCGGCCTCGCTCGTGACGGCCACTCGTGGTGGATGTCCGCCACGCTCGACTCCAAACGACTCCGCACGGTGGATCACGCGCCCTTCGCTGCCGCACTCGCCACGCTCGAGCTCTCGACTGAGGAAAAAGAAGCCAAGCCCGTCAAACACCGCATTAGGTCGCTCAAAAAGCTCCGGCCCGTCGCCTCGCTCGCGCTCTCCAAATCGACGGAAAAGCCCTACGAAAAACAGCTCGTCGATTTCATCCTCTCCGCCCACCAAACCGGCACGTTCACCCTGGTGATCGTCAACCGCGTTCCTCGCGCCCGCGAAGTTTTCCACCTCCTCAGAAACGCGACGCGGAAACAGCCCGACTCCGCTCGGCCCGAACTCGCGCTCGTCCACTCCCGCTTCCGCTCCGGCGACCGAGCCAAACACACCGCCATCCTCGCTGACCGCGCCATCACCCACAAAATCGTGATCGCCACCCAGGCGGTGGAGGCCGGCGTGGACGTCTCCGCCAAAACACTCGTCACCGAACTCGCCCCCTGGTCGTCCCTCGTGCAGCGCTTCGGCCGATGCAACCGCGCCGGTGAACACACCGACCCGTCCTCGCCCGCCACCATCCATTGGGTGGACATCGATCCCGCAGGCAATGACGACCTCGCGCTACCTTACGAGTCTGAGGAACTCGCCGCCGCCCGCGCCGCCCTGCAATCCCTGAGTGAGGCGGGTCCGTCGGCGCTCGCCACCGTGTCCGTTCCTGAGCGCGAAGTGATTCGCCCGGTCATTCGCCGCAAGGATTTCATCGAACTCCTCGACACCACGCAGGACATCGCCGGTCACGACCTCGACATCTCCCGCTACATTCGTGAAGGCGAAGACACGGATGCCCAAGTCGCTTGGCGCGCGTTCGGCAAAGATGGCATGCCCGCGCCCGCCGATCCCCGCCCCCATCGCGACGAACTCTGCCGCGTCCCCGTCCATGCGCTGAACGAATTTCTCAAAAAGCAGAAAGCCGAGGCCTTCGTCTGGAACCCGCTCCTGCGCGACTGGGAGAAGCAGCGCTCGGTGCGCCCCGGCGTTGCCTGTGTCCTCGACTCCGACCTTGGCGGCTACGACGATGAGCTTGGCTGGACCGCCGACAAAAAGTCCCGCCCGACACCGCTGTCCACGCCGACCATGCCGCAGACTACCGGCAGCGAGGATGAGGGCGGCTACGGCGACACCCCGAAAGCCCAGACGGGGCGCTGGCAAACCATCGCCGAACACACCTCCGACGTGGAAGCCCAGCTCCACCAAATCCTCGCCACCCTCGCGCTTCCGTCCGCCGACGAGAAAACCCTCCGGGAAGCCGCTCGGCTTCACGACATCGGCAAAGCTCACCCCGACTTTCAGGCCATGCTGACCGCCGCCGACGCCACCCGTCGCGACACGCTCTGGGCAAAATCCCCCGACAAAAACGGCCGCTCCTCGCGCCCGCTCTTCCGCCACGAACTCGCTTCCGCTCTCGCCCTGATCGCACACCCCGAACAGGTGCACGCCCCCAACCCCGATTTGGTCGCCTACCTCGTTGCCGCGCACCACGGCAAAGTCCGTCTCTCCATCCGCTCGCTGCCCGGCGAGAAAACTCCTCCCTCGGCCGACCAACGCTTCGCGCGCGGCATTTGGGATAACGACTCGCTCCCGTCGATTCCACTTTCGGATGGCACCAAGTTTCCTGCCACCACCCTGTCCCTTGCTTGCATGGAGCTGGGCTCGCGAGACGACGGCCAAACCCGGTCATGGCTGGCGCGCATGCTCGCCCTGCGCGATGACGCAAACATCGGCCCACTTCGCCTCGCTTGGCTCGAAACCCTCCTCCGCGCCGCCGACATGCGCGCCTCAGCCCTGGCCTATCAACCTTGAGCCGTTTGACCCGATGCACGCCATTTCCCTCACCGGCTGCGCTCCCACGCCCCTCGCGCACTACCTTAAAGCCCTCGGCATCCTGCGCCTCGTCGCCGAGCAGGCCGACGCTCAAGCCGCCGGGTGCTGGCACCGCGATGACTTCATTCTTTTCACCTCTCTCGATACCGATTCGCTCTTCACCTTTCTTCTGGAACGCTACGAGCCAACGCCCGTTCTTGCGCCTTGGAATGGCGACGGGGGGTTCTTTCCAGAGTCAAGAAAAGCAGGCCGAGAGGCGCTCGGCGCGATGGAATGCTCTGAAGCCGCTAGATTCGCCGCCTACCGAGAAGCCATCCAGTCGAACAGAGCGGCAATTGGGTCGTGTAACCTCACCGCGTGCCCGGAAAAGGGGCTTGAGAAAGACCGGTTGCTATTAGCGGTTCGGAACCAGCTGCCGGACCAGTCACTAGTTTGGCTGGATGCCGTATCAATACTGACCTCTGACGGCGCGAAGTTTCCCCCGTTGCTTGGAACCGGCGGCAACGACGGGAGCATGGACTTTTCGAAAAATCACATGCAGCGCCTCGCCGAGGTGTTTGACTTGTCCACCGGCGCGTCATCTCCCGATTCGAACGCCTGGCTGCGCCAGTCGCTCTTTGCCGCGACACTCCCCGTCGCCCGCGTCAAAGCGCCGATCGGCCAGTTTTTCCCCTCCGCCGCCGGCGGGGCCAATGCCACCTGCGGCTTCAACTCCGACGCTTCCGCGAATCCGTGGGACTTCATCTTCATGATCGAAGGTGCTTTAATCTTCGCTGCCGCAGCGGTGAAGCGGCTCGAATCCATAGACGACGGCCGCCTCGCCTACCCGTTCTGTGTGCGTCAGGCCGGCATCGGCTATGGTGTCGGGATGCCCACCTCTCCGCGCTCTCACGAGCGCGGCCCCGTTGAAGCCGTCCGGGTATCGGGCGTCCGCCATTTCGACGAAGAGCTCTCCGCGCTCTCACGAGCGCGGCCCCGTTGAAGCGCGCCGATCGCCCAGCTCATCCTGGCCAGCCGCTCGCCTCTCCGCGCTCTCACGAGCGCGGCCCCGTTGAAGCCCGTCGTGATGCTCAGATACAGAATGTCAGCAGAGCTCTCCGCGCTCTCACGAGCGCGGCCCCGTTGAAGCGTCAGCTGCGCGGCGCGGTGCTCAAACGCGACGCTTTCTCTCCGCGCTCTCACGAGCGCGGCCCCGTTGAAGCCGTGCCGGGCGGTGGCCACGAGGAGGCAACGGACCATCCCTCTCCGCGCTCTCACGAGCGCGGCCCCGTTGAAGCTTCGCGCTCCAGCCGGGCGAGCAGGTGTCTGACCTGATCCTCTCCGCGCTCTCACGAGCGCGGCCCCGTTGAAGCTGGACCTGCTCCAGAGCGCCGCGACTGGCGGACACCTCTCTCCGCGCTCTCACGAGCGCGGCCCCGTTGAAGCTGGGTGTTTCCTGGCCGCGATCTCTCGCGCGATCCACTCTCCGCGCTCTCACGAGCGCGGCCCCGTTGAAGCTCGCACGGAGGACTGGCACTTTCACGAGGCGGCTCTCCGCGCTCTCACGAGCGCGGCCCCGTTGAAGCCGGTCCAGCTCGCGTACCATGCGCTCGTTCTCGATCCTCTCCGCGCTCTCACGAGCGCGGCCCCGTTGAAGCGAGCATCTGTCCGCAGCCAAGGACGGAGCGATGCTTCTCTCCGCGCTCTCACGAGCGCGGCCCCGTTGAAGCGTGTGGCATCGGCGGCAGTAAAGCCCATGCGTGGCCTTCTCTCCGCGCTCTCACGAGCGCGGCCCCGTTGAAGCCTCATCACTGAATCGGGCTACTTTCGGTCGGCGCACTCTCCGCGCTCTCACGAGCGCGGCCCCGTTGAAGCCGAGACAGTGGGCACCGCACGCTCAGACTCCCTGAGCTCTCCGCGCTCTCACGAGCGCGGCCCCGTTGAAGCGCGCAGTATCTCGACGCGGGTGGGGCCGATCGAACCATCTCTCCGCGCTCTCACGAGCGCGGCCCCGTTGAAGCGAGCTTTGAGTCAGGCGGTGCGATCGGCTCCATCCACCTCTCCGCGCTCTCACGAGCGCGGCCCCGTTGAAGGTCGCTTCGGCGCATCGCGGTCCGGTGGGGCCGCGATGGGAGGATCGCTTCGCGATCATCTCTCGCTTCTTGTTACGCAAGAAGCTGGCGAGGCGGATCGCGGCGCGAAGCGCCGCGATGGGGTTGGTGCCGAGGAGGGGAGTCGAACCCCTACGCCTTTAAGGGGCGCTAGACCCTGAATCTAGTGCGTCTGCCAATTCCGCCACCTCGGCTCAAGGAAAACGGGTGCAGGTTGTGGCATGATGCCGGTCCCGCGCGCAAGCACTATTTCCCGCAGGATCTGCCCCGCGCTGCGGCCGGATAAACCCGTCGTCCCGCCGACGCGCCTGCGCTGCGAAGTCCGACCCTGCACGCCTCGCCACGGCCGCCCGCACCGCGGCCCGAGGGTACCCGCCACCCCGGCTCCGGGCGCGCTGACACGCCACTCAGCCGGGCGGGCTTTTCCTTTCAAAATCTCGCTGCTCTCCCGTGACCGGCGCGATTGAGGTCTTTAGGTTCAGTCCAGCGCGCCGGATTCCGGCTCGGGCGGGCGGATGGAGGCCGGGCCCGCCGGCTCGACGATGCGGATGCGTCGGATCACGACCGCGGCCAATCCGAGAAACACGAGCGACGCGAAGCCCACCCAGCTGTAATGCTCCAGCCGGCCACCCTCGCCTTCGCGCACGATCCAGCCGGCAAGCATCGAAGCCACCGCGCCAAACGCCGCCTGGCTGGCTGAGCTCAAGCTCATGAAGCCGCCGCGAAAGCGCCCTTCCACGCTCATGGTCACGAGCGTCATCGCCGGCGTCCAGCGGCCGCCCAGCGAGATGATGAAGGCCGTCGTGACCGCGAGCAGGATCGGCAACGGCCACGCGCCCATGTGCGACACGAGCAGGACGGGCGCGATGGCATACACGGCGACGGCGTCAAACACCCGCACATGACCGAACCGATCGCCGAGGCGGCCAAGAACGTTATTGCAGACGAGGGTGGCGAATCCGCCCAGCATATAGACGAGGACGAGCGCCCGCTCCGAGCCGCCGCCGTTACGCACCACCATGGTGGCGAGAAACGGAACGAGGATCATGCCGGACATGGTCAGCAGCATGACCACGGCGAATGCGCGCTGGTGATTGGGGTTTCTGGCGATCTCCAGGACGCGGCGCCAATCCGACTGGGTGCCACGTTGCGCGACATGGGCATCGGCGCGCGGGAGCACGCGCCACGCGACGAGGTTGACGCAGGCAGCGATACCCGCGAGGACGAGAAACGGCAGGTGCCAGTCGGCATGCGCGGCCAGCCAGAGTCCCGCCGGCACGCCGAAGATCTGCGCCAGCGAGAATCCCGACATGACAAACGCCATGCCCGCGCCGCGCCGTTCCGGCGGCACGACGTCGCCAACCATCGCGGTCACGACTGAGCCCGCGACGCCCCCGAAGGCCCCGGCGAGCACGCGGGCGGCGAGGAGCCACGCGTAGTCGGTCGCGAGTCCGCACGCTGCGGTCGCGCCTGCGAAGCCCGTGAAGAGGAAAAGGAGGGCCTTCTTGCGATCGAAGCGGTCGAGCACGAACGAGGCGAGCAAGCCGCACACCCCCGCGCTGAAACCATAGGCGGCGACGAGGCGGGAAAACCGCTCCGGTCCCAGCCCAAGGGCGTCCATGAGCTGCGGGCCCAGCGGCATCATGATCATGAAGTCCATGACGTGCGTGAACTGCACCGCCGCCAGGAGCAGCAAGGTCAGGCGAAGGCGGGCGGCAGAGAGCGGGACCATGGCAAAGCCGCGAATGGGACGGACAAGCCCGGGGCCGTCAAACCCCCTTGCGCGCATGCCCGTGCGCCGGCCCCTTTCTGCCGCGCGCCGAAACGCCGGGGAGGTCGCGGGCCCTCGGGCCGATGCGGCCGACACCCTGTGTGCTGCCGCACCGCACGGGAGATACCCACAGCGGGATCGGTCGGGTGGTCCGCGGCAATGCGGCGGACGCGAAGGGACTCGGCAATCCGACGCCTTGTTTCACCGCGGTGGCACTGGATTCGCTGTTATCGCGTGAAAAAAAGACTCAGGTGCATACGGTAGCCGGCGCAATTGACCTGACGCCGGGCCGTGTGCGCCTTTCTGTCCTCACCCACATGGCTGGCAAACTTCCCGCTCCCCCGATCCCACCCCTGCCCCCTGCCGACGTTCGCGACGACCGATTCCCGCCCGGGATTCCCTACATCGTCGGCAACGAGGCGGCCGAACGGTTCAGTTTCTATGGGATGCGGCAGATCCTCTATGTGTATCTGGTCGGCCTGTTTCTTGGATTTGTGAATGAGGAGTTCTCCGATCCGGCAAAGGTCGAGGCGGCCAAGGTCCATGCCACGCAGGTGACGCATTTGTTCATGGCGGGCGCCTACCTCGCGCCCCTCATCGGAGCGATCCTCGCCGACCGGCTTCTGGGGAAATATCGCGTCATCCTCTGGATCTCGCTGCTCTATGTCACCGGTCACGGCGCACTCGCCGTCTGCGGGCGCTATGGGACGCTGGGCAACATCGATGCCGCGCAGACCTGGATGTTTCTCGGCCTGATCCTGATCGCGATCGGCTCCGGCGGCATCAAGCCGTGTGTCTCCGCCAACGTCGGCGACCAGTTCTCCGCGAAGAACGCGCACCTCGTGCCGCGCATCTTCCAGATCTTCTATTTCACGATCAACTTCGGGTCGTTCTTCGCCAGCATCCTCACGCCCTATCTCTACAAGCGCTTTGGCGCCGAGGTCGCGTTCGGCGTGCCGGGAATCCTGATGGCCGTGGCGGCGTTCGTGTTCTGGCTCGGACGCAATCGTTTCGTGCGCGTCCCGCCGAAACCAGGCGGCAAGCTCGGGGCGCTGGACTTCATCGCGTCGTCGTTCATGACCGCGCCGATCCTGGTGCTGATCTATATCCTGCTCGAGGAGTCGGAAAACCTCGTGCGGGCCGCGACCTCGGGCGGCTCGTCGGCGGTGCTGCAGGCGGCCGCGACCGTCGCCAGCCATTACCTGGTGCACGTGCTCGTCGCCGTGGGCGCGCTCATGGCGGGTGTATTCGTGGCGCAGATGCGCCAGAAGAAGCAGCGCGACCACGGGTTTCTCGCCGTGCTCCTCTACAGCGTGATGAACCGCCGCTCGCGTCAGCCGGGCGAGGATTTCTGGGGGCCCGCGCGCCGGACGTTCGGCGAGGAGGCGGCGGAGGGCCCGCCCGCCGTCCTGCGCATCATCGTGGTGTTCTCGATGGTGAGCGTGTTCTGGGCGCTCTTCGACCAGCATTCGTCGACCTGGGTGGAGCAGGCGCGCGCGATGGACCTGCGCCTGGTGGTGCCGCAGGTGGTCTGGAGCTACTGGCTCGTGCCCGCGACGGTCCTGGGCGCGGTGTTCGGCGCGGTGTGGCTCTTCCTCTTTGTATCGAACCGTCCATTACGGCGTCCGGTCGTGCTGGGCTTTCTCGGCCTGGTCGTCGCCGGCGGCGTGGCGGCGGTGGCAGTGCAGGCGGTCCGGGGCGAGCAGCTCACGATCGACCTGCTGCCGGCCCAGATCTCCGCGCTCAATCCGCTGCTGGTGATGATCATCATCCCGCTGCTGACCTTCCTCGTCTACCGGCCCCTCGAGCGGCGCGGCCGGGCCCTTTCGCCGCTGGCCCGCATGACCGCCGGCATGTTCATCGCCGCACTCTCGTTCGTCGCGGTGGCGATCATCCAGACGCGCATCGACCATGCTCCGCCGGGTTCGGTCCACGTGCTCTGGCAGTTGATTCCCTATGTGATCGTGACCACCTCGGAGGTGCTGGTGTCGATCACGGGCCTCGAGTTCGCCTACACGCAGGCGCCACGTGCGATGAAATCGACGATCATGAGCTTCTGGATGCTCTGCGTGACGCTCGGCAACGTGCTGGTGGCCTTCCTCGCGCCGCTGCAGACGCTCTCCCTCGCGACGTTCTTCTGGACCTTCGCCGGCCTGATGGCCGTGGCGGCCCTGCTCTTCGCGCTCCTCGCCGCGACGTATCGCGGAAAAACCTACCTGCAGCACTGAGCCACGCCCTGCACGCGATACTCCGGGCGCGGCTCCCCGCTTCGCTCCATCCCCGCGGACAGCCCGCCCCGTTTTTCCGCAACGGACGTTACCCATCCCTCGTCACTCCCATTTCCGCCCTATGCATATGTTTCGTCGTCTCGTCGTCGCCACCTCGCTGATGCTGCCCATCCTCGCACCGATCGCCTCCGGCGCGGACGGATCCCCGACCGGAAATCCGCTCCTTGCGCCGGCCTGGGACACGCCGTTCGGTGTGCCGCCCTTTGAACAGATCCGCGACGAGCATTTCCTGCCCGCGTATGAGGAGGCGATGCGCCAGAAGCGCGCGGAAGTGGATGCGATCGCCACGCAGGTGGCGGCGCCGACCTTCGAGAACACGGTCGCGGCCCTGGACCGCACGGGCGACCTCTTCGAGCGCGTCGACAACATCTTCTCCAACCTGAACTCCGCCGACACCAACGAGCAGCGCCAGGCGGTGGCGCGAACCGTCGCACCGCTGGAGGCCGCGCTCGACGACGACATCCGGCTCAACCCCGCGCTCTTCGCGCGGGTCAAGGCGGTGTGGGAAGCGCTCGATCGCCTCGACCTCACGCCCGAGCAGGCCCGCCTCGTGCGCGAGACCTACCGTGATTTCGTGCGTGGTGGCGCGGCGCTCAATCCCGAGAGCCGCGAGCGTTTTCGCGCCGTCAATCAGGAGCTCGCCGCGCTGTCGGTGGCGTTTGGTGACAACGTCCTGAAGGCGACCAACGCCTACCAGCTGGTGATCGACGACCCGGCGGACCTCGCCGGGCTGCCCGACCGCGTCAAGCAGGGTGCGGCGGAGGCCGCCCGGGGTGCGGGGCTCGAAGGCAAGTGGGTCTTCACGCTGCACTGGCCGAGCCTCTGGCCGTTCCTGGAGGCGGCGGACAACCGTACGCTGCGCCAGAAAATCCTCACGGCCTACGCCACGCGTGCCGGTGCCGGGAGTGAGAACGACAACGGCAAGGTCGCCGCGCGCATGGCGGCGCTTCGCGCCGAGCGCGCCCGGCTGCTCGGGTATGACAGCCACGCCGACTATGTGCTCGAGAAGCGCATGGCGGAGACACCGGCGCGGGCGACGGAACTGCTCGACCGCGTGTGGCCGGCGGCGAAGGCCGCGGCCGAGCGCGAGGCCGCCGATCTGCAGGCGGCGATCGAGGCCGAGGGCGGCCGTTTCCCGCTCGAGGCCGCGGACTGGCGCTACTACACCGAGAAGATCCGGCGTCAGCGTTACGCCATCGACGAGGCCGAGGTGCGCGCCTACTTCCCGCTCGAGCGCGTGCGCGACGGCGCCTTCGAGGTCGCGCGCCGGCTCTACGGGATCACGCTGACCGAGATCCCGGGCGCCCCGGTCTATCACGAGGAAGTGACAGCCTACGAAGTGCGCGAGGCCGACGGCACGCATGTGGGCGTGTTCTACACCGACTTCTTCCCGCGCCCGGGCAAGCGCTCCGGTGCCTGGTCAAGCAGCTACCGCAGCCGCGTCATCGACGAGACGGGCAGGACGATTGACCCGGTCGTCGTGAACGTCTGCAACTTCTCGCGCCCGACCGGGAGCGGGCCCGCGCTGCTCAGTCTCGACGAAGTGGAGACGCTCTTCCACGAGTTCGGGCACGCCCTGCACGCGCTCTTCACGCGGGTCAACTACCGCGGGCTGAACCGCACGCCGACCGACTTCGTGGAGCTGCCCTCGCAGATCATGGAAAACTGGGCCTTCGAACCCGAGGTGCTCGCGCTCTACGCGCGCCATCACGCCACGGGCGAGCCGATGCCGAAGGTCCTGGTCGACCGCATCGTGGCGGCCCAGAAGTTCAACCAGGGCTTCGCCACCGTCGAGTACACGGCCGCGTCCTACCTCGACCTGGCCTGGCACACGTGGACCGAGCCAAAGGCGGTTGATCCGGAGACGTTCGAGAACGAAGCGCTGGCGCGTATCGGCCTGCCGTCCACGATCCTGCCGCGTTATCGCAGCCACTACTTCCAGCACATCTTCGCGGGTGGCTACTCGGCCGGCTACTACAGTTACATGTGGAGCGAGGTGCTCGATTCCGACGCCTTCGAGGCCTTTCGCGAAAAGGGACTGTTCGACCCGGCGACGGCGCGCGCCTTCCGCAAGGAGATCCTGGAACGCGGCGGCAGCGACGAAGCTTCGGCGCTCTACCTGCGGTTTCGCGGGCGTGAGCCCAAGGTCGAGCCCCTGTTGGAGCGGCGCGGTCTGAACTGATGGCACCGAGGCAGATGGCGGAAAACGCCCGGCGCGAATTCTGGGCGTGATCTGCCGGGCCGCCTACCCTTAGGCTGCACGGCAGCACCATGAAGATTCTCGTCGCCGACGATGACCTGGCCTCCCGTCGCCTGGTCGCCGCATTCCTGACGCGGGCCGACCACGACGTCGTCGCCGTCGACTCAGGCGAAGCGGTCCTCGAGATCATGGTGAACCCCGATCCGCCCTCGATCGCCATCGTCGACTGGGTCATGCCGGGAATGAGCGGACCGGATGTCGTGACCCGGCTGCGGAACATGGCCTTCCGGATACGGCCGTATGTGATCCTCCTCAGCGCCAAGAACGACAAGGCTTCCGTCGCCGAAGGACTCGACGCAGGCGCGGACGATTTCCTTTCCAAGCCGTTCAATCCGCTGGAAATGCTCGCGCGCGTGCGCGTGGCGGAACGCTCCCTGGGCGTGCAACTCGAACTGCAGGAGCACATCGACGAACTCGAGGCGCTGGCGCAGCGCTACAACCTGCTGGGCGAGCTCATCGGCCGCCAGCGCGCGACGCTTCCGGCGCCGACGCCGCTGGTCGCGCTCCCGCAACGCCCGCGCGCACCGGCCGCCGCCGGGTCCACACAACTTCGTCCTGAACAAATCGATACGCTGATGCAGCGCGCCCTGGCCGAGGTCGGCCTCGGAGAAGTGCAGTCGGTCGAACCGTCGGCGCATGCGTCGGCCACCCCGTCGCTGCTGGCCTGGGCGGGCATGGTGCTCGCCGGCGAGAAATGCTGGCTCGACCTGCTGCTCGACGTCGACCTGCCCGGAGCGGACAAGCTGCACGCCGCGGCGCTGCACCGGCACCCGGCGTCGGACCGGGAAGCCCGGCGGTTTCTCGCCGAGGTGCATACGATCATCGCCTCCGCGTTCCGCGTCGCCCTGCAGGAGGCCGGCGCCGACATCCTCTCGCCGGGACTCTCGCGAGCGGTCGAACGACGGCAGGATCAGCAGCCCCTGCCCCTGCCTGACGATACCGTGCAGCGAAGCTACACAGTGGAGGGCGCGATTCTCACGCTCACCATGGCCCGCTCCGCCTGCCAGGTGCACCTGAAGGACCCCCGCGATCTTGCCGCCGGCCAGATCGTGGCGGCGGATTTTCCTCCCGCCGAGATCGACGCCGTGCCGCTCGTCACGCGCGGGCTGGTCATGAACGAGCGCTTCATGGCCAAGCTCATCGCGCACGCGCAGCGGGAGGGCAATCGCCTCGGCGTGCCGGTGTTCATGCCGTCTGCACTTTCCGCGCGGGTCTGAGACCGCCTGGCCGCGCCGCATACAGCCGGTGCCGGCCCCACGCACGAGGCCAGCCCGCGCCCGATGACGCTGGCCGGACGCACGGGTGCCGCGGACAGTGGCGGCGCCCCAGGTTTGGGTTTGCCCCGACTGCAATCCTCGCGTCAGGTCAACAGACCCTGACGGACGTCAGGGTGACGGACCTATGAAGAAAGAAGCGGTACTCTCAAAACTGCATGCGGAACGCGTCGTGGGCATCATTCGCGCGGACAACGCCGATGGGCTCCTCGACTGCGCCAAGGCGCTCGCCGCAGGCGGGCTCACCAGCATCGAGCTGACCATGACCACGCCCGGCGCGATCAAGGTGATCGAGCAGGTCACCGCCGCGCTGCCCGAGTTCATCTTCGGCCTCGGCACCGTGCTCGACAGCGAGACCGCGCGTGCCGGCATTCTGGCCGGGGCGAAGTTCATCGTCACGCCGGCACTGCGGCCCGATGTGATCACGCTGTGCCGTCGCTACGGTGTGCCGGTCTTTGCCGGTGCGCTCACGCCCACCGAGATCCTCCAGGCATGGGAAGCCGGCGCCGATGCGGTGAAGGTCTTCCCGGCCGAGTTTTTCGGGCCGGCCTACATCAAGTCGGTCAAGGCGCCGCTGCCGCAGATCGACCTCGTGCCGACGGGCGGCGTGACCCCGGAGACGGTCGGTGATTTCCTCAAGGCCGGCGCATGGGCCACGGGCGCGGGCAGCGCGCTGGTCGACGCCAAGGCGCTCAAGGCCAGGGACTGGCCGACGATCACCGCGCGGGCGCAAGCCTTCGTCAAAGCGGTCGCCGCGGCGAAATCCTGATGATGGGACCGCGCCACCAGGATCCCAGGCGCGCGCGGTGGCTCGCCTGGCACATCGCCGCAGGATTCGCGGCGGCGAGCCTGCTGGGCGGCTGTTCGGTCCGGCAATACGCGATCCGGGAGATGGGCTCTGCCCTCGCCTCCGGCGCGGGGGGAGCCTTTGCGGCCGAAAGCGACCCGGAATTTGCCGGGCAGGCCGTGCCGTTCAGCCTCAAGCTCATCGAGACACTGCTCTGGGAGCAGCCGGACAACGTCGAGCTCCTCGAAGCCGCAGCCGCGGGTTTCACCCAGTACGGGTTCGTGTGGGTGCAACAGCCGGCGGACTTCATCGAGGCGGAGGACTTCGCCCGGGCGCAGCACGAGCGCGGCCGGGCGCGCGCCTTCTACCTGCGCGCGCACGATTACGCGATGCGTGCCCTCGAGGTGCGCCATGCGGGATTCGCCGAGCGACTGCATCTTGATCCAGTGGCGTCGGTGGCGCCGTTGACTCGAGCTGATGTCCCGCTGATGTACTGGGCAGCCGCCTCGCTCGGCAGCGCGATTTCGCTTGGCAAGACCGACCCCGCCCTCGTGGCGCGCCAGGATCAGTTTGCCGCACTGGTGGAACGCGCGGTCGCCCTGGATCCGGGTTGGGGCGACGGCACCTTGCACGAACTCCTGATGGTCTACGAACTGGCCCGGCCCGGTGGCGGAGCCGCGGCGGTGCAGCGCGCCCGCGCCCTGTTCGATCGGATCGTCGCCGATACCGGCGGCCAGCGCGCCGGGCCGTTCGTCACCCTTGCGGAGTCCATCAGCGTGCAGCAACAAAATCGCGCCGAGTTCGTGCGCCTGCTGGAACGGGCGCTCGCCATCGACCCCGCCAAGACGCCGAAGAACCGCCTCGCCAACGTCGTCATGCAGCAGCGCGCCCGTTGGCTGCTCAGCCGCATCGACGAACTCTTCCTGGAATAGCCGGCCGTCGAGTCCACCGCTCACGCCGTCCCGATCACACTGCCCGCCATGATCCCTTTTCCGTCCCTATCCGCCCTGGTTCGCACAACCCTCGCCGTCGTCCTCGCTCTCACGGCACTCGGGCCGTCCGCCGAGGCCCGCCCCGTGCGGCTCAAGCTCGCCACCCTCGCGCCCTCAGGCACGTCGTTCCACATCACGCTGCAGGAAATGGCGGCCAAGTGGAAGGCGGCGCCCGGCGGCGTCGCGCTCACCATCTTCCCGGACGGCCGCATGGGCGGCGAGTCGGACATGGTCCGGCGCATGCGCACGGGCCAGCTCCAGGCCGGACTGCTCACCGTATCCGGAATCTCTGACATCGAGTTCGCGGTCGCAGGCCTGCAGAACATGCCGATGGCATTTCGTTCGCTCGAGGAGGCGGAGTGGGTGCGGCAGCGGCTCGCCCCCGCCTACGAGAAGGCGCTGGCGCAGAAGGGGTTCATCGTGCTCGGCTGGTTCGATTCCGGCTGGGTGCAGGTTTTCTCGAAAAATGCACTCGAAGCCCCGGACCGGTTCAAGGGCGAGAAGGTCTTCGTCCTGGCCTCGAGCCCGGCCTCGGGCGAGATCGCCCGCTCCTTCGGCATGACGCCCGTGCCGCTGGAGCCGACCGACATTCTGCTGAGTCTCCAGACCGGGCAGATCTCGGCGGTCACCGCGCCGCCGTTCTACGCGCTCGCGAGCCAGTTCCACCGCTCGGCGCCGCACATGCTCGAGATCAACTGGTCGCCGCTCGTCGGGGGCCTGGTCCTGACCAAGTCGGCATGGGACGGGCTCTCACCGGCCCAGCAGGAGGTGCTGCGCACCTCCGGGGCCGAGGCCTGCGCCAAGATCCAGGTGGCTGCGCGCAAGGAGATGGAGGACTCGGTCGCGGCCATGCGCGAGCAGGCCCTGGCCGTGCATCGCATCGATGGACCCAACGCGCAGGAATGGCGCGACTTCGCCGAGTCGATTCTTCCCAAGACGCGCGGCACCATCGTGCCCGCGGAGGCCTGGGACGAGATCATGGGCCTGATCAAGGAGTACCGAAACCGCTGATACGCGGGAGACGCCACGCGTGGACGACGTCGCCCCCGAGTCCGCCGGCACAGCGGGCCAGCCCTCCCTGCCCTGGCGCGCGGTGCACGCGCTCGAGGACCTCCTGGTGGGCCTCGCCCTGGGTGGCATCCTCTTTCTTCCGCTCATCGGGATGGTGCTCCGGCAGTTCGACACCGCGCTCGCCGGCGGTGGGGCGATCACGCAGCAGCTCACCCTGTTTCTCAGCATGGCGGGCGGCGCCATCGCGGCGCGGCAGGGACGCCTGCTGACCATCACCCAGGGGTTTGCGGGCGCGCGCGCGCCTCTTGGCGCGCTTTTCCAGATCCTGCAATCGGGCATGTCCGCCGGCGTGAGCCTGATCCTGGGCTGGGCGTCGTGGCGGTTTCTCCTCGCGGAAAAGGCAGGCGGCATGCGTATCGCCTACGACATCCCGGTGTGGGTGCCGGAACTGGCGCTGGTGGCCGGGTTCGTGATCGTGGCGCTGCGGTTGATCCGCCATGCGTCGCCGTCGTGGAAAGTCCGCGCGGCTGCAGCGATGCTCGCCGCAGCGCTCGTCGCTGTCGTCCTGATGGTCGAGATCGAGACCTGGCGGATTCCCCTGGTGCTGCTCGGTCTGCTGGGCGTCGCCGTCGTGCTCGGCGCCCCGATCTTCGTGCTCCTCGGGGGATGCGCGGTGTTTCTCGTCTGGGGCTGGGGTTCACCCATCGACTCGCTGCCGATCTCGCATTACAGCCTGACGACCAACCCGACGATTCCGGCGCTCCCGTTGTTCACGCTCGCGGGGTATTTTCTCTCGGAGGGCGGCACCTCGCGGCGGATGATCCGTCTGCTTCGTGCGGTGGTGGGCGACCTGCGGGCCGGTCCCGCCGTCGTCACCGTCGCGACCTGCGCGTTCTTCACCTCGCTCACGGGAGCGTCGGGCGTGACGATCCTCGCCCTCGGCGGGCTGCTCGTGCCTTTCCTGATGCAGGCGCGCTACTCCGAGCGGGCCTCGATCGGCCTGCTCACGGGATCGGGATCCATCGGCCTGCTCTTCGCGCCGTGCCTGCCGCTCATCCTCTACGTCATCGTTGCCAACCAGGCCGGCCGGTCGCAACCGGGGTTTGACGCCATCGACCTGCCCGAGATGTTTCTCGCCGGCGTGGGGCCGGGACTGCTGCTCGCACTGGTCTGCACCGCCTGGGCGGCCTGGCGGCGTCCGCCGGCGACCATGCAGGGCGATGGCTGGCACTTCACCGGGCGCGAACTCGCAGGCGCGGCCTGGGATGCAAAGTGGGAACTGCTCGTTCCGGTCGTGAGCCTCGGCGGCATCTTCAGCGGGCTGGCCACACCCGTCGAAGCGGCGGCGTTGACCGCACTGTATGCGCTCCTGATCGAGACGATCGCCTACGGTGACCTGCGCTGGCGCGCCGTGCCGCGGGTGCTGCGCGAATGCGGGCTGCTGATCGGCGGCGTGCTGCTCATCCTCGGCGTCGCCCAGATGCTGACCAACTACCTCATCGAGGCGGAGGTGCCGACGCTGCTCGTTGACTTCGTCCAGGCGCACGTCACCTCGCGCACGGTGTTCCTGCTCCTGCTCATCCTCGTGCTCCTGCTGGTCGGCTGCCTGATGGACGTCTTCTCGGCCATCATCGTCGTCGTGCCGCTGGTGGCGCCGCTGGGCGCGCTCTTCGGCATCGATCCGGTTCACTTGGGCATTCTCTTCCTCGCCAACCTCGGGCTGGGATTCCTTACGCCTCCGGTGGGTATGAACCTTTTCCTTTCGTCGCTGCGCTTCAGGCGGCCGATGAGCGAAGTGCTGCGTGCGTCACTGCCGTATTTCTGGCTTCAGTTGGCCGCAGTTGTCCTCATCACCTTCTGGTCGGATCTCTCGCTCGCGCTACCCCGCTGGCTTGGATTCTGAATGCAGCACCCCACCGCCCGCGCCGCCCGGCGCCAGGTTGACGGCACGAACCCATTTTGTGCTGGTCAGTACAGGCACCCCCGATTTATCGATAAATCCCCACACAAAACCCTCGCCTCGACGATGAAATTCACGGACGGCAACTGGATGCTTCAGCCCGGTGTGCAGGCACACCATCCGGCGGAAGCCTATTACCTGGCCGAGCAGGAGGGCTCGCTCGTGGTGAGCGCGCCCACGCGGCCGATCCGCCATCGCGGCGACACGCTTCAGGGGCCGATGCTCACGGTCACGCTGAGTTCGCCGATGGAGGGCGTGATCAAGGTGCGCCTCGAGCATTTCGCCGGGGCGGCCGAGGCCGGTCCCGCGGTTTCGATCCAGAGCGTCCCGGGCTACAAGCCCGACGTGCGCCTCGAGGAAACCTACGGTTCGCTGCGCGCGGGTCCGCTCGAGGCCCGCGTCGCGCGGGGGGAGACTTGGGAGATTTCGTTTCTGGGCGACGGCCGTCCACTGACCAGGAGCGGCTTTCGCGGCATGGGCTATATCCAGCAGGCGGGCCGCGGCACGTTCGTGCACGAGCAGCTTCAGCTCGGCGTCGGCGAGCAGGTCTACGGCCTGGGCGAGCGCTTCACGGCGTTCACCAAGAACGGCCAGGTGATCGAGAATTGGAACAAGGACGGCGGCACGGGTAGCGACCAGGCCTACAAGGCCGTCCCGTTCTACCTCACCAACCGCGGCTACGGCGTGCTCGTCAACGACCTGGGCGCCGTCTCCTTCGAGGTCGCGACCGAGAAGGTCTCGCGCGTGCAGTTCAGCGTTCCCGGCGAGCGGCTCGAGTATTTCGTCATCCACGGCCCGACGCCGAAGGACGTGTTGCGCAAGCTCACCGCACTCACGGGCCGGCCGGCGCTGCCGCCGGCGTGGTCGTTCGGCCTGTGGCTCACGACTTCGTTCACCACCAGCTACGACGAGGCGACGGTGACGAGCTTCATCGACGGGATGAAGGAGCGTGACCTGCCGCTCCACGTGTTTCACTTCGACTGCTTCTGGATGCGGGCGTTCGACTGGTGCAGTTTCGAATGGGACCCGAAGACCTTTCCTGACCCGGTCGGCATGCTGCGCCGCCTGCACAAACGCGGCCTGAAGATCTGCGTCTGGATCAACCCCTACATCGCGCAGCACTCCCGCCTCTTCGAGGAAGGCCGCAGCGGCGGGTTTCTCCTGAGGAAGCCGAATGGCGACGTCTGGCAAACCGACCAGTGGCAGCCGGGCATGGGCATCGTGGACTTCACCAACCCGGATGCGCGTCGCTGGTTTGCCGAGCATCTGCGTCAACTCGTCGAGATCGGCGTCGACTGCTTCAAGACCGACTTCGGCGAGCGCATCCCCACCGACGTGGCCTGGCACGATGGCTCGGATCCCGACAGGATGCACAACCACTACTCCGTGCTCTACAACGAGGTGGTGTTCGGCGTGCTCGAGCGGGCCATCGGCCGCGGCGAGGCCGTGGTCTTCGCGCGCTCGGCCACGGTCGGCGGGCAGAAGTTTCCCGTGCACTGGGGCGGCGACTGCCACTCCACCTTCGAATCGATGGCCGAGAGCCTGCGCGGCGGGCTGTCGCTCAGCCTGTGCGGCTTCGGATTCTGGAGTCACGACATCGGAGGCTTCGAGGGCCTGCCGCCCGCCGCCGTCTACAAGCGCTGGCTCGCGTTCGGCCTCATGTCGTCGCACAGCAGGCTGCACGGCAGCACCTCGTATCGTGTACCGTGGAACTACGACAACGAGGCGTGCGACGTCCTGCGCACGTTCACGAAACTGAAATGCCGGCTCATGCCCTACCTCTTCGGCGCCGCGGTGGAGGCTCACCGCGAGGGCATCCCCATGATGCGGGCGATGGTGCTTGAGCACCCGGACGACCCCGCCTGCGACACACTGGATCGCCAGTACTACCTCGGGCCCTCGCTTCTGGTCGCACCGGTGTTTTCCGAGGACGGCTGGGTCGACTACTACCTGCCGGCCGGGCGCTGGACCAACTTTCTGACGGACGAGATTGTCGCCGGCGGACGGTGGTACCGCACGCGGCACGATTTCCTGAGCCTGCCGCTCTTCGTGCGCGAGAACTCGATCGTGGCCGTCGGCACGCGCGAGGACCGCCCGGACTACGACTATCTCGACGGCACGACGCTGCACATGTACGCGCTGCGCGACGGTGGCGTGGCCTCATGCCTCGTGCCAACGACGGGCAGCGAGCGCGGAGCCCGCGTGACGTTGCGTCGCAGCGGGCTGGATGTGGACATCGGGATCGACGCGCCTTCCAACGCGCAGCTGCGCGTGCAACTCCACGGCATCGCGGCGGTGGACGCCATCCGCGGCGCGGCCAACGCCGCACCCGATGCAGCCGGCGTGGTCCTGAGCTTCGACGGCTCAGTGCGCTCGGTGCAATTCCGGATCGCGAACGCCTAAAGGCTATACGGAAACCTCGAATACAAATGCGACGCCTCCAAGGTAGGGCGAACCGTACCGGTGAGCCGCGGCCCGGCCAGAGGCCTCGCCCTACCCGAAGACCGGTTTTCGGACAGCCTCTAGAATCCGTCACGAACTTCGCTGCACGGTGTCTCCCAGGTAGGGCGGGTTCTCCGAACCCGCCGCGCGTGCCAATCGGCCTTCTCGGCGCGCTCGGTTCCGAGGCCGCGCCTGCGGCCGACAAGACCGGTCGCGCCGCGAACCTGACCAAGCGTGCCCCACCTGCGAAGTCGTCTTCGCGAGTGCATGACACGTTCTAGCGATGTTTCAGAACGATGCAGCCGCCGGCACTCCCCTGCACAGGTGCGTCCACTCGTTCCGTACTGCACCCGGGTGGTGCCACAATCTCGGGGCGAACGACGGCGGTGCGGAGATTGACGACCTCCGTCAGCTATCGTCCTTGCCGCCCTGAGGAACGGACGTCCAGAATCCATGCATACCCCTCCCATGACCCAGGGATCCGCCAGACGGCATGCGAAGCCAGCCACACTGGCCGACGTCGGGCGCGCCGCCGGCGTGTCCGCGATGGCTGCATCCGCGGTCCTCAACGGAGCGCGCACCTCGTCGCGCATCGCCCCGGAGACGCGCGAGCGCATCCTCGAGGCGGCCCGTCGCCTGCGCTATCGTCCCAACGCAGCGGCGCGGGCCCTGGCGAGCCGGAGGATGGATACGCTCGGCGTCGCTGCAGTGATCGACGGCGGAGACCTCAACCACTACTTCCTCGAAGTCGTCAACGGCGTGCTCGAGGCCGCGGCCCGCTACAACCAGAACACCACGGTCTTCACGCTCCACAACTGGGCGGAAGACGCCGTCCGCGTGCCGAAGTTCTGCGACGGACGCATCGACGGCATGATCCTGCTCGCGCCGATCTTCTCGCGGGACATGGCCGAGCAGATGCCCGACCACACGCCGTTCGTCTCGGTCCACGCCAATCTCAACATCCCGGGCATCGTCAATCTCGAGTCGGACGAGGAGTCGGGCGCTTACACGCTCGTGCGGCATCTCATCGCGCGCGGCCATCGCCGCATCATGCATGTCTCCGGCCCGCGCGGCCTGCTTGGCGCGGAGCGTCGTGTCCTCGGCTACCAACGCGCGCTCGCCGAGGCGGGGATCCGGTTCGACGAGTCGCTCCTGGTCGAGGGCTTCTACCAAACCTCAGGCGGTCGCGAGGCGATCCGGTCCTGGCTGTCGGGCCATCGCGGAAGCCAGCTTCCCGAGGCGATATTCTGCGCCAACGACGTCAGTGCCATGGGATGCATCGAGGCGCTCGCCGAGGCGGGCATTCGCGTGCCGGAGGACGTCTCGGTCGCCGGGTTTGACGACACGCTGGGAGCGCGCACCACCGTGCCGCAGCTCACGACGATGCGCCAGCCCCTGCGCGCGATGGGCGTGAAGGCGGTCGAGATCCTCCTCGACCAGATTCCCTACACCAGCGTGGGCAAGCCCGCGCCGCGCCCGGTGTCGCCCTACGTCTTCAGCACCGAGCTGGTGATCCGTGCCTCCGTCGCGCCCCCGCCCTCGGCGGCGCGGATGGTCCCGCACAGCGGGTGACGCGGGCATTGTTCTCGCCCGCACCGAGCCGGACGGGGCGCCGTCGGCCGCGGCGTCGCTGGAGCCGCTCAGAATGGAAATCCCAGCGAGACGTGGAACTGGCCGTCCTGGTCGCCCGACTCGCGCACGACGTTATGGCCGTATTCGAGCCGCACCGGGCCGATGAGCGAGTTGTAACGCAGTCCCAGCCCGGCGGATACACGCCACTCGTCACCGGGGAAATCGTTGACCGTCGTGCCGGTCAGCCCGCTGTCGACGAAGACCACGGCCGAGAGGTTTGCGAGCAGCACCAGCTCCAGCTCGACGTTCGCGATCGTGGAGATCTCGGCGCCGATGACCTCGCCCGCCGGCCCGCGGGGTGCGGCCCTGCCCTCTGAGAAACCGCGAATCGTCGACTCGCCGCCGGGAAAGAATCGCTTGTTGATCGGGATGTCGCGACTGCTCTCGCCGAATGTCCAGATCGAGCCGTGCCGCAGGCCGAGATGCAGGATCAGGCCCTGCCTCACGCGCCCGTGCCAGGAGAGCTTGAGATCGAGCTTCTGGTAGTCGACCTCGCTGCCCAGCGCCTGCGCGGCCGTCTCGATCGCGAGGCTGAAATCGTATCCAGATCGTGGTAACAACGGATTGTCGCGGCGGTCGAGCGAGACGTCGAAGGTCACGGCGCCCACCCGCGAGTCCTTCGGCGCGGTGTCCCGCAGGTCCGGCGCCACGTTCTCGGCCCTTAGCGACTCGTACTGGTAGCGCACCGCCAGGTCCACGCCGAACCGCTCCGAGTGCCGCCTGGCCCCGGCGCTCACACCGGCCTCGCGCCGGTCGAACGAGACCTCCTCCCGATCCAGGCCGAAGGCGCGCATGCTGCCGTTGGTCGTGGTGCCGAACAGCTGCGGGATCATCAGCTGGTAGTCGGCGGCCGTTGACTTAGTCGATTCGACCAGTTGCAGGCGTCCGCGCTCGGCGCGTCCCAGCTGGTTGGAATGAAACAGCTCGATGCCGCCACGAAGTTTCTCGTAGCTGCCGTAGCCCGCGAGCAACGAAGCCTCGAGCCGCCTCGAGGGACGCAGCTGGTAGGTGAGGTCCCAGACGTCGGGCGTGCGCGGCTCGACATCGGCGCGCACGGCCGAGAATGCGCCGAGGTTGCTCAGCCCCAGCCGGTCCTGCTCGATGCGATTGCGGTCGAATATCTCGCCCGCGCGCACCTCGGTGGCTCTCCGAAGCACGGATTCCCGCGGCATGTCCTCGCCGGTGAAGCGCACCTCGCCCACGCGCACGAGCGGACCGGCGTTCACCTCGAGCAGCAGGATGTGCCGGACCTCGCCGGCGACGATTGCGATGTCCTCGTTGGTGAGGTGGACCTTCGCTTCGGCGTATCCGTGCCCGTAGAGATCGACGTGGATCTGCTGCAGGAGATCCTGCCGCCTCAGCGGCGAATAAACCGCGCCGATCGCGCTGGCGATGCGCACCTGCATCTGCTCCCGGACCTCATCCGGCACCTCCCCGCGCACCTCCACTGAGCCGATCCGGTGCAGCGGTCCTTCGTCAACGGAAAGCCGCACAGCCACCGCCCCGCTTCGATCGTCGACCTTCCGTTCCGCCACGGTCACGGATGCATCGACGCGCCCGACGCGGTTGAGCTGCACGCGAAGATTCTCGGCCCCGCGATCGATCCCCTCGGGCGTGTACTTGCGTGCGGACCTGCCTCCCAACACCAGCCCCTCGTTCACGAAATAGCCGCGCGCCCGGTCGGTCGTCATGCTGTGCAGGCCCTCGATCTCAAGCTGGTCGACGAAATAGAGCACGCCCGACTCGAGCTTGAACTCGGCTTCCTTCGCCGTGAGCCCGCGCGGAAGGATCGGCAGCTCTCCCGGCGCCCACGCGACCGTGCGTTCGGAACCGTCCGTCAGCACCAGGCGCACGGCACCGCTGGACTTCAGGAAGCCGCGATCCGCGAGCGCGCTCTGCAGCACGAGCACGGCGTCCTCGATGAACGCCGCGTCGAGCACAGGGAGCGGCCGGCCCTCCGGCTCGAGAACAGTGAGCAGCTCGCGCATCTTGCGATTCTCGATCAGCCAGAGGCCGCTCACCCGCACCTTGGCCTCACTGCGCTCGACGGGCTCGGCCGGCGCCTGGACCGCCGGAGCCGGCGGGGCTTCGGCCTCCGGTGCATCCTGCGCCTGCACGGCGCCGCACCACGCGAGCGCGCAGGCGAGGACGATGCCTTTCGGGCTGCGCTGAGAGTGGCGCCGGCGTGTGGCGGGCGTGCTCATCGGTCGATGATGCGGAACTTGATACCGCCGTTGTACGCGTCGAAACGATCGTATTCGCCGACCAAGGACCACCGGCCGTCCAGGTCGTACTGCACGACCACGGTTTCGCGCCCCTCGCGCGTGAAGTCCTCGCCGGACCGCACATCGAGCCGCTCGTCGCCGCCGTTTCCGCCCAGGCCCAGCCCGGCGGCAAGATTGCGCCCCAGGAAGAATGCGAGCCGGCTGGCCCGGCCGGTGGCTCCGCCGCTGCGCGGATCGTCCGGCACCGCGCCGGTGCTCAGCATCATGAAGACCTGCTGCGAGCTCAGGGGCGGATCGCTTGTGAAGAGCAGACGCGGCTCCGAGGCCGGCCCGCTCGCCTCCATGCGGATGTCATAGCCCATCACGCGCCCGGAGCCGCTCATGACCAGCTGCGGCTCGAACGGGTTCTCGCGCGAAAGCGTCACGAGCACCTGCTCGACCGGGATGCGGCCAAACGGAAATGTCACCACGCCGCCACTACCCCAGACCCAGCCCTCGATGCGCGGCTCCCCGAGCGTGCCCGCCAGCCGGGCATCCGCGGAGAGCAGGTCGCGATAAAACGGCGTGTTGACTTGCAGGAACGCCTCGCCATGGACCGCAACGTCGAGCTGCCATTCGGAAAAAGGCGGTTCCTCCACGCTGAAATAGGGCGGGCGCTTGTCGGGCTGATCCACGCCGGTCGGGATGAGTTCAAGCAGGTCCGCGCTGAATACGCTCGGCCCGAAGTCCACCCGCCCGGTCACCCGCGCCGGCCCGGAGGCCTCCTGGCGAAGCTCCAGATCCACCTCGGTGCGAATGATCAGGCCCGAGCGCCGCACCAGTGGCACGCGTGAACTTCGAACGTGCAGGGCGAACTCGCTGTGTTTCGGGTCCACGAGATTAGCCTGGCCTTTCACCCGCACCGGCTGCCCGCCGAGAAGGCCCTCCAGACGCGTCAGTGCGACTTCGTAGCCGGAAAACTCGAGCTCGCTGTTGACGTCGCGCACCGACCCAAGCGGGCCAAGCGGGCGCGACGCCGCACCGTGCAGCCACACGCGTCCGGAAAGTCCGGCTCCCGGCTCGTGTGCGATACCGATCGAAGCCTCGCCTTCCGGGGCGAGCTCGGTCGGAAACACGCCGGAGGCGATTGCGATCGGCAGCGGGTTGGTGGCGAGCTTGAAGGTTGCGGCACGCCAGTCGATCGCTCCGGTCTCGCGCCACTGCCGCCACACCGACCACGGAGCGTGGCCGCTGAGCGTCACCCACCGGTAATCAATGGCGACCATGCCTTCGACGATGGCAAGACCGCTGTCGTCGGCCGCCACGGTGGCGGCAAGCCCGGCAAGCTCGGGCAACTGGCCGCCGTTGGCCAGCCGGACGGCCGGCGGTCGCAGCATCGCCGCCGAGACGCGCAGCTCGCCGCGAGGTTCGGCAATGGAGCCGTGCAATCGACACGAGAGCTTCGGATCGCCGATGGTCCAACCGGTGAGGTCGGCGATGGATTGCCAGAAAACCGGATTGGGCTCCGAGGCCAGCTCGAGCTGGATCGGATCCTCGCGCAGCAGTTCGAAATCGAAGCCCGCCTCGGTACCCGCGACCCGGAGCGGAAGCTGCCCGACCCCGCGCAACACCACGCCACTCGCATCCTGCACCTGCAGCGACCCGAAGGCGAGCGTGTCCCCCCGGGTGACGAATTCGCTCTCCACCGCAAACTCCGTCCCAGCCACCGGCGAGTAGACGGCGCGCAGGCTCCCGTCGATGCGCGCCGGCCCATGGTCCCAGGTCGCGCCAAGATGGAGGCGCTCGATCCGACCTGCACGTATCGGCTGGGGTAGGACACCACCGATGCGCGCGCCATCGAAACCGGTGAGGGTGAGCGAGACGTTGCCCACCGCCGGCCAGCGCACGCGCGCGTCGCCCGCCAGTTGGAAGCCTTCGCCCAGGACGTTCCACGGCCCGAAGGTGAGTTCGCCCGCCTCCGGTGCAAACCGCGCCGGCACGGGTTGATCCAGGCGCCACCACTCGCCGTTCTCGTCGATCCAACGCATGCTCTCGATCGTCCCGGAAAGCGAGCCATCGTCCTGCTGCGCCACTTCGAATGCAAATGGGAGCGAGCCGCCGCCGGCGAGAGCGATGTCTCCGCGAACGCCTGCCGACGCGGCCTCGCCCGACCATTCCACATTGCCTGCAATCGTTCGCCCGGGTGTCCACTCGAGTCCGCTGATGTTTGCCCGCCCGCGATGCGCGAGGCGCTCCCAGGGACCCTCCGCCTCGGCGGTCAGCTCGAGGCGTTCTATCGGAGGCGCGTCGCCCGAGATCGCCCGCAGGAGCGACGGCGGGACCACGGCGCGGAGGGAAGCGTCGTGCAGGATGCGTTGCGCCAGGTCCCACCGCAGCGCCAGCTCCGAGCGTGCGTCCGGCCCGAGGTCGACCGTGGCCCGTTCGAGCACGAGCTCCGACTGTCGCCAGTGACCGACCAGGGCGAGCGAGGCACCTTCGAGCTCGCGCCAGCCCAGTTCCTCGCCACGCACGTCGAGATCCACGCGGGCCGCACCCGCCTCATCCGGCTGCACCGTCACCGTTCCAGCGATACGGCCGCGCGCCTCCAGCCAGGGAAGCGTCGTGAGGTCGGCGTCCACCGAAAAAACCGCCGATCCTTCCGGCACGCGGCCGTCGAGCACCACGTCGAGCGGCTCGGAAAGCGTCGCCTGAAGTCCGGGCACGCGCAGATCGATCCCTTCGAACCGCAGACGCTCGAGGTCGCCGGATACACGCACATCGACCCGCGCCACCGGCCAGGACGATCCCGGCAGGGGCGCGGCCTGCGCCGCGACGATCATCTCGTAGGCCTGGCGCGTCCAGCGGGCATTGAGCGAGCCCTCCACCGGGCCGTAGCCATCGAGCCCCAAGTCGGAGGCGGGCACAGACAGCGCGTCGGCGTGCAGGGTGGCGTCCTCCGGAAGCATACCCGTGGCCGGAAACACGGCGTCCACCGCCACCGGCATGTCGCGCCAGGTCACGGTGCCGCGAACCCCGGTCCCACCGCCAGCCTGCGGCGTGATTGCGAGATCCACCGCACCGCGACGCTCTGCAAGATCCGCGTCGAGTGCAAAGGCGCCCGGACCGGATCGATCGATCGAGACAACCGCCTCGATCTCGCGTTCCGGGACGCTCACGGATCCCGCGATCGCATCGCGCCGCCAGTGCACCTCGCGGAGCACGAAAGTAAGGTCCCCGGATGCGATTGTGATCTCGTCGGCACGCGCCTCCGGAAGCCAGCGACGCAGCACGGTCCAGACCTCGTCGATCTGATCGATGATCGCGGACATCGCGGGTTCGGGTCGGTCCGGCTGGCGAGGCCCCGATCTGAGTTCCACCCGCGCCGACCGAATCACCACGGGCGTGTCGCTGCCCGGCGCGGGACTCCCCGGGGCGAGGAGGAAGCGGGGCACCTGCACGCCCTCGATCTCGACTGCGACGCCTTCGGTCGAATACCGGATATCGCGGTATTCGACAGTCGACCATCCCGAAGCCTCCCACGCGTCGATGGAAATCCCGTAAGAACGGGCAACGCGCACGAGCGCCGCCGGCAGCCACCACGGCAGCGTGCCGACAACGACCAAGCCCAGAATGCCCGCCCCCATGAGGAATCGTCGCAGGCGACGTCGCCGTGCGTGGGCTTTGGGCTCGCTCGTGGTGCTCATGGAGTCGTTCTAGACATATACCGGACAGCAACAGCGACCAGCTGGTTCGCGCATTTTGCGCGGGCGCCCTCCCCGCAATTGGCCTCGGGAACTTTCACCCGCCCATCCCGGTCATTCAGGTGCGACCCGAACCCGGATCGTCCACGGTCATCCCGGCCTCACCGTCGCCAAACTGCACGCGCACGGCCTGCCCCGGCGTGAGTTCCGATCGCGCCGTCAGCGGACGGCCTGCGCTGTCCCGCACGACCGTATAGCCGCGTCGGAGAACGGCCGCCGGATCGAGCTGGGCCAGGCGTGCAGCCAGGGTGTCCACGCGAGTGCGCTTGGCCTCCAGGGCGAGTTCCTGTTCTCGTGCCAATCGCGCCGCCACTGCCGTCAGCCGATCATCCAGGCGCTCAAGCCGCCGCACCGGGCTGGCCGCGGCGAACCGGCCGCCGAGTTCCGCGAGGGTGCGACGGCGATGGTGCAGATCGACTTGGGCCACATGGACGAGCCGGTTGGAGACGTCATCGAGCTGCAGGAGTCCCCGCTCCAGACGCGCCTTGGGTGAAACGACCGCCAGGCGCCCACGCGCGATCTCGAGTTGATCGCGCCGTGCGCGGAGAAAATTCGCCGCACTATCCTCGAGGCCATCACCCGCCTGCCGCAGCCGCTCGACGCCATCGAGAAAACCGCTGCTGATCAGTTCTGCCGCCGCGCTCGGTGTCTCCGCGCGCACGTCCGCCGCAAAGTCACACAGGGTGAAATCGATCTCGTGACCGACCGCTGCGATGATCGGGATGCGCGAGGCGGCGACCGCGCGCACGAGCGGCTCCTCGTTGAAGGCCCAAAGATCTTCGAGGCTCCCACCCCCGCGGCCGATCACCAGCAGGTCGAAATGCGGTCCCGCATCTGATTCCGTCAACTCGTGCGCGAGCTCGAGCGCGGCGAACATCTCGCTGGTCGCGCCGGCGCCCTGGACCTTGGCCGGAAGCACGACCAGACGCCCGCACCAGCGGCGCCGCTTGAGAATGCGGATAAAATCCTGCACTGCGGCCCCGGTCGGCGAGGTGATGAAGCCGACGGTGGCAGGCAGCGCCGGCAGCGGTTTCTTTCGAGCCGGATCGAAAAGTCCCTCCGTCGCGAGCCGCTGCTTGAGGCGCTCAAACTCGAGCTGCAGCCGCCCCAGCCCATCGTCGATCGCGGCGCGGATGAGCAACTGATAGTTGCCTCGCGGCTCGTAGACGCTGATCTCACCGAACACGATCAGCTGCGCCCCGTCGCGCAGCAAACCCGACACGCCCGACCGCGCGACATCGCCGCGAAACATGACACAGCTGATCTGGCTCGTCGCGTCCTTGAGCGAGAAATACACATGGCCGCTGGCCTGGTGCCGGACATTGGACACCTCGCCGCGGACCCAACAAGGCGCGATCCCGGTTTCGAGGAGCGCCTTGATGCGCTGCGTGAAGGCAGCGACCGATTCGACCGGCGTGCCGCCCTCGACCTCGCGAACAAGGGCGGGCTGCGACTGACGGATCGAATAGTTGCCCCGCGCGGCCATATCGTGGATCAACCCGACTGCGAGACGTCCTCCGCCTGGGGCAGGATTTCACCCTTCTCGCCGACGCGAATCTTCGCGCGACGCTGCAGGGCTTTCCGGGCGAAGCGCACGCCCATCACGATCGCGGTCACAAAGAAGACGCCCGCGATCACGTTGACGATGCTTCCGGACGTGAGCCCGGCGGCGGCGCTGACGACCGCGGCTCCCATCAGGCCGCAGGCTGGGATCGAGACGAGCAGGTAGACGCCCATGGGCACGCGTCCCAGCGCGAGCAGGTAGTGCTGCATGAAAAACGGCGGGCCCGGTGTGATGCGCAGGAGAAGCGTGATCACCCAAACGTCATCGCTGTGGACCTGGGGGATCGTGTATCCAAGTCGTCGTGCCAGTCGTTCGATCGGCGGACGGACGACCCACCGCGCCAGCAGATAGGAAAGCGTGATATTCGCGCTCATCGACGCCATCGATCCGAGAATCGCGATCGAAAGTGGGAATGCCGGATTCTCGCCCGCCGTGGCCGCTCCTGCGCCGACATAGAACACCGAAATCGGGGCCCCGAAAGCCGGCAACACGGCGAATGCGGCAAAAAACAGCAGCGGTCGGCTCTTCAGCTCGGCGAGGAGCTGCGACCAGTCCACGTGCTTGAGCACCAGCCAGCCGACCGCCGCCGCGCCGACCGCGAGCAGTGCGGCCAGCAGCCATTGCCACCAGGCCAGTCTGGGAATCCGAAGAGCCACGCCGCGATTCATCACGCCGGCCGGCCCGAGGCTAGAACATTATCCCTCCCGCGGGCCACGGTTCCACCTCAGGCCTGCCGACGGGTGTGGCTCAAAACGGCCTGCAGAGCCTCGTCGCGTGGGGCACACGCGGCCACGGGGTATCGATCTCGCTGGGGTCGCGCGTGGATCAGTCGTCATCGCGCTGGACCGCCGGTTCGTCGCAGTCGCCAGACGCGGTCCCGGGAAGGCTCGGCGCATCCGCCGGCCTGGCTTTCGTCGACGTCGGCATCGGTCTTGACTTGGCCGCCGATACCCGTGCGCTCGGTCGATTGTGACTGCCACCCCGCCGCACACACCATGATCCGCGACAAGAAGTTGATCGTGGTGATGCCTGCGTACAACGCCGCCCGCACGCTGGAACAAACCTACCGTGAGGTGATGGATCAAGGCGTGGTCGACTCCGTGATCATCGTCGACGACTGCAGCCGGGATGAGACCGCGGCGATTGCCGGCCGCATCCCCGGCGTGCAGGTGCACACGCACGCGAAGAACCTCGGCTACGGTGGCAACCAGAAGACGTGCTACCGGCTGGCGCTGGAGGCCGGCGCCGACATCGTGGTGATGGTCCACCCGGACTATCAGTACACACCCCGGCTGATTCCGGCCATGGCCGTGATGATCGCAAACGGGCTCTATGACTTCGTGCTCGGGTCGCGGATCCTTGGCGGCCATGCCCTGCAAGGCGGCATGCCGGTATGGAAATACGTCGCCAATCGCAGCCTGACTCTCGTCCAGAATCTTCTGCTCGGCGCCAAGCTTTCGGAGTACCACACGGGTTATCGCGCCTACTCGCGCCGCTTGCTCGAGAGCCTCGACCTCAGCGGATGCTCCGACGACTTCGTGTTCGATAACGAACTGATCGCGCAGGCGGTGTGGAAGGGCTATCAGGTGGCGGAGGTGAGCTGCCCGACCAAGTACTTCGCGGAGGCGTCCTCGATCAATTTCACCCGCAGCGTGCAATATGGATTCGGGTGCCTGCGCGTGGCAGCGGGCTTTTTTGCAGCGCGACGCCTCGGTCTGAAACCTCCGGCGTATCTGGGTGGTCCGCGAGGCCACGCGTCGTGAGGGCCGTGCATGCGCGGATCGCACCCGACGGGAATGAAGCGGAAACACCAGAGTGAAACACCGCCCCCGCGCGCGGCGGTGAACGTGCGGAGCCGCCTGGCGAAAGGCTGGGCGTGGCTCGCGCTCGTGGGCGTGCTGCTTTTCACCACGGGGGTGCGGCTGCGCCTGGATTCGATCCCGCTTGAGCGCGACGAAGGCGAGTATGCCTACGCGGGCCAGCTCATCCTGCAAGGTGAACCCGCCTACGCCTCGGCCTACAACATGAAGTTGCCGGGCACCTACATTGCCTATGCGGGCATTCTCGCCATCTTCGGCGAGACCGCCGAAGGCGTCCACCGCGGCCTGCTGGTGGTGAACCTCGCGACAATCGTGCTCGTCTTCCTGCTTGCCCGAAAGCTGGTGGGCGAGTCCGCGGCCGTCGTCGCGGCAGGAAGCTACGCCGTCCTTTCGATCAGCCCTGCAGTGCTCGGATTCGCCGGCCATGCCACGCATTTTGTCGTCCTTCCGGTCCTGGGCGGGCTCCTGCTCCTGGTCGGGATCGAGGCACCCGGCCGCTTGCGCACGGCCCTGGCCGGCGTGCTTTTCGGGCTTGGGTTCCTGATGAAGCAGCCCGGGGCGCTCTTCCTGCCGCTCGGCGCCGGTCTCGCGCTCTGGCATGGGGCGCGCGGAGCCAGCCCACGCTGGCGCGGCGCGCTGTGGCATGGACTGGCATTCGTCGGCGGAGCCGTCCTGCCCTACGCACTCATCTGCGCCTGGCTCCTGGCTGCGGGCGTGTTCGACCGCTTCTGGTTCTGGACGGTCGTCTATGCCCGCGAGTATGCGTCGCTTCTCACACTCACCGAGGGTGTATCCGTGTTTCGCACGATGATCGGCCGTGTCATCTCGCATGGGGCGCCCATCTGGGCGCTCGCCGCGGTGGGACTTTCCGCCCTCGCCTGGCATCGCGCGCTGCGTCCGCGGGCGGCAATCCTCATCGGCTGGCTCGTGGTTTCCTTCCTCGCCGTCTGCCCTGGACTGTATTTCAGGAGTCACTACTTCATCGTGATGCTTCCCGTGATCGCGGTCCTGGCCGGGGCGGCCGTCCAGGCGCTCGGCACGGGGCTCACGCGGTGGGTCCGCCCCGGCGCCGCCGCAGTCGTGGCCGGGTTCCTTGCCACCGCGTGCGTGGCCTGGCCCGTCTGGGCGCAGCGGTCGTTTCTCTTCATCCTGGAGCCGGGCCTGGCGTCCCGAGCCGTCTACGGGATCAATCCCTTCCCCGAGTCGCCCGCAATCGCCGACTACATCCGCACGCACAGCGCGCCGGACGCAACCCTCGCGGTCATCGGCTCCGAGCCGCAACTCTATTTCCTGGCGCAGCGCCGGTCCGCGACCGGCCACATCTACACCTACGGGATGATGGAGCCGCACGCCTTCGCTGCCGAGATGCAGCGGGAGATGATCCGGGAAATCACGGCGGCGAAGCCACAGTACCTTGTCTTCGTCGGTGTGACCACGTCGTGGCTGCTCCGCCCGGACTCGCCGCGCGACATCTTCCGCTGGTTCCAGGATTACACCCGGAAGGATTACACCCTCGTGGGCCTCGTCGACATCGCCCCCGCCGGCCGCTCGATGTATTTCTGGGACGACGACGTCCGATGGCATCCGGACATCAATGCCTGTGAAATCCACGTCTGGCGGCGCCGGGACGGCGGCTGACGCGGGCTCGTGCCATCCGCGAAGGTGGAGCGCGACCTCTGGGCCCGCTTTCGCTCTCGCGCAACGACAACCCGCCCGACCGCCTACGCCGTCGGCTTCGGCGGACCCTGAGCACAGCCGCCACGCCGTGGTGCATGTCGCGAAGGCGGGAGGTCGGGTTCCACCGTGTGGTGTCTGGGGATTCTTGCAGGGAATGCACGAACTGCAGGAGTCCGATTGAGGCAACGCCTGCGCACACCCTGATGAGCCGGCCCGCGGGCGACCATCCTCAAGGACCTGTTGGGGTTTGTCATCGAGTCGATCGGCCGTCTGCGTAGGCTCGCACGTGTTCATGGCGACAAAGCCCGCCCAGGATTCCCCGCCGGCCCCGGCAGCACGACACACCCATCGGCTGCGCGAGGTCGTCCTTCCGTCCATCCTCCTCGCCGGCGATCTCGCCTGCGCCACGGCCGGGCTGATCGCGGGCTACCTGATGCGCTTTCACACGCCGATCGCGGACCTCGGCGTGGCGGTGCCGGATGCCACGCTCGCGCGCTACCTGCCGCTCCTGCAGCTGGGCGTCGTCCTGCTCATGGCGACATTTGCCTATCTCGGATTGTACGACCCGCGCCTGTTGCTGCGGCGCGTGCACAGCCTCGTGCTGATCATCAAGGGCATGACGTTCTGGCTGGCGGCCTACCTCGGCCTGTCGCTCGTGCTCAAGTTCGACCCGCCGATCTCCCGCCTGCTCGCGCTGGTCGCGTTCGGCACCACCCTGCTCTTCCTCTACGCGTGGCGCAATCTCGTCTACCTCACGCTCACCCGCACGCGTCTGCTCGAGCGCGTGAAGCGTCGCGTGCTCGTCCTCGGCTGCGAGACGCGCGCCCTCGAGTTCGCCATCGAGGTGGCCGCCAGTCAGGCACATCCGTTCCGCGTCGTCGGGTTCGTCGCGCTGCCTGGTGAGAATCCCACGCGCGCGGGCGTGCCGGCGAGGCTGCAGCTGGGTTCCTTCGACTCGCTCGAGGTCGCGCTCGACCGCCACCGGATCGACATCGTCGTTGCCGCGACGCTGGACATTCCGCGCGACATCCTCACGCGGGCCATGGCGGCGTGCGAACAACGGTACGTGGAATGGAAGGTCATTCCGGCGGCGTTCGAGTTGTTTGTCTCGAATCTCCAGCTCGAGTCGCACGGCGGCATCCCGGTCCTCGGCGTGGGCCAGCTCGCCATCCGATCGCTGTTCAACCGCGTGGCGAAGCGTGCGGTCGATGTCGTCGGCGCACTGGTCGGCCTCATGCTCGGCCTGCCGTTCATGCTCGCCGGCGCACTGCTCGTGCGCCGCGAGTCTCTGGGCCCGGTGTTGTTTCGCCAGACGCGCATCGGGGCCGAGCATCGGCCGTTCACGATGTACAAGCTCCGCACCATGCACGTCGGTGCCGAGATCGAGGACGATGCACGGCAAAGCACGACCGCCGCCGACCCGCGCGTGCTTCGCGCCGGGCGCGTGCTGCGCCGCTGGAATATCGATGAGATCCCTCAGTTCTGGAATGTGCTCCGCGGCGACATGAGCCTGATCGGCCCGCGCCCCGAGCGTCCGTATCACGTCGACTCGCTGGCGCGCCAGATCGCGCACTACCTGCCGCGCCACCTCGTCAAGCCTGGCATGACCGGTTGGGCTCAAGTGCGCGGCTGCCGTGGCGATTCCGACCTGGAGCGCCGGCTGCAGCATGATATCCACTACATCGAAAACTGGTCGCTCGCCTTCGATTTCCAGATCATGTTGTTCACCCTTCTGCACTGGCGCGCGCCGGAGTAGGGAGGCATTGAATACCTCTCGATGACCCCGCGCAACTTCGGGCAATGCGTTTCCCCTCTAACCGGCGCTTGGCGGGTCAACCAGAACGTGCCGCCGAACCTCGCCACATAGTCTCCATGAATTCGGACCGCCTCGCACGCTGGGATCGCCCCATCGCTTTCCTTCTCCTCGGATTCTGGCTGTCGGTCACGATCGCCGTCACCCTCGTCTCCCGGGGTGCCACGCGCATCTATGCCTGGCCGTGGGCCTTCTACCTGCAGGCGGGACTGCTCGCCCCGTGGTTCTGGTGCGCGTGGTCGATGGCGCGGGGCCGCACGGGCCTGCGAAGTGCGTGGTGGGTGTCGCTACCGCTCTTGACCGCGCTCGCGCTCTCGGTCGTCGCCAGCGCGCACTGGCGCGCTGCGCTCGAGGCCGGCCTGGTGCTCGCCACGCCGCTTCTCATGCTGCCATTCCTCGCAGAGGCGTGGCTGGGCGGATCGCCACGGATGAGACTCATCGCCGTGCGCGTCGTAGGCGCGATCCTCACGGTGCTCGCGGCCTGGAGCCTGTTGACGTGGTTTTCCGAGGCCCCGGACACCGGCGTCCTGCATTGGTTTTTCACGGCCCGCAATCCGCACCCATTGGGCCATTGGAACTACAACGGGGGCCTTGCACTGCTGATGCTCCCGGTATCGGTGCTGCTCGTGTCGCGCTCGCGCAGACCCGAACGCCTGCTCTGGGGCGTATCCACGGGTCTGGGATTTGTCCTCTTCCTGAGCGCAGGCAGCCGTGGAGCAGTGCTCGGGCTGATCGCCGCCGTCATCATCGGGACGGCGGCGCTTGCCTGCCGCCGCGCCTGGTCGGGGCGGGCGCTTGCGCTCGGAGTCCCCGTCCTACTTGTCATCGCTGCAGCCGCGATCCTGACAAACCCGCGGCTTCGCCAGATCGCCCTCGATCCCGCCTCTGCGTTCGCGATCGGTGAAAGTGAGCAACAACGCCTCGGCTTCATGCACACCGGCGCCAGGATCGCCGCGGCCCATCCCTGGACCGGCGTCGGTCCCGGAGTGACGCCGTACCACTATCCCGAATACCGCGTCGACATTCCCGGCAGCCTGGAGAACTCCTTCCAGCTCCATTGTGGCCCGCTGCAGTGGTGCGTCGACACCGGTTTCATCGGACTCGCTCTGCTCGCGATTGCAGGGGGTTTCATGAAATGGCGGCTGTGGAAAGCGCGCCGGACACCCTCGGCTGAAGCAATCGCCGCACTCATCCTGCTCGGGGGCTACGGCGTGCTGTGGTTGACGGACTACCAGCTGGACGTGCCGTTGATCGCGGTCGTGCTGGCGCTCGCGACCGCCGTCCTGATGGCGGAAGCGTCGGCGGAGACCGGCGATGCGGGTACGCGAGGCAGCCGGCCAAACGTCCTCGGAACCGCGGCCTGTGTGCTCGCCGTGCTCGCAAGCGTGGCTGTGCTGGCCCCGGCGTGGCGCGCCCGTGCGGCGTTTGCCGCGGCATGGCGTGCAAACGACTCCGCGCAGCCGGACGTCTTCATCAAGCAACTACGCGCGGCGACGGAACTCGCACCGTGGCATCCCCTCTACCATAATCATCTCGGACGCGCGCTCGCGGGCGCGGCCCTGCGGCTTCCGCCGGAATCGGCGCGGGCCCTCCGCGCCGAGGCGCGGCGAGCCTGGCAGGACTCGCTCGAGGTCCTTCCATTCCAGGACTATCCCTGGCTCAACCTCGGCTGGCTCGCGCTCCACGAGGGTGAGCCCACGCAGGCACTCCATTCCTTCGAGCGCGCGGCCTCCATCTATCCGCGGCGCACGGGATTGTGGTTCGGGATCGCTCTGGCAGCTGCGTCCAACGGCGTACCGGACGCTGTCGCTCTTGCGCGCGAAGTCCGTCTTAACCCGGGATTCATCACCTCGCCGATCTGGCGCGGTGACGTTTTCGGACAGATCAGCCACGAGGTTCTCGCACGCCTCGAGGCGGAAACGGCGCACGCTGATGACAGAGGCATCGCCGCGTTTGCCAGGTGGTGGTGGATGGGCGATGTCCGCTTTGGCTCTGAGAGCGCCAACACGGAGGTCCCGACCCTCACGTTTCTTTCGGCCTTTCCCGTCCTCAACGATCGGAACACCAGCAGCGCCGAGCTGGCGGTGCCAGAGGCTGTCGTCGCTCTCCGTGAGGCGTGGATGTCGCCCACCGGAGTTGACTCGTCGGAACCTGAGCCCCTCCGATCGTGGGCGATCCACGTCCAGAAGAATCCCGACGAGCCGTTCACCCGTCTGCTTCGGTCGTATCCGGTCCAGCTCGTGCGTCAGACCCAGCGCAGGGCCGACGCCCTTCTTTTCCGTCAGGCGGACGGCGATTCCCTCACGGATCTCACCGAGTTGCCCTGGACGCCGATCGCCGATCTCCTGGCTCCCGTGCTACCAAGGCGCGGTGAGATGAACTGGGGCGCACCCGAGAATCTCTCGGACGAGCAATGATCCCCAGCCTGCGCAGCACCGATCCGAACGACACGCACGCGCGCCTCGTCGTGCTGTGGGCATTCGTTCTGAGCACGGCGATGCATCTGATCATGGTTGCGGGTGCCGCCACCGACATTCCCTACGCCGATCAATGGGGCGCGGAGGGCGCCTTTCTGTATCCGCGCTTTATGGACGGTGGGCTTCGCATGCTCGATCTGCTCGCGCCGCACAATGAACACCGCATCCTCCTGACACGTCTGCTTGACCTTGCCGCATTTCGCGCGAGTGGAGGGTGGGATCCACTGGTCCAGATCCTGGTGGGGACCGCGCTTCGCGGACTGGCTGTCGCCATGGTCGTCCGCGTTCTCATCGAGGGTCGAACTCGCGGCGAACGCTGGGTGATCGTAGTCGCTGCCCTCCTGCTTATCTCGCCCCTTCTGGCGTGGGAAAATGCCCTCTGCGGTTTTCAAACCCAGGTCGCATTCTCGATCATCCTGGTCGCCGTCGCGTTTCACGCACTGGCCACCGGACAGCCGGGATCGGCGCGCCGGAGATTCGGCTATGCAGCGGCCGCCGTGAGCCAGTTCGCGATGGCTCCCGGCATGTTGGCCGCCCCGGCGATCCTCTGTTGGCTGTGCATCACGTCGATGAACGGGCGAAGGAACCGGCCCGAAGACTGGATCATGGCGGGCCTGCTCCTCATTCAGACGGCCGTCTTGTGGACGTCCGTCCCGGCCCATGCCGAGCTTCGCGCTGAAGGCCCTGTCGACCTCGTTGTCGCGCTCGCACGAATACTCGCCTGGCCGCACGTGGGCTCGCCGCTTGCAGCAGCTGTCGTATGCCTCCCGCTCACAGCGGCACTCGTGCTCCGCACCTTGCGATCGCAGCTCGAATGCCTTCCCGACGGCGTGATCCTTCTGGGAATCTGGGGGCTGGGCATGGCCGCAGCGCTCGCATGGAGTCGCGGTGGCCAGGCGAGTCTCGAAGTTGTCGTGCCCTCCCGCTATGCCGATTTTCTGGGCGTTCTCGTGCTGGCTGGAGTCGCGGCTGCATTCGCTTTGTCGCGACGCCTAGAACCGATCAAGCGACTGCATGCCCGGTGGCTTCTTTCTCTCTGGCTCCTCTTCGTTGCCCTATTGACACTTACCCATAGAAGTGACGATTGATTCAAAACAGTTCGGCTTGGGCGAAGAAGGCAGCGATGAGTTGGGGACGTCGGCGTTTTCGCCGGATTCGTTTGAGAGCCTGACAGGCGCGGT